>CAVONB010000013.1:0-678592 GCA_963697205.1 uncultured Alphaproteobacteria bacterium | reverse complement strand
GACAATCAAGGTGAGAAGTCAGCGTCAATCAGGATGAGAACTTGCCGGTGGGGGCGGGACGAAGGGAGGGCGTAGCCCGACCGTAGTCCTGCCCTCACCGGCGGCGCGCCTTTCAGACCCGTCTGGCGGTCGGGAGGGCTGGTGCCAAGCTGTTGATTCGTCTCGACAACGAGGGGGATCGATCACTTGCCCGGCCTCCACATCAACGACCACCAGATGAGGCTGTACATGAGTTACCGACAGACGCTCTCGCCCGAGGCCGCCGCGGCCAAGGCCGGGTTCTCGACCGCGAGCGCCTACCGGATCGAGGCTGATCCGAGGCTACCGTCGCAGAAGGCAGCGCCGCGCGACCGTCGCCGGCCCGATCCGCTGGCGCCGTACTGGGACGGCGAGATCGTGCCGATCCTGAAAGCCGCGCCCGGCATCCGCGCCATCGGCGTGCTGGCCGAGCTGCGCCGGCGGCATCCCGAACTCAACCCCAACATCCGCCGCACGTTGGAGCGGCGCATTCGGGCGTGGCGCGCGCTTGAAGGCCCCGAGAAGGACGTCATCTTCCGACAGGAGCACGAACCCGGGCGGCTGGGGCTGTCCGACTTCACCGATACGAGCGCTCTCGGCATCACGATCGATGGCCAGCCGTTCGATCACCGGTTGTACCATTTCCGGCTCGCATTCTCGGGCTTCGAGCACGCCCACGTCGTGCTCGGTGGCGAGAGCTTCGTGGCGCTGGCGGAGGGTCTGCAGAACGCGCTGTGGGCGCTCGGCGGCGTGCCGAAGGAGCATCGCAGCGACAGCCTGTCGGCGGCGTTCCGCAACCTCGACGCCAACGCCCAGGAGGACCTCACCGCACGCTACGCCGCGCTGATGCGCCATTACGGCATGACACCGTCGCGCAACAACGCCGGCATCGCGCACGAGAACGGCGCGATCGAAAGCGCGCACGGCCACCTGAAGCAGGCGCTGGAGGACGCGCTGCTGTTGCGCGGCACACGCGACTTCGCCGACCTTGGCGCCTATCGTGCCTTCGTCGACGAGATCGTCGGGCGCCGCAATGCCAACAGCCGAAAGCGCATCGAGCTGGAGCGGGGCACGCTCGGCAAGTTGCCGCCGCGGCGCACGGCCGATTTCGAGGAGAAGGTGATCCCGGTCACCTCCTCGGGCGGCTTCATCCTGCGGCGCGTCTTCTACACGGTGCCATCGCGACTGATCGGGCATCGCCTGCGCGTGCGCATCTTCGACGACCGGCTCGAATGCTTTCTCGGCGCGACGCAGGTTGTGGTACTGCCGCGCGGCCAGCCGGTGTCGGATACGAAGGGCGGCCATGTCGTCGACTACCGGCACGTCATCCATGCACTGCGCCGCAAGCCGATGGCGCTGCGCTGTCTCGTCTATCGCGATCGGCTCTTTCCGCGGCCCGAGTACAAGCGTGCGTTCGAGGCCATGAGAGAACGAGGCGACGACCGGCACGCCTGCAAGGTGACGGTCGAGCTTCTGGCGTTGGCGCACGAGCGTGCGTGCGAGGCCGAGCTTGCCTACGCGATCGGCGCCGATCTCGATGCCGGACGCCTGCCCGACCTGGCCGCGCTCCGCGCCCGCTTCCGGCCCGAGGAGGCCGCGATCCCGAGCGTCGCCGTCGAGCTCGCGCCGCTCGGCGTCTACGACGAACTGGCCGCGATCGAGGTCATTGCGGCGAACTCCAATGAGGAGATCGCAGCATGACCACCACAGCCAACTCCATCGATACCGCCCGGGTCGAGCTGCTGCTCGCCGAGTTGCGACTGCCCGGCGTCAAGGCGATCTGGCCGAAGCTCGCAGCGCAGTCCGACAAGGAAGGCTGGCCGGCGGCCCGCTTCCTGGCCGCACTCGCCGAGCACGAGGCCGCCGACCGTACGCGGCGGCGCATCGAGCGGCACATGGCCGAGGCGAGGCTGCCAGCCGGCAAGACGCTCGCCACCTTCGACTTCGACAGCGTGCCGATGGTGTCGAAAGCCCAGGTGATGGCGCTCGCCTCCGGCGACGCGTGGCTGAAGAACGGCGCCAATCTGCTGTTGTTCGGCCCGCCCGGCGGCGGCAAGAGCCATCTGTCGGCGGCGATCGGGCTCGCACTCGTGGAGAGCGGCTGGCGCGTCCTGTTCCAGCGCACCACCGATCTCGTGCAGCGATTGCAGGTGGCCCGGCGCGAGCTGGCGCTGGAGGCGGCGCTGGCCAAGCTCGACCGCTACGATCTCCTGATCCTCGACGACATCGCCTACGTGTCGAAGGATCAAGCCGAGACCAGCGTGCTGTTCGAACTGATCGCGGCGCGCTACGAGCGGCGATCGTTGCTCATCACGGCCAACCAGCCGTTCGGCGAATGGGGCCGCATCTTCCCCGATCAGGCCATGACGCTGGCGGCCATCGACCGCCTCGTCCATCACGCCACGATCCTGGAGATGAACGTCGAGAGCTACCGCCGCAAGGCCGCGCTCGACCGGAAACGCGGACGCGGCCGGCCGCCCGCGCACACGACGCCGAAGGAGCTGGAAAAGGCTCCTGATTGACGCTCGGCGACGCCACCTGATTGTCGTTCCGCGTCAATCAACGCTTGCCAAGCCGGCGGCCCGCGACAATCATCCCTCCACCCGACCGCCGCTTCTCATCCTGATTGACGCGGTTCTCATCCAGATCGTCGCGCCATACGGCGGTTGGAGTGACCGCTTTTCGACTGGCCGGTCTAGCCGCGCGTGTTCAAATACTATTGGACCTCGCGCCCGCCCTCGTGGTCCGCTTGCGCCATCAGTCGGATAGCCTCTGCCAGCAACCTCGCGCGCTCGGGAGAGTGCAACGGCATCATGTTGGCTCTTGCGTACCTCTCCAGGGCATCGGCCCGTAGATCACGCGCCGATTTTGTCGCAACCACGGCGACCTGGTTCAGCGATCCATTCTTGGCAACGAGTTCTTGAAGCCGCATCTCTTCGTCTCCCCTGTTGCACAACACACCGCACCCGGACTGCCCAACCAATGCGCTGAGAGTTGCAGTCCGAAGGTCGAGCAGCCGAAGCGCCCAGATTTCATTTTTAGACGTACGCCGATTTGGTACTTCACAATGCGGTTGCGCCGGTGCCCCCTTTGGTCAACGGAGTGCCCTTGGCGCAAATCGCCCATGCCCGCTCAATCGCGGTCACGACGAGGGCGGCTGTGCCGATCAGGTCAAGCAAGCGACTTGTGTAGGGGAACGTGAAGGGGAAGGATTTGCGATGAGAAGGCAATCTATTGATTTAAAATAGAAAATATAGTTTTCTGGCGGATGGGGAGGGATTCGAACCCCCGGTGAGCGTGAACCCACGCCGGTTTTCAAGACCGGTGCCTTAAACCACTCGGCCACCCATCCTTGGCGCGCGCGCCGGCGCGGACCCTAATCCGAAGCGGCGGGAGAGGGAAGGGCCGCGGGGCCACGGCGGGACGATTGGGCCGAATGCGCCGGCTGGGCCGCTCCGGGCAGGACGTTCACGCATTGTGTGCGTTCACGCGCTGTCAATGTGGCTCTGGCATTATCGGTCCGGAGTAGGCGTGGGGCGGCGTGCGTGCCGGTCGCGTCGGTGTCGATCGTTGGGCGCCAGGATACTGCGTGGTGTTGGAATGTTCAGGCTGGGCGCCAGCGTAAGGTCGGGCGGCCGGCGTTTTGGGATCGCAGCCGGAGGTGTGCTGCTGGCCGGCGCGGGGCTTGCCGGATGTGCGCCTTCAGGCGAGCCGCCGCGGCCGACTGCGGGGATGCGAGGGGCTTCGTCAGCCACGCTTGTTGACGCCGATCCCGGGCGCAATGCGGCACCGCGCGTGCTGCCGCGCGGCGGTGGGCACTACAAGATCGGCGCGCCTTATCAGATCGGCGGGCGCTGGTATGTGCCCCGTGTCGATCCTCATTACGATCGGGTGGGCGTCGCCTCGTGGTACGGGGCCGATTTCCATGGTCGGCCGACGGCCAACGGCGAATTCTACGACATGCATGCGTTGACGGCGGCGCATCCGACGCTGCCGCTGCCATGCTATGTCAGCGTCACGAACCTGGACAACGGCCGGACGCTATTGGTGCGGGTGAACGATCGGGGGCCCTACACGGGCGATCGTATCATCGACTTGTCGAGAGAGACCGCGCGTCTGCTCGGATTGGAGCGGCAGGGGACAGGGCGCGTGCGCGTGCGGTACGCGGGCGTTGCGCCGCTCGACGGCAACGACACGCGCGAGCGGGCATTCCTGGCATCACAATCGTGGAACACGCGGGGGCGCGGGGTTGCGTCCTCAGAGGGGCCGCAGCTCGTCTCAGCGCCGCGGCTGGTGCGCAGCGGACGAAGCAGCGAACGGTGGGCGGGCGGGGCCTTTGGCCTTGGGGGCTGGTCGGCACTGGAGTATCGCGGCCGGCGATGATGCACGGGGCGCGCCCGGCGCTCACGCTTGCCGGTGAAGTGTCGCTCGGGAGCGTTGTGACCGTTGAATTGAGCCTACGGCATTGACAGTGCCGCGCCGCAGCGGGGATAGTCAGATCTATTCCTGAACGTCAGTGGTGGAACGTCTGTAGATGCTATCGATGTGCCTGCGCGCCGCCATGGGCCCGGTGCGTCGCCTGGGCCTCGTGGTCCTCATCGCCGCTCTGTTTTCATTGGGGAGCGTGGCGGCGGTCCGTGCGCAATCGGCCAACTTCTCCAGCAAGGCGCCGAACGCGATCCTGATGGATGCGGCCTCGGGGTCGATCCTGTGGCAGCGGGAGGCCGATGAACTGGTCGCGCCGGCCAGCATGTCCAAGCTGATGACCGTCGCGGTCGTGTTCAAGGCGCTCAAGGACAAGAAGCTGCGGCTTGAAGACGAGTTCGTGATGAGCGTCAACGCTTGGCGGACGGGCGGTGCGCCGTCGGGCACGTCGGCGATGATGGTGCCGGTCAACACGCGCGTCAGCCTCGGTGAGCTGCTGCAAGGCATCATCATCCAGTCGGGCAACGACGCTGCGATCGCGGTGGCGGAGGGGATCGCGGGCAGCGAGGCGGCCTTTGCGCGGATGATGGAGGCAGAGGCGCGCCGGATCGGACTGAAGCAGTCCACCTTCCGCAACGCCACGGGCCTGCCGCATCCCGAGCATCGGATGTCGGTGCGTGAGCTGGCGATGCTGGCGCGGCACCTGATCCGCGAATACCCCGAGTACTACGCGTATTTCGGCCAGAAGATCTTCAACTACCGCAAACACAAGTTCATCAACCGCAATCCGCTGGTGTTCTCGAGCATCGGTGTCGATGGCCTGAAGACCGGCCATCTCAAGGAGGCGGGATACGGGATGGTGACGAGCGCGTTGCAGGATGGGCGACGGCTGATCGCGGTGGTGAGTGGATTGCCGACCGCGAACGACCGCAAGAGCGAGTCGCAGAAGCTGATCGAGTACGGATTTTCGAGCTTTGCGGCATTCAAGGTGTTCGACGCCGGCGAGGTGATCGGGCGCGCACGCGTATGGGGCGGCAGCTCCATGTTCGTGCCGCTGATCGGTAGCGGCGACGTGACGATCCTGCTGCCGCGGTTTCCGGCGAGCCAGCGCCTGAAGGGCGAGATCGTCTACATGGGTCCGCTGAAGCCGCCGATTCAGAGGGGTGAGGTGGTCGCGCATCTCAGGGTCACGAGCACGTCGAACGCCGTGGCGGAGGTACCGCTGCAGGCAGCGGAGGATGTGGAGCGCGCGGGTGTCGTGCGCCGGGGGCTGGATACGATCGTGCAAATCGCGCTGGGCTGGGCGCTGCTGTAAGGCGGCGCTACGGCCGCACTTCGCGGGCCATCGACACTGCGCGCGGCAGCCTCTGGTGCGTGGACACCAATCCGACAATCGATGGACAGAGCAGAAAACCGCGAGGTTGTGGCCACGCGGCTCGCATCGTGTCGTCGAAGGTGACCGGCGGGAGAGTGGGGCCGGATCAGGCCCCGGTCTCCTCCTGGGCGGCGAGCATCGCCTCGTGGCGCTCGCGGTCCTCCTTGCCCTTGACGGAGACGTCGCGGTCGACGAGTTCGATGACGGCGCGCGGGGCGCTGTCGCCGTAGCGGAAGCCGGCCTTCAGCACGCGCGTGTAGCCGCCATTGCGCTCCTTGTAGCGCGGGGCGAGCATGTCGAAGAGCTTCTTGACCATGTCCTCGTCGCGCAGGCGCGACGGCCGCGAGGCGGCGCGAGTTCAGATCGCCGCGCTTGGCCAGCGTGATGTACTTGTCCATGACGCGCTTGCAGGTCCTTGGCCTTCGGCAGCGTCGTGACGATCTGCTCGTGCCTGATGAGTGCTGCGGCCATGTTGGAGAACATCGCCTGACGGTGGCCGCTGTCGCGAGAGAAGCGGCGGCCGACTTCTTGCCGTGCATCATGGTCGTTGATCCTTTTCGCTTTGGTTGTTTGCCGGGGAGGTTCTTCGGCCTCGCCTCGGTGGTGGTCGGCAGTGCTGGTTGGCAGTGGTGAGTGGTCATTTGCCAGTGGCGGGTTTTGCAACCGGCGAGGGACCACTCACGGCGATCAGTACTGGTCCTCGAAGCGCTTGGCCAGCTCCTCGATGTTGTCGGGCGGCCAGTTCGGCACTTCCATGCCGAGGTGCAGGCCCATGGAGGCGAGCACCTCCTTGATCTCGTTCAGCGACTTGCGGCCGAAGTTCGGCGTGCGCAGCATCTCGGCCTCGGTCTTCTGGATGAGGTCGCCGATGTAGACGATGTTGTCGTTCTTCAGGCAGTTGGCCGAGCGCACCGACAGCTCGAGCTCGTCGACCTTCTTGAGCAGCGCGGCGTTGAAGGCGAGCTCGGGATGCGCTCGCTCCTCGACGGCCTTCTTCGGCTCCTCGAAGTTGATGAAGACCGCCAGCTGGTCCTGCAGGATGCGGGCGGCGAGCGCGACGGCGTCCTCGGCGGTGACCGAGCCGTCCGTCTCGACCGTCATGGTCAGCTTGTCGTAGTCGAGGATCTGTCCCTCACGCGTGTTCTCGACCTTGTAGGAGACCTTCTTGACCGGGCTGTAGAGGCTGTCGACCGGGATCAGGCCGATCGGCGCGTCGTCGGGGCGGTTGCGGTCGGCGGGGACGTAGCCCTTGCCGATGTCGGCGGTGAACTCCATGCGGACCGAGGCGCCCTGGTCGAGATGGCAGATGATGTGGTCGGGATTGAGGATCTCGACGTCGGAGCTCGCCTCGATGTCGCCGGCGCGCGCAGGGCCGGGGCCGTCCTTCTTGAGCACCATCCGCTTGGCGCCCTCGGAGTGGAGGCGCAGCGCGATTTCCTTGATGTTGAGGATGATGTCGGTGACGTCCTCGCGCACGCCGGGGATCGAGGAGAACTCGTGCAGCACGCCGTCGATCTGGCACGGTCTTGATGGCGGCGCCCTGCAGCGAGGACAGCAGCACGCGGCGCAGCGCGTTGCCGAGCGTCATGCCGAAGCCGCGCTCCAGCGGCTCGGCGACGACCGTGGCGACACGGCCCCGCTCGCGGCCCTGCGTGACCTCGAGCTTGTTCGGCTTGATCAGGTCTTGCCAGTTCTTCTGCAGCACGTTGACCACGGTTGGACCTCGTCGTTTTATTGCGGGCGCGGCCCGCTCCGGGGCCTCGCGCAATGGGCAATTGAGCGTTTCGGACGCTCGGCGGGCGTTCCCGATGGAGTCGCGACGTCAGGCAACGCCGCGACGGCGGGTCGCGTCAGACGCGGCGACGCTTTCGCGGCCGGCAGCCGTTGTGCGGGATCGGTGTCACGTCGCGGATCGAGGTGATCTGGAAACCGACCGACTGCAGCGCGCGCAGGGCCGATTCACGGCCCGAGCCGGGACCGCAGACCTCGACCTCGAGCACCTTCATGCCGTGCTCCTGGCCTTCTTGCCGGCGTCCTCGGCTGCGACCTGCGCGGCGTAGGGCGTCGACTTGCGCGAACCCTTGAAGCCCATCGTGCCCGACGACGACCAGGCGATCGTGTTGCCCTGCGCGTCGGTGATGGTGATCATCGTGTTGTTGAACGACGCGTTCACGTGCGCGACGCCGGACGAGATGTTCTTCTTCTCGCGGCGGCGGACTTTTCCGCGCGCCTGCTGCTCTTTCGCCATGTCAGAGCTCCAAGACCCGCCGCCCGCGGGCCGACAATCGAGGTGAGGCGAAGGGGGCCGGCTCGGCGGCCCGCTCAGTTATCAGGCCTTCTTCTTGCCGGCGATCGGCTTGGCCGGGCCCTTGCGCGTACGCGCATTGGTGTGGGTGCGCTGGCCGTGAACGGGCAGGCCGCGACGATGACGCAGGCCGCGGTAGCAGCCCAGATCCATCAGGCGCTTGATGTTCATGGCCACGTCGCGACGCAGGTCGCCTTCGACCATGAAGTCGCGGTCGATCGTCTCGCGGATCTGCAGGACCTCGGCTATCGGTCAGCTCGCTCACGCGCCGCTCGGCGGGGATGCCGACCTTGGCGCAGATGTCCTTGGCGAACTTCGGTCCGATACCGTGGATGTACTGCAGCGCGATCTCGACGCGCTTCGGCGTCGGAATGTTCACGCCGGCGATACGGGCCACGTCGTTCTCCTGGTCCGTCTCAAGTCATCTGTCTCAAGTGCCGCTCGCGTGGGCGGGGCTAAGCCCGCCTGCGACTTGCGTCGAATAGCCAACATGCCCCGAACGCCCATCAACGGCTGCTGGGCAGCCGGAGGGACCGGTCGAGGCTTGGGTGCGTCATCAAGGCGCGGGTTGTAGCCCAGGGCCCGCGTCCCGTCAACAAATCCCTCTTGACATGCGTCACGCCGCCGCCGTGGCGTCGAGGACGGCCTCTATCTGGCGGGTCACCTCGCCGATGGGGGCCATGCCGTCCACCGATTTCAGGGTACCCTTGGCGAAGTAGTAACCGATCAGCGGCGCCGTCTCCCGGTAGTAGGCCATCAACCGGTTGCGCACCGTCTCGGCGTTGTCGTCGGCCCGACGCGTGAACTCGGTCGAGCCGCAAGCGTCGCAGACCCCGGCCTTCTTCGGGGGCTTGGCCGTGTCGTGGTAGCCCGCCCCGCACTTGGCGCAGGAGAAGCGGCCAGAGATGCGGTCGACGAGGATCTTGTCGTCGACCTTCAGCTCGATGACGGCGTCGAGCGACTTGCCCTTGCTGGTCAGCAGCGTGTCCAGCGCGGCGGCCTGCGGCAGCGTGCGCGGAAAGCCGTCCAGGATGAAACCCTTTGCGCAGTCGGGCTCGTCGATGCGGTCGGCGATGATGTTGATGACGATATCGTCGGAGACGAGGCCGCCCGCCTCCATGATCGCCTTGGCCTGCTTGCCGACCTCGGTGCCGGCCTTCACGGCGGCACGCAGCATGTCGCCGGTCGACAGCTGGACGAGACCGCGCTCGGTCGGCGATCTCTTCGGCCTGCGTGCCCTTGCCCGCCCCCGGCGGCCCCAGCAGTATCAGGTTCATCAGCGGCCCCTCGCGTCGACGCGCCCCGGAGCTTCGCCTTCTTGATCAGGCCTTCATACTGGTGAGCCAGCAGATGGCTCTGGACCTGCGCGACCGTATCCATCGTCACGCTGACCGCGATCAGCAGCGAAGTGCCGCCGAAGTAGAACGGCACGGCGGCATAGGCGATCGAGGATCTCCGGCAGTACGCAGACCGCTGCGAGATATAGCGCACCGACGACGGTGATGCGCGTCAGCACATAGTCGATGTACTCGGCCGTCTGTGCGCCTGGGCGGAGGCCCGGCATGAAGCCGCCATACTTGCGCAGATTGTCGGCCGTCTCCTGCGGATTGAACACGACGGCCGTGTAGAAGAACGCGAAGAAGATGATCAGCGCCACGTAGATCAGAATGTAGCAGCGGCTGGCCGTGGCCCAGTGCGGCAACGATCGCGTTCAGCCATTCCGGGCCCTGGCCGGCCGAGAACTGGGCAGCCGTGATCGGCAGCAGCAGCAGCGAGGAGGCGAAGATCGGCGGGATGACGCCGGCGGAATTCAGCTTCAGCGGCAGGTGCGAGCTGTCGCCCTGGAACATGCGGTTGCCGACCTGTCGCTTCGGGATACTGGATCAGCAGCCGCCGCTGCGCGCGCTCGATGAAGACGATGCCGCGACCACGGCCAGCATCAGCGACGAGCAGCGCGAGCAGCAGGCCGGTCGATGAGCGGGCCGGTCCGGGCCAGCTCGAACATGGACGACCAGCGCCGTCGGCAAGCCGGCGACGATGCCGGCGAAGATGATCAGCGAGATGCCGTTGCCGACGCCGCGCTGCGGTGATCTGCTCGCCGAGCCACATCAGGAACACCGTGCCGCCGACCAGCGTGATGACGGTGGAAATGCGGAAGAACCAGCCGGGATCGATGACGACGGCGCCGGCGGCGCTGCGCGAGCCCTCCAGGCCGATCGCGATGCCGTAGGCCTGGAAGGCGGCCAGCACCACGGTCAGGTAGCGGGTGTACTGGTTGATCTGCTTGCGGCCCTGCTCGCCTTCCTTCTTCAGCGCCTCCAGCCGTTTGTCGACGGACGTCATCAGCTGCATGATGATCGAGGCGGAGATGTAGGGCATGATGTTGAGCGCGAAGATCGCCATGCGCTCGACGGCGCCGCCGGCGAACATGTTGAACATGCCGAGAATGCCGCCGGCGTTGGCCTTGAAGGTCTCGGCGAAGGCGGCGGGATTGATGCCGGGCAGCGGAATGAACGTGCCGAGCCGATAGACGAGCAGCGCGCCGAGCGTGAACCAGATGCGCCGCTTCAGATCCTCGGCCTTGGCGAAGGCGCCGAAGTTGAGGTTTGCGGCGAGCTGCTCGGCAGCGGATGCCATGTGCGTGTCTCCCGAACCTCGCCAGTGCCCGGTTCGATCGGGCCCGGCAGGCCGGCGGTTCTCAGCCAAAGGCGCTACCGCCCCAGCATGCTGCGAACATGGCGCAAGGTGCGCGGTCCCGCAACACCTCCCGTGGCCCGGTGCGCGGCTGCGTCGCCGCCGCCCGGCGCCGGGCCTCAGTCGTCGGCGCCGCCGGCCGCCTTCTTGCCAGTCTTGGCCTTCTTGGCGGCCGTCTTGTCGCGCTTCTTCTCGTCGGCCTCGAGCACCTTGTTCTCGATCAGCGTCGACCGAGCCGCCGGCCTTCTCGATGGCGGCCTTGGCGCTGGCGGTGGCATGATTGACGGTGATCGCCAGCTTTGGCGGTCAGCTCGCCGTTGCCGAGCACGCGCAGGCCGTCCTTGCGGGCGCCGCAGCAGGCCGCGGCCACGAGCGATGCGACGTCGATCGCCTGCCCGGCCTGCGAGCTTGCCGTCGTCGATGCCCTTCTGCAGGGCGGCGAGGCTGACCTCGTTGTAGTCCTTGCGCCGCCACTTGTTGAAGCCGCGCTTCGGCAGGCGGCGGTGGAGCGGCATCTGGCCGCCTTCGAAGCCGCCGATGGCGACGCCCGACGCGCGCTGTCTGGCCCTTGCCGCCGCGGCCGCCGGTCTTGCCGACGCCGGAGCCGATGCCGCGGCCGATGCGCACGCGGAACTTGCGCGCGCCGGCGTTGTCTTTGATCTCATTGAGCCGCATGGGTGGGATTCCGTCTCCTTCTGTGTTGGTCGCGATCACGCCTTCTCGTCGACGATGCGCACGAGGTGGGGGATCTTGGCGATCATGCCGCGCACGGAGGGCGTATCCTCGAGCGTCGCGGCGCCGGTGCAGCTTGTTGAGCCCCAGCCCGATCAGGGTCTGGCGCTGCTTGCCGTCACGCCGCGGATCGGGCTGGCGATCTGCTCGACGGTGATGGTCTTCTTTGCCGAGCCATGGTCTCATACCTCTGCGATTGCGGCGTGCGTCAGGCGCCGGCCGCGCACAGCGTGCTCGATGCTCAGGCTGCCGAATCGGCCTCGATCGCGCCTTCGCCCTCCACGGCGGTGGAGCCGTCACGGCGGCGGCGACGATCTCGCTCACCTTCTTGGCACGGCGGGCGGCGATGGCGCGCGGATTTTCCTGTGCCTTCAGCGCGTCGAAGCGTGGCGCGCACGACGTTGTAGGGGTTGGTGCGAGCCGAGCGACTTGGCCACGACGTCGTGGACGCCGAGCATCTCGAACACGGCGCGCATCGCGCCGCCGGCGATGATGCCGGTTCCCGGAGGAGCCGAGCGCAGGACGACGTGGCCGGCACCGTGACGGCCGTCGCTGTCGTGGTGCAGCGTGCGGCCATCGCGCAACGGCACGCGCATGAGGCTGCGCTTGGCCGCCTTCGGTCGCCTTGCGGATCGCCTCCGGCACCTCGCGCGCCTTGCCGTGACCGAAGCCGACCCGGCCCTTGCAGATCGCCGACCACGACGAGCGCTGCGAAGCCGAAGCGCTTGCCGCCCTTCACCACCTTCGCGACGCGGTTGATGTGGACGAGCTTGTCGGAGAACTCGCTGTCGCGCTCGTCGCGATCACGATCACGCCGCGATCTCTTCGGGGGAACGTGCCACGTGCGAATCCTTTCTATCTAGAAGCTCAGGCCGCCCTCGCGGGCGGCATCGGCGAGCGCTTTCACGCGCCCATGAAACAGGTAGCCGCCGCGGTCGAAGACGACCGTCCTTGACGCCGGCCGCGCTGGCACGCTCGGCAAGCAGCTTGCCGACCGCTGCGGCGGCCGTCCTTGTCGGCGCCGGTCTTGAGCTGGCCCGCAGATCCTTTTCGAGCGTCGAAGCCGCGGCGATCGTGTGGCCGCTCGACATCGTCGATGACCTGCGCGTAGATATGCTTCGACGAGCGATGCACCGAAAGCCGCGGACGCCCGTCCGCGCGCTTCTTCAGCGCGCGGCGCACGCGATCGCGCCGCTTCGATCGAGTTCTGTGAAAGTCGACATGTCATGTCGCCGATCCTTACTTCTTCTTGCCTTCCTTGCGGAAGATGTACTCGCCCTGATAGCGCACGCCCTTGCCCTGGTAGGGCTCCGGCGGACGATAGGCGCGGATCTCGGCGGCCACCTGACCGACGAGCTGCTTGTCGATGCCGGTGACCGTGATGATTTCCTGCTTGGCGCCGCCAACTTCGACCTCGACGCCCGGCGGGATCGGATGCAGCACCTCATGGCTGAAACCGACGCTGCAGCTGCAGCTGTCCTTGCCCTTCATGGCGGCGCGATAGCCGACGCCGTGGATCTCCAGCGTCTGCGTAGTAGCCGCTCGTCACGCCCTCGACGAGATTGGCGACCTGCGTGCGCGACATGCCCCACATCGAGCGCGCGCTGCTTGGTGTCCTCGCGCGGGGTCGACGACGATGCCGTCAGCCGTCTGCTCGACCTTGACCTCCTCGGGCACGGTGAACGACAGCTCGCCCTTGGGCCCCTTGACCTTGACCGTCTGGCCGTCGACCGTCGCCTGGACGTTCGACCGGGACCGGGACTGGCTTCTTTCCGATGCGTGACATGACTTCAGTTCCTTGTCCTCAGGTCCAGCCAGCGCCGGTCCGGCTCGACCTTCATCAGAAGACGTTGCAGAGGATCTCGCCGCCGACGTTCTCCTCACGAGCCCGCGCATCCGACATCACGCCCTTGGGCGTCGACAGGATCGCGACACCGAGGCCGTTGGCGACCGTCGGCAGATCCTTGACCGGCGAATAGACCCGGCGGCCAGGCTTGGAGACGCGCTCGATCTCGCGGATCGCCGGCTGGCCGTTGTAGTACTTCAGCTCGATCTCGAACTCGGGCGTGCCGCCCTTCTGCTCGACGCGCGCGTAACCGCGGATAAAGCCTTCCTCGGCCAGCACATCGAGCACGCGCTCGCGCAGCTTCGAGGCTGGCGTCGACACCTTCGGCCGGCGGCGCATCTGCGCGTTGCGGATGCGGGTCAGCATATCGCCGAGAGGATCGTTCATTGGCATCGCGTGTCCTCCTTACCAGCTCGACTTGACCATGCCGGGGATCAGGCCCTGGCGCGGCACAGCTCACGCAGCTGGTTGCGGCACATCTTCAGCTTGCGGTAGTAGCCGCGCGGCCGACCGGTCATCTCGCAACGGTTGCGAATGCGCGTCTTGCCGAGAGTTGCGCGGCATCTCGGCCAGCTTGAGGCGCGCAGCAAAGCGCTCCTCCGTCGGCTGCGAGAGTCGCTGGCGATCGCCTTGAGGCGCTTGCGCTTGTCCGCGTACTGCGTCGACCAGCTGCCGGCGGCGCTTGTTCTTCTCCATCGAACTCGTCTTTGCCATTCTGTCTACTCCTGCAAAGGCCTTTCGGTCGGCGTCGAGTACCGTCCGAGGTTCCTCTAGCTGCGGAACGGGAAATTGAAGCCGCGCAACAGCTCGCGCGCCTCGTCGTCGGTTCGAGCGGACGTGCACACGACGATGTCCATGCCCCAGATCTCGTCGACCTTGTCGTAGTCGATCTCGGGGAACACGATGTGCTCCTTGAGGCCGCATGCGCATAGTTGCCGCGGCCGTCGAAGCTCTTCGGGTTGAGGCCGCGGAAGTCCTTGACGCGCGGCAGCGCGATCGTCACGAGGCGGTCGAGGAACTCGTACATGCGGTCGCCGCGCAGCGTGACCTTGGCGCCGAGCGTCATGCCTTCGCGCACCTTGAAGGTGGCGATCGACTTGCGCGCGCGCGTGATCACCGGCTTCTGGCCGGCGATCAGCGCAAGGTCGCCGGCCGCGTTCTCGACCTTCTTGCGGTCGGCGACGGCCTCGCCGACGCCCATGTTGAGCACGATCTTCTCGATGCGTGGGACCTGCATCGGGTTCTTGTAGCCGAACTTCTCGCGTCAGCGCCTGGCGCACGACCTCTTCGTAGTGCGTCTTCATGCGCGGCTTGTAGTCCGCCGGACGCGGGGCGGCGGCGCGTGCGGCTGCCGCCGGCGCTTGCGCGCTTCCTGGCCTTCTTGGCCTTTGCCCTGGGGCTGGCCCTTGCTGCGCCCTTCTGGTTCTGTCGTCGGCCATGGCTTAGTTGCCTTCTCCGGAATGATCTCGCCGGAGCGCTTGGCGAAGCGCACCTTCTTGCCGTCCTCCAGCATCTGGAAGCCGACGCGGGTCGGCTTGCCGTCCTTGGGATCCTCGATGGCGAGGTTCGAAAGGTGGATCGGCGCCTCCTTGGAGATGATGCCGCCCTGCGTCTGCGCCGTCTGGCGCTGGTGACGGCGCACGACGTTGACGCCGCGCACGACGGCGCGGTTCTCCTTCGGCCGCACCTCGATCACCTCGCCGTGCTTGCCCTTGTCGCGGCCGGTGAGAACGATGACGTGGTCGCCCTTCTTGATCTTCAACGAGCCATCAGAGCACCTCCGGCGCCAGCGAAATGATCTTCATGTGGTTCTTGGCGCGCAGCTCGCGCGTCACCGGTCCGAAGATGCGGGTGCCGATCGGCTCGCCCTGAGTTGTTGACCAGCACGGCAGCATTGCGGTCGAAGCGGATGAGCGAGCCGTCCGGGCGGCGCACGCCCTTGGCGGTGCGCACGACGACGGCCTTCATGACCTGGCCCTTCTTGACGCGACCGCGCGGGATCGCCTCCTTCACCGACACGACGATGGTGTCGCCGACGGTGGCGTACTTGCGCTTCGAGCCGCCGAGCACCTTGATGCACTGCACGCGGCGCGCGCCCGAGTTATCGGCGACGTCGAGATTCGTCTCCATCTGGATCATCGCGCTTCACCCTTCCTGCCGGCATCCATTGCGGCGCTGCGCACGTCTTGCATCGCGATCGGCTCGTGTTCCGGCCGTCAGGCCGTCGGCGCCGTCAGCTCAAGTCGTCTGTTCGCCCAGCACGATCCAGCGCTTCTTGCTTCGAGATCGGCGCGCTCTCCTCGATGCGGACGCGGTCGCCGACCTTGTAGCGCGTTGGTCTCGTCGTGGGCGTGATACTTCTTCGAACGGCGCACCGATCTTCTTGAGCAGCGGATGCGTGAAGCGGCGCTCGACCTCGACCACGACCGTCTTGTCGTTCTTGTCGGAGACGACGACGCCTTGCAGGATGCGCTTTGGCATATTGGCTCTCTCCTCGTCCGTCAGGCGCTGGCGGCGGCGCCGAGCCGCTTCTGGCGGGCGATGGTCTTGATGCGGGCGATGTCGCGGCGCACCTCGCGCACCCGCGCCGTGTTCTCGAGCTGGCCGGAGGCCGCTGGAAGCGCAGGTTGAACTGCTCCTTCTTCAGCTTCACCAGCTCGTCGTCGAGCTGGTCGAGCGTCATGTCGCTGAATTCCGCTGGCCTTCATCGCGGCTTCCTCACTCTAGCGTGCGCGCGGCGCGCCTTGGCGTACGCTGCCTGCGCGTCACAGGACGCGCGTCACGATCCGCGTCTTGATCGGCAGCTTGGCGGCGCCGAGCATGAGCGCCTCGCGGGCGATCTGGTCGCGGCACGCCGTCGAGCTCGAACATGATGCGGCCGGGCTTGACGCGCGCCGCCCAGAACTCGGGCGAGCCCTTGCCGGAGCCCATGCGGACTTCGGCCGGCTTCTTGGTCACCGGCAGGTCCGGGAAGATGCGGATCCAGACGCGGCCGGCGCGCTTCATGTGACGCGTGATGGCGCGGCGTGCCGCCTCGATCTGGCGCGCGGTGATGCGCTCCGGCTCCACGGCCTTGAGGCCGTGCGAGCCGAAGTTCAGCGCGGTGCCGCCCTTGGCGGCGCCGTGGATGCGGCCCTTGAAGGCCTTGCGGAACTTGGTGCGTTTCGGTTGCAGCATGGTCTTCGTTCCTCGAAACCTTATGCGTCGGCGCCGTCGCTGGGCGGCTGGTGGCGGCTTCGCCATCCGGTGCGCCGCCTGCGGGCGCTCGCCGCCGGTCACGCGCGGTCACGGCGGTCGCGGCGGTCGCCACGGTCGCGCGCGCGCGGACGCGACCGTCCGCCTTCCTGCATGTCGATGGCGCGCTTTTCGGACGGCCATCGGATCGTGCTCCATGATCTCGCCCTTGAAGACCCACACCTTGATGCCGATGACGCCATAGGCGGTCTGGGCGAGGCCGTAGCCGAAATCGATGTCGGCGCGCAGCGTGTGCAGCGGCACGCGGCCCTCGCGGTACCACTCGGTGCGTGCGATCTCCGCGCCGCCGAGGCGGCCGGCGACGTTGATCCGGATGCCGAGCGCACCGAGGCGGAGCGCCGACTGCACCGCGCGCTTCATGGCGCGGCGGAAGGCGACGCGGCGCTCGAGCTGCTGGGCGATGCCTTCGGCGATCAGACGTCGCATCGATCTCCGGCTTGCGGACCTCGACGATGTTGAGATGGACCTCGGAGGCGGTCAGGCGCGCGAGCTCGCAGCGCAGCTTCTCGATGTCGGCGCCCTTCTTGCCGATCAGCACGCCCGGGCGCGCGGTGTGTACCGTGACGCGGCACTTCTTGTGCGGGCGCTCGATCACGACCTTGGAGATGCCGGCCTGACGCTGCATCTTCATGATGTGATCGCGGATCGCCATGTCCTCGTGGAGCAGCCGGCCGTACTCGCCGCGGCCGGCGAACCAGCGGCTGTCCCAGGTCCGGTTGATGCCGACGCGCAGGCCGACCGGATTGACTTTCTGACCCATGGTAGGGGCTCCGTTGACTGTCTCGGCTCAGGCGCTGGCGGCGGCTTGATCGGCGTCGACGGCGCGAACCACGACGGTGATCTGCGAGAACGGCTTCATGATCCTGGACGAGCGGCCGCGGCCGCGCGCGTGGAAGCGCTTCATGACCAGGTTCTTGCCGACGATAGGCTTCGGCAACGACGAGATCGTCGACGTCGAGGCCGTGATTGTTCTCGGCGTTGGCGACCGCGCTCATCACGCACTTCCGGACGTCCTGGGCGATCCGCTTCCTCGAGAACTCGAGGTCGGCGAGTGCCTGATCGACCTTCTTGCCGCGGATGAGACCCGCCACGAGGTTCAGCTTCTGCGGCGAGATCCTCAGATTCCTGGCGACGGCCTGCGCCTCGTTGTCGGCGAGGGCGCGGGCGTCGCTTGGGCTTGCCCATATCTATCTCCTCACCGCTTTCTTGTCGCCGCCGTGGCCATGGAAGGTCGCGGGTCGGCGAGAACTCGCCGAACTTGTGCCGATCATGTCCTCGGTCACGAGGACGGGGACGTGCTTGTGCCCGTTGTAGACGCCGAACGTCAGGCCGACGAACTGCGGCAGGATCGTCGAGCGGCGGCTCCAGATCTTGATGACCTCGTTGCGGCCGGAGGCGCGCACCTTCTCTGCCTTCTTGAGAAGGTAGCCGTCGACGAATGGACCCTTCCAGACTGAGCGTGCCACGAGGCTCGCTCCTTCGTTCTCGTGTTAGTCGCGGTTCGCGTGCCGGTCGGGTGCTACTTCTTCGCCGTGACGGCTGCGGACGATGTACTTGTCGGTCGACTTGTTCTTGCGGGTCTTGAAGCCCTTGGTCGGCTTGCCCCATGGCGTCGCCCAGTGCTTGCCGCCGTTGGTGCGGCCGCCGTTGGGGTGATCGATCGGGTTCATGGCGATGCCGCGCACGGTCGGGCGGGTACCCTTCCAGCGCGTGCGGCCGGCCTTGCCGGTCGACCTGGTTGGAGTGGTCGGGATTGGAGACGGCACCGACGGTCGCCATGCACTCGGCGCGCACGCGGCGCGTTTCGCCCGAGGAAAGCTTCAGGATCGCCCAGCCGGCATCGCGACCGACGAGCTGGACGAAGGCACCGGCCGAGCGGGCGATCTGGCCGCCGCGGCCGGGCTTCAGCTCGACGTTGTGGACGATCGTGCCGATCGGCATGCTGGCGAGCGGCATGGCGTTGCCGGGCTTCACGTCGACCTTCTCGCCGGCGATGACCTTGTCGCCGACGGCCAAGGCGCTGCGGCGCCAGGATGTAGGCCATGCTCGCCGTCCTCGTACTTGACGAGCGCGATGAAGGCGGTGCGGTTGGGATCGTACTCGAGCCGCTCGACGATCGCCGTCGCACGTCGTGCTTGCGGCGCCGGAAATCGACCAGGCGATAGGTCTGCTTGTGGCCGCCGCCGATGTGGCGCGTCGTGATGCGGCCGTTGTTGTTGCGCCCGCCCGATCTTGCGACTTGCCCTCGACCAGGACCTTGACGGGCTTGCCCTTCCACAGCTGACTGCGGTCGACGAGCACCAGATGGCGGAGGCTCGGTGACGTCGGTCGGAATGTCTTCAGTGCCATGCTGTCCCAGAGCTCCTCTGTCAGAGCCCGGTCGTCACGTCGATCGAGTGGCCCTCTTCGAGCGTCACGATCGCTTTCTTGGTGTCGCTCTGGATCGAGCGGCGAGCCGCGGAAAGTCTTCAGCTTGCCCTTGCGGACGAGCGTATTGACCGCCTTGACCTTGACGTTGAAGAGCTGCTCGACGGCCGCCTTGATCGTCGGTCTTGGTGGCGCGCATGGGCGACCTTGAAGACGACCTGGTTGTCCTCGGATGACCAGGGTCGACTTCTCGGTGATAACCGGCGAGATGATGACGTCGTAGGCGTCGAGCTTGCTCATTTGAAGCGCGCCTCCAGCGCAGCGACCGCCGCCTTCGTCAGCACGAGCTTCTTGCGGCGGAGAATGTCGTAGACGTTGATGCCCTGGACCGGCAGCACGTCGATGTTGGGAATGTTGCGGGCCGCGCGCACGAAGTCGGGCTCGAGCTCGGCGCCGTCGATGATCAGCGCGTTCTTGAGGTCGAGCTTCTCGAAGGCCTGCTTCAGCGCCCGCGTCTTGCCGTCGGTGGAGTGGGCGGCGTCGAGCACGAGCGATCTCACCGGCCTTGGCCTTGGCCGACAGCGCATGGCGCAGGGCGAGTGCGCGCACCTTCTTCGGCAGGTCGATGGCGTGGCTGCGCGGCTTGGGCCCGAAGGCCTTGCCGCCGCCGCGCCACTGCGGCACTGACTTGTCGCCGTGACGGGCGCCGCCGGTGCCCTTCTGCTTGTACATCTTCTTGCCGGTGACGGTCACTTCGGAGCGGTCCTGGGCGTGATGCGTGCCGGCCATCCGCTTCAACAGCTGGTAGCGGACCATGCGATGGAGGAGATCGGGCCGCGGCTCGAGGCCGAAGATGGCGTCGGACAATTCGAGCGTGCCCGCGCTGCTCGCATCGAGCGTTGTGACATTGGTCTGCATCACGCCGTCTCCTTCGTCTCGATGGCGGCAGCGCCATCGGTCGTGCGGAATGCGCCGGGCTTCGGTGCATCCTGGGGCAGTGACTTCTTGACGGCGTCGCGGACGAGCACCCAGCCGCCCTTGGAGCCGGGCACGGCGCCGCGCACCATGACGAGGCCGCGGTCGACGTCGGTCTTCACGACCACGAGGTTCTGGGTGGTGATGCGCTCATCGCCGAGATGGCCGGCCATCTTCTTGCCCTTGAAGACCTTGCCGGGATCCTGACGCTGACCGGTCGAACCGTGGCTGCGGTGGGAGACGGAGACGCCGTGGGTGGCGCGCAGGCCGCCGAAGTTCCAGCGCTTCATGGCGCCCTGGAAGCCCTTGCCCTTGCTGGTCCCGGTGACGTCGACGAACTGGCCGGGGACGAAGTGGTCGGCCGTGATCTCCGCGCCGACTTCGATCAGGTTGTCGGGGCTGACACGGAACTCGGCCACGCGCCGCTTCGGCTCGACCTTGGCGACGGCGAAATTCTGCCGCTCGGCCTTGGTCAGGCGTGAAGGCTTGCGCGTGCCCGAGCCAAGCTGCAGGGCCGTATAGCCGTTCTTCTCGTCGGTGCGGTGCGACAGGACCTGGCAGTTGTCGAGCTTCAACACGGTCACCGGGATATGTTCGCCGGCATCCGTGAAGATGCGGGTCATGCCCACCTTCTGTGCGATCACTCCGGAACGCATCTGGAGCATTCCTTCCCTTGACTGTGCCGCCGTCGGGGCCCTACTCGGCGCCCGCAACGTGAGGCCACGTTCATCCTCAGAGCTTGATCTCGACGTCGACGCCGGCGGCCAGGTCGAGCTTCATCAGCGCGTCGACGGTCTGCGGCGTCGGATCGACGATGTCGAGAAGGCGCTTGTGCGTGCGCATCTCGAACTGCTCCCGGCTCTTCTTGTCGATGTGCGGCGAGCGGTTGACCGTGAAGCGCTCGATGCGCGTCGGCAGCGGAATGGGTCCGCGTACCTCGGCGCCCGTACGCTTCGCCGTGTTCACGATCTCGCGGGTCGATGCATCGAGAATTCGATGATCGAACGCCTTGAGGCGGATGCGGATGTTCTGGCCGTTCATGGTCTTTGCTCAACCCTTTGAGGCACGAAAGATCGAGGCGCCCGTTTCCCTTCCGGGCGGGCGCCTCGCTGGCCCTGTTACTCCGTGATGGCGACGACGACGCCGGCGCCGACGGTACGGCCGCCCTCGCGGATGGCGAAGCGCTGCTTCTCCTCCATGGCGATCGGCGTGATCAGCTCCACGTCCATCGAGCAGTTGTCGCCCGGCATCACCATCTCGGTGCCTTCCGGCAGCGTGCACGACGCCCGTCACGTCGGTCGTGCGGAAGTAGAACTGCGGACGGTAGTTCTTGAAGAACGGCGTGTGGCGGCCGCCCTCCTCCTTGGTCAGGATGTAGGCCTCGGCCTTGAACTTCTTGTGCGGCTTGACCGAGCCCGGCTTGGCCAGAACCTGGCCGCGCTCCACCGCGTCCTTGTCGACGCCGCGCAGCAGGCAGCCGACGTTGTCGCCGGCCTCGCCCTCGTCGAGCAGCTTGCGGAACATCTCGACGCCCGTCACCATCGCACTTGGCGGTGTCCTTGAGGCCGACGATCTCGACCTCCTCGCCGACCTTGACCTTGCCGCGCTCGATACGGCCGGTGACCACCGTGCCGCGGCCCGAGATCGAGAACACGTCTTCGATCGGCATCAGGAACGGCTGGTCGAGCGGGCGCTCGGGCAGCGGGATGTAGGTGTCGAGCGCGTCGTAGAGCTTGATGATCGCCTCGTCGGCCAGCGGGCCCTTCTCGCCGTTCAGCGCCTTGATCGCGGCGCCGCGGATGACGGGCACGTCGTCGCCGGGGAACTGGTACTTGCGAGAGCAGCTCGCGCACCTCCATCTCGACCAGATCGAGCAGCTCCTCGTCGTCGACGATGTCGCACTTGTTCAGGAACACGACGATGTAGGGCACGCCGACCTGGCGGGCGAGCAGGATGTGCTCGCGCGTCTGCGGCATCGGGCCGTCGACGGCCGACACCACCAGGATCGCGCCGTCCATCTGCGCGGCGCCCGTGATCATGTTCTTGACGTAGTCGGCGTGGCCGGGGCAGTCGACGTGCGCGTAGTGACGGTTCTCCGTCGCGTACTCCACGTGGCTCGTCGCGATCGTCAGGATCTTCGTGGCGTCGCGGCGACCCTGGCTCTCGGAGGCCTTGGCGACCTCGTCGTAGGCCACCGCCGTCGACGTCCAGCCGCGGTCCGCCGACACCTTCGTCAGCGCCGCCGTCAGCGTCGTCTTGCCGTGGTCGACGTGACCGATCGTGCCGACGTTGCAGTGCGGCTTCGTCCGCTCGAATTTTGCCTTGGCCATTTTCGGCTCTCCTCTCTTCAGTCCGGCCGGCGTCCGGGATCAGCTTCGGACAGACGCGGCGATAGGGGTTGATGCTGCAGTTTCCCGGCGCGGGCGCGCGGGATCAGGCGTACTTCGCCTTGACCTCCTCCGCGACGTTGCGCGGCACCTCGGCGTAGTGTGCGAACTGCATCGAGTACTGCGCGCGGCCGGTGGACATGGAGCGCAGCGTGTTGATGTAGCCGAACATGTTGGCGAGCGGCACGTTGGCCCGAATGACCACGGCATTGCCGCGCATCTCCTGGGTGCGGATCTGGCCGCGCCGCGAGTTGATGTCGCCGATGATGCCGCCGACGAAGTCCTGCGGGGTGACCACCTCGACGTCCATGATCGGGCTCGAGCAGCTTCACGCCTGCCTTCTCGCAGCCTTCCTTCATGGCTGCGCGCGTCGCGATCTCGAAGGCGATCGCGGATGAGTCGACCTCGTGGTAGGCGCCGTCGAACAGCGTGACCTTGATGTCGACCATCGGGAAGCCGATCAGGACGCCGTTTTCGCAGACCGAACTTGCACGCCCTTTTCGACGCCGGGGATGTATTCCTTGGGCACCGAGCCGCCGATGATCGAGGACGAGAATTCGTTGCCCTTGCCGATCTCATTGGGCTCGAGGCGGAGCTTGACGCGTGCGAACTGGCCGGTGCCGCCGGTCTGCTTCTTGTGCGTGTAGTCGATCTCGGTCATGCGGCCGAGCGTTTCGCGATAGGCGACCTGCGGGGCGCCGACGTTGGCGTCGACACCGTAGGTGCGACGGAGGATGTCGACCTTGATGTCGAGATGCAGCTCGCCCATCCCCTTGAGGAGTGTCTCGCCGAACTCGGGATCGACGCTGACGCGGAACGAGGGATCCTCGATCGACATCGTGTTGAGCGCGAGCGCCATCTTCTCCTGATCGGCCTTCGTCTTGGGCTCGATCTTCATCTCGATGACGGGCTCGGGGAATTCCATCTTCTCGAGAATGACCGGCTTGTTGGGGTCGCACAGCGTTTCGCCGGTGCGGGTGTCCTTGAGGCCCTGGAGAGCGACGATGTCGCCTGCGAAAGCCTCCTTGATCTCCTCGCGGTCGGCGGCGTGCATCAGGTACATGCGCCCGACGCGTTCCTTCTTGTCACGGGTCGAGTTGGACAGCGCCATCCCACTCTCCACCTTGCCGGAATAGATGCGGCAGAAGGTGATCGATGCCGACGTGCTCGAAGCTCATGATCTTGAAGGCGATCATCGACAGCGGCTCGGTGTCGAGCGGCTTGCGAAGGACCTCGTCGCCCGTCTTGACGTCGATGCCGCGATAGGCGTCGCGATCCGACGGGGCCGGCAGGAAGTCGACGACTGCGTCGAGCAGGGGCTGGACGCCCTTGTTCTTGAACGCCGAGCCGCACATCATCGGATAGAACGCGGACGTGATCGTCGCCTTGCGGATGAGCTTGCGGATGGTATCGGCGTCCGGCTCGTTGCCCTCGAGGTAGGCCTCCATGGCGACGTCGTCCATCTCGACGGCGGCTTCGATCATGGCGGCGCGATAGGTGTTCGCCTTGTCGAGGAGGTCGGCGGGAATTTCGCCCTCGACCATCTTGGCGTCCTTGCCGTCACCGTCCCAGGTGATGGCCTTCATCGTGATGAGGTCGACGACGCCGGCGAAGTTGGATTCGGCACCGATCGGCAGCTGGATCGGCACGGGACGGGCGCCGAGCTTGTCCTTGATGTCGGCTTCGCACATGTAGAAGTCGGCGCCGGTCTTATCCATCTTGTTGGCGAAGATGATGCGCGGCACGCCGTACTTGTCGCCCTGGCGCCAGACGGTCTCGGTCTGCGGCTCGACGCCCTGGTTGCTGTCGAGCACGCACACGGCGCCGTCGAGGACGCGCAGGGAGCGCTCGACCTCGATCGTGAAGTCAACGTGGCCTGGCGTATCGATGATGTTCAGACGGCGCTTGTTGCCGTCGCGGCCGGGCCAAAAGCAAGTCGTGGCCGCCGACGTGATCGTGATACCGCGCTCGGCTTCCTGATCCATGAAATCCATGGTCGCGGCGCCGTCGTGGACTTCGCCGATCTTGTAGGACCTGCCGGTGTAATAGAGGATACGCTCCGTCGTCGTCGTCTTGCCCGCATCGATGTGGGCCATGATGCCGAAGTTGCGGTAGTCCTCGATCGGATATTGGCGCGCCATGTCGGTGCCTCTCGAAGTGTCCTGTTACCAGCGGTAGTGCGAGAAGGCGCGGTTCGCCTCCGCCATCTTGTGCGTGTCCTCGCGCTTCTTCACCGCCGTGCCACGGTTGTTTGCGGCGTCGAGCAGCTCGCCGGACAGCCGATCGACCATGGTGTTCTCGTTACGCGCCCGTGCCGCCGTGATGAGCCAGCGGATGGCCAGTGCCTGGCGTCGCTCGGTACGAACCTCGACGGGCACCTGATAGGTGGCGCCGCCGACGCGGCGGGAGCGGACCTCGACGGCCGGCATCACATTCTCCAGCGCCTGCCGGAAGAGCTGCACGCGGGTCGGACTTGGCGCGCTGCTCCATCTTCTCGAAGGCGCTGTACACGATCGTCTCGGCGACCGACTTCTTGCCCTCGTTCATGATCGCATTCATGAACTTCGTGATCACGACGTCGCCGAACTTGGGGTCCGGGTTGATCTCGCGCTTCTGGGCACTGTGACGACGGGACATTCTGCTCGTCCTTTAGATGCCGGGAGACGTGCTCCCCAACTCTTTCGAGATCCCGGACGGAGCGCGGCGGCGCCTGGCTTGTCCGGAACTTGTCTCGCGATGCTCAGGTCACTTCGGCCGCTTCGCGCCGTACTTGGAGCGGCGCTGCTTGCGGTCGGCGACGCCCTGGGTGTCGAGGACGCCGCGGATGATGTGGTAGCGCACACCGGGCAGATCCTTCACGCGGCCGCCACGGATCAGGACCACGGAGTGCTCCTGAAGGTTATGGCCTTCGCCGGGGATGTAGCCGATCACCTCGTAGCCGTTGGTGAGGCGGATCTTGGCGACCTTGCGGAGTGCCGAGTTCGGCTTCTTCGGCGTTGTGGTGTAGACGCGGGTGCACACGCCCCGCTTTTGAGGGCACGAGTCCATATGGCGCGATTTCTCGCGGTAGGTCTTCGGCTCCCGGGGCTTCCGGATCAACTGCTGTATCGTCGGCATGCGCCTCGTCCATCGGCTGGCCGCGGCCCGTTTGGGCAGCGATTGTGCCAAAATGCGTCTGCCAAGCTGCCGGAAGTCGGCGGCCTGGCACGAAAACCAGAGGATCCCAGTCCGGCTCAGGTGCCGGGATCGTGGTCCGAATTGTGCTCTGCGTTCGCTCGGTAGCGTCTAGGTCCGCTCGGCGCGCTCGAAAGGGCGCGAAATTGACCTACCGCCTACCGGTTGAGAGCGCACTTCTAGCGATACCGAATCGCAAGGTCAACAGGGGCAGCGCCAACTCGGCGTGTTTTTTTGCGGGTGCGAGGGGGGCGGTACGTGGATCGGTCGCGCGATCGCGCGGTGAGGCCTCGCGAGTAAACGCCCGCGGGATGGAACGGGCACGGCGCGACGACGCGTTCGTGCGACACGGGCGGGCCCGTGCCGGTACGCGTACAGGTGCCAGCGCCGTGCCAGTCGGGGCGTTATGTTTGCCTCAGGAGGGATCGCGAAGGGCGGCGATGACGTCCTTGAGGCCGTGCAAGCTCATGGCCTTGTTGGCGAAACCGCCGGCGGCGGAGGCACAGCCGCCGCGCGTGTGAATCGCGACGATGCGGCCACGGCTGGAGAACACCGGGGCGCCGGATGAGCCGCCCTCGGTGCTGAGGTCCTTGTAGTAGAGGCGCCAGGCCTGCCTATTCAGGATCGAGCCGGTCGCGATTTTTTTTTCGAAGCCCGCGGGATGCTGGACGACGGCGATCGGCTGGCGGCTCGAAGCCGGGGGATCGAGTTGCAGACGGCCCAGGCCGAGGGCGGTGGCTTCGAGGCGCTCGCGGGCGGCCGGGCTGACGGTTTCAATCCGCAGCAGGGCGTAATCGACAGCCGAGTCGCTTTGCGGATTGCGATAGTCGGCGCTGATGAGCTCGGTGACGCGCGCGGAAAACAGGTCGTCGCGGGCCGAGGGGGGCTGGAAGGCGCCGAGATCGGCGAGGTAGCGGTTTTGATAGTTGAATTCGACCTGCATCAGGCGGGCAAGCTCCTGCGCCCGGATGTAGCGGGGCTCGCCGCCGCGCCCTGCGACTTTGGGGACGGCCACGCCTTGCTCCTCCTGCCAGAAGCGCGGACTGATGCAGTGGCCGGCGGTCAGGACGATGTTGCGGGTGATCAAGGTGCCGGTACAGACGCCGCGGCCCCAGGCTTCAAAACCGGTGAATGCGCCGAGTGTGACTGGGCGCAGGCCTAGGTCCTCCTTCATGGTGCGGTCGAGTTGGGCGGCGGGCTGGACCGAGAGGCGCACCGTTGCCCGCTGCAACTCGGCTACGGTTGCGCGGGGGAAGGCCGCGGTGCCGCGGAAATCCTCCACGTGCTCGATGGGGCCGGCGCCGGGGCAGATGGCCTCGGCCGCGCCGGCGTCGGGGTCGAAGCCGAGGGTGACGGCCAAGCTGGAAAAGATGTTGTCGGCCGGGGTGGTGGCGGTCGCCCGGGACGCAGCGCGGCGCTCGGTCGTGGAGGTGGCCTCGCCGGCCCAGGCCGGCAGACCCGGCGCGGCCATCAAGGCGGCCAAGCAGGTGGCGCCCGTCAGCATGCCGCTCAGCGTTGCGCACTTAGGCCGGCGTACATACCGGCGCGCGTGATCTGGACTTGTGGCGAAGGGCGTCATTTGACGACGTAGCGGGAGGTGCTGAGGATGCTGCGCGGCGGGCGTGATCCGTCGCCGCCGATGTCGAGGCCCTCGGCGCCACCTCCATTGCCGTTGGACGCGTCCTTCTTCACGCCGTCCTGGACGGCCTTGGCGATGGCCCGGTTCCATTGCTCGCGGATGTTGCCGAGGGTGCAGTTCTGAGCGTAGCGCTTGACGGCCGACACGGCCTCGACGTGGGTCAACGGCTGCTTGCGCGTGATCAGCAGGCCCTCCAGATCGGTGCGCTCCTTCTCCATTGCCTGGAGGATGATGGCGCGCAGTTCGATCGAGTGAGGGGCGAAGGCGAATTCGGCCCCATACTGCTCCAGCAGCACCTTCGTGACTTCCACCGCTGCGGCGACCTTGGCGATGGCCAGCGCGGATTGGCTGGCCAAGGTCATCAAGGTTTGTATCTGGTTGCCGGCGGAGAAGAAGGTGCTCTGGCCGACCTTGAGCTTCCGGTTCATCTGCTCGACGGAATCGAAGAATCCGACGCACTGCTCGTCGACGAAGGTGATGCCGCTGATAAGGATGTCGTGGGGATTGGCGTTGGCCGCATAGGCTGCGGAGAAATCCGTTGTGTAATAGTTGGCGAGCGTCGCGCCGTTGGGGATGAGTGGTGGGCTCAGAAGCGCGTCGGAGCACCCGCCCGCGACCAACACACCCATCGACAATGCCGCGCCGCGCAAACGGCGCGCAATTACACGCACACTCATAACAATTGGCCCCACTCAACCGCACGCTAACGCCTGTGACGATGGAACATGGTGAACGATGTTGTCCACGTTGTTCACAGGTCGTGCGTGACGGTTGGAAGGCGAGCGTTGTCGTCGTGCAACAGTGCGTGCCGCGCAACCTTTACGTTGCGGGCGCCCGATCCTCCGCATGAGCTCGCTCAGGCCGCACGCGTCAGGCGTCAGGCTGCCGCCATCGCCGTCTTGAGGTTCTGGTCGATCTTGTCGAGAAACCCGGTCGTCGTCAGCCATTTCTGGTCGGGGCCGACGAGGAGGGCGAGGTCCTTGGTCATGTGACCGGCTTCGACGGTGTCGACGCAAACCTTCTCGAGGGTGGCTGCGAATTTTGCGAGCGCGGGCGTGTTGTCGAGCTTGGCGCGGTGCGCGAGCCCTCGGGTCCAGGCGAAGATCGAGGCGATGGAGTTGGTCGAGGTCTCCTTGCCCTTCTGGTGCTCGCGGTAGTGGCGCGTCACCGTGCCGTGGGCGGCCTCGGCCTCGACGATCTTGCCGTCGGGCGTCATCAGGACCGATGTCATCAGACCCAGCGAGCCGAAACCCTGGGCCACGGTGTCGGACTGCACGTCACCGTCGTAGTTCTTGCAGGCCCAGACGTAGCCGCCCGACCACTTGAGCGAGGATGCCACCATGTCGTCGATGAGCCGGTGCTGGTAGGTCAGCTTGCGCTTTTCGAACTCGGCTTTGAACTCGGCGTCGAAGATCTCCTGGAAGATCTCCATGAAGCGGCCGTCGTACTGCTTGAGGATGGTGTTCTTGGTCGACAGGTACACGGGATAGCCGCGCGTCAGGCCGTAGTTGAAAGAGGCGCGCGCGAAATCGCGGATCGACTCGTCGAGATTGTACATGGCCATGGCAACGCCTGAGCCCGGAGCCTTGAAGACCTCGCGCTCGATGACCTTGCCGTCCTCGCCAACGAACTTGACGGAGAGCGTGCCGGGGCCTGGGAACTTGAAGTCGGTGGCGCGGTACTGGTCGCCATAGGCATGTCGGCCGATGATGATCGGCTCCGACCAGCCGGGCACGAGCCGCGGTACGTTCTTACAGATGATAGGCTCACGGAATATAACGCCGCCCAGGATGTTGCGGATCGTGCCGTTGGGCGAGCGCCACATCTCCTTGAGGCCGAATTCGGTCACGCGGCCCTCGTCGGGCGTGATGGTGGCGCACTTGACGGCCACGCCATGCTTTTTCGTGGCGTTGGCGGCGTCGACCGTCACCTGGTCGTCGGTGGCGTCGCGGTTCTGAATGGACAGGTCATAGTATTCGAGGTCGATATCGAGATAGGGATGGATCAGCTTGTCTTTGATGAACTGCCACATGATCCGGGTCATCTCGTCGCCGTCCATCTCGACGATGGGGTTCTTGACCTTGATCTTGGGCATGGGGGATGAGCCGTTCTTTGAGTGTGCGTGATGCTGCCGGGGCAACCCGTGGGGCTCGGCGTCTATAGCACCGGCGTTCCGGCAGGCCCAGTAGCCCGGCCGATGGATACCGTTATTGATTGAGGCGGTGCATGTGGTGAGGCGCATTGCGCAGCGCGCGGGACACGGGGTGCCTGGGCAGCCTTCGCCGCGATCTCTGTTGTATCTACCTTCAAGGTGTCGTCGCTGGACGTCGGGCAGGGCGCAGTGCAGCGAGGGGACCGGGGCGGGACGGCGCCGCGGATGGATATTTAGAAGCGGCGACGCGCCGCCCCGGATCAGGATTTGTGGCCTACCCTCGGCGTTTCAGCGCGTTCCGCGCTCTGCGGACTTGCACCGCAGTCGGCGAGGCGAGCCCCGGAGTGCCAGCGCGCGTGACGCATAGGGACCCCGACTCTGAAGCCCGCCCCGCACGTGACGATCGCCACCGGCAGCGCCCCCTCGTTGGGGCGGGATGCGGGCAGGATAGGCGGGTCTTGGCGGGTGGGGATAAGTGGGGGGGAGGGGCGCGGTTGCGATGTCGGCTGTGTCTGCAGAAACGGGCCTTCTAGAATGGAGTTGGGCCACGACGTTGAGGGCCAATAGCGTGCGTGGGCCCGTGCCTCAACCGCTCAAAGTGCAATGGCAGCTTTCGCGTCTACTGCGGTCGTTTAGGGATCTGGCTCTGCACGCCCCGAGTTCTGTTACAAACGAGAAACAATCGAGACATCTTGCAGCAAGCATCTCCAGGTAACCCTCGGTCGGTCATCTCGACGGAGGGCCTCGCTTGCACGGCACCGGATCACGAACGCGCGTCGGCTTCCTGCTGGCGCTTCTCATGCTTGCGACGCCGCTCAGCGCCCACGAGGGCCACGACCACGACAAGCCACCGCCGCTTAACCTGCCCGTGGCCCCCCGGGTCGTCGCCGTCACGCCCGAGCTGGAACTCGTCGGCGTCAGCTCCGGCCGTGAGCGCCTGACGGTCTTTCTGCACGCATTCGAATCGAACGAACCCGTCAAGGGCGCGAAAATGACCGTCAGCGTCGGCGAGAACGCTGCCGAGGCATCCGCGCGCAGCGATGGGGTCTTCGAAGTCACCGCTCCGTGGCTCGGCGATACCGGGTCCACCGACCTGGTCTTTGCGTTGACGCTTGCCGATGGAGCCCAGGACCTTCTGACCGGACGGCTGGAGCGGCCCGAGACGGGCAGCGTGGCACCCGGCACCGCGCCGGGACCACAAGCCATCACATCAGCGGGCTGGATGCCGGCCGAGCCGCAACAGATTGCCTGGGGCATCGGAGGCTTGATGGCTGGCGCACTGCTGGCGCTTTTATTCGTGGGACGTCGTCGGACCGATCCCCTCGCGAGGAATGAAGCGGCGCAGGACCGCCCCCCGCCGAAAGGTGACGTCACGCCGCTTCGCCGCGGAGCCACGGCCGGCGTCGTGGCGTTCGCTCTCCTCGGCGCCACCAGTGCGCTCCTGACGACAGGGGCCCTCGCCGCCGAGCCGGCCGCACAGGCCTTGCCGACGATCCCGCCGAGCATGGCCACAGATCTGCCCCAACGTATGCCCGACGGGTCGCTCTTCGTGCCCAAGGCGACTCAGCATCTCCTCTCGGTGCGCACCATGCTCACGCGTCGGGGCGCAGCGCCCCGCACCATCGAGCTGACGGGCACGGTCATCCCCGGACCGGAGCACTTCGGCCGGGTGCAGCCGGGGCGTCCCGGCCGGATCGAAGCGCCCCCGGGCGGCCTCGCCTTCATTGGCAAGCGCGTCGAGAAGGGCGACGTTCTGGCGTATGTGAAAACCTATGTCGAAGCCGCCGATCGCGCCAACATCGACAGCCTGATCGCCGAGACCGAGGCTCGGATCGAGAAGAACGCTACCATCCTGTCGCGCTACGAGCGGTCGCCCGGCTCGGTGCCACAAGTGAAGGTCGACGAGGTGCGCGGCGAGCTCGACGCCTTACGGCGCAAGCGGGCCGAACTCGTTCCGTCCATGAGCGCGCGCGAGCCGGTCGTGGCGCCGATCAGCGGCATCGTCTCCGTCGCCACCGCGACGATCGGACAGATCGTCGAGGGCCGTGACGTCTTGTTCGAAATCGTCGATCCGTCTCAGTTCTGGATCGAAGCCGTCGCCTACGACGCGAAGGCGGCAAGTGGCATCAAGTCGGCCGTCGCTGTCCTGAAGGCGGGTCAGGAAGTCCCCCTCACGTTCGCAGGGCGTGGCCTCGTCCTGCGCCAGCAGGCGACGGTCCTGACGTTCCGGGTGCCCCAGATGCACGACGGCTTGTCGATCGGCATGCCGGTCAAGGTCATCCTCCAGTCGACGGTGAAGGTCGACGGCTTCGTCGTGCCGGCGTCTGCCGTCGTCAGAGGCCAGACCGGACTGCCGATCGTCTGGATCAAGACGCAACCGGAACGCTTCGAGCCACAGACCGTCACCGCTGCATCGATCGACGGAGGCTCCTCCGTCGTCACCGCCGGCCTCAAGGCGGATCTGCGGATCGTGACCGACGGCGTCACGCTCCTCAATCAAGTCCGCTGAACGAGGCCCACAGATGTTCAACGTCCTCGTCACCGGAAGTCTGCGCAACCGGCTCTTCGTCCTCGCCGTGGCCGCGATCCTCGTGATCTACGGCGCATTGACGATGCGGACGCTGCCGGTCGACGTCTTCCCGGATCTCAATCGCCCGACCGTGACGCTGATGACAGAAGCCGAAGGCCTCGCGCCGGAAGAGGTCGAGACACTCGTCACGTTTCCGATCGAGACCGCGATGAACGGCATGCCCGGCGTCAGCCGCGTGCGCTCGGTGTCGGGCGTCGGCCTGTCGATCGTCTACGTCGAGTTCGACTGGGGCACCGACATCTATCTCAACCGCCAGCAGGTGACGGAGCGGCTCAACATCGTTCGCGAGCAGCTGCCGCGCGGTGTGATCCCGCAGATGGGTCCGATCACGTCCATCATGGGCGAGATCATGCTGATCGCGCTGTCGAGCGACACGGCAAGTCCGATGGAGGTGCGCGAGCAGGCCGACTGGGTGCTGCGGCCGCGCCTGCTGACCATTCCCGGCGTCGCCCAGGTCATTCCGATCGGCGGCGAGGTCCGCCAGTACCGCGTCACGCTGAACCTCGCGCAGATGAACGCGCTGAACGTCAATCGCGCGAGGTCGAGATCGGCGCTGCGCCAGTTCGGCGCCAATACCGCCGGCGGCTTCGTCGACCAGCACGCGCGCGAATATCTGATCCGCAACCTCGGCCGCACGACCAAGCTCGACGACCTGCGCAATCTGCCGGTGACACACCGCAACGGCATCTCGATCCGCCTGTCGCAAGTGGCCGAGATCGACTATGGCGCGCGGGTCAAGCGCGGCGATGCCGGCCACATGGGCAAGTCCGCCGTCGTCCTGTCGGTCCAGAAGCAGCCGAGCGGCGACACGCTGAAGCTGACCGAGGAGATCGAGGCGGCGCTCGCCGATCTGAAGCGCGTCATGCCGAAGGAGATCGAGACGGCCGTCCTCTTCCGGCAGGCCGACTTCATCAAGGTGTCCATCGACAACGTCCTCCAGGTTCTGGTCGAGGCGATGATCGTCGTCGCCGTCGTCCTCTTCCTGTTCCTGCTGAACTGGCGCACGACTGCAATCTCGCTCACCGCCATACCGATCTCGATCCTCATCACCGTCATCGTCTTCCAGATGTTCGGCATGTCGATCAACACGATGACGCTTGGCGGCCTCGCCATCGCCATCGGCGAGCTCGTCGACGATGCCGTGGTCGATGTCGAGAACGTCTTCCGACGGTTGCGGGAGAACCGCCTCAAGGCGCAGCCCGAACCGGTCGCTCTTCGTCATCGCGCGCGCCTCACAGGAGGTGCGCTCCGGCATCATCTACGCGACCGCGATCATCGTCCTGGTGTTCGTGCCGCTGTTCGCGCTTGTCCGGCATCGAGGGTCGCCTGTTCGCGCCGCTCGGCGTCGCCTACATCGTGTCGATCCTCGCGAGTCTCGTCACGTCGATCACCGTCACGCCCGTGCTGTGCTACTATCTCCTGCCCAATGCCCGAGCGACCGCCGAGCACGACAGTTGGCTCGTGCGCCATCTCAAGGCGGGCAATCGCCGCCTGCTCGACTGGGCATTCCGCCAACAGGCCTTCATCATGACGGCGGCCGTGTTCATGGTCTCGGTCGCCGCGGCCAGCGCGACATTCCTGCCGCGCTCGTTCCTGCCGCCGTTCAACGAGGGAACGCTGACGATCTCGATGCTGTTTCGGCCGGGCATCTCGCTGTCGGAGTCGCACCGCGTCGGCCTCATCGCCGAGCGGCTGATCCTGCAGGTGCCGGAGGTGAAGATCCGTCGGGCGGCGGACGGGCCGCGCCGAACTCGACGAGCATGCCGAAGGCGTGCATTCAGCCGAGATCGACGTCGACCTGAAGCGTTCCGAGCGCGGCCGGGAGGAGATCATTTCCGACATCCGCAAGCGGCTCGCGATCCTGCCGGCCAACGTCAATGTCGGCCAGCCGATCTCGCACCGCCTCGATCACATGCTGTCGGGTGTACGCGCGCAGATCGCGCTCAAGATCTTCGGCGACGACCTCGACACGCTGCGATCGGTCGCCGAGCAGCTCCGCACGCGCATGGAGGCCATTCCCGGGATCGTCGACCTGCAGGTCGAGCGTCAGGTCCGCATTCCGCAGGTGCAGGTCTCGGTCGACTACGACAAGGCCGGCCAGCTCGGCGTCGCGCCGGCTCACGTCACCGAGGCGCTCGAATCGCTGGTCAATGGCCGCGTCGTCTCCCAGGTCATCGACGGCAGCCGGCGCTACGATGTCGTCCTGCGCGTTGCGGAGCGCGATCGCACGACCGACGGGCTGTCGCGTCTCATGATCGAGACACCGGCCGGTCGCGTGCCGCTGTCGACCTTTGCCGCGCATCGTCGAGACCGATGGACCCAACCAGATCCAGCGCGACAACACTCGCCGCCGGATCGTCGTCTATGCCAACACCGACGGCTCGGACATGGCGCGCGTCATCGCCGACGTCCGCGGCATCGTTGCTAAGACCGCGCTGCCCGAGGGCTATTTCACGACGCTCGAAGGAACGTTCCAGGCGCAGGAAGAGGCCTCGCGCCTCATCGCGCTGCTATCACTCGTGTCGCTGTCGGCGATCTTCATCGTCCTCTACAGCCGCTACAAATCCGCAGTCCTGTCGCTGATCATCATGGGCAACATTCCTCTGGCCTTGATCGGCAGCGTCACGGCGCTTTGGATCGCCGGGCAACCGCTGTCGGTCGCCACGATGATCGGCTTCATCACGCTCGCCGGCATCAGCGCGCGCAACGGCATCCTGAAGGTCAGCCACTACATCAACCTGGTGCTGATGGAGGGCGAGAGCTTCGGCCGCGACATGATCGTCCGTGGCAGCCTCGAACGCCTGACGCCGGTGCTGATGACGGCGCTGGCGGCCGGTCTCGCGCTCGTCCCGCTGATGATCGGCGCGGATGCCCCGGGCAAGGAGATCCTGCATCCTGTCGCCATCACGATCTTCGGCGGTCTGATCAGCTCGACGTTGCTCGATACGCTCCTCACGCCGATCCTATTCCTGCGCTACGGCCAGCCGGCGATCGAGCGTCTGAGGATTGCTCGCGAAGAAAACTCGCTGGGGCAGACCGCCGCGGAAGCCTACTGAAGTCAGTCGTCATCCAAACCGGAAGGAACAACTGGAATGCTGAAGTACACTGTTCTCGCGCTCAGCCTCGCCATCGCCACCCCTGCGCTGGCGCATTCCGACAGCAAGTTCATGAAGGGCCCGAATGGCGGTCACATCGTCGATGCCGGCGGCGGCAAGCAGCACTGGGAGCTCGTCGCCAGTGGCGGTGATCTCACGCTCTACGTGACCGACGCGGCCGAGAAGCCCGTTGACACGCAAGGCGGCACCGCCGACGCTCAAGTGCTCGTCGGCGGCAAGACCCACTCCGTTCAGCTTGCACCGGCAGGCGCGAACACGTTGAAGGGCAATGGCTCGTTCGACGCCAAGAAGGGCATGCGGGTCATCGTCAAGACGAACAAGGTCGGCGGTGAAAGCTTCCAGGCCCGGATGACGCCGCTGCGGTGATAGGCCACGTCTCACATGCCGGATCGCGAGGCACATCGACCGGTGAAACCAGATTTGACCGACGGGCGGGATTCGGTTCCGCTCGTCGGCCACGTCCTGCTTTGCGACGACGACAGCGAGCTGCGACGCCTGCTCGCCGCGTTCCTGGAGACCCAGGGCTACACCGTGACTGCCGTCCCCGACGGGCGCGAACTTTGGCGCCAGCTTCGTGGCGGCATCCGCCCCGACCTCGTCATCCTAGACATCATGCTGCCGGGACAGAGCGGCATCGAGATCTGCCGTGACCTGCGCGCCAAGTCCACAGTGCCGATCATGATGCTCACCGCGCGCGGCGACGAGACGGACCGTATTGTCGGTCTCGAGATCGGCGCCGACGACTACATGAGCAAACCGTTCAGCCCCAATGAGCTGTTGGCCCGCGTCAAGGCGTTGCTCCGGCGCGCGGGGATGTCGGGCCCCGCAGAGCCGAGCAATTCCGTACGCCATTTCACCTTCGAAGGCTGGTTGCTCGACGTACCGCGCCGTGAGTTGCGCAATCCGGCGGGTGTCATCATCGATCTCTCCGGCGGCGAGTTCGATCTTCTCCTCGCCTTCCTGGAGGCTCCACAAAGGGTTCTATCGCGCGAGCATCTGTTGGAGGCAGCACGCAACCGCGAGCCGTCCGCCTTCGACCGCAGCATCGATGTTCAGGTCAGCCGCCTGCGACGCAAGATCGATACCGGCGATTCCGGCGACGAGAACCAGAGCTTCATTCGAACTGTGCGCGGCGTCGGCTACATGTTCGTTCCCTCGGTCCACCGCCGATGAAGTGGCTGAGCGACACGATTGCCGGACGCACGATCCTCGTGCTCGTGTTGGGGCTGGGCTCAATCCTAGGACTGGCGCAGTACCTCTATCAGACAGGACTCGAACGTGAGGTTTCCGAACGCAACATCGAGAGCATTGTCGATCGGCTCATTTTTCTAGCCGACAACCTGGTGACGATCGAGCCGGAGACGCGGGACGAGGCGGCGCACCGGCTCTCCGGAGGCCCATTGGAACTGCACTGGGGGCGGGAGCGTCTTGCGACGCCAGGCGGCCACCTCGACGCGACGGCCGTCCGTCTCAAGGAGCGGTTGGCAGAGAAGGTCCCCCGCCTCTCCGCGCCCGCGATCGTGTTCGGCTCCAGTAGAACCGGTGGTGCCTCTCATGCTGTTGATCGCGAAGCAGAGGACGGACACACGATCCTCATCTCCATACCCCTAGCGGACGGCTCATGGCTAAACGTCACGCTGGCACGTGTGGTCGCCGCGCGCGCTGCCGTGCCGAGCGCCCTGCTTTCAGCGATTCTGGGGGCCTGCGGGATCATCCTGGTCGCCATTCTGATGGGGCGCTGGCTGACGAAGCCGCTCGATCGCCTCGCCGATGGCGCGCGTCGACTTTTTGTGGCGCCCGAGACTGGATTGCTTCCCGCAACAGGCACGCGGGAAGTGCGCACCTTGGCCACGGCCATCAACGACTTGCAGTTGCGGATCCACCGGCTCATCGATGACCGGACCCAGATGCTGGCAGCCATCAGCCATGACCTCAGGACCCCGCTGACGCGCTTGAGGCTGAGGCTTGCGGGCCTGCCGGACGACCTGCGCAAGAGCGTGGAAAGCGATCTCTCTGAAATGGAGCAGATGATCGACGCGACCCTGGCCTTTTTGCGAGATGATCTCTCTACCGAAGCGGCTGCGCCGGTCGACCTGTCGGCGATCCTGGAAACCATCGCGGCAGACGCCGGCGACGCCGGACAGCGCGTCGAACTCGAAGTTCCCCGCCACCTCGTCATCACCGGTCGGCACCTCGCGCTGAAGCGTGCCTTGACGAACCTCGTACAGAACGCCGTGAAGTACGCCGGAGCCGCCCGCGTCAGCGCGGTGGCCGCCGGAGCTGCCGTCGAAATCTCCATCGAGGACGACGGACCCGGCATTCCCGAAGGCAAGCTGGACGTGGTCTTCGAGCCCTTCCAACGCCTGGACACCTCGCGTGGGCGCAGTTCGGGCGGCCACGGCCTCGGGCTCACCGTCGCCCGCTCGATTGCACGCGCGCATGGCGGTGAGGTCTCACTCGCCAATCGCAGCCCCCACGGGCTGCGCGTCATCGTAAGCCTGCCGCGCGGCAGCGTTGCGCTGACGCCCCCAACTTACCTCGCTGCCGATTGAGCGGATCGCCCCACCGCGCGGTGAAGACCGAAGGCAATCGCCGCCACGGGCAAGCCGAGATCCTCCGGGACCCCCAGCAGCAGCGCCGCGGATGTGCCGATAGCTGCCCAGATGAGGGGGATGACCGTCAGCCACCAGGGCGGTCGCGGTCGAACCATCATCATCATCGCGAGGGTGAAGATCGTCGTCGGACACGGCGCCACGCCAAAGACGGGCATCCGCGGCCACCCATGCCCGAGTGCGATGCCGATCGCACTGTAGCCTACCAGCGCGTAGGCGATCAGCGAAACGGCGACCGCAGTCGGCACGTCGGCGGCAAAGACCAACTGCAGCGGTCGCTGGATGGCATAGGTCAAGAACGCCAACCCTTGGATCACAAACAGCCCTCCGAAGACGTAGGCCGCTGGATTGATCCGCGCGAAGAATGTGAAGTGATACCCAATGCCATTCAGGAGCCAAGCGACCCCCAGAAGTATCAACACGCCGCGGCCGCTCCAGGCCGGCCTTCTGGCCGCCGTGACGAGGACTAGGACTGCTGCCGCGTAGATGACGACATGGACAGGCCAGATCGCGCGATTGTATGCGGCGAAGACGTCGAAAAACTGCTCGGTCGTGAAAGGCAGCATGGCTCTCGATCCAGTCGGGTACGATGGCAAGCTGGCCCGATATCAGCTTCACCGCAAAGATGCGGCGACGATGTACGTGCCGATGCCGATCATCGCCACGCCCGCGAGCGCTTGAATGGCTCTCCCCCACCTGTCGATCTGGGGCATGCGAGTCAGCAGAGCGTGCGCGAGACCGCGCCGGCCCAGAATGGCAGCCAGCGCAACGAGGCCGATGGTCGTCGCTATCCCCAGTGCAAGCGACAGCAACACAACACCAATCATGAAAGGATTGCTTTGCGTCCAAGCAAATCCGAGCACGGTGATCGTCAGTGGGCAGGGCAGAAGCCCGATACCGAACGTCAGAGCATGCCGGCCGGCGCGATGATCGCCAGAGCGCCGGGCGAAGCTCTGAGAGACCATAATGAGGCCCGCGAGCACGATGAACCCGTATCCGATCACGGTGAAGCCAGCTGGTCCACGGTCCGTGATCGTCGGGAGTTGCCGAAGGATCAAGCGCAGCACGATGAAGGCTACGAGTCCGGACATGACGTGAAGCAAGGCGGCACTCAAGGCGACGCGCAAACCTTCGATCGCGCGCGCCTGGCTGCCGAGAAAAAAGGCCGCCAGCGCCGTCTTGCCATGACCGGGCGTCAGGGCATGCAAGGCGCCGAGCCCGAATGCGAACAACAATGTCCCGAGACCACCGCTCCGGATCTGCGCCAAGAGCGTCCGCAAGACATCTCCCTGGACGTAACCGAGCCATGATATCAACCAATCGGGCATCAAACTCCTCGCTGGCCTGGAGCAAACACCGCCCCTTCGCCGCAACCGCAGCAGGCTGAGACATGATCAATCGTGGCGTGACGCTCGCGCTTCTTTCCGCCCTTCTGTTCGGCTTGTCCACTCCGGCGGCGAAGGCGCTCCTCAGTGAAATCCATCCTGCGATCCTGGCTGGGCTGCTCTATGGCGGTGCCGGCATCGGCGTCGCCATCTTGCGCCGATTGGCCAGGCTCGCTCTTCCCCTCGCAGGGGCCGCCGAGGCACCGCTGCGTCGCGAGGATCTGCCATGGCTCGCAGGAGCAACGATCGCAGGCGGCGTCGTCGGTCCCCTCTTGCTGATGTTCGGCCTCGTTCGCACCGATGCGGCGGCAGCTTCGCTCCTGCTCACGCTGGAGGGTGTCGCGACAGCACTTCTTGCCTGGTTCGTCTTTCATGAAAACTTCGACCGGCGCATCGCGCTCGGCATGGCGAGCCTCGTCGCCGGTGCCATTGTCCTGTCATGGTCGGGAACGCCGACGATCGACAGCCTGGTCGGCCCATTGGCGATCGTCGGCGCATGCCTTGCCTGGGGCATCGACAACAACCTCACACGCAAGATCTCGCTGGCAGATCCGCTCCAGATCGTCGAGATCAAGGGGCTCGTTGCAGCGCCGGTCAGTCTTCTACTGGGTCTTTATGTCGGAGGGGGCTGGCCGCAGGCTTCCGCCGTCCTGATTGCCGGCTGTGTCGGCTTCATTGGCTACGGGATCAGTATCGCACTCTTTGTTCACGCGTTGCGCCATCTCGGCACGGCGAGGACAGGTGCATATTTCTCGACAGCCCCATTCCTCGGTGCCGTCGCGGCGCTGCTCATCCTGCGCGAGCCCATCACAGCACAATTACTCGCCGCCGGCGCCTTGATGACCTTCGGCGTCTGGCTCCATCTGACGGAAACGCACGACCATGAGCACGAGCACGAGCCTATGGAGCACAGCCACCGGCACGTTCATGACGAGCACCATCAACACGCGCACGGACCCGACGATCCGCCGGGCGAGCCCCATACTCATTGGCACAAGCACTCGCGCATGCGGCACAAGCATGCTCACATGCCCGACATGCATCATACGCATCGGCACTAGCCGGCATGTTAGAGCAACCGCTAGACCTCTTGTCTGACGCCTGAAATGGAGAGACTGATGAAGATGAGAATGATGCTCATTGCACTTGCTATGGCTTCTGGCGGCTTGGCCCATGCGCATGGGGCAGATGGGCACGCCGCGGCCGTCGATGAAAAGACATATGGGCGACCTGGCGCGTCCGGGCCGGCCCGCTTGGTCGTCGTCAAAATGAAGGAAGGTGATGGAACAATGCTTTTCGAGCCGAGCCGGATAGAGGTGCGGACAGGCGAGCAGATCAGCTTTCGTCTGGAAAACGTCGGCGCGCTCGATCACGAGTTCCTGCTCGGTACACCCGAGGAGATCGATGAGCACGCAGAAATGATGAAGAAGATGCCGGACATGAAGCACGACGATGCAAACGGGAAGACACTCAAGCCGAAAACAAGGACCGAACTTGTGTGGCACTTCACCAAATCCGGTGAGTTCGATTTTGCGTGCTTGATCCCAGGCCACCGCGAGGCAGGTATGACGGGCAAGATCGTTGTCAAGTAGACCGCATTCACACTGGCCGGCGGCGTCGTAGTGGCCACGCAGAAGGGGCTGAATGAGTGAGGCGCGTCTAGAAGTTGAGATCATCGTTGACGGCATTTAGGCCCTGCCGAGCACAGCTGTCGTCCGCTTCGCCGCCCGGAGCGCCCGATACGCCGACAGCTCCCAGAATGGATCCACCGGCCTCGATTGGCACGCCGCCGCCGACGGCCACCACGCGCGAAAAATGGCGCGGACCGGCGTGTTCCAGCCCCGATGTTGCGCGGGAAAAACTCAGCGTATCCTGTCGGAAAGATACAGCCGTCCATGCCTTGTTGATCGCGACATCGACGGTGTGGGGACCAGCATACCGGTCTCGAATCAGGACCTGAGGCACGCCGGAGCGATCACTGACAGCCACGGCGATCTGGTAGCCCTGCTTGCGACAGGCTTCGAGCGCCGCGCGTGCGAGTTTGAGCGCCGTCTCAGGTGTCAATTGCTTGACGATGAAGGTCGCCTCCTGCGCCTTGGCGGCGGGGAACAAGTTGGCGCCTGTCGCAGCGCCAAGCATTGCCAGCGCGCCGGCCATTGGTTTCAAGAACGACATCCGCATAGCCATTCTCGACGCCTCGATCAGGTTTCCCTTGGTCATGACACAACTCAAATCCCAAAAGACCGAACAACAAGCGCGACAGCAGCAGCCACTGCGAGAACACTCGCAATACTCCAGTGCCATCGCAACAGCAGGACGCCGCTCAGCGCGGCCATGATGACGATGCGCCAGTCAATCGTCGAGACATCTGGCAACCATAGTGACAAAGGTCCTGCCACGACATGATCAACCTTGGCAAAGAATACATGCAAGGCAAACCAGACGGCGAGATTGAGTATTACGCCAACGACGGCTGCCGTGATCGCTGCAAGGGCGCCGCGAAGCCTCGGCTGGGCGAGAATCCATTCGATGTAAGGCGCACCGGCGAAAATCCACAGGAAGCATGGAGCGAAGGTCGCCCACAAGGCTACCGAGGCCCCCAGTAAACCCATCACCACCGAGGCTCCAGCACCACGCTGATAGGCGGCCAAGTATCCTACGAACTCGGTCACAAGGATGAGCGGGCCCGGGGTTGTTTCGGCGAGGCCAAGTCCATCCACCATTTGACCGGCATCGAGCCAGCCGTAGGCCGTGACGACGTCCTGCCCCATGTACGCGAGCACGGCGTAGGCTCCACCGAAGGTGACAATGGCGAGCTTTGAGAAAAACCAGGCAAGTTGGGCCAGGACGTGTTCCCTGCCAAAGACCAGGCCGACCGCGAATAGTGGGATCATCCAGATCGCCATCCAGGTAGCGACGGTCTTGACTGTTTGCATCACCGAGACGGAGATCGCTATCGATTCCGGTGCTGCGGGGCCTGTCGCCTGATCAACACTGGAACGCAAGAAGCCGACCAGCGCCGCGGCAGCGACGATGAGCGGAAACGGAAGGGCGAAGACGAAGATGCCCAGGAATGCCGTTCCTGCAATCAGCCAGTGCACCGGCCGCTTGAGGGCACGCTTGGAAATCCGCAACAGCGCCTCGACGACGATGACGAGAACCGCTGCCTTGATCCCGTAGAAGATCGCCTCGACGACGGGCAGGTTGCCGAAAGTCGCATAGATCATCGACAGCGCGAGCACCACCACGGCACCCGGCAAGACGAATAGCAGTCCGGCGATGAGTCCGCCTTTGAGGCCGTGCAGGCGCCAACCCGCATAGGTCGCAAGCTGCATAGCCTCGGGGCCCGGCAGCAGCATGCAGAAACCCAATGCGTTGAGATACTGCTTTTCGCTCAACCATTTCTTCTCTTCGACGATGACCTTGTGCATGAGCGAGATCTGCGCCGTCGGGCCGCCGAACGAGAGCAGACCGATGCGCGCCCAAGTTTTGGTAGCCTCGCGGATCGAAGGGGTCACGATCCCGCTTCCAGCGGCGGCATCGTAAGGAATGTCTTGTGCCGCCATCATCGCCCTCCCGCCTTTGCAGGCCTCGTCGGCCAGTTGTGCGTCTCCTCGGTTGCGTCTCGGCACCAACGATAGAGCGCATCGTAAACAGTCATCGCCGCGGCGAGTTGTTCGAGATCGTCACGATGCATTCGCGAGTAGCCGAGAGAGACCGCCAGCAATCCGGCCGCTTCCGGTGCAAGGTCCAGGCGAGCAGTATCAGCGGCGCGGACAACGCGCGCGAGACGAGTGAGCGGCGGCAGGTCGAGCCCGAACTCCTCGATCATCGTGTCGAAGGTGCACCGGTCACCGCGATGGCTCCAGAACACGTCATCGACATCAAAAGGCGTGGCATCGAAGCGCTCTGCCACGGCGCTCACCTCAGAGGGGGCGACGAACAGGAACACAGCGCTTGGATCGACAAAGCGCCGGATGAGCCAAGGGCAGGCGATGCGGTCGATCTTCGGACGTGCCCGGGTCACCCAGACCGTGCGCCCCTTCGGGTCGCGCGGTGGAACCGCAGTTGTTTTCATCAAGGGGTGACCCTGTTCGCGCCAGCCCTCGATGCCACCCTCGAGCGTTTCGGCGCGAACACCCTCGTGCCGCAACCAGGCCGCAACGCCCTGGCTCAGCTTGTGCCCCTTCTGGCAAACCACGACGACCGAGCGGCCCGTGAACTCCGACGTCCACGTCGCCACCTCGGCGTGAGGTCTACGAAGCGCGGCCGGGACAAGCCTTGGATCGATCGCGAAATCGTCGGCCGTGCGGACATCGACGATGGCCGGAGCCGCCGGAAGCCCTAAAAGCTTCGACAATTGCGTTCCGGAAATTTCCGTTGGTGAGGTCATGATGCGTCCTTTCCTTCACGATGGAAGGCCAATGGACGCGATCTTTGGGCTGGCGCCTCACGGGGACGTCGCGGCGGACCCCACAACCAATTGCTTCGCAGGCCGCGCAGGGCCGGTCAAGTTGTAATCCGTGCGGGTTCCCGGCTCGCACGCAACCGAACGTACGAATGGCCACCGTGGCCGCTTCCTGCGGTGGACCGGACGCCGCTCAGCCAGACCTAGAACAGCTACAAATGACCGCTCAGGGTCAGAATCGTCGGTCTGAGCCGCTGCCCGCTGGGTGCGGCTTGTGGCCGGTTCGGCTCGAAGAGCGGCCATTGCCAAGTGTGCGTCGAACCCGTGAACGCCCTCATGCCCCGATTTCGCGGGGGCAGGCTCTACCCTTCTCCCCGTGAAGCACGGGGAGAAGGACGGGCGCAACGTAGGCCAGGGCGCGTGTGGCCGGCTTTATCGCCTCACAACGCCGCCAGCGCCTCGTTCAGCGTCTTGCTCGGGCGCATGGCCGCGGAGGCCTTTTTGTCGTCGGGCAGGTAGTAGCCGCCGGTGTCGACCGGCTTGCCTTGGGCTGCGATCAGCTCGGCGTTGATCTTGGCCTCGTTCTGCTGAAGCGTTTCGGCCACCCGCTTGAACCGGGCGGCCAGCGCCGCGTCCTTGGTCTGCGCGGCGAGTGCCTGGGCCCAGTACAGCGCCAGATAGAAGTGACTGCCGCGGTTGTCGATCTGGCCGACCTTGCGCGCCGGGTTGCGATTGTTGTCGAGGAACTGGCCAATCGCGGTGTCGAGCGCCTCGGCCAGCACGCCGGCCTTGTCGTTCTTGTAGGTGTCGGCCAGGTGCTCGAGCGAGGCGCCCAGCGCCAGGAACTCGCCCAGCGAATCCCAGCGCAGGTAGCCTTCCTGCTGGAACTGCTCGACGTGCTTGGGCGCGGAGCCGCCGGCCCCCGTCTCGAACATGCCGCCGCCGGCCAGCAGCGGCACGACCGAGAGCATTTTGGCGGACGTGCCGAGCTCCATGATCGGGAACAGGTCGGTCAGGTAGTCGCGCAGGATGTTGCCGGTGACGGAGATCGTGTCCTGCCCTTTGCGGATGCGCTCCAGCGAATGCTTCATGGCGTCGACCGGGGCCATGATGCGGATGTCGAGGCCCTTGGTGTCGTGGTCCTTGAGGTAGGTCTCGACCTTCTTGATAAGCTCGGCGTCGTGGGCGCGGTTCTTGTCGAGCCAGAACACCGCCGGCGTGTTGGTGAGGCGCGCGCGGCGCACGCCGAGCTTGACCCAGTCGCGAACGGCGGCGTCCTTGAGCTGGCACATGCGGAAGATGTCGCCCTTCTCGACCGGGCGCTCCAGCAGCACCTTGCCGTCGTCGGTCACGACGCGAACGGTGCCGCTGGTGGCGACCTCGAAGGTCTTGTCGTGCGAGCCGTACTCCTCGGCCTTCTGCGCCATCAGTCCGACGTTGGGGACCGAGCCCATGGTCTTGGGATCGAACGCGCCGTTGGCCTTGCAGTCCTCGATGACGGCCTGAAACAGCCGCGCATAGGAGCGATCGGGCACCACGGCCTTGGTGTCGTGCAGCTTGCCGTCCGGTCCCCACATTTTACCGCCCTCGCGGATCATCGCGGGGATGGAGGCGTCGATGATGAAGTCGCTGGGCACGTGGAGGCCGGTGATGCCCTTGTCGGAATTGACCATGGCGAGCGCCGGCCGCTTGGCATAGACGGCCGCGATATCGTCCTTGATGGCTTTCTTCTCCGCCTCGGGCAGCGTCTCGATCTTGGAGAGCAGGTCACCGAAGCCGTTGTTGAGGTTGACGCCGAGCTTTTTCAGCGTGGCGGCATGCTTCTCGACAACGTCGGAGAAGAAGACGGAGACGACGTGGCCGAACACGATGGGGTCGGCGATCTTCATCATCGTCGCCTTGACGTGGAGCGAGAACAGAACGCCCTGCTTCTTGGCGTCCTCGATCTCTTCGGCGAAGAACTTGCGCAGCGCCTTGGCGCTCATCACGGCGGTGTCGATGATCTCTCCGGCGTCGATCGCGGTCTTCGCCTTCAGCACCGTTGCCTTGCCGTCCGCGCCAACCAGCTCGATGCGTACGTTGGTCGCCTTGTCGACGGTGGTGGCCACCTCGGAGCCGAAGTAGTCGCCGCCCGACATGTAGGACACGTGCGACTTCGAATCCTTGCTCCATGCGCCCATCTTGTGCGGGTTCTTGCGGGCGTAGGCCTTAACGGCGGCGGCGGCGCGGCGGTCGGAGTTGCCTTCGCGCAGGATCGGGTTGACGACGCTGCCGAACACCTTGCCATAGCGCGCCTTGATCTCCTTCTCGGCGTCGGTCGTCGGATTGTCGGGATAGTCGGGGACGTCGTAGCCTTTGCCCTGCAGCTCCTTGATCGCAGCTTTGAGCTGGGGGATGGAGGCGGAGATGTTGGGCAGCTTCATGATGTTGGCTTCGGGGCGCAACGTCAGCTCGCCGAGCCAGGTGAGGTCGTCGCTGATGCGCTGCTCGGGCGTCAGTCGGTCGGGGAATGCGGCGAGCACGCGTCCGGCCAGCGAGATGTCCTTCAGCGTCACGGACACGCCGGCGGCGCCCACGAAGGCTTCCACGATCGGCAGGAGGGAATAGGTCGCGAGCGCGGGGGCCTCATCGACCTTCGTCCACATGATTTCGAGTTTCGACATGCTAGCACCTCTGGTCATCATGCTCGTGTGAGCGGATCGGGAAGCAACACGGCTTGCTGGTCCACACGTGGCAGGCCGGTGGGGAACCGACGGGTGGGGGAAGGGCTCATCACCCTTCGGGCCCACGTCGGGATCGTCCCCGGCGCTGTGACCGCCAGTCCGGGGCCGGCTGACGGGAATCCTACGGATCCACGCTCGGCAGGCCGGTGTGGAATTCGGCGCGCGCCCTATAGCATCCGCGTTGCGGGTGTGAAAGCCCGGCCGGTGGAGAGAGACGGGGCAAGCAGTGCATTCCGCCGCCGTGCTTGTTGACGAGGGGAGCTGCTACCTTGATGTTCCGGGTCAGCTATACTGGTTAATCACGGGGGCTCGAGGCGCGATCTGCCGTCAGGTCTGAGGGCCGCTGCGGCAGGCGTACTGGACCGGACCGGGGGCGTAAGTGACGGGAGGGGTGGGGCCTGCCTCACCGGGAGATGGGGCTGGTGTTGAACACGAGCACCGTGACCGTTCATCTGATGGGCGGCATGGCAAATCAGATGTTTCAGTATGCGGCGGGGCTGGCCCTGGCGCGGCGGCACGCTGCCGAGTTGGTGCTCGACACGTCGTGGTACCGGCAGGATGTGCCAGGCCGGCCGTTTCAGCTGGGCCATTTCGGTGTTGGCGAGCGCGTCGTTTCCGAGCCTCTGGCCAGGCCCAGGTTGCGTAAGTGGCTGAGCCGGCATCCCGCCTTGAAGGCGACGGCTCGCGTTGTTGGTGGCGGCGACCTGAAGGTCGGCTGGTACCGTGAAACCTCGCACCACTTCGACTCGGCTTTCTTTCGTCTCGCGCCGCCGTGTGAGATCCGCGGCTATTTCCAGAGCCCGCTGTATTTCCAGGGCGTCGAAGAGGATCTGCGCGCGCGGTTTACCAACATTCCCGCGTTGTCGCCCGAAGGGGCGCGGTGGGCCGGCGTGATCCGGGAGCGGCCCTGCTCGGTGGCGGTTCACATTCGAGGCGGCGACTATCTCACACAAGGTGCAGGTGCGGCGCTTGCGCCTTTGCCGGCCAGCTATTACGGCCGTACCCTTCGCATCCTCGGCGCATTGCTGGGGCGTCCGCTCGATGTGTTCGTCTTCACCGACGATGTGGACCATGCCCGCAAGGTGCTGCCGGAGGGCGTGCGGGCCGAGCATGTCGCAACGCCTGCGGATCGGCCGTGGGAAGATCTCTATCTGATGTCGCTGTGCCACCACAATATCATCGCGAACAGCTCGTTCAGCTGGTGGGGTGCGTGGCTCGGTACTTTTTCGGACAAGACGGTGCTGGCGCCCCGGCAATGGTTCACGGCAGCGACGATGCGCGAAAAGAACATCTGCGACCTTTATCCCGACACTTGGATTTTGGCATGATGAGAGACTGCGCGTGAAACGAGATCACGCTTCTATTCCCGGCGTTTCTGTTGTGTTGCCCGTTCATAACGGCGCATCCACAATCGAGGCGGCGGTGCGCTCGATCCTGGCGCAGACCTATGCCGATTTCGAGGTCATCGTCATCGACGATGGGAGCACGGATGGGACGCGGTTGCTCGTGGAGCGGCTTGGCGCTGATGACCCGCGCGTGGTGCTGATCTCGGAAGGACGGCGCGGGCTCGTGGGGGCGCTCAACCGCGGCATCGAGGTCGCCCGGGGCGCCTTCATCGCGCGCATGGATGCCGATGACGAAAGTTTGCCGGAGCGATTTGCGCGGCAGGTCGCTTTTCTCGGTGCCCAGCCCGAATGTGTCGCTGTGGGCAGCCGTATCCTCAAGGTCGATGCCGAGGGTGTGCCGAGGCACAAGCAGCCGCGCGTGGGACGGAAGCGCAATGCGCAATGGAGCGTGACATGCTTTCCACCGCAACCGCCGGGGCTCGCGCATCCCACCGCCATGATCCGAGCCGAGCCTCTCAGGGGCGTCGGTGGCTATCGTGCGTACTTTGCGCATGGTGGGGAAGATCGTGATCTGTGGTGGCGTCTGGCAGAACGCGGTCAACTCGTCGAACTTGACGACATCCTGCTGAGGTATCGCGTGCACGCCAAAAGCTCTTCGCGCAGCCGGCGCGATAGGATCCTTCTGGCGAGCCTGCGCGCCGATCTGTCCGCTGTTGCGCGGCATTTTGGTTGCGATGACGGGGCTCTGCTTGCTGCGACGTTGGATGCGCACGATGCCGCACCGATCGTCGATGGCTACGAGCGCTTGCTCCAGGGGCGCTATCCCGTGCGTGACCTGGCGCTTCACTTCGTGATCCGGGAACGGTTGTGGTCACTTGCCGGCTTCAAGACGCGTGGAGAAATGCTGGCTCACCTGGCGTCGCGGCTCGCGCGCCGACCGGCTGCAATGGGCAGCGGCGCGTTGTTTCGAGTGGCTCTCGCGCAGGCGTTTCGCGCGAAACGGGAAGACGGGGTTGCTGATCCCGGCGCGACCTGAGTAGGGCGATGGCATTACGTCGACAGGGTCTAGTCGTGACCGGACGGTGGTTTTTTGGAGCGGGATCGCGTGGGGGCAGCTGCTGAGAATGGGGTCGTCGGGTTGCTTGGTCGGTTCTCGCTGGGATCGACCATGCGTCAATGGGATCGTGCAAAGGCGTCGCCGCGTTTCGCTGTCGACCGCGAGGCACTGTCGGCGCCCACACTGGTCGTTCTCGACGAGATCACGAGCGCGGTGCGCGTTGCAGCCTCCAGGCAGCGGCGCATCCTCGTTCTTACCGAGCCACCCGAGGTGAAGCGATACAGAGCTGGTTTCGCAAATCAGTTCGGCAGCTTGATTTCCGCCTATCCGGTCGGAGGCTATCGCGGTCGATGGATCGAGAGCCAGCCGGGGCTGCCTTGGTTCTTCGGGGTCGATTTCAGCCCTCCAGAGACGGCGCGGCCGCCGATGAGCCTTGAGGCATTGATCGCGCTTGAGGCGCCGGCCGAGAAGGTGGCGCGGATCTCGGTCGTCATCTCGGCCAAGACGAAGGTGAAAAGGCACCGCCAGCGGCTCGCCTTGGTGGAGCATTTGCGGAACGCGTTTCCCGGCCAGATCGACGTGTTCGGCTCGGGGTTTCGCCAGATCCCCGACAAAGCGGATGCGATCCTGCCGTATCGGTATCACTTGGTGCTCGAGAACAATGACGTGCCGCATTTCTGGACGGAGAAGCTCGCGGACGCCTATCTTGGGTATGCGCTTCCGCTGTTTTCGGGGTGTGCGAACGTCACGGACTACTTTGCCCCGGACTCCTTGATCGTGCTGCCGCCGATCGATGACCTGGATGCGGTGACCCGCGTGGTCGGCGACGTGCTCGCGCGCGATCCCTATGAGGCGCATGCGCCGGCGATCCGGGTGGCGCGTCAACGGTTGATCGATGAGCATAATCTCTTCGCCCTGCTCGCGCGGACGGTTGGCGATCTGCCGGATTCTTTGCCCGCAAGGGGCCGTGACGCCCTGCTACGTCCCGCGCGTGACTTCAAGAACCTGGCCAATATGTTGCGGATGGCGGAACGGGTCGGGGATCGATTGCTGGGCCGGGGATGAACCATCGCCGGGACTGATAGGGCCGAGGCGGCCGCCGATGGTTGTGGCCGGCGATGCCACCCATGCTAGAACCCGGTCATGACCGATCCGACGCCGCACTCTTGCATTTCAGACTTCGACGCCACGCCCTGCCTTGCCGGGACCCAGACGCCGGTGGGTGTGGTGGTGCACGCCTGCCATGAGCGGAGCATCGACACGGGGCTTTCCGAGCTCGCCATCCCCGGCCTCGACCGGGAGGCGCTGGAGCCGGTTTTGACCTATTGCGCGGAACTGCGGTGCGAGGCGGCAGGCCTCACCTGTCCCGGCTGCAAGCGGCGCACCGAGGCGCAGGGGCTCTACACGCTCGACGATTTCATCCGGGCCCACGGGGAGATCGTGGTCGGGGACGGCGCGGTGCGGTTGACGGGGGCGGGGAGCAACCGGATTGCGACCCCTTCGCTTGCGGCACTGGAGAAGAGCTGGTCGGGGGAGAACTATTGGTTCTGGGCGCGCCGGGTGTTGCGCAAGCTGCGTCACGGCATCCGCCGGGCCGACCTGCCAAGTGGGGCGTTTGCGGGCGATGGTGAGGCGCCGGCGGTGATCCTGATGGAACCGCAACTGGCCGACAATATTGGCATGGTTGCGCGGGCGATGGCCAATTTCGGGCTCGACGCCTTGCGGCTGGTGGCGCCGCGCGACGGATGGCCGAACGAGAAGGCGCGGATTGCGGCGTCCGGGGCCAACTTTGTGGTGGAGGAGGCGACGGCCCACGACACGCTTGAGGCAGCGATCGGGGATCTCAACTTCGTCGTTGCCACAACGGCCCGCCAGCGTGACCTGCGCAAGCCCGTGCTGACACCGGAGCAGGCGGCCGAGGCAATTGCGGCGCGTATCGCCAAGGGGGAGCGGTGCGGGTTGCTGTTCGGGCGGGAAAGGAACGGGCTGGAGACGCGCGAGGTGGCGCTGGCCGATGCCATCGTGATGATCCCGGTGAACACCCGGTTTGCCTCCCTGAATCTGGCCCAGGCGGTTCTGATCCTTGGGTATGCCTGGATGCAACAGACGGGGCGCGCCAGTCTTGGGCGGGTCACGACCTACGAAAAGCCGCTCGAGGCGGGCTTCTACATGAACGACGATGCGCCCGCCGACAAAGCCGAGCTGCTGGGGTTGTTCGAGCATCTGGAGGCCGAGCTGTTGCGACTCGGTTTCTTCAATCCTGAGCATAAGTTGCCGACAATGACCCAGAATTTGCGGACGATGCTGACGCGTATGGCGCCGACGCGTCAGGAAGTGCGCACGCTGCGTGGTATTGTAGCCACGCTTGCACATGGCAAGGGACGCGGCCGCAAGTCGTCCACATAGCGCGCCTTGATCTGGCCAGAATTTCGGTTGAGCGATGCCGGGATATCCGGTGGGGTCGCTCCTGCAACGTGAGGGGCGGCGGGAGGCGTGTGCAAGCGCCGTTGCGCCGGCCGGCGCCAGGCGCCGCGGGGCAACATGACAGCGAGGCCAGGGACGCAATGAAACTCAAAGGGCAGGCGGGGACGACGGCGGGCGCGATCCTCGGGGCGCGGCGCGGGTGGCTGACGGCGGCTGCGGCGGGCCTCGCGCTGGCGGGCACGGCTGCGGGGGCCGGCGCGCAGGAGCTGAGCGAGAAGTCCATGCGGACGTTCATGGATTATGCTTGGGCGCTGACGCCGCAGAAGTTCACCAAGCCCAATGGCCAGACGATCGAGATCGACAAGAAGAAGCGCGATGCGGTGATGGTGTCGATGGACGTCGTGCGCGAAGTGATCCGCGTCGGGCGGCTGTCGGCCCACGCGCAGATCTGCGAGCTGGCCGACGAGCAGGTGGAGAACTATCGCTCGCTGATGCGCCGCGAGGAACAGAAGAAGAAATGGACGGATCAGCAACTCATCTTCATCAATCAGTTGCACCTGACGACGGTGATGCTGCTGACGGGCAAGCTGAAGCTGGTGGAGAAGAACGGCGACAAGGAAGTCGTCGTCCAGGAGACGAAGGCGCGCACGCAGACGTGCACGGACGAGCAGCGGACGAAGGTCAAGCAGCTGGTGAGCGAGTACGTCAAGACCGGTCCGTCGGTGCGCTCGGAACCGCCGCCGACGGCCGCGGCGCCGCCCACGGCGGCCGCTCCGGCCACGGCGGCTGCGGCCCCGGCCACCTCCAAGAAGTGAGCGGGCGAGAAATAAGCCCGGCGGCCGCCGTCGTCGTTGACGGCGGGTATGCCGGCGGGTAAGAAGGCCCGGTTAGCGCGGACCCATTTGGGTCCGCGTTCGATTCCGCGCACCTGCGGCGCCAAGGTCGGGTCCATGGACCCGCGACTGGCACCTGTTGGCTGGATCGGTGAGCCCCGGTGGCTCGCCGGACGGCAGAGGAGGGGGCGCTGACTTACCGAAACAGATCGAGGCCGCCGCCGCCCACCAGGGATCGTCGGGGTCCAGATCGACACCGATTTTATTCGACTTCGAAGGATCGAGACGACCCATGACCAAACGCGTCCAGGCCAAGCACAAGATCGACCGCCGTCTCGGCGAGAACATCTGGGGCCGGCCCAAGAGCCCAATCAACAAGCGCGAGAGCCGCCCCGGCCAGCATGGCGAGCGGCGGATGTCGAAGCTGTCCGACTTCGGCCAGCAGCTGCGCGCCAAGCAGAAGCTCAAGGGCTATTACGCCAACATCACCGAGCGCCAGTTCCACCGCTACTACGTGGAGGCCTCGCGGCTGCGCGGCTCCACGTCGGAGCACATCATCGGCCTGCTGGAGCGCCGGCTAGATGCCGTCGTCTATCGCGCCAAGCTCGCTCCGACGCCGTTTGCTGCGCGCCAGCTGGTGAGCCATGGCCATGTGCGCGTCAACGGGCGCCGGGTGACGATCCCGAGCTTCCGCGTGCGCGTCAACGATGCTGTCGAGCTCAGCGAGAAGGGCCGGCAACTGGCGCTGGTCATCGAATCCAGCCAGAGCGCGGAGCGCGACGTTCCCGATTACCTGGAAGTCGATCACACCAAGATGACCACCAAGATGCTGCGCGTGCCGGCGCTGGCCGACGTGCCGTATCCGGTCCAGATGGAGCCGAACCTGGTGGTCGAGTTCTACTCGCGCTGAGCGTCGACGACGTTTCAATTCGGAAATGCAAGAAAGGGCGCCTCATCGGGCGCCCTTTTCGATTCGCGATTTGGTTTGCGCTTGCGATCCGCGGCGCGAAGGCGAGTGCGGCTATGCGCCATGCTCGCGCGCATAAGCCGCCACCTCGGCATGCGTGGCGAACCAGACCTGCCCCCTGGCGCGCGCATGACGGATCAGCTCCTCGATGATCCAGAGCCGCGAGCGGTAGCCGATGACGTGGGGGTGGGTGGTGAGCTGGAAGATGCCGCCCTCGTCGAACGCGGCATCCAGCTCGCGCCGCCAGATCTCGAGCACGTCGTGGGGCGGCGTATAGGGCCGCAGGTTCTGGAAGCGGTGCATCCAGAAATAGACCGCGTCGTCGCGCATCCATTCGACGGGCAACTCGGTGACGCCGGTCGGCTCGCCGTCGAGCATCAGCTCGTAGCAGTCGTAGTCGGCCATCAAGGAGCTGTCGTAAAGGAGGCCCATCTCCTTTTCGATCCGCAGCGTGTGCGGGCGAGAAGTCCCACGAGCAGGTGCGCACGCCTACGGGCTTGACGCCGGTGGTCCGGGTCAGCACCTCGTCGGCGCGCAGCATCAGCTCGCGCTCATCCTCGTAGGAGAGAATGGAGTTGAGCTCGTGGATCCAGCCGTGGAGGGCGACCTCGTGTCCCTCCGCCACGATGCGGCGCTGCTCGTCGGGATAGAGCGTGGCGACGACGCCGGGGACATAGAAGGTGGCGCGTACGTCCATGCGCTTGAGCATGGCGAGGATGCGCGGGATGGCCTGGCGGTTGCCGTACTGGCCCCAGCTCATGCGGCCGAACGACTTGCCGCCGTCCCGCAGCTCGTTGGTCTCATGGTCGCTGTCGAAGGACACCGCAAAGGCCATGCGCGCGCCGTCCTTCCACGCCTTGGGCCGATAGCTACGCCCGGCGCGAACGTGGTTGACGATGCTTCGCCACTGCTCCTCCGGCCATTGCCAGGGCTCCAGGGCCTCTTGCCGTGCGGTCATCGTGTCGCCTCCCGTGATGGTGTTTGGGCGGCATGATCACAGACGTCGCCGGGGTGTGCAAGGCGCGCCGAGGCAGGCACACAGGGGGGGCTGCGCTGGCCTTCGGTGAAGGGAGCCTTTAAGGTTCGGCTCCACGACGGCGGGGCGACGTCCGGTCACGAATGACGGCACGCCGGGTGGTCGTTCATCAGTCTGGGGAGTGATCAGGCATGACCTATCGCGGCATGAGTGTCGACGAGATCAAGATCAACGGCGACAAGGGTGATCCCATCTCGGCGTATGTGGCGCGGCCATCGGGCGCGGGGCCGTTTCCAGGGGTCGTGCTCGTGCACCATCTGCCGGGCTGGAGCGAGTGGTACATCGAGCAGACGCGCAAGTTCGCCCATAACGGCTATATCGCGATCTGCGCCAACCTGTATGAGCGCAACGGCCAGGGCCATCCCGACGACGTGGCTGCGAAGGTGCGGGCCGAAGGCGGCGTCGCCGATGCGCAGGTCGTGGGGGACACCGAGGCTGCGGTGAAGTGGGTGCGCGCGCAGGCTGGTCACAACGGCAAGGTCGGCCTCTTCGGGTCGTGCTCGGGCGGCCGGCATGCGTTCGTCTACGCCTGCCAGAAGTCGGACGTGGATGCGTGCATCGATCTTTGGGGCGGGCGCGTCGTCATGGGCAAGGAGGAGTTGAACGCGAAGACGCCGACGGCGCCGATCGATATGACGGCGGGGCTGTCGTGCCCGTTGCTGGGCATTTTCGGCAACGACGACCGGGCGCCGAGCCCGGAGCAGGTCGACCAACACGAGGCCGAGCTGAAGAAGCACGGCAAGTCGTACGAGTTCTACCGCTACGACGACGCCGGTCACGGCATCTTCTACTATCACCGTCCGATGTATCGCGTGGAGCAGGCGCTCGATGGCTGGGCGAAGGTCTTCGCGTTCTTCGGCAAGCATCTGGCGAGGTAATCGAGCATGTGCACATCCATCGTCGAGATCGCGCGTGTGGACGGCATGGCCAAGGGCGAGGACGGCTGGTTCGACCTGACGCATGCGGTCGTGGCCTACGATCACGCGCGCCATGCGTTGCTGCCCGACGCGATCACGCTCGACTTCATCAACGTCGGTCTGCCGCCGGGCGCGCGGGCCGGGGTGGAGCTGTCGCTGGAGACAGCCAAGGCTGTGCATGCCGCCCTTGCCAAGGCGATTGCGGAGGCCGAGGCGGAGGAGGCGGAGCGCGCGGACGCCATGGCGCAGAACCGGGCCACGCGTGCAGCGGCCGGACAGGCCGAGCGCGAGGCTGCCTGAGGCGCACGCGCGTCCGCGGACGGGTCGAACGCCGTCAGCGGGCAAAGCGCGAGAGGGCGTTGCGCGGCATTGTGCGCGCAGCGCCATTTAGGCACGGCGTAGCGCGCGGGGAGATCTGCTAGACTGCTTTATATGAGGGCACCGTCCTTTCCTGCTCGGCCAGCCGGCCGGTGAGACCACAGAACATGACGATGGGCACGGCAAGCGCGCGAACATCTCCACCGCGTGCGACGTGGACAGAGTTGTTCACGCCGAAACTGGTCACTGTCTGGCGAGAAGGCTATGGGCTCGATCACTTGCGATCGGATGCGATCGCCGGGCTGACCGTGGCGATTGTCGCCCTGCCACTGTCGATGGCGATCGCCATCGCGTCGGGGGCGAGCCCGGCGCAGGGGCTCTACACCGCGATTGTCGGTGGCTTTTTCGTCTCCGCGCTGGGCGGGAGCCGGTTCCAGATCGGCGGGCCGGCGGGCGCGTTCATCGTACTGGTGGCGGCGACGGCGGCCCAGCACGGCATGGATGGCGTGATCCTGGCGACGATCCTGTCGGGTTTCATGCTGGTCGCCATCGGGTGGCTGCAACTTGGCACCTACATCAAGTTCATTCCCTACCCCGTCACGATCGGCTTCACGGCCGGCATCGCGGTCATCATCTTTTCCAGCCAGATCCGCAATCTCTTGGGCCTGACGTTGGCGCAGCCCGAGCCCGGGCCGCTGGCGGAGAAGCTGCCGGTACTATTTCACGCGCTGCCGACGGCCGATGCGACCACGCTGGCGATCTCGGTCGGCACCATCGCGCTCATCGTCGGGTTGAAGCACGTGCGCCCGCATTGGCCGGGTCTGCTGATCGCGGTGGGCGCGGCGGCGACCATCACCGGCCTCGTCGGCCTGCCCGTGACGACCATCGGCTCGCAGTTCGGCGGCATTCCCTCAGCGCTGCCGGCGCCGTCGCTGCCGGACGTGAGCTGGGCGAAGGTGCAGGCGGTGCTGCCGAGCGCGGTGTCGTTCACGTTGCTGGGGGCCATCGAGTCGCTGCTGTCGGCGGTGGTGGCCGACGGCATGACGGGACGGCGGCACCGGTCGAACTGCGAGCTCGTTGCGCAGGGCTTCGCCAATGTGGCGAGCGGCCTGTTCGGTGGGATCTGCGTCACGGGCACCATCGCGCGGACGGCGACCAACGTGCGGGCGGGCGCGCATGGTCCGGTGGCGGGGATGCTGCACGCGCTGTTCCTCATGGTGTTCATGCTCGTCGCCGCACCGCTGGCGAGCTACATCCCGCTCGCGGCACTGGCTGGCGTCTTGGCGATCGTGGCCTGGAACATGGTGGAGAAATCCGCCATCTGGACGCTGCTGCGCGCCTCGCGCGGGGAGGCGTCGGTGCTGGCGATCACGCTGCTCTTGACGGTGTTCCGCGATCTCACGGAGGCCATCGTCGTGGGCTTCGCGCTGGGCTCGGTGCTGTTCATCCACCGCATGTCGCAGGCGACGGCGATCGAAGCCCATCGCCCGCTGGTGGCCGACGATAAGGCGGACGACGCCAACGGCGGGCGCACGCCCTACGACGAGGGTCTGGCGCAGACGCGCGATGTGGTGGTGTACCGGATCACGGGGGCGTTCTTCTTCGGGGCGGTGGCGTCGATCGAATCCGTTCTCGACCGCATTTCAGATACGCACCGGACGCTGATCCTCGATCTGTCGGTGGTGCCGTTCGTCGATGCCACCGCCGCGCACACGATTGAAAGCATGGCACACAAGGCGCAGCGGCGCGGCGCGAAGCTGGTGCTGACGGGGACCACGCACGACATGCGGCGCGAACTGATCGCGCACGGGCTCAAGCCGCCGCTGGTCGCCTACGAGGCGAGCGTGGCACAGGCGATCGAGCACCGGGGGTGAGGGAGGCTCAGCGTTTGCGGGCCAGGGCGCGAAAGCCCTGAGCCACGAACGGGACGATGCGCTGGAGCGTGGCTTCCACGTCGGTGGGATCGCACTCGCCGCCCGACAGATGCTGGATCCTGCCGGAATTGGCCATCGTGTAGTTCTGAATGCCGAGCAGGCAGTGGAAGCCCCAGTAGACGTCCTCGCGCGGCAGGTCAGGCATGGCCTCGACCAGGGCGTCGACGAACCGGCTGTTGCTGTCGTCGAAGATGACGGGGTACTGCGTGGACGTGACCCCGACGCGCTCGACGGCAAGACGTGCCCTCAGGCGCATGTGGTGGGCGCCGCCCTGCTGGCGCGACATTTCCAGGGAGGGGCGAAGGAACGCCTCGATCACCGCCTCCAGGCGCGGGCGGCCATTGCGGTCGCGGGGCAAGGTCGCCAGCAGCTTCAGGCGCTCGGCGACCAGCGCGTTGGCGCGGATGGCGAAGACCTCGGCCAGGAGGGCCTGCTTGGAGCCGAAATGGTAGTTCACCGCGGCGAGATTGACGTTCGCTAGCGCAGTGATGTCGCGCATGCTCACTGCATCGAAGCCATGCTCGGCGAACAGGCCCTCGGCGGCCTGGAGGATGCGCTCGCGCGTGTCGGCGGTGGCGTCGACCTTGGGCTTGGCCGGTGCGCGGCGGGCAGGCGAACGGGCAGGCGAGGCGGCGGCTTTGGATTTGGCTGGTCGATTGCTGGGGCGGCGGTTGAGCATGCGTCGAGGGATTTCCCGTAAAGACGAGTCCCGGATGTCCGGGGCTGCCATGGCACTATCGGTCGCGGTTGCGCCGGCGTGTGCATCCGTTGAAGGCGACCGTAGTCGGCAGGTCGCGCCGCGTCCACATATACCGTTGTCGAACCAGGACGCCTGGCCGATCCTGTGGTCCGGGGGGGCGGCGACTTGAACCGGCCGGTCCCGTGGTCCAAATTGGGTTCGCGGCGATGGGTCGCGGCCGGCTCGCAAGAGCACGGTCTGCGCAGGGAGCCGCGAGGGGCTTGACGCTGGCAGACTTTTGCGCAAGGATAAATTCAAACGTTTGTTTGATCAAGGGAATTCCTCGCCCGCCGCGCGCCCGCTCGCTGCCGTGCCACGAGGATCGTCTCCACAAGCAACGTTCCTAGGGAACCAAAGACGCGAACCGCGGAGGAAAACCTGTGCTCAAGCCTATGATCCAGCTCTACCCGATGCTGCCGACCAAGGACGAGGAGGAGCGCGCGCGCCTCCGGCCCGTTGGCCGCAATCGGCAACTCTACCAGGAGACGCTCGTCGGCTGGCACGACATCATCCGTGCTTGCGACAAGATGAAACTGTGGGGTGCAGCGACCATCGAGCACCACTTCTGGTCGGAGGGCTACGAGGTCGGCCCGAGCCCGGGGACGCTGGATGCCTACTGGGCCGCGATCACGGAGAACATCCGGGTCGGCCAGCTCGGCTACGTGATCGGCACGCAGAACCCGATCCGCGTGGCGGAGGAGACCGCGATCATCGACCACCTCTCGAAGGGCCGCTCGTTCGTCGGTTTCGCGCGCGGCTACCAGTCGCGCTGGACCAACGTTGTCGGCCAGCACCTGGGCGCACGTGCCACGCGTTCGCCGAATGCCGCCATCTACAATCCCGCGACCCAGGGCGTCGGCTTCTCGACGGCGACCAAGGACGAGGTGCATCTGTCGGATGACGCGCGCAACCGCGCCAACTTCGAGGAGGGCGTCGACATCGTCCTCAAGTCGTGGACGCAGGAGAGCTTCAAGCACTCTGGCCTCAACTGGCAGATCCCGTATCCGGCAGGCAAGGGCGTCGACGACTGGCAGCTCGCCCACCAGGGCGTGACGCAGCGTCTCGGTGCTCCGCGCGAGGTCGGGCCAGACAACACCATTCAGGAGGTTTCGGTCTGCCCTGCGCCCTACCAGAACCCGCATCCGCCGGTGTTTGTGTCGGGCTCGGGCAGCCCCGAGACGATCGAGTACTGCGCGACGCGCGGATTCATCCCGGTCTATTTCACCAACATCCAGACGGCTGGGCCGCTCTCGCAGAAGTATCTCGAATTGTCGAAGGGCGCCGGCTTCAACTGGAAGCCCGGCCAGAACCAATGCCTCGTGCGTTGGATCCAGATCGGCAAGACGGAAGAGGATGCGCGCGATCGCGTGATGCGCTTCGACGGCGACATCTACAAGAACTTCTATGCCGCCATGGGACGGCGCAAGCTCGACATGTCGGACGTCTACGGCTCGATGCTGAGTTCGGGCCTGTACGTGGTGGGTACGCTGGACAGCGTGCGCAAGCAGCTGATCGAGCAGTGGAAGGTGTTCCCCGCCGAGCACATCTGCATGATCTACCACTACGCGCAGATGCCGAAGGAGGAGGTGATCAACACGGTTGGCACCTTCATGGAGCACATCAAGCCGGCGCTGGACGAGGTGATCCACGAGGCTCACGTCAAAGCGGCGGCCTAAACCCGAGCGTCCGAAGGACCATCGTGGAGCCGCGCGCGGGTGACCGTTGCGCGGCTTCTTTTTTTGCGAGAAGCTTGCCTTCTCAACAACTGCCGACGCGGCAGCAACAGACCCGGCAAGGGCGAACAACAACAAGCGTGGAGGAAACGATGAAATCACTTGGTCGCGTAACGGGCGCCCTTCTTGGCCTTGCGATCGGCATGGCCGTCCCGGTGGCGAGCGGGCAGGCGGCCGACTGGCCGACGAAGCCGATCCGTCTCGTGGTGCCGTATCCGCCCGGTGGGGCGACGGACATCGTCATGCGCCTCTACCAGCCGTATGTGAGCGAGTCTCTGGGGCAGCAACTGATCGTGGAGAACAAGCCCGGCGGTGGCACCAACATCGGCGCGGAGTACGTCGCCAAGTCGGCGCCCGACGGTTACACGCTGTTTGCGGCGAGCTTTGCCTCGCATGCCGTCAACCGGCATCTGTTCCGCAAGATCGCCTTCCATGCGGTGAACGATTTCACTCAGGTGGCGATGACGACGAAGAACACGCTCTTCCTGTGCGTGAAGCCCGACTCGCCGTTCAAGTCGGTCTCGGAAATCGTGGAGCATGCGAAGAAGAACCCGGGCAAGCTGTCATACGGCTCAGCCGGCAATGGATCGCCCAATCATATTTCGGGTGAGCTGCTCAAGCAGAAGACCGGCATCGATGTGCTGCACGTGCCCTATCGCGGCGCGGCGGATCTGGTGAAGAACCTGCTCGCGGGTCAGGTCGACTTCGGTTTCGACGCGTCCGTGATCGTTCATCACCGCTCCGGCAAACTGAAGTGCCTGGCGACGACTAACGCCGCGCCGTGGCCGACCGATCCCACGCTGCCGCCCGTGGGGGCAAGCGTACCGGGCTTTGAGGTGATTCCCTTCTTCGGCATCGTCGGACCCAAGGGCATCGATCCCAAGATCGTGGAGAAGCTGAACGCGGCATTCGTCAAGGCGGCCAACCAGCCCGAGATCGCAAAGAAGCTCGCGATCACTGCGGCGCTGCCGTATCCGGCCTCGGTGGAGGAAACGAAAAAGTTCCTCACGGAGCAGGATTCCAAGTGGGCGGAGGTCGTGAAGCGGTCGGGCGCCAAGGTCGACTGAGCCTTCGTGTCCGAGCATGCCGGTGATCGTGCCGGTGGGTTTGCGGGCGGCTTCGGGGAGAACCGGTGCCGCCCGCGTTGCATCGACTTGACAGGTGCGCCAGCCGGCGTAGGGTCCGCGCCGCCTCGGCCGGCGCGGTGCCGGCGGGGCACAACAGGCCACCGCGCCCGCCGGAGGACCGATCCCATGGGCTTTTTCGCCGACAGCCTCAGTCGCATCCAGCCGTCCGCCACGATCGCGGTGACGCAAAAGGCGCGCGAACTGAAAGCGCAGGGGCGGGACGTGATCGGGCTCGGCGCGGGTGAGCCCGATTTCGACACGCCGCAGAACGTCAAGGATGCGATCAAGCGGGCGCTGGACGAGGGCCGGACGAAGTACACCGACGTCGATGGCATCCCCGAGTTGAAGGCGGCGATCTGCGCGAAGTTCAAGCGCGAGAATCGGCTCGACTACAAGCCTTCGCAGATCAGCGTTGGCACCGGCGGCAAGCAGGTGCTGTTCAATGCGCTGATGGCGACGATCAATCCGGGCGACGAAGTCGTGATGCCGGCGCCGTGCTGGGTGTCGTATGCCGATATCGTCAAGCTCGGCGGTGGCGTGCCGATCTTCATGCCGACGAAGATCGAGGACGGCTACAAGCTCAAGCCGGACGTGTTGGAGGCCTCGCTGACGCCGCGCACCAAGTGGTTCTTGTTCAACGCGCCGGCAAACCCGTCGGGCGCTGCCTATAGCCGCGCGGAGCTGAAAGCGCTGACCGACGTGCTGATGCGCCACCCGCATGTGTGGGTGCTGACGGACGACATGTACGAGCACTTGATCTACGACGGCCTGACGTTTTGCACAGTGGCCGAGGTCGAGCCGGGGCTCTACGAGCGCACGCTGACGCTGAACGGGCTGTCGAAGGCCTACTGCATGACGGGCCTGCGCCTGGGCTATGCAGGCGGGCCGGAGCCGCTGATCAAGGCGATGGCGAAGCTGCAATCACAGTCGACGACCAATCCGACGTCGATTGTGCAATGGGGCGGTGTGGAAGCGTTGAACGGTCCGCAAGACTTCATCCCCCGCAACAACAAGGTGTTTGCGGAGCGCCGCGATCTCGTCGTCTCCATGCTCAACCAGGCGAACGGCCTCGTGTGTCCAAAGCCGCAGGGTGCGTTCTACGTCTATCCTTCGTGCGCGGCGCTGATCGGTAAAACGACGGGCAAGGGGCGCAAGATCGAGTCGGACGAGGCGTTCGCGGTCGCGCTGCTGGAGGAGGAAGGCGTCGCGGTAGTGCACGGGGCGGCGTTCGGGCTGAGCCCGGCGTTCCGCATCTCGTATGCGACGGATACCGCCTCGCTGGAGGAGGCGTGCAAGCGCATCCAAAGGTTCTGCGGCGATCTGCGCTGAGCGGCCGCCGGCGCATCGGACACGCATTCTGAGCGTCCGCTCGCGGGCGGGCGTTCGTCCACGGCCGGCCGGCCGGCGCAGGCGACGTGGCCGATCCTGACATGGCTCTGGCAATCTGGCTTCTGAAGCTCTTGGTGACGCCGCTGCTCGTCGGCGCGATGAGCCTGGCCGTGCGCGTGTGGGGCGCGACGCTTGGGGGCCTGATTATCGGGTTGCCCTGGATGACCGGTCCGGTGCTGTTCGTGATTGGGCTGGAGCAGGGGACCGGGTGGGTTGGCGAAGCATCGACCGGCGTTCTCCTGGGCACGGTGAGCATCGGGGTCTACGCGCTCGCTTATGTGATGGTGGGACGTCGCGCCGGAGGCTGGCCGGCGAGCATCGTCGCGGCAGCCGCCGGGTACATGGCGGCGGGCTGGATCCTGAGTGGCGTGTCGGTCGGCCCTGTCGCGGCGGCGGGGCTGGCGTCGGCGATGCTGGTTGTCTGCCGTTGGTGGATCGGGCTGCCGCGCGATGCGCGCGCGCCCGACGTGCTGCCCTGGTGGGACATCCCCGCGCGCATGCTGGCGACGGCGGTGCTGGTGGTGATCATCGCGCTGTCGGCGGAAAGGCTGGGGCCGGCGGCGAGCGGCATCGTAGCGACCTTTCCGGTGATCACGACTGTGCTCGGCACCTTCACGCATGCCCAATGGGGGCTGGGGGCGGTGACGCTGCTGCTGCGCGGTCTGCTGTTGTCGCTGCAGTCGTTCGTCGCCTTCTTTCTCGTCACCGCGCTGACGGTTGAGCCGCTCGGTCTCGTGGCCTCATACGGGTTGGCGTTGGCGGCCGCGCTGGCAGTGACGTCGGCAAACCTTATGTCGCACCGGCGACGCTTCGCGCAGGGCTGACGTCTTGCGCCCTGTGTGAGTGTCGTGCGCGGGTGCGGTTGTTGATCGCTGAGGGGCTTTCAGCTGGTGGAGTTCCTTAGCCCTCGTCGGGGCGGCTTGGCTGGTCGGTTTCTGCCTTCTTCGCGTTCGGGCTCTTGCCTGGCCGGGGCGGTAGCGATTTCAGGTAGGCGGCCATGGCCTCGCGTTCGGCTGGGCTCAAGCGACCGGTGTTCTTGATCACGTCGGCCATGCTGGAGCCCACGGCGTCGTACTCCGGGGTGAAGCCCGATTCCAACAGATACGCGATGTCCTTGTCGGTCCAGCCGGCGAGGCCGTCGGCGTGGGGCGTGATGTTGGGTATCCAGCCCTTGCCCTCGGGATTTGGGCCGCCGGCGTAGCGTTTGCTTTCCTCGATTGCGCCGAGTGGGTTGCGCCCGCTGTGGCACTCCGCGCAGTGGCCGGGCCCGTCGACGAGATAGGCGCCGCGATTGAGTTTGGCGCTCTTGGAGGGATCTGGCGTGAACGGCTTGCCGTCCAGGAAGAGAAGCTGCCAGGCGCCGAGGCCGCGCCGCACGCTGAAGGGGAACGGCAGCGTGTGGGGTTTGGAGGGAGTGGTGTCAGCCGGCAGGGTCATCATGAACGCGTAGAGGTCGCGGACGTCCTTCAAGGCCATGCGCTGGTAGGAGGTGTAGGGGAAGGCGGGATAGAGATGCTCGTCGTTGCGGCCGATACCCTTGGTCATGGCGCGCACGAACTGGGCCTCGCTCCAGGCGCCCATGCCGACCTTGGCATCGGTTGAGATGTTGGGGACGTGGAAGGTGCCGAACGGCGTGTGCAGGGCGAGGCCGCCGCCGAGGCGCTTGTGGTTCTCCTGGCCGGGTGTCGCATGGCACGAGGCGCAACCGCCGATGTTGAACATGGTCTCGCCGTTGGCGAGGTCGGCGGTGTAGTTGCCGGCGAGCGATTGGGCATTGAGCGCCGGGGGCATCGTCAGCAGCCAGAAGGCGCCGCCGCCGACAACAGCAAGGCCGGCGGCGGCCTTGATGACACTGGACAGGCGCATGCGGTGATCTCTCCAAACGGTACTTGAATGAACCTTTGCGCATCGATCTGCGCGGGCGGTCGCATGCCATCAAAACGATGCGGCGCGCAGGTGGCAAGCCTGCGCGCCGTCAAACTCGGGTTTCCCGGCGAGGCCGAGGTGGTGTCGCGGATCACGACTTCGGCTTGCGGTATTCCTTGTGGCAGGCGCCGCAATTGCCCATCACCTTGCCCCACTCGGCCTTGAAGCTGGCCTCGTCCTTGATGGCTGCTGCTGCTGCTTTGGCGTCGGCGGCAAGCTTGTCGAACTTCGCGTCGAACGCAGCTTTCTTCTCCCAGATCACCGGCAGGGCTTCGGTCTCTGCGCCCGACTTGGAGTCGGCGGGGAACTGGGCCTTCGATTTGGCGGCCTCGTCCTGATAGACCTTCAGGGATGCCTGCACCTTGGCGAGATCGAAGGGAGCCGCGCCCTTCATCATGCCACCCGGGCCCTTGGCTGCATTCGACATCGCCTTCATGGAGTCCTGGCGTGCCTTGATGGCATTCACGTTCTGCGCGTAGACGGCGGTGGCGCCGACGGCGACGAGCGCGGCAACTGCTGCGATACGAAGCATTCTTTCTGGCTCCTGCTGCTTAGGGGCAAGCGTACGATCTTCGTGCGCCAGGCGACCGGCGCTCGTAGATCCAATGCTTGCTTTGCAAGGTGGCAGCATGAAGTCAACGGACCATGGTCGCATCCAGGCATTGAACTTTTCTTGATCGAGACGTGATCGTGGACCGGCCCGAATGGCCGCGGGTGCTGGGGAAGGCTCGCGACATCAACGGACTGACGTGCGCGGGCCGGGCATCGGGCGCGGTTGGTTTTGCGGCGACGCAAGTGGGATTCGCTGGAGGGCGCGCGTTCGGCTGCTTGGCCGGGCGCGCAAGGGGGCGCTGACAAGGCGCCGTTATCGGGTCAGGGGCTACCGTCGGCATGCTCGACCGGAGGGGCGAAAATGCAAAAGCCCCGCCGCGGAGGACGGGGCCCGTTCTCGTATCCACCAGGCAGGAGGCTGATCAGGAGGTGGCGGTGCGTCCGGCCCAACCCGCCAGCCAGTGGCGGACGAGGCTGCCGCGGACCACGACGCGCGGCCCGGCCGGCTGAAGAGCGCGGCTGGTCGGACGCCAGGCTTCCGCCTTCGGCTCGACGGCACGGGCGACGGGCGCTTCCAGTGGCGCATGGCGGACATTGCGCGGCGCGGGGGCGTAATCCTCGTCGGAGGCGACCATCGCGAAGCCAGCGGCTTTCGCGGCTCTGTTCAGCTTTTCGATGCCCGTGGTCATGGTCAAAGACCTCCTACATCCTTGTGCGAGACAGGAACGAACGCAGTCCACACGAGGTTCCACCGCTTACTATAAATCATGAGGCAAAATTGTCGCAGGTCAATGTATAAAATCTATTGCTCCCCATTCGAAAAATGAATGCTGCGCGTGCACGGACGAGTGCGTTGCAGCATCGGCGTTCGGGGTCGCGAGTGGCTGCCGGCCGTCGCAACGAGTGCCGGAAACCGGCGTTTCGTGCCTCTTTAACGAGGGGGCTTGCGCACCTGGGCCAGCGGCGCGAACATGATGGCGTCGCGCCTGCTCAGGCGCGGGGCGCGGCCATCGCGTCCCTGTGCCTGAGTGAAGGAGGACACCATGGGGCAACCCGACGGCCCAAAAGGCCGCAGCTCCCGCTGCATCGCATTGGTCGGCCCTTTCCTTTCGGGCAAGACCAGTCTGCTTGAAGCCATCCTCTACCGCTGTGGTGCGACCGGCCGGCAAGGCACGATTGCCGACAAGTCGACGGTCGGTGACGCGAGCGTGGAGGCGCGCGAGCATGGCATGAGTGTGCAACTGAACGTTGGTCATGCCACCTTTCTGGACGACACCTTCACCTTTATCGACTGCCCGGGCTCGATCGAATTCCAGCATGAGGGGGCCGTGGCCCTGACGGCGTGCGACGCGGCGATCGTGGTGTGTGAGCCCGACGAGAAGCGGCTGCCGGCGCTGCAGGTGATCCTCAAGCAGCTGGAGGATCGCGGCATCCCGCACTTCCTGTTCCTGAACAAGATCGACACCTTCGACACGCGCGTGCGCGACATCCTGGAGGTATTGCAGCCGGCCAGCGCCAAGCCGCTGGTGCTGCGCCAGATCCCGATCTGGGAGAACGGCATCGCGACCGGCTATGTCGATCTCGCGCAGGAACGCGCCTACGTCTATCGCGAGCATGCGCCGTCGGAGCTGATCGAGTTGCCGGCCGCGATGAAGGACCGGGAAGAAGAGGCGCGGTTCCACATGCTGGAGCAGCTTGCCGATTACGACGATGCGCTGATGGAGCAGTTGCTGTCGGACATCCCGCCGCCGCGCGACCGTGTGTTCGACGATCTGGCGCGCGATCTGCGCGAGGGGCTGATCTGTCCGGTGTTCCTGGGGTCGGCGGAGCACGGGCACGGCATCGTGCGCCTGCTTAAGGCGTTGCGTCACGAGTGCCCGAGTGTGGAGCAGACGGCGCAGCGGCTGGGCGTGGACGGCGCGAAGCAGGCCGCATTCGTGTTCAAGTCGCTGCATACGAGCCATGGCGGCAAGCTCTCGCTTGCGCGGGTGTTGGCCGGTGAAATCGCGGACGGTGCGATCGTGCACGGGGTCAGCGGCGAGGAGCGCGTTGCCGGCGTGTTTTCGATGCTCGGCGAGGAGCCGAAGAAACGCGGGGCGGCCAAGCTTGGCGAAACGGTTGCGCTTGGCCGGCTCGACACCATCCATTCCGGCGAGACGGTTTCGACGGAAAAGGGTGGGGTGGCGCAGATCGCCGCGCCGAAGCCGCCGCATCCGGTCTACGGCTCCGCGATTGTGCTCAAGGACCGCAAGGACGAGGTCAAGCTGTCGGCGGCCATGGCCAAGCTGATCGACGAGGATCCCTCGTTGGTACTCGAGCACGACAAGGAGACGCACCAGGTGGTGCTGCTCGGGCAGGGCGAGATGCACCTGCGCGTCGCTTTCGAGCGGCTGGCGCGCAAGTATCAGATCTCAGCGGAGCGCCGGCGTCGTCAGGTGCCCTACAAGGAGACCATTCGCTCAGGCGCGGAGGTGCGCGGGAGGCACAAGAAGCAGACCGGCGGGCACGGGCAGTTCGGCGACGTGGTGCTGGCGATCAAGCCGTTGCCGCGCGGCTCGGGCTTCCTGTTCGACGAGAAAATCACGGGCGGCGCGGTGCCCAAGCAGTTCATTCCCTCCGTCGAGATCGGTGTGTCCGACTACCTGAAGCACGGGCCGCTCGGCTTCAACGTCGTCGACGTCGCCGTGACGCTGCTCGACGGCTCCTATCATACGGTCGACAGCTCCGACATGGCATTCCGGCAGGCCGGTCGGCTGGCGATGTCGGAGGGCCTGCCGAAGTGTAGTCCGGTGCTGCTGGAGCCGGTGATGGCGGTCGAGATTAATGCGCCGTCGGACGCGACGGCGACGATCAACGGCATGATCTCGCAGCGGCGTGGCCGTATCCTCGGCTTCGACGGGCGAGAGGGCTGGCCGGGTTGGGACACTGTCCAGGCTCAACTGCCGGCCTCGGAGATCGACGACCTGATCGTTGAGTTGCGCTCGGCGACGGCGGGGGTCGGCAGCTTCACGGCGACGTTCGACCACCTGAGCGAGTTGACGGGCAAGATGGCCGACACGGTGCTGGCCGAGCACAAGCAGGCCGCCGAATAGCGGAAGCGGAGTGAGCGGCATCCGGCGTTGCGACGCCGGGGCTTGCGGATGGGCGTCGGGGCGAACCTTGCGGCTCGCCCCGTTTGCTTTGTCGGCGGTGGTATGGCGCGGCGGGCGCCGCCAGGGCGGATCTGCCGCCCATCAGGTGGTCACTGTCGGTGCACCGGCTGTTGCGACGGCGGTGTTTTCGTCGCGCGACATGACGGCGACGAAGGCTTCGTCGAGGCCGTATTCGCCACGAGCGTCGTAATGGTAGGTGTTGTCGCTTGGCACGGTGCGGATGGCGATGCGCGAGGATAGTGCGTCCTGCTTGGGCCGATTGCCGCTGCCCTTTTCGGAGATGTGGAACTCCGAAAACATCGCGCGCGGCAACGTCCGCTGCTCGATGGCAGCCACTAGATGCGTGAGCTTGGTTTCGGATAGATTCTTTATGACGAGGCGGGGCAGGCGGCTTGCGGCGTGAAGGGCGGCGTATTCCTTGTAGAAGGCCAACGTCTTGTCGGGGCCATCGCCGAGCACGCGGTCGAGATTGTCGATCTCCCCGGCGCTGTAGCCGGCGTGCAGGAAGCCTTCCAGTTGGCGGAAGGTGAAGGTTTTCCAGCCGACGCGATCCCACTCGCGCATCCAATTGTTCTGGTGGGTGTCGATACCGACGCTTTCGGCGGCAGCTTTGATGCGTTTGCGCTCATCGGGGGACCAGTGATCGCCGGTCGGCCCGCCGGGGCCTTCGACATAGATCTCCAGCTCGGCGCCGGCCGCCTTGGCCGCGCGCAAGGCGGCATCGGTGATATTGCCGGCATCGAAGCCGACCATGATGCGCTCATACCGGGCGCGTGCGTTGCGGATCTCCTTGGGTGAAATGCCGTCGGAGGCAAACAGAAAGTACTCAGCGGGTTTGCGCAGGGGGGCTGGAGGGCGAGCGTCTTCCAGTTGCTTGTCGCGTCCGCGCGGCCGGTCGCGCTCGCGACGGCGCCAGGCGTCGATGTCGGTGTCCGATCGTGTCCTCGTTTCCATGGTCAGGCCCACGGCCAACAGTGCGCACAGGAGTACGGCGGCCACGCTGCTCCACATCGGTATCGAAAGGTTGCCGATCAGCAGCGGCCAGCCCATCGCAATGCGCAGCGCGTGCGCCATGGCCAGGATCGCCAGCAACAGGACGGACAGCATCGCAAACGGTCTGCGCACGGGGCGGTCTCCTTGACGTCGCGCCGACACTACCATCGTCGCCTTTCGGGAGGATAGATGGTGCCTTATCTTTAGGCATGGTGCTGGAAATCGCTGCTTGTGGCGGACCGCGACGCTGATCAAACTACAGGCAGTCGCGCGGCAGACCGCCTAGAAGCGTTCGCGCGGAGACGCCGTCATCCCAGTCCCAAAGCGCTATTTCAACTTCGTCAATCGCAGGTTTCATGTCGCAACCGACATTCGATGAGATGGGAGAGATCGGCCAACGTATCCGGCCGGGCTATGAACGTGTCGCGGAATGGCTCGAGGGCCAGTCTGCCGATAAGCTCGCTGCGCGACAGACGGAGGCTGAGCATTTCTTCCGAAGAGTCGGCATCACGTTCAACGTTTACGGCGATACGCGCGGCGCTGAGCGGTTGATCCCGTTCGATGTCATTCCCAGAGTGCTGACCATGCCTGAGTGGCAGCGGCTGTCGCGTGGCCTGGAGCAGCGGGTCAAGGCCCTCAATGCGTTCCTGGCGGACATCTACGGCGATCGCGAGATCCTGCGCGCGGGCGTGATCCCGGAAGAGGTAGTGTTCCAGAATCCCGCGTTTCAGCCGGAGATGGCGCGGTTCAAGCCGCCAGGCGGCGTTTATGTCCACATTGCCGGCGTGGACGTGGTGCGTGTGGACGGCGATGATTTCTACGTGCTCGAGGACAATGCGCGCACGCCGTCAGGGGTCTCCTACATGCTGGAGAACCGGGAGGCGATGATGCGACTGGCGCCGGAGCTCTTCCGGCGGTATCGCGTGGCGCCGGTCGACAACTACACGGATGCGTTGCGCAACGTTTTGGCGAGCGTGGCGCCGCGGTCTGCGTCGCGCGATCCCACGATCGTCGTGTTGACGCCGGGCCAGTACAACTCCGCCTACTACGAGCACTCCTTCCTTGCCGACAAGATGGGCGTGGACCTCGTCGAGGGGCGCGATCTCCTGGTGCGCGACAACATCTGCTATATGCGTACGACGCGCGGTCCCCAAAGGGTCGATGTCATCTATCGCCGGATCGACGACGACTTCCTCGATCCGATTACGTTCAATCCGGGTTCGGCGATCGGTGTGCCGGGCCTCTTGTCGGCCTACAAGGCCGGCAACGTGGCTCTAGCCAATGCGATCGGCACAGGTGTCGCCGACGACAAGGCGATCTACAGCTACATGCCGGAGATCCTGACGTTCTACCTTGGCGAGGCGCCGATCCTGAAGAACGTGCCGACGTGGCGCTGCCGGGAGCGCGAGGCGCTGGGCTATGTGCTCGGCCACCTCGACGAGCTGGTCGTCAAGGAGGTGAGCGGCTCGGGTGGTTACGGCATGCTGGTCGGCCCACATGCGACTTCGGAGGAGCGTGCGGCGTTCGCGGCGAAGCTGAAGGCTGATCCCGGTGCGTTCATCGCGCAGCCGACACTGGCGTTGTCGTCGGTGCCCTGCGTGGTGGAAGCGGGGATCGCGCCGCGGCACGTGGATCTGCGACCCTATGTGCTTTGTGGTGCCGACGGGGTGGTCTGTGTGCCCGGCGGGCTGACGCGCGTTGCGCTCAAGGAAGGTTCGCTGGTCGTCAACTCATCACAAGGCGGCGGTACCAAGGATACCTGGGTGGTCGAAGGTTGAGTTCTCAACGAGGGACGAGTTGACGCATCATGCTGTCGCGAATGGCCGACAACCTTTACTGGCTGTCCCGTTATGTGGAGCGGGCGGAAAATCTCGCGCGCATCCTCGATGTCGCGCAGCGGCTCGCCGCGCTGCCATCAGAGTATGCCGGGCATTCCAACGAGTGGGAATCGGCGGTGGCGACGGCGGCGGCAGCGGATCTTTTTGGTTCCTTCTATGACGAGGCGACGCGAGAGAACGTGGTGGCGTTCATTGTGGATTCGCCGAACAATCCCTCATCGATCCGCAATTGCCTGGACATCGCCAGAACGAATGCGCGCGCGGTGCGAACGACGATCACCATGGAGATGTGGGAAATTTTGAACGACGCGTGGAACGATATGCATCGCGTCGAGCTTAAGGGGATGAGCGATGCGGATCTGGCGCGCTTCCTCGACAGTGTGAAGACGACCTCGCTGCGCTTCGACGGTGCCGCGCACCGGACCATGTTGCGGACCGATCAGTACTGGTTCCAGAGGCTCGGCAGCCTGATCGAGCGGGCCGACAGCATGGCGCGGCTCTTGGACGTCAAATACCACGTGCTGCTGCCCGAACAGGAGCAGGTGGGTGGCGGGCTCGACTATTTCCAATGGGCAGCGCTGCTGCGCGGTGTGAACGCATTGACGTCTTTCCACTGGGTCTATCGCGGCAATCTCCAGCCGTGGCTGGTGGCGGATTTCCTGATTCTGCGACGGGAGCAGCCCCGCTCACTGATCTCGTGCCTGGAGGCGATCGATGAGTTCCTCGACAAGCTCGCCGATGCGTATGGCCGTCAGGGGCCTGCGCAGCTGCAGGCGCGACGCATGCTCACGCAACTCAACAACACGGACATCGATCAGATTTTTCAATCCGGACTGCACGAGTTCCTTGCCGACTTCATCGGTCAATCCAATCGCTTGGGGATGGCGATCTCCGAGCAGTACCTGCAGTGAGCGCAAGGCATGCGCATCACCATCCGCCATCTGACGCACTACACCTACGCGCATCCGGCGGTGAGTGCGCTGCAGTTGCTGCGGCTGACGCCGCGCTCGCACGGCGCGCAGTTCGTCCGGCGATGGCGGGTCAGCATCGATGCCGACGCGCGGCTCGACAAGAGCGAGGATGCCTACGGCAATATCACACACTTTGTTTTCGTCGATGGGCCGGTCTCGGCCCTGGAGATCGAGGTGGTCGGCGAGGTTGATACGCAGGAGGCGGGCGGCCTGGTGGCGGGGACTGTGGAGCGCCAGCCGCTCGGCCTATATCTGCGCACGACACGGCTGACCACACCGTCGGAAGCGCTGCGGACGCTGGGGCGACGTGCGATTGCGGGTCAGGGCGGGGACCGGCTGGCCGCGCTGCATGCGGTCATGGGCGAGTTGCATGGCACGATGCGGTTCGAGGTCGGGGCGACGACGGCCGAGACGGCGGCGGCTGAGGCCTGGGCGAGCGGGGCGGGCGTGTGCCAGGACTATGCTCACGTATTCGTCGCGGTGGCGCGGACGCTGGGGATACCCGCGCGCTACGTGGCAGGCTATTATCTGCGCTCGGACACCTCGAGCCAGGAGGCGGGCCACGCCTGGGCGGAGGCCCATGTGGCGGGTCTGGGCTGGGTCGGCTTCGACCCGGCGCACGGGGTGTGCGTGACTGATCGCCATGTCAGGGTGTCGATCGGTGCCGACAGCCACGAGGCGGCGCCGGTGCGCGGCGCGCGGATCGGCGGCCTGGACGAGGCGTTGTCGGTGGACATCGACGTGGCACAGGGCCGGGCCACGGTGGAGGGTTGAGCGCGGGACCGGGACGGCCGGTTAGCGGGAGAGAGGGAAGCGTCGACGATGACGTACTGTGTCGGCATCCTCGTGCGCGAGGGGCTCGTCATGATGGCCGATACGCGGACCAACGCGGGGCTCGATAACGTGGCGACGTTCCGCAAGCTGCATACGTTCGGGCGGCCGGGCGAGTTTGTCGCCGCGCTAGCGACGGCGGGCAACCTTTCGATCTCGCAATCGGTGCTGTCGCTGCTGCGCGAAGGGATCGAGGATCCCGTGACGGGACTTCATGTGCGGCTGTCTGAACAGACCAGCATGTTCGAGTCGGCGCAGCTCGTGGGGCGCTGCATCCGACGCGTGATGGAAACTTATGGCGCGGCGTTGCAGCAGACGGGAATGTCGTTTGACGTGTCCATGTTGCTTGGCGGGCAGATGAAGGGGCGCGAGCCGCGACTTTTCATGCTCTATTCCGCCGGCAACTTCATCGAGGCGACGACCGACACGCCGTTCCTGCAGATCGGCGAGCACAAGTACGGTAAGCCGATCCTCGACCGTGCCGTGACGCATGATACCGAGCTCTACGACGCCTTGAAGCTCGGTCTCGTGTCCATGGATTCCACCATGCGGTCCAACCTCGGCGTCGGGCTGCCGGTTGATTTGTGCGTGATGCGCCGCGATGAGCAGGCCTTCGAGGTGGAGCGGCGCATCGAGGCGGCCGAGCCCTATTTTCACGATTTGCGGGAACGGTGGTCCTACGCCTTGCGGCGGGCACATCAGGCGATCCCGCGCCCGCCTTATGGGCCGAAGTCGGAGCCATGATGGTTGTGGCGACGGCAGCCGGCAGCTGCTGCCGGACGGTTGCTGGCGCGCCGGCCCGATAGAGATCAGGGTTTGGGATCGACGAGGATGCGGCGCACGAAATCGGCGGCGGCTTCACCGGCGCGTTCCAGATGCGACTTCTCCGAATAAAGGCTCATGTGGGAGACCTTCGGTATGACGGCGATCTCCTTTCTCGGTGAGGCGATCCGATTGAAGGCCTCGATCTCCAGATCCCACAGCGTGATCTCGTCGCCTTCAGCCACGACCATCAGCGTCGGCGTGTTGACGATGCGCTTCAGGAACGGGAAGACGGAGTAGTCGAGCAGCATCTCGGTGGAGGACACGGTGCTCCAGTGCTCGTGGCGCGGGGCCTCGCGGGCCTTGATGTCGTGGAACACGGTGTGGATCGTGGGAAACGGCCAGGTCGACAATTCGGAATGCGGGGTCTTGGTGGAAAACGCCATGCGCCCGCCGGCCGATCCCGTTTCGGTGCGTTCGATGCGGTCGGCGAGGATCGCGTCCTGGAGATCATTGAAACGGGCGGTGCCGTGAACGCGGCGCATGTTCTCGTAGCCGTCGACGACGGGGATATTCGAGATGATGCATTTCACGCGCGGGTCGGTCGCACCGACGATCAGGACGTGGCCGCCGGCATACGAGATGCCCCAGACGCCGATGCGGTTGGCGTCGATCTCCGGCAACGTGGCCGCGTAGGTGATCGCGTTCTTGTAGTCCTCGATCTGGCGCCACGGGTCGATCAGCTGACGCGGCTCGCCTCCGCTGGCGCCCATGTAGCGGTAGTCGAACATCAGCACCGCGCAGCCTGCTGCGACCAGCGCCTTGGCGTAGTGCGGCATGACGATCTCTTTGACGTAGCACCAGCCGCCGCCCATCACGAGCAGCGGCAGCTTGCCCTTGGCGCCGTCGGGCAGAACGAGGGTGCCGGCGATCGTGGTTTCCTGGCTGCGGAAGGTGACGTCGCGGGTCGGCATGGGCTTCCTCCGGTCGCGTTGGTGTTATCGTTTTGCCGCGAGCTTAGGCCCGGCGTGGCGGTGGGATCAATGGCGAAGGTCGGCGATGGGGTGCGCGGCGTCGGCTCGATCCGTCAGATGAACCAACGGGTGGGAGCAAGGCGCAGGCGGGCGTGTCGCCGGCATCACTTCGCGGTCGGCGGGGTCGGTGCGGCCTTCCAGCCGAGCCCTTTGAGCTGGAGCGCCAATTGCGGCTCGATGGCTGAGACGAGGGCGTCGGCGTCGAGCTTGTCGTAGACGGCACGGCGCAGGGAATAAGTGTAAATGGCGAAGATGGCGTGGGAGGTCGCGCGGAAATTGCCGTGGGCAATCTCGCCGTGATCGGCGGCTTCCTCGAGCAGCGAAATGACGGTGTCGTGGTGGTCCGATAGCTGGCGCACGTTCTCGCGCTCGCGGCTTTCGCTCCACTGCCAGGAGTAGGCGTGGAAGGCGGCGGTGAGCCGGATATGGGCGAGGTCGTGGACGTAGTACATGCGCAGGAGATACTTCAGGCGCGCGTCGACGGTGCCGAAGCGTGGCGGGATGCGGCGCAGGTCCTCGAACGTGCGATCGTTGTAGGTTGAGAGCACGGCATACAGCAGCTCGGACTTGGATTCGAACAGCGCCTGGAACTCGCCCAGCGTGACGTCGGCGGTGGCGGCGACGACTTCGATGGAGGTCTCGTCGTAGCCGATGCGGTCGAAGAGGCGGGTCGCCGCCTCGATGATGCGTTCCCGGGTCTTTGCGCTGGGCACGAGGATGCGGTCGATCGGGACGCTGAGGGCGCGAGCGACCAGGATGAGATGTTTGGTCGAGGGCTGGGTAACGCCCGACTCCCACTGGGTCACGGCGTTGCGGGAGACGCCCGCCGATTTGGCAATCTTGGCTTGCGTCAAGCCCGCAGCTTCCCTCAGCTCGCGCAATCGTCCACCAACGCTCATATGTCTATGGATCTCGAGTTGAATCGGTTCGGATATGTAGGACCTAAGATATTCTGGCTTGACATGAAAGGTAAGTATTAGTTACCGTCTATCTGACGACGTCGGACGTGGTCCCGCTTAGTTGCGGCCGACGCGTTGGCGTCCGGCAGCCAATGGTCCGGACGGTGAAGCGGCACGGGTTCGTTCAGTCCGGAGTATCGGCGTGTTGGATCAGAACGTGACGATCAGACCAGCGCGGGCGCTGGCGAGACTGAGGCGGCTGCATCGCCGCCGCCAGAGGGTCGTGGCCGGGGTCGGTCCCCGGCGAGCGATATTGGGCCGGTCGCGCGATCGGGCGGCCATGCGCGCCTATCGCCTGGAGCGCATCGACGAGGAAATCGGCCGGCTGGCCGCGGCTGTCAGCGGGGCGTCGATGCCGTCGCGCGCCGGGCTGACCTGTAAGGCCGCCTATCTGCAGGAGATGCTGGGTCCATCGGCCGGCGATCCGCTCAGCGTGCTGGCGCGCTCCATCGCCGAGGACATCATGGCGCATTCGTCAAAGGACGAGGCACAGCCTCTGCAGAGCTGAGGTCCTCGCCCGCCGGCTCGCGTCCCGCCGAGGCTCGCCGGCGCGACGCAGGGCCGTGGCGAGCGAACGGCAAGTGACCACAAGAAAAAAGTGCGTGCAGGGCTCCTGCGCAGCCGCTGGTCACGACCGTTCGCTCGCCTATACTCTTGCGCATGACAGAGACATCCGGCCGGACGGCCTCCGCGCGCCGCAAGATCGTGAACTCCGTGCCCGAGGGCGATGCGGCGCCCGTCGGCAAGGGCAGTCACGTCTACCTGATCGACGGCTCGGGCTACATCTTCCGTGCGTTTCATGCGCTTCCGCCCCTGACGCGGCCGTCCGACGGTTTGCCGGTGGGCGCCGTGCACGGCTTCTGCCAGATGCTGTGGAAGCTGATGGCCGACACGAAGGCTTCGGAAAAGCCAACGCACATCGCCGTCATCTTCGACGCCTCGGAGAAGACCTTCCGCAACGAGATCTATCCCGAATACAAGGCGCACCGGCCGCCGGCGCCCGAAGAGCTGATCCCGCAGTTCCCGCTGATCCGCGACGCGGTGAAGGCGTTCAACGTCGCGTGCATCGAGCAGCTGGGCTACGAGGCCGACGACCTGATCGCCACCTACGCCCGCGAGACGATCGCGCAGGGCGGCGATGTCACGATCGTGTCCTCCGACAAGGACCTGATGCAGCTCGTCGGAGGTGGCGTGCGCATGCTCGACACGATGAAGGCGAAGATGATCGGCCCCGACGAGGTGGTCGAGAAGTTCGGCGTCGGGCCCGACAAGGTGGTCGACGTGCAGTCGCTCGCGGGCAACTCGACCGACAACGTGCCGGGCGTGCCCGGTATCGGCATCAAGACGGCGGCGGAGCTCATCAACACGTACGGCGATCTCGATCAGCTGCTGGCGCGCGCTTCAGAGATCAAGCAGCCCAAGCGGCGCGAGAAGCTGATCGAATTTGCCGAGCAGGCGCGGATTTCCCGCGACCTGGTGCGCCTCAAGCCCGACGTGCCGCTGGAGGTGCCGCTGGACCAGGTGGCGCTGCACGAGCCCAGGCCCGAGCAGCTTCTGGGCTTCCTGCGCGAGATGGAATTCAACACCCTGACGCGACGCATTGCGGAGGCGCTGGGCACGGAGCCGCCGGCCGCGCTCGAAAAGTCGGTCGGTGCGAGCCTGCACCGGGGCGGCGCCCGCGGCACGGCGGCGGCAGGGTCGGGTGGAGATGGGGCTTCCTCCGACGGCGGTGCGATCGCAGCCGACACGCCGGCCGCGGGCGTTGCGTATTGGGCGAGCGCCCTGGCTCGGCAGCCGATCGATCGCGCAAAATACGAGACCGTGACGACCGCGGCGGCGTTGCAGGCCTGGATCGACGAGGCGCGGGCGCTGGGACGCGTCGCCTTCGATACGGAGACGACGGGTCTCGACGCCATGCAGGTCGATCTCGTCGGGGTGTCGCTCGCAACCGCACTGGGCCGGGCCTGCTACGTGCCGCTCGCGCATCGGTCCGGCGACGGTGGTCTGGATTTCGGCGATGCGGACACCCGAGCAGGTGCCGCTGCGTCAGGCTTTGGACCTGCTCAAGCCGCTGCTGGAGGAACCGGCCGTTCTCAAGATCGGCCAGAACCTGAAGTACGACATGCTCGTGATGGCCCGCTATGGCATCGACGTTGCCCCCATCGACGACACCATGCTGATGTCGTACGTGCTCGACGGCGGGCGCGGCGGGCACGGCATGGACGATCTGTCGGAGCGCCATCTCAAGCACACGACGATCTCATTCGACAGGTGATCGCGCATGCGCCGGGCGCGAAGAAGTCCGAGAAGACGTTCGCGCAGGTGCCGATCGAGCATGCGGCCGCGTATGCGGCGGAGGATGCCGACGTCACGCTGCGGCTCTGGATGAAACTGAAGCCGCGCCTCGTCGCGGAGCGCATGACGACGGTCTACGAAACGTTGGAGCGGCCGCTCGTGCCGGTCCTGGCATCGATGGAGAGGAACGGCGTCAAGGTCGATCGCGCCGTGCTGTCGCGCCTGTCGAGCACGTTCAGCCAGGGCATCGCGCGGCTGGAAGGCGAGGTCTACGAGCTGGCGGGCCACAAATTCAACCTGGGCTCGCCCAAGCAGCTCGGCGAATTGCTGTTCGACCGGCTGAAGCTGCCGGGCGGCAAGAAGACGAAGACGGGACAGTGGGAGACGCGCGCCAATCTGCTGGATGAGCTGGCGGGGCGGGAGGATCTCGAGCCGGAAGCGGCCAAGCTGATCAACACGATGCTGGAGTGGCGCCAACTTGCCAAGCTGCGTTCGACCTACACGGACGCACTGCCGACCTTCATCCATCCTGAGACCGGGCGCATCCACACCTCCTTCTCGATGGCGGCGACGACGACGGGGCGGCTGGCGTCCACCGATCCGAACCTGCAGAACATTCCGATCCGCACCAAGGAAGGGCGCGAGATCCGTACCGCGTTCATCGCTGAGAAGGGCTGCCGGGTGCTGTCGGCGGACTACAGCCAGATCGAGCTGCGCGTGCTTGCCCACATCGCCGACATCCCGCAGCTCAGGAAGGCGTTCGCCGACGGTCTGGACATCCACGCGATGACGGCCTCGGAGATGTTCGGCGTGCCGATCGAGGGCATGCCGGGGGAGGTGCGCCGGCGGGCCAAGGCGATCAACTTCGGCATCATCTACGGCATCTCCGCGTTCGGCCTCGCCAACCAGCTCGGCATCAGCCGGGAGGAGGCGGGCGAGTACATCAAGACCTATTTCCAGCGCTTTCCCGGCATCCGCGACTACATGGAGGCGACGAAGGCTTTCGCGCACGACAAGGGCTACGTGGAGACGATCTTCGGGCGGCGCATCCACTATCCCGAGATCAACACGAAGAACCCGGGTATGCGCGGCTTCCTGGAGCGCGCGGCGATCAACGCGCCGATTCAGGGCTCGGCCGCCGACATCATCCGGCGCGCGATGGTGCGCATGCCAGAAGCGCTCACTGCGGCCAAGCTCGAAGGCACGCGCATGCTTTTGCAGGTACACGACGAACTCGTGTTCGAAGCCAAGGCGGCAGAGGCCGACGAGGCGCTGACGATCGTCACGCGCGTCATGGAGCAATCGGCGCTGCCAGCGGTTCAGTTGGCCGTGCCGCTGAAGGTCGATGCCAAGGCGGCCGACAACTGGGAGGCGGCGCATTAGGGCAACGCATGCGAGGTTCGGTTTGCTGCCGCGGTGGTTCTCGTTGCCAAGCGTCGGATGCAAAAGCGACACGGGGATCGTGGCGTTGGCCGTGTCTTTCTTGGTTTCGGCGCTGGCACGCGCGTGCCCGGTGATGGCACGCAAGCATCGGTCACGATGCGCTCGTGTCGGTGGCGTTTGCGTGCAGCCGGAGGGATGGAGGAGGAATTCGGCATGACAGCGCTCAGCTGGAGCCCCGTGACCGATGACTTGAAGGCGGAGATCGCGGGTGGCGTGCTCACGCTGACCGTCGATCTGCCGGGCGAGGGCAACCGCATCACACCGGACGCGCTCGCCAAGCTGGAACAGATCGGCAAGGCGCTCACCCGGGACAACGAGATCCAGTGCGTGGTCGTGACGGGGGCGGGTCAGGACCACTTTTCGACGGGGTTGCTCAATCCTGTACTGCGGGCGGCACTTAGCAAGGACGACGTGGTCAAGCTCGTTCGGCTTGCGACCCGTGCGTTCGACGCGCTGGCGGCAGCACCTCAGATCGTTGTGGCCGCCATCAACGGGCCGATGCGGGCGGGCGGGGTGGAGCTTGCGCTTGCCTGCGATATGCGGATCGCGGCCGACACGGCGACGATGCACCTGCCGGAGGCGGCGTGGGGCGGCTTTCCAGGCGCGGGCGGGCCGTCGCGATTGGCGGCGATCGTCGGGCGGGGCAAGGCGTTGCAGCTCATCGCGACGGGCGAGACGATCGATGCGGCCGAAATGCGCACGATCGGGCTGGTGGAGGAGGTGGTGCGGCAGGCGCAACTGTCGGCGTATGTGGCCGACATGGCGCGGCGGATCGCGGCGGCGGGTCCGTTGGCGACGCGCGGGGCCAAGCGCATCATCGGGACGCGGCTGGAGCCCGGGGAAGCGGCGGCGGCGCTGCTGGCGGATCGCCTGCGCTACGATCTGGAATGGAGTGCCGACGTGGATGAGGCGCATGCCGCGCAGACGGAGGGCAGGGCGCCGCGTTTCAAGGGGCGGTGAGGGGCACGGCTCCGGCATGTTGGAAAAAGAATCGGGCTGCCCATAGGGACAGCCCGCCTTGCCAGCACCGAATGAAATGGTGTGTTGCCACACTCACTTCATCGTCGGGATGACGAACTCGGCGCCTTCCTTGGTGCCGGACGGCCAGCGCGAGGTCACCGTCTTCGTCTTGGAGTAGAAGCGGATGCCGTCGGCGCCGTGCTGGTTCAGGTCGCCGAAGCCCGAACGCTTCCAGCCGCCGAAGGTGTAGTAGGACAGCGGCACGGGGATCGGCACGTTGACGCCGACCATGCCGACGTTGACCTTGGCGGTGAAGTCGCGCGCGGTGTCGCCGTCGCGGGTGAAGATCGCGACGCCGTTGCCGTACTCGTTCTCGTTGGGTAGCCGGAGCGCCTCGGCGTAGTCCTTGGCGCGCACCACGGACAGCACCGGCCCGAAGATCTCATCCTTGTAGATGCGCATGTTCGGCGTCACGTCGTCGAACAGGCAGCCGCCCATGTAGAAGCCGTTCTCGTAGCCCTGCATCTTGAAGCCGCGGCCGTCGACGACGAGCTTGGCGCCTTCCTTGACGCCGATGTCGACGTAGCCCTTCACCTTCTCGAGGTGGGCCTTGGTGACGAGCGGGCCGAAGTCGGCGTCCTCGGATGTCGATGGGCCGATCTTCAGGCTTTCCACGCGCGGGATGAGCTTGGCCATCAGCGCGTCCGCGGTCGCCTTGCCGACTGGTACGGCGACAGAGACGGCCATGCAGCGCTCGCCGGCCGAGCCGTAGCCGGCGCCGATCAGCGCGTCGACGGCCTGATCCATGTCGGCGTCGGGCATGACGATCATGTGGTTCTTGGCGCCGCCGAAGCACTGCACGCGCTTTCCGGAAGCGGCGCCGCGCGCATAGACGTACTCGGCGATCGGTGTCGAGCCGACGAAGCCGACGGCCATGATGTCGGGATCATCGAAGACGGCGTCGACAGCTTCCTTGTCGCCGTTGACCACGTTGAAGACGCCCGGCGGCAGGCCGGCCTCCAGGAACAGATCGGCCAGCATCATCGGCACGGAGGGATCGCGCTCGGAGGGCTTCAGGATGAAGCTGTTGCCGCAGGCGAGCGCGGGGCCCGCCTTCCACAGCGGGATCATGGCGGGGAAGTTGAAGGGCGTGATGCCGGCGACGACGCCGAGCGGCTGGCGCAGCGAATAAATGTCGATGCCGGGGCCGGCGCCTTCGGTGTACTCGCCCTTCAGGAGGTGCGGCGCGCCGATTGCGAACTCGACCACCTCCAGCCCGCGCTGCAGGTCGCCGCGGGCGTCGGCGATGGTCTTGCCGTGCTCGCGCGCGAGCGTGTCGGCGATTTTCTCGTAGTCGCGGTGAGCGAGCTCCAGGAACCTCATCAGCACGCGTGCGCGGCGCTGAGGGTTGGTCGCGCCCCAACCGACTTGGGCCGCCTTGGCGTTCTCGACGGCGGCACGGACCTCGGCCTTGGAGGCGAGCGGGACTTTTGCCGGCGACCTCGCCGGTCATCGGCCAATAGACGTCGCCGAAGCGGCCGCTGGTGCCCTTGACCTTCTTGCCGCCGATGAAATGCGTCAGTTCTGCCGCCATGCTCGTCTCTCCCGGGATCTCGGTCGTTGCGTTGGGCGCATCCTATTGAGGCGGGGGCTGGAAATAAAGGGCCGGTCCGGTCGCAGCGGGGCTCGCGCTGGCGGTTCGCCGAGGCCGGTGGCCGCGTGTGCGGCTTGATCGGCTGGCAGGCGGGTGCGAGGCTCTGGCGGTCGATTGAAGCCGATCCGCGAGGGACCCGATCCATGCTGAAGCGCGCCATTGCCTCCTCGGGCGAGGAGATTCCCGTCGTCGGCCTGGGCACGTGGCAGACGTTCGACATCGGCGGCGATGCCGGCGAGATCGCGCAGCGGCGCGCGGTGGTGGAGGCGCTGTTCCAGGCGGGTGGGTCGGTGATCGATTCTTCGCCCATGTACGGGCGCTCGGAGGCGGTCGTGGGCCGGGTGCTGAGCGAGATGAAGGCGCGCGAGAAGGCGTTCCTGGCGACGAAGGTGTGGACCGAAGGACGGGAGGCCGGGATCCGCCAGATGGAGGGCTCGTTCCAGAAGATGGCGGCCGGCGACACGATGGACCTGATGCAGATCCACAACCTGGTCGACTGGCGAACGCACCTGAAGACGCTGCAGGGTTGGAAGGCGGAAGGGCGCGTGCGCTATATCGGCATTACGCACTACACCACATCGACGCTCGACCAGCTGGCCGACATCCTCGCCAAGGAGCGCGTCGACTTCGTGCAGACGGTCTACTCCATCGGCGTGCGCAATGCCGAGCGCCGCCTGTTGCCGGTGGCGCGCGATCGCGGCGTCGCGGTCCTGTGCAACCTGCCGTTCGGATCGGGCGGGCAGTTCTCGCGGGTGCGCAACACGGCGCTGCCGGACTGGGCCGGTGAGATCGGCGTCAAGAGCTGGGCGCAATTCATGCTGAAGTACCTGGTTGGCAATCCCGCGGTGACGTGCGTCATCCCGGGGACGTCGAAGCCGCATCACATGGTCGACAACTGTAGCGCGGGCACCGGGGTGATGCCCGACGAGACGCTGCGCCAGCGCATGGCGGCCTACTGGGACGGGCTATAGGCCGGCGGCGAACGGGCAGGCCGTGATGTGATGGTGCGCCGAGCGCTGCGCTAGCCGGGCGCAAACCTGCCGCTTGTCGGCGGTGCGGGGTTGGGTCACGATCGCGATCCCAGCCTGCTCAGGAGGACGCCATGCTCGAAATTCGGAATATGTCGACTGAGGAGATCCAGTCACGCACCGGACGCTTTTCGTCGCTGAAACCGATGTCGACTGCAAAAAGCCTTGCCGACCAGGGTGTGCCGCAGGCCGCTCTCGACATCATCTTTGCCAACAAGCTGATGCCGGTCGTGCTGGAGAAGGCGGCCAATCCGTTCGGGAACGCCTCACCGATTACCGGCGCCGGCGGCATGAGCTTGCACATTTCCGTTTGTCCGCCCGGACAGGGACCATGCCTGCACTCACACAACTCGACGTACGAAACCTTCGTCGTGCTCGATGGGAAATGGGAATTCTCGGTGGGTGACCGCGGCCAGGAGAAAGTCGTGTTGGAGAAATGGGACACTTTCTCGTGCCCGCCGAACGTCTACCGCGGTTTCCGCAACGTCGACAACACGGACGGCGTGTTGATGACGGTCATCTCCGGCCCGCCGGACGCCCGGGACGACGTATCGTTGCCGCCGATGATCCACGATCAACTGGCCGCCATCGGTCCGCAGGTGGTTCCAGCGGTTGAGAAGATCGTCAAGTTCGACAAGGCGGGCTAAAGGGCCGAGGCGCTTTCACGCCGATGTGACGAGCGTTGATTTGCCAGACGGCCCGGTGGGCACGACGTTGCGGCGTTGCCGGCCGATCCGCCGGCGTCGTGCGTGTGCGTGCCAAGTGGGCGCGCCGCAGTCGCCCTATGCTGCTCCCAGGAGACTTGTCCATGCGTTCTCGTTTGATCCCTCTCGCCCTCGTCGTGTCGTTGTTAGGCATGATGCCGTCCGGCCTGCGGGCGGCCGACGCCGACACGGTGATGGTGGCGTCGAAGCATTCGGTCGCAGCGACGATGGACAAGCTCGAAGCGGTGCTGAAGGAGAAGGGCGTGGGCGTCGTGGCCCGTGTGGACCACGCGGCGGGCGCCAAGAAGGCCGGCATGGCGTTGAAGCCGACGCAATTGCTGGTGTTCGGCAATCCCAAGCTTGGAACGCCCCTGATGCAATCCAAGCGGACGATGGGGCTGGATTTGCCGATGAAGGTGCTGGCCTGGGAAGACGACCAGGGCAAGACGTGGGTGGCTTATACGAAGCCCGACGTTCTCAAGGCGCGCCATGCGATTTCAGGGCGCGACGAGGTGTTCAAGACGATGGCCGGCGCGCTGGCGAACTTCGTCAAGGCCGCAACCGAATAGGGCTCGCCGGCGCGCAACTTCGGCGCTTCATTCGCCGGCGAGGCGAGGCACTTCGCGTGCCTCGTCTTCCATGCGCATGAGGGCGCGTTCGTCCTCGATCATGTAATCGCGCGTGATCGGCAGCGCATCCACGCGCCGGGTGAGTTGGATCTGGAAGACCATCATGCCCTGGTCGCGGAAGGCGACCTCGGCGCCGGCCAGGTAGAATTCCCACATGCGCGCAAATCGCTCGCCGCGCAGCGCCACGGCGGTGGACCAGTTGGCGCAGAAGCGCTCGCGCCAGGCGCGGAGCGTCTCGGCATAGTGCAGCCTCAGGATCTCCACGTCCGTGACCATCAGGCCCGAGCGCTCGATGGCGGGAAGCACCTCCGACAGCGCAGGGATATAGCCGCCGGGGAAAATGTACTTAGCGATGAAGGGATGCGTCATTCCCGGTCCCTCGGATCGGCCGATGGCGTGAATGACGGCAACGCCGTCCTCCGTCAGTAGGTCGTGGATCTTGCGGAAGAACGCACCGAAGTGATTGATGCCGACGTGCTCGAACATGCCGACCGACACGATGCGGTCGAAGCGGCCTTCGACGTGCCGGTAGTCTTCGAAATCGAAGTGCAGGATATTGGACAGGCCCTGGCCGGCGGCGCGCGCGCGCGACATTGCGAGTTGCGCGTTGGAGAGCGTCACGCCCTTGACCTCGGCGCCCGTGGTCCGGGCTAGGTAGATGCCGAGGCCTCCCCATCCCGAGCCGATGTCGAGGACGCGCATGCCGGGCCCGACGCGCAGCTTGGCGGCGAGGTGGCGTTTCTTGGCGCGCTGGGCCTCGTCAAGTGTCGCGCCGGGTGTGAAGTAGGCGCACGAATACTGACGGTCGGGATCCAGGAACAGGTCGTAGATCGAGCCGTCGATATCGTAGTGGTGGGCGACGTTGCGGCGCGAGCGCACCGCGGGATTGAACTGGTGGAGACGGCGCAGCATGAGGCGCAGGGTGTCGGCGGTGGAGACCCACCGCGGCAGGTTGCGGGTGCCGAGGTTTCGCGTGAATGTGGCGAGGAATTCGTAGATGTCGCCGGCTTCTATTGTCAGGCGGCCATCCATGTAGGCTTCGCCGGCTTCCAGCTGCGGATCGAGCAGCAGGAGGCGTTCGGTGTGGCGGTCGGCGATGCGGGCGACCACCCTGGTGCCCGTGCCGTCGCCAAAATGGTGCGCGATACCATCGCCGTCGACGACGGTCAGATCGCCACGCTGGACAACCTGGCGCAGCAGCAGGTTCAAGGCCTTCAGCATGGCTCGGCTCCCGAGACGCGGGCGCCCTTGCGGCAATCCCGCGAGGCTGATCGGCTCGATCGATGACTGATCGAAATGCCAAAAATAGATGATGCGATTTCGCGCCAGTCAAGAAAATTGACGTCCGACGTCAGAGTGTTACCAGCGCGTGCGGGCGTCGGCTCCGGTGCGTCGGCGGCTGCTGCGATGCAAAAAAAGCGGGAGGCTCCAGGGCCTCCCGCTTTGTGACTGCTTCAAATCCGATCGGATGTGTGGCGCGATCAGGCGCTGCCGTCGCGCTGCGGCTCAGGCTCACCCTCGCCCGCCTCGGCGGGTTCGCCTTCCTCGAACATGGCGTCGGGATCGAAGGTCTCCAGTTCCATGCGCTCTTCGCGCACGACCGTTACGTCCTCGCCGCGGGCCTGGCGCTCGGCCTCGTCGGTGGAGCGCGCGACGTTGAGCGCGACGTCGACGACCACCTCCGGGTGGAGCTGGATGCGTGTGGGGTGGACGCCCAGGGTTTTGATCGGGCGATCGATGAGCACCTGGTTGCGGGTGATGGTGAAGCCGCCGTCGGTTACGACCTCGGCGATGTCGCGCGTGGACACCGAGCCGTAGAGCTGGCCCGTGTCGCCGGCCTGGCGGATGGCGACGAAGGACTGGCCGGCCAATTTGCCCGCGATCGCTTCGGCCTCACTCTTGCGGGTGAGATTGTCGGCTTCGAGCTGGGCGCGCTGGCTTTCGAACTTGGACAGGTTGTCCTTGTTGGCGCGCAGCGCCTTGCCTTGCGGCAGGAGGAAGTTGCGGGCGTAACCGTCGCGGACGCTGACGACGTCGCCCATCTGGCCGAGGCGGCCGACGCGCTCGAGAAGGATGACTTGCATGTGTGTTCTCCTGACTGGAAGCTTGTGAGTTCGAGGTGAGGATGGCGGTTTAATCGCCGGATTGCGGTGTGTGGGGCGGGCCGCCGGGAGGCGGTGGCGGGGAGCGGCCGCGCCGCCAGGGTGCCCAGGGCTCCGACAGGCCGACGAGCGCGAACAGCAGGCTCATCCAGGTGTTGAGCACGAGTAGCGCGGCGTAGGCGCCGAACAGGATGAAGGGTCGCCACACGACCCCGCGCGTCGCGTAATGAAGGACGGCGAGGCCGAGCAGCACGTAGGCGGTGTAAAGGGCGCCGGCGAAACCGGCGGCGATCAGTCCAGGCAAGCCGTCGAGAAAAGTGGCGGCGGTTGCCGCGGCCAGAAGGAGCGCGGTTCCCGGCGGGTAGCTCATCGCGGCGAGATCGGGCCACGGTCGGAGCAGATTACCCGACATCAGCGTGATGCGACCGGCGAGCCAGAGATTGAGCAGCAGTCCGATCATCCAGAGGATGGCGGAGGCGGCGGGCATGATGATCAGGGCCAGATCGGTCAGCGCGTCGATCTCTTCGGGCGACAGCTGGCGCTGGCTGAGGCCGGGCAGTTGCTTGGTGACAATGGTTTCGATGACGGGCTTGAGGCGCGCGCGGATCGCGTCGACGCTGCCGCCCATTAGCGCGAGGCTGGCGACGGAAAGCGCGCCTGCGGTGAGAGCAGACCAGACGACGATGCGGCCGACCGGGTACCATTCGACGGCAGCCGGGGGTGGTTGCTGCGAGATGTCGGCGTCGTGGGTGGCGCCGGGGACGGTCCGGCTCAGGGAGGCGAGGTAGCAGAGCACCGCGACAGGGGCGGCCTGGGTCAGCAGATAGACGAGTGCGCCCCACATGCCGGAGACAGCGCCGACGAGTGCGGCGCCGGCCATACCTGCGATGACGGCGGTGAACCAGCCCCAGCCGAGACCGGCGAGGAAGGCGGGCAGTGGCGCCAGCAGGAACAGGACGTAGCTGAGCGGCGTCGCGCCGGCGGCGGCGGACGCAAACAGGACGGCGCCGGCGAGGCCGGCTCCGATACCGATGAGGGTGCGTTGGGGCATACCGGTCGCTGTCCCGCGTCTGGCGGTTAGGGCAGCGGCCGGCGGTCGGGCCGTCGCTGTCCAGCTTCGGAAGCTCCCGGCCGGGCGTGCGCCGTCAGGCGGCGCAGGCCCTGGGCCGGTTGCCGATTACTTCAGGACGTAGGGCAACAGGGCGAGGAAGCGGGCGCGCTTGATCGCCTTTGCCAGTTCGCGCTGCTTCTTGGCCGACACCGCGGTGATGCGCGATGGCACGATCTTGCCACGCTCGGAGATGTAGCGGCCCAGAAGGCGCACGTCCTTGTAGTCGATCTTCGGCGCATTATCGCCGGAGAACGGGCAGGTCTTGCGGCGGCGATGGAAAGGCCGGCGCGGGGCGGCGGGCTGGGAAGCGTCTGACATGGATCAACCCTCCGTCTTGGGTGGTGCTGCGTCGCGCGGCGGGCGCGGGCCGCGGTCGCTGCGGAAGCCGCCTTCGCGCGGCGGCCTGTCGCCGCGATCGCCGCCACGGTCGGCGCGGAAGCCGCCTTCGCGCGGCGGCCTGTCGCCACGATCACCGCCGCGGTCACCACGGAAGCCACCCTCACGCGGGGGCCGACCGCTGCGGAAGCCGCCGCGGTCGCCGTCGCGACGGTCGTCGCGGTCGCCCTTGCGCATCTGCACGGAGGGCTCGGTCTCGTGGGCTTCGACGCGGATGGTCATGAAGCGCAGGACATCGGTATGCAGGCCCATGCGCCGCTCCATCTCGGCGACGGCGGCGGGCGGAGCTTCGATGTTGATACAGCGAGTAGTGCGCCTTGCGGTTCTTCTTCACCTTGTAGGGCAGAGAGCGCAGGCCCCAGTACTCGGTCTTGGCGACCTTGCCGCCGCCTTCCTCGAGGGCCTGGCTGAATTCCTTTTGCAGCGCTTCGACCTGCTGCTGGGAGATGTCCTGGCGCGCCAGGAAAACATGCTCGTAAAGAGGCATGTCGTGGCCTTTCCGACAATGGGCTCGCACGCCTCGCGGCGCGCGACGGTGTCTCCCGGTCCGGCGCAAAGCCCCTATGGGCCGGGAAAGGCCCACCAGGTACCCAAAGAGCGGAGACACAGGGAGGAGGGGCCTGAACCCCTGCCAATGCGGCTTGAGCGCATTGGTCTCCCCTTCAGCCTCCAACCGGCCTCGGTGACGGGGGAGTTATACAGGGGATCTTGCGGCGCGCAAGGTGCTTGCGGTGGGCGTTCTCGGGCCGTTGCGACGTAGCGTTTGGGCGGTTCGGCGCGCATGGGGCGCGGTTCAGCCTCAGCGGGCCAACTGCAGCAGGCCGTAGCCCGGGGCGAGGAACACGCCAGCCCAGATCAGGCACGAGAGTACGCTGCCCATGAGGAACGACAGCCATGGCATGTGCAAGGCGCCGGCGACGACTGGGATGAAGGGGCGCATGAAACCCAGGAACTTGCCGCCGATGATGCCCAGGATGCCCCAGCGCTCGAAGAATTGGACCGTGAGGACGTACCAGTCGGCGTTGCGCTTGAAGGGCCAGATGCCGCCGATGTCGTCCTTGAACCAGCGGCCCATGGTGTAGGACACGATGTCGCCGAGGAAGGCGCCCGTGGCGCCGGCGAGCCATGTCGACCAGAACTCTCCGCCCGCGGCGCTGTGCAGGCCGCCGATGGCCAGGAACAGGAAGGTCGAGGGTACGAACAGGGCGAGAAAAACGATGCTCTCGGCGAAGCCGAGCAGAAAGACGATCGGCTCGATCCATTGCATGTTGTCGCGCGTGAAGGCGACCAACTGCTCGGCAATGCCGCTCAACCAGGCGGGAGGTGTCATCGGGCGGGTATCGGTGACGGCGGGCGGGAAGCGCGCATGCTGATCGTATCCGCTGATGGGTTTATCAGAATAACCGACGCGAAATGTGATCGATGAGCGATGCACGCAAGGTGTGTGGCTGAGCTGCCGCACTCGGCGCGGGCATCCTACAAGGTGGTGACGTTCTCGTCTTGCGCTGGCGGCGGGGTAGATTCGCGCGGGAATTTGCATTAAAGGAGTGGCGCGTGGCGACCGGGCCTGCTATCGGACGCCGGTTGGATGGTTCCATCGCATTCCGCGGTAGCTCAGCGGTAGAGCAACCGGCTGTTAACCGGTTGGTCGTAGGTTCGAATCCTACCCGCGGAGCCATCCGACGCTCCAATGTCCCTGATATCGCTGACGTTTTTTTGCGAGCGCACCGCGCTTGGCACCCCCTTTGCGCGGTCACGGTCCGGCGGTCTGCGGCCGCCTTGCGAACACCAAGGGTTGCGATAAGGCAAGGGGCCCAGGAACAGGCCCGGACCCCCGTGTGCGTTCTAGGCTGTTGGCAGCCGAATTGTCGTGCGACTACTTCTTGGCGCGCGCGTCGAGGCACTTCTTCTTCGAGTAGTACATGAAGGCGCCGCACTTGCCCGGTGCGGGCTTCTTGGCCTTTGCTTCGGCGCTGCCCATGCTGCCGATGGAGGGGACCACGAGGGCGGCCGAGGCCAGGAAGGCCGCGCAAACAGCAAGCTTCACGAGTCTCATTCTTCTCTCCCTAGTCCTTTGTGCGAGAGAGCACCAGCTGCCGGGACGGCATCTCGTTCAGTGCTCCCTCGATAATTTTCTTAGGTGAAAGCACGTCCGGGAGCAATCGGGCCACGGTGTGATCCTCGCGCTTGTGTGGCGGGGACGTCGCGCTCGCCGGCGGCCGTGCTTGCCTCGGCCCCGCCGAACCGGTACTCGCTAGCCCGCCACCCCGCCGCAGGAGCCACGCCCGATGCCCGTCTCGCCGCTGATCAAGATCATGACCGACGCTGCTCGAAAGGCGGGTCGGAGCCTCGTACGCGACTTCGGCGAGGTCGAAGCGCTGCAGGTTTCGATCAAGGGACCGGCCAATTTCGTCACTGCCGCCGACCACAAGGCGGAGGAAATCGTCTATCGCGAGCTGTCGAAGGCGCGGCCGCAGTACGGCTTCCTGATGGAGGAGCGCGGCGTGGTCGAAGGTGCGGACAAGACGCACCGTTTCATCGTCGATCCTTTGGATGGCACGACCAATTTTCTGCACGGCATTCCGCTGTTTGCGACCTCGATCGGCCTGGAGCGCGACGGGCAGATGGTCGCCGGGGTGATCTACAATCCGGTGATGGACGAGCTCTACACGGCGGAGAAGGGCAAGGGCGCGTTCCTGAACGACCGGCGGTTGAGGGTGGCCGCGCGCAAGTCGATCGGCGACGCGGTGGTGGCGACCGGCATTCCCCATCGCGGCCGGGCCGGGCACAAGCGCTACCTGGCCGAAGCAGAGACGATGATGCGCGAAGTGGCGGGCCTCAGGCGAACAGGCGCCGCGTCGATCGACCTCGCCTGGACGGCGGCCGGCCGGTTCGATGCCTATTGGGAATACAACCTCGGTGCCTGGGACATGGCGGCCGGTATCGTCATCGTGCGCGAGGCGGGCGGCATCGTGACCGACGTCGACGGCGGCAGCGACATGCTCGACAAGGGACACATCCTGGTCGGCAATACCACCATTCACAAAGGTCTCCTGCCGCTGCTGCAGGCGGGCCCAGCAGGCGCGCCGGCGATGCCCGGCGGCAGCGACGGCGCCTGAGCGGCGCTGCGGCATTCGTGCTGGCGCGCGGGTCGTGGTCGGCGGCACATGATAATGATGAATGCAGCATTCGTGCACCACGCCCTTGGCTCGGCGCTTCGGCACGATATTGCCCGTTTCGCGTGGCAGGGGGAGCGTCTAGACTCCGGATGCTTGGAACCGGCGTGCCGGACCGTGGTGCGGCGGCGCGCGGCGGGCAGCCGGCGAGGCTCAGCGGGACGGGATAGAGAGGCATGGCGAGGCAGCGCAACACGGATCTCTCGTCGGCGCCCATGGTCAAGAGCGGCAGCCTGAAGTCGCCGCACCGGTATGTGCTGAACATGCTGGTGTTCCTGGCGATTGTCGGCTTCATCGCGGCTATCGCGTTTCCCGTTCTCAAGACCGCGTTTCTCGCCAATCCCTTCCTGAACGGCCTGATCGTTTTCGTCCTGCTGGTCGGCATCCTCTACGCGTTCCGCCAGGTTTGGCGGCTCTATCCCGAAATCCGCTGGGTCAACGCCTTCCGCATCGCCGATCCGGGCCTCGCCGTCGGCCACAACCCGGTGCTGCTGGCACCGATGGCGACGATGTTGCGCGACCGGCGCGGCGCGATCTCGCTGTCGACGGCCTCGATGCGCTCGATCATGGATTCGATCGGCTCGCGCCTGGACGAGGCGCGCGACACCGGCAAGTATATGGTCGGGTTGTTGGTGTTTCTCGGTCTGCTCGGCACGTTCTGGGGGCTGCTGGAGACGATCACCTCCGTCGGCCGCACGATCGCGACGCTCGATACGCGGGCGTCGGAAAGCGCCATGATTTTCGAGGAGTTGAAAAATGGGCTGGCGCAGCCGCTGAAGGGCATGGGCACGGCGTTCTCGTCGTCGCTACTGGGACTTTCCGGCTCGCTCGTGCTGGGTTTCCTGGAGCTGCAGGCGACGCATGCCCACAGCCGGTTCTACAACGAGCTGGAAGAATGGCTGTCGGGCATCACCGAGCTGACGCCGGGCTCGGATGCATCGGGCGAGCAATTGAACCGGCAGATGTATGCCGCGCTCTACGAGATGCAACGCTCGTTGGCCGAGATCGCGGACCGGATGGAGGCGTTGCCCGCGGGCGGGAGCGGCGAGGATGGCGGGGCGGTCAAGGAGTTGTCGCAAGGCGTCAGCGACCTCGTCACGCAGATGCGCGCGGAGCAGAAGATCGTGCGCGAGTGGGTCGACGAGCAGGCCGCACAGACGCACGAGGTCGCTGCCGCGCTGCGCACGCTGACGGGCCAGACGCCCAAGCGGAGAGGCTGACGATGGCGCGTCGCCAGCGTCGCGGGATGGAGTACGGCGAGTTCTGGCCGGGCTATGTCGACGTGCTCTCGACGCTGCTTCTGGTTGTCACCTTCCTGTTGTCGATCTTCATGCTGTCGCAGTACTTCCTCAGCCAGGAGGCGAGTGGCAAGGATAGCGCGCTACGCCGGCTCAACCGGCAGATCTCGGAGCTGACCAGCCTGTTGTCACTCGAGAAGGGCAAGGCGAAGTCGGCAAGTGATGAGCTTTCCGCGCTGCAGGCGACGTTGGCCGCACTCAAGGAGGAGAATACGCGCCTGTCGGGAGCCGCACTGGGCGGCGACGAGAAGCTCAAGGCGGCGGAGGCGCGCTCCGCCTCGCTGATCGGTGAGATCGACGAGCAGAAAAAGCTTTCGGCGGAGGCACAGGCCAAGGTCGATATCCTGAACCAGCAGCTGCTTGCATTGCGCCGCCAGATCGCGGCGCTGAACGAGGCGCTGGAGGCTTCCGAGAAGAAGGACCGCGACGCGCAGACGACGATCAAGGATCTGGGCTCGCGTCTCAACGCCGCGCTGGCGCGGCAGGTGCAGGAGCTGCAACGCTATCGCTCCGATTTCTTCGGCCGCCTGCGCGCATTGTTGAAGGACAGGAAGGACATCCGCGATCGTCGGTGACCGCTTCGTCTTCCAGTCCGAGGTGCTGTTCCCCTCCGGTCAGGCGACGATGACGGTCGAGGGGCTTGTCGCCATCGATCAGCTCGCGGCAGCGATCCTGGAGGTGGCGGGCCAGATTCCCTCGGAGATCGATTGGGTGCTGCAGGTCGACGGACACACCGACAACCGGCCGATATCGAGCTCGCAGTTTCCCTCCAACTGGGAGCTGTCGACCGCGCGCGCCATCTCGGTCGTGCGCTATCTCGTCTCGCGCGGCGTGCCGCCCGAGCGGCTGGTGGCGGCCGGCTACGGCGAGTTCCAGCCGCTCGAGGCGGGCGACGGCGAGGATGTGCGTCGCCGCAACCGGCGCATCGAGCTGAAACTGACAAACCGCTAAGAGACAAATCCGATGATCTATAACGTCACCATTCTCGCCACGCGCGCCGGCTCGCCGGCCGAGCCCTTGCAGCGGCTCAAAGGCTGGCTCGATGCGACGAAGCTCGAGGGCCGCTTCCTCGCCTGCTGGTATGCCGACATCGGCAACATCAACCAGACCATGCTGATCTACGGCTACCAGAACCGTGACGCGCTCGCAGCCGACCGCCGCGTCATGCTGTACGATGGCAAGAGCTTCGGCATCCCTGAGACCGTCACCGGCGTCACCATGCGCGCCTGCGAGCCGATACCCGGCAGTCCCGACATCGAGACCGGCGCGCGCGGTCCCGTCTACGAGGTGCGCACCTACGTCATGGCGCACGACACGATGGAGGAGGGGTTCAAGTCTTGGGCCGACGCCATCCCAGGCCGCTCCGCGGTGTCCAAGCCGCTGGTGCTGATGGCGACCACCGACGGCCCCGCGACGGGCCTCATCCACATCTGGCCCTACAAGAGCGTCGACGAGCGCTCGCGCATTCGCGGCGAGGTGATCGCCAAGGGCGTGTGGCCGCCCAAGAACGGCCCCCGCTACATCGTCTCCCAACAGTCCGACATCTTCCTGCCGGCGCCATTTTCGCCGCTGAGTTGAATCAACGGACGGCATCGACAAAGTCGTCGACGGTATGGCCGGCGGCGCGGAGCGTGCCCCGCGCAACCTCGCGATGGTCGGGCACCGAAAGGGTGGCACGCGAGCCTTGCCTGGTCAGGATGATATGGCTGCCGCGCTGTCGGGCGACCGTCCACCCGAGACGCTCGAAGACGCCCACGACCTCGACTCCGCTGAGGACCGGGACCGCCGGAGCCATCTTACTCGGCGACCTCGATCTCGCGCGTCTCGATCGTCGCCGGCAGGCCTTGCTCGGCGCGCACCTCCAAGCACAAGGCGACGGCCTCTTTGATGTTGGCCATCGCGTCCTCGCGCGTGGCGCCTTGGCTGACGCAGCCGGGAATGGCCGGACACTCGACGATCCACACGCCGTCCTCGTCGTGGTCGATGGTGATTGTGAGCCTCATGAAATCATCCTTGTCTAAGATTCCGTCCTCATAATTCTGGCTCTATTTCAGCACTCTGGCAATTCGCCGGAGCATCAGCCGGATGAGAGCCATGACGAGGAATGCGGCTGCGGTGCGCACGCGGTTCTCGTAGTCTTTGGCCAGACGCCTGCAGCGGCCGAGCCAGCCGAATGTGCGCTCGACGATCCATCGCCTGGGCAGAATGACGAAGCCTTTCGCCGCGTCGCACCGCTTGACGATCTCGAGCGGCAGGCCGGCGTCCTCGCGCACGGCTGTCGCAGTCGGATCGCCCTGATAGCCGCCGTCGGCGACGGCAAGCGCAAGCGTCGGGCAGCGCCGCGCCGCGATGGCAAGCAAGGGCGCGACCATATCGCGGTCCTGGATGTTGGCAGGCGTGATCGCGAAGTTGATCAGCAGGCCTTGCGTATCGACGCAGATGTGGCGCTTCTTGCCTTTGACCTTCTTGCCCGCGTCGTACCCGCAGGGGTCGATCGAGGCCCCCCTTTTTCTGCGCTTTTCACGCTCTGGCTGTCGACGATGGCGAGGCTTGCTGTCGCGTTTCGCCCCGCGAGTTCCCGCGCTTTCACGTAGAGCGCGTCATGCACACGCGCGAGCACGCCGTCGCGGTCCCAGCACACGAGGTAGTCGTGCACGACGCTCTTGGAAGGAAAATCCTTCGGCAGCTGGCGCCACTGGCACCCAGTCGTCAGCACGTAGAGGATCGCGTTCAACAGATCGCGTGTTTCCGGCACCGGATGACGCCGAGCTTTTCTCGGTGGCGGCATCAGCGGCGCGATGATCGCCCACTCCTCGTCGGTCAAATCGCTCGGATATCGGCAGCTCTTGCGCTCGTAGGTTGCCCGGTTATCGTTCGTCCACATCCTCGGCCCGCTCGCGAATCACGCGCACGGCCACACAGAATCACAACCGATTCCCTGGACTCAAGAACTTTGAGGACGGGCTCTAAGGCGGCTGAGCTTATCACGACACGGGTCAAAGATGAATTCATGCCCGGTTTGATCTCAGCCCGGCGTCCGACCCGCGTCCGTCGTCCTCGCGCGCGCGTGGCCCCGCTCGGGGAGACCCTGAGCCCCCTCTTCTTGTGACTATGCCAGAGAGATCACCGTCTCGCCGGTGTCGAGCGTGTAGGCCTGGGCGAAGAAGGAGGCGGCCTGTGACCCTGCTGGTATTTGGTATTCGTAGTTGATCGTCGCCGTTCCGAGCTGCGCCGAGGTGCCGAGTTCGATTCGCGCATCATATCCTCGATTGTAGGCATCCAGAGCCAGGATCGACATCATGGGGTCATACGAAATCGTCATCGTCGGCTCTCCTCTTACCGTGTGAATAAGGTTTCAGGCTCTACAGAGCCACCACCGCCAAGACCTCGCCGGAACCAAGCGCGCCAAGCTTTCGCGGCTGGCCGTCCCGACTGGCCCCACCATGGCAATTTCTTCTCAATCCCGCGCGTCACGGGCGTTCCGGTGAGGCCGACCCAGCGGAAGGGGGCGATGCCGACCGGCACCATGGTGAGCGTCACGCGCTCCAGGCGGTAGCCGGGGCCGAAGGCGTCCGCGAACGCCGCGTCGGTGATGTCGACGACGCGCGCCGTCGTCGGATCGGCGAGATCGCCGAACGTGACGAGGGTCGGGATGAGAGACGGATTGAGATCGAACGAGCCCACCCAATTCGGCGCTTCGAGGTGCCAGAACGGCTCGTCTCGCCCAAATGCGAGGGAGGCGAGCCGCTCAAGCTTGTGCTCGCTGCCATTGGGGCCGAAACCCAGCAGCGCGATCACGTTTTTCCCCTGTCCAAGATCGACAAAGACGGCGTCGCCAAAGGCACGTCCGGACGCTCCCCGCGACTGCGGGATCCATGACGCCTTGCTGGTATAGCCGACGTGAATGACGCTTGAGCCCGACTTGATGCCGTCGGGCGTTGCGACTTCCACTGTGAGCCGGAAAGCGTGGGTGGCGCTGTTCCATGTTTCGTATGCGAAGGCGCTGACGAGCAGGAACAGCGGGAAGCCGAGCAACCACAGCACGATCCGTCCGAGCATGACACCAGCCTCCGGTGCGACTGCAATCGCGTCGCAGCCGTCGATCCTCCCACGGACGGCCTAACGAGCCGTTGAAACCGGTCTCAAAAAACGGGGGCTGTCGGGGGTGTTCCCCGGCTCGGGGTGCCCGTGCGCGCAAGCGCACAACTGTTAAGTCAAGCGAAAGCCCCGCAGCGGCGCGAGCCGCTTCTACGCCGCCCGCGGCGAACGCGGCGGTTCGGAGCGCGTCTCGCCCGACGAGGCCACCACATCGAGCGGGGTGGCCGCCGGCTGCACCGAGTTCGCCCAGCCGTAGGCGAGCATGGTGATGATGGCGCTGGCGGCGAAGAAGTAGACGCCCGGCAGCACGCTCGCTTCGGTGTAGCCCGACGAGTTGACGTAGAAGATCATCAGCGCGAGCACCATCACGTCCGTCATCGAGTAGCGCCCGAGCCATTCCATCGTCGAGATCGAGCGGTTGCGGAACTCCGGCGACAGGTCCGGCGAGGTGACGAGCGTCAGCAGGTAGAACAGCTTCAGGAACGGGAAGAGGATCGAGAACATGAACAGCACCGCGCACAGGAAGAATTCCTGGTTCTGTGTAGAGCGCCCAGATGATGGTCGCGATCGAGTGCTCGTTGGTCCACACGTAGACCGTCGTGAAGCGGATCACCGGCAGGATGATGCCGAGCGCGAAGAACACGGTCGCCAGGATGATGAAGAAGCGACAGCACGAAGTTGCGCAGGTCGAGCGCCGGCGGCGCGCCGGCGCTGCGGCGGCGGCCGTGGCGATGTGCGCGTCGACTGGCTTCGGCGGGCTGGTGCCAAGCGCGGCGCGGCTCGGGCGGGGCTGATCGCAGCGCGGCGGTCGCGCGGCGGCGTCCTGCAGCCATGCGTAGGACAGGATCATCAGCACGACGGCGGCGGTGAAGAAGTAGACGCCGTTGAGGCTCGCCGCGTCGTAGACGCCCTGGCTCTTGATGAAGAAGATCGTCAGCGCCAGCACCAGCACGTCGTGCATCGACCATTTGCCGAGCCATTCGAGCGCGCGCAGGCGACGGGCCTGGCGCACGATCTCGTGCTCGCGGCAGCGTCGAGACGAGCAGCAGGTAGAGGAGCTTCAGGACCGGAAAGACGATCGAGAACAGGAGCACCGTGAAGCCGAGGAAGGTCTGGCCGTCCTTGATGAGCACATAGACGGTCGACAGCAGCGAGTGCTCGGTCGTCCAGAAGACGTATTTGGTGAGCTTGATGATCGGCAGGGAGACGCCGAGCGCGAGGCAGACGCTGGCGCCGATGATGGCGAGGCTGAGCAGGAAGCGCCGCCCGCCCAATCGCATGTCCTGCGCTCTCGGCTGCCTGTCGGTCCGGTGACACGTCGCCCGCCCGCGCACCGGGCGGGCGTGCTGGTTTCGACCGCCATCAGCAAGTGCGCTGGGCAGAAGTGGGGCGGGGCGGGGCCTCGGCCCGACACAGTTGTGCCCGATGCACGATGGCGCCGGCCGGGCGCCTGTCGCGACCCGCCCGCACTGATCGCATCCCGCGCGGCGGCCGTGCTCAGGCGATCTGCGAGGACGCCTGAGTGCGGACACGCCCTTCTCGGACGAGCAGCTCCTGCAACTCGCCGGCCTGGAACATCTCGCGGATGATGTCGCAGCCGCCGACGAACTCGCCCTTGACGTAGAGCTGCGGGATGGTCGGCCAGTTGGTGAACGTCTTGATGCCGTCGCGCACTGCCGATGTCCTCGAGCACGTTGACGTCCTTGTAGTCGACGCCGAGGTGGCCGAGGATCTGGGCGACCTGGGCCGAGAAGCCGCACTGCGGGAACTGCTTGGTGCCCTTCATGAACAGCACCACGTCGTTGGCGGCGATGGTCTTGCGGATCCAGTCGTGGACCTGCTGCTGGTCGCTCATCGCTGATCAATCCTCCGCTGAGAGTGGCGCCCCATGCGCGAACTTTCGATGCTAGATGTGGTCAGCGCCGGGGCGAGTCAATGCGCAAGTCTGAGCCGGGGCTCGGAGTTAGGGTGTGGACGGTGCGCGGTGCCGACAGACCGGGTGGTCGCCGCGCGGGATGCTGCAAAGGGCGACGGCGGGCGTGGCGGCCGTCAGTCCTTGGGCGCCGCCGTCGTCAGGGCCAGGGCGTGCAGGACGTCGCCCATGCGCCCACCGAGGGCGTCGTAGACCATCTTGTGCTGCTGGACGCGGGACTTGCCCTTGAAGGCGGCCGAGACGACGTGGGCGGCGTAATGATCGCCGTCGCCGGCGAGGTCGCGGATCTCGACGGTCGGCGTCGGGGATCGTCGCCTTGATCAGCCGCTCGATCTCGTGGGCGTCCATCGGCATGGGCGGGCCTCGTTGGGTCGGCGGTTGGTCGAGGGTGCGGGCTCAGTGAACCTGCGTGCCGGGCTCGCGGCGCGGCTCGGCTTCGGGTTCCGGCGCCTCCGAGAGCGTGTCCTCGATGCCGTCCAGCCGCTCCAGAACGAGATCGATCTTGCGCTCGATGCGCTCCAGCGTGGCCCGCATCTCCTCCACGCGGTCATGAAGCTGCTGGGCGGGTGCTTTGGCCATTGCTTACTCTTCTCTCAGGTCCCAAGCGGACGCGCCCGATCGGCCGCAGCGCGCCGGGCAGGAACACGGACGGTTAACTAGAGCGAGCCCATGTAGCGAGGCAACCAGTTCTCGTGAGCGAGCTTAAGCTCCGACAACGGAAGAGTCGGCTCGCCGGCCAGCGTCAGCGCGTTGCCGCCGATCCGGCCGACGATGCGGGCCGGCAGGGCCAGCAGCCGGGCGCGGTCGATGACGTCCTCGGCGAGGTCGGGGGCGACGGCGACCACATAGCGGCCCTGGTCCTCGCCGAACCAGATGGCATGGCGCGGGCAGCCGGCCCTCGTAGGGGTAGAGCTCGACGCCGATGCTGCCGGCCAGCGCCATCTCCGCGACGCGCGACGAGCAGGCCGCCGTCGGCATATCGTGCACGGTCGTCGGTCTTGCCCTCGCGGATCAGTGTCGCGCACGAGCCGGCCGGCCTTGATCTCCTCGGCGAGGTCGACCGGCGGCGGCGCGCCGTCGAGCTTGCCGGCGATGATCTGCTGGTAGAGCGACTGGCCGAGCCAGCCGCTGCTCGCGGCCGATGAGCGATCAGCAGATCGCCGTGCGTTCTTGAGCGGCGATGTCGGCGCGTCAGCGCCACGTCGGGGATCAGGCCGACGCCGCCGATGGCGGGCGTCGGCGGAATGCCGACGCCGTTGGTCTCGTTGTAGAGCGAGACGTTGCCGGAGACGACGGGGTAGTCGAGCGCGCGGCAGGCTTCGGCCATGCCTTCGCACGGCAGCCGACGAACTGGCCCATGATCTCGGGCCGCTCGGGGTTGCCGAAGTTCATGTTGTCGGTGATGGCGAGCGGATCGGCGCCGACGGCGGTGAGGTTGCGCCAGGCTCTCGGCGACCGCCTGCTTGGTGCCCATCACCGGATCGGCGGCGACGTAGCGCGGCGTGACGTCGCAGGTTGCCGCAATGCGCCTTCTTGGTGCCGTGGACGCGCACGACGCCGGCGTCGCCGCCGGGGCGGCCGACGGTGTCGCCCATGACCATGTGGTCGTACTGCTCCCAGATCCAGCGGCGCGAGCACAGCTCGGGGTGCGCCATCATCGTCTTCAGCGCGCCGAGGATGCCGTAGTCGGGCGCGCGGCACCCATTGCGGCAGGATCGGCGTCGGCGGCGGCGTCGTCACCCAGGGGCGCTCGTAGAGCGGTGCGGAGTTGGCGAGCGTCGTCACCGGGATGTCGGCCTCGACCTGGCCCTTGTGCCTGACGATCATGCGGCCGGTGTCGGTCGTGCTGGCCGATGACGGCGAAGTCGAGCCCCCATTTGTGGAAGATCGGCTCCGCCTCGGGCCTCGCGGCCGGGCTTGCAGGATCATCAGCATGCGCTCCTGGCTTTCCGACAGCATCATCTCGTAGGCGGTCATGCCGGTTTCGCGCTGGGGCACGTGGTCGAGGTCGAGTTCGATGCCGACGCCGCCCTTGTCGGCCATCTCCGACGTCGACGAGGTGAGGCCGGCGGCGCCCATGTCCTGGATGGCGATGATGGCATCCGTGGCCATCAGCTCCAGGCAGGCCTCGATCAGCAGCTTCTCGGTGAACGGGTCGCCGACCTGCACGGTCGGGCGCTTCTCGTCCGACTTGTCGTCGAACTCGGCCGACGCCATGGTCGCGCCGTGGATGCCGTCGCGGCCGGTCTTGGAGCCGACGTAGACGACGGGCAGGCCGACGCCCTTGGCGGCCGAGTAGAAGATCTTGTCGGACTTCGCGCGAGGCCGACGCACATGGCGTTGACGAGGATGTTGTTGTTGTAGCCGGCGTCGAAGTTGGTCTCGCCGCCGACGGTCGGCACGCCGACGCAGTTGCCGTAGCCGCCGATGCCGCGCGACGACGCCGGACACGAGGTGGCGTGTCTTGGGGTGGGATCGGGTGCGCCGAAGCGCAGCGCGTTGAGGTTGGCGACCGGCCGCGCGCCCATCGTGAAGACGTCGCGCATGATGCCGCCGACGCCGGTCGCCGCGCCCTGGTAGGGCTCGATGTAGCTGGGGTGGTTGTGGCTTTCCATCTTGAAGACGGCGCAGTCGCCGTCGCCGAGATCGACGACGCCGGCATTCTCGCCCGGGCCCTGGATCACCTTGGCGCCGCTCGGTGGGCAGCGTCTTCAGCCAGAAGCGCGATGGATTTGTAGGAGCAGTGCTCGGACCACATCACCGAGAAGATGCCGAGTTCGGTGAGCGACGGCTCGCGGCCGAGGATTTCGAGCAGGCGCTCGTACTCGTCGGGCTTCAGGCCGTGCTCGGCGACGATCTGGGGCGTGATGGCCTCGCTGGACGGAGCAGTTCTGGAAACCATGCGGAAAATCTGCCGGTTGAGCCTACAGGTTGTGTCGGCAGGGCTTATAGCGGGTTGGCCGGGACTTGTCCCGCCGCAGAGGTCGCAGGCGCGCGGTCGTTCCGGGGGATGGGGCAGTCCCCGGAGCGCTGGCCGTGGCACTGGCCGTGGCGCTGGCCGGAGCGCTGCGGGGCGGAAACCGGTCGGCAAGTCGCGGAGTGCGGCCTGCCGCGTGCGCGCGTACAAACCTCAGTCGTCTTCCTTCTTGGGCTTGCGGCGGATGGCGCGCGGTGTCGACGCTGCGGGCGGTGGCTCGATGCGCTTGGCGGGCGGCGGCAGCACGACGGGGGCCTGGGCGGGCGGTTTGGGCCGGCGGAAATAGAGGCTGTCGTCGTAGCCGAGTGGGTTCTGGATCGCGGACGGGCGGCCCAGGGTTCCCCCGCCCGAGCCCAGGTTGGGCACTCGGGAGTCGGTGGGGTTCTGGGGGATGACGGTCGGTGGGGCCTGAAGAATGGGGGCGCCGCCCAGCGGCGGGGCGCCGGGGGGCAACGTCGCCTGGGCATGGGCGGGCGCGTCCGGCCAGAGCGCCGATGCGCTCATGGTCGCGATGGCCGCGGCTAGAACCGAGGCGGGGATCAGTCGGTCTTTGGGCCGCCTCATCATCCGAAACGTCCTCTCGTCTGGGTCGGTTGCGCGTGACTTCAACACATAGTGTGCCGTTGGCGAAGTGCCAGTTACGCTGGGCGAACTCCATCAGGCGCGGCGTCTGGACGACGATCCGGATCCCGTGCGTCTGGTGCGCTAGCGCGATTGGGTCGCCAGAATCTTCAGGGCGAAGGCGCCGAAGACGCCCGCGAACATCCAGTCCAGGCCGCGCACCAGCCGGGGACGCGTGCGCAATGTGGTCAGGACGCGCTCGGCGGCCAGGATCATCAGCACCGCGAGCGGGAAGCTGAAGACCACGAAGTAGACGCCGAGGAAGAACAGCTTGCCGGCCGCGGCGGGATCGCCCGCATGGACGAACTGGGGCAGGAACGTCACGAAGAACAGGATGATCTTGGGGTTGGACAGGTTGACCAGGAGGCCGAGCACCAGGGTCCGCCAGGCCGGCTCGGCGGCGCGCGCGCTGCCCTGGATACTGAGCGCGGAGCCGTGCCGGATCGCGTCGACGGCGAGCCAGGCGAGGTAGGCCGCCCCGCACACCTTCAAAGCGAGAAAGGCCTGAGGCGAGGCGGCGATCAGCGCGGAAATGCCGAGGGCTGCGGCGAGCGCATGAAGCACACAGCCCAGGCTTGCGCCGGTCATCGCGGCGATCCCTGCGCGCCGACCTCCGGTCACGGTCTTGGCCAGGAACAGGCTCATGTCGGGGCCGGGCGTCACGAACAGGACGAAGCACGCTGCCGAATAGGCGAGGAGGGTCGCCGCATCGGGAACGAAGGCGGTCACGCGGCGGCCAAGGCGGTGGCGATCGATTCGAACAGGCGCCGGCCGTCGGTGCCGCCGAGCAGCGGACTCGTTGAGGCGCTCGGGATGCGGCATCATGCCGAGGATGCGCCCGCGTCGGATCGCAGATGCCGGCGATGTTGCGCCTGGGCGCCGTTGGGGTTGGCGGCTCCGCCGTGATCGCGCCGTCGGCGTCGCAGTAGCGGAAGACGACGCGGCCGTCGTCCTCGAGCCGGTCGCAGCGTGTCCGCGTCGGCGAAGTAGTTGCCCTCGCCGTGCGCGATGGGGACGCGGATCACCTCGCCCTTCGCGTAGCGCGTGGTGTAGAGCGTATCGGTGCGCTCCACCCGCAGGTGCACGTCCCGGCAGATGAAGCGCAGGCGAGGCGTTGCGCATCAGCACGCCGGGCAGCAGGCCGGATTCGCACAGGATCTGGAAGCCGTTGCAGATGCCGAGCACGGGCGTGCCGGCCTTCGCCTTGGCGACGACGTCGCGCATGATCGGCGGAGTGGGCGGCCATCGCGCCGCAGCGCAGGTAGTCGCCATAGGAGAAGCCGCCGGGCAGCACGATCAGGTCGGAGGCCGGCACGCTCGGCGTCGCCGTGCCAGACCATCTGTGCCGGGACGGCCGGTGACCGCCTCGAGCGCGACCTTGACGTCGCGGTCGCAGTTGGAGCCGGGGAAGACGATGACGGAAGCGCGCATGGGATCGGTCCGATTGCGGGGGGCTTGCGTGCGCGCTCCTTAGCATGGCAGGGGCGACCTATGCGAGGCGCGTCGTCACATGGGCTCCATCAAGCTGGCCTAAGCTATTGGTGATCCACTGTCGCCGCCGATGATACGTCTACGACTGTTGACAGATCCGGAAAATGACTTGTTACTGGATATACAAGCGGGAGTTGTGGGTAGGACGATACTTACGACGGGGGATCGCGTGCGATCCGGACCAGGTGACAGCGACGACAGTGGCGGGGGTGCGGGCGGCAGCCGCACCGTTTCAGTCGAGATTCGCCCTGCCACCGTCGAGGATCTGTCCACCGTCCGCTACATCCACGACAACGCCTTCAAACGGGACGCGATCGCCTACTTCCACGAAGACGAGATCGCCGCGTTCAGCCGCTTCGTCTACACACCGGCCTACGCGCAGAAATTGCTGGCGGAGAACCTGCACGTCGCGGTTCTGGGGCGCGATCTCGTCGGGACGGCGGCTTGGCTCGGGGTCTCGGACGGGCGCTCGACGGCGCGGATCAAGCACGTGTTCGTCCGCCCGCTGTTCAACGGGCTCGGGATCGGTCACCGGCTGGTGGAGGCCATGGAGGCGCGCGCGCTGCGCGCGGGCTACGACGTTTTCACGCTCAGGGCGACGGTGAATACGGTCGGGTTCTTCGAATCGCGCGGCTATCACGTCACGTCGCACGGTGTGCGCACGCTGGACGCCAACGCCATGCTGGCCGTCGCCTTCATGCGCAAGGACGCTGGCGCGAGCGCAACCGAATTGCACTGACGATCCTTCAGCGCGTGCGGCCGGGCACGCCGCATCGGCGGCGGTGCTTGGATGCGCGCGGCGTTCATTACGCGGTGCGGCCGGCGAGTCGTGCGGCTGCACGCCGGGGACCGATCAGCGGCAGCAGCGCCTTGAGCTCGGGGCCGGTGTCGCGGCCGGTCAGGGCGAGACGCAGGGGGTGGAACAGCGCGCGGCCTTTGGTGCCGGTTGCGGCGGCGACGGCCTTGGTCCAGGCGGTCCAGGTCGTCGCGTCCCAAGGCTCGGGCGGCAGCAAGGCGGCCGCCTTGCTGCAAAAGTTGGGGTCCTCGATCACGGGAGCGATGTCGCCTGCGACGACAGTCGACCAGATGCGGGCGTCCTCGATCCGCGCCAGGTTGCTGCGCACGGCCTCCCAGAAGGCGGCGTCGCCTTCGATGCCGGCGGCAGCCAGGCGCGGGGCGGCCTGGTCGTAAGGCATGGCGTGGAGCAACGCGGCGTTGACGGCGACCAGTTCGTCTGGATCGAAGCGGGCGGGCGCGCGGGAGATCTTGTCCAGATCGAAGAGCGCGGCGAGGGCGTCGAGGCTGTCGTGTGCGGCGATGTTCTCGCGAGGTGCCGAGGAGAGCTGCGTGGGAGGCGACGGCCATCGGCTCGATGCCGTCCTCGCGCAGAGAGGCGATGGAGAGTGCGCCGAGGCGCTTGGACAGAGGCTCGCCGTCCTTGCCGACCAGAAGGCTGTGGTGGGCGAACGCGGGCGGTGTGGCGCTCAGCGCTTCGAACAGGGCGATCTGTACGCCGGCGTTGGTCACGTGATCCTCGCCGCGGATGACGTGCGTGATGGCGAAGTCGACGTCGTCGATGACGCTGGTGAACGTGTAGAGGAAAGATCCGTCGGCGCGGATCAGTACGGGATCGGACAGTGAGCCCAGATCGACGGTCTGGTCGCCGCGGACGAGGTCGTTCCAGGACACGAGCGTCGGTACGGGGGCAAGCGCGGTGCGGTCCTCGGTGTTGGGCAGGCGGAAGCGCCAATGTGGTGCTCTGCCCTCGGTCTCAAGCCGCTGGTGCTCTTCGGGTGAAACTTTCAAGCCGGCGCGGTCGTAGATCGGGGGCAGGCCGCGCGCACGCTGGCGCTTGCGGCGGCGGTCGAGCTCGTCCTCCGTCTCATAGCAGGCGTAAAGGAGACCCTCTGACTTGAGGCGTTCTGCGACTTCGGTATAGCGCGCCTCGCGGGTCGATTGGCGCTCTTCACGCGCCCAGACGAGGCCGAGCCATGTCAGGTCATCGCGGATCGCGTTGGCGAAGGCCTCGGTGGAGCGCTCGCGGTCGGTGTCGTCGAGGCGCAGAAGGAACGTGCCGCCGTGCTTTCTGGCGAATAGCCAATTGAAGATCGCCGTGCGGATGTTGCCGACGTGCAGCCGGCCGGTCGGGCTCGGCGCGAAGCGGACGATGGGGGAGGCAGGGGCGGTCATGTGGCGGCTCGGCAATCGGACGTCATGGGGCGTCCCATAGCATGAATTGCCGCCGATGCGACGGGCGCGGCTGCCGGTCGCCCTGTTGCGGTCGGGAACTCTCGCTTGCGCGATGGGTTGGCTTCACAGCAACGAACACGAGGAACGATCATGCGCACTCGCGATTATATTGCCGGCGTCGTCGCGATGATGGCGGCTGCCGTGCTGTTCGGTATCGGTGCGACGGCCGTTCTGGCCACGCCGCTCAACGACCATGCCGCTCAATTGCTGCCGCTCGCCGTCGTCGCAAGCCTGGTTGCCGCGCCCCTGATCGGGTGGTGGCTCGAGCCACGCCTTCGGTCCCGCCGTCATCGGGCGCGCGATGACCGCTTCAACCGCAGCGGGGGCGGCTTCATCTGACGGCCCGGCTGGTCACTCGGCCGTGGCGTTGCGCCTGGCGATGGCGTTGATCTGGCTGGTCAGAATTTCGGCATCGGTGCGGTTGGCCGTGGCGTAGCGTACGGTTCGGCCACCGCGCATGGCGATGTCGAGGCGCCAATGGGTAATGGGCTTGAGTTTCAGCGCCTCAACCGCGGACATGGCGGCGAGCGCGGCCAGGACGGCTGCTCCGAGCAGGAAGCGCGTCATCCAGCCGAATTCGACGACCCCAAGCAGGACCAACGCCGCGCCGGCGATGAAAAGCGTCATGGTCCACACACGGCCCGCCGCATCGCGCTCGGTGACGGTCGACATGGCGCAACCCTGGATGTCGTCGCGGTCGAGCCGATAGGGGCCGACGGTGACGACGTGAGGATTGGTCGACGCGCCCGCGTCCCAGAAGGTCATGCCTGTCAAGTCGGCGTATGTATGCTGCATGCCCAGTCTCCCCCCGCGCGAGTTGCATATCCACATACAACCCTCAATGGATATGGTTAATGAATGGTTAACGCGCGCCGCGAGCCGGGTCAGGGGCGAGCGGAGGACTGCAGGGTGGGGGCTTTGATGTTCAGTTTGCGCGTGGGGCGGGTGCGCCGCGCGGTCAGCCGATGTCGCCGTCCGCACGCGGTTTGACGACGCCCGGTGCGCTGGTGGTGCGGGTGGTGCTGGGCGCGGCGTTTGGGTCTTCGCGGAACTTGTTGACGATGGGATAGCGGCGGTCGCGGCCGAAGTTGCGCGCGGAGATCTTGACGCCGGGTGCGGCCTGGCGGCGCTTGTATTCGGCGATGTAGAGCAGCCGCTCGACCTTCTTGACGGTCGTCGAGGTCGTGGCCGCGCGCGACGATGTCGGGGACGGCATCTCCTTCTCGACGAGGCAGGCGAGGATGTCGTCGAGCACCTCGTAGGGCGGCAGGCTGTCCTGATCGGTCTGGTTCTCGCGCAGTTCCGCCGTCGGTGCCTTGGTCAGGATGTTTTCGGGAATGACGACGCCGGCAGGCCCCTTGCGCGCCCTCGGGCAGGTGCGCGTTGCGCCACGCCGAGAGCCGGTAGACCTCCGTCTTGTAGAGGTCCTTGATCGGGTTGAAGCCGCCGTTCATGTCGCCGTAGAGCGTCGCGTAGCCGACGCGACATCTCCGACTTGTTGCCGGTCGTCACGACCATGCGCGCCGAACTTGTTGGAGATCGCCATCAGGATCGTGCCGCGCGCCCGGCTCTGCAGGTTTTCCTCGGTGACGTCGGGCTCGGTGCCCGCAAACATCGGCGCGAGAGCATGTCGAGGAAGCCGTCGACCGGATCGCTCGATCGGCACGCGTGTCGTAGCGCACGCCCAGCGCCTTGGCGCAGGCGGCGGCGTCCGTCGAAGGCTTTCGCTCGGAGGTGTAGCGGTAGGGCAGCATCACGCAGTGCACGCGCTCCGGCCCGAGCGCATCGACGGCGATGGCGGCGACGAGGGCGGAATTGATGCCGCCGGAAAGCCCAAGCACGACGCCGGGGAAGCCGGTCTTGTCGACGTAATCGCGCAAGCCCAGCATGCACGCCGCGTAGGCGGCCGCATCGCCCTCCTCGGGGACCGCACGCGGCCCTGACGTGCAGCGCCAGCCGTCGGCCTCGCGCACGCAGTCAGTCAGCGCGATCGTCTCCTCCCAGGCGGGCATCTGCACGGCGAGCTTGCAGTCGCGCTGCAGCACGAAGGAGGCGCCGTCGAAGACGAGTTCGTCCTGGCCGCCGACCTGGTTCACGTAGATCAGCGGCAGGCCGCTCTCGGTGACGCGGGCGACGGCGACGTTGAGGCGCTTTTCGGGCTTGGGCCAATCGAACGGCGAGCCGTTGGTGGACGATCAGGATCTCCGCGCCGCATTCCTGGAGGCACTCGACGACCTCGTCGGTCCAGATGTCCTCGCAGATCGGCAGCGCCGAGGCGGACGCCGCGGAAGGAGACGGGGCCGGGAAGTGGGCCTTGCGCAAACACGCGCTTTTCATCGAACACGCCGTAGTTGGGCAGTTCGACCTTGTAGCGAACGGCGGTGATGCGGCCGTCCTCGATGAAGGTGACGGCGTTATAGACCTTGCCGCCGTCGGGCCAGACCGCGCCGAGCACGACAGCGGGTCCGCTGCCAAGCTCGGCGGCCAGCGTTTCGGCGGCGGCGCGAGAGGCGTCCTGGAAGGCGGGTTTCAGGACGAGATCCTCGGGCGGGTAGCCGGTGAGGAACAGCTCGGGAAGCACGACGATGTCGGCGCCGAGTCGCTTGGCTTCGGCGTGGGCGGCCTTCACCTTCTGCGCGTTGCCGGAGATGTCGCCGACCACCGGATTGAGCTGGGCCAGCGCGATCTTGAGCGATGTGGCAGGCTGAGACATGACGATGGCCGGTGGGGATCGCGTGGTGGACGGGGCGGGTCAGTCACTGGGGCCCGCTTCGAGGTTCCGAAACGGGCCAGCGGGGCGGGACGCCGATCAGCCGGCGATGGCCGCGGTTGCGGCAGCGCGTTCCTGGGCCTGTCGTTCCAGCTTCAGCCGCTCTGCCATCAGGAAGGCGAGTTCGAGCGCCTGATCGGCGTTGAGGCGTGGATCGCAATGGGTGTGGTAGCGGTCGGTCAGATCGGTTTCCGAGATGGCCGCGGCGCCGCCGGTGCATTCCGTGACGTTCTGGCCGGTCATCTCGACGTGGATGCCGCCGGCGTGCGTGCCTTCGGCGCGGTGGATCTCGAAGAACTGCTCCACCTCGTCGAGAATGCGATCGAAGGGCCGCGTCTTGTAGCCGTTGGCAGTGCTGATGGTGTTGCCGTGCATGGGATCGCACGACCACACGACGGTGCGGCCGGCCTTCTGCACAGCGCGGATCAGCTTGGGCAGATGGTTGCCGACCTTGTCGTTGCCGAAGCGGCAGATCAGCGTGAGGCGACCGGCCTCGTCCTTGGGGTTGAGGATGTCGATCAGACGGATCAGGCCGTCGGCATCGAGCGAGGGGCCGCACTTCAGGCCGATCGGGTTCTTGATGCCGCGGCAGAACTCGACGTGGGCGTGATCGGGCTGGCGGGTGCGGTCGCCGATCCAGACCATATGGCCTGAAGTGGCGTACCAGTCGCCCGAGGTGGAATCGAGCCGCGTCAGCGCCTGCTCGAAGCCGAGCAGCAGGGCCTCGTGGCTGGTGTAGAAGTTCGTTGCGCGCAGCTGGGGCGTGTTCTCCGAGGTGATGCCGCAGGCACGCATGAACGCCAGCGTCTCGGCGATGCGGTCGGCGAGCACCTGGTAGCGGTGGCCCTGCGGGCTGTCCTTGACGAAGCCCATGTTCCACTGGTGCACGCGCTCGAGATCGGCGTAGCCGCCGGTCGCGAAAGCGCGGATCAGGTTGAGCGTCGCGGCCGACTGGCGATAGGCCTCCAGCTGGCGCTGGGGATCGGGCGTGCGCGCTTCCTTGGTGAATTCCGGCCCGTTGATGATGTCGCCGCGATAGCTCGGCAACTCGACGTCGCCCTTCTTTTCGAAAGGCGAGGAGCGCGGCTTGGCGAACTGGCCGGCCAGACGGCCGACCTTCACGACCGGCGAGCCGCCGGCATAGGTCAGCACGACCGCCATCTGCAGGAAGACGCGGAAGAAATCGCGGATGTTGTCGGCGCGGTGCTCGGGAAGCTCTCCGCGCAGTCGCCGCCCTGCAGCAGGAAGCCGTTGCCGGCTGCGACCTCAGCAAGGTTGCGCTTCAACGCGCGGGCTTCGCCGGCAAAGACGAGCGGGGGGAAGGTCGTCAGCTTGGCCTCGACATCGGCCACGGCCTTGGGGTCGGGGTAGTCCGGCACCTGGACGATCGGGAGTGATCTCCAACTTTCGGGGGTCCAGGGCGCCGGCATCGTGTCCTCACTTGCAAAAATGGCAAGTCCCGCCGGATTGGCGCCCGGACCGGTGCGCCGTGCGCAGCCGCCCGAGACCACAGCGGGGCATGCCCAACCGTATCAGATGGTGCGGCTTATATGACATCGGTCGGGACGGTGCCAGCCGCATGATCGGCGAGGATGGCCGATGGGCGCGGTCCGCTGCCGCGTCAGGGACCGTTGAGCGCCAGCAGCCCGGCGTTGAGGGTGGTCGCATAGGTGACCCAGGCGAGGTAGGGCACGAGCAGCCAGGCGGCTGGCCGGTCGACGCGCCAAGCCGCGCGCATGGTGACGGCGATGGCCAGCCACAGGGCGACGATGGCGGCTAGGCCGACCCCGATCAAGTGCCACTTGAAGAAAATGGGGCTCCAGGCGGCGTTGAGGGCCAGCTGGACGAAATAGGCGGTGATGGCGAGGCGGCGGTCGGGGCCGGGTGCGGCGTGGACGACGAGGCGCCAAAGGGCCAGGGCCATCAGCAAGTAGAGGATGTTCCAAGCTACGGGGAAAGCCCAATTGGGTGGTGTCCATGCGGGCTTGGCGAGGCCTGCGTACCAAGTCGGGATCTCGGGCGTCGTGACCAGGCCGCCGGCGGCTGCGACGAGCGCGGAGAGGGCGAGCGCGGCCAGCAGAACGGCGATCGAGCGGGAACGTGTCATGGTGTCGTCCGTTATTTGAATGCCGCGTTTACCGCCCCGTGATCTCGATCATCGACGTTCCCGGGCATCGGTGGCAGGGTGAAGGCATGGTCTCGTTACGCACGGGCGCCGGCGTTGGTTTCATGCGCCGAGCGGCCGAGGTTGGAGCTTCGACATGACGACGTACAAGATTTCAGGGATCGGGCGCACCGTTTCCGGGACGCTGGTGGCGGGCGCGGTGGCGCTTGGCGGCGCACTCATCGCCAGCGATCCCGCCGACGCTCGCATTCGTTGCAACGGTAACTATCAGGTCGTCGGCGGCAACGAGATCGCGACGCCGTATTGCCAGGACGAGTACCTTGCCCGGGTCGCCCGCGAGTATGGCATGCGCGTCAGTGGCGCACAGATCCGTGCCAGCGAATCCACGAAGGCGCAGGCGTGCCGCCTCGTCGGACAGGACAATCGGGTGAGCGTGGCGTGCGCCAGCTATCGGTTCGATCCGAGCAATCGTCGGCGCTTTTGACGGGCAACACCGATCGGTCCTCCCGGCGATCTGCGCGGGTCGTGACATGTGGCGCGGAAGTCTCATGGAGATTGGCCGGTATGGCCGTTGCTGCAACGGTTAATTGAACGCCGTTGCAGAACGCGCTAGGCAGTTCGGGTCCATTCCGGAGAGCCACATGCGCCGTGCCCTGGCGAGCCTTGTCGCACTGATGCTGTTTGCGCTCGTCGATGCGGCTCATGCCGACGGTGTGATCAGCGAATTGCGCATCGGCGGACTTGTCCACGATGTTCCGGGTTTGTGGAGCGGGTTCAGCTACGAGCGGGGCACCATCGACGTCAACATCGAGGCGTTGCTGGCGACGAGCCTGCCTGTTCTGGGCGGCGCCGTCCGGCCGGCGCTGGGCGCGACCATCAACACGCGCGGCGACACGAGCCATCTTTATGCGGACGCGCGCTGGCAGATCGAGCTGCCGTCTCGATTTTTCCTCGGCCTGGGTGCCGGCGCCGCCGTTCACGATGGGCACCTCGGACCGGACTCCCAGTACCGCAAGGCACTGGGCTCACGCGTGCTCTTTCACTTCCCTGCCGAACTCGGCTACAGGCTCGACGCGCATCATTCGCTGTCGGTCTATTTCGAGCACACGTCTAACGCCAATCTGGCCGATCTCAACGAAGGCCTCGACCGCCTCGGCGTGCGCTACGGCTATCGCTTCTGATTGATGCGCGGGGCTGGCTGCCCCGCGCTAATGCGTGCGATCGCGGCGGCTGGCTCAGGCCATGTCGGCCGGGGTCCAGTCGTAAAGGTCGATGCGCTCGTAGAGCCCGTTCACGCAATAGGGCTCGTCCTTGAAGAACGCCCACAGCGCGTCGCGCGTGGGGAACTGGTAGAGCATGGCGCTGCCTTCCCAGGTCTCGCCCCTGACGTTGGTCAGCGGCCCGCGCGCGAGGCAGTGGGTGTCGTCGACCTGCATCAGGTGCGCCATGTGCGCCTTGACGATCGTCTCGCGCTTGGCGGTCATGTTCGGCTTGCCGATGCCGTGGAAGAAGAAGCCCTTCAGGCCCTGGCGCTTGGGCGCGGTGGCGTGGCGGTAGGCCAGCGCGCAGCGCCAGCCGAGCTTGATGGTGCTGGTGTAGGCGCCGGCTTCTTCGAAGGGGTCCTCGGCGAGGAAGGTGTTGAGCGAGGCGGGATCGAAGCCGGGCAGGTCGACCTGATAAGCATAGCCCTTGGCGCCGGTCTCGGGATGGCTGATCGCGCCGGCGGTGACCAACACGTCCTTGTGGCGGGCGAGGAAGGCCTTGTGGGCGTCGCGGACCGGCTGGGGCAGGCTCGACAGATCCTTGTCGGTGAATCGGATGGCGACTTGGGCCATGGGCGGGCTCCTGTGCGTTGGGCTTGGACGGTATCGGCGGGCAGTGTATCAGGCGCGGCCATCGCGGGCAGCTTTCGCATCATTCCATTTGCCGGCGCATCTCGCGGGCGATGACGAGCTGCTGAATCTGGGTCGTGCCCTCATAGATGCGGAACAGGCGCACGTCGCGGTAGATGCGCTCGATGGGATAGGCGGCCATGTAGCCTGCGCCGCCGAAGATCTGCACGGCGCGGTCGGCGACGCGGCCGACCATCTCGGAGGCATACATCTTACAGGCCGCCGCGTTGATGACGATCGCCTCGCCGGCATCGAAGCGGCGGGCGGCATCGCGCACCATGGTCTCGGCGGCGTAGCATTCCGTCCAGCTGTCGGCCAGCATCGCCTGGACGAGCTGGAACGACCCGATCGGCTGGCCGAACTGGGTGCGGTCGCCGGCGTAGCGCTGGGCCTCGTCGATCAGGCGCTTGGCGGTGCCGATGCACATGGCGGCGATGTGCAGGCGGCCGCGGTCGAGAACCTTCATCGCGGTCTTGAAGCCCTGGCCCGGTTTCAGGCCGATGATGCGGTCGGCGGGCACGCGCACGTTCTCGAAGATCACGTCGGAGGTGACCGTGCCGCGCTGGCCCATCTTCTTGTCCTTGGGGCCGAAGGAGATGCCCGGCGAGCTGGCGTCGATGAGAAAGGCCGAGACGCCGCCGGCGCCCTTGTTTTCAGGGTCGGTGCGCGCCATCAGCGTCAGAAGGTTGGCGCGGCGGGCATTGGTGATGAAGCGCTTGGTGCCGTTCACGACGTAGTGGTCGCCGTCCAGGATCGCCGTCGTCTTCAGGGAAGCTGCGTCGGAGCCGGAGCCGGGCTCGGTCAGGCAGAAGGCGGAGACCAGCTCGCCCTTTGCGAGCTTGGGCAGAAACGCTCGCTTTTGCGCCTCGGTGCCATCGATTACGAGGCCCATGGAGCCGATGCCGATGGTGGTGCCGAAGATGCCGCGGAAGGCGGGCGAGGTCCAGCCGAGCTCGAGTGCGACCTCGATCTCCTGGGTGGAGCACAGGCCCAGGCCGCCATACGCCTCGGGTATGGTGATCGAGAACAGGCCGAGATCCTTCAGCTCGCCGGCGATCTCGGCGGGGACGTCGTCGTCTTCCTCGACTTTGGCCTCCAGCGGCACCAGCCGCTCGCGCACGTATCGGTGAATGGTCTGCTTGAGCTGGGCGAAGGTGTCTTCGTCGATGCCGGGATTGGTCGGCTGGGGCGACGTCGTGGTCATCGGTAGCTCTCCTCGCGCGGTTCGCGTCGCCAGGTGCGCGCCTTCCAGACGACGAGGAGCCCGCAGGCGTCGGCCTACGGGCTCCCGGTCGGTCGTCAGATCGCGTGCGCGTCTTCCGGGCGGGGCAAGCTTAGCTCAGTTTGCGCCGCGGGCAGAAGCGCTGAAGGTCGGCGTGGATGCAGCCGGCGCGCGATCGCTGAGGCCGTCGTGGTCGCGGCCCACCTCGTCGCGCCATGAGGTCATCTTCTCCAGCATCACGATGCCGGCGACGAGGATGGCTGCCAGGATGAGGGCGGTCAGCCAGAACGGCAGGCCGACCATCTGGTCGAAGCCGAGCTTGCTGCCGGTTTCCGACAGCGCAGCCTGGATGGTGGTGTCGAAGTAGCCGTAGGTCACAGCGCCTGCGATGCCGCCGGCGACCGTGAACCAGGCATCCTTATAGCCGGCGCCGATCTGGGCGAGGCTCGTGCCGGGGCAGGCGCCGGCGATGGTGATGCCGATGCCGAGCAGAAGGCCGCCGATCAGGTCGGCGCGGAACAAGAGCGGCTTCAGGTGCAGCTTGACGCCCCAGATGCCGTTCAGGGCGGCGAGTACCACTAGTCCGGTGACGACGGCGGTGAGAAAGATCTTCAGCATAATGAAGTTCTTCAATTGCATCTGGCCGACGATGACGCCGGGTTCGAAGACGCGGCTCTTTTCCAGAGCGACGCCGAAAACGACGCCGGTGGCGAGCCCGATCAGGATGGCGGTGAGGACGGACATGATCTGTCTCCTGCGATGAGGTGTCAGGTGCGCTTGAGCGCCATGGCGGCGAGGATGCCGCCGGCGAACATGGCGGCAACGGCGACGGTGGAGCCGACCGAGAGTTGGGCCATGCCGGAAATGCCGTGGCCGGAGGTGCAGCCGCCGGCGATGCGTGCGCCGATCAGCATGACGAAGCCGCCGAGGAAGGCGACCGGGGCGCGTGCGCTGAGCGTCGTGGTCCCCATGGTGCGGGCCCAGACGGGCGAGATCGATTGGCGGCGCGCGCCCGACATCTTCATGGACACGAACGCGCCGACGGCGATGCCGACGACGACGGCGACCTGCCACCAGTTCTTGGCGCCCCACAGGTGGCTTGCGAAATACTTGATCTGGCTGGCGGCGGGATCGACGACGCCGGCAAGATGGGCGCCGACCGTCACGTAGGACGAGGACGCGCCGAGTGCGGTGTTCATCAGGAGGAAGGTCGGGATCTGCAAGAGGCCGATCACGACGCCGGCCACGTAAGGTGACCAGGCCTTTTCGGTGAGCATGGGTGAGCCTCCAATCATGGCATGTGGTCATTAGATACATTCATAAAACCAAATGTGTCTTGATCGAAGTCAATGCCTGTTGCCGGTGGTTGCCGCGGCGGGTGGGGTGCGGGGTGCTGGGGCTGGTGCGGGTTGGCAGACCCGGGACCTGCGGCGTTTCAGCCGGGGGCTTGAAGTCGGGCCGCTAGCGCCACACCTTCGCCGCGCGCAGAGCTGAGATAGCCTCGCCGCGGCGCACTTCGTTGCCTCGATGTCGGATGCCGCCGCTTTCTCCCGGAGTTCAATGATGCCTACTCGATTGACGCGGCGCGACGTGCTGGCCGGTGCCGGCGCGGTCTCGGCCGCCGCTCTCGTGCCGCATGCCGCGGCACTGGCGCAGACCGCACGCGATGGCACGGACGTGACGCTCGGCTACGGCGTCGATTTCTCGTTCGAGCGGTTGCAGGCGTGGGCGCGGGATCGGGCGGCGCAGCCGTTCCGTCCCGCGCCTGTGCCGGAGCGGGAGATCCTGGAGCAGCTCGACTACGATCCCTACCAGAAGATCCGCTTTCGGGCGGACAAGAGCCTGCGGCTCGATCGCGACAACCGCTATCCGATCCAGCTCTTTCATCCGGGTAAGTTCTTCAAGGAGCCGGTGCGCATCTTCGTCGTCGACGGTGTGACGGCACGGGAGGCGCCCTACAGCGCGGGGCTGTTCGAGATGCCAGCTGAGTCGCCGGCGCGTGCATTGAGGCAGACGCAGGGCTTTGCGGGTTTTCGGGTGATGTCGGGTGACCTGAAGTCGGATTGGCTCGCCTTCCTGGGGGCGTCCTACTTCCGCACGTCGGGGCCCTACGGGCAGTACGGGCTGTCCGCGCGCGGCCTCGCCATCGATACGGGGCTTGCGACGCCGGAGGAGTTCCCGCGCTTCACCGACTTCTGGCTCGATGCGCAGGGCGCGGCGCTCAACATCTATGCGCTGCTCGATTCGCCGTCGGTGTCGGGCGCCTATCTGATCAAGACAGAGCACGTCACGGATGCACGCGGCATCCTGCGCACAACGATGGAGATCGATGCGCACCTCTACGCTCGCGCCGACATCCGGCGGCTCGGCATCGCGCCGTTCTCGTCGATGTACTGGTATTCGGAGACGAGCCGGCGCAAGAGCGCGGACTGGCGGCCGGAGATCCACGACTCCGACGGGCTGGCACTCTACACAGGCAGCGGCGAGCGCATCTGGCGGCCGCTCAACAATCCCGACCGCGTGACGACGAACGTGTTCGTCGATAACAACCCGCGCGGCTTCGGCCTGCTGCAGCGCGACCGCGATTTCGTGCACTACCTCGACGACGGCGTGTTCTACGAGCGGCGGCCGTCGGTGTGGGTGGAGCCGCTGGGTGAGTGGGGTGCGGGGGCGGTGCATCTTCTGGAGATCCCGACCGACGACGAGATCCACGACAACATCGCGGCCTACTGGTGTCCGGACGCGCCGTTCCGGGCGGGCGAGTCGCGGCGGTACCGCTACCGGCTGTCGTGGGTCGACGACGTGCCGTTTCCCGAGACGCTGGGCCGCGTGACGGGGACGTGGACGGGCATGGGCGGGCGGCCGGGGCAGAAGCGCCCGGCGGGCGTGCAAAAGTTCGTCATCGACTGGCAGGGAGCGGCGTTTGCGGGGCTCGGCCGTGAGGATGGCGTGGAGATCGTGGTGACGACGTCGCGGGGCGAGGTGTCGAACGCCTACACGCATCCCGTCGTCGGCCAGCGGGAGCGCTGGCGCGCGCTGTTCGACCTGTCGGTGCCGGGGCGCGATCCCGCCGACCTCAGGGCGTTCCTGAAGCGGGGAGATACTGCTCTGACGGAGACGTGGCTCTTCCAGCACCTGCCGGCCGGGTGAGGGTCTGGTCGATATCGGCCCTCCTTCACGTATGTTTTCTCGGGCGGGGCCGTTCACGCCGCTACCGGCTTCGACCAAAGTCGCATACGGGTTTTTACAACCCGAATTGACGCGGTATCCCAGCGATGGTTCGGTGGTGGACTGCCCGGCCGCCAACCGCACGCCTCGTGCGAACGACCAACACGGCGGGGTGCAAGGGAGATTGTGACATGACGTTTGCACGGCGTTTGGCGCCGGTCGCGCTCGCGGCCGCCGCGTTTGCAGCCATGGCCAGTGGTGCCTCGGCGCAGAAGGTTCTGAAGGCTTCCCATCAATTCCCCGGCGGCAAGGGCGATCCGCGTGACGAGATGGTGCAGATCATCGCGCGCGAGGTGGAGAAGGCCAATGTCGGTCTGAAGATCCAGGTGTTCCCGGGCGCGTCGCTGTTCAAGCCGAACGAGCAGTGGGGTGCGCTGACGCGCGGCCAGCTCGATATGAGCTCGTTCCCGCTCGATTACGCGTCGGGCCGCCACCCGATGTTCTCGGCGACCTTGATGCCGGGCCTGGTCGGCAACTTCGACCGGGCCAAGCGCCTCAACACGTCGCCGTTCATGGTCGAGATCAAGAAGGAGATCGACAAGGCCGGTGCCGTCGTGATCGCGGACGCGTGGCTGTCGGGTGCGTTCGCCTCCAAGAAGGGCTGCATTCGCGGGCCCGACAGCGTCAAGGGGTTGGTGACGCGCGCGGCGGGTCCGGCGTTCGAGCAGATGCTGGCCGATGCCGGTGCGTCGATCTCCTCGATGCCGTCGAACGAAATCTACAACGGCATGCAGACGGGCGTGCTGGACGCGGTCAACACGTCCTCGGCGAGCTTCGTGTCGTTCCGTCTCTACGAGCAGCTGAAGTGCCTGACGGCGCCCGGCGCCAACGCGCTGTGGTTCATGTACGAGCCGGTGCTGATGTCGAAGCAGGTGTTCAACGGCCTGACGAAGGAGCAGCAGGCGGCGATCATGGCCGCAGGCAAGACCTCTGAGGCGTATTTCGACGCGGAGATCCGAAAGGGCGACCAGAAAATGGTCGACACCTTCAAGAAGGCGGGAGTCGAGGTGGTCGAGATGTCGAAGGACGATTTCGATGCGTGGCTGAAGGTGGCCAAGGAGAGCAGCTACAAGAAGTTCGCCGAGAAGGTGAAGGGGGGCGATGCGCTGATCGAGAAGGCGCTCTCCGTGAAGTGATACGCGCGTGGGGAGCGCCGGCCGAGCGCTGGTGCTCCCCGCAGCCAACCCAGCCGTCATTTGGCATTCGACAGACTGCGTGCGCCGAGGCTCCATGCTGCAAACCTATGTGCGAAACATGGATCGCGTGTCGCAAGCGTGCATGATCCTCGCCGTCTTGCTGTTGATCGTGGCCATGCTGGTCGTGTGCCAGATGATCTTCCTGCGCTATGTGTTCCGCGCGCCAACCATCTGGCAAACCGATTTCGTCGTCTACGCGGCGACGGCGTCGATTTTCCTGGGTGCGCCTTATGTGCTGATGAAGCGCGGCCACGTCGGCGTCGATGTCGTGGAGATGAAGGCGAGCCGCGAGGTGCGCCGACTGCTGCGCGGCATCGGGGGCGTCTTCGGGTTCTTGTTCTGCTTCGCCATGCTGGTCGCCAGCGTGATCTACGTGTGGGAGGCCTTCGAGGGCGGCTGGGAGACGCCGGGCGTCTGGAAGATCCCGCAATGGCTGCCGGTTCTGCCGATGCCGATCGGCTTCGGGCTGCTGTGTCTGCAGTATCTCGCCGAAGCCGTGCGCGAGGGCGAGCACGGCGGTGAAACGGTCAGTGGCGAGCGCGCAGCATGAGCCCTTCGCTTGCCGGCCTGATGCTGATCCTTGCGCTGTTTGCGCTGCTTGCCACGGGCATGCCGATCGCCTTCGCGCTGGGCCTTGCCGCCATCGTTGCGCTCATGCTGTCCCAGGGGCTCGGCGTCTTCTACGTTCTGGCAGAGACGATGTTTGCCGGTATCGGCAACCTCGCCTACGTCTCGATCCCGATGTTCGTTTTGATGGGGGCTGCCGTTGCCGCCACGCCCGCCGGCAAGGACCTCTACGAGGCGCTCGACCGGTGGCTCAATCGCGTTCCGGGCGGGCTGGTGCTGTCGAACCTCGGCGCCTGCGCCATTTTCGCAGGCATGACGGGTTCCAGTCCCGCGACGTGCGCGGCCATCGGCAAGATGGGCATTCCGGAGATGATGAAGCGGGGCTACCCTGCTTCCGTCGCGACGGGATCGGTGTGCGCGGGCGGCACGCTCGGCATCCTCATTCCGCCGTCCGTCACGATGATCATCTACGGCATAGCGACGGAGACATCGATCGGACGCCTGTTTCTCGCGGGTGTGCTACCGGGCATCATGCTGACGGCGATGTTCATGACCTGGGCGCTGATCGATGCCAAGAGGAAGGGGTTCTCCTTCCAGGACGCGGGGGCGGGTTTCACGCTGTCTCAGAAGATCGCAGCGCTGCCGCGCGTGCTGCCGTTTCTGCTGATCATCGCCGGCGTGATGTACGTGCTTTATGGCGGCGTCGCGACGCCGTCGGAGGCGGCGGGGGCGGGCGCCTTCCTGACGCTGCTCGTGGTCATCCTCGTCTACCGGCTGTTCCGCTTGGCGCCGCTGGTGGAAATCTTCGGATCGACGATGCGCGAGAGCGTGATGATCATGATGATCATGGCGTCGGCGGAGCTGTTTGCGTTCGCACTGTCGTCGCTTTTCATCACCCAGACGGTTGCCAGCGCGATCGCGTCGCTGTCCGTCAATAAGTGGGTGCTGATGGCGTTGATCAACCTGTTCCTGCTCGTGTCCGGCATGTTCCTGCCGCCGGTCGCCGTGATCGTGATGGCGGCGCCGCTGTTGATGCCGATCATCCTGCAGGCGGGCTTCGATCCCTATTGGTTCGCCGTCGTGCTGACGATCAACATGGAGATCGGCCTCATCACGCCGCCGGTCGGGCTCAACCTGTTCGTCGTCAACGCGGTCGCGCCGGATGTGCCGACGTCGGAGGTCCTGTGGGGCGCGCTGCCCTATGTCCTCGTCATGCTGCTCGGGATCGTGCTCTTGTGCTTTTTCCCGGGGATTGCGACGTGGCTGCCGGAGTATGTGATGGGCAAGGCGGTGTAGGTGCGCCGTGGTGATGCGCCCGCGCTACTCGCTGCCCTTGCGGCGGGACATGAAGGCGAGGCGCTCGAACAGGTGGACGTCCTGCTCGTTCTTCAGGAGCGCGCCGTGCAGCGGCGGGATCAGCTTGCGCGGGTCCTTCTCGCGCAGCGTCTCGGGGCCGATGTCCTCGTTGAGCAGCAGCTTGATCCAGTCGAGCAGCTCCGACGTCGACGGCTTCTTCTTGAGGCCGGGCACGTCGCGCATGTCGTAGAAGATCTTCAGCGCCTCCGACACCAGACGGCCCTTGAGGCCGGGGAAATGCACCTCGACGATGGCGGCCATGGTCTCGGGGTCGGGGAACTTGATGTAGTGGAAGAAGCAGCGGCGCAGGAAGGCGTCGGGCAGCTCCTTTTCGTTGTTCGACGTGATGATGACGATCGGTCGGTTGACCGCCTTGACCGTCTCGCCGGTCTCGTAGACGTAGAACTCCATGCGATCGAGCTCCTGCAACAGGTCGTTGGGGAACTCGATGTCGGCCTTGTCGATCTCGTCGATCAGAAGCACGGGGCGCTCGCTCATGACGAAGGCGTCCCACAGCTTGCCGCGGCGGATGTAGTTGGCGATGTCCTGGACGCGCGCGTCGCCGAGCTGGCTGTCGCGCAGGCGGGAGACGGCATCGTACTCGTAGAGGCCCTGGACGGCCTTGGTCGTCGACTTGATGTGCCACTCGAGGATCGGGACATCCAGCGCCTTGGCCACTTCCTGGGCCAGCACGGTCTTGCCGGTACCGGGCTCGCCCTTGACGAGCAACGGACGCTCGAGCGTGATGGCGGCGTTGACGGCGACCTTGAGGTCATCGGTGACGACGTAATCTTTCGTGCCGGTGAAGCGCATCGGCTCCTCGAAGGTGAGCGGGGCGGGATCGTGGCCGGTGATGTGCGGCGAGGTCGTGGCGGGCGATCAGAAGGGGAAGGGCGTGCCGCGATAATCCTCGAAGACGCCGGTCGTGGTGAGCGAGAGATGGTCGATGCGGGCGATGAGGCCGGCGGCGCTGTCGGCGACGGTGGTCTCCGCGGTCGCGCCGCCCATGTCGGTCTGCACCCAGCCCGGGTGGTAGGCGGCGACCGCGATGCCGTCCGGCTTGAGGTCGACGGCGAGGTTGGAGGCGAGGTTGATCGCGCCGGCTTTTGACGTGCGATAGGGCAGGTTGCCGCCTTTGGCGATGGTGCTTGAGCCAAGGTGCGAGGCAATGATGGCGATCTTGGCCCCCTTGGCACGCCTGAGTGCGGGCAGTGCGGCGCGGGTGACGAAATAAGGCCCGGCGACGTTGGTGACCAGGACGTCGGCGAAGAGCTTCATCGTGTGCGCGGGCTCCTCGATCCCTCCACGTGCCCCGAGAATTCCGGCGTTGTTGATCAAGACGTCCACGCTGCGTCCGGCCAGCGCTTTGCCGAGCGCGGTAATGGAGGCTTCGTCGGCAACATCGAGCGGCAGGACCTCGACGCGGCCTGACTCCTTTGCGAGCGCGGCCAACGCGGTTGCACCGGAAGGGTCGCGCGCGGTGGCGATGACGGTGTCGCCGCGGGCGGCATAGCGCGTGGCGAGCTCCAGGCCGATGCCGCGATTGGCGCCGGTAATCAGGATGGTCGACATGGCTGTTCTTCCCTTTGCGCGTTCGATACGGCCCGGCCCGGCCGGCTGGCGGCGCACCTTAGAAGGCACGCCGTGTGCGGGCAAGCCAACGACAGGGCGGTCAGGCCAAGCGCTGCGGGGCAGCTGCTCGGCGGTGGACGGTCATAGAAAGGTGGGGGCGCCACCTCCGCAGGTGTGGGGAAGCGGAGGTGGCGCCACGGGACGCGCGCTGGGCGCGGACCGGTGCTGTGGCGCGCTGGGGTCCAGAGCGGTCGACCGGGCAGGGTGGGGTTGCCAGGTCTCCGCCAGCGGTTGGCGGTCCCCTATCGAGCTTCTGTCAGCACAATGCTCGGATCGTGCCTGCCAGCCGTTGATCGTGGTGACGGACGATCCGGCCGGGCAGTTGCCGCGAACCCGCGACACAACCCTGAGTGGCGCCAGTATTGCAATTACAGGTTGCGGTAGGGTTAAAGCTACCCGCGCCTTTCGATCCATCGCGCTGCCCGCAGGAAAGTTGCGATCCGGCGGCCCTGGCGGTGCGACCGGCCTAGGGGCAGCTTCCGGCAAGCATATGCGCGGTACCTCCCTTGACTTCCGACGTCATCCCCGACATTAGGATCGCGCAAAAGGCGACGTCGCTTTCCAAGGTCGCACATCGAGAATCGTTTGATCCGACATAGAAAACGTGGACCCGATGAGCTCACGGCAGGAACGCACTTATAAGGGGAAGGCCAAGCCCGCCAGCAAACCGGCGCCTCGTCCGGCGGGCAAATCCGTGACCCGGACGGCCGAGGCCAAGAAATCCAGCATCGTTATTCCCGATGGCTACCGTCCCAGCGACGACGAGCCGTTCATGAACGAGCGTCAGCGGGCGTACTTCCGGGCCAAGCTCATGGCCTGGAAAGAGGACATCGTTCGCCAGACGCGCGAGACGCTGGACGGGCTGTTTCAGGACAACACCCAACATGCCGATATCGCGGATCGCGCGACGTCGGAGACCGATCGCGCCCTTGAGTTGCGGGCGCGGGATCGGCAGCGCAAGCTGATCTCCAAGATTGATGCGGCGCTGGCTCGGATCGAGGACGGTAGCTACGGCTACTGCGAGGAGACCGGCGAGCCGATCGGGCTGAGGCGGCTCGATGCCCGTCCGATCGCGACGCTGTCGCTGGAGGCGCAGGAGCGCCACGAGCGCCGCGAGCGCATCTATCGCGAAGACTGAGGCTTTCGCCTCCGGCGGCGCAGCGCGCGTCGACGCTGCAAATGCGCGTCGTCCCCGATTGGTGCGCGGATTAATGCGACGGTAAGTTTTCTCGGTCAGCCTATTGGCAGTGACTTTTCGAGGAAGCGGACAGGAGCCGTCATGTCGACCCGCAAAGCCTCATCGCGCGCCGATCTGGTGCTGCCCGGCGGGCTCGCCGGCGCTTTTGTTGTTCAATGCGCTGTTCTGTTTCTCGCCGTGATGCCGATGGCGGCCGGTGGCGCGACGATTGGGTCGGGCATCACGGACGCCAGCGGCGTGGTGAGCGTGGGGACCGTTCGTCTTGATCTGGCGGAGCTGCCGCCGGCTGCTTTTGGCGACTGGGAGCAGTAAGCGGGACACGTGTCCGCATTCGCCTGCTGCTGCGGTGCGCCTTGCGCCGCCCTTTCGTCATTCTTGCCAATACACCTCACGAGATCGTGCCGCCGTCGTCGGCTGACTGCCGCTTGCGCTGTTGTGCCTGAATGGCGGCGGCGACGGCCTGGCGGACGCCGTCGAGGTCGCGCAGGTGCAGATCCTGTTGCGGGAAGGGGATCTCGATGCCCTCGGCGCGGAACGCCTTGAGGATGGCAGTGCGCAGTTCGGTGCGCGTGGAGAGCGCGCGATTGATGTTGGAGATATAGGCCCGTAGCGAGAACTCAAGGGCGCTGTCGCCGAAGTTCTCGAATGCGACGAGGGGCGGGGGCTGGCTCAGGACTGTGGTGTTGGCGTGGGCGACTTCGAGCAGAATCTCGGTCACGCGGTCGGGGTCGGCGTCGTAGGACACACCGACGTTGATGACGACGCGGCCCAGCGCGTTGTGGTGCGTCCAGTTGGTGACGGCGCCCGTGATCAGCTCGGCGTTCGGGACGATCAGGCTGGCGCGGTCGAAGGTCTCGATCTCAGTGGCGCGCACGCTGATCTTGCGCACGTAGCCTTCCTTGGTGCCGACGATGATCCAGTCGCCGACCTTGATCGGGCGCTCGACCAGAAGGATCAGGCCGGAGACGAAATTGTTGACGATCGACTGCAAACCGAACCCGATGCCGACGGACAGGGCACCGGCGACGATGGCGAGGTTTGTGATGTCGAAGCCGGCGTAGGAGACGCCGATGAGGGCGGCAAGGCCGAAGCCGGCGTAGCCGAGGACGGTCAGGATCGAATGGGCGATGCTGGCTTCGACGCGGGGCGCCTTGAGCACGGTGCCCGCCAGCCAGCGCTGGCCGAGGCGCGTCATGAAGATGAGGCCGAGGAACAGGCCGACGGCGATCAGGATGCGCGCCAGAGAGATCCGAAACTGGCCGATCTCGAAACCGAACAAGGCCGTCTTGAACCAGCCGACGATGTCGGGGAACGAGAAGCCCCAGGTGAGCAGCAGCGCGGGGATCGCCAGCAGCGCCAGCAGCGCGTTGAGAAGCAAGCCGAAGCCGCGGGTGAGAACCCCGCGGTCGCCGGTCTCCTCCGCCGTGGCGTCCTGGGCGGTGAGCACTTCCGTCGGCGTCTCGCTGGAGGGTTCGGCGGCGGGCTCGCGGGCGGCGACGGGGGCGATGGCTTCGATGGCCAGGTGGACGAGCAGGACGACCAGCAGGGCGAGCGACGTCAGCAGGACCTGGGAGGAGATAAAGCGGCCGAGCGCCACGTAGCCGAGGATGGAGGCGACGATGATGGCCAGGGCGACGATGAGGATCGGCGCTTTGATGAGCAACGGCTCGCTGCGTGGGCGGGTGGTGGAGTCGCTATTGCCGCGGGCGCCGTGAAGCCTGGTGAACCGGGACGCGACGACGCCCAGCAGCAGGAGGCCAAAGGCGATGTTGGCGAGGAAGGTTTCGGCGATGTTGACCGTGATCGGCAGGAACAGGTCGCGGATGGCCTGATTGAAAAACAGGTCGATGCCGTAGACCAGGGCGATCGCCTGAGCGAGGAACGACAGGCGTCGGGCCGCGCCATCGGTGAGGTCGAACAGCCGCCAGCTCGGCCGCTCCGGACTGAGGATGGCCTGGGCCAGCGCGCAGACGCCGGTGAATACGAGCACGCCGCGAAGGGCCACGCCGGCGAGGGATTCGGTTTGCAGGTAGAGCAGCGACAGCGCGTCGAGCCCGGCATAAAGGGCGAATGCGGTGATCGCGGTGGGAAGGGCCAGCGCAAATGCCACCCAGCCGGCGGTGCTCGCGCGCAATAAGAACGATGGCGTCGTTTGCGGCGGCTCGGGCGCGTAGCGACGCACGGTGCGCACGACGGCGAGATGAAGGCCGATCCAAAGGGCGAAGATGATCAGGCACAGCAGGGTGAGCGCACCCTTGGTCTGCGCGGCGCGCGACCACCAGTCGTCGGCGATGGCGCCGATCTGGCGGCCGGCGGCCTCGCTTTCGCGGGCTATCTGCAACCAGATGTCGGGCCGGAGCGGCGACGTGTGCCGGCGCAATAGCGTGCGTGCAAAGATCTCGCGGCGCAGCTCCTGGACGTGCGAGATCAGCTGTTTGGCGCGGACCTGGACCAGACCGGTCGTCTTCTGTGCGCCGTCGAGGGTCGCGATGGCCTGATCGAGGCGGCTGCGTTCCTGTGCGACGGCGGGGGCTTCGGGAGGCTCTTCCTTCTTGGGCGCCGGCCCGAGCTTTTGGAGTTGGGAGCGTGCGTCGGCCAGGCGCGGCTGCAACGCGTCGCCTGCCCGCTGGCTCGCCGCGATCAGCTTGTCGAGCTCCTCGCGCAGGGCCACGAGGTCCTCGTCGCGATCCTTGATGCGGGCGACGGACTTCTCCGCGGTCTCGATCGACATCGAGAGAGCGGCGATGTTCTTGAGCAGCTCCTCGGCGCCGGCGAGGGCGGAAGCCGGCGGGCGCGGGGCGTCCCCGTTCGGAGCGGCGTTCGGCTGCGGCAGGGGGGCAGCAGAATTCGGTGGGGGCGCCTGGTTGGACGGTCGGGGCCGGCGGCTGAGGCGGCGCAGGGGGCTGGGTGGTGGTGGGCGAGGTGTCGGGGCGGGCAGGCTGTGTATGAGGCTGTGTCTGTGCTTGGGCCTGCGTCTGTCTCGGGGCCTGTGGTGTGGTGGTAGGCAGAGGGGCTGCCGCTGACGGGTTGGCAGGTGCCGTGCCAGTCTCAATCGTGCGCTCGTAACGGTCGCGCGATTCCTGCTGGGCGACGGCGCCAGGTGCCAGGATGGTGGTCGCGGTGAGCACTGTCAGGACAGCGGCCAGCCAGATCGGAAGCACGAGCCGGCGACGCCGTGGCCGTGCCCTCGGCAGATCCGGTGCGCGGCCGGGCTGCATCGTCATCAGTGCGACGGCTCGTTGGTTCGAGCGCCTGAGCATACCTTTGATCCCTCGTTCAGCCACGGGCGAGCTTGTCGCGAGCAATCGCTCGGTCTTGCGCGTCGTCGCGCCGTTGCCCCGTTTGGCCTGCACGTCTTGCGGCCAGCTGCTCGCGGCACGCCCCTCGCGGCCGGTGGTTCGCCGCCAGTTCTTGTCGGCCCGTCCTTTGGGGCCCGTCCTTTGGGGCTGCCTCAGGCGTCGGCCGGCTCCGTGGTCGTCAGTCTCGGCGTGCGTTGAAACACCGGCGGTGTCGGGCCGTCACCCGACGTCTCGGCGGTAACGCGCGGTCTGCGGTGGCCGATGTTGGTTTCGATGACAACGTCGACCGGCCCGCCGGTCATGATCAGATGCTCCACATCGTCGCGGCGGACCAGCACCAGTCGCCGGCGGCCGTCAATGCTTGCCTGATCGACCACGTCGAGGCGCTTTTCCGGTTTCGGCCGGAAGATGGCGGCGGTCGGCGACGTCCCCGTCAGATAGCCCTTTAGGAACAGTCCGCCGACGACCGCGAGCGCGGCGAGGCAACCGATCAGAACGACATAGAACAGCACATCCCACATCATCGCCTCCGTCGACCGCGGCGGGCGAACGAATCGCCGCGCGGCATTCATTTTGCGGCAGGATCACCGCCTGCCCGCACCTTGACTGCCCTCCGCGGCGATAGTCGGGCCACGTCGAACATTAAGGGCTGGCAAGAGTTTGCGGCGATCGGCTCCGAATCCGTGAACGATTGGACTCTGCCTGTCCCAGGGTGGCGCTGCCCTACCACAGATTTCACGTCATTTTAACCGCGATGATCGAAGAGTTGTCACAGACGTTGGCCGGCACTGTGGATGGGCACAGTTCATGCGTTCCGCCACTGCCGCGCCAACGTCTGCGTCTCGCAATCGAGACGGTCCCGGTATCGCGTAACGCTGGAACTCCTATGACGGCGCCCAGAACGGCCTACTCCGAGAATTGTGTTAGTGCGGCGTATATGAGCGACAGCGACTCGCGTACGTCACCTTTGGCCACAGCCTCCGGGCTCGCCGCCTACCAGGGTGGGCCGGGTTTCGTTGCTGTGGCCTCGATCGTGATCGCCAGTGGCGCGGCCGCGTTCGCCCTGCTCGCCAGTTCTTCCGCCAAACCCGTTTTGCTAACGGTGCTCGCGCTCCTGGCCATGCTGGGCGTGTTCTTCCTGTTCGCCATGGCGGCGGGGCATCTGAGGCTCAGCGAGCGTGTCAGCGAGGCTGACCTGGCGCGCGGCGTGGCGGAGCGCCTCGACAGCGCGGTGCTGATTGCCAACCGGCAGGGCACGATGCTCTACTGCAACGCCGCCTGGGAGCAGCTTGCGGGCCGCACGCCATCGGGCGCGCTGCAGATCCTCGATCAGCGCATTCCGGCGGGCTCGACCGGCGCGGAGAGCCTGTTCCGGCTGACGCGGGCGGCGCAAAGCCGCGAGCGGCGCACGGAAATCCTGACGTTCGGCGGGGCGATCGGTGGCAGCGGGCCGCGCGTGGTGCGCCTGAGCGTGCGTCCGCTCGATCTGCCGTCGCAAGAATCGCAGCTTGGACCGCTGACGCTGTGGCAAGCCACCGATCTGACGGAAGAGCGTCAGGGCCAGCGGGCGCGCGTCGACGCCCTGGAGGCTGAGCTGTCGGTCTACGATAGCGCGCCAGTGGGACTGGTGGCTGCCGGCGCGGATGGCGCGGTGCGCCACATGAATGCTGCGCTGAAGGGGTGGCTTGCGCCGCTGGGCATCGAGGCCGGCAGCGTGACCAAGCTGTCCGACCTGATGTCGGAGGAAAGTGCCCGTCTTCTGGAGCAGACCGCCAGGCTCGAGGCCGAGGAGATGATGCGCCTCGACCTGGAGATCGGAAAGGACGCGGAGCGCCGCCTGCCTGTGACCATCCTGTGCCGCCGCGGCTCGGCGGACCAGAGCGCGGGCTTCGTGTTCGGTCTCGTGCAGCGCGATACCGCGCCGGCTGGCGAGATCGTCGACCGCCGCGTCGCCGACGTGCGCTTTGCGCGCCTCTTCCAGTCGGCGCCGTTCGGCATCGCCACGGTCACCGCGCAGGGACGTATCGTCAATGCCAACGCCGCGTTCGGACGGATGCTGATCGAGCCGCGCTCGACGGAAGGACGCTATGTCGCCGACGTGCTTTGCCCGGTCGACAATGCCGCGGTGCGGGCCAGCGCGGACGCAGCCATCCAGCAGGCGCTGGCGGGACATACCAACGTTGCGCCGATCGAAATCGCCGTCGGACCGCAGGGCGAGTACACGCGGCGCGTCTATCTCAGCCCCATCGCGGAGGGCAGCGGGGCGCGTGAGGCCGCCGTGCTGTTCCTGATCGATGCGACCGAGCAGAAGGCACTGGAGACGAAGTTCGCGCAGAGCCAGAAAATGGAAGCGGTGGGCAAGCTCGCCGGCGGCATCGCGCACGACTTCAACAACGTGCTGACGGCGATCATCGGGTTCTCGGATCTGCTGCTGCAGACGCACCGGCCGACGGATGCCGCCTACAAGGACATCATGAACATCAAGCAGAGTGCGAACCGGGCCGCAGGCCTCGTGCGCCAGCTGCTCGCGTTCTCGCGGCGCCAGACATTGCAGACGGAAGTGCTGCAGCTGGGCGAGGTGATCACGGACCTGTCGGCGCTGCTCAACCGCGCCATCGGCGAGAAGATCGACCTGAAGATCCTGACCGGTCGCGATCTGGGCTACGTGAAGGCGGACAAGACGCAATTCGAGCAGGTGATCATCAACCTCGCCGTCAATGCCGCCGATGCCATGCCCGACGGCGGGCGGGTCACGATCCGCACGCGCAACGTGTCGGAGCGCGAGAGTCTCAAGCTGTCGCACATGGGCGTGACGCCCGGCGACTACGTGGCCGTGGAGGTCGAGGACACGGGCGTGGGCATGTCGCCGGAGGTCATGAGCAAGATCTTCGAGCCGTTCTTCACCACCAAGGGCGTCGGCAAGGGCACAGGGCTTGGTCTTTCGACGGTGTACGGCATCGTCAAGCAGACCGGAGGGTTCATCTATCCGGAGAGCACGCCGGGCAAGGGCACGATGTTCCGTGTCTTCCTGCCGCGCCACGACATGGATGGCGAGGAAGAGGTTGCGGCGCAGAAGGTCGCCAAGAAGGAGCGGCCGGGCGATCTCACGGGATCGGGCCGTGTGCTTCTGGTCGAGGACGAGGACGTTGTGCGCAGCTTTGCGGTGCGCGCGCTGAAGCGGCAGGGCTACGAGGTTCTGGAAGCCTCAACCGGGGTCGAGGCGCTCGAGATCATGAGCGCACAGGCCGGGCGCATCGACATCGTGGTGTCGGACGTGGTGATGCCCGAGATGGACGGTCCCACGCTCCTGAAGGAACTGCGCAAGACCAATCCGGATATGAAGATCATCTTCGTATCGGGCTACCCCGACGACGCCTTCAAGAAGAGCCTCGACCCCAACGAGACGTTCGCTTTTCTGGCAAAGCCGTTCTCGCTGCCGCAGCTGGCCGCCAAGGTGAAGGAGCAGCTTGCCTGCTAGGCGCGGCGGTCCGGGATGGCGCTGGTTGCGTCCATCCCGGCCGGGTTGACGAAGGCCTCAGTTGGTCTTCGGCCGGGCTGCCGACGGGTTCATCACGCGCACGAGTTTCATGGGCTCGAAGCCGTTCTCGGTGCCGTTGAACTCGACCAGCAGGATGGAGCCGACCTCAATCTTGCCTTCGATGATCTTGGCGTCGGGGCTGATCTTCGATTTGTCGTGCAACTCGACGATGCCCGTGGCCGGATCGATGGCGACAACGGTGGCGGTGAAGCTGTCGGCGGCTGCGGGGACGGACATCAGAGCGAACAGGGCGGGCAGCGCAAGCTTTCTGGAAAGCATGTCGGCAGGTCCAAGGACGGGGATCGACCGGCACGCCGGTCCGGTTCCGCGCCGCCTCCCCTTGGACGTCGCGGCCACCGGCATGCTGGCGGCCGGTCTTGCGCCATCGCCGGATAGGCCGTGCGACGGCCAGTATATGGATATAGGTAAAAATACATACAAGGGGCGAGGTGAATTTTGGCAGGCGCAGGGCCCCGGCGCGCCTGCCTGGCGCTTCGCTTGCCCTGGGGCTGGCTGTGGGACGCTGTTCGTCCCGGGGCGATGAAACAGGCTGGCCGGGGGGCGGCGGCGAGAGGTTCAGGCGCCCAGCGGATGGGCGCGCATGGGGTCGTCGGCGTCGGCGGTCACGAGCATGCGGCGGGCCTCGGCGCAATCCTTGTCCATCTGGGCCACCAGCGCCTCGGCGCTGTCGAACTTGCGATCCGGCCGGATGAAGCCGATGAACTCGACGGCGATCTCGCGGCCGTAGAGGTCCTCGTCGAAGTCGAACAGGAACACCTCCAGCACGGGCTTGCCGTCGTCGAAGGTCGGGCGCGTGCCCAGGTAGGCGGCGCCGTGGTGGTGGGTGCCGTCGGGCAGGTGGACGCGGACGGCGAAGATGCCGTGTCCCAGCGCCGTGCCACGGGGCATCGGAACATTGGCGGTGGGGTAGCCGAGGCCCGTGCCGCGCTTGGCGCCGCCGACCACCTTGCCGGCGACGCGCCACCAGTGGCCCATGGCGTCGGCGGCGTCGCGGACGCTGCCCTGGGCCAGCATCAGGCGGATGGCGCTGGAGGAGAAGGCTTCTCCGTGCTCGGCAACGGGAGAGATCACGGTGACGCCGAAGCCCAGTTTCTCGCCGGCCTTACGCATCGTGTCGGGCGTGCCGGCGCGGTCCTTGCCGAAAAAGAAGTCGTAGCCGATGACGACGTGGCGCACACCGAGGCCGGCGACGAGGATGCGTTCGACGAAGGCGTCGGCGGTCAGGCTGGCGAGGTTCACGTTGAAGGGCAGGACGACAGCCAGCTCGAGGCCGAGCTTGCGGAACAGGCGGATCTTCTCGTTCAGCGGCGTCAGGCGGAAATGCGGGGCGTTGGGCTGGAAGAATTCGCGCGGGTGGGGCTCGAAGACGATTGCGCCGCTGTTGTGGCCGGTGGCGCGGGCGGTGTCGACGGCGGCCGTCAACAGTGCCTGATGACCGCGGTGGACGCCGTCGAAATTGCCGATCGCCAGCACCGCGCCGCGCAGATTGGAGGGAACGTGGTCGTGGCCGTGCTGAATCAGCATGGGCGCTTCCTTGCGCTTGACCGATCGCTTGGGCGGTCGGGTCTGGGGTGAGGCATGATCGCGAACCGCGGGGTGGTGTGCAACGGGTCGCTGCGTGTCTGTTTGCGTCAGGCCGGACGATCAGGTTGGTCGGTCAGGTTGGTCGGGCGGGCACCATAAGCATGGCCTCGCCCTCCAGGACCGACTTGCCGGAGACCGTGCAGACGCATTCGAAGCGGGCGCGGCGCTTGGCGGGGTACAGCTCCACGAGGCGAACGGTCGTGATGACGTCGTCGCCGATCCTGACGGGACCACGGAAGTTGAGGGTCTGGGAGATATAGATGCAGCCGGGGCCCGGAAGCTCCATGCCGAACACCGCGGAGATGTAGCTGGCCGTCAGCATGCCGTGGGAGATGCGCTCTTTAAACATCGTCCGGGCGGCATAGTCCGCGTCGAGATGAACCGGGTTCCTGTCGCCGGTGATGTCGGCAAAGGCGATGATGTCCTGCTCGCTCACAGAGGAGGTGATCGACGCCTCCATTCCGAGGTGCAAGTCCTCGAAATAGGTGGCGCCATGCGTGATGACCGTCATGGCGGTGGTGTCCCGTCCCCGTTCCGTCGCTGGCTCGTGCCCCCGGCGCGGGAAATTAGGGCGGTTGGCGGTGCGGCGCAACATGCGGTTTGGGCACCGGCGGGCGGGCGGGCCTGAAACCTCGATTGCACGGCCGGCCGGAATGGTTATATAAGGCCCGATCCCCTTCCATTGCGTCATTCAGGCCTTTGCGCACGCCGCAGGGGTCCGGAGAAAAAACTTATGAGCGACCGCAAACCCTTGATGCCAAAAGCCACCGCCGTGTGGCTCGTGGAGAATACTTCGCTGTCCTTCGAGCAGATCGCGGAATTCTGCGGCCTGCACGTGCTGGAAGTCAAAGGGATCGCCGACGGCGACGTGGCGCAGGGTATCAAAGGCATGGATCCGATCTCGTCGGGTCAGCTGACGCGCGAGGAGATCCAGGCGGGCGAGGAGAACTCCGAGCATCACCTGCATCTGGCCGTCTCCAAGGTGACGCTGCCGCCGGCCAAGCCGAAGAAGGGGCCGCGCTATACGCCGGTGTCGCGGCGTCACGATCGCCCCAATGCCGTGCTGTGGCTGGTCAAGAACCATCCGGAGCTGAAGGACAGCCAGATCATGCGTCTCGTCGGCACGACTAAGCCGACGATCGCGCAGATCAAGGACCGCTCGCACTGGAATGCGCCGAACCTGGTTCCCCAGGATCCGGTGACGCTCGGCCTATGCACGCAGATCGATCTGGATGCCGAGGTAAAGAAGGCGGCCAAGCGCGGCGTCGGGACGGGTGCGGCGGCGGGCGAAACGCTTCTGCCAACGTCGGAAACAACGGACGTGGCGGAGCCGGGCGCGCCGCAGCCGGATGTTGCGTTCTTCCGCCCGGGCGATGCGCCGCAGGCGGAGCGCGAGGAGACCGAGGCGGAGGAAGCCCAGCGCGTGCTCGCCCGGCTCAAGGAGATGTCGGGGCCGAAGCCGAGCGAGGACGACGACCTCGGCCAGTAACGCGGGTTGCTCGCCTCAGTCCGGCATGACGGGGACGACGTAGTTCAGCGGCATGCGCCCACCGTCGGCATAGATGGTGGTGCCTGTGAGATAGCTCGCCTCCGCGCTCAGGAGCCAGCTCGCCACGGCGGCGATTTCCTCGGGCTGACCGAAGCGCCCCAGCGGCGTGCGCGACAAGACCTTGCCGCGGAAGGCGTCGTCGCGCACCACGTCCTTGATCAGCGGTGTCTCGATGGTGCCGGGGCCGATCGCGTTGACGCGGATGCCTGACGGGGCGAGCGCGATGGCCATCGCCTTGGTCAGCTGCATCACACCACCTTTGGAAACCGAATAGGCGACGTGGTCGGGCAGGCCGAACCAGGCGTTGATCGAGCTCATCGTCACGATCGCCCCGGGGGCGCGGCCGGGATTGGCTGTGCGCTGGGCGGCCATTGCCCGTGCCACGCGCTGGCAGACGAGGAACATGCCCTTCAGGTTGGTGGCCAGGATGCGGTCGAACTCGGCTTCGGACAGCTCCAGGAACGGGACGTCGTCGACGACGCCGGCATTGCTGACGAGAAGATCTATGGCGCCGTGCGTGGCCATGGCTTCGGCGACGAGCGCGTCGACGGCGGCCGCCTGGGAGACGTCCGTTGCGCAGGCAGTCGCGATGTGACCGGCGGCGGTCAAGTCCGCGGCGAGGCTCAGTGCGGCGCCGGCGTTGACGTCGGCGACGACGACTTTGGCGCCGTCCCTGGCGAGGCGTTCGGCGCAGGCGCGGCCGATGCCCTGGGCGGCACCGGTGACGATGGCGACGCGGTCAGTGTGCAGCATCGCGGATCTCCGTTGCTGGCTTTCTGGCGGCGAGACTACGCGGTGGGCTGGCCAGCCGGCAATCTCGCGCGGCGGAGATCTTGCCGAGGCGACATCTTGCTCAGGGGCTTGGCAGCGTCAGTATGGTGGCGAGGCGCTCCAGGCTGCGGGCGCGGCGCGCCTCAGCGAGCCGGCCTTCGCCGTGAGCGGCGATCAGCGCGGCCAGCGCGGTGAAGGCTTCGTGGCCGTCGCGGCTGACGAGGACGAGATCGACGCCGGCGGCGAGCGCATCGACGGCGGCGGCGCCGATGCCGCCAGTGCGCTTGCGGATCGCGCCCATGCACAGGTCGTCGGTAATGAGGACGGCATCGACGCCCCAATCGCGCCTGATGAGTGTGACGGCGGCGGCCGACACCGATGCCGCGTTCTGCGGATCGACGGCCTCGGCGCGCACGTGGCCGAGCATGATCGCGACGTTGCGGTTGTGGCCGAGCTCGCGAAACGGCCGCCAGTCGCTGGCTTCCAGAATGCGCCGGTGGGCGTTCAGATTTGCCATGCGGAAGTGGGTGTCGGTGGCCACGCGCCCGAGGCCGGGGAAGTGCTTCAAGGTGCACATCACGCCGGCGGCGGCGAGCCCAGCGCAATAGATTCCGGCGACGGCAACGACGGTTTCGCCGTCGGCGGCGATGGCGCGCTGCCAGATGCGGCTATGGCGATCGTTGGCGACAGCGCGTCCGGGATCGAGGTCGACGACGGGCGCGAAGTTCAAGGTGACGCCGAGAGCTGCGAGTTGGCGTCCCTGCTCGTGGGCGTGGGCTTGGATCGCGGCTGCGACCTCGGGGGCGAGTCCGAGGAACGGCGGGCGGTGCTGGGTGCGGGTGCGCGCGCGCGCGGTTCGCAGTACTGCGCGCAGGGAGGGGGGGCGCGGCAGCGGCGGCGACAGTTTGGACACCTGTCCGCCTTCCTGGTCGGTCGCCACGATCAGCGGTGGCAGATTCATGGCGCGCCGAAGCTCCTGCAGTGCCGCGATCTCGCGGGCGACGGCGGTCCGGCTGCGGCCGGCGACGTTGTGGCGCGTGATGAAAATGCCGCCGATGGCGCCGATGCCGGCCAGCAGGCGGATTTGCGAAGGCCTTCGATATCCGGCGACGACGTGGCGGCCGAGACTGGCGCGCAGGCCCGGGGCGGCATCGAGGACGGCTGCGCGGCTTGCGGCACTGTCGGCTGCCGCAGCGGCACCTTGCGTGCACGTCCAGGCGAGGAGCGCGGCGAGCCAGAGGGCCGGCAGCCGGGCTGGACGTTGCGTGACCGGTCGCTGGAGATCCAATGGCATCAATTGCGATCCGTGCACGAATAAGCTGGGTGCGACCGTAAGCGTCAAAGATGGTCGCGGCAAGACAAGCCGTGCCGGACGCGCGCGATGGCGTTGGTTCAGCGCTGGATGACGATCAACAGGACGCCCGGCACCACCAGGGCCAGCATCAGAAGCTTGCGCCAGTCGATCACCTCGCTGCGGAACATCAATCCGATCAGCAGCGTGAACACGGGCGAGATGGCGGCGATCGGGGAGACCATGATGAGCTGGCCGGTTTCGAGTGCGGAATTGAGCAGGAAAATCGCGATGGCGTTGACGGCGCCGGCGACCACCAGCCAGGAGATGTCCTTGCGCGTGCCGGTGATGCGGCGGCCGGAGCCGACGAAGTAGATCGCGAACAGTACGAGGGAGACGAGCGTGGAGACGAGGCTCGCGAAGATGGCGCTGGGCACTTCCAGGTAGCCGATCTTGATGATCGACTGGGCGACGGCGCGCATCAGTGTGGAGCCGAAAGGCAGCAGCAGCGCCCACATCGGGAAGTCGGCCTTGACGCCGCCGGGTCGCCAGGCCGCGATGCCGACGCCGGCGACGATGGCGAGCGTGCCGAAGGCGATCGGCCAAGTCATTGGCTCGCCGAGCAGCAGGATGCCGAAGGCGGCGGCGAAAAGGGAACTCGAGGAGGAGAACGTCGCGTTCATGGTCGGGCCGAGCATGTGGATGCCCTTGACCCACAGCGTCATGGAGAGCGCGGGGCGGAAGAGCCCTGCGGCGCCGAATAGCACGGCGGCCCAGGTCCACCAGTAGCCTACCGAGATCGTGAAGAGCGCGATGACCGAATAGATCGCGCCCGTCGTCAACAGGATGATCAGCGTGGCGCTGATGGCGTCGCCGTTGCGCAGGCCCAGGCTTTGGACGTGCGAGGCGATCGCGAACATGATCGACGCGCCGAGGGCGAGCATCGCGGGGAGCAGGAGCGGCGAAGACATCGGGCCTCGGTGATCGGCGGTCAGGCAGGGCGCCCTCGATCGGTGAACGGGGCGAGCGACTATGACGCGGCGGCGGCAAACGGCAAGGGCCGATGGCACCGGATGCGTGCGGGGGTATCCCGGCCTTGCTCGTGGTGGCGGGGTACGTGATACTTCGCTTCATGACATTCACACCCGATCAGATCGCGATCCTGGCTTTGCTGGGCTGTGTCCTTGCTCTGCTGGTTTGGGGCCGCTTGCGCTACGACCTGGTGGCGTTTGCAGCCTTGATCGCGGCCGTGCTGATCGGGGCAGTTCCCGCCGAACGTGCGTTTGAAGGGTTCGGGCATCCCGCCACCGTGATCATCGCGCTGGTTCTGGTGGTCAGCCATGGGTTGGCCAGCTCCGGCGCGGTCTCGCTGATCTCGCGGCACCTGACGGCTGCCGGGCGGTCGATCTCGACCCATATCGCGGTGATGTCGAGCGTGGGCGGCCTGCTGTCCGGCGTCATGAACAACGTGGGTGCGCTGGCGCTGTTGATGCCCATCGACATCGAAGTGGCGCGCAAGGCGAAGCGCGCGGCGGGTGCGACGTTGATGCCGCTCTCGTTTGCCACGATCCTTGGCGGTCTCGTGACGCTGATCGGCACACCGCCCAACATCATCGTGTCGACGTATCGCGAGCGGGCGCTGGGCACGCCCTTCCAGATGTTCGATTTCACGCCTGTCGGGATCGTGTGCGCGGCTGCGGGGATTGCGTTCGTCGCGCTGATCGGGTGGCGTCTCATTCCACGCCCGTCGTCGGATGCGGACGGGGGCGATACGGCGTTCAAGCTCGACGACTACATTGCGGAGCTGACGGTCAACCAGGACTCCAAGGCGTTGGGGCTGCCGCTGATCGAGCTTGAGAAAGCGTGCGCGGATGCCGACGTGACGCTGCTCAATGTCGTGCGTAGCAACTACCGGCTGCCGCATCACGCGGGATGGATCAGCATCCAGGACGGCGACATCTTGTTGCTGGAGGCGGCCGCGGAGACGCTCGACGCCTTCGTGGTCGACATGAAGCTGTCGTATGTCGATCAGGAGCACCAGCGCGAGAAACTCGAGGCCTCGGACATGGAGGTGATCGAGGCGGTGGTGCGGCCGGGCGCGATGATCGAGGGGCGCACGAGCGCCAGCCTGTCGCTGGTCGACAAGCACGGGATGTGGCTCGTCGGCATCCAGCGAGCCGGCAGACGGGTGCAGACGCGGGTGCGGCGGACGCCGATCGAGGCCGGTGACGTGCTGCTGTTGATCGGTCCCGAGGCGCGCGCGCACGCGTTCATGACGGAGACCGGCTTGCTGCCGCTTGCGGAGCGGGGGCTGGAGGTGAAGAGCACGGGCAAGGCTGCGCTGGCGGCGGGGATCTTCGCGGCAGCGGTGTTTCTGTCCAGCCTTGGGTATCTCTATCTTGCGGTCGCGCTCGGCCTGGTCTGCGTTCTCTATGTGCTGCTGGGCATCGTTCCCGTGAAGGACGTCTATGAGACGATCGAGTGGCCGGTCGTCGTGCTGATCGGCTCGCTCATTCCGATCGGCATGGCGCTCGAGACGTCGGGGGCGACAAACGTGCTCGCCAAGGGGATGGTCGATCTGTCAACGGGACTGCCGGCGTGGGCGGTACTGACGATCATCATGGCGTTGACCATGACGCTGTCGGATGTGCTCAACAATACGGCGACGGCCCTGGTTGCGGCGCCGATCTCGCTGGAGGTGGCCAACAAGCTCGGTGTCAATCCCGACGCGTTCCTGATGGCGGTGGCGATTGCTGCGAGTTGTGCCTTCCTGACGCCCATCGGTCACAAGAACAACACCCTGATCATGGGGCCGGGGGGCTATCGCTTCGGCGACTACTGGCGACTGGGGCTTCCTCTGGAGATCCTGGTGGTGGCCGTGGGTGTGCCGATGATCCTGCTGGTGTGGCCGCTGTAACCGGGGACGGGTGGTCGCGCTTGCGACCAGACAGCGAATGGCCCGGGGCGCGCCCCGGGCCAAGTCTTCAATCCCAGTCTTCGATGCAAGTCTTCTGTCCAAGTTTTCAATCGTTGCCTTGGCAGACATTGCGCACCGGGCTGGCGTCGCCCGGCGGTACACAGTGCATCGCTGGTCAGGCCGCCTTTTCCAGGCTCGCCTGCCATTTGCCGAGGGCGGCGAGGCCGTTCATCTTGGCGCGATGGGCGAACGCCCGCTGGCCGGCGGCGACGTTCTCGGACTTGCCGAGCCAGGCTTTGAGGGCGGCCGCCTGCAGTGCGCGGCCGTAGGAGAAGGTGAGCTTCCAGGGCAGCGGGCCCATGGCGTTCATCAGCGAGAGGTGCTCGGTGGCGGCCTCGTCGGACTGGCCGCCCGACAGGAACGCGATGCCGGGTACGGCGGAAGGCACGCAGGCCTTGAGGCACTTCACGGTCTTCTCGGCGACCTCGTCGGCTGATGCCTGCTTTGCCGACTTCTGGCCGGCGATGATCATGTTCGGCTTCAGCACGATGCCCTCGAGGTCGACGTTGGCATCATAGAGTTGCTGGAACGTGGTCTTGAGGGTCCACTCCGTCACCTCGTAGCAGCGATCGATGTCGTGGGTGGAGTGCGTGCCGTCCATGACGACCTCGGGCTCGACGATCGGGACGATGCCGGTCTCCTGGCACAGGGCGGCGTAGCGGGCGAGCGCGTGTGCGTTGGCCAGGATGCAGTTGTAGGTCGGGCAGCCGTCGGCGATGGTGATGACGGCGCGCCATTTGGCGAAGCGTGCGCCGAGGCCGTGATACTCGGTGAGGCGCTCGCGCAGGCCGTCGAGGCCTTCGGTGACGGTCTCGATCTTGGCGGTCGGGCCGGCGAGCGGCTTGGCGCCGGTGTCGACCTTGATGCCGGGAATGGACCCCGACGCCTTGATGACGTCGGCCAGCGGTGTGCCGTCCTTGGCCTTCTGGCGCAGGGTCTCGTCGTACAGGATGACGCCGGAGATGTGGTTCTTCATGGCGTCGGAGGCGCGGAACAGCATCTCGCGATAGTCGCGGCGGCTGTCGGCGGTCGAGTCCACCTTGATGCTGTCGAAGCGCTTCTTGATGGTGCCGGAGCTCTCGTCGGCGGCGAGGATGCCCTTGCCGGGGGCGACCATGGCTTGGGCGATGTCGGCGAGTTTTTCGGTCATGACTGCCTCTTTGGCTATCGAATCCGGGGGGCGGGCGGGGCTCGGCGGAGGGCAAGTCCGGCCAGCGTGCACCGCACCAGGCGCTTTGATTAGCGCCATATCGGGACGAGAGCCAGTCCCCGCCAGCGTTATCCGCAAGCTGAGGTTACCGGCCGGGCTACAGGCGGGTTAACGCCTCGAACGCTTGAAACATTCCTGTGTACGCGCGTTTACTAGCGGAACGGATTGAGCCTGGAGGCCGTAATGCGCCAACTGCTGCTGCGTGTTCGACATTTTCTGGCCGACCGGCTGTGGGTTCGACCCGCGGTGGCGAGCGTGCTGGCGGCGATCCTGGCGCTGGCGGCGGTCGGCGTCGACGTGGAGAGCCCGGCCGCGCTGCCGTTCGACATCTCCAAGGCGACCTTGGTCACGTTGTTGTCGATGATCGCGACCAGCATGCTCTCAGTCGCGACGTTCTCGGTGGCTGCCATCGTGACGGCGACGACTGCGATCTCGCAGAGCACGACGCCGCGGGTGACGCGGATCATCCTGTCCGACAGCACGATGCAGAACGTGCTCGCCGCGTTCATCTCGGCCTTCATTTTCTCGATCGTGGCGCTTTTCGCGGTCGAGGCGTTGCCCTATGGCCCGGCCGGGCGCGTGATGGTTTTCGTGGGCCTGGTCACGATGATCCTGTGGGTTCTGGTCTCGTTCCTGCGGTGGGTCGACCACATCACGCACCTGGGCCGCGTGGGTACGGCCATGGGGCGCACGGAGACCGCCGCGCTCGAAGCATTCCGGCCGGAGACTGTGGGCACCTTCGGGGCGGCGGTTGGCGACGGCGGTCCAGCGCAGGAGGGGCTGCCGGTGCGTTCCACCACGGTCGGCTACGTTTTGTCGATCGACGTCGGTGCGCTCGACGCCATCGCAGAGCGGCTGGAAGCCACCATCGTGCTCGCGGTGCGTCCCGGAGATGCCGTCGACACAGTGAGGCCGATCGCGTGGATCCATCCCAGGGATGCGGCGGCCAGGGTGGCCGAAGAGGCCCGCCAACGCGAGCAGGACGACGGGGATGGCGCGATGTCGGCGGATATTGGGGAAGACGTGTGCGATGCGATCCATATCGCGTCGGCGCGCGATACGCACAACGACCCGCGTTTCGGTCTGATCATCATGGCGGAGACGGCCGCCAAGGCGCTTTCGCCGGGTGTCAACGATCCCGGCACCGCGATCGGCATCCTGTCGGCGGCGCTGCGCGTCTTCACGCGGTTTGCGGAAATCCGGCGCGAGGGTGAACCGGAGATCGTCTATCCGCGCGTGTCGATGCCGCCGCTGAGCGTGGAAGGTCTTGCCGACGACGCCTTCACCGCCATCGCCCGCGATGGTGCCGGCACGATCGAGGTCGGCATCCGCTTGCAAAAGACGCTGCAGGGCCTGGCGCGGCTGGGCGATCCTGAGCTTGCGCGCGAGGCACGACGGATCGGCGATCTGGCGCTGGAGTTGGCGGCGTCGGAGCCGCTTGCGAAGAGCCAGAAGGCGCGGCTGGCAGAGGAGGTGGGGCGGATCGCCGAGGAAGGCGGCGCCACGCGCATGGCGGCGCGATCGGCCGGCCGCATTGCCGATCGGCGCGCGCAGGCGCTTCCAAGCCAGGAGAAGGCTTGAGGCCAGAACGCGGAGGGCGTTCAGGCCGGAGCCAGTCGGCGCGCGGGTTCGAAAAAAAAGCGGCGGCTGCCCAGGCAGCCGCCGCTCGTGCTTTCAGGTCTTGGGATCTGCCTTGCGGGCGATCAGATCAGCTTGGCCATGGCGATCGCGGTGTCCGACATGCGGTTGGAGAAGCCCCATTCGTTGTCGTACCAGGACAGGATGCGCACCAGCTTTCCATCGACGATCTGCGTCTGCGTCAAATCGAAGTTCGAAGAGAAGGCAGAGTGGTTGAAGTCGATCGAGACGAGCGCTTCGCTGTTGACGGACAAGATGCCCTTGAGCTGCTGCGCGGCGGCCTTCTCCATGGCCTGATTGATCTCGTCGACGGAGGTTTCGCGACCGGGGATGAACTTCAGGTCGACGACGGACACGTTCGGCGTGGGCACGCGGATGGCTGTGCCGTCGAGCTTGCCCTTGAGTTCGGGGAGGACGAGGCCGACGGCAGCGGCCGCGCCCGTCGAGGTCGGGATCATCGACATGGCGGCGGCGCGCGCACGGCGCATGTCGCTGTGGGCCTGGTCGAGGATCTTCTGGTCGTTGGTGTAGGCGTGGATCGTGGTCATGAAGCCGGACTTGATGCCGACGAGGTCGTTCAGGACCTTGGCGACGGGGGCCAGGCAGTTGGTGGTGCACGAGGCGTTGGAGACGACCTTGTGGTCACCGGTGAGCTTGTCGTGATTGACGCCGTAGACGACGGTGAGGTCGGCCCCCTTGGAGGGTGCGGAGACGAGGACCCGCTTGGCGCCGGCGTCGAGGTGCACCTTGGCCTTCTCCTTGTCGGTGAAGATGCCCGTGCACTCCATCACGATGTCGACGCCAAGTTCCTTCCACGGCAGCTTTGAGGGATCCTTGATGGCCAGGACGCGAATCGGCTTGCCCATGCCGACGTCGATGGTGTCGCCCTCGACGGTCACCTTGCCCGGGAACGTCCCATGAACACTGTCGTATTTGAACAGGTGGGCGTTGTCCTTGGCCGATCCCAGATCGTTGATGGCGACAACTTCGAGATCGGAGCGCTTGGCCTCGGCCATGGCGCGCAGGACGTTGCGACCGATCCGGCCGAAGCCTGAGATGGCGACTTTCACAGCCATTGTATTCTCCATTTGCGTCGGAACAGGGCGTCGGCACAGCAAGTCGCGTGCCCAACGCGGGTGTTTCTCGGTTGTCACTCGGTGGAGCGCGACGCCGAACGAGCGCGTCCTGCCAGCCACGGTTGGCGCAGAATAGATGTTTGTCAGCCACAATGCTGTCAAGCCAGGACGAAAAGTTGGTATGAACGGCGCGGGAAAATCGAGGATGAGCCGTTGAGACGCGTTGACGTACTTGTATAGGCGTACTTATGTCCGCGTGATCGAGGTGACGTGCCCGTCGATTTGAAGCGGTGACGGGCGTGAGGGGCAGTGGGGCCCAAGTGATGGTCAGATCGGTCGGCGGCTGCGTAAGAGCCGGCGGGCCGAGGGCGCAGTTTCGTGTGCGAGACCCGTTTGCGAAAAACTTCGCAGCACGTGCCGATGGCGCCCAGTTGTGCGGATACGAGTGCCCGATGGCGTTCTCGGACTCGCAGCTAAGGAATATTCGGTGGCAGCACGCAACGCTCAGAAAGTCCGATCTGCGAAGGCCGCGAAACCGGCCGCGCGTGGGCGCGGCGCCGCGCGGGCGCGGTCGGCCGCCGCTGAACCGCAAACGGCTGCGGCGGTGCTGGAGCGCGAGCGCGACCAATTGAAGGAGGAACTTCGGTTGGCGCGGGAGGAAATCGCCCGGCTGAGACAGCAGCGCGACCAGGTCGTCAACCACATTGATTGGGTTATCGATTCGCTTCATAACGTGCTTGAGGACGGGCACTGACAATTAGGGGCGGACGTAGCGCATGGCGCAGGCCAACGTGGTCGTCAACGGACGCAGTTATCCGCTGCAGTGCGCGGAAGGTGACGAGGCGCGGCTGCAGGCATTGGCGGACCATGTGCGCGGCAAGGTGGATGCCCTGGTCGCGGAATTCGGTCAGGTCGGGGATGAGCGCCTGCTGCTGCTTGCGGCCCTGCTGACCGCTGACGAATTGTTCGATCTTCGCGAACGCCATCAGGCTGATGTTGCGACGCCGGACGCTACTGTGACGACAGGATCCGCAGCGTCGGGGTCAGCAGCTTCGGGCGCATCGGCTGCACGTGGCCCGCAAGGTGTGGCGGCTGGTGGCGCAGGTGGCCAGAGGCCGGGCCAACAGCCGACTCAAGCGCCGGCTCAATCGAGCGGGCCGGCTCAGGTCGGGTCGACCCAAGCGTCGGCGGCGCGTGGCCAGCCGTCGTCCCATCCCGCGCAGATGCCGCGGCCCGCCAACGCGCCGGGCGGTGCGCCGGTGCAGACACAGACACACACGCAGACACACACGCAGACGGGCCGACCGGCGACGGGGGCCCAGGCTCATGCCACGGCGTCGAACGCGGCGCCCGGTGGGCGTGGGCCATCACCGGCTGGCGTTGCACCCGGTGGCGCTGCGCGGCCTGCCGGCCCTGTTTCGGCCCGACTCAGGGGACGGCGGCGGGCACGCCCTCGGCGCCGACTTCTGGCCGCCCCGGTTAAGGCGGGAACCGACCCTGAATGGGCCGCCCTTTCGGCCGGCTCCAACCGGTCGTTCACGACCTCCACAACCAAGCGAGCGTTGCCCCCTTTCTTTTTGCGTGGCGCTGGACCATGTTTCGCGTGCTGCGGGGTGCGTCAGGAGCAATACGATCTCCAGGGCCTATAAGAACTCGCTCGGGAGCTGTCCCTGGCCGGGACCGTGGTTCCGGCCACACGGCGCCCACCTACTTTTGTAGGGACCCGGCGAGATCAAAGCTCCGACGGCCACCGCGGCACTTGAACATCATGGCCGACTGAGGCATGCGATGCGGACGCGACCCGGCTGCCTTGGCGCAGTGGTCCTGGTGTCATTGCGGGTATGGGTACGGCCACCGCCGTGCCGCGGCCCGCAGAACCCGGCGAGGTGACATGTCCGACGCGGCGCAGGTCGTCGAGCTGAAGCGCAAGATGCGCGCGTCTGCCAAGCAGACCCGGGCGGCGGCCTTCTCCCGGATCGGCACGTCGGCGGCTCAGCGGATCGCCGCCCACGGCATCGACTTCACGGGTGTCGCGCCGGGGGCCATCGTGTCGGGCTTCAGCGCGATCGGTGACGAGATCGATCCGCTGCCGTTGCTGACGCGGCTCGGTGAACAGGGTTACCAGCTGTGCCTTCCAGTCATGCAGGGACGCGGAGAAGCCTTGATCTTCCGGCGCTGGGCGCCGGGAGATGCCACGGCGGAGACGATCTGGGGCATCCGCGAGCCGCTGGCCTCGGCTCCGGAGCTGGTGCCAGATGTCGTGCTGGCTGCGCTGTTGCTGTTCGACGAGCAGGGCTATCGGCTCGGTTATGGCGGCGGTCACTACGACCGCACGCTGAAGCGGCTGCGGGAGGCGAAGGGCCTGGTGTCCGTCGGCCTTGCTTATGACGAGCAGAAGGTCGAAGCCGTGCCGCATCTGGATTACGACGAACCGCTCGATTGGATACTGACGCCCAGCGGCGCGCACGACTGTCGCGCCACGCGCGAGGCGGGGGCATGAGGGCGTGCCGACAAGCCGCTCGCGCGCCGGTGCGGGCCGACGCCGGGTGCGACAGCGCAGGCCAAGCTCAAGACCAAGATCCAGCCCAAGCCCAGGGGACCGATCGCTGATGCGGCTTCTATTTCTCGGAGACGTGGTCGGCAGGTCGGGGCGCGTTGCCGTCGCTGAAAACCTGCCGGAGTTGCGTCGGCGCTATGCGCTCGATTTCGTGGTGGTGAACGGCGAGAATGCAGCCGGCGGGTTCGGCATCACGGAGGCGATCTTCCAGGACCTGCTCGACGCCGGCGCCGACGTCGTCACGCTGGGCAACCACGCCTTCGACCAGAAGGACACGCTGGTCTTCATCGAGCGCCACGAGCGTCTGCTGAGGCCGATCAACTTTCCCCCGCGGACGCCGGGGCGCGGCTCGGGGCTTTTCACGGCCCGCAACGGGGCGGACGTGCTCGTCGTCAACGCGATGGGTCGGATCTTCATGCCGGAGATCGATTGTCCATTCCGCGCACTCGACGGCGCGGTGACGGCGTGCCCGCTGAAGCAGGGGGCGGACGCGATCTTCGTCGACTTCCACGCGGAGGCGACGAGCGAGAAGGAAGCGCTCGGTCACTATCTCGACGGGCGGATTTCGGCGTTGGTGGGCACCCATACGCATGTGCCGACCAGCGACGAGCGGGTTCTGCCCGGCGGCACCGGCTACATGACGGACGGGGGGATGTGCGGCAATTACCAGTCGGTCCTGGGGATGGACATCGACGAGCCGATCAACCGGTTCCTGACCAAGATCCCGAAGAACCGCTTCGAGCCCGCGCCGGGCCCGGCGACGATATCGGGGCTTGCCGTGGAGATCGACGACCGGACGGGTCTCACCGTGCAGGTCAAGGCGCTGCGCAGGGGCGGGGTGCTGACGCCGAGCGCGCCCGATTTCTGGGCGGCCTGATGTTCGGGCCGGTGACGGTGGGCGCCGAGGGCAGGGGGCGTTGGCAAGGACGTTGGCAAGGACTGGCGCGGGTGCCTATAAGTCAGGCCCAGCAAACAACGACAAGTCCCGGAGAGCGCCATGGCCGGCCATTCCGCATTCAAGAATATCATGCATCGCAAGGGGCGCCAGGACGCGGCCCGCGCCAAGATGTTCGCCAAGCTCGCGCGTGAGATCACGGTGGCGGCCAAGCTGGGCCAGCCCGATCCCGCCATGAACCCGCGGCTCAGGCTCGCCGTGCAGGTCGCGCGCGCCCAGAGCATGCCCAAGGACAACATCGAGCGCGCGATCAAGAAGGCGTCGGGCAACGATACGGAGACCTACGAAGCGGTGCGCTACGAAGGCTACGGGGCCGGCGGCGTGGCCGTGATCGTGGAGGCGCTGACCGACAACCGCAACCGCACCGGCGGGGCGGTCCGGGCCGCGTTCACAAAGCATGGCGGCAATCTCGGCGCGACGGGCGCCGTCAGCCACATGTTCAATCGGGTCGGCGAGATCGTCTATCCGGTGGCGGCGGGCAGTGCGGAGCGACTGCTGGAGGCAGCGATCGAAGCGGGCGCGGAGGACGTGGCGTCGGACGACGACGGCCACCTGGTGACGTGCGCCTTCGAGGATCTGGGCGGTGTGGCGTCGGCGCTGGAGGAGGCGCTGGGGGAGCCGGAGGCGGTCAAGACCGTGTGGCGGCCGAACCTGACGACCGCCGTCGACGAGGAGAAGGCGGGGCAGGTCCTGAAACTCATCGCCGCGTTGGAGGACGACGACGACGTCCAGAACGTGTTTTCCAATTTCGAGGTCGACGAGGCGGTCCTGGCCAAGCTGACGGCGGCTTGAGCGGCAGGCCCGGGGAGACGGCCGACTTCGGTATCCTGACGGCATGACTTGTGGCCTGCGAGGCGGGCGCGGTATGTCTTTTGCCAATCGACAATAAAAGACCTGGAGGAACCGAGACATGCATCCGCGCGAGCGCATCGCATTCGAGCCCATCGAGGGCCGTCCGCCGCTGAAGGTGCCGGTCGGCACGCGCGTCGTGATCTGGCCGATCCTGGCGCTGGAGGACTGGGATATCGGGCGGCCGATGGCGCGCATGGTGATCTCGCCGCCGCAGGGCCAGCCGCAGCAGCCCGACCATCCCAACTGGAGCTGGCACGAGTACGGCATGCGCGTGGGCGTCTGGCGCATCATGAAGGTGCTCAACCGCCTCGGCGCAAAGCCCACCGTGACGCTCAACGCGCGCATCTGCGAGACCTATCCACAGGTGGTGGAGGCGTGCATGAAGCACGGCTGGGAACTCAACGCGCACTCCTACGACCAGCAGCCCATGCACAAGGTCGAGAACCAGAAGGAGGTGGTCGACAAGGCCGTCGACATCATCGGCAAGTTCTCCGGGCAGAAGCCGGTCGGCTGGTTCGGACCGGGACTGACGCAGACGTTCGACACGCTCGATTATCTTTCGGCGGCAGGCATCGAGTACATCGGCGACTGGGTGCTCGACGACGAGCCGGTGTGGCTGAAGACGAAGCACAAGCCCGTTGCGGCGTTCCCCTACAACTTCGAGATCCACGACATCGTGATGATGGCGCTGCAGCACCATCCTTCGGAAGTGCAGTACAACCGCGCCATGGATCACTTCCGGGTTCTCTACGAGGAGAGCACGGAGCGGCCGAAGTTCATGTCGCTCGCATTCCATCCCTATCTGTCGGGCCAGCCGCATCGCATCGGGCATGTCCAGCGCACGCTGGAGGAGATCCTGTCTCACGACGGCGTCGTGGTGTGGGACGGGCTCGAGATGCTGAAGTGGTTCAAGTCCAGCCATCCCGCAACCGTGTGAGGTCGATCCGATGACGGTGTCGCGCAGCGCGTTTGTTCCACATGACATCAAGGCGCCGATCAAGGGGCAGCCGGGCGGCGCGCTCGATGGCCTGACGCTTGCGGTGAAGGACATGTACGACATCGCCGGCGAGCGCACGGGTGGCGGCAATCCCGATTGGCTCGCCGCGCAGGCGCCGGCTGCGCGCCATGCAAGCGCCGTGGCGAAGCTGCTCGGCGCCGGGGCCACGGTGATCGGCAAGACGGTGTGCGACGAGTTCTTCTACTCGGTCGCCGGCGTCAACGCGCACTACGGCACGCCGATCAATCCGCGAGCGCCCGGCCGCATCCCCGGCGGCTCGTCGTCGGGCTCGGCGTCGGCCACGGCAGCGGGGGCCTGCGATATCGGCCTGGGCAGCGACACCGGCGGGTCGGTGCGCATTCCCGCGGCCCTCAACGGCCTTTACGGCATCCGGCCGACGCACGGCCGCGTCGATGCCACGGGGGCGATGGCGATGGCGCCGTCGTTCGATGCGGTGGGCTGGTTTGCGGCCTCGCCGGGTCTGTTCCGCAAGGTCGGCCCGGTGCTGCTGGCGGGCACGGCGGTCGCCGGAGAGATCGTGCGCGTGCTGGTCGCCGACGACGCCTTCGCGGAGGCGGACCAGGCGGTCGCCGCCCTGCTCAAAGGCGTGCTGGAGGACATCGACGTGCTGCCGGCGCGCGAGACCGTCACGCTCGGGGGCCGCGAGGGCCTCGACCAGCGCCGCGAGATGTTCCGCTTGGTGCAGGCGCACGAGACCTGGGCCACCTTCGGGCCCTTCATCACGTCGCGCCAGCCCGCGTTCGGGCCGGGTGTGAAGGAGAGGTTCGAGGTCGCGCGCGCGGTCAGCGTCGAGATGGCGGCGGCGGCGCGCAAGGACGTGGCGCAGGTGCGCGCGGGGCTCGACCGGCTTATTCCCCGCGGCACGATCGTTGCCCTGCCGACGGCGCCGTGTATCGCGCCGCTGGTGACGGCGAGCTTTGAAGAGCAGGAGCACTATCGGCTGCGCGTCATGCGGCTCACGTGCACCGCCGGCGTCGGCGGACTGCCGCAGGTGACCGTCCCGGTCGGGCTCGTCGACGGCTGCCCGGTGGGGCTGTCGTTCATCGGCTGGCGGGGCGGCGACGAGGCGTTGCTGGATCTGGCGGTGCAGATCGGCCGCCATTGCGGCGCGTCCGGCTAAACTCTCCGTCCTGAGGAACAATATCAAAGGCCCGTGCGTTCGATCCTGCTAAGTAATGTTCCGGATATTGTCCGGAGCAGGGCAGGAGGCGACTGTGGTCCACAGGCTCGACAAGTCGATCGGCGCCTCGCGCTCGATGCGCGAGGTCTTGGCGTCGATCCTCAGCCTGTCGCGGGATTTCTGGACAGGCGCGACACGGGGCAGGGCCATTCTGCTGACGGCCGGGACGTTCGGGTTCCTGTTTGCCGAGATCGGCATGCAGGTTCTCATCAACCGCTGGAACAAGACATTCTACGACGCGCTCGAGGGCAAGGCGCTCGATGCGCTTTGGCAGGCCGCGCTCTGGTTCATCGTGCTCCTCGTCGCATCGACGGCGACCACGGTGATGTCGCAGCTTTCGCGGCTGACGTTGCAGATCCGCTGGCGCGAGCAGTTGACCGGCAAGATCATCGCGGCCTGGCTCCGGCATCAGACTTACTATCGGCTCAATCTGATCGGTGGGCCGGAGTTCGCGCCGGAAGCTCGTGTGGCGGAGGATGTCCGGCTGGCGGTTGAGCCCATCGTCGACCTGCTGGCCGGGTTCGTCGGCGCTGTCATCACGTTCGCGACCTTTGTCGGCATCCTGTGGGTGGTCGGTGGCTCGCTTACCATCGGTGGCGTGACGATCCCGGGCTTCATGGTCTGGGCGGCGGTGGTCTATTCGACCATCGTGTCCGGGGCGATGACGGTCGTGGGATGGCGCTATGCGCGGATCGTGCGCGATCGCGCCGAGGCGGAGGCGCAATTCCGGTATCAGCTGACGCGGCTGCGGGAGAACGCAGAGAGCGTCGCGCTGGTGCGCGGGGAGGGCGGTGAGTCACGCAACCTGACAGCGCGACTGGCCACCGTCATCCGGGAATGGCGCCGCTACACGGCGACGTGGAGCTATATGACGATCGTGACGCACAGCAGCGGGCTGTTCGCCCCGATCCTCCCGGTGCTTCTCATGGTTCCGAAGTACCTGTCCGGGGAGGCCAGCCTCGGCACCGTCATGCAGGTTGCGACGGCGTTCGGCACCGTGCAGGGCGCGCTGGCGTGGGTGACGTCCAACTTCGCGCAGCTCGGGCAATGGTATGCGGCGGCGTATCGCGTCGCGGAACTGGGCAGCTACATGGCGATGGCCGATCACGTGGGCAAGGGCGGGCCCGAGATCAAGGTGAGCGAGGGCGACAGCGACGAGCTGGTGCTGGACAGCGTCGCGGTGACGTTGCCGAGCGGCAAGAGCCTGATCGCGGACGCCGCGTTTCGCATCGCGCCCGGCGAGATGGTGATGGTCGGCGGCAAGTCGGGGACGGGCAAGAGTACGCTCGTGCGCGCCATCGCGGGTCTTTGGCCCTGGGGGCGGGGCAACATCCGCCTGCCGCGGGGCGCCAAGGTCGCGTTCCTGCCGCAGCGGCCCTATCTGCCGATCGGCTCGCTGAAAGCGGCGGTGACGTATCCATTGGCGGCGAACGAGGTTTCCGACGCGCACATCGCGCGCAGTCTGGAGTTGTGCGCCCTGGACTATCTGGTGCCGCGGATGGCGGAGGAAGGTGCGTGGGATCGCACCCTCTCGGGTGGCGAGCAGCAACGCGTCGCGTTCTGCCGGCTGCTGGTCCAGCGTCCGTCCATCGTTATTCTCGACGAAGCGACGTCGGCACTGGACGAGGAAAGCCAGGATATTCTGATGCGGCTGTTCAAGACCGAGCTTGCGGATGCCTCGGTCATCAGCGTCGCGCACCGGCCAAGCCTGGAGCGCTATCATACGCGCAAGATCACGCTCGTGCGGGAAGGCGGGCGGACACGCACGCGCGATCAGGTCAAGAAGCTTACCGAGTGGGCCCGATCGCGCGCCGCCAACGTGGCCAAGCGCGGCAAGCAGCCGGTGCCGTAGGGCACGATCGCGGTCAGTCCTCGATGCGGAAGCCGACGCGGATCGTCACCTGCCAGTATTTCACGTCCTTGCCGTCGATGTAGCCGCGGGTGTCGGTGACCTCGAACCAGTTCATGTTGCGCACGCTGTCGGCGGCCTTGGCGATGGCGTTGCGGATGGCGTCGTCGCTTGACTTGGTGGACGAGCCGGTGAGGTCGATGTGCTTGTAGACGTGGTTGGACTTGGACATGTGGGCTCCCTTCGCGTGTCACCGCGCCCATGGTACGCCGGCTGCGCTGCTAGGGAAGCCTCGTGTTCGCGAGCCGACACTTGCTTGCGCTTTCCGGGCGCTCGCTTGCAAGCGTCGCAAGCAAGAGGAACACGAGCAAGTCCATGATCCTAGTGTCGCTTTTGTATCTGAAGGTTGGCTGCGAGATCAGCGGCGATCGGGGACCAAGCGTCAGATGCGCGACACTAGATCTCCACGACCTCCATCACGCCCGGCAAGGTCGTCAGTACGCCGCGCTGGGATGGCGTGACGTCGAACTTGCCGGGGAGTGCGAACTCGATGGTGCGGCCGGCGCCGCGGATCTCAGCGGAATCGACGTCCATGGCGATGCGGATCTCGCCGCCCGCGCGGGCTGCGCCAGGCTTCAGGGCGGACTTGATTTCCGCGATGGTCGTGGGCCTCGTTTGCACCGCGTGCCGGTCGAGCACCAGCTTCAGGCCGCGCTGGATGCTGGCGGCGGCCTTGTCGAGCGCCTCGATCGCCTGCGCCCGCAACTTCAGCGTCTCGCCGTCGCGCTCGGCCTCCACCGTGACGAGGACCGGTGTGCCGGGCTCGAGGAGATCGCGGGCGGCGGCCAGCGTGTCGGAAAACACGATCGCCTCGAACTGGCCGGTGGGGTCGGAGAACGAGGCGAAGGCGAACATGTTGCCCTTGGCCGATTTCCTCTCGCGCGCGGCGATGACGATGCCGGCGAGGCGGCCGTGTGTGGCGCCGCGCTCGGCGCGCTGCTCGAACTCGGTGAAACGGCAGGCCTGCAGCTTGGGCAGCAGTGAGCCGTAGTCGTCGAGCGGGTGGCCGGAGAGGAAGAAGCCGACAGCTGCGAATTCCTCCTGCAGCTTCTCCATCGGCGTCCAGGCCTTCACGGGCCGCATGTCGAGGCTCGGACCGCCGCTGGCGGCGCCGCCGAACAGATCAGTGGTGCCGGCCGCCGCGTTCGCCTGCTGGCGGTTGGCGAGCGCCATCATGACGTCGACGTTGGCGCGCACGAGCGCGCGATTGGGCTCGAGCGCGTCGAGGGCGCCGGCCATCGCCATCGTCTCAAGGCCGCGCTTGTTAAGCGCCTTCGGGTTCATGCGCGCGGCGAAATCGGCGAGTGTCTTGTAGGCGCCGTTCTGCTCGCGCTCGGCGACGACGGTCTCGACGGCGGCCGCGCCGATGTTCTTCAAGGCGGCCAGCGCATAACGGATCGCTCTCGTTCTTGGTGCGTCTGGCGACTCCCCTGCGGGGAGCCTGCCGCCAGATGCGGATTCCACGTCGAAGTCGACGGCGGACGCGTTGACGCACGGCGGCAGGAGCGGGATGTCGCTGCGGCGGGCTTCGGCCGCGAACATCGCGAGCTTGTCGGTGTTGGCGGCGTCGAGCGTCATGGAGGCGGCGAGGAACTCTTCGCGGAAGTTCGCCTTCATGTAGGCGGTGTGGAAGGAGACGAGCGCGTAAGCGGCGGCGTGCGACTTGTTGAAGCCGTAGCCGGCGAACTTGTCGACCAGCTCGAAGATATAGACGGCATCGGCTTTCTTGACGCCGCGCTCGACGGCGCCCTCGACGAAGCGGGCCTGCTGCTTGGCCATCTCCGCCTTGTCCTTCTTGCCCATCGCGCGGCGCAGAAGGTCGGCCTGGCCGAGCGTATAGCCGCCCATCACCTGGGCGATCTGGATGACCTGCTCCTGGTAGATGATGACGCCATAGGTCTCCGTCAGGATGGCCTTCAGCATGTCGTGCAGGCAGTCGACCGGCTCCTCGCCGTGCTTGCGGTTGATGTAGGTCGGGATGTTGTCCATGGGGCCGGGGCGATAGAGCGCCACCATGGCGATGATGTCCTCGAAGCGGTCGGGCTTCAGCCGCTTGAGGCTTTCGCGCATGCCCGTCGATTCCAGCTGGAAGACGCCGACCGTATCGGCCTTGGCCAGCAGCTCGTAGGCCTTGTTGGCCTCGGGATAATCGTTTTCGATCGACACGCGGGCGAGATCTAGGTCGAGCCCGCGCGATTTCTTGACGAGCTGGACGGCCTTCTCCAGCACGGTCAGCGTCTTCAGGCCGAGGAAGTCGAACTTCACGAGGCCCGCGGCTTCCACGAGCTTCCAGTTGAACTGGGTGATCGGGAAGTTCGACTTGGGATCGCGGTAGAGGGGGACGAGCTCGTCGAGCGGGCGGTCGCCGATGACCATGCCGGCGGCGTGGGTGGAGGCGTGGCGGTAGAGACCTTCGAGCTTTTCGGAGATCTCTAAAAGGCGCGCGACCATGGGATCGTTGTCGCGCTCCTCCTGGAGACGCGGCTCGCCGTCGATGGCTTCGCGCAAGGTCACGGGGTTGGCGGGATTGTTGGGGACGAGCTTCGTCAGCTTGTCGACCTGGCCGTACGACATCTGCAGCACGCGGCCGACGTCGCGCAGCACCGCGCGCGCCTGGAGCTTGCCGTGCGTGATGATCTGGGCGACGCGGTCGCGGCCATACTTCTGCTGGACGTAGTGGATCGTCTTTTCGCGGTTCTCCTGGCAGAAGTCGATGTCGAAGTCCGGCATCGAGACGCGCTCGGGATTGAGGAAGCGCTCAAAGAGCAGGCCGAAGCGGAGCGGGTCGAGGTCGGTGATGGTCAGCGCCCAGGCGACGAGGGAGCCCGCGCCCGAGCCGCGGCCGGGCCCGACGGCGACGCCGTTCTTCTTCGACCACTGGATGAAGTCGGCCACGATCAGGAAGTAGCCGGGAAACTTCATCTTGGTGATGACGTCGAGCTCGTAGGCGAGGCGCTTGTCGTAGTCGGCGCGGTCAAAACCCTCGGCGAGCGGGTTCGTCTCAAGGCGCAGGGCGAGACCGGCTTCAGCTTGCCGCTTCAGCTCGGCGGCCTCCGCATCGAGGCGATCCTGCTCGGTGGCGCCCTCGGCCATTGTGACGAAGCTCGGCAGGATCGGCTTGCGGCCGCGCGGACGATAGGCGCAGCGCCGGGCGATCTCGATCGTGTTGTCGAGGGCTTCGGGCAGGTCCTTGAAGACCTCGACCATTTCCTCAGCGCTCTTGAAGTAATGCTGGCGCGTCACGCGGCGGCGGTCGTCCTCGACGACGTAGCGCCCGTCGGCGATGCAGAGCAGGACGTCGTGTGCCTCGTAGTCGTCGGGCACGGCGAAGAAGGGCTCGTTGGTGGCGACGATGGGCAGCGTGAGCGCGTAGGCGAGATCGAGCAGTTGCGGCTCGATGGCGACCTCGGCGGGTGCGTCGTGGCGCTGTATCTCGACGTAGAGGCGATCGGAGAAGATGGTCGACAGACGCTCGAGCCGTGCGCGTGCCACCGGGCCGAGGCCTTCGGTGAGGGCGCGATCGATCGGGCCGTCGGGGCCGCCGGTGAGTGCGATCAAGCCGCCGTGGTGCTGCGCGATGTCGGCGATCGTGACGTGAGGCACGTCGGCGTCGGCGGTCTCCATGTGCGCCTTGGAGGCGAGCTTCATCAGGTTGGCGTAGCCCGTCTCGTTCATGGCGAGGAGGGCGAGGAGACCGTCGCGCCTGGGGTGCGGGCGATCGGGCGTCTTGCCCGGAAGGGCGTCGGCCTTTTTCTCCTGGAAGTCGACGGCGAGCGAGACGCCGGCGATCGGCTGGATACCGGCGGCGGCGAGCTTGTCGGAGAACTCGAGGATACCGAACAGATTGTTGGTGTCGGTGAGCGCGATCGCGGGGAAGGCGTGCTTTTCGGTGAGCTTGGCGAGCTTGGAGATCGGCAGCGCGCCCTCCAGCAGCGAATAGGCCGAGTGCGCGCGCAGGTGCACGAAGCGGGGCGGGGCCGGGACGGCGGAGCGAATCGGTTCGGTCATGACGGCAGAATAGCCGAGGTGGGCGGTTGCCGCAGAGGGAGCGGGCGTTTTCAGCGCTTTGCACAGGCCTGGGTGGCACTGGCGCGGGCGTGGGCGATGCCGCCTAGTCCAGCGTGGGCTTGGACTGGCGGTGGCGCTTGACCGTGCTGCGCTTGGCTTTCGATTCGAGGCGGCGCTCCTTGGCGGCGCGGCTCGGCTTGGTCTTGATTCGGGTCTTGGGGACGACGGTCGCGGCCTTGATCAGCGCAATCAGGCGCTCGCGGGCATCGGCGCGGTTCATCTCCTGGGTGCGGTGGCGATCGGCTCGGATGACGAGCACGCCGTCCTTGGTCAACCGCTTGCCGGCGAGCTTTCGCAACCGGATGGCGACGGGGTCTGGCAGGCTCGGGCTCTTTGCCACGTCGAAGCGCAATTCGACCGCGGTCGAGACCTTGTTGACGTTCTGGCCGCCGGGGCCGGAGGCGCGCACGAAGGTCTCGATGATTTCGTCGTCCTCGATGGCGAGGCTTGGCGTGATGCGGATCATGGGCGGCTTCTAATCGAAGCGTCCGATTTGCGCCAGCACACCGATCGGGGCGGCCCGGCCACGCTGGTCCGTGCCGATGGCGGCGGGGGCCTGCGGCCCATCAGTCGAGCGTCAGCTCCGGCAGATCGATCCAGCGGCGCTCCTTGTGGCTGCGGTAGCAGGCTTCGGCGAGCTGGACGTGCCGGGCGCCGGCAAGCAGCGGGGATGCGTGCGGGGTGCCCTCGCAGATGTGGCGCAGGAAGCTTTCCCAGCCCTGGCGATAGCCGTTCTTGACCGGCCAGACCTCCGGCACCTCGAGCCACGTCGCGTCGAAATCCATGGCCTGCTTGTTGTCGACATCGAAGTGCGGGCGGGGCGTGGCGCCGGCGGGCTGGACGAAGCATTGGTGCATGGTGGCGACTGCGGAGCCATCGGTGCCGTCGATCTGGACGGTCAGCATGTCGTCGCGGCGGATGCGGGTCGCCCAGGAGCTGGCGACCTGCGCGAGGATGCCGCCAGCGTGCTCGAAGTGCGCGAACACCTCGTCCTCGACGTCGACGTCGTAGGTGTTGCCCTGCTCGTCGACGCGCTTTTCCAGCCGCGTGGCGATGCGTGCGGAGACGGCCGTGATCGGCCCCAGAAGCGTCTCGGTGATGTAGCGCCAGTGGGGAAACATATCGAGGACGAGCCCGCCGCCCTCCGCCTTCTTGTAGTTCCAGCTCGGGCGCTGTGCGGTCTGTGTGAACCCGTCGAACACCCACCAGCCGAAGTCGAGGCGGGCCGACAGGATCCTGCCGAAGTAGCCCTGCTGCTTGAGCGTGACCATCTTGGCGAGCCCGGGCAGGCCCAGCTTGTCCTGGACGATCGAGGTCTTGAGGCCGGCCTTGTGGGCGCTGCGAGCGAGGTCGAGCGCTTCCTCCAGCGAGCCCGCCATCGGCTTTTCCAGATAGATGTGCTTGCCGGCCGCGATGGCGCGCCTGGTGCGCGCAACGCGCCCGCCGGTGAAGCTCGCGTCGAAGTAGATCTCGTATCGGGGATCGGCGAGGTAGGCGGCGACGTCGGTGGAGGTCGCAAATCCGCCGAGGCTTTCGGCGTGCGCCTTCAGCTTCTCGGCGTTGCGACCGACGAGGATCGGCTCGGGCATGAGGCGATCGCCGTTCTTCAACGGCAGGCCGCCTTCCTTGCGGATCGGTATCAAGGTGCGCAGCAGGTGCATCTGGGTGGCGATGCGGCTGGTGGCACCTTCCATGATGATGCCGATCGTGCGTGTGGCCATGAGCGTTCTCGTTCCCGGAGTGACGTTTGTCGTTCGTTGGTGGTTCAGTTCGTGCCGTCGACCGCGAAGGCGACGTAGGGGTATTGGAAAGGCGGCCCGTTGGCCACGTGCATCGTGCGCGCGGCGAGGTCGATCAGCACCGCGCCCGTGGTCATCATGCGCTTGGCTTCGGGCACGCGATCGTCGGGCGTGCGGGAAATGGCGTTGGGCGCGCCGAAGCGATCCGACATGGCGGCCTTGAAATGGTCCAAGCCCAGTTTGCCTCGATTCTGCTCCAGAAGCCGGCGCAGGCGTGCGGCGCGGTAGAGGCTGTTGGGGCCGACCTTCTCCATCTGGCTTTCGCCGTGGCCGGTTCCGACGAAGTGATTTGAATGGGTGACGATGCCGTCGACGGGATGGAGGTAGGTGAGGTTGTCGGGCGAGGTCTCGATGTCGATGATCTCGCCGGCGGCGTCACCGATGACGAAATTGCCCGAGCAGGTCCGCTTGGTGTCCACGACGGTGCGCAGCGCGTCCTCGAAGCGGTCGGCATCGAGCACCTCGCGGCAGCGCATGTGAAACGGCTTTTGCAGACCGTTACGGCCGTCGAACGAGGAGGCGAGCCCGTTTTCGACGAGGCCGATGCCGGCTTCGTTGACGCCCATCTTGCCGCCGACGATGCCGGCTTCGGTCAGGCACACGAGTGCGGGCTTCTTCTTGCGGCGGATGCGCAGGACGAGGGTGCGGCCGTGAATGCCTGCGAGCCAGTCCCAGTTCTGGCCGAGCCAGGTCTTGGCGCCGGCCGCCGCCTCCGGCAAGACGCCGAAAGTGGTGCAGCCGTCGGTCTCCGCGACGGCCTTCTCCCTGGCCTGGGCATCCTTGCCGAACAAGGTGAAAGCGATCTCGTAGCGCGCATTGAGCAGCCAGATGGCGGCGGGGTCCTCGCCGGATCCCTGCGCGATGCCGGCCATCTCGGCGGCATACTCCGTGTTCTGCCTGCTCATGGCTGCGCCCCAGCGGGCGGCCTCGGCGTACGACCCGTCGCGGTCCATGCCGGACGCTGCAAAACGAGCGAGGTAGGTATTCAGATTGTCGGCGATTTGCGTCTTGAATGTGCGCCCATGCAACACGCCGCGCTCGTGGGGATCCTCGCCGACTGTGAGTGACGGGATGGTGTGCTGGTCGGTCATCTGCTGGTCCTTGGGGCCCTGGCTGGCTGGGGTCTGGCGTGGCGCTACGATCCCGGCGGGGGCGGGTAATGTCAACCACGCGGGATGCGGGCGTGGCCTGCGCCGGCCGGCCGGTTGCATCGTCGTTCCGGTCATGGTTCGGTGCCCTGTTCGTGTGTTCGAGGAGCTCATGCCGCTGCTGTCACGTCCCTCACCGGAGGCGCTCGGCGATGCCGCCCGCGCGCTGGTTCAGCAGATCGGGCGGTATCTGGACATCGATGCCCGCGTCAAACTGTGGGACGGCTCGATCGTGCCGCTGGGATCGCATGTGAGCGGTCCCCTGGTGCTGACGATTGCGACGCCGGGGACGATTGCCTCTATCCTGCGGCGGCCCACGCTCGACCGGATCATCCGTCATTACGCCAAGGGCGACCTCGGGCTCGAGGGCGGGACGATCGTGGATTTCGGACGGCTTGTGTCGGAGGAGGGCGCGAGGCGGCGGCTGAAGCGGATCGGCAAGCTCGATCTGGCGCGGGGGCTGTTGCCGTTCCTGCGCGCAGCGCCGGATCTGCCGGACCGGGCCCGCGACTTCGTTGGCGACGCGGGCGGCGCGCACCGGGCCAAGGGCGACAACCGCGATTACATCCGCTTCCACTACGACGTCGGCAACGATTTCTATCGGCTGTTTCTCGATCAGCGCATGGTCTACTCGTGCGGCTACTTCACGGACTGGTCGAACACGATCGATCAGGCGCAGGCCGACAAGCTCGACATGGTCTGCCGGAAGCTGCGCCTGAAGGCCGGCGAGCGTTTTCTCGACATCGGCTGCGGCTGGGGGGCGCTCGTATGTCATGCCGCCAGGCACTATGGCGTGATTGCGCACGGCATCACGCTGTCTGAGGAACAACTCGCCGTCGCACGCGCGCGCATCGCCGCGGAAGGTCTCGATGGGCAGGTCACGGTCGAGATCCGGGACTATCAGGATCTCAGCGGCCAGTTCGACAAGATCGCTTCGGTGGGCATGTACGAGCACATTGGGCTCGCCAACATACCGACGTACTTCAAGACCATCCGCGCAATCCTCGCGCCGGGGGGCTTGTTCCTCAATCACGCCATCGCGCGGCGCGCGAGCCGGCGTGGGCGCAAGTTCGGGACACGGCCGGAACACAAGGCGATCTTGAAATACATCTTTCCCGGCGGTGCGCTGGACGACATCGGCTCGAGCCTGCAGGCGATGGAGCGGGCGGGTTTCGGTGTGCACGACGTGGAGGGCTGGCGGGAGCACTACGCGTTGACCACCAAAATCTGGTGCGAGCGGCTGACGGCGCGGCGGGAGGAGGCCATCGCGCTCGTCGGCCCGGAGACGCATCGCATCTGGGTCGGCTATCTGGCGGGTGTCTCGCTCGCCTTCGAGCGGGGCAGCCTGCTGTTGTTCCAAACGCTCGTTGCCCGCTCGCCGCGCGGGGCCTCCGGATTGCCGCCGGGGCGGGCGGACCTTTACCGCTAGTGCAGCACATCTGACGTTTGATCCCTGTTCGCGGCTGATCTCGCTGCCAAACGTCAGATGCAAAAGCTACTCTGGAATCATAGACTTTCTAGTATTCCTCATGGTTGCGAGACTTGCACGCGAGCGCTCGGCAATGGAGGCAAGTGTCGGAGCCGGAACATTTGCGATCGCTGGCGGCGGCATTGGCGCCTTCGGCGGGGCGTGCGAACGTGGCGGCGGCGGGGACATCGGGAGGACGACATGCTGCACAAGGCGGAGACGATCTGGAACGGGCGCGCGAGCCTTGCCGTGGGGCCCGTGCCCTCGGCGGCGGGGCCGACGCCGGCGGCGCTTTGGATGCCGGCAGGCGATAAGCCCGTGCCCGCCGTCGTGCTGCTCGGGCATGGCGGGTCCAACCACAAATGCGGACCGAACAATACCTCGCTCGCCGAGATTCTCGTCTCGCGCTTCGGCTGGGCGGCGGCTGCGATCGACGGGCCGGTGCATGGCGACCGGCGGTCAGACGGGCCTCAGGTCGGTCTACCGCAGCGCGAAGAATTCCTGGACTACTGGCGGCAGAAATCCGACGACGGTGCTGTGCTGATGACAGCGGGCTGGCGGGGGCTCGTCGATGCGCTGCAATCCGTGCCGCGTCTGGAGACGGCGCGGATTGGCTATGCGGGCGTGTCGATGGGGACTGCGTATGGGCTGCCGTTCGTCGCCGCGGAGCCGCGGGTGTCGGCGGCCATCTTCGGCATGTGGGCGGCCGATTATCCCGCGAGCGGACATCTGGTGACGGCGGCCAAGGCCGTGCGCTGCCCCACGCTGTTCCTGCAGCGCTGGGACGACGAGCTGTTTTCGCGGGAAGGGACGCTGGCGCTGTTCGACGCCATCAGCACGGCCGACAAGCGCCATTTCATCCTGCCCGGACCGCACGGCGACATCTTGGAAGAGGCGCGCTTGGCGGCGCTGGCGTTCTTCGAGTTGCGGCTCGGCGGGCGATGATCCGCCGTTGCCGGGGTCAGTGGGTCAGTCCAGGTCGAGGGACTGGCCCAGGCGCCCTGCTAGATCCTGGATGTATTGCCAGGCGACGCGGCCGGAGCGGCCGCCGCGGGTCATCGACCACTCCAGGGCCTCGGCGATCAGCGTCTTGTCGTCGATCTTCAGCTTGTGATGGGCGGCATAGGCCCGGACCATCTCGAAATACTGGTCCTGCGTGCCGTTGTGGAAACCGAGCCACAGGCCGAAACGGTCCGATAGCGACACCTTCTCCTCGATCGCCTCGGAGGGGTTGATGGCCGTCGAGCGCTCGTTCTCCATCATATCGCGGGGCATCAGGTGGCGGCGGTTCGACGTTGCGTAGAACACGACGTTGGTCGGCCGGCCTTCGATGCCGCCTTCAAGCACGGCCTTGAGCGACTTGTAGGACGTGTCGTCGCGGTCGAAGGAGAGGTCGTCGCAGAAGACGATGAAGCGATGCGGGGAGGCGCGCATGTGAGCGAGGCAGCGCGGCAGCGTAGCGATGTCCTCGCGATGGATCTCGACCAGTTTCAGGCCGGGACCCTTGGGCTTGGCCTTGGCGAGTTTGCGGGCGACCTCGGCGTGGGCGGCCTTGACCAGGGAGGACTTGCCCATTCCGCGTGCGCCCCAAAGCAGGGCGTTGTTGGCCGGCAGGCCCTTGGCGAAGCGCTCGGTGTTGTCGAGCAGCTGGTCGGCGGAGCGCTCCATGCCCTTGAGCAGGGAAAGCGGCACGCGGTTGATCTGCGCAACGGGGACGAACGCTTCGGGGTCGGGTTGCCAGACGAAGCCCTCGGCGGCGGCGAAATCTGGGTTGGCAGGCGGCGGCGGGGCCATGCGCTCGAGTGCGGCGACGATCCTGTCGAGCCGGTCCTTGAGATGGGTGTCGTCGGTCATCGGCGGGCTCCAGGCGGGCATTCGAACGTGCGGCGGGGCGGGCGGCCTCTATAGACGAGCATCGGCGGCTTCGCCAGACGGTGGGGGTGGGGCGGCGGGCCGCAGCTGCCGGGCCCAAAGTCGCCCCAGCGCGCGCCGGGCAGGCGAGGGTGCGCTGAAGGCGCATCCTGGGGGCGCATCGTGGCGGCGGATCCCGGGGGGCTCCCCGGGCCGCGTGGTTGCAAACCCCGGGCCGGTCACTATAGTCGCGCCGATCTCATGGACAGGCCTACCGCCGGACGGGCGTCCGCGCGGGTTGTCGGCCTGCCGTCTTACGTTAAAACAGCTCGATCCGCTCTAGAGGGCTCTCGCATCAATGTTCATCACTCCGGCATATGCCCAGACCGGCGCTGGCGGCGCCGACTTCCTCCTGCAGCTGGTGCCGATCCTGCTGATGTTCGTCATCTTCTATTTCCTGCTGTTCCGCCCGCAGCAGCAAAGGGCCAAGCTGCACCGGGAGATGATTGCGGCGCTGAAGCGCAATGACAGCGTCGTGTTGTCGGGCGGCATTCTCGGCAAGGTGACGAAGGTGATGGACGACGCGGAGGTCGAGGTCGAGATCGCCCCCAACACGCGGGTGCGGGTCGTTCGCGGCACGATCGCGGAGGTTCGTGCGCGTGGCGAGCCGGTCAAGGATCAGGCCTGAGTGCGCTGACGGGCCGCTGGCCGGCGACCGGGCTCGGGGCCATATGAACTCATTGCGGGGGGCTTGTGCCCGCCCGCCGCGGTTGCTCTAGGGAACGGGCGCCGTTCCAGGCAGTCCAATCGGAGCGAGGTCCGAGCCTCCATGCTGCAGTTCACGCGCTTCAAGACCATCGCCATCGCGCTCGTGTGCCTGCTCGGCGCGGTGTTTGCGATGCCGAACTTCCTTTCGCGCGCCACCGTCGACAGCTGGCCGTCGTTCATGCCCAAGCGCCAGATGCCACTCGGCCTGGATCTGCAGGGCGGGGCGCACTTCCTTCTCGACATGGACACCAACAAGCTGCGCCAGGACTGGGTGACGACGCTGCGTGACGACGTCAGGAAGCAGCTGTCGACGGCCAAGATCCCCTACGCTGCGCTCGGCGTGTCGGGCACCTCGATCCAGGTGCGCACGACGAAGCCGGAGGACGTCGACGCGGCGGTGACGGAGCTGCGCAAGCTCGTCCAGTCGGTCGGCAATCCCGTCCTCGGGGTCGGCGGACCCGATCTCGAGATCGAGCGTGGGGACGGTGGTGTGATCCGCGTGACGCCGACGGAGAACGGGCTCAGGCAACGCATCCAGCAGGCGCAGACTGGTGCGATCGAGACGATCAATCGGCGCGTCAATGCCTTGGGCACCGCGGAATCGACCGTTGTCCCGCACGGGCGCGACCGCATCCTGATCCAGTATCCCGGCCTCAAGGACCCCACCCAGCTCAGGAACATTCTGGGCCAGACGGCCAAGCTGTCGTTCCATGAGGTCCATCCCACGGTGACACCTTCCGAAGCGCGTGCGACGCGCCCGCCGAGCGGCTTCCGGGTCTATCCGGGCACGCGGGGCGAGGGCGCCTACGTGCTGCGCGACAACCCTGTCGTGGAAGGGCAGGACCTGGTCGATGCACAGCCGCAGTTCGATCAGCGAAACAACCAGTGGGTGATCACGTTCCGCTTCAATCAGCTGGGCGCGCGGAAGTTCGGCTCCTTCACGCAGTCGCACGTCAAGATGCCGTTTGCGATCGTGCTCGACGACAAGGTGTTGTCGGCGCCGATCATCCAGGAGCCGATCCTGGGCGGCTCGGGACAGATCTCCGGCGACTTCACGGCGGAAAGCGCGGGCACGCTTGCGATCTCGCTACGATCGGGCGCGTTGCCGGCCAAGCTGACGATCGTGGAAGAGCGCACGGTCGGTCCGTCGCTGGGCGCGGATTCGATTGCGTCGGGCAAGACGGCGGCGATGATCGGCACTGCGCTGGTCGCCGCATTCATGGTCTTCGCCTACGGGCTGTTCGGCATTTTCGCGCTGGCTGCGGTGTTGATCAACCTGCTGATCATCGTCGGCATCATGTCGATGCTGGGCTCGACGCTGACGCTGCCGGGCATCGCGGGCCTGGTGCTGACTGTGGGTATGGCGGTCGACGCGAACGTGCTGATCTTCGAGCGCATCCGGGAGGAATTGCGTTCAGGACGCACGACGATCTCGGCGATCGATTCAGGGTTTGGACGGGCGCTTGGCACAATTCTGGACAGCAACCTGACCACGCTGATCGCCGGCCTCGTCATGTTCTGGCTCGGCTCGGGTCCGATCCGGGGCTTCGCCGTGACGCTGTCGCTGGGCATCCTGACGACCGTGTTCACCGCGTTCACGGTGACGCGCCTGCTGGTGTGGTTGTGGCTGTCGCAGCAGAAGACGCGAAAAGTTCCCGCACCGCTGTGAGCGGGCGGCATGCCCGACTGAGCGGTAAGAGCTAGAGATATTCACGAGGCGCGCCAACGATGATGTTCAAGGGTGTCGATTTCTGGCCGCACGGCACGAAGATGCCGATCATGCAGTTGCGCCGCATCTGCATCGGCGTCTCGTGGCTCGCCGCGCTCGCCGCGGCTGCGCTGCTCTTCATGCAGGGCCTCAACTACTCGATCGACTTCAAGGGCGGGTCGCTGTTCGAGGTGCAGCAGAAGACGGGTCCGATCGACGTCGGCCAGCTGCGCGACAAGCTCGGCGCGCTGGGGCTCGGCGAAGTGCAGATCCAGGGGCTCGACAAGGCGACGGATGCGCTGGTGCGCATCGGCCAGCAGGAAGGCGGCGAGAAGGCGCAGCAAGAGGCGGCGCGCAAAGTGGCCGAGGCGACTGGGCTCGGACATCGAGATCCGGCGCTCGGAGGTGGTGGGGCCAGCGGTATCGGGCGAGCTGAAGCAGGCGGGCATCACCGCCGTGCTGGTCGCGATCGCGGGCATCCTGATGTACATCTGGTTCCGCTTCGAATGGCAGTTCGGCGTGGCCGCGATCCTGGCGCTGGTGCACGACACATTCATCACGATCGGCATGTTCGCGCTGCTGCAGTGGGAGTTCGGGCTGTCGGAGGTCGCCGCGCTGCTGACGCTGGCGGGCTATTCGATCAACGATACGGTCGTGGTGTTCGACCGGATTCGAGAAAACCTGCGAAAATACAAGCGCATGCCGCTGATCGACCTGATGAACCTGTCGATCAACGAGACCCTGTCGCGGACGGTGCTGACGGCGACCACGACGTTCCTGGCCGTGCTCGCGCTGTTCTTGTTCGGCACCGAGGTGATCCGGGGCTTCTCGTTCGCCATGCTGTTCGGCATCCTGATCGGCACGTGGTCGTCTATCTTCGTGGCCTCGCCGTTCCTGTTGTGGATCGGCGTCAAGCGCGACTGGTCGGGGGAACAGGCGCCGTCGGGGCCAGGGACTGCGGCGCGGCCGGGCCAGGCCTGAAGCACTAGGTCTTGGGAGCGGGGCCTAAGGGTCCAAGTCTGAGTTGCCAAGTCTGCCGGCGCTTGCGCCGCCGACGGCGTAGCGTAAGAGGCGGACGCCATGAGCGAGAGCGGCCGTGTGGCCAGATATCCGGGGCGGGCGCCGATCGATGCCTACGGCAACGGCGGCTTCCGGTTCGCCGATATGAGCCATCGCGGCTCGATCCTGTGCCTGCCGAGCGGCATCTATGCCTGGGATGTGCCAGTTGATGGGCCGGTCGATGCGGAGCGGCTGCTCGCCGTCCTGGCGGAGCGGGCGTCGATCGGTTTCCTGCTGCTGGGCACGGGCACGCGCCACGTCTTTCCCACGCGCGAGTTGAAGGCGGCGTTTGCGGATGCCGGGCTCGGGCTGGAGGCGATGACGACGGGTGCGGCGGCACGCACCTACAACGTGCTACTGGCCGAGGGGCGAGACGTGGCTGCGGCGTTGGTCGCGGTGGATCAGGCCGCGGCCTGACAGAGGTGGAGACACGCGATGGGACACTGGCTTGACACACCGATGAAGGCTGCGCTCGCGGGGCTTGCGATCGTCGTTGCGATCCTGCTCGTCTGGCTGGTCGTCGTCGGCGTCGACCGCATCGGCTTCATCTCGTTCATGCTGCGCTGGCTGCACGTTGTCGGGGCGATCGTGTGGGTCGGCATCATCGTGTTCATCAACTTCGTGCAGATCCTCGCCGTCAAGGAGCAGGACGCGGCCGGACGCGGTGTCCTGTTCAAGTCGGTGGTGCCGCGGGTTGCGACGCTCTTTCGCCACGCCTCGCACCTGACGCTCGTCAGCGGCATCCTGCTGCTGGTGACGACGGGCTATCTCTTGGACCGCTGGATCTTCACGTCGGACGTGTTCATTCCGCCGCTGCGTAACGTGCTCTTATGGGGCGGCACGCTCGGCGGACTTGCGATGTGGGCGTTTGCACATTTCGTTGTGTGGCCCAACCTGAAGGTCGTGCTGGGGCTGGTGCCGGGCGACGACGCTGCCAAGGCGGCGGCGCGGGCGAAGGTGGAGACCTATGCGCGTCTGAATCTCGTGCTCGCCCTGCCGGTGACGTTCGTCATGGTGGCGGCCCCGCATCTCTACTGATGGGCGGTCGGCGATGAGCAGGACCGAGGCGGTCCAGCGATCTGACGCGGAGAGGACGGGGGCGGCGGCATCTTGGGCGGAGGTGCGCGCGCGTGCGCGCCAGGGCGAGCCTGATCGCTATCTCGCCGCGCTGCTGGCGCCGGCCGACGTGCGCGAGGATCTTGTCGCCCTGTCGGCGGCGGTTGCCGACATCGGGCGGATTCCCGGCATGGTGCGCGAGCCGATGATGGGCGAGATCCGGCTGCAATGGTGGCGCGACGTGCTGGCGGAGATCGGCAAGGGCCAGTCATGCGGAAATCCCGTGGCCGACCGGCTGGGCGGCGTCATCGTGCGTCACGGGCTGCCCGTGTCGCTGCTCATCGGCATGACGGAGGCGCGGGCCTTCGATCTTTATCCGGATCCGTTTCCCGATGCCGGCGCGTTTGCCGGCTATCTGGCTAAGACGGAAGGCGCGGCGTTTTCCCTGGCCCTGCGTGTCATGGGCCTGAGCGATAGCGGCGCAGCCGGGGAAGCGGCGGTCGCGGCCGGGCAGGCCTATGGGCGCGCGCGCCTGCTGGTCGGCCTGGGCGCCGCGCTGGCGGCTGGCCGGCTGCCGCTGCCGGCCGACGACGCCCAGCGCCTGGGCGTGGCGGCCCAGGATTTGACCGCGCAGCCGCTCGCGCCACCGGGTCGCGCGTTGGTGGATGGGATTGCCGCCGAAGCGCGTCGTCAATTCGAGGCGCTGGCGGCAAAATTCACGGCGCTGGCGCCGCCGGCACGGGCAGCCTTGCTGCCGGCTGCCCTCATCGAGCCGTATTTGAGGGCTTTCGAGAGGCAGTCAGCTGCGGATCTGAGTGCCGTGATCGGGATTTCCCCGTTGCAGCGGGTGTGGCGCCTTTGGCGCGTCAATCGGACAGGGCGGCTGGCGCGCTGAGGTCGACACGCCGCGGCGCGGTGACGACGAGGAGAGGACGGACCATGGTGCGAGGCACGCGGCTCGTCGCAATCGGATTGCTTTTGGGAACGGTGCTGCTCGCGTCGGGTGCGTGGGCGCAGGCGGTGCCGCGTATCGAATGGCGGGTTGAGAACCCGTTCCGCTTCTTCATCGATTCAGCCGACGTGGAAGTGCATCGGCGCACGTTGCTCTCGCTGGAGCCCGACGCGCGCGATACGCCCGTCGCCAGCGCCGAACGCGAGCTGAGCCGCCGCCACCCGGAAGGTTGGGCGGCAACGATGTACCGCAAGACCTGCTGGCACTGGGTCGACAACCGGCACAGGTGCCCGGACTTGCCCGACTATCTGGCGCCGAAGCGGCATCGCGTCGTGGCGGTCGTGAGGGACGTGCCGGATGCGGCCAGCGTGACCTGTGCGTGGCAACTGAGGACACGGGGCGACAAGCAACGGCGCGCGACGATGATTTCGCAGTCGTGCAGCGAGCCCGCCATTCTCGAGGTCGCCTATCCCGCCGGCGCGGACGTGTCGGTGGAGATCGGCGGGCTGCCCGTCGCCCTGACGACGATCGCGGTCGAGGACCTGCTGATCGCGGGGCTCGGCGACAGCTTCGCCTCGGGCGAAGGCAATCCGGACATTCCCGTGCGTTTCTCGCGGGAGCGGGCGGCGGACTACACGGCGGCGTCCAAGGGCGAGGGGCTCGCCGGCTATCCGGCCCGCGTGGGCGCCTGGCGGCAGATCGGGGACGATCAGTTCATCGAGGAGAACGCGCGCTGGCTCGACCAGGCATGCCATCGCTCGCTTTATTCGCATCAGCTCCGGGCGGCTTTGCAGATCGCATTGGAATCGCCGCATCGCGCGGTCACGTTCGTAGGCCTGTCGTGCTCGGGGGCTGAGGTCACGACGGGCTTGTTTCTGCGCTACAAGGGCAACGAGTGGGTGCCCAACCCGCCGCTGCTGTCGCAGATCTCCGCCCTGTCGCAGGCGCAATGCGCGGAGATCGAGGCGCCGGCGATCGATCTGCCGGAAACGTATCATCTCAACGGACGGATCGAGGAGCTGAAGGGCGGGCTCGTGCTCAGGCGCTGCCCGAACGAAAAGGCACGCAGGATCGATCTCCTGTTCGTATCGATCGGCGGCAACGACGTCGGGTTCTCCCGGCTGGTCGCCAATGCGGTGCTTGCTGACCAGTCGCTGCTGCGCAAGCTCGGCGGTTGGATCGGCGAAGTGCACGGGCGCGAGGAAGGCATGCGCCAGATCGCGCGGCTCGACGAGCGCTACAAGGCGCTGAACCGCGCCATTCATTCGATCCTGCACATCCCCTGGAGCGAGAGCGATCGCGTGATTCTAACCGCCTACCCGCGCCTTGCGGTGCTGGAGGACGGACGCTCGGTGTGCCCGGACGGGCGGGCGGGCATGGAGGTGTTGGCCGACTTCGCGCTGTCGCGAGCGAAGGTGGCGGAAGGCACCAGCGTGTCGGAGGGCCTGCACCGGCGCATGCGGGACAGTGCGAAGGACCACGGCTGGACGTTCGCGCAAGCCCATCGCGAGGCCTTCCTCGGTCACGGCATCTGCGCGGGCTTTTCCGAAAGTGCGTTCTCGATCGCCGACGACTTGAGGCTGCCGCGCCGCATTGATGGCAGGTGGCAGCCTTTCAACCCGGCTGACTATCCCGCCTATGCCCCCCGCCAGCGCTGGTTCCGCACGCCCAACGACGCCTTCATGACGGCGAACTTCCACGTCGCGGGCTCGGTCATGCAGAAAGCGCTGAAGCTCGAGACGCTGTCGTGGTTTCAGGTGCTGATCGCGTCGACGTACTCGGGCGCCTTCCATCCCACCGCGGAGGGACAGGCGGTGATCGCCGACAGCGTGGTGGCACGGGCGCGGGCGATCCTGGAGCGTTATTCCGGCCGCAACCGCGAGAAGTAGGCGGCTGGCCTGCGGTGATGCCCATTTCCAAACCTGCGCCGGGCCGACTAGAGTGTTTCCGACTTACGTCGAAACACTCGTTTGTTTTTCGCTCGCGGCGCGCAGGGCTTCCGCGGGGGCGGCCTACCGGCCGGGCGGCCTTGCGGCCCGTCGCCATTGATTCCATCAAAGTCTGAAGTGCATTAGTGTTCTCCTAAAGGGCCGACAGAGCCCGAACGGAGGAAACGCGCGCTCGACGGGAGCCCGCGGGGAGGCGCTGTGATGGATGTTACGGAATATGCGCGTTTCGACGCGCTGGGCCTGGCGGAGCTCGTTGCCAGCAAACAGGTCAGCCCGAAGGATCTCGCCCTGACGGCGGCGGCGGCGATCGAAAGGGCCAATGGCGCCGTCAACGCGGTGGTGGAACTCTACGACGACCGGATTGCTGCGCTGGACGAGGCGAGCCTGGGGTATGGCCCCTTTCGCGGAGTGCCGTTCCTGATGAAGGACGTGGCCGGCCACGAGAAGGGCCGCAAGGTCGAGTTCGGCAGCCGGCTTGCGCGTGGTTTCGTCAAGCAGGACGCTGACACCCACATCGCGGAAATGATCCGGGCGTCGGGCGTCAACGTGCTCGGCCGCTCCAACGCGCCGGAGTACTCGATCTCCGGCACGACGGAGAATGCGCTCTACGGCGCCACCTCGAGCCCGTGGCGGCAGGGCTACTCGGCCGGCGGCTCGAGTGGCGGCAGCATGGCCGCGGTGGTGTCGGGCATGGTGCCGATCGCGCAGGGCGGCGACATTGCGGGGTCGATCCGCATCCCGGCGAGCTGGTCGGGCGGCGTCGGGCTGAAGCCGTCGCGCGGGCGGGTGTCGTTCGGGCCGCAGATGGACGAGGGCGGGTTCGGGCTGCTGATGAATTTCGCGCAGACCAAGTCGGTGCGCGACACCGCGGCGATGCTCGATTGCATGAGTGTGCCGCAGGCTGGAGATCCGTTCACGATCCCTAAGCCCGAGGCGTCGTATGCTGAGATGATCGGCCGGCAGCCGGGGCGGCTCAGGATCGGGTACTCGCTCGATGCGCTGATGGGCATCGATGTCGAGCCGGAGGTGGCCGCAACCGTCAGGCGCGTCGCCGAGGCGCTGGAGGGGATGGGCCATATCGTGGAGGAGGCCGGGCCCCGATACGACGGCCTGGCGCTTGCACGCCGTTTCCTGGACGTGTGGTTTGCCGGCTTCGACGTGCGCGCGGAGATGCTGGGGCAGCGCACCGGTCAGAAGCCCGGTCCCGATACGCTGGAGCCGACGTCGCTCCTCGCCTACGAGCACGCCAAGCGTTTGACGGTGCGGGACGTGCTGTCCGCGCTCGGCGCGATCAATGCCGCTCGGCGCCAGCTCGGGCAATTCTTCTCCAGCTACGATGTCTGGCTGTCACCGACCACGGCGCGCGTCTCCGAGCCGCACGGCACGTGCAATCTGGGCCGCGCGGATGGCACGTTGGAGGCGGTGGTCGAGAAGCAGTACGCGGTGGCGTTTCAATTCACGCTGCCACACAACGTGATGGGTACGCCCGCCATCTCGCTGCCGCTGGCGCTGACGTCCGGCGGCCTGCCGGTCGGCATCCAGCTGGGTGCGCGCCCCGCGCACGAGCACGTCATCCTGCAACTGGCAGCCGCACTCGAAGAGGCGATGCCCTGGCGCGAGCGGGTGCCGCCGCTCCACGTTTCCAAGCTGTGAAAGGGCCGACCATGGATCTTGCCGCCCAGTACGCGACATTCGCGAGAGAGCTGACGTTCGCGCGCCTGCCTTCCGAGATCGTCGAGGACACGAAGAAGCTGATCCTGGATCAGCTCGGCGTGATGCTGGTCGGCAGCTCGGCGGCCGGTGTCGACAGCCTGATGGCGGCGGCACGTGCGCAGGGCGGTGCCAAGGAAGCGCGCGTTCTCGTCCACGGCGACCGGCTGCCGGCGAAGGAGGCCGCGCTCATCAACGGCACGATGGCGCGGGCCCAGGACTACGACGCGGTCCACGAGGACGCGATCGTGCACATCACGGCGGGCAGCCTGCCGCAATGTCTCGCCGCCGCGGAGCGCAAGGGCGGGGCCACGGGACGCGACCTGATCACGGCGATGGCGCTGGCGATGGAGTTCATGATCCGCCTTGGGCTGTCGTTCGAGACCAACTTCCTGAAGACCGGACGCGTGACGACGCTGCATCAGGCGGCGTTCGGCGGTGCGCTCGGGGCGGCCAAACTGATGGGGCTCGACGAGCGCCAGATCGTGTCGGCGCTGGGCCTTGCTTACGGTCAGGTGTCGGGCAACCTGCAGGTGACTGTGGAAGGCACGGTTCTGGTGCGCGTGCTGCAGGGCATCGCGGCGCAGGCCTCGATGCAGTCAGCCATCCTGGCCGAAGCGGGGCTCGTTGGACCGGAACGCGTGTTCGAGGGCGAGTGGGGTTACTTCCGGGCGTACCACGAGAACAAAATCCGTTCGGGCGTGCTGACGGATCGGCTCGGCGCGCACTGGGAGATCCCGGGCATCAGCATCAAGTATTATCCGTGCTGCTTCCTCGCCCACTTCGGCATCGAAGCCACGCGCAACCTCGTCAAGGCGCACAAGATCGCGCCCAACGACATCGCCGCGGTCGACGTCCGGACGACGCAAGGCACCTACAATGTCGTGGGCTCGCCGATCGAGGCGAAGCGACGTCCGCGCACCACCCAGGAGGCTCTGTTCAGCCTGCCCTATACGGTGGCGGCAGCGGCCACGAGCGGCGTGTTGACGCTTAACGAGATGACGCCGGAAGCAATCGCTGATCCCGGCGTGCGCGCGCTGGCTGAGCGCGTCAACGTGCGGGTCGATGCCGAATTGGAGAAGGCGCACGGCCTGGGCATCGGTCCGACCATCGTCGACATCGGATTGCGGAACGGGGCGCGGATCAGCGAACGCGTCGATCGTGTCAAGGGACATCCCCTGCAGCCGATGAACTTCGACGATTGTGTCGAAAAGTTCCTGAGCTGTGTGCCGTTTGCCGCGCGGCCGATACCGGGGAACCGGATCGAGCAGGCGATCGAGGCGGTGCGACATCTGGAGACACTGGACGATGCGACGCGGATCGTCGATCTGCTGACGGTCTAAGCGAAGCGAGACGATACAACGAGGGATTGGGAGCATATGGGCAGCGAGCAACGCATCACGCTGGTCACGGGCGCATCGCGCGGCATCGGCCGGGCGGTGGCGGAAGCGTTGGCCGGTCGTGGGCATCGCGTCATCGGTCTGGCGCGCAAGGCGGGCGATGGGTCGTTTCCCGGAGAGCTGATCGCGTGCGACGTGCTGGACGTGGCGCAGCGAAATCGTGTGCTGGCCGAGATCGCCGGCCGCCACCCGATCGACAATCTTGTCAACAACGTTGGGCTGACGGCGAATGCCATGCTGGACGCGATCACGCCGGAGCACTACGCGGCGGTGATGGAGGCCAATGTCGGGGCGACCATCGCGGCGGCGATGGCGGTGCTGCCGGGCATGCGGGCGCGCGGGAGTGGGCGGATCGTCAATGTGGCGAGCCGCGCCATGCTGGGGCGGACGGGACGGTCGGTCTATTCGGCGGCAAAGGCAGGCGTCGTCGGGCTGACGCGCACCTGGGCGCTGGAGCTCGCCGGCGACGGCATCACGGTCAACTGCGTGTCGCCGGGACCTATCGCGACGGAGAACTTCCTGAAACTCAACCCGCGCGTTGGCAACGAGCCGACCGCGCTGGAGAAATCGGTGCCGCTCGGGCGGCTGGGCATGCCGGCGGAGATCGCCGGCGCCGTTGTCTATTTCCTGTCGGACGAGGCTGCCTTCACGACGGGGCAGGTCCTACACGTATGCGGGGGCTTGAGCGTCGGCACCGCCGGGATCTGAGGCGGGCTCTCAAGGCTGATCGCGGGGCTCATTGTGCGCCCAGCGCGGCTGCGTACGTTTTGCGCGCGTCTTCGGTCAGTGCGCGCCGCGCCTCGGGCCTGAGGTACATCATGTGGCCACCTGCATAAGCCTTGACCTCGGGCTCGGCCGCACCGTCGATCGGCTCGAGTTGATCGATCATGAAGCGCGACGCCATGTAGGTGGTGACGAGATCGGTGGTGCCGTTGACGACCAGAATGCGCAGCGCGGGCTGGCGCGTGCGCGCATCCTGAAGCGCATCCAGCGCGCTGGCGTAGCCTTGACGCCCATGTCGCCGGCCGAAGGTCCATTTGCCGAATACGTCGTGGTTGAGCACGTGGTAGGCGAGATCGGTCTGGTAGCCCAGCGCGGTGCGGGCGTAGTGGGTGAAGGCCGATGTCAGGACCGCCTCCATGTGCTCGAGCACGGGATCGAAGCGGCTGTTGCCGGAGGGACGCGGCACGGGTGCGCTGACGGTGCCGTCGTAGCGGCTGAAGGTGCGTCCGGTCTCGCGCTCGCGGTGGTCGAGGTAGAGATCGGCGGAGACGCGCGAGAAGTGACGGGCCACGAGGCTTTCCGGCAAGCCGGTCTCGCGTGCGACGCGCTCCTCGATTTGTGGATCGCGGCCGATGCGGCCTGCCAGGAACGTCAGATAGGCGCCGCGCGCGAAGGCTTCCACGTCGGCGAGTTCGGTCGGCGCCGGCGGGCGACCCAGCTGCTGCTCGCGATGGGCGGCGGCGAGCGAGGGGAGCACGAGGGCGCGGGGCAGCAGGGCGCGGCGCCCACCGCGGATCAGGGCGAAGTCGAGCGCGGGTGAGATCAGCACGAGGCCTTTCAGTTGAACGCCGATGGCCAGTAGGCGGGAAGCGAGGAGGGCTGCGCGGAAGCCGCCATAGCTTTCGCCTGCGATGAAGACGGGCGCGGTGCCGCGGCCCGCGTGCGCCAGCCAGAGCCGGATGAACGCGGCCATCGCATCGGCGTCGTTGTCGGTGCCCAGGTAGGACTTCTCGACATCGTCGCTGCGGGCGCGGCTGTAGCCGGTCGCAACGGGGTCGACGAAGACGAGATCGGTGAAACCAAGCCACGTGTCGGGGTTGTCGATCAGGGCGCCGGGGTCGGCAGCATTGCCGTCGGCGCCGAAGGCAACGATCCGGGGGCCGAGGGCGCCGAGGTGGAGGAACGCGCTCGCAGCGCCCGGGCCGCCGTTGAAGACGAATGTGACGGGCCGTCCAGGCTCGGACTGTTGCGGCCTGTAGGCGACATGGAAGATCTCGGCGGCCGGCTTCTCAGCACCATCGGTCAGGGTCAGGCGGGCCGCGGCGGCGCGATAGTCGTAGGGCCGGCCGGAAATGGTGACGGTCCCGGTGGTCTCGCTCGAGGACGGCGCGGGCCTGGTGGTCTGGGGCCCCGGGGTCGTCTTGGCGTCGGCTGCGGCGGGTGGATCGTTGTTGCGTTGTGCGTGTGCTGGGGTGGTGCCAAGCAGCGTCACCAGTGACAACGCGAGGACTGTCAGCCAGGCGGTGGCGGCTGGACGCCTCAGCCCGGGTTGGTGGGGCGATCCGACGTTCGGTGATTGGAGGGCGCGTGATGTCATCGCGGGTGCCGGCGGGTTTGTTGGCTGATGTTTTCTCTGCAACTTCAGCAGGGCTGCGTGATGGCAGGCAAATGACGTTTGCGCGATGGCCGGTTGATCTGCGGCCAACTGGGTGGTGCGCGTGCAGGCGTTGCGCGCGTGGGCGCGCCTGGGCGCGGGCTCAGCGCGACGCGAATACCTTGCGGCGGCGGCGCAGCCAGCGCGGGGCGAGCTGTGGCTTGGCAATGAGGAGGTACAGTCCAAGGCGGGCGCCCAGGATCATGAACACGATGGCAATCGGCGCGCTGATGGCGAGCGTGCTGGCGGCCGAGATGCCCTGGCCGATGGTGCAGCCGCCGGCCATCACGCCGCCGAGGCCCATCAGCAGGGCGCCGGTGAGGTGGCGGCGCATCTCGCGCTGGTCGTCGAAGGCTTCCCAGCGCAACTCGTCGCGGGTGGCTGTCACCAGCAGCGAGCCGGCGGCCACGCCGATCACTGTGGCGATGGCGAACGTGGCGCTGGCGACGGACTGTCCCATGGCCAACAGGATGAGCCGGCCGATCGGCGCGACGAAGGTGAGACTTTCCAGGCGGGTGGCGCCGAAGGGGTCGGCGAGGACGCCAGTCGCGATCCAGCCGCCGACAACGGCGAGGCCTAGGGCCGCGCCGCCTGTCAGCAGTCGCCACTTGCGGCGCGTGCGCGGGCACATCAGGGCCCATAACGCCAGTCCGACAGGCAGGGCGAGGACGATGGCCCATGCCCCCGTCCGACCGATCGCGGTGGCCAACAGGTCGGGCAGGCTCGCGCCGCCCAGCGGCGCCATGTCGACGACGCCGATCGTGTCGAGCCACAAGCGCATGGGGGCGAGCACGCCGCCGGTGATCGCGAACGCGGCGATGCCCAGCACGAGGGCGGAGACGAGTGCGCGCAGGTCGCCCGTGCCCAGGCGGACGAGCATGCCGAAGCCGCATGTGCCCACGAGCGACATGCCCAGGCCGAACATCATCGCGCCCAGGCACAACGAGAGGAGTTCCAGGCGGTTGCCGGCATAGAGCGACTGGCCGAGATCAACGAAGCCGGCGCCGTCGAGTGCCTGGGCCAGCAGGATGGCGACGGCGATCGCCAAGCCGAATGCACGCGCGCGGCGGTAGTCATGCGCGATCAGGGCATCCTCGATGGCGCCGAACGTACACAGGCGCCCGTATTGGGCCGCACCGCCCGCCAGGAGCCCGCACAAGATGCCGGCCAACGCAACGATCTGGAGGTCGCTCATCGGCGCCTCACGCCTCCCTGGGCCGGGGGAAACCGGCCATGCCTCCGCCTCTGACGGGCGGTACGGGCATGCTCTGCGCACCGCTCAGCCCCGTCAAGTCCGGGGACGTCGCAGGAAACGAAAAGCGTCGCTTCCGGAGTTGGGCAATTGCCAGCAGCGGGTTGCCAGCGGGGCGGGGCAGTGGGCGAGCGGAGGGCAGGGACGCCTTAGGCGTCAGGGGGCCCGGCAAAACATGTCGTAGATGGTGGAGATGAACTGCTTCAGGCGATCGTCGGACAAGGAGTAGTAGACGGTGCGGCCGTCGCGACGGGTCGTCACGAGATCGTCGAGGCGCAGACGCGCGAGCTGCTGGGAGACAGTCGTCTGGCGCAGCGACAGCAATTCCTCGAGTTCGGTGACGCTGCGCTCGCGCTCGGCCAGCAGGCACAACAGAAGCAAACGGTTTTCGTGGGCGAGCGCCTTCAGGAAATCGCTGGCCTCGCGCGCCCGCTTCATCATGCGCGACAGCTCGGGCGAGATCTCGTGGTCGCTCTCGAGGGCATCGACGACATCGTCGGCAAGGATGCGGGACATGGCTATCCTCCGATTGGATGGAGCGCGACGCAGGGCGCGCCGCGGCCTGGTTCGGTCGGGCAGGGCTTCAATCCGGTCTCACGCTGCGCGGGCAGGGATCGTGACCTGATGCGTTCGAGCATGCGGGCAAGCAATGGATAAAAGAACTCAGCGCCGGGATAGCCGACGAGGCGATCGCGCTCAACGCCGTTCTCCACCAGCACGAATGTGGGCGTCGAGGTGACGGGCAGGGCGAGCTTGAGGTCGCTGGGCGTGCCGGCGCGCAGATCGACGCGGCGCAAGGGGGCGGCGCGGCCTTCCGCGGAATGAGGATAACCGGGACCGATCTCTGCGTGCCACCGCTGGCACCATACGCAGCCGGCTTCCTCGAACATGACAAGCTCGGCGGCCCGTGCCGGCAAGGTCGCGAGCACCATCAGGGTGATGGCGAAGAGCATGCGCATGCAATGACATTCCCAGAAAGTCCGGGCCCGCACAAGGTCGAGATTGGCGGGCCCGGAACTCAATGTCAGCGAACCCCTACTTGTTGACGGGGCTCTCGGGATCGAACAGCAGGGCGACCAGGTCCTTGATCTGCTGCTCGGACAGGAACTTGTTGTGCCCGAAGCGGGGCATGTTGGAGCAAGGAACGACGGCCTGCGCGTTGTAGATCTTGGCGTAGGCGGCTTTGGCCTCCTCGGCGGCGAACTTGCGGTCCTTGCCGTAACCCAACAGGCTCGGGCCGAGTGTGCCGTAGGCGAGTTCGTCCTTCCGGAGCTGATGGCAGGCGTAGCAGTTGCCGCCATTGATGGTGCCCGGCCGATCGTTGAAGCGGCCACCAAAGCCCGACTGGGCGATCTTCTCGCCCGCCTGCCAGTCGCCCATCACCTTGCCGTCGGCGGGCAGGACGACGTTCTTCTTCTCACGCTCGAGTAGCTTGTCGGCCTCCGCGTTTGGCGGGCTGTTGCGATAGATGGAGCACGTTTTCTGCGTTTCGTCCTGGACGACGCGCTGGGCCCACTCGTCCTTGGCGCCCTTGAACATGTCCTTGTAGACGGCCTCGACGCGCGCGGGATCGACCTTGTCCTGAGCAACGGCGGGTGCGGCGAGGAGCAGCACTGCGGCAACAGCCGCGAAAACCTGTCTCATGTTGCGTCCTCCCTCAGCGCTTGATCGACGGGACGTTGATTTCACCGCCCTTGGCCATGGTGTTCAGGAAAACCGTAAGTGCGGTGACGCCCTCGGAGGCATAGGCCGGCGGTGGCATGCGCATCTGGCGGTAGCAGTCCCAGATGCGGTGCTGGACGGTACGCAACTGACCCTGTGACACGCGATAGGTCGGCCAACCGCCCTGTGTGTCCTGGGCGTCCTTGCCGGGCTTGCCCAATTCGGGCAGGCCCTGCAGGCGGATGCGTTTGCCCTTCTCGCCGTGGCAGGTCTGGCAGGAGAAATCGTTCGTGGCGGAGCGTTTGAAGAACAGTTCCTGGCCGATCAGGAACGCTTCCTTCTCCTTGGCATGCTCGAGCGGCACATTGAATTTCGTACCGCTCGACTTGTTGGAGACGTAGGCGACGAGGTCTTCCATGTCGGAGTTCGACGCGCGGTTGGATGGGCTGAACTTGCGCTTGACGATGTCGGCGGTGTCCAGGCCCTGGATGTTCTTCATGCACCACAGGATGCGCTGGGACACGTCCATGACCTGATCGGCATCCTTGAAGTAGCGCGGCATCTCGGCGAACGCGCCTTCGAGCTTGCCCGGTCCCTTGCCGAGATCGCAGGTTTCCAGCGAGACATTCTTCTCGCCGCGCTTTTGCTGCCACAGCACTTCGCCGCGGTCGACGTTCAGATAACCGGGGTTGGACATCGGGTCGGAGATCATCGCGCGGTAGCGCTCGATCTCTTTTTCACTCTGGTCCTGGGCGGCGACGGGCAATGCCGCGACGGCTCCCAGAACGAGCGCTGACAACAGCGCACCGCCTCCTGCGGTAAAGTTAAGGCGTCTCGACATGGCTCCTCCTCTTGGATCCCTGGGGGCCATGCCAGAAAGCGACATGGTCTGATCCGGATCAAAGATCAGTACAGAGGGTCGTGCCACACCATGGGCGTTCGACGGACCTGTGTGTCTACGACCTCTTTCCACTTTACATTTGAATATGGCCATATGACAATGCACATATTGACGGATGCTCACAGCGCACCCGCGACGCCCGCAGAGGTGGCTGTCAATCTGGGAGGATTGGAATGACCCTCGCTCGCACCGCTCTCAATCGCCGCGACGTTCTGCGCGCGGCCGGTGTCGGCCTTGCTGTTGCAACCCTGCCGACGCTGGCATTTGCCGGACCGGATCAGGTGGCGGCCGAAGTCAAGAAGGTGTTTGGCGGCAAGGCCGTCAAGGACGGCAAGATCAACCTCGACGTGCCGTCGATCGCAGAGAACGGCCTCGTGGTACCACTGTCCTTCGAGGTCGAGAGCCCGATGACGGACAACGACTACGTCAAGCAGGTCCACGTGTTCGCGGAAGGCAACCCCAATCCGCTGGTCGCGGCGTTTCATTTCACGCCGATGATGCCCAAGGCGGCCGGTCAGATCCGCATCCGTCTCGCCGCGACGCAGAACGTTCACGTCTATGCCGAGATGTCCAACGGTGACGTTTACGGGGTCAAGAAAGAGGTGAAGGTGACGATCGGCGGCTGCGGCGGCTGACGCGCGGCAGAGGCCCCGAGCGGGGCCCGCCCAGATCAGCTTCACTCCGCCACCGCCCCCCAAATTCGAGGAGATCACCATGGCCAACCGTACGCCGCGCATCCGCATCCCCGCCACTGCCAAGAAGGGCGAAGTCATCGAGGTCAAGACGCTCATCAGCCATGAAATGGAGAGCGGGCAGCGCAAGGATTCCAAGGGCAATCCGATCCCGCGCAAGATCATCAAGCAGTTCACGCTGAAGTTCAACGGCAAGGAAGTCCTGCGGGTCGACATGCACCCCGCGATTTCGGCCAATCCGTATCAGGCCTTCTATGTCAAGGCGACGGAGTCGGGCACGTTCACCTTCGAATGGCTGGACGACGACGGCAGTGTCTACAAGGCCGACAAGCCGATCACCGTCAGCTGAACTTTCCACGAGGCCGGGCGCGCAAAGCGGCCGGCCTTGTCTGTTTCGGCCCGGTAGCGCGCCTAATATATTCTGACATTCAAATGTCGTGGGCTGGCGACGGGCTTTTCATCCAGACGTTTCAAGGGCGGCGCCGTCGCAGACAGTCGGCGCGCCCGGCTCCAACGGTCCAGGGACGTAGCTGATGATTTCGAGGCGTGAGTTCGTACAGGCAGCCTTGGCGGCATCCGCCATCGTTGGTTCGGTCGGCGGCAGCCTGGGGCGCCTTGCAGCGCAGGAGAAGCTGTCGGAAGCGGATCTGTTGAAGTTCGATCCGCTCGGCAACGTGACGCTGATCCACCTGACCGACATCCATGCGATGCTGGTGCCGGTCAATTTCCGCGAGCCGACCGTCAATATCGGCGTGGGCGACGCCAAGGGCCAGGTGCCGCACATCACGGGCGGCGACTTCCTCAAGCGGTTCGACATCAAGCCGGGCACGGCCGCGGCCTACGCGCTGAGCGACCAGGACTACGCGGCGCTGGCGAAATCCTATGGCCGGATGGGCGGGCTCGACCGGATCGCGACGCTCGTCAAGGGCATCCGGGCAGAGCGCGGCGACAGCAAGTGCCTGCTGCTCGACGGCGGCGACACGTGGACCAACAGCTGGACGTCGCTGAAGACGCAAGGGCAGGACGTGGTCGACGCCATGGCGCTGTTGAAGCCCGATGCGATGACCGGCCACTGGGAGTTCACGCTGGGCGCGGAACGGGTCAAGGCGCTGGCCGACAGCATCGGTTTTGCCTTCCTCGCCCAGAACATCCGCGACACCGAGTTCGAGGATCGCGTGTTCGAGGCGACGAAGATGTTCGAGAAGAACGGCGTCAAGATCGCCGTCATCGGGCAGGCGTTCCCGTTCACGCCGATCGCAAATCCGCGCTGGATGATTCCGAAGTGGACGTTCGGCATCCGCGAGGAGGACGTGGCCAAGGAGGTCGAGGGTGCCCGCGCGAAGGGCGCCGATCTGGTCGTGCTGTTGTCGCACAACGGCTTCGACGTCGACAAGAAACTCGCCGCCAACGTCAAGGGCATCGACGTCATTCTGACCGGGCACACGCACGACGCGGTGCCTGAGGTGACGCAGATCGGCAAGACGCTGATGGTGTCGACAGGCTCGCACGGCAAGTTCGTGTCGCGACTCGACCTCGACGTGCAGGGCAAGGAAGTGAAGGGCTTCCGCTACCGCCTGATCCCGGTGTTCGCCGACGCGATCAAGGGCGACGCGGAGGTGGCGGCCGTGATCGAGAAGCATCGCGCGCCTTACAAGGCGGAGCTTGGGAAGGTGCTGGGCAAGACGTCGTCGCTGCTCTACCGGCGCGGCAACTTTGCGGGCACGCTCGACGATCTGTTCTGCGATGCGATGCTCAAGGAGCGCGACGCGGAGATCGCGCTGTCGCCGGGCATCCGGTGGGGCGCGACGTTGCTGCCGGGGCAGGACATCACGTTCGAGGACGTCACCAATGCGTGTGCGATGACGTACCCCAACTGCTACCGCATCAAGATGACGGGCGAGCGCCTCAAGGAGGTGCTGGAGGACGTGGCCGACAACCTGTTCAATCCCGATCCCTATTATCAGCAGGGCGGCGACATGGTTCGCACGGGCGGTCTCGGCTTCACGATCGACGTCAGCGCCAAGGTCGGCAACCGTATTTCCGGCATGACGCTGTTGAAGAGCGGCCAGCCGCTCGATGCGTCGCGCGAGTACGTGGTCGCGGGCTGGGCCAGCATCAACCAGGGTACGGAGGGGCCACCGATCTGGGAGGTGGTCGCCAAGCATCTGGCGGCGGTGAAGACCGTCGATCTGAAGCCGACGGACGCCGTGAAGGTGCGCGGCGACTGAGGCGAGAAACGAAAACGCAAGGCGAGTTTACGGAGGATCATCGATGGGCGATCGTTCTGAGACACAGGACGGCAGGCTGTCGCGCCGCAAGTTCCTGGCAGCCGGCGCTGGCGCAACCGGCCTGGCGGCCGTCGGCGCGGGCGCAGCACTCGCGCAGGACAAGGGCGCCAAACCGATCGTTGCCAACCCCAAGAACCAGCCGCCCAACGTGGCCGACTGGTCGAAGGTTCTGGGCGACGGCGTGGCCGATCATCCCTACGGCAAGCCGTCGAAGTTCGAGGCGCACGTGGTGCGCCGGGACGTGGAGTGGCTGACGGCCTCGCGGCAGAGTTCGGTGAACTTCACGCCGCTGCACGAGCTGGACGGCATCATCACGCCGAACGGGCTGTGCTTTGAGCGCCATCACGGCGGCACGGCGACGGTCAACCCGCTCGACTGGCGGCTGATGATCAACGGCCTCGTGGACAAGCCGCTGATCTTCACGCTCGACGATCTCAAGCGGTTCCCGCGCTACAACCGGGTGCACTTTCTGGAATGTGCGGCGAACTCGGGCATGGAGTGGCGCGGGGCGCAGCTCAACGGCTGCCAGTTCACGCACGGCATGGTGCACAACGTGATGTACACGGGCGTGCGGCTGAAGGACCTGCTGGAAGAGGCCGGCGTCAAGACGAATGCCAAGTGGCTGATGCTGGAAGGCGGCGACAGTGCCGGCATGAACCGGTCGCTGCCGCTCGAGAAGGCCATGAAGGACGTGCTGCTCGCCTTCAAGATGAACGGCGAGGCGCTGCGCGAGGAGCAGGGCTATCCCGTGCGCGCGGTGATCCCGGGCTGGGAAGGCAACCTGTGGGTCAAGTGGTTGCGGCGCATCGAGGTCGGCGACCAGCCGTGGCATGCGCGCGAGGAGACGTCGAAGTACACCGATCTGCTGGCGGATGGGCGCTCACGCAGGTTCACCTATTTCATGGATGCCAAGTCGGTGGTGACGAACCCGTCGCCGCAGGCGCCGATGCGCGGGGGCAAGGGCCGCCAGGTTCTGGCGGGGCTCGCCTGGTCGGGCCGTGGCACGATCCAGCGCGTCGACGTGACGATCGACGGCGGCCGGAACTGGCAGGAGGCGCGCATTGACGGGCCGGTGCTGGAGGCGTCGCTGACGCGGTTCTACGTCGACTTCGATTGGGACGGGCGGGAGCTGATGATCCAGTCGCGCGCCTACGATTCCACCGGCTACGTACAACCGACGAAGGATGAGCTGCGCAAGGTGCGTGGCGTCAACTCGATCTATCACAACAACGGCATCCAGACCTGGCTGGTGCGTGCGAACGGAGACGTCGAGAATGTCGAAATCTCTTAAGCTCGCAGGTGCGTTCCTGCTGACTGCAGCGCTTGCGACGGGTGCGCAAGCGGGCAAGCTCGGGCTCGGTCGCGAGGCGACGCCCAAGGAAGTCGCCGCCTGGGACATCGACGTGCGTCCGGACGGGCAGGGCCTGCCGGTGGGCAAGGGGACAGCTGCGCAGGGCGAGACGATCTTCCTGGAGCGGTGCGCCTCCTGCCATGGCGACTTCGGCGAGGGCCGCGATCGCTGGCCAGTGCTGGCTGGCGGGCAGGGCACGCTTAAGGCCGACCGCCCGGATAAGACGATCGGGTCGTTCTGGCCCTATGCCTCGACCGTGTTCGATTATATCCGCCGGTCCATGCCGTTCGGCGACGCGCAGTCGCTGACGGCCGACGAGACCTATGCGCTGACGGCGTATCTGCTGCAGATGAACGACGTCATCAAGGACGCCAATTTCGAGCTCAACGAAAAGACGTTCACGTCGATCAAAATGCCGAACGTGGCGCAGTTCTACGACGACGATCGGGAGACTTCCGAAAAGGCGTTCTGGAATCGCAAGCCCTGCATGACCAACTGCAAGACCAAGGTCGAGGTCCTGAACAGGGCGGCTGTGCTCGACGTGACGCCGGAATCGAAGACGGCGCCGCGCGTCGACTGACGAACGATGGACGCTAGGAGCGGGCGATCAAGCCGCCGGCTGCCGCGTCCCAACATATGCCGCTGTGCGGACCGCCATGCGGGCCGCACCGTGACGGCCGCCAAGGCCGCGCCGGCTTGCTCAAGGGAGGAGGCGATGCCTGACGTACGTTTCGTACGGCGCTCATGGACGCGAAGCGGCTTGCCGGTGCTCGGGCTGGCGCTAGCGCTGGTCCTCGTGGTCGCGGGCAGCGGGCCGGCTGTTGCCGGGGATCCCGCGTTCGGCGAATACCTCTCGGGCGAGTGCGTCACCTGCCACCGGCGGACGGGGGAAGCCTCGGGCATTCCCTCGATCACGGGCTGGCCGCAGGACGCCTTCAAGGCGGTGATGGATTCCTATCGCCGCAAAGAACGCGACAATGCCATTATGCAGACGATTGCGGGCCGGCTCTCTGACGAGGAGATCGAGGCGCTGGCTGCCTATTTCGAATCGCTGGGGTTACCCCAAGGGAAGTGACGGTGCGCGTACCGTCGGGATCGTGCGGCCGTGGAGAGAAAACGGTCCGGGATCGCAAGTGGAGGAGAAGTAGAATGATTTCCAGACGCAAGTTCAGCGGCATGGCGGCCGGCACGGGTGCAGCTTTGGCCATGGGGCCGCTGGCGGTTCCCGTCATCGCCCAGGCGAAGCCGCGCCTGGTCGTTATCGGTGGCGGTCCAGGCGGTGCAACGGTGGCGCGGTATGTCGCCAAGGACTCCAAGGGTGCCGTCGACGTCACCTTGATCGAGCCCGCCAAGAAGTTCACGACCTGCTTCCACTCCAACCTCTATCTCGGCGGCTACAAGTCGTTTGAGGAGATCACCCACGGCTATGACAAGCTGGCGGCCCAGGGCGTCAAGGTCGTGCACCAGATGGCGGCTTCGATCGATCGCGACAAGAAGCAGGTGAAGCTCGCCGACGGCAGCACGGTGGCCTACGACCGGCTGGTCGTCACGCCCGGTATCGACCTGAAGTACGACAGCGTGCCGGGTTGGGGCAAAGAGCACGAGGAGGCGATGCCGCATGCCTGGAAGGCGGGGCCGCAGACGCAACTGCTCAAGGCCAAGCTCGACGCGGTGCCGGATGGCGGGCTGATCTTGATGATCGCGCCGCCCAATCCCTATCGCTGCCCGCCGGGTCCCTACGAGCGCGTGTCGATGATGGCGCACGCCCTCAAGAAGGCCGGCAAGACGAAGTCGAAGATCATCGTCATCGATCCCAAGGACAAGTTCTCCAAGCAGGGCCTGTTCCAGGAGGGCTGGGAGAAGCACTACCCCGGCATGGTGGAATGGATGGGCCCGGGCATCCACTCGGGCGTGAAGTCCGTCGATCCGAAGACGGGAACGGTGGTGACAGGCTTTGAGACCTACAAGAACGCCGCGCTCGTTAACGTCATCCCCGCGCAGATGGCCGGCCAGATCGCGCGCGATGCGGGTCTTGCCGATGCGTCGGGCTGGTGCCCGATCCTGCCGGAGAGCATGAAGTCGAAGATGGATGCCAACGTGTTCGTGCTCGGCGACGCTTCGATTGCTGGCGATATGCCGAAGTCGGCATTCTCCGCCAACAGCCAGGCCAAGGTCGCTGCCATGATGATCCGCGGCGAGCTGACGACGTCGAAGACCTTCCCGCCGCGGTTTGCCAATACGTGCTGGTCGCTGATCGAAACCGACGATACGGTGAAGGTCGGCGGGCGCTATGAGCCCAAGGACGGCAAGATCGCGTCGACCGAGAGCTTCATCTCGAAGACGAAGGAAGATGCGGGCCTGCGCAAGCAGACTCAGGAAGAGAACATGGGCTGGTATCAGGGCATCGTCGCCGACATCTTCGGCTGACGGGGTTCTGCGGCCCCACCCGCCAGGCACGGGGAGGCAAGGGCATGCGGCAACGGCGAGAGGGCACGACGGACGGCGCGGGCGTCGATCGGCGTGGATTTCTGACAGGCGTTGCCGCGGCCACGGCGCTTGCGCCCCTGGCCGGGCTTGGACTTGCGACGGGGGTGCGCGCCCAGGCGAGCGCGCACCGCTTCACCGTCGGCAAGGCGACCATCACGGTCGTCTCCGACGGTTCATTGACGCTGCCGCTGTCGTTCGTGCTGCCGACCACGCTGGAAGAGTATCGGCAAACGATTCTGGCGCCGGCGTTGTCGGGCGGGGCACTGCTGGCGCAGGTCAACGTGGCGATCGTTGAGACGGGCAACGCCCGTATCCTGATCGATACCGGCGCGGGCCCCGATTTCGTCCCGACATTGGGCAAACTGCCCGACCGGCTGGGGGCGGCAGGCATCGCGCCGGAATCGATCACGCACGTCGTCTTCACGCACGGTCATCCCGATCACCTGTGGGGCGTCATCGATCCCTTGGGCGACGGCTCCCTGTTCCCCAAGGCGCGTCACGTCATGACGCACCGCGAGCGCGATTTCTGGCTGAAGCCGGGGGTCGAAAAGCTCGTGCCGGCGGCGATGGAAGGCATGGCGGCGGGCACGCAGCGGCGCATGAAGCAGATCGAGGAGCGCATCGACGCGGTGCATCCGGGGACCGAGATCGTCAGCGGCGTCGGGCTCGTCGATACGCCCGGACATACGCCGGGACACGCGTCGATCCACGTCAAGGTCGGTGGCGAAAGCCTGATGATCGGCGGGGATGCACTGTCGCAATCGATCGTGTCGTTTGAGAAGCCGGAGTGGCGCTGGGGGCCGGATCTCGATCCCGACCAGGGTGTTGCGACGCGCAAGAAGCTGCTGGACCAGCTCGCGACCGACAAGATCGCGCTGCTCGGCTATCACCTGCCGTGGCCGGGCCTGGGCCGTGTCGAGAAGAAGGACACGGCTTGGCGCTGGGTGCAGGGATAAGGCAGCGTCCGCGCACTCGATGCCGACGTTTGCAGACCTATCGATCGATCTCGCCGAAGACGATGTCGAGGGAGCCGAGGATGGCGGAGACGTCGGCCAGCATGTGGCCGCGGTTCATGTAGTCCATCGCCGCGAGGTGCGGGAAGCCCGGCGCGCGGATCTTGCAGCGGTAGGGCTTGTTGGAGCCGTCGGCGACGAGATAGACGCCGAACTCGCCCTTGGGCGCTTCGACGCAGGCATAGACCTCACCGGCGGGTACGTGGACGCCTTCGGTGTAGAGCTTGAAGTGGTGGATCAGCGCCTCCATCGAGCGCTTCATCTCGGCGCGCTTGGGCGGGACCACCTTCTTGTCCTGGCGAGACGTGCGGGCCTGAGCCCTCCGCGCTCATCAACAGGTCGCAGCACTGCTTCATGATGCGGATCGACTGGCGCATCTCCTCCATGCGGATGAGGTAGCGGTCGTAGCAGTCGCCGTTCTTGCCGATCGGAATGTCGAAATCGAGATCGGCGTAGCACTCGTAGGGCTGCGGCCTTGCGCAGGTCCCAGGCCGCGCCTGAGCCGCGCACCATGACGCCGGAGAAGCCAAGCGCGAAGCATTCCTCCAGGCTGACGACGCCGATGTCGACGTTCCTCTGCTTGAAGATGCGGTTGTCGGTCAGCAGGCCCTCGATGTCGTCGCACACTTTCAGGAACGGATCGCAGAACTTGTAGATGTCGTCGATCAGCTCGGGGGGCAGATCCTGGTGGACGCCGCCGAAGCGGAAATACTTGGCGTGCATGCGGCTGCCCGATGCGCGCTCGTAGAACACCATCAGCTTCTCGCGCTCCTCGAAGCCCCACAGCGGCGGGCGTGAGCGCGCCGACGTCCATGGCCTGGGTCGTGACGTTCAGGATATGGGAGAGGAGGCGACCGATCTCGGAGAAGAGCACGCGGATCAACTGGCCGCGGCGCGGCACGTCGAGGCCGCAGCAGCTTTTCCACCGCGAGGCAGAAGGCGTGCTCCTGGTTCATCGGCGCGACGTAGTCGAGGCGGTCGAAGTAGCCGATGTCCTGGAGATAGGTGCTTGTCTCGATCAGCTTCTCGGTGCCGCGGTGAAGTAGGCCGACGTGGGGGTCGACGCGCGTGACGACCTCGCCGTCGAGTTCCAGCACCAGGCGCAGCACGCCGTGGGCGGCTGGATGCTGCGGACCGAAGTTGATGTTGAACTGGCGGATGTCGGTTTCAGCCATCGTTGCGGATTTCCGTTAGCTCTCGAGGGGCGCGACGCCCGCTTTCGCTGCCTTGGCGGCAAGGCCGGCGGCGACCTTGTTCCAGGGCACGACCATGCGCTCGTGGCGGCCCTCGCCGATCGTGTCGATGCCGTCGTGGGCCTTGCACCTTGAAGGCGACTCTGCGCCCGGTCACCTCCACCACCTCGGCGGTGACGGTAACCGTCTGGCCGGGCAGCGTGGCGGCGAGATGGGTCGTGGAGACGCCGATGCCGAGGCTGCCTTCGCCGTCGTCGGTGTGCTGGCCGATCAGGCTTGGTGCAGGCGATTTCCATCATGGCGATCATGGAGGGCGTGGCGAGCACGGCCGGCATCGCGCTGAGCACGGCGGCCTCGATCGGCAGCTTCGGCACGGTCGTCGCCGGGGTGACGGGAAACGCTTCGGTGTGGGTCAGGCCCGCCTTGAGGGTGTCGCGCATCACGCTTTCCCGGGCGGCTGGCCGCTCGCCTTCTCGTCGCCGGGCAGGATGTAATCGGTGCCTTCCCAGGGGCTCTCGAAATCGAAGCGGCGGAACTCCTGGGTGAGGCGCACCGGCTCGTAGACGACGCGCTTCAGCTCGTCGTCGTAGCGCACCTCGACGTGGCCGGTGAGCGGGAAAGTCCTTGCGCAGCGGATAGCCCTGGAAGCCGTAGTCGGTCAGGAGGCGGCGCAGGTCGGGGTGGTCGGCGAACAGGATGCCGTACATGTCGTAGGCCTCCCGCTCGTACCAGTTGGCGGCGGGATAGACGGCGATCGCGCTGGGCACGGGTGTCGTCCTCGTCGGTCATCAGTCTTGACGCGGATGCGCTGGTGCATGGCGCGGGGAGAGCAGGTGGTAGACGACGTCGAAGCGGTTGGCGCGCTCCGGCCAGTCGACGCCGCAGATGTCGATCAGCACCTCGAAGCGGCAGGCCGGCGTCGTCGCGCAGATGGTTCAGGACCTCGAGGATGCGGTCGCGGGCACGGTCACGGTCAGCTCGCCATGGGCGATCGTCGCTCGTGATGCGCGAAGGTCGCCGAAGTGGGTCGCGGATCTGCTGGCCGAGGGTGTCGTCGAGGTCTGCTGCGGTCGCTGCGGTCATGGCGGGCCTTGCCGTGTGGGCTCTGAGGACGTCCGTGCGGGTGCGTGCCGGCTCAGCGCTCGATCGTGCCCGTGCGGCGGATCTTCCGCTGCAGCAGCAGGACGCCGTAGACGCAGCGCCTCCGCCGTCGGCGGGCAGCCGGGCACGTAGATGTCGACGGGCACGATGCGGTCGCAGCCGCGCACGACGGCATAGGAATAGTGGTAGTAGCCGCCGCCGTTGGCGCACGACGCCCATGGAGATGACGTAGCGCGGCTCCGGCATCTGGTCGTAGACCTTGCGCAGGGCGGGCGCCATCTTGTTGGTCAGCGTGCCGGCGACGATCATGACGTCGGACTGGCGCGGGCGATGCGCGCGGGGCGAAGCCGAAGCGCTCGAGATCGTAGCGCGGCATCGAGGCCTGCATCATCTCGACGGCGCAGCAGGCGAGGCCGAACGTCATCCACATCAGCGAGCCGGTGCGCGCCCAGTTGATGAGATCGTCGGTCGTGGTGACGAGGAAGCCCTTGTCGGCGAGCTCGTTGTTGATCTCGGTGAAGTACGGGTCGCTGGCGCGACATGGCCGGCACGCCGGCGCCCTCGCGCAGCTTGTCGAGAACTGGGCTGTCAGGCGGAACGATCAATCCCATTCGAGCGCTCCCTTGCTCCACTCGTAGATGAAGCCGATCGTCAGCACGGCGAGGAAGACCATCATCGACCAGAAGCCGAACAGTCCGATCTCGCGGAAGGCGGCCGCCCAGGGAAACAGGAAGGCGATCTCGAGGTCGAAGATGATGAACAGGATCGCGACCAGATAGAAGCGCACATCGAACTTCATGCGCGCATCGTCGAAGGCGTTGAAGCCGCACTCGTAGGCCGACACCTTCTCGGGATCGGGATTCTGCACGGCGACGAGGAACGGCGCGATCAGCAGTGCCGCGCCGATGACCAGCGCCACGCCGAGAAACACGACGATCGGCAGGTAGGTCTGGATGAGATCGGGGGTGAGGGTGGGCAGGAGCTGGTTCATGCGGGTCCCGTGGCCGATGGCGAGCGCTGGCGGTTTGCCTCCACGGTCCGCGCTCGGTGCTTGGATGCGGACCTGATCCCATGTGGGACGGCCGTGGCCGGAAGCGACCGAAACGGTGGGCGAAGGTGCAGCACTCGACGTGACGTCTGTTAGCCCAGCCGCCGGGGCTGCGCAACCCGACGCAGTGGCTCAGCCGCGCCAGCGGCAGTCGGCCACAGGGATGGCCGCCACGGGGACGGCGCCAAAGCAACGGCGGGCGCCGCGGCGGGCGCGGACGCGAAAGGTACCGTTACTGGTCGAAGGAAGGATGGCGCGAGAGACGGGACTTGAACCCGCGGCCTCCGGCGTGACAGGCCGGCGCTCTAACCAACTGAGCTACTCCCGCAGCACAAAGGACCGGCTGAGCCGGTCCTCGATGAGAGCTAGTCGAATAAGGTTTCGAAGGGGTGAAGTCAAGCGGTCGCCGCAGGTGTGCGTGGCGGCAAGGATTGTGGGCGACGACAAGCCTCAGGGTGCGTGGCCGGCAGCGAACTGGAGGCTTGCCAGCCGCTGGTAGACGCCGCCTTTGCGGGTCAGTTCAGCGTGCGTGCCCTCCTCGACGATTCGACCCTTGTCGAGCACGAGGATTCGGTCGGCCTTTTGGACGGTGGCCAGGCGGTGCGCGATGACGAGCGTCGTGCGATCCTTCATCACGTCCTCCAGCGCCCGCTGCACCAGTCCTTCGTTCTCCGCGTCGAGCGCGCTCGTTGCCTCGTCGAGCAGCAGGATTGGGGCATTGCGCAGGACGGCGCGTGCGATGGCGATGCGCTGGCGCTGGCCGCCGGAGAGCTGGATGCCGCGCTCGCCCAGACGTGTGGCGAAGCCGTCGGGCAGGCGGCCGATGAACTCGGCGGCCTGGGCGGCCTCGGCTGCGCGCTTGATGTCGGCGTCGGTCGCCGTGGGGCTGCCGTAGCGGATGTTCTCGGCGACGGTATCGGCGAACAGGGCGAGGTCCTGGGGCACGAGCGCCACGCGGGCGCGCAGCGCGGCGACGTCGGCGGAGGCGGCGGGTACGCCGTCGATACGTACGATGCCGCGCTGGGGGTCGTAGAAGCGCAGGATCAGGTTGAAGATGGTCGACTTGCCCGAACCCGACGGGCCGACGAGCGCGACGGTCTCGCCGGGTTTGACGGCAAAGGAGAGATCGTCGAGTGCCGGGGTGTCGGGGCGGGTCGGGTAGGCGAAGGTGACGCCTTCGAAGGCGACGCGGCCCTCCGGCGGGGCTGGCAGGGCGACCGGGGTTGCGGGGGAACGGATCTCCGGCGTGATCGAAAGCAGCTCAGACAAGCGCTCGGCTGCGCCGGCGGCCTGGGAGACCTCGCCCCAGACTTCCGACAGCTCGGCGAGCGCGCCGGCAGCGAACAAGGCATAGAGCACGAACTGGCCGAGCCGGCCGCCGGTCAGGCTGCCGTCGATGACGGCGGCGGAGCCGGCCCACAAGACGCCGACGATGCTGGTGACGACGAGGAACATGGCGAGAGCCGTCAGCCCGGCGCGGGCGCGCAGCCGGGCGCGGGCGGCCTCGAAGGCGCGCTCGACGGCGCCGCCGAAGCGCTCGGCGACGGCCGCCTCGTGGCCGAAGGCCTGCATCGTGCGTACCGCGCCGAGGTTCTCGGCCGCATAGGCAGACGCTTCGGCCAGACTGTCCTGAGCCTGGCGCGACAGGCGCCGCACCATGCGACCTATGCCGACGAGGGGCAGCACGATGACGGGGATGGCGACGAGCACCAGCATGGACAGCCGGGGGCTGGTGACGATCATCATGGAGAGCGCGCCGATCAGCATGATGGCGTTGCGCAGGGCTTGCGATATGGCGGTGCCGGCGGCCGCCTTGATCTGCGTGGTGTCGGCGGTCAGGCGCGACATCACCTCGCCGGAGTGCTCGCGGTCGTAGAATGCGGGGCCCAGGCGCGACATATGCCGGAACACGTCGGCGCGAAGGTCGGCGACGACGCGCTCGCCCAGCCAGTTGACGCAATAAAAGCGTGCGGAGCTGGCGATCGCGAGGATGACGCCGATGCCGATCAGGGTCAGGAAGTACCGATCGATCAGCGTGCCGTCGCCCGAGGTGAAACCGAAGTCGATCATGCGGCGCACGGCGATCGGCACCGTCAGCATGGCGAGCGCGGAGACGACCAAGGCGATGCCTGCGGCGGCCAGCATGCCGGGATGGCGGCCGAGATAAGGCTTCAGGGCCATCAGCGGGCGCATGGACGGCCGGCCGGACTTGGCGTCGCCCTGTGCGGAAGCGGCGGCGGGGCCGGCGGCGGCGGCGTCGGTCCCGGGTCGGGCGGCGTCGGTCACGTGCTGTCGTCTCCTGGCTCGGCGGATCGATGTGCCGGCGGACCATGCCCCGAAGGCCGCCGCGGCTCAAGCCTTGGCGGTGGAGCGGGGGGGGCGCTGCGGCAAAGCGTGCCCCCGCCAAGGCGGCGGGTCTGGGAGCTGGGGGTAACGGGCGTGCTTGCGCGGGATCGGCCAATCCCGTATAGCAACCGCTTCCGAATTGCTTCCCGCGCGCTGCGACACGGGGCCCGGACGTCCGGCGAGAGATCGCTCCGTTCGCTTCATCCCCCACGCGGCTGCGCTGGCAACTGGCTGAGAAGGCGCCTCGCGATGAAGAAAGACATCGACCATCCCGATTATCACCAGATCAAGGTGGTGATGACCGACGGGACCGAGTTCATGACCTATTCGACGTACGGCAGCGAGGGCGACACCTTGCAGCTCGACATCGATCCCTCGACGCATCCGGCCTGGACGGGGGGCGAGACGCGCCTTTCGGATCGCGGCGGGCGGCTGTCGCGCTTCAAGAAGAAGTTCGAAGGCCTGTTCTAAAGCCTATTGCGGTTGTCGGGCGGCGGCCTGGTCGGCGATCGGGCTGCGCCGCGTTCGTCGGCACGGCTCAAGGCTGGTGGTCCGAGATTGCCAATACGACAAAGCCGCCGGTTGACCGGCAGCTTTCGCTTTTGGGGGTCGTGTGCGAACCGCTCAGCGGCGGTCAGCGGCCGAAGGCGGCCTTGAGCATCATCATCTGCTGGGCGACGGGGTTGGCCAGTGCCGGCTCGGCCGGCGTCTCGGCGGTCGCGTCGTTCTCGATCGCGCGATCGATCTGGATGATGCGGTCCTGCAGCGCGAAGCTCGCCTCGATCAGATGACGCAGGTTCTCGGGCAGATCGTCCCAGGAGCGGATGTGGGACGGGCGCCCAAGCGTCTTGAGCTTGATGCGCTGGCGCTTGCGACGCGCCTCCTCGTTGGTGATCTCGCCCTCCTTCAGGGCGCGGCGGATGAGCAGCCAGGAGGCCAGCTCGAGGAGGCGTGTCGTCAGCCGCATGCTCTCGGTCGCGTAGACCATGCTTGCGGGCGGCTTCAGCGCCTTGGCTTCTGCGCGGCCGGCGCCGTCGAGATAGGCGGCCGTGCGCTCGACGAGCCCCATGCCCTGCTTGAAGATGGCGTCGAACTGCTCAGACGCCTGAAAACGCTCTCCGAAGGAGACCGTTCCGTTATGACCGGATACGCTGCCACTTTTGCCCATGACCGACTTCAAAACAGAGAGAAACACTTCTTTCATGTTTATCACGCGCGGTTGTCGGGTGGCCAGTGGTAATGCCGTGTTCCATTGAAGGCGGTTACCGGGCGATCGTTCGGTCGGCCTATGGCCGGTAAAGAAAGAGCCGCTTCATTGAAGCGGCTCAGGAGTTAACAGGGAGGCGTCAAACAGAACGGCAGTGCCATTCCGATCCAGGAGACTGGATGGCACTAACCATAGCTGCAGAGGGCTAACGCTGCGTAAACGAGTGTCGCGCGATGGGGACGTTCGCGCCGCGCAGCAGGATCGATCGCATTCGATCCAATGCAGCAAGACGTCGTTTACCTCTTGAAGAGGGCGTCGGCGGCGGCCTCGTGCTTGCGCTTCGTTTCGAGTTCCGTCCTGACGCGGGCGATTTCGGTCTCCAGTGCCTTGATGCGAGCCTCCAGATCGGCGACGCCCATCCGCGTCAGATCCTCGCCAAGCGTCGGCGCCTTCTGCGGTGGTGGCCTGACGTCGTCCCAATCCATGTCCGCCTCCCGATTGCGCCGTTGCTTGTCGCCGGCGCGGTTCTCGGGCACGGTCGCCGCCGCGCCCGCCACTCACCCCATGCTCCGACACTGTCGCGAAGGACGAGGAGACCGAAGATGACTGCACTGCCCGAGACCATGCCGCTGGTGAAGATCGAGGGCAAGGGTGGACCGGATGTGCTGCAGCCGACGACGGGCGCGGTTCCCGTGCCGGGGCCCAACCAGGTGCTGATCAAGGTGGTGGCGGCCGGGGTCAACCGGCCCGACGTGGTGCAGCGGCAGGGCTTTTATCCCGCACCGAAGGGGCACTCGGAGATCCCGGGGCTCGAAGTGGCGGGCCACGTCGCCGGCATGGGCAGCGCGGCCACGCGGTTCGCAGTCGGGGCGCCGGTGATGGCGCTGGTCAACGGGGGCGGCTACGCCGGCTATCTGTCTTGCCGACGAGGGCGCGTGCCTGCCGGTGCCTGCCGGCCTTTCGATGATCGAGGCGGCGGGCGTGCCGGAGACCTTCTTCACGGTGTGGCACAACGTGTTCGAGCGCGGTGGGCTGAAATCCGGCGACTGGCTCCTGGTGCACGGCGGTACGAGTGGCATCGGCGTTGCCGCGATCCAGCTCGCCAAGGCGTTCGGCGCGAAGGTGATCGCGACGGCGGGCTCGCCGGAAAAGTGCGCGGCCTGCCGCGACCTCGGCGCCGACCGGGCCGTCGACTACAAGGCGGAAGACTTCGTCGATGCGGTTAAGGAGGCGACGGGGGGCAAGGGCTGCAATGTCATTCTCGACATGGTCGGCGGCGACTACGTGGAGCGCAACATCCGTTCGGCGGCCGACGACGCGCGCATCGTCAATATCGCGTTCCAGGCCGGATCGAAGGTGACGATTGACATGATGCGGGTGATGCTGAAGCGGCTGACGCTGACCGGCTCGACGCTGCGCATCAGGTCTGATGGCTTCAAAGCCGGCATCGCGCGGCAGTTGGAGGAAAGCGTACTGGCGATGCTCGCCGACGGCCGGGTGAAGGTGGTCGTCGATCGCACGTTCGCGCTGTCGCAGGCCGCGGAGGCGCACCGGCATATGGAAGGCGGCCAGCATATCGGCAAGATCGTACTGACCGTGTGAGGCCTGTCGCGGCGTGGCGTGCGGGGCTCTTGCGCGTCGGGCCTTGTCGGACCGGCGCGGCTACTTCTTGCCCCACAACGCTTCCAGGCGGGCGTCGCGGCCGCAGCCGTAGCGGTAGATCTGATAGCGCAGCGATTCCTTGTTGTAATAGTCCTGGTGATAGCCTTCCGCCGCCGTGAACGTCGTCGCGGGGGCGATCTCGACGACGATCGGCTGCTTCACCTTCAGGTCCTTCTGGGCCTGGACCTTGCTCGCCTCGGCCTGCTGACGTTGTTCGTCGCTGTGCGTAAAGATCGCGGGGCGGTACTGGTCACCACGGTCGCAGAACTGGCCGTCGGCGTCGGTCGCATCGACGTTTCTCCAGTAGACGGCGAGCAACTCGCGGTAGGTGACTTTCTTGGGGTCGAACTGGATCTGCACCGCCTCGGTGTGGCCCGTGCTGCCGCTGGAGACCTGACGGTATGTCGGGTTCTTCGTCTTGCCTCCGATGTAGCCAGAGGTCGTGGCGAGCACGCCGGGGACCTTGTCGAAATCGCTCTCGGTGCACCAGAAGCAGCCCGCGGCGAAGGTCGCGAGCTCGGCGCCGGGCGGCAGCGACGGCAGCGCGGTCTGCTCGGCCATCGGCCGGATCGAGTGGAAGAGGGCGAAGACGGCGAAGATGGCGAGGGCGGCAGCGGGGATCGTCAGGCGTTTCATCAGGTGCTCTTCGGTCGGGGAAGCGGGCAGGTTGGCGCGAGGACGGCTGGTAAGGGCGCCCGCTCAGCTTTGGGATTTGCCTTTCGGCACGAACTTCAAGGCGACGCCGTTGATGCAGTAGCGCAAGCCGGTCGGCGGCGGACCGTCGTCGAAAACGTGACCCTGGTGGCCACCGCATCGCCGACAATGCACCTCGGTGCGGACCATGAAGAACTTGCGGTCCTCGGTGGTGCCGATGGCGTTATCGAGTGGCTTCCAGAAGCTCGGCCAGCCCGTGGTGCTGTCGTACTTGGTCTCCGAGGAGAACAACGGCAGGTCGCAGCCCGCGCAGTGATAGGTGCCTGGATCATAAAGCTTGTCGAGAGGACTGGTGAACGCGCGCTCGGTGCCGTGCTCGCGCAACACCTGGTACTGCGCGGGCGTCAGGAGCTTGCGCCATTCTTCCGGCGACTTGGTGATCTCGAACGTCTTGCCGGACGGGCTGGCGGCGAGGAGGGCGCGGCCGGCCGCGGTGGCGGCCAGAGCACCCGTCAGGCCAGCCAGGATGAATGTGCGGCGATTGGTTGTCATGGCGGTCTCCATCGTCTGTTCCAGGCCGCGGTCGCGGATGTGATCTCACTGTCGCGACCACGTCGCGGCGTTGCGGGAAAGCACCGCAGCCATTCTCCCTGGAAGCCTAGGAAATGTGCCTGCTTGCTGGCTGGATGTCACATCAAGCCTGTTCACAGTGGCGTCAATGGCACGCTGGCTGTCGCAAGCTACGCTCAGGCCTTGATCGGGATCGTCTTTTCGACGGCGATCTCGTCGTCGGTCAGGCGGCAGCGCAGGGCGAGTGCTTCGACACCGGCGTCGCGGGCGCGGGCGAAGGCTGCGACATAGGTCGGGTCGACGTCGTCGGCCAGTTTGAGGCGGGCGGCGTCCGGGCGCTGGACGAGAAACACCATCACCGCGCGGTGACCCTCGCGGACCATGTCGGCAAGCTCGTCGAGATGCTTGGCGCCACGGGCCGTGACGCTGTCGGGGAACTCCGCCAAGCCTGCCTTGCGCATCATGTGGACGTTCTTGATCTCGACGTAGCAGGGCGGACGGGCCTGATCCTCCAGCAGCAGGTCGATGCGGCTGTTGCGGCCGTATTTCACCTCGCGGCGCAGGCTGGCGTAGCCGGCGAGCTCCTTGATGCGACCGGACTCGATCGCCTCGGCGACGAGCTTGTTGGGGTGGCCGGTGTTGATGCCGACGCGGCACGGCCCTTTGCCGAGGTCGGCTTCCACCATCTCCCAGGTGTGGCGGTACTTGCGCGTGGGGCTGTCGCTCTCCGACAGCCAGACGGTCATGCCGGGCGCACACAGTCCCATCATGGAGCCGGTGTTGGGGCAGGTGGCCGTCACGGTCTCGCCGGTGTCGAGCACGACGTCGGCGAGGAACCGCTTGTAGCGCTGGACGAGGCGGCCGCGCAGCAGGGGGGAGGGAAGCTTCATGAGGCGAAGCTAGCGGCAGGTCGGTGCCGGCTGCAACGCGCGATTAACGATCCTTGCCTAGCTTGGTCCGTCATTTCCGTGGATAGCCGTGGAGACCAAGGGTCATGTCCTCGAATGCGCGCCGCTCCGGGCGGGGGGTGAGAGGGTGCAGCGTTGTCCTGGGCTTGGCTGCCCTCCTGACCAGCTCTGTCGCGTCGTCGTTCCCGGCATTGGCCGGCGAGCATACGGTCGAGCTGGAGCAGCTGACGTGGGTCGACGTGCGCGACCGGTTGGCAGCGGGCCAGCGCACAGTCATCATCCCGACGGGGGGCACGGAGCAGAACGGCGCCCACATGGCGCTGGGCAAGCACAACGTGATCGTGGCGGAGACCGCGCGCCGGATCGCCGCCGCGCTGGGTGATGCGCTGGTGGCGCCCGTGATCGCCTATGTTCCCGAGGGCGATGCGGCGCGACGGACGGGGCACATGGCGTATCCAGGCACGATCTCGGTGCCGGCGGAGACGTACAAGGCGCTGCTGACAGCGGCGGCGGAAAGCTTCAAGGCGCATGGCTTTCGCGAGATTGTGCTGCTGGGGGATTCGGGGGGCAACCAGGCGCCGCAGGACGCGGTTGCCGCGGCCTTGAGCGCGTCGTGGGCCGCAGAAGGGGTGAGGGTGCTCAATGCGCGGGCCTATTATGGCGCCAACGGCGGGGATGACTTGCTACTCTCGCAGGGCGAGACGCCGGCGGCGATCGGGACCCATGCCGGCATCCGCGACACCTCGGAATTGATGGCGGTGGCGCCAGGACTGGTCGAATTGTCGCGGTCCGTGCCGGACAGCCTGGGGGCGACAGGGGATGCACGGCGCGCCAGCCCCGAACGGGGTTCGGCGCTGCTGCAACTCAAGGTCGCGGCGGCCCTGGCCGAGATCCGGTCCTGGCGGACCGCCCCTGGGGTGGGCGGCGGCGATGCCGGCCGTACGCGGTCGGGCTGGCTGTTCTGGCGTTAGGCGTCGTTGCGCCCGCCTACAGGCGCCGGCTCTATCCTTGCGACCCGGCATCGGCTATTCGATGCATCGACCGGATGCTTGGTGGTGCAGCCTCGATGCCGCCCCGCCAACGTCCATCCGGTGCGTCGGCAAGGCCTCGGGGATTTCCATGAGCAGCACAGCAGAAGGCGCCGCGGGCGCCGGCACCAGCGAGGTCGTCACGGCGGCCATCCTCGTCATCGGTGACGAGATCCTGTCGGGGCGCACCAAGGACAAGAACATCGGCTACATCGCCGACCACCTGACCGCGATCGGTATCCAACTCAAGGAAGTGCGCATCGTCGCCGACGAGGAGGCCGACATCGTCGCCGCCATCAACGCGCTGCGCACGCGCTACGACTACCTGTTCACCACAGGCGGAATCGGCCCGACGCACGACGATATCACGGCCGACTGCGTGGCCAAGGCGTTCGCAGTGGCGATCGATCATCACCCCGAGGCGACGGAACTGCTGCTCGAGAATTGGAAGAAGCGCGGGGTGGAGGCGACGCCGGCGCGCATGCGGATGGCACGGGTGCCGGTTGGCGGGCATCTGATCCGCAATTCGGTGTCGGTGGCGCCCGGCTTCATGATCGGCAACGTCATCACCATGGCGGGAATTCCCAGCGTGATGCAGGTCATGCTGGACGATGCCACGCAGTACCTGCGTACCGGCCGCAAGATGCATTCCTTCGTGCTCGACCTGGAGCAGCCCGAGGGCGTGGTGGCCGAGCCGCTCGGCGCCCACCAGAAGGCGTTCCCGGATGTGCCGATGGGCAGCTACCCGATGATGCGCGACAACCGGCCGTGCTGCCAGCTGGTGCTGCGATCGACGGACGAGGCGCGTCTGGCGGAAGCCGTCGCGGGGCTCAAGCAGAGGTTGCAGGCCGGCGGCCTGCTGTAAATCCGCGCACGCCGTTCGTTAACGATAATCGTTAATGCCTCTGGCTCATTGTTAACAAACTTAGTTACTACGCCGCCCGACGCCAATTTTCCGGCCTCGGGTTCGCCCTGGCCGGTGTGCGTCTAGCATCTGCAACAGTCAGGGAGCGTATCCAGATGCGCAGTTCGACAAGCGCCGTACCGGACCTGGTCCGGGGCGGCGCAAGGCCGCTTGCGGCCATGCTCATCGCGGGCATGGCCGTAGGCTTGGCGCCGGGGGGCGTTTCGACACGGGCCGAGGCCAAGACGCCGGGGCGGACGTACTGCTTCAATCGCACGTGCCATCGGGTCAAGACGCTGGCGGAGACAAGGGCCTTGATCGGCAAGACGGTCGTGTTGCACGCGTCCTTCTACGACGACGCCAAGCGCGATCGCTACAACCCCTCCAACCTGACTTCATCGGGGGCCTATTTCCGTGCCGACCGGGCGGACAACGCGGCAAGCCCGGTGCTGCCGGACGGCACTAAGGTGCTGGTCTGGCATCCAGGCTCGCGCAAGGCGGTCGTGGTTCGGATCAACAACGCGGGGCCCTACTACGGGCGCCGGATGATTGATCTGTCGCGGGCGGCTGCAGAGACGCTTGGGTTCGCGCACAACGGCGTCGCGACCGTACACACGCGCGTCCTGGCAGCCCCCTCGGCGGCGGAGGCGACGTACCGGCGCGGGCGGACCTATGCGCCGGTGCCGGGTTACATCGGACGCTTCGGGACGCTTGAAATGGCGATGGCCGATGCGGCGCAGACGCTCGGTTTGCCAGGCGCGGCAACGCGGGTGGCGGCGGCACCGCCGCCAGATCCAGTGCGTAAACCTTCGGGCGAGACCACAGTCGCGCGCTTGCCGGTTGCGCAAACGGGGACCGGCGGGGACGCGAGCATGTTCGCGGTGGCCTCGGTCGACGTGGAGGTTCCGCCGATGCCGCTGCGTCCTGCGCTGCTAACTCTGGCAGATGCCGGGGAGCGGCTGGCTACTGCACACAAGAGTGCGGAGCAGAGGATGGCCTTGGCGGCGCTCGACACGGAGCGTCGGCGGGTGGCCCTGGAGAGGGCAGCCGCGGCGCGCCGGGTGGCTCAGCGCGAGAAGGCGGAGCGGGACAAGGCCCGCGAGCAGCGCCTGGCTGAGGCACGCGCGGCCAAGGCAAAGGCGCGCGTGATCAAGGTGACCAAGGCGTCATCGGAGGAGGAAAAAGAGGAGAGCGCTTCCGTCAAGGTAACGTCGGCAGCGCCGGGTCCTGTTGCACGGCCGACTGCCGTCGCTCAGGCGCAGCCGGTCAAGCAACCGGAGTCGGACATGTCCTGGGTCAAGGTGGCATTGTCCATCAACTGAGCCGACGCGGGGCGGCCATGCGGTCGCTCTGGCGCGTCAGAGTGTTTCCGACGTACGTCGAAACACCCTGTTGTTTTTCGCTCGCGGCCCGCGGCGCGCGGCGCCTCCGCGGGGGCGGCCTACCGGCCGGGCCGCCTTGCGGCCTGTCGGCTTCAATTCCATCACAGGCTGAAGTGCTATAGATGCGAAAGGCCGGCGCTCGAGTGCGCCGGCCTTTTTTCGTGCTCGAGGGCTCGGGTTGATCAGGGCGTGACCTGGGCCGAGGGCACGGTTGTTTCAGACGCCGTGGCGGGTTGAGCGGACGCGGTGCGCGGCGCGCGGGCGACAGCGGTGCCTTCGTAGAGATCGTAGTGGGCTTCCAGAGCATCGAGAAATGTGCTCGTCAGATCCATAAGTGCGCCGAGCGATGAGGTGCCGGCGACAGCGAAAACTTCGGTCGCGAGCAGCGGCGCGCCGTCGGCGAGGCCCGGAGCGTCCTGCGAAATGACGCGGCGGCTGCGCAGGTAGGCGATGGCATCGTTGCCGGTGAGGAAGTCGGGGCCGGTGCTGTCGGCGAGCTCGGCGGCGGCGTCGGCAAGATCGAGCGTACCGGACTGGAACATGGAGACCAGCGGCGCGAAGCGCTTGTCGGAGCGGCGCAGGAACTCGGCCTGCTCGCGAGCCATCAGCACGCGCGAGACGATGCGGACCTCCAGGGTACGAAGTGTTTCCACGAACAGCCGGCGGGCGCCTTCAGGGGCCGCGCGCGCGGCTTCGGCCGGGGCGGCCAGTAGGTCCTCGCCACACGAGAGGATGTTGTCGAGGTGATCGGCGAGCAGGTAGACGCGCGGATCGATGGCGGCACTGGACATGGGGTGGAAAACTCCGTGAGGACCGTTCGTCGGGTTCGCGTCAAGCGCGGGGCGTCATGCGCGTAGGTTTATGTGTGCGGGGTCATGAGCGGGCGGGTGGCAGGAGTGCGACGAGCACACTGAGCGCCGTGTTGAGATCGCGTCCGCGCAGCGCCAGCCAGTGGCCAAGCGCGGAATTGAAGGCCGCCTTCCAGCGCTGGCTGCGTTCGCCGCTGGCGGCGATCTCGATCAGGCTGGCGAGGATGGCCGCGTCGTCGAAGGCATCTTCGATCTGTAGCCGCTCGCGGACGTGCCCCACGAGTTCGGCGAGGTGCTCGGCCTGAGGCGCGTCGGCTGGTCGGGTGTGTGCCTCATCGGCGCAGGCCGTTGCGCTGTCTCCGGTGGCGGCTCGAGGGCCGACGTACGGGCGCGTTCCGGGCGATCCGGCGATACCCGGCTCTGCGCTGGCCGTCATCGCCGTGGTCATCACCGGTGCGATCGTCGTGCTGCGTTGGCTCACGCTCGTCTCCGCCGCGATGGATCTGCACGGTGGTTTTCGAGTGATTCGCCGCGGCGTGTAAACCGACGCGTGTCAGCCGGAGGGTCGCCGGCATGATCTCAACAGGTTGTTCTTTGCGCGGCGTTTTTCGACTTGCCGTGGGTCCTGCTCTCGTGGTGGGGCGCTGGTGGTGGTCGCCTATGGTTGGGGGCCGGTGGTCGGACAGCGGCCGGGCCGAAGCCTCAGGCGGTGTCGACGTCGCCGGCGGCGCCGTAGGCCGACCAGCCGCCATCGACATAAAGGACGCTGCCGGTGACGTAGCCGGCCCAGTCGGAGACGAGGAAGGCGGCGGCCTGGGCCACCTCCTCGGGCTCGCCCATGCGGCCCATCGGCGTGCGGCCGTTGATGCGGGCAACGTCGATCTTGCCGTCGCGGGCGAGCGCGTCGACCATCGGCGTGCGGATGTATCCGGGTGCGACGGCATTGACGCGGACGTTGTGGGACGCCCATTCGCTGGCGAGCGCGCGTGTCATGAGCATGACGCCTGCCTTGGACGCGCCGTAAGCGGTGCGCTTGGGAAAGCCGCCGGTGCCGTTGATCGAGCCGACGTTGACGATGGCGCCGCGACGTTGGGCGATGAAGATGCGGCCGGCCGCGCGGCAGACCAGCCAGGTGCCGCGCAGATTGGTGTCGAGAACGCGTTGCCAGCGGTCGGCGGACTGCTCCAGCGTCGGCGTGATCTGATCGGCCAGGCCGGCGCTGTTGAAGACCGTGTCGAGGCCGCCGAGGGCCTGGGCCGCGTCATCAACGATGGCGTCGACGTCGGCTTCGCGGGTGACGTCGCCTGCGCGCACGGATTTGGCGCCGGTCGATGCGGCGGCCGGGGCGAGGGCTTCGGCGGCGATATCGGTGATGGCGACGGTTGCGCCGAGTTCGCGGAAGACGCGGGCCACGACGAGGCCGATGCCGCTGGCACCACCGGTGACCAGAGCGCGGCGGCCGCTGAGATCGAAGGTCGGCACGGACATCGGCGCCATCTCCCCGCTGGTTGGGCGAGCCGGTCCGGCTCGCGCGATCGGGGCAAGCGTAGAGGGGCGTGCGGGGTGGCGTCCAGCGGGTGCAGGGCGCTCAACGGTTGAGGTCGGCCAGGAGTGCCTCGTGCAGGGCCGGGTCGCCACAGGCGAGGATGCGCCCGCCGCCCGTTGCCGGGCGGCCGTCCCAGGTTGTGATGCGGCCGCCTGCGCGCTCGATGATCGGGATGAGCGCGACGATGTCGTGCGGTTTCAAGCCGGCCTCGACCACGACGTCGATGAAGCCGGCGGCCAGCATCGCATAGGCGTAGCAATCGGTGCCGTAGCGGCTCATGCGCGCGCGGGACTTGAGCCGCTCGAAGACGTCGCGCTCGGGGCCGGCGGCGAAGAGATCGGGATGGGTGGTGGCCAGGTGGGCAGCGGCGAGGTCCGGGCAGGGCCGGGTCGCCAGTGGGCGGCAGACGCCGGAGGCGTCGCGCCAGACGGCGCCGTCGGCGGTCGACCAGAACCGCTCGCGCGTATACGGCTGGTCCATGAGCCCCAACACCGGGGTGTCGTCAGCCAGCAGGCCGATGAGAGTGCCCCAGGTCGGCAGGCCGAGGATGAAGGCGCGGGTGCCGTCGATCGGGTCGACGACCCAGGTGTGGCGCCCGTTGCCGCCGGCAGTGCCATATTCCTCGCCGAGCAGCCGGTGGGTGGGAGCACATGTCGCCAGAAGCCGGATGATGGCCGCTTCGCCGCCGCGGTCGGCGGCTGTGACCGGGTCGAACCCCCCGGCGCCAGCCTTGTTGTCGACGCCGATCGGGGCACGAAAGTGCGGGCGGATGGCGTCGCCGGCGGCATCAGCAAGGGTGTGGGCGAGGGCCAGCAGGGCGTCGAAGCCGGTGGGCTCGGGGCCGGAGGCGCCGGCGGGGGCCGAGGCAGGGACTGGTTTGGCGACGGTCACTGGGGCGATCTCCGGCATCGCGTGCGGGCACCGCGGGGGCGGGGCCAATCTCGGGACCTGCTGGCGCGTGCCTCGGTCGGTCGTTCAGCCTCTAGCACTGTTGCGGGCGGTCTACCATTGCTGGCACGTCCGCGGTCGCGTGTCTGCTCGCTGTCAGTTCCGCCACACGTTTGTGGCAGAACGGCAACTGCGTCTGGGAGCTGTCCGCTCAGCGGAAAAATTCGGCCTCTGAGCAATTGACGGTTCGCGCGAACACAACGATACGGGTTCTCGTGTCGTTGCAGCTTGCTGCATGTCACTGCCCACCTTGGGCGTTTCCTCCCTGGACTTGGGCCGTTCGCACCCCGAACGGCCTTTTTTTGCGTCCAGGTGAACCAACTCCCCCCACGAGGCGTTCGAAGGTGAGCGTCGTACGAGTTGCCCCTTCGACGCTCGGCAGCCATGCCGCCGTGGGGGTTGAAGTTGGTGCAGCGCACCCTTAATTTGTGCGTTGCGACATCGACGACCTCCCTCGTCGACGTTGCTGCCCTCCTTGGGCGTTTCCTCCCTAGACTTGGGCCGTTCGCAACCCGAACGGCCCTTTTTCTTTTGCCTGTCATGCACCTTGCGACCCCTTATTTTTCGGGCGATCAGGAGGTGCGCCGTTCAAACGGTCGTTTGGCATGCCCAGATGCTTCGGCGCATCGCCAGGGCGATGGCGGGCCTACCGGCGATCCAGGTCTCGAACGGCTGCGACAGAAATGATCAGCAGCCAAGGCTTGCAATCTTTTGCGATGCAGCATACCTTTTACATGTGAGCGACGCCTTGCGTCGTTCGCAGCCCTCCTTGGGCGTTTCCTCCCTAGACTTGGGCCGTTCGCAACCCGAACGGCCCCTTTTCTTTTTTTGGGGTGCTTTTCGCAGTCCGGTGAGCGGAAATCGCGCTCGTGGCGCGGCGCTTCGCGCGATGGCGTCATTCGGCGGCGGTGCGACGCTCGAAGGCTTCCGGCAGGTCCTGGAAGAGACGCTCGCTCAGGTGCATCGAGACTCGACTGGAGTTTCGTGAACCCGGACGAGGGCTGCAAGCGTCGCCTCGTCCAGGTAGAGTGCGCGATTGATCTCGATCTGCAAGGCGTGGATGCCGCGCGTGGGGCGTCCGTAGTGCTCGGTGATGTGGCCGCCGGCATAGGGGCGGTTGAGCTGGATCTCGTAGCCGAGCCCGGCCAGCGCCTCCCGCGACATGCGCGTCAGTCTTGCGTGTCGCAGGACGCGCCAAAGCGGTCTCCGAGCACGAAATCAGGGCGCGCGGGAGCGCTGTTGTCCCGTCGTTGCGGACGGCATCGAGTGGCAGTCGATCAGGATGGCATAGCCGAAGCGCTCGCGCGTGTCGTCGATCAGGCGGGCCAGGGCTGCGTGAAAAGGCTTGTAGAGCCGATCGATGCGCACAAGCGCGGCGGCCAGCGGCAGAGGGTCGGCGTAGATCTCCTCACCGTCGGCGACGATGCGGGCGATGGTCCCGAGGCCGCCGACGACGCGGACGGACTGCGCGTTGGCATGGGGCGGCAATGGCTCGTCGAACAGCTCGGGATCGAGCTCATAGGGCTCGCGATTGACGTCCAGGTAGGCGCGTGGGAAACGCGCGGCGATCAAGGGTGCGCCCCGGGCGGCAACTCCGGCGAACAACTCGTCGACGAAGCAATCTTCGGATTTGCGCAGCGCCAGTGCGCTCAGGCGCGACTGGTCGAGAAAGCTCGCCGGGTAGATGCGTCCGGAGTGGGGGGAGCAGAAGACGAACGGCACCGTTTGCTCCGCGGGCAGGCGGATTTCGAACGGTGGCGTCAGCTCCGCCTCGATGGCACTCAGCTCACGGTGCGGCATTGGGCTCCCGACGCCGGTCTCGAGTGGACGTCATCGCGTCCTGTGGTCCCTCGTGATAACGCGCGGAAGTGTGCCAATGCCACGCGGGCTTGTCCATCTCTGCTTGCGGCACGGGACGTGCATGGATGCGAGCGTGGCCGCCGGTCGTGCCGGGATCGCAACGGCGTCGCGCGCGCGACGAGAAAGTATCGACAATTCATCGCGCGTTTACCAAACTCGCGTCAGATTTGGCGCTCAGACAAGAATTGATCGAATATGGCTCGCGTCCTAACAAAGCATCAGTCATGACAGCAAAGCCCTCGCGCCTGCCCGCGCGCCGCATCCTGCTCGCTGAAGACGACGATTCCATGCGTGGCTTTCTGGAGCGCGCACTCGTCAAAGCCGGCTACGAAGTGGTCGCCTTCGCCAATGGTGCGGAGGCCTACGAGCGTTTGAAGGAGGAGCCATTCTCGCTCCTGCTGACGGACATCGTGATGCCGCGGATGGACGGTATCGAGCTCGCCCGCAAGGCCGGTGAGATCGACCCCGAGCTCAAGATCATGTTCATCACCGGCTTTGCCGCGGTCACGCTCAATACCGATGTGGCCGCACCCAAGGACGCTAAGGTGCTGTCCAAGCCGTTCCATCTGAAGGACCTCGTCAACGAGGTCGATACGCTGTTCGCCAGTTGATTTGGGGGGCGCGGTCGCGCGGCGTCGCACGGCCTGCGCCAGAGGCGCCCGGTTCCAATTCGGACTTCCAATTCGCATCTTGTCAGTGGCGGGGGTTGCCGATATACGGGGGCTCCCGCGAGCGCATGGGCGACGTCGATCGTCCGTGCAACGGTGGGGCGCGTAGCTCAGCGGTAGAGCACTACCTTGACATGGTAGGGGTCACAGGTTCGATCCCTGTCGCGCCCACCACTTTCTTCCCCTTTCGTCTTTTACGGCCACGCTTAGCGGCGTGAGCCGGCTCCCGGATCTTGGAGCCCTCGCCACGTCCGTCAGCGTGTGTCGGGCGGGTTGGCAAGTCGAGGCAGTTGCGGTGGGCCGATGCGCGCCACTTCCTCATCGGTCAGTCGCCGTGCGCAGAAGCCGGGCGTGGGCGCACCTGGCGCCGTGCCGTAGACGACCGTCCAGACGCATTTGGGATCGCCGGGGCATGTCGTGGCGTCGTGGTGACGGCAGATGTCGGCGGTTTCCAGTCCGGCCTTGGTTGTGTTGGCGGGGGTGGCCGGTTGCGGCAGCGTGAGGTCTCGCGGTGGCGGCAGCGGTGATGGGGGCGCGACCTCTGCGCTGCGTGCGGTGGGGGCGGCGAGGGCGAGGAGCAGCGGCAACACGACAACGGCGGGCCCGGCGGCGGATCTGGCGATGACGGCCGTGCGGCGGTGCGCGGTGCGTGGTGCGCGCGTGCGGGCGCGTGGTGAGGACATCATGGCGCCAGGGCTGTCCTCACAGTGGCGTCACGTCGAGCGGCATGCCGTGGCGCGGGCGCAGCGTGACCCGGCTGACAGGCTCGGGGAGGTGGCGCCCGTCGGTTTCAAAGCGTGCGCCGCGAACGAGCCCGGCGAGCACGACGGTGCCCTCGATCATCGCGAAGGCGTTGCCGATGCACGTGCGGGGACCGAAGCCGAACGGCATGAATTGCGTCCGCGGCAGCCGCGCTTCGGCTTCGGGCAGGAAACGATCGGGATCGAAGCGGTCCGGGCTTTGCCACAGGCGTTTGTGGCGGTGGATCGCCCAAATGGGAATATTGACGAAGGTCTGGGCGGGAATATCGACGCCGCCCAGTGTGACCGGCTCGGCAGCCCGCCGGGACACGAACGGTGCGGGTGGATAAAGCCGCATCGCCTCTTTCAGAACGCGGGTGGTGATCGGCAGATGCGGTGCTGCGCCTTGCGGCGTTGCTCGGAGGCTTGCTGCTTCCTCGCGCACGGCGGTCTGCCATTCGGGTGCGCGGGCGAGCAGGTAGAGCGCCCACGTCAGCGCCTTGGCCGTTGTCTCGTGACCGGCGACAAGGAATGTGACGAGGTTGTCGGTGATCTGGCTGTCGGAGAGCGGCGCACCGGTGTCGGGGTCGCGGGCGGCAAGCAGTTGTGCCAGGAGGCCGACGTCTGTCGACGGCGCGCGCCGTTCGCGCGCGACAATGCCGGAGACGACGGCACGCATGGTGGCGGCCCCGCGCTTCAGACGACCCTTCCCAGGATGCCAGACGTGCTCTGGAACGGCGAGCAGGCCGGCTGCGATCTCCCATGAGACGACGGACAGCTGGCGGTGGGCTGCGTGCTTGATGGCGTCGCCTTCGGCGGCGCCCACGCCGGAAAGGATGGTGCGCGTGATGATGTCGTAGGTCAGGTCGGTCATCGCTTGGTCGACCGCGACACGGCGTGTGCCGGTCCCCGTCCGCCGCCAGTCGGCCACTTGGCGGTCGGTTGCGTCTGACATGGCGGGCACGAAGCGCACGAGCTCTTGATGTCGGAAGAGCGGAGCCAGCGTGCGGCGTTGCCAGCGCCAGCTCGCACCCTCCGCGGTCAACAGACCGTCGCCAAGCGCAGGGCCGAGCACGCGTTTTTCAAGCGGGGTCTTCGGAAAGCGCGCGTGCTCGCCCAGCAGCACGCGTTCGGTGAGCGCGGGGTCGGTGACCCATGCAATGCCGGGGCCGCGCCAGCGAAAATACACAATCGGCTCTTCGTAGACCTGCTTGGGGAGGGTGCCGAGCGGATTACGCAGGAAGCGGACGAGAAAGGGGACGAGCTTCAAAGGGCCCGGTGCCGGCGCAACGGTGGGCGGCACGAGTTCGGTGACGGGTTGGAGCGCGGTCGGCATCGGAGCGTCCTGTCGTGCGCATGAGTGGCCCGTGGCAACGGCGGGTGATGCGGCGGCCTGGGTGCACGTCACGCTCGTACGTGGCGATCGTGTCGCCGATGTGGACGCAAAGCAATGCGACCGGCGCGCCGGGGCTGCCGCTGGAAGGCCTCAGGTGAGGGCGGTGGGGTCGTTCGGGGCGCCAAGACCGGCGGGTTCAGGCCCGACGCTCCGGCCCGACGCTTACGGCTGACGCTCAGGCCCCGACAAGCTTGAAGGATGCGCCAGGGTCGGATCTCAGGCCGAAGCCTTTGCGACGCGGGCCTTGCCGGCTTGCTTCTTCAGGCGGCGGCGGACGGCGGCGGTGTTGCCCTGGATGCGCGTCACCTTGGCGCGCGGGATGGCGCGGCGCGCCTTCTTCTTCTGAGTCTCGATGGCGCGGTCGGAACGCTTGCTCATGGTTCGGGTCCAGATGTTGCGGGGCGCGGCGGTCGGCGCGCGCAAGAAACGAATGATCCGAGTGTGTCGAGCACCCGGCGGGTGTGTCTAGGCGATCATAGGGGCGCTGGCAAGCGGGCTGGTAGGGTGCAGACCGGCGAAGGGTGCGGGCGAGCCAGCGCGCGATCGGGCGCGCTACGCGCTGAGCTCGTAGCTGTAATTCTCGATAACCGTGTTGGCGAGCAGCTCCTCGCACATGCGCTCGACCTGTTCGCGGGCGCGCGCCTCATCGGCCTCTTTCAGCTCGACCTCGATATATTTGCCCTGGCGCACGTCGTCGACGCCCTTGAAGCCGAGGCCCGACAACGCGTTCTGGATCGCCTTGCCCTGCGGGTCGAGGACGCCGTTCTTGAGGGTGATCTTGATGCGAGCTTTCATTGTTCCGGTCGGTATCGAGTGGTGAGAGGTGACGAATGGGTGATGGTTGGTGAGGGTGAGGCCGCCGGATGGCGTGCCACTCGCGACGGCCGGCTCACCAATCACCACTCACGCGCGCATCAATTGGGCTTCTGGCCATTGGTGGAGACGAGGACGGGCCCTGCACCTTTCGGCGGCCGGTTCTCCGCCAGTACGCCCAGGCGGCGGGCGACCTCCTGGTAGGCCTCCAGCACGCCGCCGAGATCGCGGCGGAAGCGGTCCTTGTCCAGCTTGTCGCCCGAGGTGATGTCCCACAGGCGGCAGCAGTCGGGGCTGATCTCGTCGGCGAGCACGATGCGCATCTGCTCGTTCTCCCACAGCCGGCCGAACTCGACCTTGAAGTCGACGAGACGGATGCCGATGCCGAGGAACAGTCCGACGAGGAAGTCGTTGACGCGAAGCGCCAGCGAGAGGACCTCGTCGATCTCCTGCGGTGTTGCCCAGCCGAAGGCCGTGATGTGCTCCTCCGAGACGAGCGGATCGCCGAGCTGGTCGTTCTTGTAATAGAACTCGATGATCGAGCGCGGCAGCTGGGTGCCTTCCTCAAGACCGAGGCGCGTAGAGAGCGAGCCCGCCGCGACGTTCCTGACGACGACCTCGAGCGGAATGATCTCGACCTCGCGGATCAACTGCTCGCGCATATTGAGGCGGCGGATGAAGTGCGTGGGCACGCCGATCTCGCCCAAGCGCATGAAGATGTACTCGGAGATGCGGTTGTTGAGCACGCCCTTGCCTTCGATCAGCGCATGCTTCTTGTTGTTGAAGGCGGTTGCGTCGTCCTTGAAATGCTGGATGAGCGTGCCCGGCTCTGGACCTTCGTAAAGCACCTTGGCCTTACCTTCATAGATGCGGCGACGCCTGTTCATGCTGGTCCTCTGGCAGGTTTTCTTGGTGCGCGGATCCCCCGAGTCCCGGTCTGCTACGGCCCATTTGTTCGTGCACGGTGAAACGCGCTTTTGATCGGTCCGGCATCTCTCCGGGGGGGGCGGAAAAGATGCGCCAGACACTAGCCGAACCAGGGGGGCGAAACAATCTTAACGAAGGGGCTTCCGGGCGACTTGGTAAGGGCGTGCGGGGGCGCGTTGATTTCGCTGGGGTTCGGCGGTAAGGCTGCCGGAGGACAGCCGCTGCCGGCGGGTGCGCCTGCAACCCCAGGGTGCGATTGTGCCGTTGCCGGCACGCAACAGTGGAGAACGAGATGACGACGTTCGAAGAGCGCGAGAAGGGGTTCGAGAAGAAATTTGCGCACGATCAGGATCTCAAGTTCCGGGCCGAGGCGCGCCGCAACAAGCTGCTGGCAGAGTGGGCTGCGGCCAAGCTCGGACTGAGCGGCGGGGACGTCGAGGACTACGTCAAGGCCGTGCGCAAGGCGGACCTCGCCGAGAAGGGCGACGAAGACGTTTTTCGCAAGTTGCGCAAAGACTTCGACGACAAGGGCGTGGCCATGGCCGATGCCGAGATCCGCAAGCAAATCGACGAGCTGCTGGCCGTGGCGGTGCAGCAGATCGAGGGGACGAAGTAGGCCGGGGGCCTAGCCCAGTCCCTTCAGAAACACGCCGAACGTGAGCAAGCCCTCGGGCCATGGACCATGGCCCGAGGCCGTGTTGATGTGGCCGGCGTCGGCCACTACCGAGACGTCCGCGCCCCACAGTGCGGCCAGCGCCTGCGCCCGTGCGACCGTGCAGAACGGATCGGTGGCCGAAGCGATGACGCGGGCGGGAAAAGGCAGTCGGGTCGTCGGCATGGGTGCGAATTCGGCGATCGTGTCGGGCCAGCGTGCGCCGTCGGGGTCGGGCCAGTCGCCGTGGCAATCCAGGTCGGCGGGGCCGACCAGATAGGCGCCGGCGACCTTGCCGGTGGCTGCGAGCTGATCGGCAGCGTGCAACACGGTTGCGACGCCGAGGCTGTGGGCGACCAGGACGGCGGGCCGCGTCGACCGGCTGACTTCCTCGACTACCGCATCGATCCATTCGTCGCGCCGCGGGTGCAGCCAGTCGCGCTGCGTGACGCGGCGTGCGGTCTTGAGATTGCGCGCCCAGCGCGACTGCCAGTGGTCGGGTCCGGAATCGCCGTAGCCCGGCACGATGATGATGTCGACTTCGGAGGTGCGCATGAATGTTCGGTAGCAGAGCGTGACTGCGGCTACAATAATTCGAGAAGCCTCACGCCTGCCCGAACACGCGCGCGAAAATCGTGTCGACGTGCTTCAGGTGGTAGGCGTCGTCGAACATCGCCTCGAGGGCAGCGGGCTTGAGGTATCTGGCGACGTCGGCGTCGGCCTTCAGCTCGGCGAGGAAATCGGCGCCCGTCTCCCAGGTCTTCATCGCGTTGCGCTGCACGAGGCGATAGGACGTCCTCGCGCGAAGCGCCGGCCTGCGTCAGCGCCAGCAGAACGCGCTGCGAATTGTGCAGGCCGCCGAGCTTGTCGAGGTTCGTCTTCATGTTGTCGGGGTAGACGAGGAGCTTCTCGATGACGCCGGCGAGGCGATTGCAAGGCGAAGTCGAGGGTGACCGTCGCGTCCGGCCCGATCATGCGCTCGACCGAGGAGTGCGAGATATCGCGCTCGTGCCAGAGCGCCACGTTCTCCATGGCGGGCAGCGCGTAGGCGCGCACCATGCGGGCAAGTCCGGTCAGGTTCTCGGTCAGCACGGGGTTGCGCTTGTGGGGCATGGCCGAGGAGCCCTTCTGGCCGGGCGAGAAATACTCCTCGGCCTCGAGCACCTCGGTGCGCTGCAGGTGGCGGATCTCGATGGCGAGGCGCTCGATCGACGAGGCGATGACGCCGAGCGTGGCGAAGTACATGGCGTGGCGGTCGCGCGGGATGACCTGGGTCGAGACCGGCTCGGGCGTCAGGCCCATCTCGCGGGCGACGTGCGCTTCGACGCGCGGGTCGATGTTGGCGAACGTGCCGATGGCGCCGGAGATGGCGCAGGTGGCGACCTCCTCGCGGGCGCGACGCAGGCGTGTCGCGGCGCGCGCTGGAACTCGGCGTGGCGTAGGCGAGCTTGATGCCGAACGTCGTCGGCTCGGCGTGGATGCCGTGGCTGCGGCCGATGGTGATCGTGTCCTTGTGCTCGAAGGCGCGCGTGCTGCAGCGCGGCGAGCAGGCGGTCGATGTCGCCGAGCAGGAGGTCGGCGGCGCGCACGAGTTGCACGTTGAGGCAGGTGTCGAGCACGTCGGAAGAGGTCATGCCCTGGTGGACGAAGCGCGCCTCAGGCCCGACATGCTCGGCCAGATGCGTCAGGAAGGCGATGACGTCGTGCTTGGTCACGCGCTCGATCTCGTCGATGCGGGCGACGTCGAATTCGGCGGCCTTGCCCTTCTCCCAGATGACCGCGGCGGCCTCTTTGGGGATGATGCCGAGCTCCGCCAGGCCGTGGCCGCGTGCGCCTCGATCTCGAACCAGATGCGAAAGCGGGTCTGCAGGCTCCCAGATCGCGGTCATCTCGGGGCGGGAATAGCGGGGGATCATGGATCGGGTCCTTGTCTGGCGTCCGCTGTCCAGTGCGGGCAGGCGGATCGGCACCACGGGGTGCCACCTAGCAAACGCCGTGCGGGTGGACAATGCTGGCGGGCGGCGAGTCGCGGGATAAGCTTGCCGTGGCCGGTTGTTCAAAGGGCTTCACATGCGCATTCTCGTCCTGGGTGGCTACGGTCTGATCGGCATGGCGGTGGTGCGCCGGTTGAGCGGGGCGGGCCATCAGGTGGTCGGGCTCGGCCGGGATGTCGGCCGGGCGCAGCGCGTGTGCCCGCAGGCGGGCTGGATCAACGCCGATATCGCGGGGCTGACGACGCCGGAGGGGTGGGCGCCGATCCACGCCGCCGCGAAGGCCGATGCCATCGTGAACGCGGCCGGGGTGCTGCAAGATGGGGCGCGCGACGATGTGGTGCGTGTGCAGAGTACGGCGATGCAGGCGCTTTACCGGGCGGCGAGGCCGGCGGGCGTGGCGCGCTTCGTCCAGATCTCCGCCATGCGGGCCACCGGCGACGCGTCCACCGCCTTCATGCGTACCAAGGGCGAGGCCGATGCCGCGTTGCGGGCCAGTGATCTCGAATGGACGATCCTCAAGCCCGGGCTGGTGCTGGCGCCGCAGGCCTATGGCGGCACGGCGCTTCTGCGCGGGCTCGCCGCGTTCCCGTTCGTGCAGCCGCTGACGCTGGCCGACCGGCCGGTGCAGACGGTGTCCGTCGCGGATGTTGCGCGTGCGGTGCAGATCTCGGTGGAGGGAGCGGTGCCGGCGCGCGGCGACTATGACCTCGTCGAAGACAACGCGCATACGCTGGGTGAGATCGTGGGCCGGATGCGGGCCTGGCTCGGGCTGGCGGATGCGCGGGCGCTGGCGTTGCCGGGCTGGTCGGCCCGACTGGTGAGCGCGATTGCGGATGGGCTCGGCTGGCTCGGCTGGCGCTCACCGTTTCGATCCACGGCGATGGCGGAGATCGCGGCCGGCGTCACGGGCGATCCCGGGCCGTGGCGTGCGGCGAGCGGGTCAGGTTTGGCGTCGCTCGACGAGAGCCTGCGGGCGATGCCGGCGACCGTGCAGGAGCGCTGGTTTGCCCGCCTGTTCCTTATGAAGCCGCTGGTGATCGGCGTGCTGTCGCTGTTCTGGATCGTGAGCGGCCTCGTAACGCTTCGGGCGCCGGAGGCGGCGGCTGACGTGCTGACGGCGCGGGGCGTGGGCAGCGGAGTTGCGATGGGGATCGCGATTGTCGGCGCCGTGGTCGACCTGGTGCTCGGGGTGGGCGTTCTGGTGCGCCGCGTGATGGCGCAGGCTGCCATCGGCATGATCGCGGTGACGCTCGCCTATCTCGCTGGAGCGACGTGGGTTGCGCCGGATTTGTGGGCCGACCCGCTCGGGCCGCTGGTGAAGGCGATCCCGGCCATGGTGCTCGCCGGCGTCGTGCTGGCGATGGCGGAGGACCGGTGATGCTTGTCGATCTCTTGCGCTGGCTGCATGTGATCGGGGCGACGGTGCTGCTCGGCACGGGGGCGGGGATTGCGTTCTTCATGGTGATGGCGCATCGCACCGGCGATGCAGTGGCGATCGCGCATGTAGCGCGCACGGTGGTGGTTGCCGATTTCGTGTTCACGGCGACGGCGGTCGTGGCGCAACCGGTGACGGGGATCTGGCTTGCCCATCTTATCGGGTGGCCGCTTGGCGACGGCTGGCTGGCGTTATCGATCGTCCTTTACGTCGTCACGGGGCTGTTCTGGCTGCCGGTCGTCATCATCCAGATGCGTATGCGCGACCTGGCGGCGGCGGCGGCGGCGACGGGCGCGCGGCTGGATGCGCGCTATCACCGGCTGTTCCGGATCTGGTTCGCCTGCGGCTTTCCCGCGTTCGCCGCGGTACTCGCGATCCTCTGGTTGATGCTGATGAAGCCGGCGTTCACGGTATGGTAGACCATCGGCGACAGCGGGGTGAGCGATGGCGGCTGCCATGCACAGCGACGTGATCGTGTTGGGCGCGGGGATGGTCGGCATCTCAGCGGCGCTGCACCTGCAGAGCCGCGGGCGCTCGGTCGTGCTCGTCGATCGGCGCGGCCCGGCGGAAGAGACATCGTTCGGCAATGCCGGTGTGATCCAGCGCGAGGCGGTGCTGCCCTACACGTTTCCGCGCGACATCGGCAAGGTTGCTGGCTACGCGCTGAACCGATTGCCGGAAGCGAACCTGCACTGGTCGGCGCTGCCAGCGCTCGCGCCGTGGCTCTATGCGCATTGGCGCCAGTCGACGCCGGAGAAGGTCGCGCGCACCGCACGGGCGGCGCGGCCACTGGTGGAGCGGTGTGTTGTCGAGCACGAGGCGCTCAGGTCGGCGTCGGGCACCACGATCTCATTTCGCGAGACGGGCTATCTGAAGGTCTACCGGACGCAGCAGCGGCTGGAGGCGGAGGCGCGCGCGGGAGAGGCGGCGGCGCGCGATTGGGGCGTGGCGCAGACCGTCCACACGGCGGGTGGGCTGCGTGCGCTGGAGCCCAACCTGATGGGGCCCTTGGCGGGTGGCATCCTGAAGACTGAGGCCGTCAGTGTCGATGATCCCGGTGGGCTTGGTGCGGCCTATGCGCGGCTGTTCGCCGATCGGGGCGGAAAGATGATGACGGCCGATGCGCGCACGCTCAGCGCGGATGGGGCGGGCTGGCGCGTTGCGACAGTGGACGGGGCGATCACGGCGCGCGAGGTGGTGGTGGCGCTGGGGCCTTGGGCACGCGAGGTGCTCGATCCGCTCGGGCTGGCGATTCCGTTGGCGGGTAAGCGCGGCTATCACATGCATTACGGCGTACAGGGCAATGGGGGACTTGAGCGGCCCGTGCTGGACGTCGAGATCGGCTACGTGCTGGCGCCGATGGCGCGCGGGATGCGGCTGACAACAGGTGCCGAGTTCGCCATGGCGGGTGCGCCGCCGACACCGGTGCAGATCGACAAGGTGCTGCCGTATGCCAGGGAGTTGGTGGCGCTCGGCGACGCGCGCGATGCGAGCCCGTGGATGGGGCGCCGGCCGTGCCTGCCCGATATGCTGCCGATGATCGGTCCCTCGCTGCGCTACAAGGGCTTGTGGCTGAACGTCGGGCATCATCATCTCGGCTTCACGCTCGGTCCGGTGTCGGGGCGGCTGCTGGCAGAGATGATGACAGGGCAAGCGGCGTTCACCGATCCCGCTCCCTATCGGATTGATCGGTTCTGAGTGCGCCCGGCGCGTCAGGACCGGTAGAGGTCGCGCTGCAGCAGAAAGTGGCGGGCCGGCCTGCATTCCCAATCGAGCATGGACCACTGGCCACCCGACTGTGTGCAGGTGGAAGCGTTGTACTGGCTGAGCGTCCTGACGCCGATCCAGATCAGCATCAGCCCCGACAAGGCCCACAATATGCGTTGACGCCACGTCATGGCCGGCGGGTCCCAAATCGCGTGCGCCACGCGGGCGGTCCCTTCCAGCCCGGCGGGGTGTCGCTGGCTTCGAAGACGCCGCGTGCGACGGCGCGGGCCAGCGTGTTGGCAGCAATGGCGCCAAGCCGGGTCAAGTCGCGCAGCGGATCGGCAAGCGCGATTTCACCGGTGGCCAGCGTGAAGACGACGTCGCCGTCGAGCGGGGAGTGCACGGGATAGATCGCGCGAGCGAGCCCGGTCTGGGCCATGACGGCGAGACGATGCGCCTCGGGCCGCGACAGGTGGGCGTTGGTCGCCACGACGGCGATGGTGGTGCTCTGCAGCGGGCCGCCCTTGAGGCGGACATCTGTCGCGCCTGCGGGCATGGGGTCGGGCAGGCCCAGGCCGCCAAACTCGTTGTTCTGCTCGAAGGGGGCGGCCCAGAAATGCGGGCCGTCGCCGATGGTGACGCAGCCCAGCGGGTTGGCGGCGACGAGCGCGCCAACGACGATGCCGCCGTCGAGCAGCGCGGACGCGCTGCCTAGGCCACCGCGCAGGGTGGCGGTGGTTGCGCCCAGGCCCGCGCCATGGCTGCCGAGTGCGATGTCGACACCGGCTTGCTCGCAGGCGAGGTAGGCGAGCGCCTCGTAGGGTGGTGTCGTGCCCCAGGATTTGTCGCCACCGTTCAGAAGGTCGAACAGGATGGCCTGGGGGACGATCGGCACGTGGACGCCGCCGACGGGGAACCCGCGGCCCTTGCCGGCGAGCCAGCTCTGGACGCCGGTCGCGGCGGACAGCCCGAACGCCGAGCCGCCCGAGAGCACGACGGCGTGGACCTCGGTCACGGTGCCGGCGAGGCTTAGGGCATCGGTCTCGCGGGTGCCGGGACCACCACCGCGGACGTCGACGGCAGCGATCGCAGGTCGGTCGGGAATGACCACCGTAACGCCGGTCAATGCGCGTGGGTCGCAAGTGCTGCCGACGCTGATACCGGGCACGTCGGTGATGAGATTGCGGATCGTCGTCTTTGTTGGGGTGGCCATCGGATCATCTTGGGTCTAGCCTCATGACAGCATGGCGGCGGCGTGGCGGCGGGTCAACGACATGAGACCGGTCCACGGCGTTGCGGTGCGGCTTCGGGGATACCCGTCGACAGGCGAGTTCCCGGGCGACACGTTGCGGCCAACTTTCCGAGTAGACCAACGGGCCGGTGGTCCGGTGTCGCTACCCGGTCACGCGAGGCACGGTCCGTAGCCTGGAGCGTGCGTGAGAGGGTGCCCGACGGCGCCTTGCAGAGCGGCTGGTGAAGCCCGGTCTTACCGCGGCAGCCGGTGCGGCGTGCAGGGCGGACATCGCAGGCGGCGATGGGTCGGGCGGAGTCAAGGAGAGCAGCGGATGCGTCATCACCAGCAGACGAGTGGCTTTGAGGCTGTGTTCGAGAAGGTCGAGGCGTGCGACGACCCACGTGAGGGGCTGGTCGTCGTCGAGGAGGCGATCACCAGCTTGTCGGCCGACGGGCGGCAGGTTCCGGAAGATCTCGTCAGGCTGCGCAAGGCGCTGCAGACGGATCTGGCCGCTCAATCGCAGGGGCGGTAAGCGGCGATCGCAGGCCAGGGACGGACGCAAGTGCGGGCCTGTGCCATCAGGCCGGTCGGCGATCTGCGTCGTCGGTCGCGGCCCATCATGGCGTCAGCCGTGTGAGGTGACCGTTGCGCCAGGCGAAGACGGCGAAGGCTGGAAGCGCGAGACTGCCGTCGGCGTCGAACAGGGCGGTGTCGGCGTCGTTGCCAAGCGTGCGGCTGCGCAAATGCGCGGCGATGCGGCCGGGGTCGGTGCCGGCTGTCGCCGTTGCGGCATCGAGCCAGGTGCGCACGGCTTGGCGTGCGGCGCGTGCGGCGAGGTCGACGGCGGTTGACGGCGAGCGGTGGTCGGGCGCTAGGGTCGGCGTGGATGTCGGCGTTGCCGTCGCCGGAGCTATTTCGGGAAGATCGGGAAGGACGACACGGACGCCATCGGCGTGTCGGCCGGCAAGCCGCGGGAACTCGTCGGCGCCGACCGCGTCGGTCACGTAGATGGTGACGGCGGCGCGTCGTTCGCCCAGATCGCGCAACAGGACGGCGGCCTCGGCGGGGAAGCCCGCAAAGACGAGCGTGCCGATCCCGGCGTTGACCAGCCGCGCGGCTGTGGCGCCATAATCCTTTTCACCGGCGACGATGCCCTCGTTGAGGGCGGCTGCGCGTCCCTTTGCGGTGAGGCGGGCGTCGAGGTCGCGTGCGATGGCCAGGGCATAACTCGTGCGGTCGTGGACGATTGCCACGAATCCGGTTGCGGCGGCGCTGTCGGCGAGGATGGCGCTTGCGATGGTGGCGGCTTGGCGATCGTCGCGCCCGGCGAGGCGCAGCGGGGCGAGGCCGGCTGTTTTCGGTAGCGCGGCGGGGTGGCGCGACAGGGACAGAAAGAGGATGCCGGCCGGGCCGTAGACCTTTGCGGCGGCGGCCGATGCGCTGCCGCAGGGGTGGCCGATGATGGCGGCGACCCCGTCCGCGACGAGCTTGCGCGCGGCGGCTTCGGCCTCCTGAGCGCGGCATGCGTCGTCGACGAAGACGAGACGGGGTGTGGTCGCGGACGCGGTGCTGCGGTCGGCGAGCGCAGCCGTGGCGGCATCGCGGATGGCTGAGCCGGTCTCGGAGAAGGGGCCGGTGAGGGGCGCGACGATGGCGAGCGTGCTGCTGGGCGATGGGCGATCGTCGGCCAATGTGTGCGCGGGCTGAAGCGCTGCCAGCAGGAGGCAGACCGGTGCGAGGGCAGCACGGCGGATGGCTCGTTTCAGCCCGGCGGGGGACACGCTCTTAGGCGTATCTTCCCGCGGTACGATCCTTAGCCCAGCCCTCGGCCCCTTCGTCAACGCTGGCGCCGGCGCCATTGCGGCATTCTCCCATGGGTGTCGGACAAAACGCTGACGGCGGCCCAAGCGGGCCGCCGTCCAGGTCTCGTCGACGCCGTGTCGCGTCTCAGTTCTGGACGTAGCCGATCTTGCCGTCGGCGTCCTTCTTCCAGGTGTACATCACGTAGTCGGGGCGGGTGATGTCGCCCTTCTTGTCGTAGCCGAGCTTGCCGATCACGGTGTCGAGCGCGGGTCCGGCCTTGATGGCGGCGGCGACCTTCTTGGGATCGTTCGACTTGGCCTTGGCTGGCGGCGGCCGCTGCGACCTGCAGGGCGGCGTAGGCGTAGAGCGTGTAGGCCTCGGGGTTGAAGTTCTTAGCCTCGAACGTCTTGACGACGGCGGCAGCTTCCTTGCGCTTCCTGGGATCGGGCGCGAACGTCATCAGCGTGCCTTCGACGCCCGGGTCCGCCGATCGAGGCGAACTCGTTGGAGGCGATGCCGTCACCCGACATGACGACGGCGTTGACGCCCTGGTCGCGCATCTGGCGAACGATGAGGCCGCCTTCGGTGTGGAGGCCGCCCCAGTAGACGAGGGCGGCGCCGGACGCCTTGATCTTGGAGACGAGCGCGGAGAAGTCCTTCTCGCCGATGTTGACGCCCTCGTAGAGCACTTCCTTGATGCCGAGCTTGTTCATGCGCTTTCTTGGTCTCGTCGGCGAGACCCTTGCCGTAGGTCGTCTTGTCGTGGACGATGGCGACCTTCTTGCCCTTGAAGCTCTTGGCGATGTATTCGCCGGCAACCGCGCCCTGCTGGTCGTCGCGGCCGCAGGTGCGGAACACGTTCCACATGCCGCGCTCGGTGATTTTCGGATTGGTGGAGGCCGGCGTGATCATCAGGATGCCGTTCTCCTGGTAGACCTCGGACGACGGCATGGTGACGCCCGAGTTGAAGTGGCCGATCACCCACTTGACGCCGTCACCGACGAACTTGTTGGCGACCGACACGCCCTGGCTTGGGTCGCCGACGTCGTCGCCGACGAAGACCTCGATCTTCTGGCCGTTGATGCCGCCCTTGGCGTTGATGTCAGCGGCGGCCTGCTCGGCGCCGTTCTTCAGCTGGGCGCCGAAGGCGGCGTTCGAGCCCGTGATCGGGCCGGCGACGCCCACCTTGAGCTGGGCGAGCGCGGGGCTCGACAGGGCCATAGCGGCCACTGCGGCGAGGCCCGTCAGGCGTAGATTCTTCATGGAAATCTCCCTTCCAACGGCGTCTGATGACGTTGCGGGCCGGGATCGGTGCCCGGGTCTGATCCCGTACCCGGCCGGCGCGGTCCGCTGACGCATAGACTTCCCAGAATGCGGCAAAGCTCATCCGGTTTCATCGCCGGACGGTTGGGCACGATGTGCACGACGGTGTGCAACGTGGGCCGGCCGACAGCTCCGCGGCGCGTGGATCGGCGCGCTCAGGGTTCGGGTCTGCGCTGCATCAGAGCTGAGCGGTCCTCGCCCGTGACGTCGGCGAGCCAGGGATACTGGCGGGCCATGGTGCGGGCGCGCGCCATGCGGTGGCCGGCATAGGCGACGGCGCCGCATGACGAGGGCGTCGACCACGAAATTGCGCGCCGACAGCATCGGCTCATCGAAACAGCGCGCATGTGGAGGAAGCGCACGGCGGAGGTCAGCAGGCAGGACGTAGAGGGGCAGTTGCCAGAACGGGCGCCAGGTCTCGGCGATGGCCTGGCCGGTCGCCCAGGCCGCCGCGCCGCCGATGGCGATCGTGACGACGGCAAACACGCCAAAGGCCGTTCTCGCCTGCGTCGTAGAGCCAATCGGGCATCCTTGGGTCCTTTCCAGCAAGTGCGCCGGGGTCCTCGTCAGTGCCGGCCGCCTTCCAGATAGGCGGCGCGGATTTCGGGGCGTGCCAGCAGTTCGCTGGCCGGTGCCGGTCATGGTGACGAGGCCGTTGACCATGACGTAGCCGCGATGGGCGAGGCGCAGGGCGTGATAGGCGTTCTGCTCGACGAGGAAGACGGTCATGCCGTCCGCTTCGTTGAGCTCGCGGATGACGTCGAAGATCTGGCGTGACGATGAGCGGGGCGAGCCCGAGCGAGGGCTCGTCGAGCAGCAGCAGCTTCGGGCGCGTCATCAGCGCGCGCGCGATGGCGAGCATCTGCTGCTCGCCGCCTGACAGCGTGCCGCCGCGCTGGGTCGAGCCGCTCCTTGAGGCGCGGGAACAGCCGGCAGACGCGGTCGAGATCCTCCTCGAAGTGTGCAAGGCCGTCGAGCTCGGCGCCCATCTGCAGGTTTTCGAGCACGGTCATGCGCGGGAAGATGCGCCGGCCTTCCGGCGACTGCGCGATGCCGCAGGCGGGCGATGTCGTGGGTCGGGCAGATCGCGTGATGTCGCGGCCCTGAAAGTGAATGCGGCCTTCGCGCGCGCGCGGATTGCCGAAGATCGTCATCATCAGCGTCGACTTGCCGGCGCCGTTGGCGCCGATCAGCGTGACGATCTCGCCGGTGTTGACGTCGATGTCGACGCCCTTCAGCGCGATGATGGTGCCGTAGAACGTCTTGACGCCGGCGAGCGAGAGCATGGGGCGTCCGTCACGGCGTGCGCCCTCCCGGTACCGGTGAGGATGGCGGGGGCTTGATGGCGTCTTCGGAGGTCGGGGGCGGCGTCGGCGACCTCCTCGTCCTCGACGCCGAGATAGGCGGCGATCACCTTGGGATCGTTGTTCACTTCATCGGCTGTGCCGTCGGAAATCTTGCGTCCGTACTCGAGCACGACGACGTGATCGGAGATCTCCATCACGACGGACATGTCGTGCTCGATGAGCAGGACGAGATGTCGTCCTCGTCGCGGATCGAGCGGATGCAGGCGTGTCAGGTCGGCGGATTCGCGCGGATTGAGGCCGGCGGCGGGCTCGTCGAGGCAGAGCAGGCGCGGGCCGGTGCACATGGCGCGTGCGATCTCCAGGCGGCGCTGGTCGCCATAGGGCAGGTCGCCGGCGGGATCGTCGGCGCGCGTCGCGTGAGGCCGATCCGCTCCAGCCAGCGCGCGGCGTCGGCGATGGCCGTGGTCTCGGCGGCGCGGTAGCTGGGCGCGCCGAGGAGGCCGAGCAGCGTCATAGCCGGACGCGCGCATCAGCGTGTTGTGCTGCGCCACGATCAGGTTCTCGAGGACCGTCATGCCGGTGAAGAGACGGATGTTCTGGAACGTGCGGGCGACGCCTGCCTGGGCGGCGATCTCGTGGTCGGGCATGCGCTCCAGAAGGAAGACCGTGCCGGCCGCATGGCGCGCGTGGCGATGGCCGAGTTCGGTCAGGCGCATCGAGTGGCGCGTATCGGGCAGGCCGCCGTGCATCAGACGCATGCGGCCGGCGGTCGGTTTGTAGAAGCCGGTGATGCAGTTGAAGACGGTGGTCTTGCCGGCGCCGTTGGGGCCGATGAGGGCGGTGATCTCGCCGCGCGCGGGCGGCGAAGGAGACGTCGTTGACGGCGAGCAGGCCGCCGAAGCGCATCGACAGGTGCTCGACTGGCCAGGAGCGGGTGCGGCCAGCTCGCATCAGCCGTGGCCCTCCTTGACGTAGGTCGCCGGAGATGGCGCGGCGCTCGGCGAGGAAGATGGAGGGCTGCGCGCGTGGAGATGAGGCCGCGCGGGCGCCAGATCATGATCAGCGACCATGGCGAGGCCGAACAGCAGCATGCGGTACTGGGTCGGATCGAAGTCGTTGCCGAAGATGTACTTCAGCCAGTCGAGCTCGCGCAGGATCTCGGTGCCGCCGATCATCGCGACGGCGGCGATGGCGACGCCGATCTGGCTGCCCATGCCGCCGAGGACGACGATGGACAGGATGATCGGCGCTCTCCATGAAGACGAAGGATTCCGGAGAGATGAAGCCCTGGCGGGCGGCGAAGAAGGCGCCGGCGAAGCCGCCGAACATGGCGCCGATGGAGAACGCCGTCAGCTTGGTCGTGACGGTGTCGATGCCGAGCGAGCGGCAGGCGATCTCGTCCTCGCGCAGCGCCTCCCAGGCGCGGCCGATGGGCAGGCGGCGCAGGCGGATCGTCACCCAGTTGGTCAGATAGTGCGAGCGCCAGGATGAGGTAGAAGAGGAAGATCGTGCGGTGCAGCGGCGAGAACTCGATGCCGAAGAGTGGCGGCGAAGCCCTCGTCGGAGGCGTTGAAGGGCAGGCCGAAGAAGGTCGGGCGCGGAATGCCGGAGATGCCGGCGTAGCCGCCGTCAGGTCGACCCAGTTGATCAGCACGAGGCGGATGATCTCGCCGAAGGCGAGCGTGACGATGGCGAGATAGTCGCCGCGCAGGCGCAGCACGGGAAAGCCGAGCAGGATGCCCCAGAAGGCGGCGAGGATGCCGGCGAGCGGCAGGCACAGCCAGAACGACAGGCCGAAGGTCTTGGCGAGCAGGGCAGAGGAGTAGGCGCCGACGGCGTAGAAGGCGACGTAGCCGAGATCGAGAAGACCGGCGAGGCCGACGACGATGTTGAGGCCCCAGCCGAGCATCACGTAGATCAGGATCTGGATGCCGAAATTGTCGATCCATTTGACGGCGCCGGAGCCGCCGGTGAGGGCCAGGCACAGCAACGGGTAGGCGAGCAGGAAGCCGAGGCCGGCCCAGGCGAAGCCTGTGCGCACGGCGGGTGTGAAAGCGGTCTGCGATGCGGGCGGCCATCGCGCCGTTGCCGCGGCGCGGGAGGCAGGATCGCGGCGAGCGAAACGCACGACGAAGGTGATGCGCCACGAACCAAGCGACGAGGTCCCAGCGCGGCTCCAGGACCAGTCGGTTGTTGAAGTCCTGCTCGGTCTTCAGCGCGATGATCGGCAGCGACAGCCCGAACACCACGGCGGCGGCCTTGCCGGCCTCCTTCAGAGCCCGGCCGGAGCGCGCCGACAGTGTCGAGGGGGCGGGGCTGCATGTGGCTCAGACCTTCTCCACCTCGGGTTTGCCGAGCAGGCCCGATGGCATGAAGACCAGCGTGACGGCGAGGATCGAGAAGGCGGCGACGTCCTTGTAGTCGAACGAGAAATAGGCCGACCAGAGGGTCTCGATCAGGCCGATCAGGATGCCGCCGAGGACGGCGCCGGGCAGCGAGCCGATGCCGCCGAGGACGGCGGCGGTGAATGCCTTGACGCCCGGGACGAACCCGTCGGCGAAATTCACGACGCCATAGTAGACGAGGTACATGACACCAGCGACGGCGGCCGAGCGCGGCGCCGATCACGAACGTGATCGAGACCGTGCGGTCGACGTCGATGCCGAGCAGCGCGGCCATGCGCCGATCCTGCTCGCAGGCGCGCTGGGCGCGGCCGAGCGAGGTCTTCTGCACGACGTACCAGAAGGCGGCCAGCAGGACGATGGTCGAGAGAATGATGGCGATCTGCTTGTAGGACAGCGTCACCGGGGTGGTGGAGCCCGAGGTCAGCGTGATGACTTCGTTGAGCAGGGAGGGGCCGGCCTTGTTGCGCGGGCCTTGGGCGACCTGCACGAAGTTCATCAGGAAGATCGACATGCCGATCGCGGAGATCAGCGGGGCAAGGCGGAAGGAGCCGCGCAAGGGCCGGTAGGCCACGCGCTCGATGGTCCAGCTCCACAGGCTGGTCACCGCCATGGCCACCAGCAGAACGAGAAGCAGGGAGAGGAAGACGGAGGAGATGCCGATCACCTGCGTCAGGATCATCAGCACGATCAGGGCGACGAACGTCGACAGCATGAACACGTCGCCGTGGGCGAAGTTCACCATGCCGATGATGCCGAACACCATGGTGTAGCCGATCGCGATCAGCCCGTAGATGGAGCCGAGCGTGAGGCCGTTGATGAGTTGCTGTGCGAAATACTCCATCGTCCCCCGTCCCCTGGCCCCGTCCCCTGGCGCCTGGCACTTGGCACCTGACTTCATGCGCGGCAAACAACGGCCGCACACGCGCGTCGTAGCGCGCTGCTTTGGCGCTGCCGGTAGGATGCCTCAGTTCGCGCGGCTGTCAAAGTGCCGGCGCGGGGCGCGGGGGACGGGCGCATCCGTCAAAGGACGTTGTGGGAGCCGTCGCAGAAGGGCTCGTCGTCGGTCGCCTTGCAGCCGCACAGGTTGAAGGTGCCTGTGGAGGGCGCGGTGAAGCGCATGGGCTCGTGGGCGCTGCCCTTGTGCGAGCCGTCGCAGAAGGGCTGCTTCTGGGATCGCCCGCAGCGGCAGTAGGCGTAGGCTTTGCCCTCTTCCAGTTCGACCTGATAAGGGCCCAATTGGGGGCTCAGCGGATCATCGGACATGGACACCCTCCCTCGTCGCCGGCGCAAGATCCTGCGGCCACGACCGGCCGCGTCAGGGGAAAGTGTAATGATCTCAGGGCGGGATCGCCAGTGCGGGAGGCGGGACCAGGTGCCGCGCGGCCGAGGGGCGCGGCTCGGGCAGCCCGTGACGCCGCGCTGGGTGGCATTCGATTGCGGGTCGGTGTCAGATGGCGTCGATCTGGATCTTGTGGACGATCTCCGGGCCCTTGTCCTCGGTCCAGGTCAGCTCGAGCATTCCGGATCCGGGCACCCGCATCCAGAAGGCGAGGTAGGGGTTGGCCGCGATGCCGGGCAGGAGGCGGGCGGTGAAGACGGGGTCGCCTTCGAACTTGGCCGTGAACGTGTGGATGATGTTGCGGGGGATGAGCTGGCCGTCCTTGTCCTTGCGCTGGCCGGTCTCCATGACGTGGCTGATGAGCGTCTTGACCTCGACGAGGTCGCCGGCCTTGATCGCCTCGGGCAGCTTCACGCGCGGTTTCGTCGACATCTGTCTTGTTCCTCAGCCCCCGCCACAGCCGCCGATGGTCACTTTCACCTCTCGCCGCGACACGGCGAAGGCACCGTTGCCGAACTCGGCCACCATCAAGACGTCCTGGGTATGAAGGAGGCGCATGCGGCCGGTGACCGCGGCCTTGCCGGACGCCAGCGTGAACTCGAAAGAGGCGATGTGGGCGATGGGATTGGCGGTCGCGATGACATGAATTGCTCGGACGTGGTCGGGCTCCGTCATCGGGCTTTCGACGGCGACGGTGAAGGGGACGGTGTTGCCGTTCTCGGCGATCTCGGGCACGTCGAAGGTCAGGTCGGCATCGATGGGCTTGGCGTCGCGGGTGATGCGCGCGAGCGTTTCCTTCCAGCCATTAATGTTGTCCTCGGCCTGCTGCGCGGCTGTCTTGACGGCGAGTTTGGGAGCCTGCGCCAGTGCGGTACGGCTCGCAGCCATCCAAGCAACGAGCGCGGCCGCGCCCGAGGCTCCTAGCAGGAATGTCCGCCGGTCGATGCCATCGACTGCGGCCGATCCGGTCATTCGTCCTCCCTCCGCTGGCGAGTTCTTTCGCCGTTCGCCCAACATAGGGTGCCGGCGCGGTGGGTGCAAAGCATTGCGCGAAGATTTGATTGACGGTGATGCCCATTCTTAACGCCGGTGCAGAAGCCGATTGAGGTACGATCCGTATCGTGTGCAGGGGGCTGGGGCTCGTCCATCCGTCAGGCTGGCGGTTGCCGGGTCGGTGTGGCACGTCTACACCAATGCAGCGAAAACCGCGCACGCCGGCCCGTCAGTGCCCCGCCGGACGTGCGCGCGAGCGTCGCCGATCGGGGTGCTGAGCCGTCGCCACGGTCCATCATGGGGCCGTCTCACTGAAGGAGTGCGTCATGTCTGGCCTCATCGCTCTGCTCGTGATCGTCGCGGTGGTCTGGTGGCTCGCTGTGAACCGGGCGGGGTTGTGGGTGTGGGCGCTGGCGGCGGCCGTGCTGGCGATCGCGTGGCGGACCGGCATTCTGACGGGCAGCTATGCCCCGGAGGAGCGGGGCCTGCTCGGGCTTGTGGTCTGGATCCCCGCCATCGTGCTCGGGCTCTTGTGCCTCGGCGTGGTGCGCAAGTCGCTGCTGACGCGGCCGGCCTACCAGGCGCTGCGCGGCGTCATGCCGAAGGTTTCGGATACGGAGAGCCAGGCGCTGGAGGCGGGGACGGTCGGCTTCGATGCGGAGCTGTTCTCGGGCACGCCGGACTGGGACAAGCTGCGCTCGATCCCGCCGATCACGTTGAGCGCGGACGAGCAGGCGTTCCTCGACGGGCCGACGGAACAGCTGTGCGCGATGATCGACGACTGGCAGGTGCGCTTCCAGGAAAAGGAGATTCCCGACGAGATCTGGCGCTTCGCGTGCGAGAAGGGTTTTCTCGGCATGCTGATCTCGAAAGCGCACGGGGGGCTCGGCTTTTCCGCGCAGGCGCAGTCGCTGATCCTGGGCAAGATCGCCTCGCGCTCGCCCGACGTGGTGACCATCGTGATGGTGCCGAACTCGCTCGGGCCGGGCGAACTGATCGAGAAATACGGCACCGATGTGCAAAAGGCGCACTGGCTGCCGCGGCTGGCGAAGGGCCAAGAGATCCCGTGCTTCAGCCTGACCGGGCCGACCTCGGGCTCGGACGCGGCGACGATGCGCGATGTCGGCATCGTGGCGCGGGGGCAGCACGAGGGCCGGGAGGTGCTGGGCATCCGGCTGTCCTGGGAGAAACGCTACATCACGCTGGGGCCGAAGGCGACGCTGGTGGGTCTCGCCTTCGAAATGATCGATCCCGACAACCTGCTCGGGCGCGGCGAGGCGCTCGGCATCACGCTGGCGCTGATCCCCGCCAAGCATCCCGGCGTCAACATCGGGCGTCGACACCTGCCCTCGGGCGCGGCCTTCCCGAATGGTCCCAACTGGGGCCGCGACGTCTTCATCCCCATGGAATGGATCATCGGCGGGGAGAAGATGGCCGGGCAGGGCTGGCGGATGCTGATGGAGTGCCTGGCGGCGGGCCGGGCGATCTCGCTGCCGTCGTCGGCCACGGCCGGTGCGAAGGCGATGCTGCGGTTCACGAGTGCCTATGGGCGCATCCGCAAGCAGTTCTGGCTGCCGGTCGCTCGGATGGAGGGCATCGAGGAGCCGCTCGCGCGTATGGTGGAGACTGCCTACGTCAACGAGGCGTCGCGTGCGGTGACCGCGGCGATGGTGGCGCGCGGGGAGAAGCCTTCGGTCATATCCGCGCTGATGAAGTACCAGACGACGGAACGTCTGCGCCGTTCGGTCAACGACGCCATGGACATCCACGGCGGGCGCGCGATCTGCGATGGTCCGACCAACTACCTGCAGTCGGCCTACCAGATGGTGCCGGTGGGCATCACGGTCGAAGGCGCCAACATCCTGACGCGGACGCTGATCACCTTCGCGCAGGGCGCGCTGCGCTCGCATCCCTATCTCTACAGCGAGATCCAGGCGCTGCAGGACACCGACCGGGAGCGCGGGCTCGATGCCTTCGACACCGCGTTCAAGGGGCATGTCGCGTTCGCGATCTCCAACATGGCCGGCGCCTTGTTCCACAACGTGACGGGCGGCATGTTCGCCAGCGCGCCGGCGAAAGCCTACGGGGTTTCGTCGTGGTATCGCGCGCTCGGCCGGGCCAGCCGCAATTTCGCGTTCGTCGCGGACATGACGGTGGCGCTGCTCGGCGGTGGGCTCAAGACCAAGCAGAAGATCACCGGCCGGCTCGCGGACGCGCTGTCGGAACTTTACATGACGGCCTGCGTTCTCAAGCGCTTCGAGGACGACGGGCGGCCGGGCGCGGATCACGCCATCGTCGCGTTCGCCGCGCAGAACAGCCTGCATCGTTTCCAGGAGGCGATCGCCGGCACGATCGACAATTTCCCCGTTACGTGGGCGCGGGTGGTGATGCGCGGTGTCGTGTTTCCCTTCGGGCGCCCCTTCAAGCCGGCGCCGGATCGTCTGGGCTCGACCGTGGCGCGGCTGGTGACGCAGCCCGGCGAGGTGCGCGATCGGCTGACGCGCCACATCTACGTTTCCCGCGATCCCGCCGATCCGACGGGCCTGTTGGAAGTACACCCTGGACAAGGTCGTGGCGGCGGAAGAGGCGGAAAAGAAGCTCGAGCGGGCGATCCGGGGCGGCATACTTAAGCGCTATCACGGCATGGACTGGTTCAAGGATGCCGAGGCCAAGGGCGTTCTGTCGGCTGAGGAGGCGGCGCAATTGCGTGAGGTGGAAGAGCTCACCGCGCGCGTGATTGCGGTCGATCACTTCGATCCCGCCGAGGTCAAGCCGCACTACAACACGCTCGGTCACAACTCGCGCGGCATAGGCGACGTCGCGGCGGAATAGATGTTCAGAAAGAGAGGTGCTGAATGACGACGACGGCGTTGGTCAGCGTGCCGCAGGACGTCACGCAACTCAAGGACTGGCGATTCTCGGTCGACATGGAAGGCATCGCGTGGGCGATCTTCGACCGCGAAGGCGAAAGCGTGAATGCGCTGGGCCGCCGGCCGCTGGAGGAATTGCACGCGATCGTGGACAAGGCCGAGGCGGGCGCGCGCGACGGCGCCATCCGCGGGCTCGTGATCCTGTCCGGCAAGGCCAAGGGCTTCATCGTGGGCGCCGACATCCGGGAGTTCGACCAGCTCAAGACGGAGGCCGACGTCATCGGTGCGATTCGTCCGGTGAACGAGATGCTCGACAGGATCGAGCGCATGAGCGTGCCGGTGGTCGCGGCGATCCACGGGCTGTGCCTGGGCGGCGGGCTGGAGCTGGCGCTCGCGTGCCATTACCGCGTTGCCACGCGGGACGATGCTACGCGGGTCGGTTTCCCCGAGGTCAAGCTCGGCCTGTTCCCGGGCTTCAACGGTACCGCGCGTTCCATCCGGCAGGCCGGTCCGCTGGCAGCGATGCAGGCAATGCTGACGGGATCCATGATCCGGGCGGGGGCGGCGCGGGCGCAGGGCCTGGTCGACGAGCTCGTTGCGAGCCCGGGACAATTGCGCTGGGCGGCGCGCAAGGCGGTGTTGCAGAAGCGGCGGTCCAAGCCCGCGCCGGTGCAGAAGTCGGTGCTGGCGAAATGGCCGGCGCGCGGCTACCTGGCGGAGAAAATGCGCTCGGAGACGCGCAAAAAGGTGCGCGAGGATCACTATCCCGCACCGTTCCGGCTGATCGATCTGTTCGCCAAGCACGGCGGAGACGAGGGGGCGCTCAAGGCCGCGGAGACTCCAGCGTTCGCGCCCCTGATGGTGGGTGACACCTCGCGCAACCTGCGCCGGGTGTTCAAGCTGTCGGAGTTGATGAAGGCGCAGGCTCCCAAGACGAGCACATTCCGGCCGCTTCGCGCGCACGTGATCGGGGCGGGTACGATGGGCGCGGACATCGCGGGTTGGTGCGTGGCCTCCGGCATGGAGGTGACGCTGCAGGACCTCAACGCTGAGCAGATCGCCAAGGGCATCGCGGCGCAGGACAAGACGCTATCGCGACGGTTCCGCACGCGCGCCTCGAAGGCGGCCGCCAAGGCCCGGTTGATCGCGGACCAGGCGGGCGAGGGGGTGGCGCGCGCGGACGTCGTGATCGAGGCCATCGTGGAGAAGCTGGAGATCAAGCAGACGCTGTTTGCGGAGCTTGAAGGCAAGATGAAGCCCGGCGCGGTGATGGCGACCAACACGTCGTCGCTGCAGATCGAGGACATCGCGCGCAACCTGAAGGATCCCGGGCGGCTGGTCGGCATCCACTTCTTCAATCCTGTCGCACAGATGCCGCTGGTCGAGGTGATCCGCGGTGCGCAGACGCGGGAAGACGAAGTGCGCAACGCGTGCACGTTCGTGACGGCGATCGACAAGTTTCCGTTGATCGTGAAGTCGGCGCCGGGCTTCCTCGTGAACCGGGTGCTGACGCCGTACATGACGGCTGCCATGGAGCGCGTGGCGCAAGGGGCGTCGAAGGAGCGCATCGACGAGGCGGCGCGCGCGTTCGGCATGCCGATGGGGCCGATCGAGCTCGCCGACACGGTGGGCCTGGATGTGTGTCTGCACGTGGGCAAGATCCTGCAGCCCGATGCCAATGCCGGCCCGCTGGAGGCGATGGTCGCTTCGGGCAAGCGGGGCAAGAAGTCGGGCGAGGGGTTCTATGCCTGGAAGGACGGCAAGCCCGTCAAGGCGGACAAGCCGATCGACAAGGCGAACCTCGATCAGCTCGGCCGTGATCTCGTGCAGCCGCTGATCACGGAGTGCGAAACGGTGCTGGCGGAAGGCATCGTGGAAAGTGCCGACATGGTGGATGCCGGCGTGATCTTCGGGACCGGGTTCGCACCGTTCCGCGGCGGGCCGCTGCACTACAAGGCAAGCCTGGAGGACAAGTCCTCGAGCGAGGCGCGGGCGGCGGCGGAATAGCGCTGCCTGGAGACGAGCGAAAAGAAAGAGCCGGTGACATGACACAGACCCTCCGCCGCGTGGCCGTTCTTGGTGGCGTGCGCATCCCGTTCTGCCGTTCGAACACTTTTTATGCCGACCAGTCGAACCTGCAGATGATGACGGCGACGCTGAACGGCATGGTCGAGCGCTTCGACCTCAAGGGGCAGCATATCGGCGAGGTGGCGGGCGGGGCGGTGATCACGCACTCGCGCGACTGGAATCTCGCCCGTGAAGCCGTGCTGGGCACCGGACTTTCGCCGTCGACGCCGGGTCTCACGATGATGCAGGCGTGCGGGACGAGCCTGCAGGCCGCGATGGGGATCGCAGCGAAGATCGCGTCAGGTCAGATCGAAAGCGGCATTGCGGTGGGGTCCGACACGACGTCCGACGCACCGATCGTGTTCACCAAGACGTTCGCCCAGCGCATGACGCAACTCGTGCAGGCGAAATCGCCGCTGGAGAAGCTCAAGGTATTTTCCGGCTTCAAGCCGGGCGAGCTTGCGCCGCAGCCGCCGTCGGTGGCGGAGCCGCGCACGGGGTTGTCGATGGGCCAGCACGCCGAGTTGATGGCGCAGCAGTGGAAGATCGGACGCGTGGAGCAGGACCAGCTCGCCTACGAGAGCCACAAGCGCGCAGCGGCGGCCTACCAGTCGGGCTACATGGACGATCTCATCGTTCCGTTCGCGGGCGTCTATCGTGACAACAACATCCGCGCCGACATCGCGCTGGACAAGATTGCGACGCTGAAAACGGCGTTCGAGAAGAGCGAGCGGGGCACGCTGACGGCGGCCAATTCCACGCCGCTGACGGACGGGGCGGCCTCGGTGCTGCTGGCGTCGGAGGCTTGGGCGCGCGAGCGGGGCCTGCCGGTGCTGGCCTATCTGACGCACTCGGCGACGTCGGCGCTCGACTTCGTGGCGGGCGAAGGTTTGCTGATGGCGCCGACGATCGCGGTCTCCGACATGCTGAAGCGGGCGGGGCTGTCGCTGCAGGACTTCGACTACTACGAGATCCACGAGGCGTTCGCCGCGCAGGTGCTGGCGACGCTCAAGGCGTGGGAGGATCCAGAGTACTGCCGGCGTGTGCTCGGCCGCGACCAGCCGCTGGGCGGCATCGACCGCGCCAAGATGAACGTGAAGGGCTCGTCGATCGCCTACGGGCATCCGTTCGCGGCGACCGGTGCGCGCATCGTCGGCAACCTCGCCAAGCTGCTCGACCAGAACGGCGGGCGCGGGCTGATCTCGATCTGCACAGCCGGCGGCATGGGTGTTGCGGCCATCATGGAGCGCGACAAGGCGGCGTAGTGCGTCAGCCTCGTCGCGGCAGGTCGAGGCGGTGGACGATGCCCTGGGTGCGTGCGTCGAGCGCGGGATACCGCTTGAGCACCAGGGGATCGTGGCCCGGCACGATGTGGGCGGGGCTGGTCGCCAGTGCTGTTATGCGATCGTAGCTTTTCAGAGTGTCCTCGACGTCGACGACGATCGGGAACGGCCGGCGCGTCTCGTAGTTCTCGTACATGTGGATGGCATCGACGGCGAGGACGACATCGCCGTGGGCGGTGGCCACGCGCACGCACTGGAGGCCTTTGGAGTGTCCGGGAACCTTGTGCACGGTGACACCCGGCGCGATCTCGGCGTCGCCGTCGTGGAAGACGACGCGACCGGAATAGACGTTGCGCACCATTTCGCAGACGTGGTCGACGTTGAACGCCATTTTCAAAACGCCTTCGCACATGCAGCGGCCGGTGGCGAACGCCATCTCGGCTTCCTGCAGGTGGAAGCGGGCGCCGGGGAAGTGGCCGAGGGTGCCGGCATGATCGTAGTGCAGGTGGGAGACGATAACGGTGTCGATGGCACCGGCATCTATGCCCAGTTCAGCGAGCGCGTCGCGGGGCTCGTGGGTCAGGGTGCGCCCACGCTTGAGGGCTTCGGCCTTCTCGAAGCCGGTGTCGACCAGGATGGTGTGCGTGTTGCAGCGCAGCAACCAGACGAAGTAGTCGATCGGCTCCTCGCGGCCGTGATCGTCGGCAAAGAGGAGGTTCTCATGGCGCTTGCGCCCGGTGTGCGTGCCGTACTTCAGCGCAAGAATTTCCCATGTCTGACGATCGCTCATGGGTGTCTCCTAACCCGATTTATACTCCTGACATGTCAGGATGCGACGGACGATCCATCACGTCGAGCATGATTCCCGGCCTTGTGGCTGCCATCGGTCGGGCTTAAAGGGGAGACCCCGATGCTCAAGCGCCTCGATGCGCCCCGATTTCGCCGAGAGACGAAGATGGCCGTCAGCAATGTGTCGTTCCTGCAAGAACTCATGGCCACCGTGGCCGAGCAAGGCCGTGCGTTGCTGCCGAAAGCCTTGTTCGGGGGTACGGAGGAAGACACCGAGGAACTTGCCCGGGCGCTCCTTTCGGGGCGGGGTGAGGCGTCCGGTGTCGCCATCGCGCGCGAACTTCTGAACCAATACAAGATGCTGCCGGTCGAGGACCGGCGCGCGTTCTTCCGGTTCCTGCAGGACGAAGTGCGGCCGGATCCCGAGCAGGTTGCGGAGGCGGCGTCGGCGTATCTGGCGGCGCCAAACGAGGCGAGCCTCGGGCTGTTGCAGGAAGCCGTGGAGAGCCCGCGGCAAGAGTTCTTCCGCCGTCTCAACCTAGCGCCGGGCGCTACCGCAGAAATCGTCGCCATGCGGCGCGACCTACTGCGCATGCCCAAATCTGAGCCGCCGCTGGATTCCGTCGACACGGACATGCGGCATCTGCTGCAATCGTGGTTCAACCGCGGCTTCCTGGTGCTGCGGCGGATCGACTGGCAGACGCCGGCGGCGATCCTGGAAAAGATCATCGCCTACGAGGCCGTGCACGCGATCCAGGGCTGGGAGGACCTGCGCCGGCGGCTCGATCCGCGGGACCGGCGGTGCTTTGCGTTCTTTCATCCTTCGCTGGTCGACGAGCCGCTGATCTTCGTCGAAGTGGCCCTGGCGGAGGACATCCCCGGCGCAATCCAGCCCGTGCTCCACGAGGAGCGCAAGGCGGGCGATGTCGAGGAGCCGACGACGGCGGTTTTCTACTCGATCTCCAACTGCCAGGACGGGCTCAAGGGCATCTCCTTCGGCAGCTTCCTAATCAAGCAGGTGGTCGAGGAGCTGGTGCGCGAGCGCCCGACCTTGAAGACGTTCGTCACGCTGTCGCCGGTGCCGACGTTCGCGCGCTGGCTCGACCGGCTGCTCGCCGACGATCCGCAGGGCATCGTGACCGAGGCGGACCGGCTGGCGCTGCAAAAGCTCAAGGATCCCGGCTGGTGGGAGCAGCCTTCCGAGGACGTGCGGTCGGCGCTGCTGGCGCTGGCGGCGCACTATTTCCTGGCGGCGAAGTCCGGGGACGGGCGGCCGGTGGACCCCGTGGCCCGCTTCCACCTGGGCAACGGCGCGCGGCTTGAGCGTATCAACTGGCTCGGTGACGTCTCGGAGAAGGGCTTGCGGGAAGCGCATGGCCTGATGGTCAACTACCGCTACGAGCTCAAGGACATCGAGAAGAACCACGAGGCCTATGCCAACGAGGGCGTGATCGCGATCTCGCGCACGGTGCGCAGCCTGATGCGGCCGATGCCCAAAGGGCGACTGGCGCTGCCGGAGCCTGCGCGTCTGCCGCCGCCGGCGGCCGAGCCCGTTACCGCGGGGCCGCCAACGCCCAGAAAGTCCTGATCCCCGGGGCCGTCGTGCGCGTGGCAACGGCGCTATCGGGCTCGGGCATCTCAGGGAACCTGCCCGCCGGCACCGGCATTGCGCATGGCGTAGCGATTGCCGCGACGTCCGGCTATGCTATGAAAGACGGATGGTGCGCGGAAGGCAGGCCCCCGTGTCCGCGCCAGTCCCCCGGGGGCTATGAAGGTACGGCAATGCGTTACGACGAACAGGATCGCGAGAGCTCGAACGTCGAGGATCGGCGCGGACAGGGCCGGGGCGGTTTTTCGTTTCCCGGCGGCGGCGGCCGCGGCATCCAGATTCCGATGGGCGGCAAGGGCGGGTTCAGCTTCACGACGCTGTTGATCATCGGCGCCATCATGCTGCTGTTCGGGATCAACCCGCTCGACATGCTGCGTGGCGGCGGCGGCAGCGGCGGCGGGTTCCCCGACATGCCGCAGATGCCGCGAATGGACCCGGGCCGGCCGACGCAGACCACGCAGCGCAATCCCTTCGAGCTGCCCGGTGGTCCGTCGGGCGGAGCGCAGCAGGCGGGCGCGCAAGACGAGATGAAACGGTTCATCTCGCGGGTGCTCGCCGACACCGAGACGTTCTGGAACGCGGAGTTCCAGCGCCACAACATGCGCTACAAGGAGCCGCGTCTGGTGCTGTTTTCGGGCGCGACGCAGACGGCATGCGGTGTCGGCCAGACGGCGATGGGGCCGTTTTATTGTCCGCTCGACCAGAAGGTTTACATCGACCTGCAATTTTATGACGAGATGAAGCGGCGCTTCAACGCGCCCGGAGATTTCGCGCAGGCCTACGTCGTGGCGCACGAGGTCGGCCATCACGTGCAGACGCTGCTCGGCATTGCTGACAAGGTCCAGAGCATGAAGCAGCGCCTCGACGAGCGGCGGGCCAATGCACTGCAGGTGCGCATGGAGCTTCAGGCTGATTGCCTTGCCGGCGTGTGGGCACAGCGCATCAACCAGACGACCGGGGGCAAGCGCCTCGAGCCGGGCGACATCGAGGAAGGCTTGAACGCGGCCAGCGCCATCGGCGACGACATGATCCAGCGCAAGATGACGGGTCGCGTGGTGCCGGATGCGTTCACGCACGGCAGCTCGGCCCAGCGCGTGCGCTGGTTCAAGCGCGGTTTCGAGACCGGGCAGATGAACGGCTGCGATACGTTCTCGCTACCAGGTGAACAGCTCTAAGCAGGCGATCGCGTGCGGCGGCTGAAGCTGCGGTGTCCGGGATGCTTGCGAGACACGTACGAGGCCCCGATGCGTTGAGCCTCGGGGCCTTTTTCTTCGCGTCGAGGCATGCGGCGATCGCAAATGGCCGGCGGGCCTGTTGGGCCTCCTGGTATTCGCGCCCGTTCAGCCTACAGGGCGTTGCCGCCGAAGGCGCCCACGCTGCAGTTGAGCTTCTGGGCGCGCAATTGCTCGCAAACCCGCTGCGCTTCCGCTGTGTTGGGCAGCGGTCCCGCGACGAGATCGTAGGCCGTGCCCCCGGCGGTCGGCTGGGTGCTCGCCATGTAGCGGGGCTGCAGCCTGTCGAGCGTGGTGCGGCCCTTTTCGTTGACGAGGCCCCAGGTCATGCGGAGCGCGTCGACGGAGGGGCCTGTTCCGAGGCGGACGCCGACGGCGCCGGATGGGCTGGGCGTGCCGGTGACGTTGGGTGGGCCGAAGGCCACAGGCGGACGGGCTGCGGGGACACTGCCCGTTTCGATTGCCGCGCCGCTGGTGCGCGTGCGCAGCGCTGCCTGTGACTGCTCGGCCAGCCGCTCGACCTCGGAGAGACTGCCACGGGCGGCGGCGGCAGTCGCGATCGGCTGCGTGGTGGCCGGCGCGCGCGCGATGATTTTTGTCGCGGGTGTCGTGGCCGTTGGCGTTGGGGTTGGCGTTTTGGCGGCGACTTGGGCAGGTGCCGGCTGTGCCTTTGACTTTACGGCGTCCCTGGCCTTGGCGGCGGCCAGCCTTTCGGCGCGGGTGGTGGCGCGGACGGGGATCTCAGGCGGCGCGGCCTCTGGCTTGCCGGTGGTCACCAGGCGCAGGCCCTGCGGGGCCTGGGCGGCCTCGGTGCGCTGCTGCTCGAGCGCGGCCAGCCGCTGGGTCAGGTTGGCCTCATGGTCGGTGCGGCGGGCCAGTTCCAGGCGCAGGGAGGTGCGATCGGTTTCCAGGGCGGCGATTTGGCGCCGGAGGGCTTCCGTCTCCTCCATGCCGGTTGGGGCGATGTGGCTCGAACCGGAGGCAATCTGCTGCGGCGGCAGGAAATCGGCGAGCTTGTCGGGTCGCGCAAGGAGGGTGGTGAGATAAGCGGCGGCGACCAGGAATACGGCGCTCCACGACACGACGTAGAGGGCGGGCAATCTGCGGCCGTCGGCTTTGGACATGATCTCAACCTCGCAGGGCGCTGTTTGTCTCACGGGGCTCATGCAACACGGGACCTGCACCGCCGTTGAGGTTCTGGTCGTCTGAGTCCGGGTTGCGGGTCAACGCCGCAGCGCCGCGATGCGGTCCCGATTGTGGATAGCCTTGGGTCAGGCTCGCGGGCGCCGGCAGGTGAGGGGCTGGGCAAGTGGCAGAGGCCTTGCATTCCGTGGTGCGCTGCGCCAGCTTCCGGCCCGTTCACGTGCTCAGCACACTGGCCCATGGGAACCTTCGAGATGACACAGCCCGCGTTGCTGACGATTGTGCTTGCCGCCGGCAAGGGCACACGCATGTGCTCTAATCTGCCCAAAGTTCTGCACAAGGTCGGCGGCCTGGCGATGCTCGGCCATGCGATCCGCTCGGCGCGGTCCGCGGGCGGGCAAAAGCTTGCGGTGGTGGTCGGTCCGGGCATGGACGACGTTCGCCAGGAGGCCCTGCGGCTGGCGCCTGAGGCCCAGATCTTCGAGCAGACGCACCAGCTCGGGACCGCTCACGCCGTGCTGGCGGCGCGCGAGGCAATCGCGGCGCACAACGGTGATGTGCTCGTGCTCTATGGCGACACACCTCTGATCCGTGCCCGGACATTGCTGTCCCTGCGTGGGGCGCTGGATGCCGGGGGGGCGGTGGCGGTGCTGGGCTTCGAGCCGGTCGATCCTACCGGCTACGGCCGTCTGCTGACCGATGGACCCGACACGCTGCTGGCAATCCGCGAGGAGCGGGATGCGACCGCAGCCGAGCGCGCAGTGCGGCTGTGCAACTCGGGTGTGATGGCGTTCCGCTGCGGCGAGCTTGCCGGGCTCCTTGACCGGATCGAGGCCGACAACGCCAAGGGCGAATACTATCTGACGGATGCGGTGGAGATCGCACGCACGGATGGGTTGGCGGCGCGCTTCGTGATCGGCAGCGAGAGCGAGGTGGTGGGCGTCAACTCACGCGTTCAACTGGCGCAGGTCGAGGCGATCTTCCAGGACCGCGCGCGGGAGGCGGCGATGCTGGCGGGGGCGACGCTGATTGCGCCGGAGACGGTTTGGTTCAGCCATGACACCGTGATCGGGCGGGACGTCGTGATCGAGCCCAACGTGTTCTTCGGGCCCGGCGTGGTGGTGGAGGATGGCGTGGACATCAAGGCCAACTGCCATTTCGAAGCGGCGCGGATCGGGCGCGGCGCGCGGGTCGGGCCGTTTGCGCGACTGAGGCCGGGGGCGGATCTGGGCGAGGACGTTCACATCGGCAACTTCGTGGAGGTCAAGAACGTCGTGATGGGCCCGGGTGCCAAGGCCAACCATCTGGCCTACCTCGGGGATGGCCGGGTCGGCGCCAAGGCCAACATCGGGGCGGGCACGATCTTTTGCAACTACGACGGCTTCTTCAAGCACACGACGGAGGTCGGGGAGGGCGCATTCGTCGGCTCCAACACGGCGCTGGTCGCGCCGGTCAAGATCGGCGCGGGTGCCTATATCGGTTCGGGCAGCGTGATCACCCGGGACGTGGCAGCCGATGCGCTGGCGCTGGAGCGCGCGAAGCAGGAGGAGCGGCCGGGCTGGGCGGGTAAGTTCCGCGAGATGATGAAGCGGCGGAAGGCCAAGGCCTGAGCGCACGGCTGGATCGGGCGAGCGAACCGGCGACGGCGGGCCTGGAAGGTGGCGAAACAGGGTTTGATTTGGCGCGTGCCGGGCTGATCCGGTAGCTATTGGGCGCGTCGGGGGTCGCGACCTGCCAGTTGGACCGCTTCTTGCTGGTGTGGACCCAGGTGCGTGCGGTCTCAGGATCGTGAGGTCTCGCGCGCGGTGGCGCAGCCAGCGTCCACCGGCCATCGGGCCGGGCGACCGCGGCAGCAGCCAGCACACGTGGGACGCGAGAGCGTCGGCGGCTCGGGCGAGCCATCAAAATTCGAGGACGAGGGCCAGGAACATGTGCGGCATTGTCGGTATTCTGGGCACCAAGCCCGTGGCGCTCGATCTCGTCGAGGCCCTGCGGCGTCTGGAGTATCGCGGCTACGATTCAGCCGGTGTGGCGACCGTTGAGAACGGTCATCTGGAGCGCCGCCGCGCGGAAGGCAAGCTGCGCAATCTGGAGGCACGGTTACACGAGCAGCCGCTGTCGGGGCGGGTCGGGATCGGTCACACGCGCTGGGCGACGCACGGCAAGCCGGTCGAGCGCAACGCGCATCCCCACATGAGCGACCGGGTCTCGGTCGTGCATAACGGCATCATCGAGAATTATCGCGCGCTCAAGGCGGAGCTGACGGAGAAGGGGCACACGTTCGAGACGGACACCGACACCGAGGCCGTCGTCCATCTGATCACGGAGATGATGAAGGAGGGCCGCCCGCCGATCGAGGCGACGGCGGCTGCCCTGCAGCGGCTGGAGGGCGCGTTTGCGCTGGCGATCATCTTTTCGGGCCACGACGACTTGATGATCGCGGCGCGGCAGGGCTCGCCGCTCGCGATTGGTCATGGCACGGGTGAGATGTACCTGGGCTCCGATGCCATTGCGCTGGCGCCGTTCACCGACACCATCACCTATCTGGAGGAGGGTGACTGGGCCGTCATCCGCCGGTCTGGAGTGGAGGTCCACGATCGCACGGGCAACGTCGTCCACCGCCCGGTGACCAAATCGCCGGCGAGCTCGCTTCTGGTCGACAAGGGTAATCATCGCCACTTCATGGCCAAGGAGATCCACGAGCAGCCCGAGGTGATCTCGCACACGCTGGCGCATTACCTCGACCTGGGCGCGGGCAAGGTCGACTTTCCCGATCTCGGCATCGATCTTTCCACCGTCACGCGTGTCACGATCGCGGCGTGCGGGACGGCGTATTATGCCGGCGCTGTCGCCAAGTACTGGATCGAGCAGGTCGCGCGCATTCCCGTCGATGTCGATATCGCTTCCGAGTTCCGGTATCGCGAAGCGCCGATGCCGCCGGGGGGGCTGTCGGTGTTCGTGTCGCAGTCGGGCGAGACGGCGGACACGCTGGCGACGCTGCGCTACTGCAAGGCGGAGGGCCAGCGGATCGCCGCTGTCGTCAACGTCAAGACATCCACGATCGCGCGGGAGGCCGACGCCGTGCTGCCGACGCTGGCGGGGCCGGAGATCGGCGTGGCGTCGACCAAGGCCTTCACCTGTCAGCTGTCAGTTCTGGGTTGCCTGGCGCTGGCGCTCGGGCGGGCACGCGGGACATTGACCGCGGAACGCGAGCAGGCGCTGGTGCAGGCGCTGGTGGAGGTGCCGCGCCACATCTCGACGCTGTTGCGCGACGAAGCGCAATACGAGGAGATCGCGCATACGCTGTCGAAGGCGCGCGACGTGCTCTATCTCGGCCGCGGCGTCAGCTTCCCGCTGGCGATGGAGGGGGCGCTCAAGCTGAAGGAGATCTCCTACATCCACGCGGAAGGCTATGCGGCGGGCGAGCTCAAGCACGGCCCGATCGCGCTGATCGACGAGAACGTGCCGGTGGTCGTCGTGGCGCCGCGCGACCAGCTGTTTGAGAAGACCGTGTCGAACATGCAGGAGGTGGCCGCGCGCGGCGGCCAGATCATCCTGATCTCGAATGCGGCCGCCGACGAGATCGGCTGCAAGGTGGCCGCCCACATCCAGATGCCCGACGTCGACGCCTACACCACGCCGCTGGTCTATGCCGCGCCCGTTCAGCTGCTGGCCTATCACACGGCCGTCTTCATGGGCACGGACGTCGACCAGCCGCGCAACCTCGCCAAGTCCGTAACCGTGGAATGAGGGTGGTTTGCCCTTCCGGCGAATCGGCCGCCATGTAATTGCCTTCCCTCTGATGTTGTCCTAAGAGGGCAGCGGGGTTGCTCTGGCATAGACGTCGAAGCTGGGGACGAGGGGTCATGTTTCGGATCGGTCCAGCACGCGCTCGAACCGCACTGGGAGTCTGTGTACTCGGGCTCGCCATGGCGCTCGCCGCCGCGCCGTTTGCGGGCGATTGCGCCTGGGCGGCGGGGGCGCGCAAGCAAGTCGGTAAGGGCAAGTCGGGGGCGGCCGATAGCGCCTATGCGACTGGCGTGAAAGCCTTCCAGGCCGGCAAGCACGATCAGGCCGTATCAAGTCTTTCGACCGCCATAAACGGTGGCCTGGACGCCAAGCTGATGGCGCGGGCGCTCTATACGCGTGGTCTCGCCTATCGCAAAAGCGGCAAGTCCGCGCTGGCGATCGCCGATCTCTCCAATGCCCTGTGGCTGAAGGCCGGCTTGTCGGATGCGGAGCTGGAAGCGGCTCGGCAGGCGCGCACGTCTGCCTATGCCGAGGCCGGTCTGTCCGCGCCTAGCGTTGCGCCCAAGCAGGGTCCGCCGTCGAGCCTCGCCGCCGCGACGCCCTTGCCGCCGCGGCCACTCGCGCCTGTAATGCCGCCTCCGGCAGCGCCCGCGCGCGCTGCGGCACCGCCCAAGCCGGCCGCGCCCGCACCGGTGGTTTCCGGCTGGCGGACCGCGACGACGCCGTCCGCCAGTGTGACGACGCGCACCTCGCCACCCGTGACCACGCAATCGTTGCCTGCGGCGCCTGCGCGCACCGTTGCGGCTGCGCCGCCTGCGACACCTGCAAGGGTGGTGCCGCGCGAGGTGGCCTCGCTGCCGACCCGCCCGGTGATATCGGCACCCCCGCCCCAGGGATCACGCGCTCCGGCGCCAGCTCAGACGTCGGCTGCGCCGGTGGGTGTGCCGACTTCGGTGGCCCAGGAACCAGACAAGCCTGCCTCTGGGGGCATCGGTGGCCTGTTCACCAGCCTGTTCGGCGACATGTCGCTGGGGCCTCCGCCGCCGCCGCGGCCCCAAGTGGCGTCCCGCTCCATCGAGGCGTGGGCGGACCAGACCAGTATAGCACCGTCGGGAACACGGGAGGCGCTGATGGCCGCGCCGCCGCCGTCGAGCCGCGGAAAGGCGCGCGACAAGGCCTCGGCCACGTCGGCCAATGTCCCGGCAAAGGCTGCCAAAGCCGAGGGCAAGTATGCCTTGTTCGTGGCGAGCGCGAAGACCCGGCAGGAAGCCATCCGGATTGCGACGCGGCTCAAGGCCAAGCATAGGCGGGCCATGGCGCGGCAGACGATCGCCATCGATCCGGAGAAGGGTGAGGGTGACGCGACCGTTTACAGCATCAAGCTCGGCCCTTATGCCTCGGCCAACGAGCCGCGCAATCTGTGCGTGAAGCTGCGCCAGACTGGCTTCGAGTGCCGGGTTCTGACCCCCTGAAATTTCGCACGCGCTGGCCGGGAACCGGGGTGCTGGCGCCGCCGGCCGAGTATCGTTGCCCTCCCAGGCTTGGCGCTTTGGGCCGCGCGAGAGGTCCCGCGGGGGCCTGCCGTGCCATCTATTCGAGCCTCTTGCCGAAAAGTCGGGCTGTCCATCGGGTGTGTTGAGCCCTCATTATCGTTTCTGCCGTCAAATCACTTGGTTCGGCTTCTGCCGTCGCGGCGGATATGAAATGATGGCGTGATCGCGTTCTCTCAGGGCATGCCGCCCGGTGGAGGGCGCGCGGTTGCGTTCGAGTATGCGGCTCTTCGGGCCGAGACGAGTCACAGTGATGCGGGCGGACGACCCCAAGGGTTCGTATTTTCCGAAGCATGACCATCCTGCTGAACTGCGGGAGGGCTTGGCGCGACTTGCGCGAGACGAGGACGGTGGGCACCTGCATCTAGGAGCGCGTCTCAGGAACTATTTCCTCACGGGCCTTGTGGTCGTGGGACCGGTGACGATCACCATCTATATCGCGTGGTGGTTCATCAACGTCGTCGACGCGTGGATCAAGCCGTTCCTGCCGCGCATCTACAATCCGGACACCTATCTGCCCTTTCCCGTGCCGGGGCTCGGGATCGTCGTGTCGATCCTGGGGCTGACACTCGTGGGTGCGCTGGCAGCCAATCTGCTCGGGCGCACGATGATCAGCTATGGCGAGCTGATGGTCGGACGTATGCCGATCGTGCGCAACGTCTACCGGACGATGAAGCAGATCTTCGAGTCGGTGGTGTCCACAGGTGGTCCCGAGCAGGGCGTGCAGAAGGTCGGTCTGATCGAGTTCCCGTCCAAGGGGCTGTGGTCGATCGTGTTCGTCACCGGCGAGACGTCGGGCGAGATCGCGGAGGTCAAGCCGGGCGGCCAGGACGACATGGTCAGCGTGTTCATGCCGACGGGCATCTTGCCGCCGACGGGCTTCGTCTGCTTCGTGCCGCGCGGGGATGTCATCTTCCTCGACATGAGCATGGAGGACGCGGCCAAGGTGGTGATCTCCGGCGGCATGGTGATGCCGGAGACGCAGGCGCGGCTGAAGGAAATCGCCGAGCACACCATCGCGGAGCGCAAGAGCGGGCTGTCCCGGTTCGGCGGGGGCAGCAAGGTGGCGTCGAAGGCAGGTGCGCAGGCGGCGGAGGCGGCCGTCGGCGAGGGCAGCGACAAGCCGCTGTCGAAGCGGGCGCAGCGTCGATTGAAGCGCCAGCAGCAGCTGCGCGGCGAGGGCTGAGCGGGATCGCGCCGCTGCGTCACAGGCGCGAGATCATCACCGACAGTACGATACACAGATAAATGATGAACAGCGTGCGCTGAAGGCGTGGCGTGATGACGTGCGACAGCTTCACGCCCGCGGGTGAGCCGGCGAGTGCGCCAGCTGCAACGATCGCGAAAGCGGGCAGATAGACGTAGCCGAGCGATAGCGGGGGCAGCGCCGTCTGGTCGAGGCCGGCGACGATGTAGCCGGCGCCGGCGGCGAGGCCGATCAGTGCGGAGAGCGCGGCCGACAGTGCCGAGGCGATTTGGATCCGATGACCGAGCCTGACGACGAAAGGCACTACGACGATTGCAGCGCCTGCGCCGAGCAAAGCGCCGATCACGCCGGCGGCAATGCCATGGCCGGCAAAAGACAGCGTCGAGCCCGAGGCGGGTGTCGGCGCGCGCGCGGTCTTTTGGGCGCCACCGTCCAACCAGTGACGGCGGGCGTCACGGATGATGGTGAGCGCGACGAAAGCGATGAAAACGAGGCGCAGCGTCAAGCCATTCAGCGCGTCGCCGACAGCGGCGCCGGCAAGACCGCCGATGGCGACCCATGGCGTCAGGCGCCACAGCAGGGTCGTGTCGAGATCGTCGCTGCGATGGCGCCAGAACGTGGTTATGGCGGACGTAAAGATCATTACGGCGAGTGACGTTCCGATCGCCATGTGCATGACGAGATCGGTGGTGACGCCGGCAATCGGCAATGCCAGGACGAGGGCGGGGACGACGGTCAGTCCGCCGCCGACGCCGAACAGGCCGGAGACGAGGCCGGCGGCCAGGCCCGCAAGGACGTAGAGGAAGGTGTTGTCCACAGAGGGACTCCAGCGGGGCGGCGGCGGGGTAGGGCTCGGGCAGGCGTGCCAGAACTGGCGTCAGGGTCAGGCGGCGCGGAACAGGCGGACGGCCTCGTCGCACTCGAACAGGTAGAGTAGCAGCGTAAGCGCAGTGCCGCGCGCGCCGGTCGAGCTGGGGATCGCGCTCCAGCACGAGTCGCGCATCGTCGCGGGCCGCGCTCAGCAGATCCTCGAAGTTCGGTGACGTTGGCGACGCGGAACTCCGGGCACGCCGGACTGGCGCGCGCCGAGCACTTCGCCGCCGCCGCGCAGTTCCAGATCCTTCTCCGCGATCAGAAAGCCGTCCTCGGTGTCGCGCATCATCTTCGAGCCGCTGGCGCGGCGGTCTCGCCGAGCGGGCTCGTAGTAGCAGCAGCACGCAATAGGACTGGCGCTCGCCACGGCCGACGCGGCCGCGCAGCTGGTGGAGTTGGGCGAGGCCGAAGCGTTCGGCGTGCTCGATCACCATGATGCGTGGCATTGGGCACGTTGACGCCGACCTCGATGACGGTGGTGGAGACGAGCATCTTCAAGCTGGTCGGCGGAGAAGCGCGGCCATCATCGCGTCCTTGTCGGCGGCGCTTCATGGCGCCATGCAGCAGGCCGACCTGTTCGTGCCGAACATCTGGGCGAGATGGGCGTGGCGCTCCTCGGCGGCGGCCAGTTCGGAGCTGGTCTCGCTGCTCTCGATCAGCGGGCAGACCCAGTAGATCTGCGCGCCTTCGGGCGAGCATGCGGCGCAGGCCGTCGATGACATCCTCGATGCCGGCCGATGGCGGGCATGCGTCGTCTTGACGGGCTTGCGGCCGGCGGGCTTCTCGGTCAGCCGCGAGACGTCGAGGTCGCCGTAGTGGGTCATGAGCAGCGTGCGCGGGATCGGCGTCGCGGTCATGACCAGGACGTTGGCGCCGCCGTCGCCGCCCTTGGCCTGCAGGGCGAGGCGCTGGTGGACGCCGAAGCGGTGCTGCTCGTCGATGACGGCGAAGGCGAGGTCCTTGAAGACGACGTCGGGCTGGAACAGGGCGTGGGTGCCGATCAAGATGTCGATCTCGCCGGCTGCCAAGCCGCTCGAGGACCTCGCGGCGCGGCCTTGCCTTTCTCGCGGCCGGTCAGGAGGCCGATGCGTGAGCCCGGCGTCTCGGCCAGCGGTGCGATGGTCTCGACGTGCTGGCGGGCGAGGACTTCGGTCGGCGCCATCAGGGCGGCCTGGGCGCCGATTTCGACGGCGATCGCCATCGACATCAGCGCGACGACCGTCTTGCCGGAGCCGACGTCGCCTTGCAGCAGACGCAGCATGCGGTGGGCGGCGGCCAGGTCGGCCTCGATCTCGGCGATGCGCGGTCGCGCTGGCGAGCCGGTCATCGCGAAGGGCAGCGCGGCCATGATGCGTGCGCGGACGCGGCCGTCGCCGGTGACGCTGCGGCCGGGTCGCTGACTTCAGGCTCGGGCGCACGAGGGCGAGCGCCAGCTGGCCGGCGAGCAGTTCGTCGTAGGCGAGGCGCTGCCAGGACGGGGCGCCCGGTCGACGACGTCGGCGGTGTCCTCGGGGCGATGCAGATGCGGTCCAGCGCCTCGTTGAACGACGGCCAGTGCGCGGCTCGCCAACCATTGCGGCTCCTGCCATTCGGGCATGACGGCGACACTGCTCGAGCGCCTGGCGGCACGGCCTTGACGAGGACCTTGCCGGAAAGTCCGGCGGTCAGCGGATAGATCGGGCTCCAGCATCGGCAGATCGCCGCGCGCTTCGGGCGGACGATGTAGTCGGGATGGACCATCTGCAGCTTGTCGCCGTAAGCGCTCGACGCGACCGGAGACGAAGCGGATCTCGCCGACCGGCAGCTGGCGCTCGACGAACTTGCGCTCGGCATGGAAGAAGACGAGGTCGATTGCGCCGGTGTCGTCCTCGCAGTGACCTTGTAGGGCGCCTTGGTGTTGCCGCGCGGCGGCGGCTTGTGTTTCAGGACGCGCACGGCGAAGGTGGCGATCGTGCCCGGTACGGCGTCGGCAACCGTCGGCTCGGCGCGGCGGTCGATGACGCCGGTCGGCATGTGCCAGAGGAGATCGACGACGCGCGGCTCGGTGACGCCCGGCGGCAGGCGGAGCGCCTTCTTCAGCAACTGCGACGATGCGCGGGCCGACGCCCGACAGCGTCTGGGCGGAGGCGAACAGAGGTGTCAGCGCATCCGGGCGCATGTCGTCTGGTTCCGGCCCATGGGCGGCGCGTGCCAGAGGCCGGCCGGCCGGCGCGACAGGCGCGACGGTCCGGCGCGCTGGACAGATCGCGCGATACGCTTTGCGGATGCCGCAGCCGGCGCTATATGACCCCGGCATCCCGGGCCGCACCGTGGCGGGGCCGTCTTGCAGCGTCAAGCGGTCCAGGCGAGTTATCCAGCGGGCGGCGGACGGGGATCAGATGACACGGGACCACCCCGATGACGCAGCGACCTCGACGTGCGCCGGCGCCGCGCGCTCTATCGCGCCCAGCACCGCGGCACCAAGGAGATGGATCATCTCCTGGGGCGCTTCGCGGAGGCGCGCCTGGCGGAGATGGACGACGCCGCGCTTGGCCTGTTCGAGACGCTGCTGGCGCTGCCCGATCCCGACCTGCAGACGGCTGATCGTGTCGGGGCGAGGGGCTCGGAGGGGCGACGCTGGGGGCGCTGATCGCGGATCTGCGCCGGTTCCATGGATTGGGTGAGCGACGAAACGGCCTGAGACGCGGATGCGGCGTCCAGCACGAACGGAATGGCGATGACGGCCGAAGTTCAGGCGATCGTTGGCGACAAGGTGCTGTCGGGCGTGCCCGAGGGCCTGGATGCGCTGGTGCTGGCGCAGCTTGGCGCGGGAGACCGCGGCGGGTGAGGCGGGCAGCGGCGTCGATCGTGCATGTGGCGCGCGACGATCGGCGGCTCGATGCGCTGGAGACGGGCGCTGGCGTTCTTTGCGCCGAAGATGCGGGTGATCGCGTTTCCGGCCTGGGACACGGTGCCCTACGACCGGATCGGCCCGCATGCCGATATCGTCGCCAAGCGCATCACGGCGCTCGCCAAGCTTGCGCTCGGCGGCCGGCGCAAGAGCCGACCGATCGTGCTGACGACGGTCAACGCCATCCTGCAGCGGGTGCCGCCGCGCGCGTTCCTGCGGCACTCGATCCGGCAGCTGGCGCCGGGTCAGCGCGATCGACATGAACCGGCTGATGCAGCGGCTGTCGCATGGCTGGCTTCGTGCGCACCGGCACGGTGATGGAGCCTGGCGAGTTTGCGGTGCGCGGCGGCATTCTCGACCTCTTCCCGCCCGGGCGGTCGATCGCCGGTGCGGCTCGACTTCTTCGGCGACACGCTGGAATCGATCAAGCCGTTCGACCCTGCAGACGCAGCGCACGTCGCGCCTCGATCCAGAAGCTCGATCCTGATGCCGATCATCGGAGGTCGCGTTCGGCGAGGAGGCGACAAGCCAGTTCCGGCAGCGCTATGTCGAGCTGTTCGGCGGGGCGACCGGGCGACGATCCGCTCTACGAGGCGGTCAGCGCGGGCCAGCGCTATCCCGGCATGGAGCACTGGCTGCCGCTGTTCCACGAGAGGCTGGAGACGCTGCTTCGATTATGTGCCCGGTGCGCCGTGTCAGCTTCGATCATCGCGCCGACGAGGCCGTGCAGGCAGCGGTTCGAGCAGATCGAGGAGCATTACGAGGCGCGCGTCGAAGCGCTCGGAGGCGGCCACGTTCGGTGCGCCGCCCTACAAGCCGGTGCCGCCGCAGATGATGTTCCTGGACGGCGAGGAGTGGGGCGCGGCGCTTGCAGGTCAGCGAGATCCGCCGGTTCACGCCGTTCGACGTCGATGCCGGCGACAAGGTGGTCGCCATGCACGGCAAGGCCGGCGCGCTCGAATTTCGCGCCGGAGCGCCAGGCCGGGTGAGGTCAACGTGTTCGACGCCGTGGTCGGGCATATCCGACAGCAGCATGGCGCACGATCGCAGCGCGTGGTCGTGGCGGCGTGGACGCCGGGCGCGCGTGAGCGGCTGGCGACGTTGCTCGGCGACCACGGGCTCGCAGGACATCGCGCGGGTCGACGACTGGGCCGAGGCGCAGGCGCTGCCGGCAGGCGCGACGGCGCTGGCGGTGCTCGGGCTGGAGCAGGGCTTCGAGACGCCCGATCTCGCCGTCATCGGCGAGCAGGACATCCTCGGCGACCGGCTGGTGCGGCCGCGCAAGAAGCAGCGACGCGCGGCCGACGTCCTGACCGAGGCGACGAGCCTTCGACGTCGGCGATCTCGTGGTGCATGCCGATCACGGCATCGGCCGCTTCGCGGGCTTGAAGACGATCGAGGCGCTGGGCGCCGATCACGACTGCCTCGAGATCCACTACGCGGGTGGCGACAAGCTGTTCCTGCCGGTCGAGAACATCGAACTGCTTTCGCGCTACGGCTCCGACGAGACGGGCGCGCAGCTCGACCGGCTCGGCGGCGCCGGCTGGCAATCGCGCAAGGCGCGGCTGAAGCAGCGGCTGCGCGAGATCGCGGCCGAGCTGATCAAGATCGCGGCGCTGCGCCAGCTGCGGAGGCGCCGGCGGTCTTGCCGCCGCAGGGGGCATACGACGAGTTCGTCGCGCGCTTTCCCTACGAGGAGACCGAGGACCAGGAGGCGAGCATCGACGCGGTGCTCGAGCGATCTCGGCTCGGGCCGGCCGATGGACCGGCTGGTGTGCGGCGATGTCGGCTTCGGCAAGACGGAGGTGGCGCTGCGCGCGGCGTTCGTTGCGGCGATGGCGGGCTTCCAGGTTGCGGTCGTGGTGCCGACGACGCTGCTCGCGCGCCAGCACTTCAAGACGTTCACGGAGCGCTTCAAGGGTTTGCCGGTCAAGATCGCGCAGGCCTCGCGCCTCGTCAGCACGAAGGAGCTCAACGACGTCAAGGAGGGCCTGAAGAACGGGCAGATCGACATCGTCGTCGGCACGCATGCGCTGCTCGGCAAGCAGATCGCGTTTGCACGGCTCGGGCTGCTGATCATCGACGAGGAGCAGCATTTCGGCGTCGCGCACAAGGAGCGGCTGAAGCAGTTGCGCGAGGACGTGCACGTGCTGACGCTGTCGGCGACGCCGATCCCGCGCACGCTGCAACTGGCGCTGACGGGCGTGCGCGAGCTGTCGCTGATCACGACGCCGCCGGTCGACCGGCTGGCGGTGCGCACCTACATCTCGCCGTTCGATCCGGTCATCCTGCGCGATGCGTTGCGGCGCGAGCGCTATCGCGGCGGGCAGAGCTTCTATGTCGTGCCGCGCATCGCCGATCTCGAGGAGGTCGGCGAGTTCCTGGCCGAGGCGGTGCCGGAACTGCGCGTTGCACGCGCGCACGGCCAGCTGACGCCGACGGAGCTCGAAGACGTCATGACGGCGTTCTACGACGGCGCAATACGACGTGCTGCTGTCGACGGCGATCGTCGAATCCGGCCTCGACGTGCCGAACGCCAACACGCTGATCGTGCACCGCGCCGACATGTTCGGCCTCGCGCAGCTCTATCAGCTGCGCGGGCGCGTCGGCCGCTCGAAGACGCGGGCCTATGCCTACTTCACGACGCCGCCGGGCCAGAAGCTGACCGAGGGCGCCGAGAAGCGGCTCAAGGTGCTGCAGTCGCTCGATACGCTCGGTGCCGGCTTCTCGCTCGCCAGCCACGATCTCGACATCCGCGGTGCCGGCAACCTGCTCGGCGAGGAGCAGTCCGGGCACATCCGCGAGGTCGGCTTCGAGCTCTACCAGTCGATGCTGGAGGAGGCGATCGCGACGATGAAGGGCGGCGATCTCGGGTGAGCCGCGGACCAGTGGTCGCCGCAGATCTCGCTCGGCACCTCGGTGCTGATCCCGGAAACGTATGTGTCGCGATCTGCAGGTGCGGCTCGGGCTCTACCGGCGTTTGTCGGGGCTGGAGACGCGCGAGGACATCGACGGGTTCGCCGCCGAGCTCGTCGACCGCTTCGGCGAGCTGCCCGAGGAAGTGCGCCATCTGCTCGACGTGATGGAGATCAAGGGGTTCTGCCGCACCGCCGGCATCGCGCAGGTCGATGCCGGTCCGAAGGGTGCGCTCATCGGGTTCTACAAGTCGGAGTTTCCCAACCCGGAAGCGCTCGTCCAACTGGTGCAGAAGTCGCGCGGGCTGTTCAAGATCCAGCCGGACCAGAAGCTCGTTTTCCGCGCGGACTGGGACCTGCCGGAGGGGCGGCTCGCGGGCGTGCGCACGCTGGCCTCGGAATTGGCAGGGCTCGCGCAGAAAGCACAGAAGGCGGCGTGAGGATGAGTGGGAACGGGGTCAGTGCTCTATCGCGCGATCTCGGCGGACGTGAAGCCCTGCAGGTAGAGCAGTGCCGTCAAGTCGCCGTGGGTGATGATGGCGCCGTTGCCATTCGGGAATGCGGCGGCGGCTTCGCGGACTTTCGGTTTGGCGTGGAAGGCGACGCCGAGGCCGGCGGCTTCGAGCATGGCGAGGTCGTTGGCGCCGTCACCGACGCAGATGGCGCTATCGGCTTCGATGCCGAGCGTGGTGCACAGGCGCTTCAGGGCGGCGAGCTTGGCCTCGCGTCCGAGGATCGGCGGGACGACGCGTCCGGTCAGCTTGCCGTCGGCGAGTTCCAGCGTGTTGGCCTGGTGCTCGTCGAAGCCGAGCTCAGCGGCGACCCGCGCGGTGAACACCGTGAAGCCGCCGGAGACGAGTGCGCAATAGGCGCCGTTCGCCTTCATCGTTGCGATCAGCGCGCGCGCGCCCGGCATGTAGGTGATGCGCTTTGCGACGTCGTCGAGGACGGAGGCCTCCAGGCCCGCCAGCAGGCCGACGCGTTCGTTGAGGGCCGCCTCGAAGTCCAGTTCGCCGCGCATGGCGCGCTCGGTGATGCCGGCGATCTTGTCGCGCAGGCCGACGTAATCGGCCAGCTCGTCCAGCATCTCCTGCTCGATGATGGTCGATTCCATATCGGCGACGAGCAGGCGCTTGCGGCGGCTGTGAGCGGGCTGTAGAGCCCAGTCGAGCGGGCGGCGTGCGACGGCGTTGCGGATCTCGCCCAGCACGGTGTCGGCTTGCGATGCTGTCGGGATGGAAATGTGCACGTCGACGGCGCGGTCTTGCGCCAGCCAGCCGGCGGCCGAATGGTCCTTGGGGATCCCGGCCAGGACGGACCGAAGGGTTTCGTCGGTCAGGCTCGGGCGATCCGTGGTGCCAATCAACGTGAGGATATGTGACATTGCGCCCCCGGAAACGGCATCAAAACGCGTGACGTCATGAGCGTTCAGGCCATCCTCATCGCAGGCCCGACGGCGTCGGGCAAGTCCGCGCTGGCGCTGGCGCTGGCAGAGTCGTTGGACGGCACGATCGTCAATGCGGATTCGATGCAGGTCTACGCGGAGATGCGCGTTCTGACGGCGCGGCCGTCGATGGAGGAGGAAGCGCGGGCGCCTCACGTGCTCTACGGCCATGTGCCGGCACAGGAGGCCTATTCGGCGGGCCGGTTCGTGGCGGAGGCCGCAGACGCGATCGCGGCGATCCGTGCGGCCGGGCGGCTGCCAATCGTGGTCGGGGGCACAGGGCTCTATTTCAAGGCGCTGACGGAGGGGCTGTCGCCAATGCCGGCGATCCCCGCCCAGGTGCGGGCCTACTGGCGGGAGCGGGGGGCGGAGGACGGTGCGGCGGCGCTCCACAGCTTGCTGGCGGCGCGCGATCCGGAGATGGCGGCGCGGCTACATCCGACCGATACGCAGCGGCTGGTTCGCGCGCTGGAGGTGCTGGATGCCTCGGGCCGCTCACTAGCCGACTGGCAGCGGCAACCCGGCGTGCCGGTGATCGCCGTGCCGGACGCGCTGGCGCTGGTGGTGATGCCGGAACGCGACCAGCTGTTCCGTCGGTGTGATGCGCGGTTCGATCTGATGGTGGCGGGCGGTGCACTGGAGGAAGCGGCGGGGATGGCGGCGCTGGAACTCGATCCGGCGTTGCCGGCGATGCGGGCGTTGGGATTGCCGCCGCTGATGGCGCATATCGGGGGCAAGGCGACGCTGGAGGACGCTGTACGGCAAGGCAAGGCGGAGACGCGCCAGTATGCCAAGCGGCAGGTGACTTGGCTTAAACGACATATGATTGCGTGGAACATTGAATGGTTGAACAATCTGGAATGTTCTATTCGAAGAATCATCGCGAACATTAAACAAGAGCGTTGACCGGGGGTGGCGAACGCACATAATGTTCCGCAGTGCAGCGTCGGCTGCAGACATCGTTCGGCGGCGCAGCATCGGTTGGGGTGGTCGCGGCGGCCGCGCTGGGCGGCGGCGGCTTTTTCGCGACCGCGACGCCCGATCGGCAGGCAGGTCCGCGGCTACGACGAGGAGAGATGACATGGCACGCCAGATGACCGGCGCCGAAATGGTGATCAAGGCCCTGCAGGATCAGGGGGTCGAGCACATCTTCGGCTATCCCGGCGGCGCGGCGCTGCCGATCTACGACGAGATTTTCCAGCAGGAGAAGATCAAGCACATCCTGGTCCGCCAGGAGCTTGGCGCGGTGCATGCGGCGGAAGGCTATGCGCGTTCGACGGGTAAGGTGGGCGTGGTGCTGGTGACGTCGGGGCCGGGCGCCACGAACACGGTCACGGGGCTCACCGATGCGCTGTGCGATTCCATTCCGATCGTGTGCCTGTGCGCGCAGGTGCCGACCCATCTGATCGGCCAGGACGCGTTCCAGGAGTGCGACACTGTCGGCATCACGCGGCCGTGCACCAAGCACAACTGGCTGGTGCGCGACGTCAACGACCTCGCCCGCATCCTGCACGAGGCGTTCTATATCGCGCGCTCGGGGCGGCCGGGTCCGGTCGTCATCGATCTGCCGAAGGACGTGCAGTTCGCGACCGGCAACTACGTCGGACCGTCCAACATCCAGCACAAGACCTATCGGCCCCAGCTCAAGCCGGAAGCCGCCGGCGTGCGCGAGGCCGTCGAGCTGATGGCGTCGGCCAAGCGGCCGGTGTTCTATACCGGCGGCGGCGTCATCAATTCTGGTCCCAAGGCAAGCCAGCTATTGCGCGAGCTCGTCAAGCTGACGGGGTTCCCGATCACGTCGACGCTCATGGGGCTCGGCGCGTTTCCCGCCGGCGACAAGCAGTGGCTCGGCATGCTGGGCATGCACGGCACGTACGAAGCCAATCTGGCGATGCACGATTGCGACGTGATGATTAACATCGGCGCGCGCTTCGACGATCGCATTACCGGGCGCACGGATGCGTTCTCGCCGGGCTCCAAGAAGATCCACGTAGATATCGATCCGTCCTCCATCAACAAGATCGTGCACGTCGACGTGCCGATCCTGGGCGATGTGGCCTACGTGCTGGAGGAGATGCTGCGCGTGTGGAAATCGCGCGCCATGCAGCCCGATAAGGCAGCGCAGAAGTCGTGGTGGAAGCAGATCGACCAGTGGCGGGCCAAGGAGTCGCTCGCCTACCGTCCGTCGAGCGACTACATCATGCCGCAGTACGCGCTGCAGCGGCTTTATGAGCACATCAAGGGACGCGACCACTACATCACGACGGATGTCGGCCAGCATCAGATGTGGGCGGCGCAGTTCCTGGACTTCGAGGAGCCGAACCGCTGGATGACGTCGGGCGGGCTGGGCACGATGGGCTATGGCGTGCCGGCGGCCGTGGGTGTGCAGGTGGCACACCCCAAGGCGCTGACGGTGTGCGTGTCGGGCGACGCCTCGTTCCTGATGAACATGCAGGAAATGACGACGGCGGTGCAGTACCGCCTGCCGATCAAGGTGATGATCCTCAATAATAAGTACATGGGCATGGTGCGCCAATGGCAGCAGTTGCTGCATGGCAACCGGATGTCGGAGAGCTACAACGAGTCGATGCCCGACTTCGTCAAGCTGGCCGAGGCGTTCGGCGGCACTGGCATCCGCTGCGAGAAGCCCGGCGAGCTCGATGATGCGATCACGGCAATGATCAAGGCGCCGGGGCCGGTGATCTTCGACTGCGTCGTCGCGCAACTCGCCAACTGCTTCCCGATGATCCCGTCCGGCAAGGCGCACAACGAGATGATCCTGGGTCTCGACGTGACCGACGAGGAGGTCGAGAACGCGATCGGCGCGGAAGGCAAGGCGCTGGTCTAGGGTCGCGCACCATCTCCGTCAGCAAAATCCATCGCGAGGCGCCATGTTCCAGCTCGTGATCGCCAACAAGCTCTACTCGTCCTGGTCGTTGCGGCCGTGGCTGCTGATGACGGCGCTCGACATCCCGTTCCAGGAAACGGTGATTGCGATGTATCAGCCCGACACCAAGTCGCGGATGCTGTCGTTCGGGCCGACAGGCAAGGTGCCCGTACTGATCGACGACGACGTGACGGTGTGGGAGAGCCTTGCCATCGTGGAGTATCTAGCCGAGCGCTTCCCCTGCAAGGCGATCTGGCCGGTGGCTGTCGAGGCGCGGGCGCATGCGCGCTCGGTCGCGGCAGAGATGCATGCCGGTTTCCAGGCGCTGCGCTCGACGTGCCCGATGAACCTCAGGGCGCGGTTTGCGGCACCGGTCATGACGGATGCGCTGGCGGGCGATGTGGCGCGTATCCAAGAGTTGTGGGCTGGCACGCGCGACCGGTTCGCCAACGGCGGCGCCTTCCTCTACGGCGAATTTTCGGCGGCTGACGCCATGTATGCGCCGGTGGTGACGCGGCTCGACAGCTACGCGATCCCCGTCACGTCGCAGTCGCGGCGGTACATGGATGCGATCCTCGGTCATCCCGCGTTTGTCGCCTGGCGTACGGCTGCACTGGCGGAGCCCTGGCGCATCGGCCACTACGAGGACGGACACCGCGCCGTGGAGCATTTCGCGCCGCTGTGAGCGGCGATTTCCGACATCATGACCTTGGATCGAACGAGCGAGAACCGACATGCCCCAGTCGCAGAAGCAGTCGCATTATCCAGATGCTATCGGGCGGCAGGAGATCGTCTCGCGGACGCTGTCGGTCCTGGTCGACAACGAGCCCGGGGTGCTGTCGCGGATCGCGGGATTGTTCTCGGGCCGTGGCTACAACATCGATTCGCTCACGGTCACGGAGACCGAGCACGAGAAGCATCTGTCGCGGTTTACGATCCAGACCAAGGGCACGCCCATGGTCATCGAGCAGATCAAGAACCAGCTGGAGCGTCTGGTGCCCGTGCACAGCGTGCGGGACCTGACGCTGGAGGGGGAATCGATCGAGCGTGAGCTCGCTCTCATCAAGGTCGCCGGCAAGGGTGAGAAGCGCATCGAGTCGCTGCGGCTGGCTGAGATCTTCAACGCGTCGGTGATCGATGCCTCGACCGAGCATTTCGTGTTCGAGTTCGTCGGCCCGTCGAGCGAGGTCGAACGGTTCATCCGCATCATGACGGAGCTGGGCCTGGTGGAAGTCTCGCGCACGGGCATCGCCGCCATCTCGCGTGGCGCGGGCGGCATGTGATGGGTGGTGCGCGGGCGGGCATCGCGCCGGCAGGACAGCTCGAACGCCGCCGGCGACGGCTCGTCTTGGCTTCAGGCTTTACGGGCGGCGGCTGCGTCAGGTGCGCCGCGGCTTCTTGGGTGCCTGGAGATTGCGCGCCCGGGTGGCGGCGGCTTCGGAGAACTTGACCCCTTCGGTGCGCTGCCAGTCGAAGGCGGCACCTGAGATGTCGACGAGGACGCTTGCCTTTTTCGGGTCCGCATAGAGCGGGGAGGCGACCATGGTCTTGTTGACGACAAACAGGTAACCCAGCAGGCGCGCGCGATAATGTCGCTCGGTAAAGCGTTCGCAACGGTCGATGCCACGCTTTGCCTCGCAGTCCGACATCGTTGGAAACTTCGGGGCTTTGGTGTCGTGGTCGGAGAGGGCCTGCTCGACGCCTTTGGCGCACTGCTCCGGCTTGAGCCGCTTGGCCTCCACGCAGTCGTTGGCGGACGTATAGACGTACTTCTCGGTCGGCACCGGCGGGCCTGAGCCGCAAGCGGCAAGCCCGAGTGCGGGAAGGCACAGAACCGCCATTGCGATGCCGCGGGTGCGGATGCTGCTCATGGTATGCTCCCCAGACCGATAAATGTCGGTCGGGAGGCTAATGGAGGTGGGTTTCCCTTCGGTTAATCCTCCGGGCGGGTTGGCGCGGTGGCGGTCGCGGAGGCGTGCTGCCCAGGTCTGGCCGGGCCCGGGGAGGGGCTGGCCCTGGACGGAGGGCCGAGCGGATGGCAGGACGGGCGGGCGGGGCCTTTTTCCCTTTGCAGCGCCCGCTGGAATTGGCTAGGCGTATCGCTCTCAATCTTCACCCGAAAACACAAACGCCGTCGAAAGGGAATCGACCCATGCGCGTCTATTATGATCGCGATGCCGATATCAATCTGATCAAGGGCAAGAAGGTCGCCATCGTCGGCTATGGCAGCCAGGGGCATGCCCATACGCTGAACCTGCGCGATAGCGGGGCCAAGGACATCGCCGTCGCCTTGCGCAAGGGTTCTGCGGGTATCGCCAAGGCCGAGAAAGAAAAGCTGAAGGTGATGGAGGTGGCGGAGGCCGCGAAGTGGGCCGACCTCCTGATGATGTGCACGCCCGACGAGCTGCAGGCCGACATCTGGAAGGATCACATCGCGCCCAACATCAAGGACGGTGCTGCCATCGCTTTTGCGCATGGCCTCAACGTGCACTTCAACCTGATCGAGCCGCGGAGCACGATCGACGTCATCATGATCGCGCCGAAGGGTCCGGGTCACACGGTGCGCTCGGAGTACCAGCGCGGCGGCGGCGTGCCGTGCCTGATTGCGGTGCACCAGGATGCGTCGGGCAATGCGCACGATCTCGCGCTGTCTTATGCCTCCGCCATCGGCGGCGGTCGTTCCGGCGTGATCGAGACGACCTTCAAGGAAGAGTGCGAGACCGATCTGTTCGGTGAGCAGGTGGTGTTGTGTGGCGGCCTCGTGGAGTTGATCCGCGCAGGCTTCGAGACGCTGGTCGAGGCCGGGTATGCGCCGGAGATGGCGTATTTCGAGTGCCTGCACGAAGTGAAGCTGATCGTCGACCTGATCTACGAGGGCGGCATCGCGAACATGAACTACTCGATCTCCAACACGGCGGAGTTTGGTGAGTACGTGTCGGGCCCGCGCATCATCACGGACGAGACGAAGGCGGAGATGCGCCGTGTGCTCAAGGACATCCAGACCGGCAGGTTCACGTCGGAGTGGATCCGCGAGTGCAAGGCGGGTCAGCCCAGCTTCAAGGCGACGCGGCGCGTCAACGATGCGCATCCGATCGAGGAAATCGGGACGAAGCTGCGCGGCATGATGCCGTGGATCACCGAAAAGGCGCTGGTCGACAAGAGCCGGAACTGATTGCGTCCCAGCGCTTGTTCGGGATCATCTGAAGTGCTGCTAACGGCCCCTCGCGCAGCGAGGGGCCGTTTTGCTGTCAGGGTCGAGGCTGGGTGGGCGGCACGATGGCGTAGTCGATAACGAGCGTCATCGGTTTGCGGAGCCGCCGGATTTCGAAGGTCAGTGCGCCCGTTTTCGTCGGTTGCGGCCAGTCTGGCCGGATTACGGGAACGGTGGGGTGGCGCCGCTGATTTACGACGAGGATGCCATGGCGGTGGATCTCGTCGAGCGTAACCCATGGGGAAATGTCGAACTCGCCCTGGATGACGACGTCGGGCATTTCGGCGCCGCCGGTGATCGCGACCATGCCGGCGACCCAGGAGTGCCCGGCGACGGTGCGCAGCGGGGTTCCCGTCTCTTTCTGCCAGAGCGTCCGGAAGGCTTGCGCGATCTCCGCCTGCGGCCAGTAGGGGCGGGGGACCTTGTCGCCGCCGCCTTGTACGAGGATGGCTGTGGCAAACGCGAGGGGCCCGATCACGAGGTAGAACATGGCGCCTGCGAAAATGCGCTCCAGTGCTGCGCGCGAGAGGCGATGGCGCAGGGCCGCGATGGCAAACAGGCCGGTCAGCCCCAGCATCGCGGCCCCCCAGTTACCCCTGAGACCGGTGCCGGTGGCCGCCGCGAGCACGGCCGTGGACAGGACCGGACCTAGGCCGCAAATCGCTAGGAAGTGGAGGTTGCGCGGTGGAATCGGCTCGCCGTCGAGGATGGCGGCCGGTTCCGGCGCAGCGTGCAGGACCCGCAGGGCGATGGCGACAAGCACGATCATGGCGGTTGCGGCGGCGACCTGGCGGCCGAGGAAGGCCAGCGGCGCGACGGCATGCGCGCTGCGGCTGCGGGCTTCGGCCACGCGCAGGGCGGAGAAATCGCTGGCGGCGAGATCGAGGAAGAGGGGTAGGACGATCAGTGCCATGACCGCGACGCCGAACCAGGGTCGCCAGGTCAGGAGTTCGCGGCGGGCCTGGGCGTCGGTGAGCATCCACGCGCCCGCGCACGCGGGGAACAGGACGGCCGACAGCTTGGCGTAGCAGACGATGCCACCGGCGATGCCGGCCACGAGCCACCAGAGGGCGCTCCTGCGCTCGACTGCGCGCCAGACGGCGAGGAAGCCAGCGGCCACGAAGGGCATCTGGGCGACGTTGTGATTGAACTCGGTCGAGATCCACGAGTAGTAGGCGATGCCGCCCATCAGCATCGCGCCTGCGGCCGCGCGCGCGGGCCCCAGCAAGTCGCGGCCGAGCAGGTAGGTGCATGCCATTGTCGCGGCGACGAACATCTGTGAGAGCAGGAAGCCCGTGACGATCGTGCGGCCTGTCAGCACCCGGCCAGCTTCGAGGAACCAACTCGGCAGCATCGGATGCTTGTAGGAGATCAGCATCCAGTGGGGGCCGAAGACGTAGCCCTCGATGACGTCGATCGGGGGCGCGCTGTGCACCAGCGTGGGCACGATGGTCCAGAGCACCAGATGCGTCGCGATCACGATCGCGAGCAGGCGTGCCGGGCAGAGCGCGCCGACGGCGCGGTTCATCCGTAGCAAGAGGGGGTGCATCAAGGACTGCCTCGGCCGGGAGAAGGCTCGGGTTTGTCATAAAAGGTCCCGGGGGGCGGGTCCATGGCTTGCGGGGCGGCGCGACGACGTGCGCGGGGTATCCATTAGATGGGATAAATCGCGATCCGGGTAATCCCTTAATGCGTGGCTTGATTGCGGTTGTCGGCATGTGCATTAATCCGGGCGCGGCGCCGGGTCTCGCGTGACGGGGCCTGCTGCCTGCGGAATCGCTGTGGGAAGGACAGTCCACCCGTTCATAGGTGGAGACCGCGTGGTGTTGAGCTGGTGGAGGAAACCGATGAGAACGATGTTCGACGCTGGCCGGGCGAGGGGTGGCGTGCGCGCGGCGGGGCGCCCCTCGGGACGGTTGAGCGCTTGGTCGCTCCTGGTCTCGGCATGCTGCGTCGTGCTTGTGGGGCTGTGTGCTAGCGGCGCTCCTGCGCGGGCGGCGTGGCCTGAGAAGCCGATCACGATGGTCGTATGCTTCCCGGCGGGGGGAGGTACGGATACAGCTGCGCGAATGATCAATATCCAGCTCGGAGAGGCGCTGGGTCAGCCCGTTATCATCGAGAATCGGGCAGGGGCCAGCGGGAATATCGGCATCGCCTCGGTGGCGAAGGCGGCGCCCGACGGCTACACGCTGCTGACGTGCTCGAGCGCGTTCGTCGTCAATCCGAGCCTGTTCGCCAAATCGCCTTACGACCCCTTCACTGATTTCGAGCCGATCATGGTCTTGGGCGCGGCGCCGAATGTGTTCGTCGTGCCGGCGAAATCCGAAGTCAAGTCGATGCAGGATTTCATGGCGAAGGCGAAAGCCAATCCCGGCAAGATGAACTGGACCACGCCGGGCATGGGAACGACACCTTATTCGGCGGGCGAGTTCCTGAAACAGGCGGCCGGTATCGACATGGTCCATGTCCCGTTCACCGGTGCGGGGCCTGCCACGCAGGCCGCGATTGCCGGGCAGGTCGACCTTTATGCGGCCAATCTGGGCTCACTGATGGGGCAAATCGAATCCGGCCTGCTGCGACCGCTGGCCGTCACGGCAGACAAGCGGTGGCCGCCGCTGCCGAATGTTCCGACCATGGTGGAGCTGGGCATCAAGGATGCGGTGTCCGACACCTTCCAGGCGGTCTATGCGCCGAAGGGGACGCCCAAGCCGATCGTCGACCGGCTGGTGAAGGAGATTGCCGCCATCCTCGCGCGGCCGGACGTGAAGGACAGGTTCGCCAAGTCCGGACTGCCGGTGACGGCGGAGCCGCCAGAGGCGTTCCGCAAGCGCCTTGAGCGCGAGGTGCCGATGTTCCGCGCGATCCTGGAGAAGGCAGGGATCAAAAAGCGCTGATATTCGGCTCAGTTACTGCGAAGGGACAAACGATACGCGCGGGCGTCGGTTCACTCCGGCGCCCGTCTTGCCGTCCAGTCGTCGCGTTGGGGTCGAGCAGGCGGAAGAAAGCGATCAGTCGCGGGGCATCGTGATAGACGTCGCAGCGCTGGATGGCACCGTCAATGATCTGCCAATCGTGGCGCATGGTGGCGGTGATGTATTGGCCGGTGGCGCGGTGCCGGAACTTGAAGCGGACATGCGCGCGGACGGTGTCAAGTCCGGCGCTCAGGACGTACGGCTCGAAGGGGCCGACGTCGAAGATGTCGTGGATCAGGCGAAGCCGATGGGCAAGGCTTGCGCGATCCCGGCTGCGGCCGCCGAAGGCGACGAGCTCGCTGGGCACGTGGACGGAGAAGTCAACGTCCGGCTGGCACAAGTCGACGGCGGCGCCGATGTCCTGGCGTGCATAGTTGAAGTAGAAATCCTGGACGATGTCTCCGGCCGTCGAGCGCATGCGGGGTGTCCTGGCTTCGAGTTGACGTACACAGAGTGAAAGTTGGGCAGTTTCATTGCGTTGCATGCTTTCGTGGAACTATAGACCCCAGCGGCGCGGCGTCATCATCCATTTGGGGGAGGACGGGACGCAAGACGCTGCTTTGTCGTGGCGGCGCTTCGGGCTGACGGGATGCCACTCGGTGCGGCGCGGTCTGCGGACGCGATCAGTCGGGATCGCCGGGCGCCGTGTTTGCGACATGCTGGACGAGGCGCATGAACGCTTCGATGCGCGCCCGGTCATGATACTCGGCGAGCCGCGCGAGGAGACCGTCGCGGAGCCAGAATATGTGCCGCATGCTGCCTTCGATGGTCTCGCCCGTCGCCTTATGGCGTACGTGGAAATGCACGCGCCCGTGGACCTCGTCGCGGGTTTGCCGACATCCGGTGACGTCGTAGGCGAGAAAATCGAACAGCGCGTGGATCATCCGGAGCCGATCGATAAAAGCGCGCTTGCCGATCGTGACACCGCCGAAGGGGACGGTGTCGCGGTCAGCATATAGGACATAGACGATGTCCTCGGCCGTCAGCGTGGCGAGTGCGTCGAGTTCACCGCGTGCATAGAGTGCGTAGATGCTTTGCGTCGTGTGCAGCGGCGTCGCCGTCATCATGTCGTCCAGGCCGCCCGCGGGGGCGTTTCAGGCGACGGCGTGCAGATGCCGCGGCCTTGTGACTGACCAATCCGGCCTGCGGGCGGGTCTTACTGCTCACTTGCCGGTCGTTGCTGGGGACCCCAGTGCCACCAAGCGCATGAAGGCTTCGACACGGGGCCGGTCGAGGTACTCGTTGTAGCGTGCGATGAGGCCGTCGCGGAGCCAGAGTTCGTGGCGCAATCGGCCCTCGATGGTCTCCCCCGTCGCCTTGTGACGGTAGTGATAATGGATGAGGGCGCGCGCGAAATCTTCGTCGATCGCCAGTTGCTCCAGCCGGTACGTCATGATTGTGAACTGCCCGAGGATCTGGTCCCAGCGCCTCTTCAATACGCCCTTTCCGATCGACACGCCGCCGAACGGTGCCACGTCGCGGTCGAGGTATTGAGCGCACACGACGTCGTCCGTCACGAAGGCTGCGCAGGCCTCGACGTCGCCGCGCCCGTAGGCGGCATAGGCCTGTTCCAGCAGCGCGTGGGCATCCATGCGCATCGGCGGATCTCCTGAATCCAGTTCATCGATTGGATGTCAGGCCGTGTCTCGGCGCAAGGGCATCGTCGTGCACTGCGGGATGCAGTTCGCTTACGGATGGAGCGGCTTCGGTCTGCGTGCCGAAGCCAGCGCGCTCACGCCCCCGGCCGGCCGGTCTTGCGGGCGCGACCGCGGCGGCCTCGCTTTTCGCCGTCGGGAGGCACGTCCACGGTCTTGACCGGGCGCGGGACCTGGGGCGACTCGGGCCGAGGGCGATCGAGCGGCACTTCCGTGCGGCCGACGGTCATCTCGTCGAGGCTCGGCTTGCGCGGGCCGCGCGGCTTGGCCGTCGACTGGGCGTGAGAGGGCTGGACCGGCTCGTAAGCGGTCTTGATGCGCGAGCCGCCGGCAGCGGGAGGCAGGTTCGCCTTGGCGCCGTACTTGCGATCGCCTTCGTAGGCACCGGCGCGGTCTTCCACGTCGACCTGCCGCGCCATCGGATCGTCGGCGACGGCAAGCTCGGTCTCTCGCAGGCGCTTGACCTCGTCGCGCAGCCGGGCGGCGGTCTCGAATTCCAGATCCGCGGCGGCCTCGCGCATCTTCTTTTCGAGATCCTCGATGACGGCGGCCAGGTTGTGGCCGACGAGCGCGCCGCTCGTTTCGGCCAGACCTGTGTCGACCGTCACGTGATCCTGCTCGTAGACGGAGGCGAGGATGTCGCCGATGTTGCGCTTCACGCTCTCGGGCGTGATGCCGTGCTCGGTGTTGTAGGCGAGCTGCTTGGTGCGCCGGCGGTCGGTCTCGGCCATGGCGCGTTCCATCGAGCCGGTGACCTGGTCAGCGTAGAGGATGACTCGGCCGTCGATATTGCGGGCGGCGCGGCCGATGGTCTGGACCAGGGAGGTCTCGGAGCGCAGGAAACCTTCCTTGTCGGCGTCGAGGATGGCGACCAGGGCGCACTCGGGGATGTCGAGGCCCTCGCGCAGCAGATTGATCCCGATCAGCACGTCGAATGCGCCCAGGCGGAGATCGCGGATGATCTCGATGCGCTCGAGCGTCTCGATGTCGGAGTGCATATAGCGTACGCGCACGCCGGATTCGTGCAGGTACTCGGTCAGGTCCTCGGCCATGCGCTTGGTCAGGACGGTGACCAGCGTGCGGTGGCCGTTTCGGGCGACCTGGCGGACCTCGTCGAGCAGGTCGTCGACCTGGGTTTTCGCGGGACGCACGATCACTTCCGGGTCGATCAGGCCGGTCGGGCGGATCACCTGCTCGACGAACGCGCCGCCGGTCTGCTCCAGCTCCCAGCCGCCGGGGGTCGCCGACACGTAGAGTGTCTGCGGGCGCATGGCGTTCCATTCCTCGAAGCGCAGCGGGCGATTGTCGATGCACGAGGGCAGTCGGAAGCCGTATTCGGCCAGCGTCGCCTTGCGCCGATAGTCGCCGCGGAACATGCCGCCGATCTGGGGAACGGTGACGTGGCTTTCGTCGACGAACACCAGCGCGTTGTCGGGCAGGTATTCGAACAGCGTCGGCGGCGGCTCGCCGGGATTGCGGCCGGTCAGGTAGCGCGAGTAGTTCTCGATGCCCGCGCAACTGCCCGTCGCCTCCATCATCTCCATGTCGAAGAGCGTGCGCTGCTCCAGGCGCTGGGCCTCCAGCAGCCGTCCGTTGGCGTACAGCTCTTCGAGACGCTGCTTCAGCTCGGTCTTGATCGACTTCATGGCCTGCTGCAGCGTCGGCTTCGGCGTCACGTAGTGCGAGTTCGAGTAGACCTTGACCAGCTTCAGCTCGTCGGTCTTGTGGCCGGTCAATGGATCGAACTCGTGGATCGCCTCGAGCTCGTCGCCGAACAGGGAGAAGCGCCAGGCGCGGTCCTCCAAGTGAGCCGGGAACAATTCGACCGTGTCGCCGCGCACGCGGAAGGAGCCGCGCACGAAGGCCTGATCGTTGCGTCGGTAGTGGAGGGCGACGAGGTCGGCGAGCAACTGGCGCTGGTCGATGCGGTCGCCGACCTGCACCGTGAACGTCATCGCGGTGTAGGTCTCGACCGAGCCGATACCGTAGATGCACGACACGGAGGCGACGATGATGACGTCATCTCGCTCCAGCAGTGACCGCGTGGCGGCGTGGCGCATGCGGTCGATCTGCTCGTTGATCGAGCTTTCCTTCTCGATGTAGGTGTCGGTGCGTGGGACGTAGGCTTCGGGTTGGTAGTAGTCGTAATAAGAGACGAAATACTCGACGGCGTTTTCGGGAAAGAAGCTCTTGAACTCGCCGTAGAGCTGGGCGGCCAGCGTCTTGTTGGGCGCCAGGATCAGCGCCGGCCGCTGCGTCTCCTCGATCACCTTGGCCATCGTGAAGGTCTTGCCCGAGCCGGTGACGCCGAGCAGCACCTGGTTGTGCTCGTGGCTGCCGACGCCTGCGACAAGTTCCGTGATCGCCTGCGGCTGGTCACCGCGCGGGGTGAGGTCGGACTGGATGCGCAGCGGGATGCCGCCTTCGGACTTTTCCGGACGCGGCGGGCGGTGCGGCGTGAATTCGGCCTGTAGGCCGGCGATGATCGGATGGCTCGCCAGCATCGGCTGCTGAAGGAGCAGCTGGCGGGCGGCGCTGGAGCGCTGCTCGGGGCGCGCCAGTAGAGCATCGAGCGTCGCGGTGAGGCTCGTGCCGCCGATTGGCGGGCGGGGGCCGGACTGGCGCAGCGCGGGCAGCGGCTTCTTCGGCGTTGCGCCAGGTTCGCTTGTGTCCGGATCTTCCGAGGGTGGGCGAACGCTGCCGGATTGACCACCGGCGTGGTCGATCAGCCGCTGGACGATCGCGTCGGTGTCGGATGTGGCGGCGTTGGTGCCGGCGACATCGAAGGCCGCTTGCGGCGCCTCACCGAAGCCTTCCTGTCCGCGCGCGGCGTTACGCAGCCCGCGGGCCGAGCGCCGCGTCTCCGGCGTGCCGGCGGCGGTGTCGGTCGGCGGCGCGGCCGGCTTGCCCGACTTGCCGCGCGAGGGGCGCGGGCGGGGCGTTTGTGTGCCGGCGGGCGTGGAACCGGATTTGGGGGAGCGGGCCATGCGCGGAATATGGCGCGAGCGGTGTGGCGGCTCAAGGGCGCGGCCGGTTGTGGCGGTGGATCGCGGGGGACACCTGGGCGTGTGTGGCTGTCGATTTCTGTTCCGGCGCGGTATGGGCGGACAGTGAGAGGACGCTGCGCGTGTGGGGCTGCCGCCCCACGCCCCGCGCGGGGGACACCCCCGCGTCCCCGTTGTTTTGCGAATAGGGGGCTGGAATGAAATGATGGAGCCGCCGCTGGATGCGGCGGCTCCGGTGTGCTCTCTGTGAGGGGCTCAGTCGTCCTTTTTGCCGGGAGGTCCGCCGGGCCGGCCGCCGCCGCCGGGGCCCGAGGCGGGGCCGTCGGGGCTTGGAGCCTTGCCCTTTGCTTGTGGGGGGCGAACCTTTGCGGCCGGGGGACCGCTCTTGGGTTCGCCGCCGGCTTTTGAGTTGCCACGCTGTGCGGCGCGCTGCGGTCCGCCATCGCCGTTCGCGCCGCTCTTGCGGCCCTGAGCCTTCAGCGGTGGTTCGGGCCGGTCGTCGCGGGCGGACGACTTGGGCGGGGTCTTGGCCTTCGGCGCGGCGTGATCTTTCTCGGCAGGATTGGATGTGCGGGCTGCGGCGCCCTTGCCGCCCTTCGAGGCCTCGCTGCCTTTCGTTGCCTTGCCGCGCGGCGCGTCGTCGTCCTTTCCGGCGGACGTCGCGGCCGGCGCTGCCGGGGCCTTACCGGCCTTGCCTCTGTCGGCGGAGTTTTCGTCCGACTTGGCGCGCTTGCTGTCCTTGGCGGGTGCGCCATCCGACTTGGAAGTGTTGCGCGCCTTGCCGGACGCCGGATCGGACTGGGCCGCTTTACTGTCCTTGGTGTCTTTGCCGTCCTTGGCGGGTGCGTCAGCCTGCCCTAAGGGTGCGGCTGGCGCGGCACCCTTGACGGCGCGGCTGTCGGGACGCGCGCCGTCGCTGGATGCGCCGGCGGCACTCGCCTTGCCTTGACCTTGTGCCGGTGCGTTAGACTTCACTTGCGCGACGCGATTGCGGATGTCCTTTGCTTCGACGGCATCCTTGGGCTTTGCTTCGGGCTTGCGATTGGCGATCTGTGGGCGGTACGCAACGAGCGCGTTGCCGTCCGCCTGGATGTCCTGTCGCTGTTGGGCGTCGCGCACTTCGCGGACGACGACCTTCTGTTTGGTGACGCGCTCGATCGTCTGCACGTTGATGACGTTGTTGACGACGACGTTGTTCTGGATTTGGACGACGCCTGCGGGACGCGTGCGGCGGTAGATCTCGTCATTGCGGTCGACGACCACGATGCGGCGGCCGAGATCGCGGGCCAGGAAGTCGCGCGCGGCGACGAAGCGCCAGGCGCCGACGCCGATTGCGGCGTTGCCGATGCTTGCGGAGAATGCGTAGCCTGAACCGGATGGCGGCAGAGGCGCCCAGCCAATGTAGTCGTCGCTGCGGTGCCAGGAGACCCAGGCCGGCGCCCACTTGTTGCCGGGCACCCAGTACCAGCCATAGCCGTCGTCGTAGGACCAGCGACCATAGTGGTAAGTTGCCCAGCCCCACGGCTCCTCGGACACCCAGACCCAGCCGTAGCGCTTAGTGTATTCCCAATGGCCTTCGGTGTAGGGACGCCACTTGCGGTCCACGCGGGCAGGCACCCAGACATAGCCGTAGCGTTCCGTCTCGAGCCATCGGCCGTGCGACGCCAAGGGCTCGAAGAAGACGTTGATGGTGACGTCCGCGGCCTGAGCCTGACCGATCAGGACAGTGCCGATGGCTTGGGATATCGGCCTGTCGAGTTGCGGCGCTGCGGCGAGCATTGCGGCGGCAGCCACCCCGCAGGTGAGGGTTTTCCGGTTCATGTTTGCGTCTCCTGTTGTCGCGTCGGATGAGAACTGCCGGCGTGGCATCATGCGTTGGCAACGCAGGTGCGCGGCGTCTGTTCCTCGTGTGCGGCCAACGGGTTGTGACGCAGCCCGCGGGTGCGGTCTGATGGTTGGTGTGCGGGTCAGAGAGGTTCGCTGCGACGAAATAGGCCCGCCATCCGGGATGGCGGGCCTCTTCAGAGGATGTGTGCAATGTGCCGGCTTGGCGGCTCAGGCGGCCTGGTCGATGCCGCTGAGCTTCCAGTCCTGCGCGCCGCCGCCGGGCTTTCTGACGAACGTCCAGATCTCGGTGGCTTCCGAGGGCACGTTCGAGTTGCCTTCAAGGATACGGCCCGTGCCGCGCTCCACGACGGTGTCGACCACCTCGAAGCGCATGGCGACGGTGGCGTATTCCCCGCCAGACTCGCTCCATGCTTCCGCTAGGTCGCCGCTGATGAGCTTGGCGTCGGAGACGAGGTTGTGGACGTTGTTGCGGCGGTTCTCGGCGATCTCGCCGGCGAACTGTGCATAGACGTCCGGCGTCGTCAGCGCGCGAAGCTCGTCTAGGGCTTCACGGCCGTATGCGTCCTGGATGCGGGCGAGGGCGCCCTGGAACGCATCATAGTCATCCTTGACGATGGCGAGCGGCTGCGTCGGCACTTGTGGTGCGGCCTGCGCTGCGGCAGCGCCGCCGACGGCGGTTCCACCGAAACCGGACATCGGACCGGGCTGCTGCGGTGCCATGCCGCTGCGTGCCATGCCCTGCGGTGCGGCGGTTGCGGCTGCGGTCTGATTACGCGAAGCGAAGTAGCCCATCACGAGGCGAACGACGATCACGATCAGGGCGACCTGCAACAGCAGGCCCAGGATCGAGGCGAAGCCGCCCAGGCCGCCAAAGAAGCCGTGTCCGGAGAGCAGGCCGAAGAGGCCGGCGCCGATCAAGCCACCCATCAGCATGCCGCCGAAGCCGCCGCCGAAGCGCGAGGCGCCGGCCGTGGCAGCCGTAGCGCCGGGGCGCGTGGTCGCGGCGCCCGGCTGGGTCGCCTGCTTGTTGACGGTCGAGCGCGGCGCGGTGGCCGTCGGCGGCGGCGCTGTAAAGGTCTTGGCACCGCGGCTGCCGAAGCTGCCGCCGCGTCCGCCGCGTGCGTCTGCCGTGGCGGCGGTCATGACACCGATGGCCAGAAGGGCCACGAGGGTCAGCGCCCACCGGCCGAACCGCGTGACTGCGAAACCTGACATTTGTTCCTCCCTTGATCCGCCGCATGGACAGGGAGCCCCCCGCCGAATGCTGGCATCGATGATATATAGGTGGTGTGCGGCTGGCGTCGAGGGGGGGGCGAGAGATAGCGCCGGGGCTGTGCCGGTCGCGGGTCCGATCTATTATTATAGCGCTATTACAATTAGTTAGTCGATGGACGTATGAATTTTGAGTGCGGTCGAGGCTTGGGACAGGGTCGTCTCGGGTGTGCCGCCGGCATCGATGCGAGGCCAGGCGACCTCGCCGACGCCGCGTCCGGCCTGGGTTGCGACGACTTCGGCGGTGGCATCGGAGGCATCGCCGCGCCGTGTGTCTACGCGCCGGGCGAGGGTGGCGAGGGGCGCCTCGAGCCACAGACCGACGAATTCGCGCCCCTGGGCACGGGCGACGTGCTCGATGGCGGCGCGTTCCTCGGGGCGTGAGAAGACGGCGTCGACGACGACGGCCTGCCCGGCGGACAGCGCGCGCGTGGCGCGTTGGGCGAGACGGTCGTAGACCTCGGCTGCGGATTGGAGGGTGTAGCTCGCGGGCGGCAGGCGGTCGGTTTCGCCGACGCCGGCCAGCGCCTTGCGTTCGAGGTCGCTGCGGATGTGGACCGCGCCGGGCGTGCGGCCCAGGCGGGGGGCGAGGTGGGCGGCGAGGGTCGATTTACCGGTGCCCGACAGGCCGCCAACGGCAACCAGGAGGGGCGGGGTTGCGTCGTCGAGGAGATCGAGGGCGCGCGCCAGGTAGGCCGCCGCGCGCTTCACGTCGGCATCGTTGGTGACGTCGGCACCGTGCGCGCGGGTGGCCGCCGATGCCCGTTGCGCGGTGACGAGCGCGCGCACGGCTGCGCGCTCTGCCATGAACAGGGGCAGGGCGGCGAGGCCGTCCAGATCGGCGTCGGTGCCGCTCAGCCAGAGATAGTGGGACAGAAGCAGATTGGCGGTCGCGCGCGCGCGGCGATGGACGAGATCCATCAGCAGGAAGGCGAGGTCATAGAGCGTGTCGACGGTGGCGAGGGCTTCGTCGAATTCCAGGGCGTCGAACAGAACCGGGGCGCCGTCGATCATCACAATGTTGGCGAGATGGAGATCGCCATGGCAGCGGCGCACGAAGCCATCGCGCCCGCGGCGGTCCACAAGCGGAGCGAGGTCTCGCAAGCGCGCGGTTGAGCGCGCGCGATAGCGGGCGACCTCGTGTGCCGCGAGCGGTGGGGTGTATTGGGCGAGCCCGCGGCACGTCTTCTCGGCGAAGGCGGCGAACGCGGCGGCCGCATCATCGCGAACGGTAATGTGTGCACCGGCGTGCTGGGCGTGAACGCGCTGGGCGAGCGCCTTGACGAGGCCGTGGCCGAGCGGCGCCTTGGCGACGCGGTGGACGAGCACATCGTTTTCGTCGAAGGCGCGCATGTGCACGGCCCATTCGATGACCTCGCCTTTGCCGTCAAGGGCGAGGCGGCCGTCGGCGTCGCGCGTCACGGCGACAACGGCGTGGTAGATCTCCGGCGCTGCCGGCTGGTTGATTTCGATCTCGCGGCGGCAGGCTTTCTCGCGCAACTCAAGGGTCGAGAAGTCGAGATAGTCGTACCGGACGGGACGCTTGACCTTATAGGCGTGGTGCGGGCCGACGAAGACGAGCGCGGCATGGGTCTCGCAGATACGTACCGGTCCGCCGCCGTGGGTGATCTCGTCGCCGAGGAGGATGACGACGTCGGCGTCCGGGCGCGGCGGCGCTGGCATCCGGGCTATGGAACGATCGCCGGGTGCATCGGCTTTTTGAGACGAGGGTGGCTGTTCGGCTGGCATATGCGCGGCATCTCCAGTCGTGCGGGCCGGCGTTGTCGCATGCAGCGCGCAACGGTGTGCGAGCGCGTTGTACGCGGCCGGTTGTCGGGATTGACCGGCGTCAACGCCGTTTGTCGCCGCGTCGGCTTCTATTGCTCAAATAGTGTTACAGGACCTCGTCATGAAGCCCAAAAGGACGCTTTTTCTGGTTGCCGATGCGGGACGGGCCAACGCCTACCTCGCAGTGGGCCAGGCCATCACCGAAATCGAAACCTTTGCGATGACGGAGACGTTGCCGCCATCCCGGGATCTCGCCGACGACCGTCCGGGCCGGACGGGTGAAAGCGTCGGTCCGACGCGTCATGCGTATCAGCCGACGAGCGATCCGCACCGCGAAGCCAAGCGATCTTTTGCGCAGCAGGTCGCCGAACGGCTTGGAACGGCCGCCCACGATCACAACGCTCAGGGCGTGGTGGTGATCGCGCCGCCGGTGATGCTGGGCGATCTGCGTGCGGCCTATCCGGCGACGCTGAAGGACCGGATCGCGCTCGAGATCGACAAGGACATCACCAAGCTGCCGACGCGCGAGTTGACGGAGCGTCTGCGCAGCATCGTCGATGAGCAGCTGTGACGATCATCGTTCGGGTCGTTCGTGATCGGATGTTGCCGGCGTCGATGGCGGATATCGTATTCCACCGGATCGGCTGCTGGCGTAGGCTCATCGGGTAGGGCGCGGCCAATCGATCTTGCGGGGATTGATCGGCGTCAAGGCCGGTTTTGCCCGCGGTTTCGATCATGATGCCGTCGGCGCCGGTGTGCGCCGGTTCGCTCGGAAGGAGCAGGATCCGCATGTACAAGACCATTCTCGTTCACCTCAACGACTCGCGCCGGGCCGATCGCATCCTGGCTCCGGCACTGGATCTGGCGCGCCGCTACAGCGCGCACCTGATCGCGCTGCACGTGTTTCCCGGCATCGTGCTGACGCCGCCGGTGGCGATGCCGTACGGCGGCAGCGTGGTGGGCGCGGCGGTCGCGGGAGAACGCGAGGAAAGCGACAAGATCCGCGCGATCTTCGACGAGGCGACCCGCGGACAGACGCTGGTTCCGGAGTGGCGCGAGCTCAAGGCGACGCATGCCGACCTCGGTGCGCTGGTGTTGGAGCACACGCGGGCAGCCGATCTCGTGGTGGCCGGGCAGGCGGATCCGGAGTGGGATCTATCGCCGGTGCTCGATTTCCCCGAGCGACTGGCGATGTCGAGTGGGCGGCCGGTGCTCGTGGTGCCGCATGCCGGTGTGTTTCGGAGTGTTGGCCAGCGCGTCACGGTTGCGTGGGCGGGGCGGCGGGAATCGGCGCGCGCGGTGTTCGACGCGCTACCGCTCTTGGTCGAGGCGGAGAACGTCCAGATCCTGTCGATTGCGCACAAAGACGAGAAGATCGGTGACCAAGCGCCCGATACCGAGATCGCGGCGGCACTGGCGCGCCATGGCGTCAAGGTGGCTACGCGGCGCTCGGAGGCGATCGCCACGAGCGTTTCCGACGAGATCTTGAACCGGGTGTCCGACGACAACTCGGATCTGCTCGTGATGGGGGCCTACGGCCATTCCCGTCTGAGGGAGTTCGTGTTCGGCGGCGTGACGCGCGAGATCACGCGGCACATGACGGTGCCCACGCTGCTCTCGCATTGATCTTTTCCTACCGGTGCCCGGAAACGCGGGCACCGGCCCTCAGTGTTCCACGACGCCTAGGAGAACTCCATGACGGCTCCCCCGGTCACGACGTTGCGCCGTGTTCGACTTGAATTGGCGCGCGACCACGACCATCCCGTCGGCAGCCGCCAGCATGGCTACGATTTCATCGCTCCGATCGACGACAACGGTCACATCATTGCGGAGGACTGGAAACGGTCGCGCGAGCGGTGCCGGGTGAAGCGATTTTGGGGCCACGAGGATTCGATGGTCGGGCATCTCATCCGCAAGCCCGGCGGGTCGTGGGCGTTCCACTACGACATCCATGGTCCGGAGGACCACGACGAGTCCGGCTACCGGTTCGACCAGCACGCCTTCGTGCCCGGCGAGTATGTATCGATCAAGGAGCACGACGGGGTGCTGCGCACGTTCAAGGTGATGTCTGTGCTCGAGCTCGATTGACGCCTTTGATCGAGGCTCACAGTCTCGGCCGATCAGCACTTGGCCGGGTGTGGTGGTGCAATGGCAGGCTGGGCCGACCGACTCAGGCGGCTCAGGCCTCCACGCGCACCCAGCCGTTGGGTCCGAGGCGCTCCTGCGGCGTGAAGCGCGTCTTGTAGCTCATCTTGCGCGAGCCATCGATCCAATAGCCCAGGTAAAGGTAGGGCAGGCCCAGGCGGCGGGTGTAGTCGGCCTGGTCAAGGATCATGAAGGTGCCGAGGCTGCGCGTCGCTTCGGCGGGATCATAGAAGCTGTAGACCATCGAGATGCCGTCGGAGAGCCGGTCGCACAGCGCGATGGCCTTCAGCGGCCAGGTTTCGGGACGGCTGTCGAGCGCGCCTTCGGGCCGCTGGCGGTATTCGGTCAGGAACGTGTTGATGATGCTGTCCTCGACCATCATGGCGTAGTCCAGCACGGTCATGTCGGCCATGCCGCCGTCGTTGTGGCGCGCGTCGATGTAGCGGCGGAAGAGGCCGTACTGCTCGGATGTCGGCGCGGCGGCGATGCGGCGGGCGAACAGATCCCGGTTCTTGTCCTGGATGCGGCGCATGGAACGGCCGGCCTGGAACTCGTCGACGAGGACGCGCACAGAGACGCACGCCTGGCAGCCGTCGCAGTAGGGCATGTAGGCGATGTTCTGGCTGCGACGGAAGCCGCCCTTCAGCAAATTGTCGATCAGGGCCTGCGGCTTGTCGTGGGTCAGATGCGTGAACAGCTTGCGCTCCAACCGGCCGGCCAGATAGGGGCACGGCTGGGGTGCGGTCACGTAGAACTCCGGAAAGTTCTTTTGTTGCTCGGACATCGGCTGTTCCCTCGCGCGGGGGCGTACGCTCCGCAGTCAGCCCGCCACGAGGGCTGACGCATGATATGTGACCCGGCCGGTCTCGATCAAGCGCGGTCGGGGCCGAACCCACCGACGCGATTGCAGGTTGGCCGTTGCAACACAGTGGGGTTTGTCGTTGGGTCGGTTGGCGGTGCCGGCGGTCGAGGCCGGGCACGGGCGGGCTCGTGAGGCCGGCGATGAACCTCAACCCGTGCCGCGGGTCTGGGTTGCACCATGGCGGGCGGTCGCTTCCAGGAAGCCGATGATGGCGCCGGCGATGTCAACGCCGCTGGCCGTCTCGATGCCCTTGAGGCCGGGCGAGGCGTTGACCTCGACGACGACGGGGCCGCGGTCCGAGCGCAGCATGTCGACGCCGGCGACGTTGAGGCCCAGCGCGTCGGCGGCGCGGACCGCCACGTCGTGCTCCTTGTCGGTCAGGTCGATGGGATCGGCGCGGCCGCCGCGATGCAGGTTGGAACGGAAATCCCCTTTTTTTCCAGTGCGCCGCATGGCTGCAACGACCTTGCCGCCGACGACGAAGGCGCGGATGTCGCTGCCGCCGGCCTCCTTGATGAACTGCTGGACCATGATGTTGACGTTGGCGGCGCTGAACGCCTCGATGGTCGAAGTCGGCAGAGGCTTCGGTCTCGGCCAGGATCACGCCCATGCCCTGCGTGCCTTCGAGCAGCTTGATGACCACGGGCGCGCCACCCACTTCCTTGATCACGTCGACGGCGCGCTTGGGATCGTGCGCGAAAGCGGTAACGGGAAGGTCGATGCCGGCGCGGGCGAGGATCTGCAGCGCGCGCAGCTTGTCGCGGGCCCGGCCGATCGCGACGCTCTCGTTCAAGGGGTAGACGCCCTGCATCTCGAACTGGCGCAGCACGGCGAGACCATAGTGGGTGATCGATGCGCCGATGCGGGGGATGACCGCGTCGTAGAGCGGCAGGCGCAGGCCGCCGTGATGGAGGACGGCCTCCGTGGAGGTGATGTTCATGTGCACGTGCAGGGTATTGATGACGTCGATGGTGTGGCCGCGGCTGCGCGCGGCCTCGACCAGTCGCACGTGCGAGTAGAGGCCCGGGTTGCGGGCGAGCATGACGAGGCGCAAGGGCATCCCGCGAACTCCGGATCGACGGCCGCCGGTTGCGGCGACTTCGGTTGGCTCCAGATAACGGGATGTCGGGGCGCGCGCCAAGTCCGCTGTCACGACGGCGCTGTTGGATGAGACTGGCCGGCGCGGCATCGGCATAAGAGCCACACTTCGCGAAAAATAACGCTGTTGATTAAGGAGATGCGGCGTTTGGCTCCGGTCGCGGCGGGGGCAGCGCATGGATCGGGGTTTCGCCCGGCGGGCAAATGGGGCATAGGCATGGGGACTGGTACTGAAGGGTTGCGAGGGCAGCGCTGGGGCGAACGGTCGCTCAGGCGGACCGCAATGCGGCGGCCGGTACCGGCAATTTCGGGCGAGCCATGAGAGTAGGGGTCGGGGTACTCGCGGTACTGCTATGTCTGCTTCTCGGGCAGGCGACGGCACCGGCGTGGTCAATCGAGGTCGAGTTCTCCTCGCGGCCCGTGCGTCGCGAGATCGTGGCGCTGTATGATTCCAAGGTCGAGGCGCGGCCCGGCGAGACGCGCATTCACCGTTTCGCCGAGATGCCGCTGAACTGGCTCGGTTATGCTCTCGTCTATCGCGATATCAACGAGCCGCTGCCGGAGCTGGAGACGCTTGGGCGCTATCGCGGCGTGATCAGTTGGTTCCTGGAGCCACTGACGCAGCCGGCGGTGGTCGCGGACTGGCTGGATACGGCGACGCGGGCGGGGCTGCGCTATGCACTGTTCGGGGAGCCTGCGCCACCGCTCGAGGTTGGTCGATCCGGCGCGCTTGCGCGCGTGATGGGGCGGCTGGGCCTGGCGGACGGTGGCAACCACGTCGAGGTGACGTTCGACAGCCGGATCGTGTCCAGCGATCCGGAAATGATCGGCTTTGAGCGGGCGATCGACGCGGCACTGCCGACCTTCAGCGTGGTGCGCGCGGTGTCGGACAAGGTGGCCGTTCATCTGGCGATTGCGACGCCGGCGCGGCGGGCGCAGGAGCCGGCGAGCCGGTCGGTGATCGTGGCGACGGGGCCGGGCGGCGGCTTCGTGCAGGCCGATTACGCCATCTACTACGAGGCGGCGACAGAGCGCGAGGTCTGGATCGTCCACCCCTTCAACTTCTTCCGGCGCGTGTTCGGCGATGAGGCGTTCCCGATTCCCGACATCACGACCGTGTCGGGGCGGCGGGTCTATTTCAGCCATATCGATGGCGACGGCTGGAACAATCTGACGGAGATCGAGGCGTATCGGGCCAAGGGGCTGACCGCCGCGGAGGTGATCCTCAAGACGGCGATCGGGCCCTATCCGGACCTGCCGGTCACCGTCGGCCTGATCGGCGGCGATGCGGACCGGCTGATTGGCGGACGCAAGCGGGCCCAGGATCTTGCGCGCGCACTTTATGCGCTGGACCAGGTGGAGGTGGCGACCCACACCTACACCCATCCCTACAACTGGCGCTTTTTCGAACGCTACGACCGGACCCTGGAGGAGCAGGCGATCTCGCAGTACCAGCTGCCGGACCTGCCCATGCGCGAGCGCATCACCAACGTCCTGCTGCGCCTCGTCGGCGCGACGCCGCCGGCGCCGACATTCGACAAGTATATCGCGGGCACCGACGACCTGCCGCGCACGTTCCTGCGCAAGCCGTTCGATCTGGATCGGGAGGTTGGGGGCGCGCTGGCACTGGCAGAGAGTTTCGCGCCGCCCGGCAAAAAGGCGAAGGTCTATCTGTGGAGCGGGGATACGACGCCGTTCGCGGGTGCCATCGGGGCAACGCGCAAGGCGGGCGTGCGCAATCTCAACGGGGGCGACAGCCGGCTCGACGACGAGTATCCATCGGTGTCCTACGTGCCGCCGATCTCGCGGGTGGAGCGTGGCGAGCGTCAGATCTACGCGGCCAACAGCAACGAGAATACCTACACCAACGACTGGACCGGGCCCTATTACGGTTTCTTCCTGCTGGAGGAGACGCTGCGCAACACGGAGCGGCCGCGGCGGCTCAAGCCGTTCAACCTCTACTATCACATGTACTCCGGGGAGAAGGCGGCGGCGCTGGCCTCGATCCAGCATTTCCTCGACATGGCCCGTGACACAGAGGTGGTGCCCATCGAGGCATCGCGGTATGCGGCGATGGCCGACGACTTCTTCGGGGTGACGATCGCGCAGACTGACGTCGCGACGTGGTACCTGTCGAACCTGGGCGCAGTGGAGACGGTCCGCTTCGACGTGGCCGCGGGGCTCGATGTCGATCATGTCTCCAGCCGTGGCGTGCTCGGCAGCACGCGGCATGCCGGTGCGCTCTATGTGGCGCTCGATCCCGCACAGGCCTCCGTCATCGTGACGCTGAAGCCGGAGGCCGCGCTGGCCGCCGATCGGCTGGTGGGGCGGCCGCTGCTCAGCCTGGTCTCGGGACGGTGGCGGCTGTCGGATCGCCGGGAGGACGGCTGTGGGCTGGCGATGACGGCACAAGGTTATGGCCAGGGCGATTTCGTGTTCCGGACGCGCGCCAAGGCTGCATTTTCGGTGACGACCGAGCGATCGGGTCGCATTCTGAGCGAGGAGGTCGTTTGGGCAGACGGCGAGGGTCGCCTGCGCCTTGCGCTGGACGTGGACGCGCGCGCGCCGGTCAAGTTGAGGTTTGCCTGCCATGAATAGCGTGCGCCAGATATTCGGCCGGCTGTTCAAGCCACACGGCCTGGCGATGACACTGCTGGTGGCGGCGGCGCTGGCGGCGGGGTGGGTGATGCTGCCCGGCGATGCGGAGCGCATCGCCATGCTGGAGCTCGACGGCAAGAATCGCGAGGCCTTGCGTATTCTGGAGGCGCGCCATGCGGCGGGGGACCGGCGGCATCGCACGCTGTTCCAGCTGCAGGCTCTCTACGAGCAGTTCGGCGACCTGCCGAAAGCGCGGCAGATGCTGGAGATGCTTGCCGAGGCGCGGCCGCGTGACGCTCAGGTGCAGCGGCAGCTGGCGACGTTCTACAAGATGACGCAGGACGGGGCGGGCTATAACCGGCAACTGCGCGTGCAGATCGCGGCGCGCTATAGCGAGGCGGCGTGCCGGGAGCTGATCGCGCTGGAGCGGCTCAGGGGCGAGTTCGATGCCGAGCAGCAGGCGATCGAGCTCTGCCGCGAGCGAGGCTACCGGCGCACCGACGACATGTTGCGGCTCGCTTCGCTCCAGGCCAGCTCCGGATCGCTGGCGAGCGCGACGGCGCTGTTGCGCAGCATCGACGATTTGTGGCGACTGAAGGAGCCACCCGACCGGTTGCAGCTTTACGCCATTCTGCTCAAGCTCGACCAGGCTCGGGAGGCACAGCGTCGTGGCTTGCGCTGGCTCAGGGCGGACTACGACGAATCGTTCGGGCTCAACCTGATCGAGATGATGGCGGAGACGAGCCGGGTGGCGGAGGCGCTCGACATGGCCCGGCAGGCGAGCCGGCCGGGCGACCTGATCTCCCTGGCGGTCGGCGATTTGCTTCTGGAAACCGGACAGGAGCTTGCCGCGCGCACCTATCTCAAGGGCTGGATCGAGGGCTCGTCGTTGCGCGATGCGGAGATGGCCGGTCATTTCATTTCGATCGCGCTGGATGCCGGAGATCCCCAGCTGGCGTTCGAGGGGGCGATGTCATTCGGGCTCGACAAGATCGGGCAAAGCGAGCTCGTGACGATGGCGGAAGCGCTGGCCGTTACGCGTCAGGCGGCGGCGTTCGAGATTGTACGCGAGGCAATCGAAGCGGAGACGTTGCGGGCCAATCCGCTGCTGGCCGCTGCTGCGGCGCTCCAGTATGGGACGTCGGCCACGCCGGCGGCGAGCATGCTGTTGAAGCAGGTGACGGTGGGCGAACTCGATGCGTGGCGCCTGACGTTGTGGTCCCAGCTCATGCGCCAGACCGGAAAGCAGGTCGCGGCGGCGGCGGAGATGCAGCGGCTGGGGATCGAGCCTGGCCCGACCAGCGCGCAGACCGACAAGGTGATCCGGCGGACCAAGCGTTCGCGCAGGGTCAAGTCGCGCGGCGGCGCCGTTGCGGCGGCGCAGCAGAAGGCGGGGATCCAGCGCAAGGTGGCGACCAAGCCGAGCGTGCCGGCGAAAACTGGCAAGACTGTGAAGCCGGCCGCGCAGCCCAATGGTTCGGCGGTGCCGAAGGCTGCCAAATACAGCGGTCCGTTCGAGTTCCTGTTCAAGTAGCTTTCAGTGGGCGCGTATCGGCCTTGGGCCCGTTGAGGTGAAAGAGCCGTCGTGGCGGACGCGTTGTCGCGGGGAAGCGGTTTCTGATATTGAGGCGGTAATGGGTGGCGGCCCGGTGTGTGCGGGGACGCCGGTCCGGCGGGGGCGTGGACGGACAGCCGGGCGGGGGCGCGCGGTGGGTGCGCCACGATCTGTCGGAGCGGGGTCGCAAGGGTGGGCGAAAGGCTAGTGTCAGTATGAAGTCAGTGGCCAGCGCGCTGTCGGAGCGCGCCTCGGGTGTGCAGCGCGACCCCTACAGCGTTCCCGTTCTGCCGCCACCAGCGGCTTTGCTCGAAATCGTCGTGCTGTGCGGCGGCATTCTCCTGGTCGATTGGCTGTTCACTTCGATCGACGTCTCGGAGCTGCAACCCAATCCCTACTGGGTGCCCGTCTTGCTGCTGAGCCTGCAGTACGGCGCGGTGAGCGGCATGATCGCGGCTGCGTTCGCGTCGATCGCCACGATCTATTCCGGTTTTCCCGAACAGGGCGTCGGGGAGAACTACTTCGTATATTTCATGCGCGTGTGGGCGCTGCCGATTGTGTGGCTCGGTGTGGCGATCGTCGTGGGGCAGTTTCGCACGCGCCAGATCGCGACCAAGCAGGCGTTGCGCCGCCAGCTCGACGAACTGTCGACACAACGCGCGGCACTTGCCGAGCATGCGGTCAATCTGCGCCGGCGCTGTGAGGCGTTGGAGCGCGATATCGCGGGGCGGGAGGATCGCGTCTCGGCGCCGGGGCTGATCGATGCCGTCAGCGCGCTGGCAAGCCGCGCGCAACCGTTCGAGGAGGCGTTCACCCGGCTGGCGGCGGCCGCGTTGCCGGACGCGTATGTGGTGCTCTATCAGCGCAACGGTGATGCCTTCGAAATTCTGGCCGAGACGGTGCCGATGCCGGGTCTGTTGCCCAAGCGGCGACTGGAGGCGCTGGACGGCCTGGTCGATGCCTTGGCGCGTGCGCGGCGGCTCAGCGTATTGGACGCGGAGGGCGAACGGGCCCTGGCCGGCAACGGGATCGCGGCGGTGCGCGTGGGACCTGCACGCGAGGCGGGGATGGACCGCTTCCTGCTGATCGTGGCGGCGCCGGGGCAGTTGATCCGGGCGGAACTGGTCGAGCGGCTCGACGTGGTTGGGGCGTTTGTGGCGGGTGCGCTCGACGCGCGTGCGCGCAGCGAAGAGGCGCCGATCGCGCTCGAGGTGAGCGAGCCGCGGCGGCCGTGGCGCCAGCGTAGGTGGCTTCCGGCGCGTCGTTCGGGTTCGAAGCGCGACGTCGTCGGCGGGGTGACCGGTGGTTCATTGCGCCGCGCGTTGGACATGTCTGCGCGGGAGACCGGGTCGGAGCCTGGGTCGCGCGCATGACGAGCGAAGGGGCATCTGCGACAGCGGGGACTGTCATCGGCGGGCCCGATGAGGAACGGGGCGATGTGCGCGCGCGCCATCAGATGATGCTGGTCGCCGGCTTGGATGTCGCGATCCTTGGCGCTGTGCTGGCTGTCGAATGCCTGCTGTTCGTTGCCGCCGTGCTCGGCTGGGCGTTTTGGTGGGTGCTGGTCGGTGTGCACGGGTTTGCGGTTGCGGTGCTGGCACGACGCGTGATGACCGAGGCGCGGGCGAGCCGTGACACGGTTCGGGCGCTGATGACGGCGGTGCTGACGGCGGCGGCGGGACCGATCGGTATGGTGGCGGGGGGCATCGGTGCGATGCTGGTGCCGCGGGGCGGCGGGACGACGCCGTTGATGGCGGCGTGGTACGAGCGGATTGCCCAGGCGACGCGGCCCGATCCCGTCACAGTGCTGTGCGACAGCGTCGCGATCGGGCGCGGGCTCGATCTGTCGGCGCCGGCGCCTGCGTCGTTTGCCAGCGTCATCCACTCCGGCACACTGGTCGAGCAGCAGGCCGCGCTGGGGCTCGTGGCACGCGATTATCATCCCGCCTACATCGGGGCCTTGAAAAGCGCCTTGCGGAGCCCGGAGCCGGTGATCCGCGTGCAGGCAGCCGCCGTGGCTGCGCGGTTGCGGGGCGGGATCGCCGAAGCGCTCGAAGCGCAGGTGGAGCGCGCGCGCACGGTCAGCGATCCGCTGGTCATCCTGCCGTTGGTTGCTGAAATCGATGTGGCGGCTGCCTCGGGGCTCGTCGATCAGACGCTGGCGGGGCGTGGCGCGCAGGTCTCAAGGCGCCTCAAGACACAATTGCTGTCGGGCATGTCGAGCGTGGAGTGCGGACTGCTTGCGGCGCGGCTCGCGCGGGCGGCTGGTCCGGATTCGCCCGTCATGGGCACGCAGATCCTGGCCATCCTGGAGGCGGTGCTGGGCGATGCGAAGCTATGGCCGCATCTGCGAGTTGCCGCGCGTGCGGCGCGCGTGGTGCGCGCAGGCGGCTTCAGTGTGCGGCGGCGACACGAGCGGCCGGGGCGCGCGCCGGTTGGAGGCGAGGCATGACGCGGGCGGGCGGACCCCCAGCGCTGGCGCCCTACCGGTCCGAGGGAGAAACCGACGTTTGCCTGTTGGTGGAGGGCTGCTATCCCTTCGTGCCGGGCGGGGTGTCGAGCTGGATCGACTGGCTGATGCGCCAGCAGCCGCAGACGACGTTCTCGGTCGTCTCGTTGTGGCCGCGGCCGACTGATCAGCCGCCGCGCTATGTGCTGCCGGAGAACGTGTCGCGTCTGCATCGGCTCTACCTGCAGGATTTCGGCGCGCCGCCGTCGGGTCGCGGGCGCATCCGGCATCTGGAGCGGCTGGCGGATTTGCTCAATCACCTCGTGACGGTGGGCGGGCTCGATTCACTGCGGCGGATCGTCGACGAAGTGTCGGAGCTGGGATCGCCGCATGCGATGCGGGCCTTGTTCAACTCGCCGGACGCCTGGCACATCGTCCAGCGCATGTATCATACCGAAATGCCCTACGGCTCGTTCCTGCACTACTTCTGGGCATGGCGGGCGCTGCTGGGCGGGATCTTCGCGACGCTCGAGTTCGAGTTGCCGCGCGCCAAGCTCTATCATGCGATCTCGACGGGCTATGCGGGCGTGCTGGCGGCGCGGGCGGGTCTGGAGACTGGCCGCCCGGTGCTGCTGACGGAGCACGGCATTTACACCAACGAGCGGCGCATCGAGCTTTTGATGGCCGATTGGGTCGCCGACACCGTCGACAAGGGCCACGCGCTCGATGATCCCCGCTTCGATCTGCGCGACATGTGGGTGCGTGCGTTCGAGGCGTTCGCGCGTACCTGCTATGAGGCGTGCTCGGAGGTGGTGACGCTCTACGAGGACAACCAACGGGTCCAGCGCGTGCTGGGGGCGGCGCCCGACCGGTTGCGCGTGATCGCCAACGGTATTGATGTCGCGCGCTATGCGGGACTTCAGCGGGCGGGCGAGGATCAGCGGCCGACGATGGCGCTGATCGGGCGGGTGGTGCCGATCAAGGACGTGAAGGCGTTCATCGCGGCAGCGCGCATCCTGCGGGACAAGGTGCCGGCGCTGCGCGCGTGGGTGATGGGACCGCTCGACGAGGATGTCGAGTACGTCGCGGAGTGTCGCGCCTTTGCGCAGCAGATCGGGGCCGATGACGTGGTGACGTTCACCGGCGGCGTCGACATCACGCGCTATCTGCCGGAGGTGCACGTTGCGGTGCTGAGCTCGCTCAGTGAAAGCCAGCCGCTGGTCGTGCTGGAAGCGGGTGCGGCCGGCATACCCTTCGTTGCAACCAACGTCGGCTCGTGTCGCGAGATCATCGAGGGGCGTGCGGATGAGACGCCGGCGCTCGGCCCCGGCGGTGTCGTGGTCAACGTGGTGTCGCCCGACGAGATCGCGGAAGCGGTCGGGGGATTGCTGGGCGATCCCGGGCGCCGGCGGCGCTATGGCGAGGCGTTGAGCGCACGGGTTGCGGCGTACTATCGCTCCGAGCAGGCGGTCGCGGCCTACCGGGACCTTTATGCCCACCATATCGGTGGGGCGAGGTGAGGCATGGCGGGGATCGGGTTCCAGCTGCGCCAGCTCAGCCGACAGGAGTTGATCTCTTCGGTCGTGGCCGCGTTCGGACATGCGTCGGTGATCGCCGCGGGGCCCTGGCTGTTCACGATCCTGAGCTTGGCGGGCGTGTCGTTTCTGGGCGAGCGCATCGTGGGTGCGGCCACGCTGTCCGACTTCCGCGTCGTGGTGATCTATGCGTTTGCGATCTCGCTGGTGTTGACGGCACCGATCACGATCGTGGCCACGCGGCTGGTCGCGGATGCGCTGTGGTTACACCAGGCGTCGCAAGTGCCCACGCTGTTGTTCGGCGCCTTCATGCTTTCTGGGGGACTGGTGGCGGCGGGCATGACGGCGACGGCCGTCTACTTTTCCGTAACGTCGAGGCTGGCGGTGCCGATGGTCGCATGCGCGGCGACCGTGGCGTTGATCTGGGTGGCGTTGTGCTTTTGCGGCGCGGTTCGCGACTATCGCGCGGTGACGTGGTCATTTCTGGTCGGTCTTGCGGTGGCGCTCGTCGCGGCTGTGACGGCTGCGGGCCTGGGGCTCGGCGCGCCGGGTATGGTTTGGGGATTTCTTTCGGGCTTGTTGCTCGTGCTGACCGGGATGACGCATCGGGTGCTAGCGACATTTCCCCATCCGGTGACGCGGCCGGGCGCCGGTGTGCGCGCGCTGCTGGTCGGTCTCGTAGACTACCGTCATTTGGCGCTGGGCTCGCTGCTGGGCACGGCGGCGGTTTGGATCGACAAGTGGATCTTCTGGTTTTCTTCGGCGCGCGAGACGGTCGAGGCGGGGCTGGTGCATGCGCCGCTCTATGACAGTGCGATGTTTATTGCGTCGTTGATTATCATTCCATCGCTGGCGACGTTCGTAGTGAAGCTGGAGACCGACTTCTTCGAGCGTTACCAGCGCTACTACGCGACGATCCAGAACCACGGCACGTACGGACAGATCGAGACTGCACGGGGCGAGCTGGCCAGCTACACGCTCGACAACCTGGTTCTGGTGACGCTGGCGCAGGCGGGGCTGTGCACGATCCTGGTGCTGACGGCGCCGTTGATCGTGGAGGCGCTCAACCTGCATTTCCGTCAGATCGCGATCCTGCGTTACGGCGCGATGGCGGCGGTGTTCCAGTTCGTGTTCATCGCGGCCACGTCGATGCTGCTGTTCTTCGACCGGCGACGTCTTTATCTGTCGCTGCAGGCGCTGTTTCTGGTGCTGAACGTCGGACTGACGCTTTTGACCGTGTGGCTCGGGGAGGACACCTACGGCGTCGGCTACTTCCTTTCGTGCGTGATCGCGAGCTTCGTGGCCTATCGCCTGGCCGACGCGACGTTCGAGCGGTTGAACTTCCTGACCTTCATCGCCAACAACCCGACGATCCTGGAGAGCACGGGGGGCACGCTGGGGCCGCTGTCGCGGCGGATCCGTGCAGCGCTGGTGCGCGCGCGCGGGTCGTGAGGGTCGGTCAGCGTACGGGCGCGGGCATGACGTCTAGGGCGCGGCCGGCGACGAGCGGCACGTAGCCAAGGCCGCGCGCGCGGCGCACGACGTCGTCGGCCTTGTCGGAGCCGTGCGGCAGATACTCCACCACCAGCACCGATTTACCGCGTCGCTTGAGGCGCTGCAGCAAGTCGACGGAAGCCTGGACGTCGCCCTTGGGGTTGGCCGACTGGTCGTGGTTGATGCCGTAGAAGAGATCCTCCTTGGCGACACCGTCGATGGCATCGACGACGGCGCGCCGTTCCAGGAGCTCTTCGGCGTTCTGCATCAGGATGAGTACGTCGCCCCGCTTGCGGCGCGCGTAGGCGGACATGCGGACAATGAGACGCGCCATCTCATCGCGTGCGCGCGGACGGCTCGGGAGCCAGTGGTCGGCGATGTCGGCGCGGTCGATATAGATGCCGTCGAAGCCGGCTGCGAGGATGCGATCGAGATAAGCGCCGGGCGTTCCGAAGATCAGTGACTGCCACGCGGGGTCCCAGAAGCGGACGGGGTAGTTGCCTGGCCATTGGGGGTTCTCGCGGCCGAGCCAGGATGGCGGGTTCGCATACCAACTCTGGTGCCAATACGTGCGATAGCGCTCGGCTTCGCCGATCGACAGGTACGCGAAGACCAGGCGCCGGCCGCCGCCGGGCTTGGATTGCATCGCTGCGAGCTCGGCGCGGGTGAAGGGTTCTTCGCGGCCGCTGATGCGATCGGGCGCGTAGTCGATGACCATGAGGTCGAAGGGGGAAGCGGCGACGGCGTGCTTGGAGATGCGCTTGAGCTGATAGCCCCAGTTGCGGATCCGGCGCAGGGCAGCGCGCCGATCCGGGGTGGCGGCCTTCGCCGGTGTCGTGGCGGACTTGGCGTCGGCGGCAGGGGCCTGTGCGCTGGCGGGCAGTGCGAATGACGCGATCGCGACCATCGTGGTGATGGCGATGGCTCTTTTGACAGCGGTGGCGCGCGAACGCGCGGACACGCGCGTTGCGGTCGCGTGGTGATGCGGGACTGGCATGTCGCAATTCATTGGGCCGTCTTTCTGTCGCGTGCCCCGGTCCACCGCAGCCGTGCGCGCGTCTGTCGGCGCCGTGTCCTTGGCGCGGATGCTGGACGTGCTGTAGGTGGCAGGGGTTGGCGGCGTCAAGGTGGCGCGATGTTCCCAGCGCGCTATTAACCATGTCCAATGCGGGCTGGGCGGCGCGCGGGGGGAATGGGCCGCTCAGAAATCGATGCCGGGCAGCCAGAGTCGTTGCAGATCGCGGGGGCCGATATAGCCGATGAAGCCTTCGGCCTCGATGCGGCGGCGGGCAGTAGCGATGGTCTTGGGGTCACGGACGTAGTCGACGACGAAGACGGGGCGGCCGGCGGACTTTGCGCGGCGCAGGTTGGCCAGCGTATCGCGCACGGTGACGGGGTCGTTGGCGCGCTGGCTGTGATCGTTGCCGTAGAAGAGGTCCTCCTTGGCGATGGCGTCGATCGCCTCGATCATCCGGGGATGGCGCAGCAGCTCTTCTGCGTTCTGCAGGATGACCAGGAAGTCGGGCTTGGTCTTGCGGGCGTGGCGGGCGAGGCGCGCGACGAAGTCGACCATGCGGCGTTCGGCGTCCGGGCAGTGTTCGGCAACCTCGCCGTAGACGTCGACGCGGTCGAGGTAGACGCCGTCGAAGCCGAGCTCGATCAGCCGGTTGAGCGGTGAGGGCTCGACGGCGTTGTAGACGTTACGGCCATCGTCGTCGCCGAGGATGGTGCGCTGCCAGCCTTCGTCGCAGAAACGGATGATGCGGTTGCCGCGCCATTGCGGATTCTCGCTCATCAGCCAGTCCGGCGCGTCCTCTTCCAGATACTCGCGGCTGAAGTAGTCGGGTCGGTAGTCCTCGGCCTCGCCGATGGAGAGATAGGAGGCCACCAGGCGGCGTGTGCCGCGCGGTGTCTTCTGCAGGCGAGCGACCTCGTCGGGCCGAAAGTGACGGCCTTCGGCGAGACCGGTGGTCGCGTCGACGACGAGCAGGTCGTAGGGCGATTTCTGCACGTCGGGCAGCCGCAAGCCGGCGAGCTGATAGCCCCAGGAGCGGACGGCGCCGATGGCGGCGCGGCGGCGGGCTTCGGCGTCCTTGTCGACAGGTTGCGTGACTGTTGGCTTGGAAGACGGCGTGACTGGGCGCGTCACTGGCCGGGTTGCTGGCCGCGTGGCGGGCCGGGGCGCCGGTACGACGAGTTCGCCGGGGTCGCGGCGGGCGGCGGTGACGGGTTCTGCACTGACGGCCATGACGGCGAAGCCAGCCATCACGCCAGCTACCTGCAGGGCCACTACGGCGCGCACCCCGCGCCGTAGAAAAGCTGTTGCCGTTTCGCGCATGTCTCCGTCACCCCGCCCGGGTCGCCGCGGACATTTCGAGGCTATTGTGCCTGCCGCTGCTTAACCGGTCGTCACGCAGCATGATGTGCACTGCGCGCCAAAGTATGGCGAGGGTCTGTGCCCGCTGTGGCAAGGTGGTGGGGTCGGGAAGGACGGGCGGTTGGCGTGTGTGGCCGCGCGGCGTGGACGGCGACCCGGTCGGGCCCGTGTTTCGGTTGCACTGGCCAAGTGGGCTGCCGCCTCGGTGTCAACGGTTGGTTTCGAGGCGTAAGCCGGGTGGGGGTGGATTGGCGGGTGCGGGTGCCACGATCTCGGCGGGCGTGCGGGCGGCGATGCCGCTGGCTTCCGCCTCCTGGTCGATGGCGGCATACAGCAGCCATGCCGCGGCACTGATGGTCACGGTGAGAATGGCAACGCCGATCAAGGTCCGGCGCAGCGCCCAGCCGAGAAGCGAATGTCCCTGCAGACGCAAGCCGTCGCCGTCGGTCTGGCGACTTACGTTGTCCGTCATTTCGATCCTCGTCGATCCCCGGCGAACCGCGACGGCCTTTTTCCCCGCCATCGCGCTTGCGATCGGTCGCGCGCTATAGCGCACGGACCGTGTTGGGTGACGTTTGTCCGGGCAGGGCGGCGGGGTCAAGGCGCGGTTGTGGCTGAACGGCGATCCGATTTGGCAGCGTGACCGGTAAGCCACGTTTGGGGCCGTGGGCGCACTGTGCGTCCAGTCCGGCGTCAGTTTTCAGGCTGGTCCGGCTTGCCGGCGGGGTGTGTCGCTCGTTGTCACCCGCCGTCTTAAGGCGAGGATGACGGACAGCGGGATGATGACGCCGAGGCACGCGGCGACGGCGACCAGCACGGCGAGATTGTCGTAGTTACCGCGTTCGATTGGGAAAATGATGTTCAGGTACTTCGTCTGGAGCTGGCCGGCGACCAGGGCGAGGTTCATGAACGAGGCCATCAGGGCAAACCAGGTGGCGCGGTGGCGGGCAGGCGCATAGATGGCGGTCAGCGTCAGCAGCGGGATCATGCTGACCTGGACGAGCGGGGACTCGGCTGCGGCATCGAGGAGGGCGATGGTGCGCGCCTCCAGGCCGGTCGCCTTCCAGGCGTCGGTCACGAGCAGCAGGTTGGGGACGGCGAGGATGCCGCCGGCGATGGTCAGCCACAGCAGGACGCGGGCGACTGGCTGCCGGGTGATGGCGTCCGACAGGAACCAGGCGGCAAGCAGGCCGAGCAGGGCGCTCAGCTCGCCCAGGCGGCCGAAAAAGGCCTCATCGAAGCCGAGGCGGTCGATGGCGAACCAAGAGTAGCCGGGGCCGACGCCGGGAACGGCGCGAAAGGCGAAAATCAGGAGGCCGGCATAGAAAATCATGCGCCGGGTGTCGGGATCGACCTCGGCGGTGACGCGCACGAGCATCGCGACGATGACGGCGAGCGACAGAACGAAGACGACCTCCTGGCCGAAGGGCAAGTCGATGAGGCCGAGGGCGACGACGGCTGCGCCGAATGCGAGGCCGCCGCCGAGGATGCGCCAGTCGGTCGGACGGGAGTCGCTTTCGGACAGGCGGACCACGGCGGCGCCCGTAACCGAGATGAGGGGCACGAGGAGGCCGATCAGGAAGACGGTCTCGTAGCTGTAGCGCTCGGCCAGCCAGCCCGCCAGTCGCGCCGTGGACAGGATGCCTGCGTAAAGGGCAAGCCGACCCAGGGCCTGCACCATGCCGAGGTCGTAGTCTATGTCGGCCTTTTCGCGAGGATTGCCGGCCGCATCGACACGGGGGACGACCTCAGTCGACATGGCATCGGCCACGACGTCCTGAAGGACCACGCCGAGGACGCCCAGCAAGGCGGCGGCAATGTAGAGCCGGTCGGGGCCGAGGATCGTCGTCCAGCTGCCGGCCGCGGCGGCCATCAGCACCATGCTCGTGGCGACGAGAGCGGCGCCAAGGAAGACATAGATGCGCCGGCGCGAGCCCAGCAGCGCCACGGTGTCGACGAGCTCGCCGAACACCATCTTGATCGCCCAGGGCAGGGCAAGCCAGACGCCCAGCGCGGCCAGATCCGTCGGGCTCAGCGTCAGGGACTTCTTTACGAAGAAGCTTTGGGCGACGCCGATGATGCCCATCGCTCCGTAGGCGAAATAAACCATCAGTAGCGGCAGATAGGTGAGTCGGAAGGCGCGCACGGGTGCCAGGACGGCCTGGGTGAAGCGCTCGCGCAGGTAGGCGCGGGTCGAGGACGTGCTGGCCGGCGTCATGGGTGGTGTCTGCCTGGTTTCGCTGGTTCCCGCCGGCGGTCGAGGGTCCGGTGCGGTGTCGAGCCGGTAGCGTGCCGATGCGGCCGGGGGAGGGCAAGAGCCTGGAGGCCAGCGCGGCTGGACGCCATCGGCGGCCGGCCCGCCCGCATTTTCTTAAAATTTTAGGTCGGGCGTTAGGAGTGGAGAAGTTTGGATTCGCTAGGGTCGGTCAACGCTTTCTCAAGGAGGTTCGCATGGGCGGGCATGTCGACTGGCGCCGTAGCGCGGCAAGCCAGGGGCATTCGAGTGACCGATCGGGGCTGCTCAAGCGCTTTGCAGACGATACGCGGGGTGCCGCCGCCGTGGTGTTCGCCTTGGCGTTCTCGGCCATTCTGTTCGGGGCGGCGCTGGCGCTGGACTATGCGCGGGGCACGGCGGAGTTGACCCGCGAGCAGTGGGCGCTCGACGCCGCCGCGCTTGCGGCGGCGGAGCATCTGGGCACCGAAGACCAGGACACGGCCGGGCCGGCGGCGGCTCACGCCTTCTTCGAAGCGAACCTGCGGCCGGGAAGCACCGGGCAGCTGACGAGTGTGAAGCTCGACGGCGACGCCGGCGCGGTGACCGCGCGTGCCGAAGGCACCGTCATTTCGTCGCTGCTGCGGGCTTTCGGACACCGTGAGTTGAAGGTCGGCGCTGATACGCGCGTCGTCAAGGGCAACACCACGCTGGAGGTCGCGCTGGTCCTCGATAACTCCGGCTCGATGGGGGGAACCTACATCGAGGAGCTGAAGACGGCTGCCCAGACGTTGAGCAACGTTCTGTTCTCTGGCGCGGAGGGGACGGAGAAAATCCGCATCGGTGTGGTGCCGTTCGCGGGTTCTGTGAACATTGGGGCACACTTCCGCGGCGAGGCCTTTATCGACAACGATGGCCAATCGCCAGTGCACTACGAGAACTTCGCGTCCAGCCGTACTCGGTTCCAGCTCTACGACGACATGAGCGTTTCCTGGAACGGTTGTGTCGAGGTGCGGCCCGGCGCACATGCGTATTCGGACACGGCGGCGACGGCTGACGTGCCTGAGACGCTGTTCGTGCCGATGTTTGCGCCCGACGAGCCCGACAGCGACAACGACGGTGGGCAGTCCTTCTCCAACAGCTACCTCGTCGATGACGGCGGGGCGTGCTCGCCGCAACCGACCTATTGCTCGCGGTACGACCGCAAGGGCGAATGCAAGCGCTGGTCGAAGGTGGCGATCGAGACGGCGGCGGCGCAGGCGCGGATCTGCAAGTACGCGGGCCAGTCGCCTTCCAGCAGCAGCGGGCCCAACCAGAACTGTCAGACCAAGCCCATCCTGGCGCTGTCGTCGGATCACCTGGCGGTGGAGTCGGCCATCTCGGGAATGGTGGCGAGCGGTTTCACCAACATTGGCGAGGGCCTGATGTGGGGTTGGCGGATCCTGTCGCCGGGCCTGCCGTTCTCGGAGGGACGTGCCTACGGCACCAGCGGCAATCAGAAGTTCATCGTGCTGATGACGGACGGCGAGAACACCTATCAGGCTCAGTCCAACATGAACAAATCGCACTACAACGCCTACGGCTTCGGTGCGAAGGATCGGCTCGGCACGACCTACAATTCGACGGCCTATCGGACGACGATGGATGCCAACCTGACAGCGGCGTGCAGCAATGCACGGGCCCAAGGGATTACGATCTACACGATCGCTTTCCGACTGGAGGACAGCCCGGCGACGCAGTCGCTACTGGCGGCGTGCGCCTCCGACAACAAGCACGCCTTCACGGCTTCCGATGGGACTGCCTTGAAGCTGGTATTCCAGACCATCGCCACGCAATTGTCGAAACTGCGGGTCGCGGGCTGAGGCTGGTGAGTCCGGGGCCGCCGTCTCGATGGCGGCTTCTGCACAGCAAAGGCCGGCCGCCGTGCGTGTCGCGCGAGGTCGCGGTCGTGCCGTCCGGGCAAGTCACCGGCATTGCATCGTAATTTTTTACGTGGGGTGCGCGGACGGTGGTCCGCTTGGCGGGCCAGGTACGGTGGACAACCGCCGGTGCGGGTGTGCGTAACGTGTTGGCCAGGGCCGTTCCGCGACACGTCCGGCGGCGTGCGCCTTTAGCGGCAAACGCGAATCTTGTTGAACTCGACGTGTCAATTCCAGAGCGGCAAGCCGTGCTTGCATCTGTCGCCCATGGAGCGTGGAGGCGCCCGCCGTCGCGGGCGGCGTCATCGGTTCAGCGGGAACAGTGGTGGCATGATCAAGTTGCGCAGTCGTGCGTGTGCGCGGGCGGTGATGTCGATGATGGCGATCATGTTCGCCATATCGACGGCCGGGCCAGGCGCGCAGGCGAATGGGTTGAAGTCCCGGTCGGGGACTGACGGTTCGGGCATCGGCCCTGGACAGCACGCCTCCTTCATGAAGATCAAGGACGGGACGGCGCTGCCGCTGACGCGCAAGGTCGGCATCGGCGTCGACAAGTCATTGCTGGTCGAGGTGCCGGTCGACCTCAAGAACGTGCTGGTGTCCAATCCAGACATCCTCGACGCGGTGGTCCAGACCTCGCGACAGGTCTACCTGATCGGCAAGGACATCGGCGAGGCCAATGCGTTTTTCTTCGGGCCAGATGGTCAGAAGGTGCTGCTGCTGGAGGTCGTGATCAACCGCGACCTGTCGCAGCTGACCGACACACTTCACCGGCTGCTGCCTGGTTCGCGCATCAAGGCAGAGATGATGGGCGATTCCGTCGTGCTGTCCGGCCACGTGACGAGCCCGGCCGACGCCAACCGTGCCGCGGATCTCGCCTCTCGCTTCGTCAAGAAGAAGGATCAGGTCGTCAATCTGCTGGCGGCGAACACGAAGGAGCAGGTTCTGCTCAAGGTTACAGTCGCTGAGATGCAGCGTGATGCTCTGCGCCGTATCGGCGTCGATGTGCCGGGGGCGGTTCTCAAGACAGGTGATCTGACGTTCGCTCAGGTGCTGAAGAACGGCTTTCCGTTCTCGTCTGCGATCGCGCCGTCGTCGACGGGGGGGGCGATCTTACCCAACGTGAGCGGTGGTCAAGGGATCCAGGGCAGCTGGAAGAGCGGCAATCAGGACGTTACGGCGTTGATCCAGGCGCTAGAGCGAATGGGCGTCATCCGTACGCTGGCCGAGCCGAACCTGACGGCGGTGTCGGGGGAAATGGCAAAGTTTCTGGCCGGTGGCGAGTTCCCGGTTCCGGTCGCTCAGGACAACAACAAGATCTCGGTCGAGTGGAAGCCATTCGGCGTCAACGTCAGCTTCAAGCCGGTGGTGCTGGATGCGGGGAAGATCAGTCTCACCATCTCCGCGGAGGTCAGCGAGATCGCGAGCGAGAACTCGATCAAGCTGGAGAACATCACGCTGCCGGGCTTGAAGGTCCGCAAGGCGGAGACGACGCTGGAGTTGCCAAGCGGCGGCACTTTGGCGATGGCGGGGCTGTTGTCGGATGAATCGCGCCAGAGCGTGGAGGGCTTTCCGGGCCTCAAGAACCTGCCGGTTCTGGGCGCGCTGTTCCGCTCCAACGACTATCGCCGGCGGGAGACGGAGCTCGTGATCCTGGTCACGCCCTACCTCGCCACGCATGCACCGCGCCAGGAGATGGCCACGCCGGACAAAGGCTTCCTGCCGCAGAGCGAGCTGCGCGAACTTTTCTTCGGACATATCAACCGCGTCTACGGCGGTCCTGGCCAGCCGCCGCCGCAGGGGCGCTATCACGGCGATTATGGATTCATCATCGCGTATCCGGATGGGGGAGTGAAAGGATGACGCGCGGATCGTTCTTGCGCATTCAACGGCGCTGGAGGCCCGGTGCTTCGGTGGCCGTGCTGGCTGCCAGCCTGGTGTCGAGTGCCTGCCGTCCCATCGACGACGAGACGGCGCGCTTCCTGAGCGAGCCGACCGAGCGCCACGCGATCGGCTTTGCCAAGCGCACGACACACCTGCACGTGGAGGCGGGACCGGATCGGCTAGGTATGAGCGCCAACCAGCGTGCCGATGTCGCCAGCTTCGTTCAAACTTACCGGGAGCAGGGCGTGGGGCCGCTGCGCGTGTCGCTGCCGATGTCGGCGCGGGGACGGCTGGTTGCGGGCGAAGCGGCGCGGGAGGTTCGTGCGGTTGCCGACGAGCTTGGCATCGCGCAGGAGCGGATCGTGACGTCGCGGCATCGGCCGGGGGGCGCGGAGCCGGCAGCGGTGATCGTATCGTTCACGCGGCCGGTGGCGATGGCTCCTGTGTGCGGGGATTGGTCGGAGGACATCGGGCGCGACCTGGAGCGCATTCGCTATCCGCAGTTCGGGTGCGCCACACAGCGCAACATCGCGCTCAACGTGGCCAACGCGCGCGATCTCGTTCAGCCGCAGGAGGAGACGCCGTCGTCGAGCGAGCGCCGGTTCGTGGCCTGGACGAAGTACGTCGGCACGCCTTCCGCGCCGGGCGGCGGGGGAGATGCCGGCAGCAGCGCCACCCCGGATAAGAAGCCGCCGAAAAATCCGACGGCGCCTCCGCCGACGAAATAGGCGGCGCTTTCGAGCTTGCCCGGGTCGGACAGGGTTTGTCCGACCTTTACGCAAAATCGGTGTCTTTGACCTGCGTCCTGCCGGCGCGTGGCCTGTCCGTGATAGGGTTACGGCTGCTTGCAACTCGCAGGTGGGCATCGGAGACGTCAACGCTTTGCCGGTAAACCGTGGACGCCGTTGGCGCGTCCATCAGACCCTTGAATCGGGATTGGGTCACGATCGCCTGTCGGTCATCGTGAACACCGGCATTCTCGTGCTCGTTTGCGTGAATATCGTGCTCGTGGCGCTGGGCACGGTGCCGGCGTTCGCTGCAGAGCACCGCGCGGTGATGCAGTTGGTTGCGCTGGTGTCGGCGCTTGTTTTTGGGGCGGAGTACGCGGCGCGGCTGTGGGCTGCGGTCGATCTGCCCTATCTTGCCGATTTCGGCCCTTTGCGCGCACGGCTCAACTACGCGTTGCGCCCGCTGCCGATGGCCGACTTGGTGGCGGCGGTGGCAGCAGTGCTGGCGGTCGCATTCGACGACGTAGCCGGTGTCGCGGTCGCCCGCCTTGCCTGCTTTCTGAAAGTCGCCCGCTATTCGCCGGCGCTGCACTCGCTGGGGCGGGTGGTGGCGGCCGAGCGGGGCACGCTGTTTGGCGCCCTGCTCGTCATGCTCGGCCTGCTTCTGGTCGCGGGGTCGGGTCTGTATGTGCTCGAACGTGGGGTGCAGCCGGAGCGGTTCGGCACTCTGCCCGATGCGCTGTGGTGGGCGCTGGTGACGCTGGCGACGGTGGGCTACGGGGATGTCGTGCCGGTGACCGCGGCGGGCAAGGTGTTCACGATGATCGTGATCCTATCGGGCGTCGGCGTGTTCGCCATTCCCGTCGGCATCATCGTCAACGGCTTCTCGCAGGAATTGTCGCGGCGGGACTTCATGGTCACGTGGGGGCTGGTGGCGCGCGTGCCGGTGTTCTCAGGGCTGGATGCTGCCACGATCGCGCAGATCATGGATCTCCTGCAATCGCACGTCTACGAAGCCGGCGAGGAGATCGTTCGCTCCGGCGAGCGCGCCGACAGCATGTTCTTCATCGCCAGCGGCGAAGTAGTGGTGGCGGCCGACAATGGTGACGTGCGGCTGGGGCAGGGCGAGTTCTTCGGCGAGATGGCCTTGTTAGAGCACCGTCTGCGGGGGCACGACGTGACGGCGTGCACGCGCTGCCGGCTGCTGGTGCTCAAGCGCGAGGACTTCGAGCGGCTGACGCGGGGGCATCCCGAAGTCCTGGCGCGGGTGCGCGAGACCGCGGTGAGACGCGGCATCGCCACCGGGCAGCGTACCGAGCGCGATTGAGCCCTGCGCCTCAGCGCGCGGACGGTCCACCCAGGCGATAGATCGGGGCGGCGGCGCGCGTGTCCGCTGCGACCCGTGCGGGATCGGACGGTGCCGATTTGTCTTTCGTGCGCGCTGAGGCGTTGGTCGCCGTCTTTCCGGCCGATGCGGGCTTGGCCGCCGTCAGTGTCTTCAGATACGCCGCGTTCTCGGCGGCTTGGCTGGTGGGGATGGTGGCGGCGGCGAGGCGGCGCGATTCGTCGGTGCGGCCCTGCAGCCCGACGATGAGGGCGAGGTTCTGGCGTGCGGTGGCGGCTCCGATCTTGCTGGTTGCGGCCCGGCGCAAAAGCTTCTCGGCCTGCGCGTGGCGGCCGTCCAGCGCGTAGGACAAGGCAAGGTTGTTGAGCACGGCCGGGTGGTCGGGTGACAATTCCAGAGCCTTTGCGAACGCCATCTGTGCCTCGCTGTGGCGACCGGCGGCGGCCAGTGCTGCGCCGTACCCGGAGTGCACCTGCCAGTCGTGCGGGCGTGCCTTGGCGGCCTGCTTCAGGAGCGAGCGAGCGGTCTCGATCTGGCCGAGTTCGAGGGCGAGCAGACCGCGCTCGGTGGCGATGGCGGCATTGTCCGGCGCCTTGGCGGCGGCCTTGTCGAGCACGGCGAGCGCACGCGCCTTCTCGCCCTTTTGACGCAGGCGCCGCGCCTCCGCGAGTGGGGCGGGGACATCGCGGGCGGCATCGCGGGCGGCAGAGAGCGCGGCGGGATCAGGTGCCGGGCCGCTGGTGCGGGCGACGCGGCGCGGGCTCGAGGGCTCCGTGGCCGCGTCGACAGTGGCCGGGCTCGGCTCGGCATCGCCGACGGAGGCGGTTGTCAGGGTCCCGGATGAGGCACAGGCGGCGAGCAGCAGGGCGACTGAGACGGGTGCCAGTCGCAGCAGGGGACGCAACGGCGCCGACGCAGGGGTCCAACGGACGACACTCGACATGATGCCACCTCTCCAAATCACCGCCGCACCTTCGCCGGGACGCCGTATGGGACGGCGTTATCCGGTGCTGTGGTGCGAACGGCGGACCCTCGCGCCACGGACAAATCGATATCGGGATTCGCGGCGGCGACCGGCAGCTCGACGCGGGCTATCCCCGCAATCCCCAGACGCCGGCCGAGGCGGCAAGGAACGTCGGTGGGTGTGGCGCCAGAGCCTCAGGCGGGTTTGCGGATCTCGAAGCGGAAGGTGCCGCCGTCCTGGCTTTGGGAGAGCAGCCGGCAGCCGGTGGCCTCGCAGAAAGCCTCGAAATCGGCGACCGAGCCGGGGTCGGTGGCGAACACTTCGAGCGTCCCGCCCGCCGGCACCTCTCCCATTGCCTTCTTCGCCTTCAGGATCGGCAAGGGGCAATTGAGGTTGCGGGCATCGAGGGTCTTGTCGGCCATCGTCGGGTCGGCTCCGTCAGGGGTTCGGCGCGACCGGGCCTGATGATGGCGGATCGGTCGCGATCGCCTCTTGATAGCGGAGCCTCACGGGCGCGTCGAGGCGAGGCCACTGTTAGACGCCACTGGGACGGGCAATGTTCGGGTGCGGGCATGCGCCGCTCTACTGGTCATCGCCCGACTTTGAGTGCAATGCTAAACAGCATTCTGGGATTCGCGTCGCGCTCCGACGGGGTGGCGGGGCGGTACGAGCAGTTGCGCGCCGCAGCCGGTAGACGACCTGTGCGGCGAGAGCCGATGCCGGCCTGCAGGGTGTGTGTGCGATCCGGGGGACGTCGAATGGCCAGCAGCGAGGAGCCGCGCCGCTCCTTCCTCTTCACGTTCGGACTGGAGCGCCTGGGGCTCGTGGCTCTGCGCGCGCCGCGTGTGACGGCCGCGCTGGTGCTGGTGCTGTGTGCGCTGGCGGCTTGGGGCTTCTCGCGTCTGAAGGTCGACGATTCGCTTTCTGAGCTGTTCCGCACCGATACGCTGGAGTTCCGCCAATACGAGGAGATCGATCGCCGGTTCCCGTCCAGCGAGTACGACGTGCTGGTGGTCGTGGAAGGCGAGGGGCTGCTGCGGCGCGATAAGCTCGAGGCCTTCCAGCGCGCGGCGATCGAGCTTCAGCTTTCCGACGGCGTCAATGGCCTCATCTCGATGTTGTCGGCGCGGGCCAAGCCGGACGAAAAGGGCTATGCGGCGCCGATCATTGCCGATCCGCTGCCCGAGCCGGGTGCTGCCTACGATGCCGCGATCGCCGATCTGAGGTCCAACGACATCGTCAAGGGTAAGTTCCTGTCCGACGACGGCACGCTCGCGCTGATGGTGATTTCGCTCGACCGCAAGCTGGTCGAGGCTGCGGGGCCGGCCAAGATCATCGGCGGCATCGAGCGGGCGGCGGAGGCGGAACTCAAGCCAGCGGGGCTGGCGGTGAAGCTGACCGGCGCGCCGGTGATGCAGCTTGAAATCCGCAATGCGGTGGAGCGCGACCGGCTGGTCTACAACGGTCTGGGTTTTCTGGTCGGTGCAGCCATCGCCTACCTGTTCTTCCGGCGCCTGTCGCTGACGCTGATCGCCGTGCTGGGGCCGTCGATCGCGATCCTGTGGACGCTGGGCGTGCTGGGTGCCTTGGACTTCCGGCTCAACCTCTTCATCAACGTCATCACGCCGCTAATTCTCGTGTCGGGTTTTTCCGACAGCATGCATCTGGTGTTCTCCATCCGCCGGGACATCGTGGCTGGCGTGGACCGGTTGACGGCGGCGCGCAACGCGGTGCTCGACGTGGCGCCGGCGTGTTTGTTGACGGCGATGAACGCGGCTCTGGCGCTGGTGTCGTTCTCGTTTGCGGAATCGGCGCTGATCCGGACGTTCGGTTTCGCCGCGCTGCTCGCCGTCGGCATCTCCTACCTGGCGGTCGCCGTCGTCGTGCCGACGCTCGCGGTGTTGCTGGTGCGGCGCGAGGAGCCGGCGGCGACGGAAGCCGAACGTGAGGGCGGCGGCATCCATGCGCTGCACGTCGTGACGGAAGGCATCATCGGGCACGTCTCGCGGCGGCCGCTGCCTTACGTTCTGGCGGGGCTTGTGGCGGTGATCCTGACGGGGCTCGCCTACGTCCAGCTGGAGCCGCACTACCGGCTCGCCGATCAGGTGCCGGACCGCGAGCAGGCGCTGGCCGCGACGAGCCGGCTCGACGCCAAGCTGACAGGCGCCAATCCCGTCCATGTGATGATCAAGTGGACGGACAATCGATCACTCTACGATGCGCGCACGCTCAAGGTGATCGCGGACGCGCACGCCGTGCTGACGAAGCGGGCGGGGCTCGGCAACGTCTGGTCGCTCGACAGCCTGCGGCGGTGGCTGGCGGAGGCCGGCGACACGGACATCGAGACGCTGAAGAAATACGTCGGCGGTGCTGCCCGAGCATCTGGTGCGCCGGTTCATCGCCGAAGGACGAGACGGCGGTGCTGGTGACCGGGCGTTTGCCGGACGTCGATGCAAGTGAAATTCTGCCGGTGGTCGAGACGCTCGACGCGGCGCTGAACGAGGTGCGCAAGGCCAATCCCGGGCTTCGAGACTCGCGGTGACCGGTTTGCCGGCGATCGCGGCACGCAACAGCGCGCGATTGATCGGCGAGCTCAACATCGGGCTGGTCGGCGACATGTTCGTCATCTTCATCTTTCTGGCGATCGTGTTGCGCTCGGTCCTGCCCGGGGTCACCAGCGTGCTGCCGTCACTGTTTCCGATCTTCGCGACGGGTGCGATTCTGTGGGCGACGGGGGAGGGACTACAGTTCGCCTCGATCGTGGCGATCACGGTCGCGTTCGCGCTGGCGATCGATTCCACCATCCACTTCCTCAACCGGTTCCGGCTGGAGGAGGATCGGCTCGGCGGCGGGGCTGGATCTGAGCTGGAGGCGTTGAAGCGGACGGCGCATCACATCGGCCCAGCGGTCGTGCTCACGACGATCGTGCTGGCGCTCGGGCTCGGGGTGACGATGCTGTCGCATCTGCCGTCGCTGCGCCTGTTCGGGCGACTTGCGGGCGTGTGCCTGTTTGCCTCCTTGATCGGGCAGCTCGTGATCCTGCCGGCGAGCATCTCGCTTTATCGGCGCTATATTCCGCGCCGCGGGACACCTTTCACGACGACGGAGCACGGCAGCTGAGCCTGTTTTCGGAGAGGTTCCCGACGCGGCGACGCTCCGGGCCGTGAACGCGATCTCAATGTTAACGATGCGATGCCCCTCGACCGGCGGTGCGGGTGCGCCTATGTCTCCGTGCATCCTCAGTTTGATGTGCAGATCGTGCCCGGCGTCCTTCACCGCTTCCGTTACATCGCCAGCCGCCGCTGGAATCCGCGCGTGGCCGCCCAGCGCCTCGTCGCGGGAACTGTCGTGGCGAGCGTCGTCGGTTTCGTCGGCCTGATGGTCGCGCCGTTCGTGGTCGTGGGCTACGTCGCCTACCGCCTGTTGGATGGATTGCGCCGGTCGTTTGTATGGGTGCGCGGCTTCGTGCGCCAAGGCGACGAGGGCGCACAACCGGCAGCGGGAGTCGGGGCCCGCTTTGGCGGCGTGCGTGCGAGCGTGCTTCCCGGTGCCCGGCGCGTGCGGCGCGAGCCGGGTGCGGGACGCGGCAGTGAGCGGATGCTGCCGACGGTGATGGCGGCCGACCGGCGCGTGGGGACGCTCGTGGCGGAGGGACGCAGGCGGGCCGAGCGCGCTGAGGGCGAGGTGCGGGAGAAGGATGCGACGCATCCGCCGCGTCTGACGGCTGAGGATTTCCAACGCTCCATTATTGCCATGGTGCGCCACCATTGGCAGGGGCGCGACGCGCTGCGACAGATCGAGGGGCTGGGTGCGCGCTGGGTCTGGGCGCAGGCGGGTGAGAGCGTGGCTCGCGTGCGCGGTTCGGAGCCCGGCGTGCGCGGGACGGCGGCGCAACAGGAGATTTGTCTCGCCTATCATCATGGCGACCGGTGGGGCACGTGGGTGCGCGCCCCCGACATCGAGATCACGCTTTATCTCGATGCCGAGGGCCGGTTGATCGGCGGGCGCGCGTGGCCGCGCAAGTTGCGGATGTGAGGCCGTGGCGTTTGGCGGCGCCTATTTCGCCGGCAGTGTCTGCGCGTAGGTGACGACATCGACGGCGTCCTGCAAGGGCAGGGCGCGCAGGTTGATCATGATGGCGCCGGGGTGGCCGTTGCGTGCCTTGTGAAGCACCTCCAGGGGCAGTTTTGCCGCTTCGGTGCCGATGTAACCGGGTTCCTCCTTGGTGCCCCAGTTGAGCAGGCGCCCGTCATAGCCGTGACAGGCCGCACAGGTCGTCTGGTAGATGCTGGCGCCGCGATTGGCGTCGCCCTTCATTTTGTTCGTCTTCGCATCGATGACGCGATCGGTGTTGTGCTGGCCCTTGGCGACGAACAGGGCGATGCGCTGCAACTCGGCATCGGTGATCTGCTCGGGCGTGTAGCCATGTGGCGCCTGACGCAGCAGTTTTGCGATCACGGCGGGATCCTTGTTGGCGGCGCCGCGAATGCCCTTGATGCCGGTGAAGCGTTCGCCCGTTCCGTAGAGGCCGTTCTTGCCCTTGTAGTCCCAGCCGTGACACTCCACGCAGCGCCAGGTGTTCGCGCCTGAGCGCTTGGAATCCTTTGGATAGGCGGGATGATTGCCCTCGGGTTTCTTGCGGCCCAACGCGTCCCACCAGGTGTCGTAGATGCGCCCGCCCGCGGAGAGCAGCCAGCTGCGGGTGGGGGATGCGGGTGCGCCGTGGACGAAGTCCTCGTTGTCTTGGGGCGGCTTGTTTTCGCCTGACGCCATGGCGCTGCCGACCAGGCCGGTCGTGACCGTGGTTGCTGCCAAAAGTACCGTCCAGACCGTCACCGGGATACGCATGTGGGCCGCTCCTCTGCCGATTGCGGCCGCATGGGGCCGAGGCATTGAGCCATACTTTGCGGACGTCGTCTCTCCTATGATCCAGATCATTGAATGCGCCGGTGTTCCGTGGTCGGCGCGCTGGATGCGGGGGTAGCGTCAGAACGAGGTGCCGAGGGTTGCCTTGAGCGACAGGTCGGGGGCGGCGTCGGTGATACCGGCGAGGATGCCGAGATCGAGGGTGGTGGTTCGCGATTCCGCACCCTGCCATTCGAAGAACACGGCCGGGCCGATGCGATGGTCCTGTTCGGCGATGGGTGGGGCGTTAGCGATGTTGTCGACTGTGCCAAAGCCCTCGATGCCGATGGCCAACCCTTCGCGCAAACGGTGCCTGGCCTGCCAGCCGTAGGTGAAGGCGATGCCCGGCTCGGCATTGCGCCCGAAGGTCTTTTCCAGGAACGAGTTGAGGATCAGCGCGGTGTCGCCGGCGCTGGCCTTGATTACGGGACCGAACACGAGGGCGTTGGTGGTCGTGGCGTCGGCGGACAGCTGAAGCGTCGTGCTCCAGGCGAGGCCGATGCCACCGGCTTGCGGCGTCTTGCGCAGGCCCAGGAGGGCGCCGAGAGCAACGTGGTCGGCAAGCCAGCCATCAGCATCGGTGCGCTGGATTTCGATGTGGGCGTTGAGCTTCAGCCAGTCGGCGGGTGCGTGCTCGATCTGGAGCATATGGGCGTTGCGGGGGTGACCCGCGCCGGTTGCCGGCAGGCGAGGATTGAACACATTGACGGACTTGGCGCCGGTCTGGCCGCCATCGATGTCGGGGTCGTCGGCGTCGAGCGCCTGGGCGCGGGCGGCCGTGGCGCCTGCTGCGATGGCGAGAAGCGCGGCCAGGAGGGCCGACACCACGACGCCGACCACGAGCGTGCGGGGCGCGGCGGGGATGTGGGCGCGGTGGCGGGTGGCAGCATTTTCCCGGTGGCGACGGCGTGGCATCGATCTGCTTTCCCCCGGCGGCGCACTGGTGGCGGCGGTCCGCGTTGCTCGGTCGCGCCAATCTGCCGGAGTCGTCGCGATGGGGCCAGGGGCCAAGGTCTGAGCGGATTCAATATCTAAGGGAAATCACTATCCGGTTGGCCGTCTGCTCCGCTCCCCCCAAAGGTTGACGGCATTGGCCAGGATGATGACGGCCCCGCCGGCCAGCACGACAGGATCGAAGGGCTCAGCGTAAGCGAGCGCGCCCACCACGGCGATCAGGGGCAGGCGCAGGAAGTCCAGGGGTGCGACCACGATGGCATCGGCCAATGCGAAGGCGCGGGCGAGGGAGTAGTGGGCGGTGAGGCCGGCGAGCGCGAGGGTGGCGACCCAGGGCAGTGCGGCGCCGGTGGGGACGTGGGGCGCGGGCCAGGACATCAGGAAGCTCGGCACGATCTGAATCAGCGACATGTAGAACAGGGTCGCGACCGGCGCGTCGGTGCGCAGCAACTGCTTTACCATGATGACGGAGATGGCGAAGCCGAATGCGCTGGCCAGCGCGCTGAGCGTTCCAAGGTTGAGCGAGGCGGTCGCGGGTCTGGCCACGATCAGCGCGCCTGTGAAGCCGATCAGGGCCGCGAGGATGCGGGCCGCCGTCAGGCGTTCTGCGAGCATAAGCGGGGCAAGGAGGGCGACCCAGAGCGGGGCGGTGAACTCCAGCGCGAACAACTCGGCGAGTGGGATCAGCGTGATGGCGGTCAGCCAGGCGTACTGCGCGCCGAAGTGAATGACGTTGCGCGTGAGGTGGCGGCCGGGCTGGCGGGTTGCAAAGCTCGCCAAGGAGCCGGTTGCCAAGCGAACGACGGCGACCAGCACCACCAGCGCCACGAGGTTGCGCCAGAACATCGCCTCCGCGACGCTCAGTGAGCGGGTCGCCTCCCGGCCGGAGATGGCGACGAGGGAGAACGAGACGAGTGCGCCCATCATCCAGGCGATGGCGCCCTTCAGGCTTCGTTCCGGTCCGGAGGTGCGTGTCGGCATGGCGTGCTCCGGGCGGGACGTACCTGTGGCTTGGTCGGCAGGGGCGGTGGTCTGCGGGTGGGGCGGGGCGGGGGCGATTGGTAGGCGCGTGCGTGCCCCAGTCTACTGGCGGGCGGGCGCGTGCGACAGGCCGTCGTCGGTCGTGTGCAAATACGTAATTGTGCGTGCCGGTTTTGTGCCGAGGGGAGACTTACGGGCTGGTCCCCGCGCGTCCAGGCCGATAAACACGGGGCTCAAAAAGAAACGCTCAGCGAACGGGTTCGAGCGTGCCAGTCTTGTCGCGGGATGGGCAAGACGATGTCAAGCAAAGGAGTTCCCTCGGGAATGAAGGATCAACAAGGGCTCGATTGGTCTGAGGTCAACGAGGCCAAGGCCAACTTCGACGATATTTATGTCGCTCCCGATCCTCGAGCGTATTACCGGGTTCTGTACGGCCTCGACTACGTCATTCCGGATCTTGCCAAGGGGATATTCAGCAATCTGGTCGGTGCGCTGGAGACGCTGCGCGGACGCCGGATCACGGTCCTCGATATCGGTTGCAGCTATGGCGTCAACGCCGCCCTGCTGCGCCATCCCCTGGATATGGACCGGCTTGCGTCGCGCTACAGGGACCTGGAGCAGGCCGGGGTTTCGACCGAGGAGCTGATCGCGCTCGATCGCAATTATTTCGCGTCCTGGCCGCGTCAGGACATGCGGATCTACGGGCTCGATATCTCGTCGCCGGCCATTCGGTATGCATGCAACGCGGGTTTGCTCGACGATGGCGTGGCGCTCGACCTGGAGAGCGTGGAGCCGTCGGCGGAGGCGCAGCGGCTGCTGCGCGAGGTCGATCTCGTGATCTCGACGGGCTGCGTGGGCTATGTCGGAGAGGCGACTTTCCGCAAGGTGCTGGCGGCGATGGAAGGCCGCAGGCCGTGGGTTGCCTCGTTCGTTCTTCGAATGTTTCCGTACGATAAGATTGCCCGCTGCGTCAGCGACATGGCTGATCTGGAGACCGAAAAGCTGGACGGCGTGACGTTCGTGCAGCGGCGCTTCCGCTCGCCCGAAGAGGCGCGTGAGGTGATGTCGGCGCTGGAGGGGCGCGGGATGTCGACGGAGGGCCGTGAAGAAGATGGGCTCTACCACGCGGAGTTCTTCCTCTCGCGGCCGAGCAGCGACGTCGCGCGGGTGCCGCTCGACAGCATCGTGAACGTGACCAGCGGGGCCTATCGCAACTATGGCCGTCGTTGGCGGCGGCTGGACGGCGACGAGATCGTGCTGTCGCTTTGATCGCCGTCGCGCGGTCCCCGACATTTCCCAGATGACGCGTTTCCGGCGGACGGATAGCCTTGCGGGCTCATCCGCGCCGGGGCGCGGCACTCTGGAGGACCAAGTATGGCTCGGATCAGCGACGTCGGCCAACTCAGGGCGATGTATCCGAATGTGGTGGAGCGTGCCGTCAAAAAGGAGCTCGGCGCGCTGGAGCCGCATTCGCGTCGGTTCATTGCGCTGTCGCCGTTCTTGCTGATTGGCACGATGAGCCGGGACGGGAAGGCGGACAACTCACCGCGCGGGGAGGCGCCAGGCTTCGTGCAGGTGCTGTCTGATACGCAGCTGGCGATACCCGACCGTCCGGGCAACAACCGTCTCGACACCTTCGCCAACATCATCGAGAACCCAGCTGTCGGGTTGCTGTTCATGATCCCGGGCGTGAACGAGATCCTGCGCGTCAACGGGCGGGCGGAACTGCGCGACGACGCGGATTTGATGGCGCGCTTCATCGTGAATGGCAGGCCGCCGCGGCTGGTGGTTCGGGTCGACGTCGACGCCGTCTACCTGCATTGCGCCAAGGCGATCATGCGCGCGCGGCTGTGGTCGCAGGATGCTCAGGTCGAGCGCTCGGTGCTGCCGAGCATGGCCGAGATGATCCGCGACCAGGTCGGCGCCGACATGGCCGTGGAAAGCCAGGCGGAGATGGAAGCGCGCTATCACACGCAGCTCTACTGAGCCGCCGACCGATCCGCAGCGGTGCCCGTGTTGCCGGGGGCTGGGTTGCCGGGTGGCCGGACTCCGGGTGGCCGCGTTTGCCGGCTCCCAGACGTTCGGGGTTACGGGGGTTGCCGCGCTCAGGGGCTTGCGGATTCCGATTTGGTCGCCTGATAGATCAGGACGCCGGCGCCAATCGCCAAGCCGCCGGCAACCATGGCGTAGTCGTGGGGTAGAAGGTTGCCTGCCTCGGCTGCTGCGCCGGTGCTGCACGGCGAGTTCTGCGCGACAGTGTGGATCTGTCCCGGACGCACGACGACGACGCAGAAATCGGGATATGCGACCTTGGCCTCGCTGCGCTGGCGGACCATCACGCGGGTTCCGGGCGGCAATGTCGAGGAGATGGGGGCCGCGCGGAAGCCACTGCCCGTGTTGACGAGGACGGTGCCGGAGGCATCCGCAAGGGTGGCGGCTTTTGCGGCGCCGGCCCAGGGAAGATGTGCCGTGATCGCTATTACCGCGCCAGCAACGCCGGCTACGCCAACGAAACGCATGAGAAGAGTTCCTACGATACCCGCTAACCGCTCGGAGATAGCAGGTATGGGGTGCACCGAGAAAATTGAATCGCTGTCAATCCCCGTTGAGCATTGTTTACTCTGGGCGAGTCGCCTGTTGGCCACAGTCGAGTTCTGGCTGCTCGGCAGGGACTTCAGCGCAGGACGGCGCGAACCACGCGACCATCGATAATCAGGAGCGCGAGCGCGATAACGGCAGCGCCGGCCCATTCGCGTGAGGTGAGAACCTCGCCAAGGAAGAGCCCTCCCAGGACGATTGGTGTCAGCGGCAGCAGCAGCGTGACGAGTAGGGCATTGGTCGCGCCCGCCCGCTTGATCAACGTGAAGTAGCAGATCGAGGCGAGGCCGGAAGCGATGATGCCAGTGCCGATCACTGCGGCGACGGCGTGCCAGCTGGGGGCGGGCAGCGACCAGGGCTGGTCGATCAGAAGTGTCAGCGGCAACGTCAGCACGAAGGTGGTGGCCATCTGCGCGGTGGACATGACCAGCGGCGGGATGCCGTGCAGGGAGCGGGCGTAGATGCCGCCGATGGCGTACAGGCAAGCCGCCGTCAGGAGGGCGAGCTTGGCCAGCAGGGAGGCGCTGGAGCTGGCGGCGAGGTCGGGAAGGGCAAGGATGGCAACGCCGAGGATGCCGACGACGACGCCGATCACCTTCAGCGCAGACAGCTTCTCGTCGTGCGTCAGCATGTGCGCCAGGAAGATCGCAAATAACGGCGTGGTGGCGCAGAACACCGCGGCCATGCCGCCGGTAACCTGGTGCTGGGCCCAGATGGTCAGGACGAAGGGAACGAAGTTGTTGGTCAGCGCCAACGGCACGTACGGCAGCCAATCGCGCCAGCGGGCTGGTAAGCGCAGCTTTTTGACCTGCACGACTGCCCACAGCAGCAGGAAGGCGGGTAGCAGGCGGGCAGTCGCGATCGTGAACGCGGGCAGGTCATTCTTGGCGACGGCGATAAAGAAATAGGACGAGCCCCACAGCGCCGAATGGACGACGAGCAGGGCCCATTCGGCCGGGCCCATCTGGAGGCTGGGCGCCGCCGTCGCGGTGGTCGGGGATGTGGACATGGCGGCGCAGTTAGCCTTTTCGGCGGGGGGTGTGCAAGCGGCGTGGGGTTCGCCGCCGGCCGGCTGGGCGGGCGTGACGCATGGGTGGTGCGAAATGCCTGCGGGCGATGGGTTTGGGGATTGATCGCGGTCGCATCCTGCCGTCAGATTGGCGCCCTGCGACCGTTATGCCAGCCCGCATCCGCCAGGACCAGGATACGCCATGCAACTTGCTTACGCCGGCAGCAACATCACCGGCACCTCCGGTTTGATCGCCATCGACAAGGTCGGCAACAAGGTTCGTTTCTACGATCCGGGCACGATCGAGGAGATCTCCCACTTCGACGCGCCGGAGCCGTGCCTGCACGAGCTCGCGATCGCGCCGGATCGAAAGCTCGGCTATGCGCCGCTTTACGGCGACGGCATCTACGGGGGCAACAAGAACCCGAACAACAAGATCATCACTATCGACATCGCGGGGCGCCAGCTGGCCGACGTGATGTCGCTTGTTGAGTTCGAGGCGCCGCACGGCATGGTGGCGACGACGGACGGGAAGCTTTGGGTGGTGTGCGACATCAAGAGCAAGCTTTTGCGCATCGATCCGGCCAAGCGCGCCATTGAGGCGGTCTATGACACGCCCGGCAAGGGTCCGCACATCCTGGTGATGCTGCCCGACGAGAGCCGGCTCTATGTGTCGTCGAAGGAAGGCGACGTCGGTGTGTTCGACCGGATCGCCGACCGGTTCGTGGCGCAAGTGCGCGTGGGCCAGCCTGGCGTGGAGCGTGGCAACGGCTCGGGCAGCGAAGCGATCCTGCCGACGGCGGACGGGACGCGCGTCATGCTGCTCGACAACACGATGAACAACATCCGCGTCATCGAGACGGCAAGCCACACGCTGGTCGATACGATCCCGCTTGCGCAGTATCCGTTGCCGAACCCCAAGCGGTCGTTCCTGTCGAAACTCGGATTCTCTCCGGACGGACGTTGGCTGGTGGCGACGGCCTACCAGACGGGGCTGGCGTGGATCATCGATGCGGGCGACCTGCGCCGGCAGATCGTGGTGCCGGTGGCCAAAGGGCCGCAGGGCATGGCGTTCACGGCGGATGGCCGGACGGTGCTCGTGTCCAGCCACGACAGTGGGCTGGTGACGGCGATTGATCTGGAAACGCAGCGCCCGATCAAGGCCTATACCGGGAGCAACGGCATCGAGGTGCTGGCATTCTTCTGATGCGGCGGTTGTCCGCGCGCATGGGGCCGCGGTCAGCGCAACGTGCTTGCGACGGGGCAGGGTGATGCAGCAGTTCGTCTCCGACAACAACGCGGGCATGTGCCCCGAGGCCGTGGCTGCGATGCTGGAGGCCAACCGCGACGGCCACGTGGTCGGCTACGGCGACGATCGCTGGACGGCCAAGGCGCGGGCGCGCATCCAGGCGCTGTTTGCGACGGAGTGCGCGGTGTTTTTCGTGTTCAGCGGCACCGGCGCCAATGCGCTGGCGCTGGCGCATCTGACGCGCTCGTATCACGCGGTGATCGCGCACCGGGTTTCGCATGTCGCGGAGGACGAGACGGGGGCGCCGGAGTTCTTCTCGGGCGGCGCCAAGGTGCTGGGCGTCGACACGCCGCTGGCGAAGGTGACGCCGGAGGCCGTGGAGGAGGCGTGCGGGATCGTCGGGCGCATTCATACCAGCCGGCCGCGCGTCGTCAGCCTGACTCAGGCGACGGAGATGGGCACGGTCTACCAACCCGACGAGGTGGCCGCGGTGGCGGCGGCGGCGCGGCCGTTCGGCCTGAAGGTGCACATGGACGGGGCACGCTTTGCCAACGCGGTCGCGCGGCTCGGTGTGTCGCCGGCGGAGATGACGTGGAAGGCGGGCGTCGACGTGTTGTCGTTCGGGGGGACGAAGAACGGTCTGGGATCGGGCGAGGCGGTGGTGTTCTTCGATCGACAGTTGGCGGACGAGTTTCCCTGGCGGATCAAGCAGGGCGGCCAGCTCAATTCCAAGATGCGGCTGATGACGGCGCCGTGGCTCGGGCTCCTCGACGGCGATGTCTGGCTCGCCAACGCGCGACACGCCAACGCCATGGCCGACAGGCTTGCGCTGGGGCTCACATCCCTGCCCGGATTGAAACTGATGGCGCCGACGCAGGCGAACGGCGTGTTCGTGGAGATGGCGCCATCGCTACAGGCGGCGGTGCGCGCCAAGGGCTGGCAGTTCATCACGTTCTTCGGGCAGACGGGATGCCGGCTGATGTGCGCTTGGGACACGGCGCCTGAGACGGTCGACCGTTTCGTGGCCGACGTTGCGGCAGCCGTGCGCGCGGACGGATGAGGGTTCGCGGCGTTCGTGGACATGCGCGGACCCGCGATGGCGAACGGTGATCACAACTTTTTGTAACGGGCGTTTCCTAATTTTGTATCGACCGATCCAAAAAGGCGTCTATGGTGCGCGCGTCGACCGGCGGGCCCCATGGCTTGGCGCGCCTTTCGCGGCATGAACGCTCGAGGAGATCCCGTTGGCCCGACCGCGCACATTCGATGAAGCCAGCGTCGTCGAAGCGGCCATCGACTGCTTCTGGCGGCGGGGTTTTGCCGCGACCAGCGTACGCGATCTGGCCGAGGAGATGGGGATCACGGGCACGTCGCTCTACAACGCGTTCGGCGACAAGCGGACGTTGTTTGCGCTGGCGCTCGAGACCTATTGCGAGCAGGCGACGCGCGCGCGGCTGGACCGGCTGGAGGCGGGGTATCCGCCGCGGCGGGCCATCGAGACCTTTTTTTCGGAGATCATCGAGCGGTCGGTTTCGGACGAGGACCGGCGCGGGTGCTTCCTGGTCAATTCCGCACTCGAGGTGGCTCCGCACGATGCGGAGCTTGGCCAGCGCATCGCGGGGCATCTGGGCGAGGTCGCGGGGTTCTTTCGCCGCTCGATCCTTGCGGGACAAGGTGACGGTACAATCGCAGCCGACATCGATGCGGGCGAGACGGCGGAACTCTTGCTGGCGCTGCTCTTGGGCATTCGCGTGCTGGCGCGTTCGCGGCCCGACGAGACGACTTTGCGCGGACTGGTGCGGCCGGCGTTGTCGATGCTGGGGCCGGCTTCGGCGGGCGAGGCGCATGCCGGTCAGCGCAAGCGTGGCGCGACGACGGTTCGCCGCGGAAGGGACGTCAAGGTCAAGACCCACAAAAAATCGAGGTGAGCGATGATCGAGTTGCATTACTGGACGACGCCGAACGGCCACAAGGTGACAATGTTCCTGGAGGAGGCGGGCGTTCCCTATACGATCGTGCCCGTCAACATCTCCAAGGGGGATCAGTTCAAGCCGGCGTTCCTGGAGATCGCGCCCAACAACCGGATTCCGGCAATCCTGGATCGCGATCCCACCGGCGGCGGCGCGCCGATCCCGGTGTTCGAATCGGGCGCGATCCTCGTCTATCTGGCCGAGAAGACAGGCCAGTTCCTGCCGACGGATCTGCGCGGGCGGACGGATGCGCTGCAGTGGTTGTTCTGGCAGATGGGCGGGCTTGGTCCCATGGCCGGGCAGAACCATCACTTCGGACAGTATGCGCCGGAGAAAATTCCCTATGCGATCGAGCGCTACCAGAAAGAGACCAACCGGCTCTATGGCGTGCTGAACAAGCGGCTTGCCGATCGCGAGTTCGTGGCGGGATCGTATTCGATCGCCGACATGGCGTCCTATCCGTGGATCGTGCCTCACGAGCGGCAGGGCCAGAAGCTGGAGGACTTCCCGAATCTGAAGCGGTGGTTCGAGGCGATCAAGGCGCGGCCTGCGACGATCCGGGCCTATGACAAGGCCAAGGAGGTCAACACGCAGCCGACGGTTTCGGAAGACGCCAAGAAGGTGCTGTTCGGGCAGACGTCGGCCATCATCGACAAGAAGTAGCCGGCGCGGAAACTTGGCAGTGAAACGCAGGTGCGGCCGATGAGGACAGTGGCGCGCCCGGGGATGGAGACGGTGATGACGATCAAGATGTTCGATCTGGCAGGTGCCGAGGACGATCGGCGGTTCAGTCCGTTCTGCTGGCGCACGAAGCTTGCGCTGGCGCACAAGGGCTTGTCGGTCGATACGATCGCCTGGCGCTTCACGGAGACCGACGTGCTGCAGCCGACCAGCATCGGACGCGTTCCGATCCTGGTCGACGGCGAGACGAGGGTGGAGGATTCCTGGGCGATCGCGCTCCACTTGGAAGAGGCATATCCCGATCGGCCCTCGCTGTTCGGCGGGGCTGCGGCCGTTCCCGTCACGCGGTTCGTCAACACGTGGATGGATAACGTGATCCATCCGCTGCTGGCGCCGATGCTGGTGCTCGACATCCACGATCACTGCGCGGAAAAGGACAAGGCCTACTTCCGGACGTCGCGCGAGAAGCGTTTCGGCAAGACGCTGGAGGCGGTGCATGCGGGGCGTGAGGCGGTGCGCGAACAGTTCCGCAAGGCCATGCATCCGGTGCGCGCGACGATCAGTGCGTCGCAACCGTATCTGGGGGGCGCGCGGCCGATGTATGCCGACTACATCGTGGCGGGCGGCTTCCTGTGGGCGCGCTCGATCAGCGGGTTCCCACTTCTCGACACCAACGACACGCTCGAAATTTGGCGCCAGCGGATGCTGGACGCCTGCAACGGCCTCGGCCGCAATGCGCCGGGCTACGAGGCGTGATGCGGCAACGAGCTCGCGGGTCATCGGTGGTGATCGGCGGGGCAACGCAGTTTCAGACCCAAAAACGGAGTTGAATGACCATGAGCACTCAGCAGCCACTCGTCCCGCGCCAACCCGTACCCGATGTGACGCTGCCGCTGGCGGGCGGCGGGTCTTGGACGCTGTCGGGCGACAATCCGCAGAATTTCACGCTGATCGTGGTCTACCGCGGACTGCACTGCCCGATCTGCAAGGGCTATCTGGGCGACCTGCAATCGAAGCTCGGTGATTTCGCGGCCAAGGGCGTAAACGTCATCGCGCTTTCGAGCGACAGCCAGGAGCGCGCAGAGCAGACCAAGCGCGACTGGGGACTGGACAAGCTGCGGCTTGGCTACGGATTGACGCTGGCACAGGGTCGGGCCTGGGGTCTCTACATCTCGAGCGGGAAGGGGAAGACGTCGATCGGCGTTGAGGAGCCGGCACTGTTCGTGGAGCCCGGTCTGTTTCTGGTGCGGGCCGATGGTACGCTGTACTTCGGCACGGTGCAGACGATGCCGTTCGCACGGCCGGGCTTCGCCGACATTCTCAAGGCGCTCGATTTCGTCATCGCCAAGGATTATCCCGCGCGTGGCGAAGTGGTTGGATTGCCCGAGGCTGCGGAGTAACTGTTCAGGTCGCGCTGGTCGATCAAGGCCGGCGCGGCCTTTCACTGACAACAAACATTGAACACAAGGAGGAAATGGAATGGCCAAGAAGAGTTTCGATGTCATTTTCGATGCGGAAGGGACCAACACGTCCAAGTTCCGCAACGATGTCAGCGTGCATATGCGCGGGGCCGCGCCGCGGACGGACTTCCTGCCAACCGACGAGGGTCCGTATCACGGTGGCGATGGGACGGCGCCCTATCCGCTGGCGTATTTTACCAGCGGGCTCACGGCCTGCATCATGACCCAGTTGCGGGCCTTTTCGAAGCGGCTGAACATCGACGTGACGGATTTTTCGGTCAACTGCCGGTGCCAGTGGCAGGCTGAGCAGGAGGGCGTGGAGCCTTACAAGAGCCGCGGCGTGGCTTTCACGATGGATATCGATGTCGGCGACCGGGCGTCGCTGGAGGACAAGAAGCGGTTGATGGCGGCGGCGGAGCAGGGCTGCTTCATCGAGGTCTGCTTGCAGCCAGGCCTCGTCAAGCATCGCATCAAGCACCAGGGCGAGTGGATCGACGTTTGACGTTCAGGTGTTGCATCGTGACGGTGCAAACAGCCGGCGTGGCCAGACGACGGGTCACGCCGGATTTCGTCGCCAGTTGATTAGTGCGACGCCGAGGATGGTGGCGGCAAGGCCCATGCCGATCAGCGGCGTGATGGTCTCGCCGAGGACCAGGATGCCGAGCGCGACGCCGACACTGGAGCGCAGGTAGGCCTGGCTTGCCGTGCCCAGCGAGCCGAGCGTGCGCACCAGGCGGAAGTAGATCAGCAGCGCCAATGCGGTGCAGGCGACACTCAACACGATCGTGGCGACGACTGCTTGCAACGACGGCTCGAGCGTCCAGGGCCGGTCGACGACGAGGCTTGCAGGCAATAGCAATCCGGTGGAGGCGAGCATGGCGCCGGTGGCCGTGACGACGGGTGGTTGGTCGGCAAAGCGCGTGCCGTAGATCGCAGCGGACGCGTACAGCACCGCCCCACCCAGGACGGCGATCTGCGGCAGGACGCTGTCGCCCAGCGTCGCGACGGCGTCGATGCCGATTACGGCGAGGACACCGGCGAGGCCGAGCAAAGCGCCGGCCAGGCGCAGACCGCCGACGCGCTCGTGACGGGTCCATAGAAGCGTCAGCAGCACGACGAAGATGGGCGAGGTGGAATTCAGCACGCCGGCGAGGCTCGCATCGACGAAGCGCTGGCCCCAGGCGAGCAGCGTCCAGGGCGCGACACTGTTGAGGATGCCTTGCACGGTCATGGCCCGCCAGGGCTGATGGGTGCGGGGCAGGCGGTGGTCCATGGCGCGCATGACGCCATAGAGGACGATCGCGGCGATGCCGACGCGCGCGGTGATCAGCGTCAGGGGCGGGATCGTGGGGACGGCGAGTTTGATCCAGAGGTAGGACGAGCCCCACAGCACGGCGAGCAGGCCGAGGAGGAGGTAGTCGAGTGGACCGGCGCGCGTTGGTTGGCGCGCAGGCGCGTGTCCGGGCGGGGCCTGATTGGGGCGAGCGGGGGCGACGTCGGTCATGCGTCAAGACTGCCCGCTTACTTTGGGGTTGTGCTTCGGCCTTGGCCGAAGCCCGGTCGGTCAGAAGCCGTATTCCTGAGCTTGCCGGTCGTTGGCGATGGCACGGACGGCGCGCAGCAGGCACATCTGGTTGGTGCCGTCGGAGTGTAGGAAGCTTGCCGCATCGCGCATGTACTTCTCGACGGGGTGGTCGTGCATGATGCCGGCACCGCCCAGGATCTCGGCGGCGAGCTTGCACGCCTTGAAGGCGACTTCCGACGCGTTGACCTTGGCGAAGAGGCCCATCACGCGTGCTTCCGACTTCTTCTCGTCGGCGGCCCAGGCGGCCTTCCAGATCTGATTGCGGGCTGCGTCCAGTTCCATCGCCATCTGGCCGAGCAGCAAGGCGACGGCCTGGTGCTCGATGATCGGCGCGCCGCCCTGCTTGCGCTTCTTGGCGTAGTCGAAGGCGTACTCATAGGCAGCGCGTCCGACGCCGAGTACGGTGGCGGCGGCTTCCGCCTTGGAGCCGGGCATGTACTTCGATCGCAGGTGGGCGAGCATGCCCTCGCCGACGAGCAGGTTGGTTGCGGGCACGCGCAGGTTCTCGAAGTGGAACGTGCCGTTGGTGGCGAGCCGCTGGGACGACTTTTCGTGGAAGAAGCCGGCGCGGAAGCCCGGCATGTCCGGCGTGACGACGAAGATGGCGCCGCTCTCGGAGAGCTTCTTTTCCGGATCGAGGCGGGCGCAGACGAAATAGAGCTTTGCCATGCAGCCATTGGAGACGTAGCGCTTGGTGCCGTTCAGGATGAAGTGGTCGCCGTCGCGTACCGCGGTCGTGCGGAAGTCGATCTCGGGCACGTCATAATAGCCCTGGTGATCTGAGCCGACCTCGGGCTCGGTGAAGCCGAGTGCGGTCACGCAGGTCGGATCTTTCATGAACAACGGGATGAAGCGCTTCTGCTGCTCGTCGTTCATCGCCTCGGTGAAAATGTGATTGAACTTCCAGCACTGGTCGAGAATGACGGCCATGCCGAGGTCGCCAACGCCGATCTCCTCGCCGACGATCGACAGCGTCAGGATGGAGGCGCCGCCGCCGCCGACCTCCTTTGGCATGGCAAGCGTCCTCAGGCCGCGCCTGTCGGCTTCCTTGATCCAATCCCAGGGGATGCGCTCCTCGGCGGTCGCCAGCCGGTCGCGACGCAAGACGTCCGGCCGGATGACTTCGCCGACGAAGGTGCGCGCGACGTCGCGCCAGTGGCGCTGGTCTTTCGACAGTGAGAAGTCCATGACTGTTCCTCCGGTGGCGGGTGGGGAGGGCGTTGGGCGAACTTCGCGCGGATCAGATCGCTTCGAGGAACGCTTTCGCCTTCTTGTACATGGCGTAGTCGATCAGCTTGCCGCCGAAGTTGATGGCGGCAAGGCCCTTCTTCTCGGCGTCCTCGAAGGCGGCCATCAGCTTCCGGTAATGGGCGATCTCTTCGGGGGCGGGCGCATAGACTTCACGCGCGATCGGGATCTGACCGGGGTAGATGAGCGTGCGGCCGGCGTAGCCCAGGCGCTTTGACACGGTGCAGTCGCGGCGCAAGGTGTCCTCGTTCTTGATGTCGGAGAAGGCGCCGTCGAGGACGTAGGTCTTGCCGGCTGCGCGCGCGTCGAGCAGGCATTTGGAGCGGGCATACATCAGCTCCGGGCCCTCAATGGAGAAGGCGCATCTGAGGTCGCTCTGGAGATCGCCGTCCTCTGCGCTGCCGAAGACGACGGTCTCGACGCGGGGCGCGGCCCGGCACAAGTCAAAGCAGTTGTAGACGGCGAGCGCGGTCTCGATCAGCAGCAGCAGCTTGACGGCGCCGGGCTCGATGCCGCGCTCGCGCTCCAGGCGCGTGATGATGCGATCGGCGTTTTGCACCTGCTCGACGGTCTCTGCCATCGGCAGCGCGATGCCGTAGATGTGGGCGGAAACGACGGCCTCAAGGTCGGGCTCGAGGTTTTCGGGCTCGGAGTTGACGCGCACGAGGCATTGCAGGTCGAGTGTCGGGATCAGAGCGCCCATGTCCTTGCGCGCCTGGGGTTTGAGCTGGATGGGGACGGCATCCTCAAGGTCGATGACGATGGCGTCGGGGCTGAAGCGCGCCGCCTTGGCGATCAGGTCCTGGCGGTTGCCGGGCGTGTAGAGGGTGATGAGCGGCTTCTTCGAGGTCTTGGACATCGGTGGCGTCTCGCTGGCTTTCGTTCGTACATGCGGGCCGTGTGGGACCCTTGTCGCACCCAAGGGGTGTGGCGAAATCAGATGATGCCGTCCTTGCGTAATTGGGCGAGGCGGTCGGGCGACAGGCCGAGATTGCCGGCGAACACTGCCTCGTTGTCGGCGCCCATCGCCTTGCCGGCGTGCTCGACGCGGCCGGGGGTCGCCACCATACGCGGGAAGACGCCTTCCATGGGCAGCGCGCCCTTGTCGTCGTCGGGGGCGGTGACGATCATCTGGCGCGCCTGGGCGTGCGGATCGGCGGCGATGTCGGCGATGGAATTGATCGGCCCGACCGGCACCTCCTTGGCCTTCAGGATGGCCAGCGCGTCGTCGAAGGTGTGGCGCGCCATCCAGCCGCCGATCGCCTCGTCGAGGGCGGCGACGTTCTTGACGCGCAGCATGTTGTTGGCAAAGCGCGGGTCGTTGACGAGCTCGTCGCCGCCGACAAGGTGGATGAGGCGCTTGGCGGTGGTCTGCGTCGCGCCGGCGATGACGATCCAGCGACCGTCCTTCGTCTTGTAGGTGTTGCGCGGCGAGGAGGTCGGCACGCGATTGCCCATGCGGGTCGGCGGCGTTCCGGTCAAGGCGAGCACGGTCGCGTTGGGTCCGAGCACCGAATAGAGGCTTTCCCAGATGGCGACGTCGATCACCTGACCCTTGCCGTTGCCGGGGCCGTTGCGATGGTGGAGCGCGAACATGATGGCGGCGGTGGCGTAGAGGCCGGAAACGCTGTCGGCGAGGGCGAACTGGGGAAGTGTCGGTGGGCCGTCGGGCTCGCCGGTCATCTCGGCAAAGCCCGACATGGCCTCGATGATGGTGCCGAAGCCCGGCTCGTTGGCGTAGGGCCCGGTCTGGCCGAAGCCGGTCAGGCGCATCATGACGAGGCCGGGGTTTACCTTAGCAAGGTTGTCGTAGTGGATGCCCCATTCCTCCAAGCGGCCGGGCCGGAAATTCTCGATGAAGACGTCGGCGTCGGAGAGCAACTCTTCAAGGATCTCGCGACCGGCGGGCTTGGAGATGTCGAGGGTCACGAGTTTCTTGTTGCGCGCATAGTACTTCCACCAGGGATTGACGCCGTCGACGGTGAAGCCGAACTGGCGCAGGTGGTCACCCTTGCCGGGAGCCTCGACGTGGATCACCTCGGCGCCGAAGTCGGCCAGCAGGCGGCCGCAGAAGGGGGCGGCGATCACTGTCGCGCATTCGACGACTTTCAAGCCCTCCAGGGGGCGCGGGCCTTTGGTGTTGTTTGCGGTCATTCGGCTCCTCGCATGGGGCGCGGGCGGGCCTGCAACTGGGGCGGCGCGCAGGCGTAGGAGCACGTGGTCGGCACAGAGCTGCCGGCCGGTCGTCGTTTCCATCCCTGCGACGCCGCTTCAGCGCGGATGCGCGCCGGCATCTTGTCGTTGTCGTCGCGGCATTGTCGGACGTGGCGCGGGAGGTCGTCAACGGCTGAGGGCGCGTCTGAGGGCGTGGGGCGGACGCGGGCTGGGGCATGCCTGCAGGATCAGAGCCGATAAGTCGCCGCGGCGGTGTCGTGGAAGAGGGCTGCGCGCTCGGGTGCGGTGGCGCCGGCTGTCAAGCGTTTGAAGGCATTCCAGGCGATGCCATAGGCATACGCCTGCTTATCGACGGGGAAATTGCTCTCGAACATGGCGCGGGCGGGTCCGAACAGCTCGATGGCCGTTTCCACGTAAGGGCGCCAGGCCGCAGCGAGGTCCACCGACGTCGGCGGTTCGGGGCGGGCCTCCAGGCAGAAGGCGAACAGGCGCATGCCCATGCCGCCGATCTTGATGCGCGCATTGGGGCAGGCGGCGAGGCTCCTGAGCGCTGTGCGCCACTCCTGGAACACGTCCTGGCGGCGTCCGGCATAGGGGCCGATGCCGAGCACGCCGCCCAGGTGGTCGAGGACGATGATGGTGTCGGGAAAGGCGCGGGCGAGGTCGGCGAGCTCGTGGATCTGGGTATGATAGATCCAGGCGTCGAAGGAGAGTCCGCGGGGGTGGAGCGCGGCGACGCCCGCACGGAACGTGGGATCGGACATGAGGCCAGCGGCGCGGTTCAGCATGGCGCCGCGTGCGGCGGGATCGGGGTGGGAGACGGTGGAATAGCGCAGGCCCCTGACGCGGCCGCGCCCGGCTTCGATCTGCGCATCGAGCACGGGCGCGACGCTGGCGCCGAGCATCAGGTCGGCGTGCATGACGATGCCGGCGGCAATGCGCGGGGTGGGGCATGCGGCAGTGGACGGCTGGCCGGACTGGGCGGCACTCGATGCGGCAGACGGGGCCGGCAGCGGCGCGGCGGCGACGACGCTTTCGGTTTCGCCGACGGGGTGCAGCGCGGGATCGCCTGTGGTCCGATAGCCTTGGTGACCCTCGACATAAACGGTGGCGACGATGTTGTGGCCGCAGGCGAGGTCCGTGGCGAAGGCGTGGGCGTCATAGGGCGGGTCGGCCTCGCGCCAGAAGTGGTGGTGCGGGTCAACGATCGGCAGCGAAGGGTCGAGCGGCGCCTCTTGGTGGCGGGAGAGCCAGTCGGGGCGGAGCGCGAGGTGGCGGGACGCTGCCGGGTCGGCGGTCATGACGGTGGCTCGCTGTGGCGGTGTTGCGATCGGAGACGGCTTGGAGCGCACTGGCGGGACGGCGGGGCCCATCCGGCTCCGGGGTGCCGCCAGTATGGCACAGTTCGCGGGGCCGGCGGGCCGGGCACAAGCAGGGCAGGGTCGCTGTGGGGAGGGTCGCGTCAAACGATCGTTTGTGCCAGAAGTGCTTCAACGACACCAATTCAAGGAGAGGCGCGACGATGAGGTTCGGGCTATTCGGGGGGGCGACGGCACACAATTCGGGCCGGGTCAGCGACAGTCAGCACTACAAGTCGTTCATCGATTACGTGGTGGAGGCGGAGGAGCTCGGCTTTTACTCTACGTTCCTGGTCGAGCATCATTTCACTGGGCTTGGGCAGGTGTCCGCGTCGATCAACCTGCTGACCTATTTGGCGGCGAAGACCTCGCGGATGCGGCTTGGGACGGCGGTGGTCGTGCTGCCTTGGCACAACCCGGTGCTGCTGGCGGAACAGGCGGCCACGCTCGACCTATTGTCGGACGGGCGGTTCGACTTCGGCATCGGGCGGGGCTATCGGCCCAACGAGTTCGACGGCTTCCAGATCCCGATGGAGGAGGCGGAGGAGCGCTACCAGGAGTGCGTGGAGATCCTGAAGAAGGCGATGTCTTCGACGGAGCGCTTCTCGCACCACGGCAAGCGCTGGCACTACGAGGACATCATCGTGGAGCCGCCGGTCGTGCAGCGACCGCATCCGCCGCTGTGGCTTGCGACCTTTTCGGAACGCGCCGCCAAGGAGGCGGCGGATGGGGGATACAACCTCCTGCTCGATCAGCGGGCCGATCCGGAGACCGTGGGCCAGCGGGTGGCGACCTATCGCGGGATCGTGGAGGCGAAGGGCCAGACGTTCGATCCGATGTCGATCGGCGTGACGCGGGCGCTGCACGTGGCGCGCACGGCGGAGGAGCGTGAGGCTGCGCACCGCTCGCGCTTCGACTTTGCTTCCGGCGTCAACAACATCGGCTCCAACAAGCTTGCGCCGATGATGAATCCCAACCGGCCGCAGACGCTGGAGGCGTCGAAGAAGTTGACCGAGACGAACGCGCTTATCGGACCGCCCGGAGAGATCGTTGCGCGACTGAAAAAACTCGAGGCGGCGGGCGTGCGCTACGTTCTGATGATGGACGTGACTTGGTCACGGGAGGCCCTGCGCATCTTTGCCAACGAGGTTATGCCGGAATTCAAAGAGTAGGCGCGCGCGTCGAAGAGGTAGGCGACCATGAAGCATAAATCCACCGGCGGCGTCGGCATCGCCATCATCGGCGCGGGTCGCGTCGGCGCCTTTCGCGGCGATACGGCCTCGCGCCACCCCAGCGTCGGCTGGATCGGCTATGCGGAGACCAACGACAACCGCGGCAAGCTCGTGGCCGACCGGGTCGGCGCGGATTTCCTCACGAAGGACTACCGGGAACTCGTCAAGCGGCCGGAGGTGAGCGGCGTCGTCGTTGCGACGGACGAGCATATCCACGTGGAGCCGGTACTGGCGGCGCTGGAGTACGGCAAGCCGGTGCTGATAGAGAAGCCGCTGGCGACGTCGCTGGAGGATTCGCAAAAGGTGCTGGATGCGATCGAGGCGTCGGGCACCGACGCGGTGGTCGGCTACACGCAGCGCTTTCGGCGCAAGTGGATCAGCGGCAAGGAGAAGGTGCAGTCGGGCGCGCTGGGCGACGTGACGCTGGTGACGTCGCGGGTGTTCATGAACCGGCTGGTGGCGCTGGAATGCTACAAGCGCGCGCCCGATCCCACGACGATTTCGCCGATGGTGGTGTCGGGCACACACGCGCTCGACGTCACCATGTGGTACCTGTCCGCGAAGACACCTGTGGAGGTCTACGCGCGCTCGATCGACACGGTGATGGCGCCGCTTTGCCGCGGTCAGGACGCGACGGCGGGCATGATCATGTTCTCCGACGGTACCATCCTGCACCTGTCGATTTCGTGGGCGCTGCCGGTGACGTGGCCCGGTGCCGTCTATTCGCTCGACGTCGGCATCACCGGCACCGAAGGCGTGCTGACGATCGACGATACTCATCGCGACATGGTGATGGCGGTGACCAAGCCGCAGGCGGAAGGCTACGCGCCCGATCAGAGCCGGCTCGTTGATTTCCTGGGCAGCTATCCGCCGGGCGACATGGCGTTTGGCACGATTCACGGGCCGATGGCGGAGGAGACGACGTCGTGGATCACACGCGTCGCCACCGGGCAAGCATCGCACGCGACGACGGCGCGTGAGGCGCATACGTGGCTGATGCTGTGCAAGGCGCTCGACGTTTCGGCGGCGACGCGCAAGCCGGTCAAGCTGCCGATGGACGCAGCGATGGAGCGTGAACTGCTGGCGCGCGGGTGAGTGCGCGACCGTTGAAAGATTTTGGGCGGCGGCACAGCGATCTAAAGGGTGCCGCCGCTTTTGCGTTTCCGGGCCGCGTGCGCGTGACACGTGCGCGTCAGCAACGTGGCGGATCAGCCGTTGCGGCACTGGCGATAGCGGCGCCACCAGGTGCGGCTGTCGGTCTCGCGCGCCTTCTGGCGCAGCCAGCTGCAGTCGCCGTGGTAATAATTGTCGTAGAAGTAGAAGCCTGGACCCCAGCTGTAGTGCGGCCCGCGATGGCGATGATGATCGCCGATGCTGACACCGACGCCGCCGGGACCGATGCGGACGCTGACGCCGTCCTTTGCCGTGGCGACCTGGGGCGACATGGCGATAGCCAGCGTTGCGGCAACCGCCAGGGCACAACTTTTCAAACGCGTTTGCACGACGTTTCTCCGTTTCTTGGCTCTGGATCAACTTCGGGGCACGGTCTTGAGCCGCGTCCATGGGGAGGAAACGATCGGGGAGGGCGTCGGTTCCACGCGGCGGGGCGCGCGTCCCGCCGGTTGTGCGGAGTATCGGCTGCCTCGCGCGGGGAAACGTGGCGCCGGGAAACATGTTGGCGAAGGAGACGGTGCGGGGGAATGGCCAGGGCTGTGCAAGGACTTCTGTCGATGCAACTATCACAGCGCCGAAATGGTGGGCCCGGCAGGATTCGAACCTGCAACCAGACGGTTATGAGCCGTCAGCTCTAACCATTGAGCTACGGGCCCCACACCGGCTGTGGTGAGCCGGCGCGCTTCTATAGCAGACGGGCAGAGGCCCTCGAAAGGCCGCAGGGCTGCCGCGTTGTCGGGGTAGGGTCCTCACCGAATGGATGAGGCGTGTGGACCTCGGGCGCGGCCCTCGTGGGATTTCGGTCCGCGCTGGTCGTCGGCGCCGCTGGAAAGGGATGGATTGGATGACGGGCTCGGCAAGCGCACTGGCACCCGGGAAGATGCCGCAGGCGGCCGCTGGGAGGTGTTCGTTTCGGCGGGCTGCCTGGGTGTCGTGGGTCGTGGCAGCAGGGATGGCGATGATGATGACGACGGTGGCTGAGGCGCAGACGGTGGCCGGGGAGCCGCGCACGGTGACGGTCTCGGCCTCGGGCGAGGTTTCGGCGGAGCCCGACTTCGCAAGCATCTCGACGGGAGTGACGAGCGAGGCGCCCAGCGCGCGCGAGGCGCTCGCCCGCAACACCAAGGACATGAGTGCGGTGGTGGACGGCCTCAAGGCCATGGGCATCGCGGGAAACGACATCCAGACCAGCCAGGTCCACGTCGAGCCGCGCTACCAGCATTTCAAGGACGGGCGGCCGGCGGCGGTGACGGGCTATCGGGTCAGCAATCAGGTGCGCGTCTACGTGCGCAAGCTCGATAGTCTGGGCAGCGTGCTCGATACGCTGGTCGGCCTCGGGGCGAACCAGATGGGCGGTTTGTCGTTCGAGGTCAGCAACGCGGAGACGCTGCGCGACGAGGCCCGACAGGCAGCCGTCGCCAATGCGCTGCGCCGGGCCAAGCTCTTCGCGGCGGCGACGGGGGCTGAGGTCGGTGCGGTGCTGTCCATCTCGGAGGAGACCGCGCACGTCGCGCCGAGGGGACGGGTGATGGCGCGGCAGGCGATGGCAGCAGAGGCGGTGCCGATCGAGCGTGGCGTGGCGACGTTGCAGGCGCGCGTGACGATCACGTGGCTGCTGAAATAGCGCGCGCGGGGCCGACGTGGGTTCGCGGCGCGATCCGTTGCTATCGGGGCTAGGTGCGCAGCAGGCGCAAGAGGCCGCGCCGTGCGGCCTCGAGCCGGTTGTGAGTGGCTGTGGCGACGTGGCCGTCAGCGGCCAGGACCTCGCGCCCCAGCGCGAACGATCGATGGTGACCGCCGGCCAGCGCGGCGACGAGGGCCGGCTCGGTTGCTGCGTCGCCTTCGATCTCGAAGCGGGTGCTCAGCGGATAGAGGTGGCGCAGGCGGTGGAAGTCGCATCCGACCGTGGCGGGTAAGCCGGTCGCCGCGATCAGGCGCAGGGCCTCTCGCCCATGGGTCAGACCGTCGCTCTTGCGGTTCCACAGTTCGATCCCGGACAGGAAGGGGATCCACGCCGGGTCGAACTTGCGATAGGCCGCGCGGCGGATCGGGTGCGCGAGGATCGCCACGCCGCCGTGCGCGCGGACCTCGCGCAGTGTCTCGATCACCGGGCGATGCTCGCCGAGATAGCGGTCCAGTCCCCACGTCAGGATGTGGACGTCGTTGTCGGGGCAGGAATACTCGATGCCGGGCACGAGGCGGCAGCGAGACGTGGAGGCGTCGTAGCACGCCTGGCGATAGGCGTCGAAGCGGTCGGGCGCAAAGCGCGTGTCGTGCTCGCTCATGAGGACGGCGTCGTAGCCCAGCGCACCGAACATGCGCGCAATTGCGGTGAGGCGCCAATGGCCGTCGTAGGACCAGTCGGAGTGGACGTGAAGCGCCGCCTTGATGTGCCGCATGGGGGTGCCTCTTACGCCTTGGACATGGTCTTGTCGCGCACGGTCCGGGCCACCACGTCGGCTGCCTCGCGCAGGAAGAAGCGGGGGTGGGCTGCGTCGTAGTTATAGAAATTCCTGGCGCGGCCGGGCCGGACGACGGCGCGCAGCGTCGGTGCGATGCGGGGCCATTGGGCCTTGTGGAAGCTGCTGGTAGTGCCGCGCATCACGAACAGCAGATGCAGGAGGTCGCGGCCGAGATGGCGCACCATGACGGGCTCGGCGGGCTCGGCGACCGGTGGGGGCACAAAACCGGGATCGAGGGCCTGAGCGACGGCCCATGCGGGATATTCAAAGCCTGCGCGGCGAGCGAGCGCCATGGAGCCCCACATGCGGCCGTTGAGTTCCATGAAATAGGCCGTGCCATCGGGACCGCGCAGAAGCTCGATCATGAAGGGTCCGCGCCAGCCGATGCGCGTGATGAAGGCCTCGCAGGCCGCGCGCAGGTCGCGATCCGGCTGCGCGGTAACACAGGCGCTCGAGCCGGAACCGTGCGGGTTCATCATGCGCAAGCGCCGGTGGCCGCTCCAGTTGACGATGCCGGTCGGGGTGGCGAAGCCGAACACACCTTCGCCGGCGCCAGCGACCAGGGGTTGGACGAGAATTGGCGACGATGGCGTCTCCAGCCGCGAGGCGAGCGCGTCGCGGGCTCCGGCGTCGGGGAGATAGGTGGTGCTGCCCTTGAGGATGCGTCTGTCGCGGGCCTCGATGGCGAGGGCCGGTTTGGCGATGGCGGGGAAGGTCGCGACGCGAGCGAGGTCGTCGGGCGCGCGGACGATCACGGTCTCGGGGACGGCGAGGCCGGCGGCACGGGCGTGTTCGATCTGGGCGATCTTGTCGAGGGCGATGGCGGCGGCCGGGCCGGTGGCGCTGGCCAGGCGCGGTGTCATGGTGGTGGGGCCGGACATCGTCTGATCGACCAGCGACAATGCGACGTCATCGATGGCGAGCACGACGTCGGGCGCATCGCTGGCTGAGAAGATCGCGCTCAGGTTGGCCCGCGCGGCGTCGAGATCGGTTTCGGGTGCGGTGATGGAATGGGTACGCACGATGGGCAGGCGTGCGACAAGCGGCGGACGGGTGTGCGCGCGGGTGAACACGGAGACGCGATGGCCGGCGCCCAGAAGGCTGAAGATCACCTCCGGTGCGGAGAGGGCTTCGGCGAAGCCTATGAGGACGTGCGCGCCCATCAGATCACGGTCATCTCAGATCATGCTACGGATGGCCATTGTCGCGTGCCGGCGGAACCGGCGCTGCAAGGGCTCGCGGCCAAGGAGGATGTCGTCCACATCCTCACCCGTCATGTGGCGGGTGAGCGAGGTGCGGGGTATGGGGAACTGGCCGGGCCGATAGGCGCCGCCATGGCTGGAATAACAGCGCTCGTAGCCCGATGCGCGCAGGGCGCGAAGCACGCGGGCATTGTAGCGGCCGAAGGGGATGGCCGCCGACACGACAGGGCGGCCGGTGACGGCTGAGAGGCGCTGGCGGGCGTCGACGAGTTCGCGGGCCAGTGTCGCATCGTCGCTGTCGCGCCAGCTGACATGGGCTGCGCCGTGGTTGCCGATCTCGTGGCCGTCGGCCTGGAGAGCGCGGAGGTCGCCGCATGCCAGGGAGCCCGGCGTGTCGAGCCGGTCGGCGAGCACGAAGATGGTTGCGCTCATGCCGGCTGCGGCAATACGGGGTGCGGCGATTTCGATATCGGAGCGGTTGCCATCGTCGATCGTGATGGCGGCGGCGACGCGGTCGCGCAGGACGTGCACGCGGTCGAGCGCTTCCTCGAACAACGCGACGCTCACCCAATAGTCGGCCTCGCCTGGCTCCAGGGGGCGCTGCGGCTCGCCGATGCCGTGGAAGTTGAGTATGACACGTCGCAAGGTACGGGCCCTTCGCGCAGGTCATCGCCGCCGGCAGGCGGGATGAGAGTACCGGTAGGGGCTTTTTAACAACCCTTCGTTGCGCGACGATTAATGGCGGTCCTGTGCGGAAGAGGGGCCGGGAGGGGGCTGACAGCCTGGGGTGCGGCCAGGGGCGCTAGATCTCGCGGATCCAGAATTGCATGGGCTTTGCCGTCTCGCCTTCTTGGTCGACGTCCTTCCACTCGAAGCGGGCGACGCAGCCTTCGAGCCGGTCGTAGCCGCGCTTCCGCCAGAAACCGTCGAGCGGGCGATAGTCGGCCGGGCGCAGGCGGTGGTCGTCGGGGCGGACGACGGCGCAGAAGGCGGTGTGCGTATAGGGTCCGAAGCGGCGCGCGTGGGCTTCGCGTTGGTCGAAGAACGCATGGCCTATGCCGCGGCCGCGGTAGGCGGGCAGCAGCATGGATTCTCCGAAGTAGAAGATGTTGGCGGGCTCAAAGCCGCGCTCGGTCAGGGCATCGACGAAGGCGTCGGCGTGGCCGAGGAGCGGGGTCGCGGTCGCCATGCCGACGACGTGGTCATCGTCGCGCACGGTGACGATCAGGGCGCCGTCGGCGTTGGCGAATTTGGCCAGGTAGTTCTGCTCGTAGTCGAGTGTGCCGTCGTAGAGGTATGGCCATTCGCGGAAGACCGTGATGCGCAGGCGGGCGAGATCGGGCAGCGCGCGGGTGAGTTCGATGCCCGTAAGCGGCTCGATCGTCGTGCTCATGCGGTCTGGCCTCCGGTCACCTGAACGATCCATTCGGTGAGGTTGTAATAGGTGGTGACGCGGGTAATGCGACCGTCGCGGATGGCAAAGAAGGTGCCGGCGGGTAGTGCATACCGTTGGCCCGCCGCGTCGGGCAGGCCCTGCTCGGTTTGCAGGTACTGGCCGCGGACGTTGAACTCGGCGGCGGCGCGCGCGCCGTCGGCGGAGGCCATGATGACGATGTCGTCCAGCGTCTCCTGGTAGTGATAGGCCATGCGCTCGCAGAAGGCGTGGAAACGGTCCTTGCCGACGCGCCGCTCGCTCTGGTTGACGTCGTGGATGACGTCGTCGGCGACGCAGGCGAGCATGCCGGGCACGTCGCCTCTGTTGAAGGCGTCGTAGTAGCGCTGGACGAGGGCACGGGTGGCGTCGGCGGTCATGGTGGGCTGGTCTCTCCATTCAAGCCCCGTTTCCTATCAGATCAGGCGAGGCGGGACCATGGCCAGCGGCCGTGGTTCGAGGGGGCGGTATGCGTCCGGCGGGACGGAGGGGTACGCAAAGCCTCTCGTGCCGGTGGCGGGCACGGGTTAGATTGGGTGGCCCACAGCGGCCAACAGGCAAAGGCTCTCGAGCCGACGGACGAGGAGACGATCCATGCTGGTATTCGATTTCGCCAAGGAGCAGGTCTGGAACCCCGAGCGCCACGTCGAGAAAATTCTCGGCAAGCTCGAAGGCGGCGACTTCACGGTCGCGTGCTGGGAGCCCGGCCAGATCAGCCCCTATCACGCCCATCCCAACTGCACTGAGATCTACTTCTGCTTCTCGGGCGGGGGCAAGATGAAGACACCGGAGCGGGTCATCGACATCATTCCCGGATCGTTCGTGGTGCATCCCAGGGGCGAGCCTAAGGAGTACATCAACGGGCCGCAGCGCACGCTGCTGTTCCGCGTGCGGTATGGCGACGACATGAGCACGCGGCATATCGAGTGGCGCCAGTTCGCAGACTTCAAGCAGCGCCCCGAGGACAAGGAGTATTACGCCAAGAACCCGCCGGTTTCCGAGATCAAGGTCGACGCCACGCCGCCCAAGCACGACTGAGGGCGCGAGCCGGGGTGTGCACGCGGGATCGCCGGGCCGGCCGCCCGGCGGTCCCGCGCGCTTTCCAGCGTGTGGGCGGGAATCGGATGCACGATTAACGAAGCGTTATCCCCACGGTGAAACACTGTCGCATCGGAGGTCTCGGCGGGAGTGCCGCGATGGGAGGCGTGCTCGGTTTTGCCATTCTGCTGATCGCGGGGTTTCTGTTGGTGACCCCGGTGGATGGCTCCATGCCGCCGCAGACGTGGGCGGCGCTCGAGACCTGGACGCGGAGCCTCGATTGGACTTCGGCGGGCGTCGGCTTTGCGGCTGGCGCGTTACTGGGTCGGCTCGCCGGTGTGCGTTGGGGCGAGATCCCCGGGCGGATGCTGGGCTCGATGTCCTATCATGGGCGTGGTTTCAGCCTGCTCGGCTGGGCGGTGGTGCTCGGCGCGTTCGTCATCCTCTTTTGACATCACTTTGTGGTCTCTCGCGGTGGCCGCGATACGAAAAGAGCGGCCACAAGGGCCGCTCTTTCCTGTTCGGTTGCCGGTGTCGAGGGATCAGACCGAGTAGTAGAGGTCGAACTCGACGGGATGCGGCGTCATGCGCACGCGGTCGGCTTCCGCCTTCTTCAGCTCGATGTAGGCGTCGATCATGTCGTCGCCGAACACGCCGCCCATCTTCAGGAAGGCGCGGTCCTTGTCGAGGCTGTCGAGGGCCTCGTCGAGGCTGCCGGCGACGGTGGGGATCTCGGCGAGCTCTGCCGGCGGCAGGTCGTAGAGGTTCTTGTCCATCGGGTCGCCCGGATGGATCTTGTTGAGGATGCCGTCGAGGCCGGCCATCAGCATCGCGGCGAACGCGAGGTATGGGTTGGCGGCGGGATCGGGGAAGCGGATCTCGACGCGCTTGGCTTTCGGGCTCGTCACGTGAGGGATGCGGCAGGAGGCTGAGCGGTTGCGCGCGGAGTAGGCGAGCAACACGGGGGCTTCGTAGCCGGGGACGAGACGCTTGTAGGAGTTCGTCGACGGGTTGGTGAAGGCGTTGATCGCTTTGGCGTGCTTCAGGATGCCGCCGATGTAGTAGAGGCAGGTGTCGGACAGGTCGGCATACTTGTTGCCGGCGAACGTCGGCGTGGAGCCCTTCCAGATCGACTGGTGGACGTGCATGCCTGAGCCGTTGTCGCCAAAGACGGGCTTGGGCATGAAGCACGCGGTCTTGCCGTAGGCCTGGGCGACGTTGTGGATCACGTACTTATAGATCTGCAGGTGATCGGCCATCGTGACCATCGGGCCGAACTTGATGCCGAGCTCGTGCTGGGCGGACGCCACCTCGTGGTGGTGCTTTTCGACGACGACGCCCATCTCGGCCATCACCGACAGCATCTCGGAGCGGATGTCCTGGCCGCTGTCGATCGGCGGCACGGGGAAGTAGCCGCCCTTGGTGCGCGGGCGGTGGCCGAGGTTGCCCATCTCGTACTCGGTGCCGGAGTTGGAGGGCAGCTCGGAGTTGTCGAGGCGGAAGCCGCAGTTATAGGGATCGGTGTTGAAGCGGACGTCGTCGAAGATGAAGAACTCCGCCTCGGGGCCGAAGTACACGCCGTCGCCGATGCCGGTCTGCTGGAGGTAGGCTTCGGCCTTCTTGGCGATGGCGCGCGGGTCGCGCTCATAGAGCTCGCCGGTCGACGGCTCGATGACGTCGCAGAAAACGGCCATGGTCGTCTGAGCGAAGAACGGATCGAGATGGGCGGAGGCGGGATCCGGCATCAGCGTCATGTCGGAGGCCTCGATGCCCTTCCAGCCCGCGATCGAGGAGCCGTCGAAGGCATAGCCGTCGGCGAACATGGCTTCGTCGACGCACGAGATGTCGGCGGTGACGTGCTGCATCTTGCCCTTGGTGTCGGTGAAGCGCAGGTCAAGGAACTTCACGTCCTTGTCCTTGATCATCTTCATGACGTCGGCAACGGTCTTGGTGGCCATGAGGTCTCCCCTATCGGATGGCTCGGTGTTGCTTTCTTCAACGCTTGCGACGGCGAGGGATGGGGCTGGTTTCAGCCTTCGATCCTTCGCCGCAGTTCGTCAGGGACGGGTGCGTCGGGTGACGCGCCCCGCCATGAACGCCGTCAGATCGCCTCTGCTCCAGTTTCACCGGTGCGGATGCGGATTGCCTCCTCGATGGAGGAAATGAAGATCTTGCCGTCGCCGATGCGGCCGGTCTTGGCAGCCTTCTGGATCGCTTCGACGGCCTTATCGAGCATCTCGTCGGGAAGGACGACCTCGATTTTGACTTTCGGCAGGAAATCCACGACGTATTCGGCGCCGCGATAGAGCTCGGTGTGGCCCTTCTGGCGGCCGAAGCCCTTGGCCTCGATGACAGTGATGCCCTGGAGCCCGATTTCCTGCAGAGCCTCCTTCACTTCATCGAGCTTGAAGGGCTTGATGATCGCCTCGATCTTTTTCATCCCCGAGTGGTCCTCCGCTGGGCGGGTCTGGCGGCCCGCTGGCGAGCGCGTCGTAGCACGGCGCGTGCCAATTGGTTAGGATTCGTTAAAGTGTCGCGAAATCATCGGGTTATGTGTGCGGCGCTTGGACGGATCAATAGTGGCGCTCTCTCTGCCTGCCCAGACTCTGATCTGTTTGCACAAATAATAGGCTTCCGATCTGCCTGCCAATTGTGCTTTTGGCGCGGCGTTGCTCAGGGGGCTCGGCGGGCAGCGCGCATAGGTCCATCGGGTCGCGTGCTTCTCAGCCGGGTGGGAAGCGGGCAAAGTGCGCGCCGGATGGGCCGGGAGGACGTGGACATGAAGGTCGTGGGGTTCGATCATCTGGTGCTGACGGTTGGCTCGATCGAAGCAACCGTCGCATTCTACGAGCGTGCGCTCGGCATGACGGGTGAGACGTTCGGGGCGGACAAGCGCTGGGCGCTGCGGTTCGGGCCGCACAAGATCAATCTTCACCTCAAGGGGCACGAGTTCGAGCCCAAGGCGGGGACGGCGCTGACGGGAACGGCCGACCTTTGCTTCCTGGTCGACGACATCGCCGGCGTCGCGGCGCAGCTGAAGGCTGCCGGCGTGGAGCCGTTCATGGGGCCTGTGCCGCGCACCGGGGCGCGCGGGACAATGACGTCCTATTACCTGCGCGATCCCGACGACAACCTGATCGAGTTGTCGGCCTACGACGACGGGACGCGGGCGGCGGAGTGAGGGTGCGGGGGTGAGGATTCGGCGATGAGCAGTGGGCTGGAGCTTCTGACCACGGCGGAGATGGCCGAGGCCGACCGGCGTGCTGTGGCGGCGGGCGTGCCGTCGCTGATGCTGATGGAGAACGCGGGGCGGGCGGTTGCGGATGAGGCGGTCGGGATGCTAGGGGCGGGCGGGCGGATCGTCGTCGTCTGCGGTCCGGGCAACAACGGCGGGGATGGCTATGTGGCGGGCCGCCTCCTGCGTGAGCGCGGGTATTCCGTTTCGATTGCCAGCGTCGTGGCGCCGGGATCGCTCAAGGGTGACGCGCAGGTGATGGCCGAGCGCTGGCTCGGGCACCCGGGCAGCCGGATTTATCACGAGACGTGGCCACAATTGGTGGGTGGCGATTGTGAGCTCGTGATCGATGCGATGCTTGGGGCGGGATTGTCTCGGGCGCCCGATGGCGCCATCGCGCAGGCGATCGGGCTGATCAACAGCCGCCGCGACGCGGGCGAGCAGACGCTCGCCGTGGATGTTCCCAGCGGTCTCGACGGCTCGACGGGAAACGCGCCGGGCCCCGTCGTGCAGGCCGATCGTACCGTGACGTTCGTTCGGATGAAGCCTGGTCATCTGTTGATGCCGGGGCGGGCGCTGTGCGGGGACGTCGTTCTTGCCGATATCGGCATGCCCGATGAAGTGCTGGAAGGGAGCGGTGGCGCGCCGGCGCTGGGGGCACGATCACTGCGCAACAATCCCGAGCTGTGGTGTCCAAGCCTGCCGCGTTCTTCGCGCGAGGGCCACAAGTACACGCGCGGTCATGCGATCGTCGTCTCGGGAGGACCTGAGCAGACAGGTGCGGCGCGGCTTGGTGCGCGTGGCGCGCTGCGCGTGGGTGCGGGGCTCGTGACGCTCGTCGGGTCGCGGGCTGCGATCATGGTTCATGCCGCGCATGTGACGGCAATCATGGTCAAAAGCGTCGCCGGGCCCGAGGCGCTGGCTGCGTTCCTGCAGGATCAGCGGCGAAATGCGGTGCTGATCGGTCCGGGTGCCGGGGTGGGGGCGGAGACGGCCGAACTCGTGCTGGCGACGCTGCGGTCGCAGGCGGCGGTAGTCCTGGACGCCGATGCGGTGACATCGTTTGCCAGCGCTGCCGAAGCGGGACGTGGCGGCAGTCTCGGTTTTCTGGGTGTCCGCGAGGATTCCGGTGCACAGCCCGTAGACCTGTTCGCCGCGATTGCCGCTCGTGAGCCGCAGACCGAAAGCGATCGTCGCGATTCTGGCCCCGCAACCAGCGGTCATGCCGGGGGCAGGCGGGTCGTTCTGACGCCGCACGAAGGCGAGTTCAGGCGGCTTTATCCCGACATCGCAGGCTCGAAGCTCGAGCGCGCGCGGGCGGCCGCGGCGCGCTCCGGAGCCGTCGTCGTGCTCAAGGGGCCGGATACGGTGATCGCGCATCCCGACGGACGGGCGGCGATCAACGACAACGCGCCGCCGTGGCTCGCCACGGCGGGTTCGGGTGACGTGCTGGCCGGTTTCATCGCTGGGCTGCTGGCGCAGCAGATGCCGGAATTCGAGGCGGCGTGTGCTGCGGTCTGGATGCACGGTGCGGTCGCCGCTCGGTTCGGGCCGGGGCTGATTGCGGAGGATCTTCCCGAAGGCTTGCCGGCGGTACTCGGCGATCTCTTCCGGCAGGCGGCCGCAAGCGGCGGGGGCGCGGACCGTTGACGCAGGGCGTGGCCGCCGGTGGTGCTTCTGGGCGGTTGCGAGCAGGTTCGGACTTTGGCATCGTATACGTAAAATAGACCGTAAACCGTCGCAAAGGGAGATCCCGGAATGCGCAAGCTCGTCGCGCTCATCGGCAGCGCTGGATTGCTGGTGGCCAGTTCACTGTCCGCACAGTCCAAAGAAACGCTGCGGATCACGCTGCAATTGCCGCTGAAGAGTTCGCTGGGCCAGAACGTGGCGGCGTTCAAGAAGGAGGTCGAAGCGGCTTCCAAGGGCGACCTGGAGATCCAGATCTACGACAGCGCGCAGCTTTACAAGGACAAGGAAGTGCCGCAGGCCGTGGGCTCGGGCGCGATCGAGATGGGCGTCGCCTCGCTGACGCGGTTTGCAGGCGATGTGCCGGCCGTCGACATCATGTACGTGCCATTCCTGTTCAATACCAACGAGCTGATCGTGAAGGCGACGGCACCCGACAGCGGCGTGCGCAAGCCGCTCGATGCGGCGATCGCCAAGACCGGCAGCCACGTGCTGTGGTGGCAGGCCTACGGCTCCAACATCGTGCTGTCGAAGGGCGCCTTCATCAAGTCGCCGGCCGACTTCAAGGGCAAGAAGGCGCGCGTGTTCTCCAAGTCTCTGGCGACGTGGGTGGCCTCGATGGGCGGGGCGCCGGTGAACACGGCCGGCTCGGAGCAGTTTCTCGCCTACCAGCGCGGCACCGTCGACATCGGTATGACCGGACCGACGACGATCAAGTCGCGCAAGCTCTATGAAGTCATGGACCACGTCACGCTGGTTAACAACGCGGTGGTCGAGTTCATCGTTCTCATCAACGACAAGAAGTGGAAGGCGCTGAGCGAGGGCCAGCGCAAGATCCTGACGGATGCGGCGCGCAAGGTGGAAGCCCAACTGCGCAAGGAGCAAGTCGCGCTGGAGCAGGAATCCATCGATATCGGTAAGAAGAACGGCATGAAGGTGCACGAGCCTACGGCCGAGGAAGTCAAAGCCTGGAAGGCGACGGCCAAGCCCGTGCTCGACGAGTTCCTGAAGGCGTCGGGTCCGCTCGGCAAGGCCGTGCACGAGGCCGCCGAGAAGCTTTAAAGCCACGCCAACTGCCATCAGGCGCCGCACGGGTGTGGCCCGTGTGGCGCCTTCTCGTTCAATCGGGGCGGCCATGCACCTCGTCGACAAGCTCAGCCTAACGCTCGCCTGGGTGGCGGCGGTGCTGTTCTTCCTTTCGGGCGTCTTCCTCAGCTACGAGGTGGGCGCGCGCTACCTCTTCAATGCGCCGACGCTATGGGTGCTGGAGACGAGCGAGCTGTTGCTGATGTGGGGGACGTTTCTGGCGTTGGGGCGGCTGGTGCATCTGCGCGAGAACATTTCCATCGAGATCCTGTTCGATCGGCTCGGACCTGCGGGACAACGCTTTCTCGATGCGCTGGCGCTAGTGTTCATGGGTCTGTTTGCAGCGGTCATCGGGGTCTACAGCTTCCGCATCGCGCACGATTCCTTCGTGACTGGACGCACGACGGCGACGGTGGTCGATTATCCCAACTGGTGGGCGGAAGCCTCGATCGTGGTTGGCATGACGCTGATCGTTCTGCAATGCATCGTGGAGCTCGTCAGGGCGCTGACGGGGCGCGGCTGGGATCCGGGCATCGGGCATGGTCATGAGAGCTGATCGGAAGGGGGCACTGCCGTCGGGCCGGGCTGGGGGACAACGATGACGTCGGTCGGAATCCTGGCGGCGCTGTTGACGCTACTGGTGTTGCGCATCCCTGTCGCCTTCGCGCTGGGCGGACTCGGCCTCTTCCTTCTCATCATCGGGAATTTCTCGCCGCTGATGGCGGCGCAGGGCATTCTGGGCACGGTCGACAATTTTGTGCTGCTGTCGGTGCCGCTGTTCCTGCTGATGTCGAACATTCTGCTCAAGGGCGGCGTGGGGCGCGACCTGTTTGCGGCCGTGCAGGCGTGGGTCGGACACTGGCCGGGCGGGCTTGGCATTGCGACCGTGATTTCGTGCGGAATTTTCGCGGCGATCTCGGGTTCGTCGGTGGCGACCGCGGCGACGATCGGGGTCGTGGCCATCCCGGAGATGATCGCGCGCGGGTATCCCAAGCACTTCGTCTACGGCTTGCTGGCGGCGGGCGGCACCTTGGGTATCCTCATCCCGCCGTCGATTCCGCTGATCGTTTACGGCTTCATCACGGAGGAATCCGTGCTGAAGCTGTTTTTGGCCGGCGTCGGTCCGGGACTGCTTTTGATGGTGCTGTTTGCCGCTTTCGCCATGCTCTATGCGCGCTTTTCTTCGAGCTACCAGCCGTCGCCGCGGGCGTCGTGGGACGAGCGCGCGCGCACGGGGCTGCGGGCGCTGCCGGCGATGCTGTTGTCGGCGCTCGTGATCGGCGTGATCTATTCCGGAATTGCGACGCCGACGGAGGCGGCCGCCATCGGTTTTGCGTTCTCGATCGTGATCACGACGGTGTTGCTCAGGACGATGACGTGGCCGCTGTTCAGGGCCGCGCTGCTTGAGTCGATGGTGACGACGGTGACGATCCTGATGATCGTGGCGGGCGCTAAGGTGTTCGGCAAGGCGATCACGCTGTATCGCATTCCGCAGGACCTTTCGCAGCTGATCGCGGAGAGCTTCACCACGGTGGGGCCGTTCATCATCGTGGTGGCAGGCGTTCTCTTGTTCATGGGCTGCTTCCTGGAAGCGCTGTCGATGATGCTGATCATGGTGCCGGTCCTGGCGCCTGCACTCGTGCCGCTGGGCGTCGACAACATCTGGTTCGGCATCTTCTTCGTGATCATGATCGAGTGCGCGCTGATCACGCCGCCTGTCGGTCTCAATCTCTACGTCATACAGGCCGTGGGGAAAGCGACCTTGCAGGAGGTGTCGGCCGGTGTCTGGCCGTTCCTGGTGATGATGCTGGCGACGGTGGTGGCGATCTATTTCTTCCCAGCGATCGCGCTGTTCATCCCCTTCAAACTGTAGAGCCGAGAGCTGATTTCGGGGCAACGACGATGACGAGCAAAGCCCAGCGCCTTCGCGAACTTCTGGCGCAAGACACCTGCCACATGGTGCCGTCATGCTACGACGGCCTGTCGGCGCGCATGATCGGGGATGCCGGTTTCGCGTTCACGTTCATGTCGGGGTTCGCGGTCGCGGCGACGCGGATCGGGGCGCCGGACCTCGGTCTCATCTCCTACGGCGAGATGGTCGACAGCGTGCGCAACATCACGGCGGCGACCCCCATTCCGGTGATCGCCGACGGGGACACCGGGTACGGCAATGCGCTCAACGTGGAGCGGACGGTGGCGGGGTTTGCGCAGGCCGGCGCGGGCGCGGTCATGATCGAGGACCAGGTGGCGCCGAAGCGGTGCGGGCATACGCGCGGCAAACTCGTCGTGGAACGCGTGGAGGCGATCGACCGGGTGCGGGCGGCGCGGTTCGCCGCCGATCGGGTGCGGGCGCAGGGGGGCGATATCCTGATCCTTGCGCGCACGGATGCCCGCGCCATGCATGGGCTCGACGAGGCGATCTGGCGGGCCAATGCGTTTCGTGACGCGGGGGCGGACCTGTTGTTCGTGGAAGCGCCGAAAGGCGAGGGGGAGATGGTGCGTCTGACGAAGGAGGCACCAGGCATCCACATGGCGAACATGGTGGAGGGGGGCGAGACGCCTATCCCATCGATGGCGCAGCTCGGCGCGCTCGGCTTCCGGTTTGCGATCTTTCCGCTGACGCTGATGTCGGCGGCCATGCGTGTCATGACTTTCTGCCTTGAAGAGATGAAGGCGGGGCGGCATCCATCCGACCAGGTGATGGACTTTGCACAGTTGCGCCGGGCGATCGGCTTCGACGACTATTACGAGGCCGAGCAGCGCTATGGCGGGGCCCGGCCGGACAGCGTCTAGGCGACACGGGTTACGTAGCTGTCCTATAGTGCGGTGCGCCTAACTGCAGGGGCCGGAGGTGTCCGAGGCAAGGTCCAGGCAGGGGCCAGCCAAGGTCAAATCTGGGTCCAAGGCCAAGGGTCCGGCCGGCCTGGATGTGCGGCGCAGCAATGTCGGCGGATTATTCTTTGGAGATTTCAAAATGAACACAACACTTGCGCTTGTTGCCCGATGCCTGCTCGCGGCCATTTTTCTGATCTCGGGGGTTCGCAAGGCCATGGCGTTCGGGGCGGTCGCCGGGATGATGGCGGCGAAGGGGTTCCCGATGCCGAACGTGTTCCTCGCCTTGACCATCGTGCTCGAGATTGTCGGCGGCATCATGCTGATCGCTAATTGGAATGCGCGGTGGGCGGCGATGGCGCTGGCCGTGTTCACGCTGGTCGCGGGTGCCATCTTCCATGGCTTTTGGCATGCTCCGGCTGCTATGTGGACGAATGAGTTCAATCACTTCTTGAAGAACATCTCGATCGTCGGCGGGCTGCTGCTGATTGCGGCGATGCCGGCGCGCAACGAAGACGCGTGAGGAAGGACCAGGACATGGCGGCCAATACGAAGACGAAAGCCCTGAGGATTGCGAACATTCCCGGTGACGGGATCGGCAACGAGGTGGTGCCGGAGGGCCTGCGCGTGCTGGAGGCCGCCGGCCGTCGGTTCGGCATCGAGTACGCGTTCGATCACTTCGACTGGTCGTGCGAGCGGTTCAAGAAGACCGGCGCGATGATGCCCGAAGACGGCCTGGATCGCATTCGCAATCACGATGCGATCTTCCTGGGTGCGGTCGGTTTTCCCGGCGTGCCCGATCACGTTTCGCTGTGGGGGCTGCTGATCCCGATCCGCCGGGGGTTCGACCAGTATGTCAATCTGCGGCCGGTGCGGCTGTTCAAGGGCCTCAAGTGTCCGCTGGCCGATCGCAAGCCCGGCGACATCGACTACTGGATCGTGCGCGAGAACACGGAAGGCGAGTACTCCGCCATCGGCGGGCGCATGTTCGAGGGCACGGAGCGGGAAGCCGCCGTCCAGCAGGCGGTGTTCACGCGGCACGGTTGCGATCGGGTCATGAAGTACGCGTTCGATCTGGCGATGAAGCGGCCGCGCAAGGAGGTCGCTTCGGCAACCAAGTCGAACGGCATCTCCATCTCGATGCCCTATTGGGACGAGCGGTTCGCGGCGATGGGCGCCGCCTATCCGAAGGTGAAGACCAGCCAGTTCCATATCGACATCCTGACGGCGCACCTGGTGCGCAATCCGCAGTGGTTCGACGTCATTGTCGGCTCCAACCTGTTCGGCGACATTCTGTCCGATCTCGGGCCGGCGACGACGGGCACGATCGCGATCGCACCGGGTGGCAACATCAATCCCGAGAAAGCCTATCCCTCGATGTTCGAGCCCGTGCACGGCTCGGCGCCCGACATCGCGGGCAAGGGCATCGCCAATCCGATCGGGCAGATCTGGTCGGGTGCGATGATGCTGGATCACCTCGGCCATACGGATGCCGCGGAGGCGATCGTCAAGGCGATCGAGGTGGTGCTGGCTGACGCCAAGGCACTGACGCCGGATATGGGTGGCAAGGCCACGACGTCGGAACTCGGCGAAGCCATCGCGCAGATCGTGGCGGGCTGAAGCCGGCGGCGCGCGTCGATCGGCCGGTTCTCGCCGTGCCCTCACCATGCCATAACGTTCTGGCGAGTCGGTGGTGCCGTTTCGCCCCGGGTGGGGTGCCGGCGGCGGCGATTGGTGAGCCATCTGGCGAGGCGACTGGAAAGGCAAGGGATGAGCCGGATCTGGGCTGCGATCATCCTGCTTGCAGGGCTGTCGGCGGCAGCATTCGCGGCCGATCCGGCTGTTGTCGCCGCGCGCCAGCAGGAAGCCGCCCAGGCGATGACCAAGGGCGACGCCAGCGCCGCGGTGGCGATCTACAACCAATTGGCGGGGATTCAGGGCCTGTCGTCGGAACGGCAGGCGCTGGTTCTCAACGATCGGGCGGTGGCGCAGGCCAGGCTTGGGCAGGTGAAGCTCGCCATCGAGGACTTCAATCGGGCGGTGCAGCTCTTCCCCGAGCATGCGCCGATCTACAACAATCGCGGCAGCCTGTTATTTTCGGTCGGGCTGGTGCGCGAGGCGGTGAAGGATTTCGACCGCGCGATCCTGTTGTCGCCGTCCTATGCGGCTGCGCTCAACAACCGGGCGGCGGCGCATCTGAACCTCGGCAAGCCGGCGTTGGCAATCGCGGACTATTCGCGGGCGATCGAATTGCTGCCGCAGGCGGCCGCGCCGCTGGTCGGCCGCGGGCGGGCCTATCTTGCGCAGAACCTGCCTCATGCCGCGATCCGCGACTTCTCGCGCGCGGTCAACGTCGACGAGCGGTTCGCGGCGAGCTACCGCAGTCGCGCGGAGGCGAAGATCGGCGTCGATCGCCTCGAGGACGCGATCGAGGATCTGTCGCGTGCGATCGCGTTCGATGCGGAGAATGCCGAACTCTACGTGTTGCGCGGACAAGCGTATCTTGCCAGCGCCAACGCCATCGCCGCCGTCAAGGATCTGCAGCGTGCGGTGGTATTGGCGCCGAAGCTCGTGGCCGCGCATCAGTCTTTGGGATTGGCGCATGCGGAAGCGGAGGCCTTCGACGAGGCGCTCGCCGACGTCAATCGTGCGCTGGTGATCGATCCGCGCAATGCGGTGACGTACGCCTACCGGGCCTACATCTATCGCCGCGCCAAGCAAGCCGAGATCGGGCAGAAGGACCTGCAGACGGCGTTGCGGATCAGCGCAGACGCGCCGGAAGTGTTGTGGGTCAAGGCGGAGTTCGCCAGCGACAGCGGGCGGGCAAGTGAGGCGATCGTGGATCTGCGCCGGGCTGTTGCGGCCAAGCCGGATCTGCGGGCGGCGCATGCGGCACTGGAGCGGCTGGGCGCGGAAGCGAGCGAGTCGCAGGAAGTCGAGATTCCGCATCTGGGGATCGCGGGGTGGCGGGTCGTGGCGCAAGGCGAGCGTTTTTTCGCGCGTAGCGAGGAGGTCAAAAAGCTCAAGGTTCCGCTGGAGATGATGGGCTCGGGCCAACCCAAGCTGCTGGAGTGGGACGTCTTGAAGGGAGAGTTCCGCGGCATCGGCACGCTGCGGTTCAGCGGTGGCACGATGCAGGGGCGCAACGGGCCCGTCGTGTTCGAGCAAATCGCCATCATCGATGTGTCGGCAGCTTCGGTAGTGGCTATCCAGCCGCATCGCCTGGGCGACAAGGTGTCAGCTTGGACGTGGGCGGACGGCAAGGTGATCGTGGCCAGCGTCGACGGGGTGAAGGACGAATTCGTGCTGCGACGGGCCAAGGTGAAGGAACAGGTGGCGAGTGCGCCCGCCCGCCGCGTTTCCCGATCGGATGGCAATGTGGATTGGGCGCCGTGGAACAACCAGTTCGGCAGCGCCGGCCGGCGGACCGAGCGGCGGGCGAGCAAACCGAAATCCTTCTTTGAGATGTTGTTTGGAAACTGAGGGGCGTTATTCGCTCCTTGTCACTGAACCTCTGGGGGGCCTGCCGCGTATGGTCGGGCACGGCGTGTTTGGCGCCGGATGACTGCGAAGGCGGGCCCAGGCGTGACCACGACACCGATTGTTCTTTGGCTGCGGCAGGATCTACGCCTGTCCGATAACGAAGCCCTCAGTGCGGCGGCGGCCTCGGGGCGGCCGGTGATCCCGCTCTACATCCACGACGATGCCGGCGAAGGGGCGTGGCGGCGGGGCGGGGCCAGCCGGTGGTGGCTCCACCGGAGCCTGGAGCGGATGGCGGCGAGCCTGGAGACGCTGGGTTCGCGACTGGTACTTGCACGCGGCGATGGCGCAAGGGTGCTCGATGCCATCCTCGAAGAGGCCGGGGCAACCGACGTGATCGTCAGCCGGCGCTACACGCCGGCGGCGCGACAGCAGGACGAGGAGATTGGGGCGGCGCTGGCTGCGGGCGGGATCGGCTTTGAAGTGTTTTGCGGCGCGCTGCTGCACGATCCGGAGACACTGCGAACGGGGGATGGCAACCCCTACAAAGTCTTCACACCGTTCTGGCGGAAACTGCAGGAGTTCTCGGCGCCACCTCCGCCGATCCGAGCACCCAAGTCGCTCAAAGCGCCGGATCGATGGCCAAAGAGCGTGGCGCTCGAAACGCTCGATCTGCTGCCGACGCGGCCGGATTGGGCGGGGGGCTTGCGTGCGGCGTGGCAGCCCGGCGAAGCGGGTGCGCGCGAACGATTGAGGACGTTTCTCGCCAAAGCGGTCGACGGGTATGGGGTGGAGCGTGATTTTCCCGGCCGCGATGGCACGTCGAAGCTGTCGGCGCATTTGCATTTCGGCGAGATCAGCCCTCGGGCGTGCTGGCATGCGGCGCTGGCGTGTGGGGCGCGTCGGCCCAGTGCGGCGCGCGGGGAGGCAGCGTTCCGGCGCGAACTCGCCTGGCGCGACTTTTCCTATCACCTGCTGTTTCATTGGCCGGACCTGCCCAGTGCGCCGTTTCGTCCCGCGTTTTCTGCCTATCCCTGGCGCGATGATGCAGCTGCCTTGAAGCGGTGGCAGCGCGGGGTGACGGGTTACCCGATCGTGGATGCGGGCATGCGCCAGCTCTGGCACACCGGGTGGATGCACAACCGCGTGCGCATGATCGTGGCGTCGTTCCTGATCAAGCATTTGCGTCTTCACTGGCGTGACGGCGAGGCGTGGTTCTGGGATACGCTGGTCGACGCGGATCTCGCCAACAACGCAGCGAGTTGGCAGTGGGTGGCGGGCTCGGGTGCCGATGCGGCGCCCTACTTCCGCATCTTCAATCCGATGACGCAGGGGCAGAAGTTCGACCGGGATGGTGACTACGTGAAAGCCTGGGTGCCGGAGCTTGCGGGGCTTTCTCCCACGCATGTGCATGCACCCTGGCAGGCGCCGGGCCCGGCGCTGGCTGCGGCCGGTATCGTTCTTGGCAAGACCTATCCCGAACCCATGGTCGATCATGATCAGGCGCGGCGTGCCGCGCTTGAAGGCTATGCCGAGGTCAAGGCGTCGGCGGAGTGATGATGCGCAGTGTGGCAGGGATTCGAAGGGCCGGGTTAAGGGAACGACAGTGTCTTTGATGTAATTCCTCTGGCTGACGGCTAGGCTTGCGCGGGCAAAATGCGCGGGCGAGAGGAGTTTAGTAATGCGTATCCTTTCTCGGGCTGTGCTCGCTGCGCTGTGCGTGGCGGCCGGCGGAGCGGCGCCTGCGTCCGCAGATATCCTGATCCGTGTCGATCTCGGCAAACAGCAGATGACGGTCGATGTCTCGGGCAAGTCCCGTCACATCTGGGCGGTGTCGAGCGGGAGAGAGGGATATGGGACGCCGACCGGCACGTACCGTCCCCAGCGCATGCACACGATGTGGTACTCGAAAAAGTACGACGATGCGCCGATGCCGCATTCGATCTTTTATTCCGGTGGCTTTGCAATCCATGGCACGCAGAGCGTGAAGATGCTCGGCCGCCCCGCTTCGCACGGCTGTGTGCGGCTGGCGCCGGGGAACGCGCGTACGCTGTTCTCGCTGGTCAAGGACGCGGGCATGTCGAAAACGCGGATCGTGATCCACGGCAAACCGCCGGCACCCGCGCCGGCGCCGGCCATCGCTGCGCGCACGCCGCGGGCGTCGTCGCGCGTCGTCACCGTTCGCGCACAGCCCTCGGGTGGGTTGTTCTCAGACCTCTTTGGCAGCCAACCGCAGCCGCGGGTGCGCTACCGGCAGATGGCGCCGCGCTACGGGACGGTGTCGCGGGGCACCATTACGTTCTATCGCGTGCCGACCTATCGGGTGCGCTAAGCGCGGTCAGAAGGGGTTCCAGGTCGGTGTCGGCGAGAATCGGATGTAGCCGATGCTGGCGCCGAGGCGAAAGCCGACGCCGGACCGGATCGGCGCCATCAGGACGGTGCCGTCGGTCAGGAACGTCAGGCCGACGCCGCCGACGAAGTAGGCCGAGCCGTCGATGCCGGTGAAGCGCCGGTAGAGCCGGTCGGGGGTGTCGGCGCGGTAGATCAGGAACATGGTCCGCGATCCCGAGGCGCCGATGTCGGAGCCCAGCGAGGGGCCCTGCCAGTAGATCTTTTGGCTGCCGCCGGAGCGCAGGTAGAGCGTGCCCTCGCCGTAGCGCAGGCCGGCCAGGAAGGCGCCGCCGCCTTCGGTGCCCAGGATGTAGGCGGTGGGCCGGCCCGATTTACGGAACGCGTGCTCGATGACGCTGGCCAGCTCGGTGGAGATGGTGCCGAAGAAGCCGCGCGAGACCTCACGGATTTCATCGATGGTGTAGCCGGCCTGTGGCGGCGGACCTTGCTCGGGCCAGGCCGGTGAGGGGGCCGAGGGGGCGGGTGCTGCGGGTTCTGACACGGGGCTTTGCGGGGGCGATCCGCGCTCAGCAGGGATTGGCGCGGTGCTGGTGGCGCTCTTCCAGTCCTTGGGTGGCTCTTTGGCCTGGCGGGGCGGGGCGGCAGGAGGAGGCGTGACGCGCGCGGGTGCGGTGGGTGCCGGTGGGGGCGTGGCAGCGGCGATCTGAGTGTCGAGGCGCGCCTGGGTGTAATCGGCCTTTGCCTTCATCGTCGCGAGCAACTCGCGGGTGGCGGCCTGGAGTTGGCCGACCTTAGCGCACTCGGTGGCCGTGGCCGTGGTGGTGCTCGCGCTCGTGACGCCGAGGGCATCGATGCGCGCGAGGATGTCGCTGGCTCGGCGATCGTAGGTGGCGATGCGGTTATCGTGCAGAAGGTCGATACTGCGGCGCTCGTAGTCGGCGTCGCTCCAGCCCCGCGCCGCTTTCAGCGCTCTCAGCTTCGCCTGCAGCTTGGGTGTGTTCTCGGCGTTGAAGCGGCGCAGTTCCTCGCCGGCGCGCTCGACGGCGGCGGCGATATCGGCGGGGCTGCAGGCCTGCGCTTTTGGGTCGGCTGCGCGGGCGGATGGCGGCAGAAGTCCGGCAACAGCGACGATGGCCGCGGCGGCGAGGTGCGATAAGCGCGCGGCACGGCGGCCGTAAGCCGGCTGGTGGAGGCGGGCCAGTGGTTCGCGCGACACGCCGACACTAGGACGTGGCGCGATTGGTGGTGTGCGGTGCAAGGGCGTGAGCGATGTCATAGCGGTTTCACGGGTGCCGGTTGGAAGATGGGGGCGATGATCACCCTGGGTCGCGCTGGTCATGCGGTGCTTCGGTGCGACGGTCAGGCCGCACGATGCATTGGGCAAATGCTTAACACTTTCCAGGCGAAATCCGTTGCTGTTCCCTGGTCCAATGTAGCTGGATCGCATCGCAGCAGCGGAGATCGGCCATGCGCGACGCCTGCAAACGCTTCATTCTTCCCATCGCCGCCGTCGTCGGCGGTTTGCTCCTGATCGGAACCGGGCCAGTCCAGGCCGCCGCCAGTAAGCAGCCGGCGGTGACAGGACTCGACAGCATCCACGAAAAGCGGCGGGAGGGCGGCAAGCTCTGTTTTTCCAGCCATGAGCATTACGGTGAGGGCACGCTCCCGAGCCGCAAGGGCGCGGAGGCGGCTGCGAGCCGGAATTGGGCGGTGTTCACGGCGGACGAATACGGCAGTGCGTGGGGCAGCTACAAGCTTGCGGTCAGCAAGGCCATGAAATGCGCCCCCTCCGGCGGCCTGTGGACCTGCTCGGTGACCGCGCGGCCGTGCCGCGTGGGGCGGTAACGGTCCAACCTGCGCCTGGCGCGCACCCCAGCGCAAACCCGGGTGTGGCTTGACAGCCACCGTTGAGCCATGCCTAAAGCCCGCGAGCCGTCTGGGAACTCGCTGGGAGCGCGCCATGGCTATTGCATTCGTCTTCCCGGGGCAGGGAAGCCAGGACGTCGGCATGGGCAAGGCCCTGGCCGATGCCTTTCCGTCCGCGCGGGCGGTTTTCGACGAGGTCGACTCGGCGCTGGGGCAAAAGCTCTCCCAGATCATGTGGGAGGGGCCGAAGGAAACGCTGACGCTGACGGAGAACGCCCAGCCCGCGTTGATGGCGGTGTCGATGGCGGTGATCCGGGTGTTGGAGCAGGAGAAGGGTTTCTCGCTCAAGGATCGTGTGAGCTACGTCGCCGGTCATTCGCTGGGCGAATATTCCGCATTGGCGGCGGCCGGCGCCTTCACGTTGGCGGACGCGGCGCGGCTGTTGAAGCTGCGCGGCCAGGCGATGCAGAAGGCGGTCCCCGTGGGGCAGGGGGCGATGGCGGCGCTGCTGGGTGTCGGGCTCGACGTGGCGCGCAAGGTGGCTGCGGAGGCGGCGCAGGGCGATGTCTGCGACGTCGCCAACGACAACGAGCCGACGCAGGTCGTTCTGTCGGGCCACAAGACTGCGATCGACCGCGTGCAGGAGGTGGGCAAGGCCCACGGTGTGCGCCGGGCGTTGCCTCTGCCGGTGTCAGCGCCGTTCCATTGCGCGCTGATGAAGCCGGCCGCCGACGCCATGGCGGAGGCTTTGGCCAGGATCGAGATCAAGGCGCCGGTCGTGCCGGTGGTAGCGAATGTGCTCGCGGCCCCGATTGCTGACCCCGATGAGATCCGCAAGGCGCTGGTCGCGCAGGTGACGGGCACGGTGCGCTGGCGGGAGTGTGTCGGCGCGATGGCCGAGCGCGGGGTGACGGATTTCTATGAGATCGGGTCGGGGAAGGTGCTCGCCGGTCTCGTCAAGCGTATCGACAAGGCGCTCAACGCCGCGAGCCTCGGCACGCCGGAGGATCTCGCCGCGGTGACAGCGCTGTTGGAAGGATGAGGATTACACGTATGTTCGACTTGAGCGGCAAGACGGCACTCGTGACGGGCGCCACGGGAGGGATCGGCGGCGCCATTGCGCGCGCGTTCCACGCACAGGGCGCCACGGTCGCGGTCTCGGGCCGGCAGGCCGACAAGCTCGACGCGCTGGTCGGCGAACTGAAGGATCGCGCGGTCGCCGTGCCGTGCGACCTGGCCGACAAGGCGCAGGTGGGCAAGCTGATCGACGAGGCGACGAAGGCCGTGGGCGGCCGGCTGGACATCCTGGTCAACAACGCCGGGCTCACCAAGGACAACCTCTTCATGGTGATGAAGGACGAGCAGTGGGACGACGTCATCGCCGTCAACCTTACATCGACCTTCATGCTGTGCCGGGCCGCCACGCGCGCGATGCTGCGCAACAAGACAGGTTACGGGCGGATCATCAACATTTCCTCGGTGTCCGGCGTCATGGGAAACCCGGGGCAAGGCAACTATGCCGCCTCCAAGGCCGGCATGATCGGCATGACGAAATCGCTGGCCCGCGAGGTGGCCAACCGGGGCATCACGGCCAACTGCATCGCGCCGGGGTTCATCAAGACGGCCATGACTGAGGTGCTGGGCGACAAGATCGTCGACGAGGCGATGAAGCACATCCCGCTCGGGCGCTTCGGGGCGCCCCAGGACATCGCGGCTGCCGCGGTCTACTTGGCCAGCGACGAGGGCGGCTACATGACCGGCCAGACGCTGCATGTGAACGGCGGAATGGCCATGATGTGAGGGACTTAGACGGTGGGGAGGCGTGTGCGGCCGAAGCGGGCCGCGTTGCCGCATCCCCGGCCATTCGGCAACGCTGGCCAAGCCTGGAGGGGTGTGATAACGCAACGGGCGATCGGGGGGCGCGATCCATTGAGAGCGACATTCTGGGGAAAAGACCGGCATCGGGGGCATCGGCCCAAGGCCGCCGGCCCGGGACTCTGATAGCCGCGTCACGTTACTGTCCGAATCGGAACGAAGCCGGCCGGCAGGGGCGGGGATCAGGCGCAAATATCAACAGCATACCGACATCAGACACTGACTGACGCGAGGACGAACAATGAGCGACGTTTCGGAGCGAGTGAAGAAGATCGTGGTCGAGCACCTCGGCGTCGACGCCGAGAAGGTGACGGACAACGCCAGCTTCATCGATGACCTGGGTGCCGACAGCCTCGACACGGTCGAGCTCGTCATGGCGTTCGAGGAAGAGTTCGGGTGCGAGATCCCCGACGATGCGGCCGAGCACATTCTGACGGTGGGCGACGCGGTGAAATTCCTCGAGAAGAACGCTAACGCGGCCTGACAGCCGGCGACGCGGCACCGCCGGCCCCGGGGCATGACCGGTGCATCGCACACGACGGCCGGGGGTGTTGTCGGGGGCGGGCGGTGATTGGCGGAAGGTGTGTCAGCAGAGCAGGGTGGGCTATGCGACGCGTGGTGATTACAGGACTGGGGCTCGTCACGCCGCTGGGTAGCGGTGTCGATGCGACGTGGTCGCGCCTTCTGGCCGGCCACAGCGGCGCGCGGCGCGTGGAGGAGTTCGAGGTTTCGGACATCTCCTGCCAGATCGCGAGCTTTATCCCTCGCGGGAGCCAGTCGGAGGGCAAGTTCAACCCCGACGACTGGATGGAACCCAAGGAGCAGCGCAAGGTCGACGACTTCATCGTGTATGCGATGGCGGCGGCGGAGCAGGCGCTCAAGGATTCCGGCTATCAGGCGAAGTCGCGCGACGAACAAGAGCGCGCCGGCGTGCTGATCGGCTCGGGGATCGGCGGCCTGTCGGGCATCGCCGACACGTCGATCCTGCTCAAGGAAAAGGGCCCGCGCCGGGTCAGCCCGTTCTTTATTCCGGGTCGGCTCATTAATCTGGCGTCGGGATACGTGTCTATCCGCCACCAGCTCAAGGGCCCCAACCACGCGGTCGTCACGGCCTGCTCGACGGGTGCACACGCGATCGGCGACGCGGCCCGCCTGGTGGCACTGGGCGATGCCGACGTGATGGTCGCGGGCGGGGCGGAATCTCCGATCTGCCGGATCGCGCTCGCCGGGTTCGCGGCGTGCCGTGCGCTGTCGACGGGCTTCAACGACCAGCCGACGAAGGCGTCGCGACCCTACGACAAGGATCGCGACGGGTTCGTCATGGGCGAGGGGGCTGGCATCGTGGTGCTGGAGTCGCTGGAGCATGCGCAGGCGCGCGGTGCGCGCATCTATGCCGAGGTCGTCGGCTACGGCATGTCGGGCGATGCGTACCACATCACGGCACCGGCCGAGGACGGCGACGGCGCCTTCCGCTGCATGCGCGCAGCCGTCAACCGGGCCGGCATCGCACCGGCCGACATCGATTACATCAACGCCCACGGCACCTCGACGCCGATGGGCGACGAGATCGAGCTCGGCGCGGTGGAGCGCTTGTTTGGGAACTCGGCGGGCAAGCTTTCGATGTCGTCGACGAAGTCGGCGATCGGGCATCTGCTGGGTGCGGCCGGCGCCGTGGAGGCGGTGTTCTCCGTGCTTGCCATGCGCGACAACATCGTGCCGCCGACGATCAACCTCGACAATCCCTCGGTGGAGACGTCGATCGATCTCGTAGCGCACACCGCGCGTGAGAAGCAGATCGATATCGTCTTGTCCAATTCGTTCGGCTTCGGCGGGACGAACGCGTCGTTGGTGATGCGGCGTTTTGCTGCGTAAGCGCGTGCGAGGCCGTCGTGTGGCAGGCCTCGCGACGTTCTGGAAATGCGCCTAGCGGAAGGTCCGCGTGTCGGACCCGTCCTTTTGCCATAATTGACGTTAGTGTTCGCAGGGGCATCGGTGCCCGGCTTCTAGTCGCCGGCGCCATGGGCTCGGCCCGACAGGCACATCGATGGCCATTTGGATCGGTACTGGGATCGGTACTGGGGGATGCTGCCAGCGGAGGCTGGCAACGGGTGGAGAACGATGAGCAACCGTCGCGTCGAAACCTCGCCGACACAATCCGCCCAGGCCCGGGTGCGCCCGCGTAGCCCGGCCGAGGCCTTGGAGCCGACGCGCGCGCCGTCGCGCCCTCGCGGCGCGCGGATTCGGCGCGAGCGCCCGCGCCTCAATGCCCTCGTCCGCTGGATGAGCGGCATCTTCACGTTGCTGCTGGTGTTTGCTGCCGGAATTGGCGGCGCGGCGACCTACCTGTCGTTCGCCTTCGACCGTCCCGGACCGCTCGATGTGACGCGCACGATCGCGGTGCCGCGCGGGGAGGGCCGGATCGAGATCGCCGCCCGGCTCGAGCGCGAGGGCATCATCGCCAACCGCTGGGTTTTTGTCGCCAGCCACCTCTATCAGAGCTGGGGGAACCGGCAGCGCTACGAGCTGAAAGCCGGCGAATACGAGATCCGCAAACAGGCGAGCATGCGCAGCGTGCTCAACACGCTGGTCGAAGGCCGCTCCGTGCTTGCCAAGATTTCGCTGCCGGAGGGTTTGACTTCGCAGCAGATCGTTGAGCGCATGATTGCCGATCCCAACCTCACGGGCGAGATCACGCAGGTGCCGGCCGAGGGCACGATGCTGCCGGAGACCTATCGGTTCTCCAAGGGCATGTCGCGGCAGGACCTGATCGAGCGGCTCAGTGCGGACCAGCAAAAGGTTCTGGCGGCGCTGTGGGAGAAGCGGCAGGCGGACCTGCCGCTGGCCACACCGCAGGAAGCTCTCATCCTTGCGTCGATCGTGGAGAAGGAGACTGGCCGCAACGACGAGCGCGACCGGGTGGCAGCGGTGTTCGTCAACCGGCTTCGCAAGGGCATGCGGCTGCAATCGGACCCGACGATCATCTACGGCATCGTGGGCGGACAGGGCTCGCTCGGACGGCCGATCACGCGCTCCGACATCGACGGCAAGACGGCCTACAATACGTATCAGATCGACGGCCTGCCGCCGGGGCCGATCTGCAACCCGGGACGTTCCGCGATCGAGGCGGTGCTGAACCCGGCCAAGACGAGTGACTTGTTCTTCGTGGCTGACGGCACGGGTGGCCATACGTTCTCGCAGACGCTCAAGGAGCACAACGCGGCGGTCAGCAACTGGCGCAAGGTGGAGCGCGAGATGCGGGCCAAGGCGGAAGCCGCCAGTGCCCAGTCGCAGACGCGGGCGGTGTCGCGGGAGGCGCCGCCGCCGGTCGCCACACCGGTCGAAGCCAACGTCATTCCCTTGCCGCAGAAAAAGCCCCGGCCCAAGGCCGTTGAGCGCAGCGCACGTTGATCAACGCGCGGCTCAGCCGCGCTGCTGTGTGTCTTGGCGGGGGTCTCGGTTATCCTGGCGGGTTTCCCTCAGAATCGATCCTGGACTAGAGTTTGCTGGGCTGTTACGGCCGGCTTGGGCATGGGCCCGTGTTGTGGGCGCTGTGTCGGCGGCTCGAACACTCGTGTCCGTTGCCTCTCGTTGCGTGCGGACGTCCAGGCCATGCCGGTAACAACAAGAGATCGGGCCACCGCACCATGACCATCCAAAGCATGACGGGGTTTGCCCGCTCACAAGGGAGCCGCGGGAGCGTCGCGTGGCATTGGGAGGTGCGCAGCGTCAACGGCCGCGGGCTCGACGTGCGGCTGAGGGTGCCGCCCGGCTACGACAGCCTGGAGCCGAAGGTGCGCGAGGTGGCTGCACGCCACTTCGTCCGCGGCAGCCTGAACGTGTCGCTGCAGGTGCGCAGCGAAGGCGCGCCGACGCAGATCCGGCTGAATGAAGCTGCGCTGCAGCAGGTGCTTGCTGCCGCCGCCATCGTAGGAAGCGCCCTGGAGGGCGCGCCGCGACCCAGCGTGGAAGGCATCCTCGGGGTGCGCGGTGTGCTGGAGACCGTGGAGGCGGCCGAAGACGAGGCCGAGCAGGCCGCGCGGACGGCGGCGATGCTGGAAACACTCGATGCGGCATTACTCGGTCTCGTGGCGGCGCGGCAGGCCGAAGGGGCGCGGCTTGCCGAAGTGCTTTCGGCTCAGGTCGGCGAGGTCGAGCGCCTGACGGCGGCGGTGGCTGCGTCGCCTGTGCGGTCGGCGGAGGCGATCCGTGCGCGGCTGCGCGAGCAGGTGGCGCGCCTCATGGACGCCAGCGCGGGGCAGTTCGACGCCGATCGCCTGCACCAGGAGGCGGTGCTTTTGGCAACGCGGGCGGACGTGGAGGAGGAGTTGAAGCGTCTTGGTGCTCATGTCGCGGCTGCGCGCGAGTTGATCGGGGCGAGCGAGCCGGTCGGGCGCAAGCTCGACTTTCTCGCGCAGGAGTTTAATCGCGAGGCGAACACGCTTTGCTCCAAGGCCAACGATACCGATGTCACGCGGCTCGGCCTGGCGCTGAAGACGGTGATCGACCAGATGCGCGAGCAGGTGCAGAACATCGAGTGAGACCATGACCGAGATCGCCCAATCCCTGCCGCCGCGGATCGAGCGCCGCGGCTTGCTGCTGGTGCTGTCCTCGCCCTCGGGAGCGGGAAAGACCACGCTTGCGAAAAAGCTGGTCTCGGCCGACCCGGGCATCCGGCCGTCGGTTTCGGTGACGACGCGATCGCAGCGCGCCGGCGAGATCGACGGCGTCGACTATCATTTCATCGACATGGCGCGTTTCGAGCGCATGCGCGAAACCGGCGATCTGCTGGAGTGGGCGCAGGTGTTCGACAATTGCTACGGCACGCCCAAGGCGCCGGTGCTGGCGGCGATCGCGGCCGGCCAGGACCTGCTGTTCGACATCGACTGGCAGGGTGCGCAGCAGCTGCGCGAGGAGCTGGAGGCCGATCTCGTGCGGGTCTTCATCCTGCCGCCGACCGGCAAGGCGCTGGAAGACCGGTTGCGGGCGCGCAATCTCGATCATCCCGACGTCGTGGCGCGGCGCATGGCGTCGGCGGCCGCGGAGATCAGCCATTGGGCCGAGTACGACTATGTCATCGTCAACGACGAGGTGGAACGCAGCTTCGAGGGTTTGCGGGCGATCGTTGTGGCGGAGCGTCTGAAGCGCCGCCGCCAGCTCGGCCTGACCACGTTCGTGCGCGATATCCAGGCTGTGCTGTAACAGCTCAATTGCGCCGACGCGTGAGGCGCCCGATGGCGCCGCCGGCGCGCCGCTCGGCCGCAAGCTCCTGGGCCAATCGGGCGAAGTCTGCGACCGACAGTTGCTCTGCGCGCATGTCGCCGGTGAGGCCGGCGGCCCGTGTCAGCGCTTCGGTATCCGCCGTCACCGCCTTGAGGCTTTGGCGCAGCATCTTGCGGCGTTGACCGAAGGCGGCGGCCGTCACTTCCGACAAATATGCGACGTCGCAGTCCGGCGAGGGCGCGGCGCGGGGCTGGAAGGTGACGACGGCGGAGGCGACTTTCGGCGGCGGCGTGAAGGCGTCGGGGGGCAGGTTGATGAGGATCTTCGGGCTGGTGCGCCATTGCGCGATGACGGCTAGGCGGCCGTAGGCCTTGGTGCCGGGCGCGGCGACGATGCGGTCGGCGACCTCCTTTTGAAACATCAGGACCATCAGGTCGAACCACGGCGGCCAGGGCGCGGTCTCCAGCCAGCCGACGAGGAGGCGCGTGGCGACACCGTAGGGCAGGTTCGCGACGATGGCCGTCCGCCCGGCATCGGGACCCAGAGCCTCCGGCCAATTGACGTCGAGGGCGTCGCCGAATTGGACGTCGAGGCGGCCCGGATATCTTTCGGCAATGGCGTCGAGGGCGGGGCGGCAGCGCTCGTCGCGCTCCACGGCGACGACGCGTCGGGCGCCTTCCAGCAGGAGCGCGCGCGTCAGGCCACCGGGGCCGGGTCCGATTTCCACGACGGTGCGCTGGTCGAGCGGCGCGGCGGCGCGTGCGATCTTGCGGGTGAGGTTGAGGTCGAGAATGAAGTTCTGGCCGAGGCTCTTGCGTGCCGTCAGCCCTAGGTCGCGAATGACGTCGCGCAGAGGCGGCAGCCCGTCGGGGCTGGCACCGGAGCGGCTCTGCCCGGTCGTGGCGGCGCTCATTGCGTTGCCGCCCTTCCAGGGGTGCCATTGTGTCGCGATGTGCGCGCGTGTGCCATCTGGGCTGCGAGCCTGATCGCCGCGATCAGGCTCGAGGGCGAAGCTGTGCCGCGCCCGGCGATGTCGAAGGCTGTGCCGTGATCGGGCGAGGTGCGCACGAACGGCAGGCCGAGCGTGACGTTGACGGCGGTGTCGAAGGCGATGGTCTTGATCGGGATCAGGGCTTGGTCGTGATACATGGCGAGTACAGCGTCATAGGTGGTGCGGGCCCGGTCGTGAAACAGCGTGTCGGCGGGGTGTGGGCCGGTCACTTTGAGACCTTGGGCGGAGAGTGCGGCGATGGCGGGTGCGATGATGTCGCGATCCTCAACCCCCATGGTGCCGCTCTCACCGGCATGCGGATTGAGGCCGGCGATGGAGATGCGCGGCGCCGGGATCGCGAAATCCTGTCGCAAGCTCGCGTCGATGATGCCGGCGGTGCGCACGATTGCGTCCTTCGTGATGAGGGCGGGCACGCGCGCCAGCGGGACATGAACCGTTAGGGGCACCACGCGCAACTCCGACGCGGCGAGCATCATGACGGGATGCGGTTCGGCAAGGAGGCCGTGTCGGCTGGCGAGTGCGCCGAGAAATTCCGTGTGACCGGGATGAGCAAAGCCGGTGGCGGTCAGCACGTGCTTGGCGATCGGGTTGGTGACGACGCCGGACGCTTCGCCCGCCACGACGGCGGCGACGGCGGTTTCGATCGCGGCGATGACGGCCGAAGCGTTTGCGGCATCGGGCGTGCCGGCTTCGGCAGGGCGGGGGAGGGGGATGGGCAGCACAGGCAAGGCATGGGGGAACGCTCCTGCCGCATCGCTCAATGCGGAAAGCGCGCGAATGGGGACGGTGATGCCGATGGCGGCGGCCCGAGCGGCAACGGCCTGGGGATCGGCCAAAAGCGCGAACGGCGGCACGGCCGCGGTCGCGCGGTGGCGCCAGGCCGCCAGTGTGATCTCGATGCCGATCCCGGCGGGATCGCCCATGGTGACGGCGAGCGGCAGGGCCGCCATGGCAGGTCTCCGGTGTCGCCGCCCAGGGAGAGCGGCGTTCGGGCGCATCATGCCACAGTCGGGCGGCGGATGGGATCGGCCGGGGAGCGCAGATCAGGGAGGCCCGGGGTTCAGGCCGGGACCGGCGAGGGCGGATTAGCGGCGGTCGATGGTGGCGTCCTGGCGCAGGTCCTGAAGATGGCGGCGGGCAAGCAGCTCGAACTCGCGCTGGCGCAGCTCGTCCTTGGCGCGCTCTTCGGCCTGCTCGGAGCCCTTGACCACCTTGCGCCCGCAGACCATCCACAACTCGACGCCCGTTTGGCCGACGGTCGCGGGGAGCATCTCGCCGTCGCGGGCGTTGAGCAGCAGGCTTCGGGTCGGCTCGGGAATTGCGTCGGGGCGGCGCGGGCCGAGGTTCTCCAGACGTGCGCCGCTGGTCTGCTTGACGAGGCCAGGAGCGCTGGCACAGCCCTTGAAGCCCGCGCGCAGCTTTTCGGCGGCGCCCAGCGCCAGGGCGAGTTCCTTCTGGCCCAGGCTGCCGCCGGCGCCGAATGTGATGCGCTGGACCTGCAACTCGACGGCATCCTCCGCGCCCGGCGCCTTGGAGACGAACTGGTCGACGTCGCGTTGTGAAATGTCGACGTAGCGGCCGAACTTGCGCCGGATGACCTCGTTCCACGACAGCGTGGCACGAAAGCGCTGGCGCATGCTGGAGATGGCGACGCCCTGGCTCTTCAGGTGCGCCGCGAACTGGTCCGAAGTCATCTTGTTGCGCTGGGCGATCGATTTGATGACGTTGTCGAGGGCGGCGTCGTCGACGGCGGCGTTCTGGCGTTTGGCTTCCTGGATCTTGAGCTTTTCGTCGATGATCTCGTCGAGGGCGTCCTTGCGCAGCTTTGGTAGTACGCCGGCGCGCGCGCTCTCGAAGGCTTGCTTTTGCAGGCCCTTGGCAAAGTCGGCCTTGCGGCGCTCGAAGACGGCGAGGATCTGCTCGCGCGTCTTGCCCTGGTTCTCGCGGATGGTCTGCTGTAGGAGCGCCTTCAAGCGGTTGTTTGTGCTTTCCTGCTTGATCAGGCTCTGAAAGTTGGCCTGGGCGCGCGGGCCGATGTTGGTCGACATGGCGTTGAGGCGAGCTCGCTGCTCGACCTCGTAGGCGGTGACCGGCTCGTCATTGACGATGGCGAGGATAGAGACCTCGCTGGAGCTTCCACCCGACTTGGACTGCGTGCGCGCGATGGCTTCGGTGGGCGCGAGGGGCGCGAGGGCGACGCCGGCGGCGAGGATCGGTCCCATGATCATCGGTCCCAGCACCAGGGCGAGGCGCCGTGCGCAGGCGCGCTGCTGCATGCGGGGCGTGCAGGCCCCGGCGGCGGGAGCGGTGCCGTGAGCGGTGGAGCCACATCCGTACGCGGCCATCGCGTCTGCACGCCGTTGGCACGTGTCTGGGTTCGGCATCGCGGTCGTTCCGTTTCGATGGTTTCTTCAATTCCGCAGTTTAACGCGATGGCGGAACGGGTCGGGTCCTTATCCACACCAAGATGGGCGAGGGCGTGGCAAAGCGGCGTGAGGGCGGGACGGCCGAGGGGCGTTCGGCCGGCAGCGTGTCGGGGGGATCCCGGCTGCCCGATGTGATCGACGAGCAATGGCGGGGGCCCAAACCATCTCTGCAGCGTCAGAGCTTGGGCGGCTGGTTTTCCGCGAACACGTGGTCGAGCACGTCGGTCTTGTAACGGAACTCGCCCAGGTGCTTCAGCTCGAAGCGGAACATGAAGGCGTGATCGGGCTGGATGTCGCGGGTCGGATCGGTGATGAACGTGTCCGTGTAGGACAAGGTCAGCACCAGGCACTCGTCGGCGTAGCGCAGCGAAATGACGTCCTGGATGCGCTCGTGCGCGTCGAGGTCGTAGCGCATGGAGCCGAGAATGCTCCAGTGATCGGTCAGGCGCAGGCCGACAGAGGCAAGGATGTCCTGCTGCGACTTGGCGATGCCGAGCGTGGGATCGGCCGCGGTGAAGGCATAGGCGGCCTGGGCGGCGATCGGGCCGTAGGCAACGCGGGCGAACGTGTCCTGCCGGCGCAGCGAGAAGTTATCGTTGTCGAAGCGCGCCTGCGAGACGATGCGGAGCATGGACGAGGGCGCCAGCGTGCCGCCGATCACGTAATCCGAAGAGCGTGTTTCCAGACCGCTCGAGGGATTGAACAGCGACTTGCCGTCGGCGTCGAGGCCGGGGTCGGCGTAGGCGTTGTAGCCGGCGAGGTGGAAGCTCTGGCCGGCGAGCAGACTTGCATAGCCGCCGTTGCGTGACTGGAACGTGTACTGGACGCCGGCGTTGGCGCGCGTACCGGATTGGACGCGGTCGAGGCCAGAGAATTTGTCGACGTCGAACAGGTTGGTGATGTCGAAGTTGAGCGAGCGCGCGTCCTCGTCAGGATAGCGGCGCTGAGGGATGTGTGACTGTCGCGCGACGATCTGGGCGATCGGCTCGATGACATGCGTGCCGGAAGCCGCGGCCATGGCCCAGGGATAGGTGACCGTTGCGCCGCCGGTTGCGATGCCGCGCGCGAGCTGCTCGTCACCGACATATGTGGCGGTAACGGGGTCGAAGTAGTTGTCGAGCTGGTAGACATCGCCGCGCAGGTTGGCGAAGGGCGTGTACGTGATGCCGATGGCATCTGTCATGCGCCGGCGCCACTTCACCTCGGTGCTGACGCGGCTCATGAAGGTGCGGTCGCGGCCCGGCACGTTGTCGTCGCGCGAGAAGCTCAGCGCATTGGTATCCCAGGCCAGCTCGCCGCCGAGTACCGGACTGGTCAAAGACATAGTTGTAGTCGATGACCGGGTGGACGCGCGCCTCGGCCTGGGGCGTGTCGCTCAAGAGCAGCCCGCCGAAATGGTAGAGCTGCATGGAGAAATAGTTGCGGTCGTTCAAGCCGGTCAGGAAAACGGTATTGACGCGGTCGGTCTGCAGGATGTTGTCGAGCTTGTAGAAGCGACGGAAGGCGTCGTCGCTCTCGACGATCACGTCCCAGCCGAGGTGCCACCAGCTGGCGAAGCTTGAACAGGCCCTTGGTCTCGATGCTGCCGCGCCAGGTGTTCTGCAGGTCCTGACTGACGTTGGCGTCGGTGTCGCCTTGGTCGATGGCGGCGAACTTGATGGTGTACTGGCCGTTCGCCAGCCGATGGCGGAAGTCGCCCTGCCAGAGCACGCCCTGCTTGGTCGAGTAGAGCGGGTGGAACAGGAAATCCATGTTCGGCGCGATGGCGAAATAGTAGGGCACCTCGACCGTGTGGCCGAGGTTGTTGGAGACGCCGTACTCGGGGATCAGGAAGCCGGAGCGGCGCTTCACCGACGGGTCGGGGTGCTGGAAGTAGGGGAGGTAGAGGATCGGCACCCCGAACACTTCGAACGTGGCGTCCTGATAGGTGATGGTCGCCTGGCTCTGATCGTGGACGACACGCGCGGCGGAGATGCACCACAGCGGCGGCACGTCGGCTGACGCTCTTGCACGGCGTGAACTTGCCGTTTGTGAACTCGGTCACGTTGCCTTCACGGCGCGTAGCGCGCTCGGCGGAGATGCGCGTCTCGTCGCTGGTGGTGACGAGCAGGCCGCGGGCGAAGCCGTCGCGGAAATCGTCGGTCAGCGTATAGGCGTCGGCGCGGATGATATTGCCGTTGGGCTCCTGCAGGCGAACGTTGCCGCTTGGCGGTCACGGTGCTGGCGCTCTGGTCGTAGATCACCTCGTCGGCCGTCAGAGCGTAGTCGTTGTAGAAGATCTGGACATTGCCGCTGGCGATGACGCGGTTGCCGGCGGTGTCATAGGTCAGGTTGTCGGCCGACAGGTTGAGCGGCTTGGAGCGATCGACCTGGATCGACGGGGGCGCGGGACGGCTGTCGCGCCACCGAACGTTCGCGGCGGCGGGGCGAGGAGATCCTGGCCCGGGCTCCTTGGTGACGAGGTCGATCAGCTTGTCCTGGGGACGGGATTGCGCCGTGCGCGGGCGCGAGCGGAAGGACCGCGGCGAGGACCAGACAGAGCAGGCCAAGCCGGGCAAGCCGCCGGAGGGCGTGATCGCGGCGTGTTGCGGGAGTGAGCGCGGTAACGTGCAGGCGGCCGGACGAGTGCGCACGCGCGCCCCCGATGGCCACTGCCTCCGGGCAGCGCCGCCGGAAACGCATGGCGCCGCAACCCCGTTGCGGTGTCTGCGCTTCACGCATCACTCAACCGTCCTCCTGGTGCAAGAGCACCGTCAGCGACAGGAAGATCCCCAGTGCCACCGGCAGCCACACAGCAGCGGACGCCGGGACGAGCCCGGCCGAGCCGATCTGGCGTGACACTTCTGCCAGCAGGAAAAATCCGAAGCCCCCTACCATTCCGGTGACGACCATAGTCTGGATGCGACCGAACCGGAATGACCGCAACGACACAGTGGCCCCCAAAAGAACCATCGCCACGAGCAGCAGCGGGCGGGACAGAAGCAGCTCGTACTGGACACGGTATCGGGCGGAGGAAAGTCCTGCTTTTTCCGTGACTTCGATGACGCCTGGCAACTCGAACACGGAGAGCGAGATAAGCGAGCCCAGGGCGTCGGACACGCGCTCGGGCGTGAGGTATGTGCTCAGGATGTAGCTATCGAAACGTTTCGGGCGGCCGGCCGACCCTAGACACCCAGGCGTCCGTGATCAGCCAGTGGCCGTCCTGCAGTTCGGCCTTGGCCGCCGTCGATGCGCTCCACGAAGCGGCCCTGGCGGTCGTACTGGAAGGCGACGACTCCGGTCAGCGTCAGTCCGCGATTGGAGTTGCCGGCGGCATGCAGGACGGAGGGGCCGTCGGTGCCGTCCTGGCGCAGCCAAGCGCCGCCGCCATAGGCGCGCAAGAGGTTGTTTTCCTTGCCGAATGCCTCGGCGAATTCGCGCTCCGCTTCGGCGCGGGCGGCAGCCGCGATCGGGTTGTAGACGAGTACGGCGAACACGCCCAGGAGGAAGGCGACGACGATGCCCGGCATCAGGAACTGCCAGACGGAGATGCCGGCGGCGCGCAGAACGGTGAGCTCGCTGCCGCGGCTCAGCAGCATCAGTGCGCCGATGGTGCCGACCAGCACGGCGAAGGCGAGCAGGATCTCGGTGTAGGCGGGCAGGCGCAGCAGCGTCATCCAGAGCAGGCGCCAGAAGGGAACGGCGCCGTATTTGCTCGACTGGCGCAAGACCTCCACGAAATCGATCATGAAGATCAGGATCGCGCACAGGAAGAACGTGGCGAGGATCGTGGTCAGGAACTTGCCCGCGACGTAGCGCCCGGTGATCGAGAAAATGCCCATGCTCATGATCCTCCCCGGGCTGCCTGGCGGGGGAGGGGGGGGCGCGGCCGAGCCGGGGGAGACGGGCTAGGAGCGTGTCGACGGCATCGGACAGCCGGGACCCGCCGCGGCGTGGCCGGGCGTTGACGTGCATCATGACGGCGCCGAAGCCCATCGCGAACAGTGGCACGGCGTAGATCAGCGGTGTGGCGCTGGCGTGCAGGACGGTCAGGTTGTTGACGGCGAAGCCGCCGACTCGGGCGGCGGCGGCCAGGGTGAAGGCGGTGGCCACGATCTGTGCGCGTCGCTGACGTGTGCTCTGGGCCTGGCCGATGAACGCGACGGCCAGCAGGACGAAGGCGATCGGATAGAGTGGCTGTCGCGAAGCGTTCATGCAACTCGGCGCGGAACTGGCCGGGGGCCTCCTTGTAGGTCGCCAGCGTGGTGTCAGGGGCGAACAGCTCGTGGGTGTAATGCTCGCGCGGTTTGTAGCCGCCAAACGCGGCCGCCTTGCGCTCAAACCCCTCCAGGTCGATCGCGTAGCGGGCAAAGGCGATGATCTGCACGGGCTCGTCGCCGGTCGGTCGGCGCAAGATGTGGCCATTTGACATCGTGAGGAAGGCGGAGGCGTCCTGGCGGGTGAGCGTGCCGGTCTCGGCCAGATAGGACAGGTGCTGCCCTGCGTCCCGGGTGTCGTGCATGAGGATGCCGCGCAGCACGCCGTCCAGGCCGCGGTCGCGGATATGGATGGTGACGCCGGCCTCAGGGGAGGAGAAGCGGCCGGGCTGGATGACCTGGGACAGAAGGTCGGTGCGCACCTCCAGGATCATGGAGCGCAGCATGCGCAGGCTCCATGGCATGACCGCGTGGTTCACGGCGGATACGCCCAAGGCGACGATGGCCGCCAGCAGCAACAGGGGCCGCGCAACGGTCCACACGGTAGCGCCCGAGGCCGTGAGCACGATCAGTTCGCTATCGGTATTGAGCCGGTTCAGAGTGTGGATGGTTGCGATCAGTAGTGCGATCGGGGCGATCAGCGCCATCAGGTTGGGGACGGCCAGCGTGGTGATGGCGAGCAGGCGCCAGACGTCGGCGCCTTGAGACGTGACGAGGTTCAGCTGCTTCAGGGCGAGGGCGATCCAGACCACGCCGGTCAGCGACAGCAGGATCAGCAGGAGCGCGCCGAGGGCCTGCCTGAAGATGTATCGGGAGATGATGCTCATCTTGGGATGACGCTCTTGGGCCCTGGCGTGCACGCGATGGTGGCTCCGGTGGGGGAGGGGACGCGGGCCGCCGGCGAGGCCGAAGCAGCTGGTGACGGTCCCAGCTGTTGTGCCTTCACATGCCGTGCCGAACCGGTCTTGCGCGCCCCCGATGGCGCCATTAGCAGGCCGTTCCACAGCAGCGTGGCCGAAATTCGACCACGGGGCTTGCCGCGGCCCGGGTGTCGGTCGATCCGCGGGGCCGGCTTGCACTTCGGCAACAACCGGCTAAGGTGCGCCGTCTTCACCGTCACGTCAGCGTCGCCGACCGGTCCGCGCCGGATCTTGCGCAACGTTGCGCTCAGGACTGCCGGCGCTGTCGGCGGCTCCTGCGATCAGCGCCGACCTCATCGCGCCGCGCCGGCCCTGACGTCCCCCCTCTAGAGGATGCTTGCGTCATGTCGGACCGCCTCATGATTTCCTTTGCCGGGCTCGATGCGGCACCAGAACCCGTTCTCGTCGTCGCGGCGGGCGAGGACCTCGTCTTGAGTCCTGCTACGGAGGCGGTGCTGGGGCGTGCTGCAGAAGCGGTGCGGCGGGCAGGGGCGGCAGCCGAATTCAAGGGCAAGGCCAAGACCGCGCTGGAGGTGCTGGCTCCGTCCGGCGTCGCGGCCAAGCGGGTCGTCGTGCTGGGCGCAGGCGTCGTGGGGGATGCGCGCCAGCAGGATCTGGTGGCGCTGGGCGGGCAGGCCGTGGGCCAGATCCTTGCGCGCAAGGCGCAGCGGGCGAGCCTCGTCGCCGACTTGCCCGACATAGGTGGGCGCAAGGCGGTCGAGGCTGCCGCCGACATGGCGCTGGGGGCGCTGCTGCGCCACTACGAGTTCCGGAAGTATCGCACGCGTCGCAAGACGGAGAACGGAGAGGATGTCCGCGACGGGCTGGAGCATCTGGTGGTGCACGTCGACAATCCCGATGCCGTGCGCAACGCGTTCGCGCGCCGGGAGGCCGTTGGTGAGGGCGTGATCCTTGCGCGCGATCTGGTCAACGAGCCGGCGAACGTACTGGGTCCCGTCGAGTTCGCGGAGCGCGCGGAGGCGCTGGCCTCGGCGGGCCTAGAGATCACCGTTCTCGACGAGGCGGCGCTGCGCGATAAGAAGATGGGCGCGCTGCTCGCTGTGGCACAGGGCAGCGCCCGGCCGCCGCGCGTGGTCGTCATGCAGTGGCACGGCGCCAAGTCGAAGCGGGCCAAGCCGCTTTGCTTCATCGGCAAGGGCGTGGTGTTCGACACCGGCGGCATCTCGATGAAGCCGGCAGCCGGCATGGAGGACATGAAGGGCGACATGGCAGGCGCGGCCTGCGTCACCGGCCTGATGCTCGCGCTGGCGAAGCGGCAAGCCGCGGTGAATGCCGTCGGTCTGATCGGGATCGTGGAGAACATGCCGTCGGGGACGGCGACGCGGCCGGGCGACATCGTGACGTCGATGTCGGGCCAGACGGTGGAGGTGTTGAACACCGACGCGGAAGGTCGCCTGGTGCTGGCGGACGTGCTGCATTACGCGCAGGAGGCGTTCGCGCCGAAGCTGATGGTCGACCTGGCGACGCTGACTGGCGCCATCATCGTGGCGCTCGGCAAGGAGCACGCCGGGCTCTTCTGCAACAACGATCGGCTGGCGGCCGATCTGGCGGAGGCGGGGGAGGCGACCGGCGAGAAGATCTGGCGGATGCCGCTGGGGCCAGCCTACGACAAGCTGATCGATTCCAAGAATGCGGACATGAAGAACATCGGCGGCCGCTGGGGGGGCGCCATCACGGGCGCGCAGTTTATCGGCCGCTTCGTCAAGGACGACACGCCGTGGGCGCATCTGGACGTGGCGGGTGTCGCCATGGATTCGGGGCGCAGCGACATCAGCGCGGGCTGGGCGTCGGGCTGGGGTGTACGGCTGCTGGACAGGTTCGTGGCTGACAGTCACGAAAAGGGCTGAGCGGTTCGGCGTCGGGTAGCGGCCGCATGTGACGTCGATGGCGAACGGCGTGTTCGGTCAGCGCGCATTGTCCGTCTCCTAACTTCTTGTAAAGACGCCGTTTGCCGCCCTGTGTTTCCATAATATATCTTATGCGAATCGTGGATGGGGTGGCTCAACCGCCGTGAGGCTCGGCTCTGATGTCTCGCGCCGTCCGCCGCGCCGCTGGCTTGTCGCGTCGTTCGCTTGGGGTTGCACCGGCCAGTGCTGCCGGTTGCATCGACGCGCAGGCTGCTGCGCGGTCGATCCGCTCTCGCGCCACACCTCAGGCCTGCTCCCTGCCCTCCAGCGCGCGGATGATCTCAGCGATGATGACGGCGTAGATGGCGGCGACGAAGCCGGTCAGCATGTTGACGCTGAGGAACAGCCCGGCGACTTGGGCCCAGTGTTGCGGCAGCACCGTCGCCAGCAGCGAGACGACGACTGCGTCGAAGAACTGCTTGAACTGGAAGAGCAGCTCGGAGGCCTGCTGGAGGCTCGGGATCTGTGGGGTGTCGAACACCACCAGGCGGGTGAGATCGGTGAGCCGGGTGCGCGGCACGAGGGCGAGCTCGGCCATGAGCCACATGCCGCCGGAAAAGACGAGGCCGAGCAGCGGGGCCAAGCGGAAATAGCCCCAGCGCGATGGGATTGCGCCGAAGCCGAGGGAGAGCCCGCGCAGCACGCTGGTGCCGGCGAACAAGCACGCGGCGAAGACGACGGCCACCCACCACAGTCGGTTCTGATCGGTGCCGGCGAACGTCAGGACGGCTGCCATGCCGGCCAGCAGGCCCTTGCCCAGGGCCTCGCCCAGCGCGACGGTGCCCACGAACAGCGTGCGCGGGTTTTGGAGGGCGCGACCGAGATAGAACTGCAGCTCGTTCCTGAGGCGGGCGCGCTCTAGGTCGAGACCGAGCACGAAGGCTGCGAGCCCTGTCACGATGGCGAACGTCAGCGGCATCTGCCAGCCGATCCAGGCGGCGGCGACGATCAGACCCAGCTCGACGACGAGAATGGCGGCGTTGACGAGGATGCGCACCAGGATCATACCCGGACCCTCGCCGCGATGTGCCGGTGGCGTTGGCGGGCGCTCGATCCCCGTTCCCTGTCCTGCATGGCGGCGCGGCCCCCTCCCCTGCACTGCCAGGGGATGCTAACCGATCGGAGGCATCGTGACCAACGCGCGCCCGACGAAAAATACCATCGCCGACCTGCTCGCCGTGATGGCCGCACTGCGCACGCCGGGCGCGGGCTGTCCGTGGGATCTTGAGCAGACGTTCCAGACGATTGCGCCCTACACGATCGAGGAGGCCTACGAGGTGGCCGATGCGATCGCGCGCGGCGACTTGGCGGACCTGAAGGACGAGTTGGGCGATCTGCTTTTGCAGGTCGTCTATCACGCGCGGATGGCGGAGGAAGCCGGTGCGTTCGACTTCGCCGACGTGACGGGTGCGATCGTTACCAAGATGGTGCGGCGGCACCCGCACGTGTTCGCGGCCGACGGGACGGCGTTGGGTGCTGAGGCGCGGGCGGCCTCTGCTGCGCTCGCAAAGGATTGGTGGGAGCGCATCAAGGCGCAGGAGAAGGCTGAGAAGGCGGCCGCGCGCGTTCGTCTGGTCGCCGGTGGTCCAGGTGGGGCGCCCATTGAGGCGGAGGCGGCCGCGCAGGGCGCGGCGCCATCGGTGCTTGCTGATGTGCCTGTCGGGCTGCCGGCGCTGACGCGCGCGGTCAAGTTGCAGGACAAAGCTGCGAAGGTCGGGTTCGACTGGCCCTCGCTCGCCCCCGTGTTCGACAAGCTCAAGGAGGAGATCGGGGAGTTGGAGGAAGTGGCTCTGCCCGCCGATCCGCGCGGCCCTGCGGCAGCACTGGACACGGGATCGCCAGGGCCCGGGCTAGACAGGATCGAAGAGGAGTTCGGCGACGTGCTGTTCGTGATGGCGAACGTCGCGCGGCACCTGAAGATCGATCCTGAGGCCGCGCTGAGGCGTGCGACCGACAAGTTCCGCCGGCGCTTTGGCCACATCGAGGCGCGGCTGGCAGAGGATGGGCGATCGCCGGGGCAATCAACTCTGGAAGAGATGGACCAGCTGTGGGACGAGGCAAAAGCGGGCGAGCGCTGAAAGGCGAGCGCTGAAACGTGTGTGACGGCGCCAGGCGATGGATCGAGCCGCGCCCCGCGGCCGGGCGCGGCCCGCTTCGTCAGTTCACCTTGCTTAGGATGGCGCTCATGTCGGAGGCCGTGAATGCGCGCAGCGTCTGCGTGCGTACGTTTCCGGCCTTTGCCAGGCTGAGGCCGAGCGCCGTAATGGCGGCGTCATCGGCGGCATCGGCGATGGCGACGATATCGTAGGCGCCGAGTGTCCAGTGCATCGACTGCACGGTGACGCCCTTGCCCTGCGCCATCTCCTTGAAGGTTTCGGCTCTCTTGACCGAGTCCTTGACGTTACGAATGCCTTGATCGGTAAAACTTGCGAGCATGACGTAAGTGGCCATCGCAGGCCTCCTTTCGAAATCCCCCGCACGGGCACGCTACGCCTGGGCATTGGTCCTGGAAAATCACGTTTTATGGGGCGCGGCGGACGATGCGTGGGCGTACGCGATCAGATCCGGGCACCGCTTTTGGCGAGGTGCGCGGCGACGCGATCGAGCTTGTCGGCGGCCACGCGCAGCGTCACCGTCGTGGCGCCGGTCTCGCTGGAAACCTCGCGGGCGGTGACGTCGGCATGCTGGTAGAGCCAGGCGAGCAGGCGGCCGTCATGCGCGGGGATCTCGACGGTCAGCATGTGATCGCCGGAGCCCAACCGGGTGTCGATCCGCTCCAGGAGCGCATCAATCCCCTCCCCCGTCACGGCGGAGAGCGGGATGGCGGGGACGGTGGCAAAGCGCGCGGCGGCGCGCAGGTCTTCGCGGCGCTCGTCGGGTACGAGGTCGATCTTGTTCCAGACCTCCACGACGCGGTTGTCGGCGAGCCGAGTGTCGATGCCGAGGTCGGCGAGCACGCCTTCCACATCGGCGCGCTGGGCGTCGCTCTCGTCGTGGGCGATGTCGCGCACGTGCAGGACGATGTCGGCCTCGATCACCTCCTCCAGCGTGGCGCGGAAGGCGGCGACCAGCATCGTCGGCAGGTCGGAGATGAAGCCGACGGTGTCGGACAGGATGATGCGGCGGCCGCTAGCGAGCTTCACCTCGCGCATGGTCGGGTCGAGGGTCGCGAACACCTGATCCTTGGCCAGCACGCCCGCGCCCGTCAGACGGTTGAAGAGCGTCGACTTGCCGGCGTTGGTGTAACCGACCAGGGCGACAATCGGATACGGCACCTTGCGCCGGCCCTTGCGGTGCAGCTCGCGTGTGCGCACGACCTGGGCGAGTTCCTTCTTAATGGCGTCGATGCGGTCCTGCAGCATGCGCCGGTCGAGTTCGATCTGCGCTTCGCCAGGGCCGCCGAGGAAGCCCGAGCCGCCGCGCTGGCGCTCAAGGTGGGTCCAGGCCCGCACCAGGCGGCCCTTCTGGTACGTCAGGTGGGCCAACTCGACTTGTAGCCGACCTTCGCGGGTGCGGGCGCGGCGGCCGAAGATCTCCAGGATCAAGCCGGTGCGGTCGAGCACCTTGGCCCCCCACGCCTTCTCCAGATTGCGCTGCTGCACGGGGGTGACCGTGTGGTCGACGATGACGAGGCCGATGTCGTCGTCGGCGACGCGGGTCTTCAGCTCGTCGACCTTGCCGGTGCCGAACAGCGTGCCGGGCTTGGGCTCGGGCAGCGGGACCAGGAGGCTTGCAGCAATATCGAGGTCGATGGCGGCAGCCAGGCCCGTTGCCTCCGCGAGGCGGTCGTCGGGCGAATGGAGGGCCGGCTGGGCGCGCTCGCGGGCGTCGTCGTGTGGAACGATGCGGCGTCCGCGCGGCGGCACGGGGACGACGACGAGGGTGCGCGTTGCGGCGGCTGCGGTCTCGTGGGGGCCGGGCGTGCGGCGCTGGCGACGGCGCGACGTGCCCGTCTCGTGGGCGTCGTCGTCGGTTTCGAGATCGTCGATGTCGTTGCGGTCTTCGATGGAACGCCTCGCGCGGCGAGCGATGGGAACCCGGTCGGCGGCACGCCCACTCGGCACCCGTCGTCGCGGGCGCGGGCCCTGGACGGCGGTTGCAGCAAGCTACACCGGCGATCGATGCGGGGAAAGTCCGTCGCGGGGACCGTGCCTCAGCTCGCGGGCTCGGCGGGATCGCTGTCCATCAGGTGCACGGGCTGGCCGGGCATGATGGTGGAGATGGCGTGCTTGTAGACGAGCTGGGAGTGGCCATCGCGGCGCAGCAGGACGCAGAAGTTGTCGAACCACGTCACGATGCCCTGAAGCTTGACGCCGTTGATCAGGAATATCGTCAGCGGTGTCTTGTTCTTGCGGACGTGGTTGAGAAACGTATCCTGGAGGCTTTGGGGTTTTTCTGACGGCATTGCTTTTTGTTCCGCGGTTTGTCGCTGGTGTTGGGGCGCCTAGGCGCCCGGGGGCTCGCGCCGGGTCCTTTCAACCTGTCGCGACAGAAGCCAGCCCTGGCCCTTATTCAAGGCTGTAGTGCGATCACTGTACGCCGATCTTGCCGCGATGCACAATAGCTTCGCGTGCGGGGACAAAGTGGACTTTCGGCGGATCGGGACCGGCCGTTGTGATGACCGGTCGTGCTCTGGGTTTGGCTGCTCGGGCGACGAGACGACCGTCAGCGTGGCGCGGATTCGGCAATGTCGTGGAACAGCGCCAGCAGGCGCCGGCTGATCGGGCCAGGCGTCCCCTCCCCTACGGTTTTGCCGTCGATGGAGACGACGGGCAGCACGATGGTCGTGGCGGAGCTGATGAAGGCTTCGCGCGCGGCCTGGGCGTCTGCCACCGTGAAGGGTGTCTCGTCGAGGGCGATCTGCGCCTTGGCGAGCACGTCCAAAAGGGTTGTGCGCGTGACGCCGCGCAGCAGGTTGCGCCCCAGCGCGCGGGTGCGCAGGCGTCCGTTGCTGTCGATGATCCATGCATTCGAGGACGCGCCTTCGGTGACGAGGCCATCGGCGTCGACGAACCAGGCTTCCTGGCAGCCGTCGGCCTTGGCGTCCTCCTTGGCGAGGCAGGCGGCGAGCAACATCGCCGTCTTGATATCGCAGCGGCCCCAGCGGGTATCAGGAACGGTGCGCACGGCGATGCCCTTTTCGGCGCGCGCGGCGTTGGCGGCGCGGTCGTGGGCGCGGGCGGTGACAACGAGCGTTTGCGGCATGTCGTCGGGCGGAAACAGGAAATCGCGGCCGTTGAGGCCGACCCCGCGTGACACTTGAAGAAACACCGCGCCGTCGCGGACACGATTGCGGCGCACGGTTTCGCGCAGGACGCGGCCCAGGGCGGCCGGTGTCATGGGCATGGGCATGCGGATCGCGCCAAGCGAGCCGGCGAGCCGCTCCATGTGGCGACGCTCGTCGACGATGCGCCCGCCGAGGACCTCGCAGACCTCATAGACGGCGTCACCGAACAGAAAGCCGCGGTCCATCGCGGAAATGGCGGCGTCGGCGCCGTGGACGTAGCGTCCATTGACGTAGGTGATCCGGCTCATCGTCCCTCATCGCGCGCCCCGTCGTGCGCGCCCCTCTCGTTGACGTGGCGGCTCGCAGTGCGCGGCCTGCCGGGCGGGCGGGTGTCGACGCATGCGCGCCTCACCCCTGTCAGGTGTTGCGGTGCTCCGAATTGACGCCCAGCGCGCGCAGCTTGCGATGGAGCGCGGAACGCTCCATGCCAACGAACTCGGCGGTGCGCGAGATGTTGCCGCCGAAGCGGTTGATCTGCGCTAGCAGGTATTCGCGCTCGAAGATCTCGCGGGCCTCGCGCAGCGGCAGCGACATCAGGTGCTCGGCACCGCCGTTGACCGGCAGCGGCACGTTGGAGCCGATCTCTTCGGGCAGCAGGTCGGCGGTGATGACCGCCTCGGGGTCGCCGCCGGCGAGGATCAGGAGACGCTCGATGTTGTTTCTGCAGCTCGCGCACGTTGCCCGGCCAGTCGTGCGCCTGCAGAACGGCGATGGCGTCCTCGCCGATGCGGCGCGGCGACAGGCCGGAGGCCTGGGCGACCTGCTGGACGAAGTAACCGATGAGATCGGGTATGTCCTCGCGGCGCTCGGCCAGGCTCGGCACGCGCAACGGCACGACGTTGAGGCGATGGAAGAGATCCTCGCGGAAGCGGCCCTCCTGCATCTCACGCTCCAGGTCTCGCGAGGTGGAGGAAATGATGCGGACGTCGACGGCGACCTTCTGGGTGCCCCCGATGCGCAGGAACTTCTGCTCGACCAGCACGCGCAGGACCTTGCCTTGCGTTTCCATCGGCATGTCGCCGACCTCGTCGATATAGAGCGTGCCGCCATGTGATTCTTCCAGCGCGCCGACCTTGCGAGGGCCGCCGGAGCGGTCCTCGGTGCCGAACAGCTCCTCCTCCACGCGGTCGGGCGCCATGGCGGCGGCATTGAGGACGACGAAGGGGCCGTCGGCGCGGTGCGATCGCTGGTGGAGAACGCGGGCGGCGAGTTCCTTGCCGGTGCCCGATGCGCCGCGGATCAGGATGCGGCTGTTGGTGGGGGCGGCGCGTTCGATGGCGCCCTTCAGCTGATTGAGCGCCGTCGACTTGCCGATCATGTCGGCGCTCTGGGTGGAGCGCTCGCGCAGCTCGCGCACCTCGCGCTTGAGCTGGGAGGCTTCAAGGGCGCGCATGGTGACGAGGATCAGGCGATCGGCCTTGAACGGCTTTTCGATGTAGTCGTAGGCGCCGCGCTTGATGGCGGTGACGGCGGTCTCGATGTTGCCGTGACCGGAGATGATGACGACGGGCAGCTCGGGATAGGTGCGCTTTATGATCGAGAGCACCTCCAGTCCGTCGAGGCGGCTGCCCTGCAGCCAGATGTCGAGAATGACGAGCTGCGGGCGGCGCTCCTCGATCGCGCGCAGGGCCTCGTCGCTATCGCGGGCCAGCCGCGTGCGGTGGCCCTCGTCCTCCAGAATGCCCGAGATCAGCTCGCGGATGTCGGCTTCGTCGTCGACGACCAGGATGTCTGCTGCCATCTCTCAACTCCTCATCATCAGCCCGTGCCCTCAATCGACTCGCGCGACGGCGCTGCGGTCTTGGGTGGGTGTCTCACTGTCAGTTCTCGTGTCTGCGGTCGTGTCCGATGTCGTCCCCGGGGCCTTGGTCGTCGTGGTGTCGGGGGCGGCGGTGGGCAAGCTGATGCGTACGATCGCGCCGCGGTGACCGTCGTTGTCGGGCGTAGCGTCCTCGAGTTCCAGGCGCCCGCCGTGCTGCTCGACGATCTTCTGCACGATGGCGAGGCCGAGGCCAGTGCCCTTGTTGCCTTTCGTGGTGACGTAGGGTTCCAGCAAGCGGGCGCGCTGCTGGCGCGGCAGGCCGACGCCGTTGTCGATCACCTCGATGGCGATCCGCTCGCCGGTCGCCGACAGGCGCGTTTCCACGCGGCCTTTTGCCTTGCGCGCGGTTTCCTGGGCCACCGCCTCCGTCGCGTTCTTGACGAGGTTGGTAACAGCCTGGGTGATGAGGCGCCGGTCGAACACGCCGGCGACGCGCTCGGGCGGCATCGTCAGGACATAGTCGATGTCGGGATGGCCCTCGCGGAAGAGGATGACGGGCTCCTGGACGGCTTCGCGCAGATCGCCCGGCTCCATGACCGGCTTGGGCACGCGGGCGAAGGAGGCGAACTCGTCGACCATCGTCTTGATGTCGCCCGCCTGGCGCTCGATCGTTGCCGTCAGCTTGTCGAAGGTCTCGCGATCCTCGGTGATCACCTTGCCGTACTTGCGCCGGATGCGCTCGGCGGAAAGGATGATCGGCGTCAGCGGGTTCTTGATCTCGTGGGCGATGCGGCGGGCGACGTCGGCCCAGGCAGACGTGCGCTGGGCGGCGACGAGGTCGGTGATGTCGTCGAAGGTGAGCACGGAACCGACGTCGCCCTCGCCCGCCTCCTCGCGCGTGAGGCGTGCGGCAAACATCCGCTCGACGCCGTCGACCGTCACGGGGATCTCGTTCTGGCTGCGCGTGCGCATCCCGCCGTCGTCACGCGCCAGCAGAGTTGCGAAGTCGCTGACGACGTCGGCGAGCGGCTTACCGACGACGGCGGCCTCCTCGAGTTGCAGGAGCTGCTGGGCGGATCGGTTGATGAGCGTGACGCGGTTCTGGCCGTCGAGGCCGATGACGCCGGCGGAGACGCCGGAGAGGACGGCCTCGATGAAGCGGCGGCGGTCGGAAATCTGCTCGTTGGCGGTGACGAGGTCGTCGCGCTGTGTCTTGAGCTCGCGCGTCATCGTGTTGAAGGTTTCCGACAGCCGCCTGAGGTCGCCTTCTCCGCGCCGCTCTGGCAGCGCCACGGACAAATTGCCCTTCGAGACTTCCTGCGCGGCACCGATCAGGCGCCGGATCGGTGCGACGAAGCGATCGGCGAACCACATGCCCACCCAGATCGCCGCCAGCAGCGCCGACAGCGACAGCAGCGAGTAGATGATGCCGTGGACCACGGTGAAGCGGCCACGGCGGCGCCGGGTCTCGTTGTATTCCTCGAGCGCGGCGTCGGCGCGCTGGACGTAGGCGAGGATGAGGGGTTCGACGCGGCGGGAAATGAAGAGGAAGGAGTCGGGATAATTCGCCAGCTTGGTGAGCGCGACGAAGTAGCGTGAGCCCAGCGGCTGGCCGACCGGCGTGCGGCCGGCGGCGGCCTCGCTCATGGTGGCGGGCTCGGGCGACTTGAAGGGGTGTTGTGTGTCCGACAGACCGGCTAAGCGGATCGCGCCCTTGGCGTCGATGATGTATGCGGTCGACAACGTGCGCAGACCCGCCTGGGCGAGCACGCGCTGTTGCAGGCGCGGCAGGCTGTCGCCGATCTCGCCGTGTTCGGCGTCTAGATCCTTGGCCATGCTCTGGGCTTCTGCTCTGAGGATCTGGGCGTGCTGCTCCAGATACTGGGTGGCGACCTCCTGAGAGCTTTCGACCACACGGCGTGTCAGGGCGATCACGCTGTCGAAGGAGCGGAAGAACGTGGTCGTGGCGGCGCCGGCCAGCATCAAGGCCGGCACGGCGGCGATGACGGAGAACAGCGCGACGATGCGAATGTGCAGGCGGGCACCGGCGACCTTGTCGGTCCACGCCTGCCACAGGCCCATCAGCTGCCAGGCGATCAACACGATCATCGCGGCCACGAGGACCACGTTGACGAGCAGGACGCCGAGGACGACGTCGTTGCGAGGCACGACGGGCGTCAGGCCGGTCAGGATCAGGAAGGTGGCCAGGGCCGACAGCAGCGATAGGACGACGACGACCAGCCCGATGGAAAAGCCGCTCTCACGCGCCGTGAGGCCGGTGGTCCCACCCGACAGGGAGGGATGCTCGACCGCCTCGGTCTCGGCGTCATGTCGGGCTGACGTGGGCAAGAACGGCTCTCTCCTGGGGCGGCGGCGGTGCCATCGATCGCCTTCGCCGCTGCGGGCCTGCCCTTCGCGTATGTGCCGCGTTCACGTCGCTGGCGGTGTTGCCATGTGGCGCGGCGGCTACGCGAAGGCCTCGTCGGGCATCCAGTGCGTGTGCACCTAGTCAATCCATTCGCAAAAACTGTGACATTTTCGCGACAACGTGACTGGGATACCCCTGTGGCAAGAAGGCGTCAAGCAAGCGCAGGCGAATGCGGCCCGGCGATGGCGCGGGCTTGGCCGGTCACGCTGAAGGTTGCTTCAGCACACGGATGTCCAAGGCCTTGATGCGGCTGCGCAACGTGTTGCGGTTGAGGCCCAGGAGTTCGGCGGCGCGAATCTGGTTGCCGCGTGTGGCGACCAGAGCCGCCGTCAGCAGGGGCAGTTCGACGTCACGAATGATGCGGTCATAGAGGCCGGGGGGCGGCAGCTCGCTTGCCGAAGCCGGCGAAGTAGCCGGCGAGATAACCCTCGACCATCTCGGACAGGGATTTCGCCTCCGAGGCTGGGTCGTCGAGGCGCGGGCGGGCGGCCTCGGCCAACTCGTTCTCGACCATGTCGAGGGTGATGGTGTCCTGCGCATAGAGCGCGGCCAAGCGGCGGACGAGGTTTTCCAACTCGCGGACGTTGCCGGGCCAAGGGTGCTGGCGCAGGCGCTCGATGGCGGCGGTCTCGATCGACTTCTGGCCCAGGCCCTCGCGTCCGGCGATGCGCAGGAAGTGGCGTGTCAGGTCGCCGATGTCCTCGCGACGTTCGCGCAGCGGCGGCAGGCGGATCGGCACCACGTTCAGGCGGTAGAAGAGGTCCTCGCGGAACAGGCCCTGCTGGATCTGGGTTTTCAGGTCGCGGTGGGTGGCGGCGATGATCCGCACGTTGGTGCGGATCGGGGTGCGGCCGCCGACGGTGGTGTACTCGCCCTCCTGGAGGACGCGCAGCAGACGGGTCTGTGCCTCGAGCGGCATGTCGCCGATCTCGTCGAGGAAGAGCGTGCCGCCCTCGGCCTGCTCGAAGCGGCCTTCGGTGCGTGTCTGGGCGCCGGTGAAGGCGCCTTTCTCGTGGCCGAACAGTTCGCTCTCGATCAGCTCGCGCGGGATCGCGGCCATGTTGAGGGCCACGAACGGGCCGGAGCGGCGCTTGCCGTAGTCGTGCAGCACGCGGGCGACCAGCTCCTTGCCGGTGCCGGATTCGCCGTTGATCATCACGGTCAGGTCGGTCTGCGTCAGCCGGGCAAGGACGCGGTAGATCTCCTGCATGGCCGCCGAGCGGCCGATCAGCGGCAGCTCCTCGCCGCCGCTTTCGGGCGCTGGCGCGCTGCTGGCGGCGCTCGGGCTGGGCCATGGCGCGACCGACGACGCGGACGACCTCGTTGAGATCGAACGGCTTGGGCAGGTACTCGTAGGCGCCCTTCTCCGCAGCGGTCAGCGCCGTCATCAGCGTGTTCTGGGCGCTCATGACGATGATCGGCAGGTCGGGCCGCAGCTTCTTGATGCGCGGGATCAGGTCGAAGGCGTTCTCGTCGGGCATGACGACGTCGGTGATGACGACATCGCCCTCCCCTTGCGACACCCAGCGCCACAGGCGTGGCGGCGGTGCCGGTGGCGCGGGGGATGTAGCCGGCGCGGGCGAGCGCCTGATTGAGGACGGTGCGGATCGCGGTGTCGTCGTCGGCGATCAGGATGGTGCCACGGGCCATGCTTCAGTTCCGCTGTGTGGGGGCTTTGGTGGCCGGGGGGCGTGCGGCCGGGCGCTCGGGCTCCTGCATCGGCAGGAGAATGCGGAAGACGGTGCGCTTGGGCTCGGACTCGCACTCGATGATGCCGCCGTGGTCGCCGATGATCTTGGCGACCAGCGCCAGGCCGAGGCCGGTGCCGCGGTGCTTGGTCGTGACGAAGGGATCGAAGATCTGCGCCTTCAGGTGGTCGGCGACGCCGGGGCCGTTGTCCTCGATCTGGATCATCAGCGGCAGGCTGACGCGCGCGCTGCCGCCGCCGACGGACAGGCGCACGCCCGGCCGGAACGCGGTCTGCATGACGATGCGGCCGGGCTCGTCGCGTTTCCGCGATCGCCTCGGCGGCGTTCTTGACGAGATTGAGGAAGGCCTGGACCAGCTTGTCGCGGTTGCCGGGCACGGGCGGCAGCGAGGGATCGTAGTCCTGCGATCCAGCGAATGCCGCCGCCGAAGCCGGTCTCGGCCAGACGGCGGACGTGATCGAGGACGTCGTGGATGTTGACGGCTTCTCGGGCGAGCGGGCGCTCGTCGCCGAACACCTCCATGCGGTCGACGAGATCGCGGATGCGATCGGTCTCCGAACAGATCAGCTGGGTGAGCGTGCGGTCCTCGTCGCTCAGTTCGTGCTCGAGCAACTGGGCGGCGCCGCGGATGCCAGACAGCGGGTTCTTGATCTCGTGGGCGAGCACGGCGGCCATGCCCGATACGGAGCGGGCGGCGGCGCGGTGGGTCAGCTGGCGCTCGATCATCTGCGCCATGGTGCGCTGCTGGAGCATCAGCAGGACGAGGCCCGGCTGGTCGGGATAAGGCTCGCCGTAGACGTCGATCAGCTTGGGTGTGGAGAATTTCGGCGTCATCATCTCGACGCCGTACTCGTTCACCGAGGCGCCGGTGCGCCGGACCTGGTCGACGAGGGCGAGCAGGGGGCAGCCGAAGGCGACGACCTCGTCGAGCGTCTGGCGCTTGAGAAACGCCAGGCTGATCGACAGGAAGACCTCGGCGGCGGCGTTGGCGTAGACGACGCGGTTGTCCTCGCCCAGAACGATGATCGGGTGCGGCAGGGCCGACAGCAGGATGTCGTGCTCGACGGGACGGCGCGCAGACGCCTGCAGGCGGGCACGCTCCGCCTCGCCGGAATTGGTGCTGGCTGCAGGCCGGTCATCAGTTGCCGCGGCAGGCGGCGGCGATTTGGTGGAGGCTGTCATGCGGCCATCTCCGCGCAGTCGTCGTAGAAGGTGGCCAAGCCGGCGAGCACGCGGCGTGGATCATCGTCGGTGCACAGGCGGGCGCGCCAGTGGCGGACGGTGTCGGGGGACCGGCTGGCGCGGGCGAGATACCAGCCGATGTGCTTGCGCGCGTTGCGCAGGCCCAGATGGGAGCCGTAGTGCGCGAGCATGGCGTCGACGTGGGCGACGGCGATTTCGCGCTGGCGCTCCGGCGGCGGATCGCCAGGGTCGGTTCCGGCTGCGAGCGCTGGCGGCGATGCGGCCGGGCAGCCAGGGGGCGCCGTACGCGCCGCGGCCGATCATCACGCCGTCGGCACCGGAGCGCGCGAGTGCATCGCAGGCCTCCTGCGGGGTCGTGATGTCGCCGTTGACGACGACGGGGATGGCGACCGCGTCCTTGACGTCGCGCACCAGGGACCAGTCCGCCGTTCCCTTGAAGAAGCAGCAGCGGGTGCGGCCGTGCACGGTGACCATGCGGACGCCTGCCGCCTCGGCGCGGCGCGCGAGTTCCGGCGCGTTGAGCGACCGCGTGTCCCAGCCCAGGCGCATCTTGAGGGTGACGGGAACGCGCGACGGCGGCGACGACGGCTTCGATCAGCGTCAGCGCGTGGTCGAGGTCGCGCATCAGTGCGCTGCCGGAGAGCTTGCCGGTCACCTCACGTGCCGGGCAGCCCATATTGATGTCGATGATGTCGGCGCCGCGCGCCTCGGCGATTCGCGCGCCCTCGGCCATCCATTGAGCTTCGCGGCCGGCGAGTTGTATGACGAATGGTACTGCGCAGCCGCGGTCGATCTTGCGCACGACCTTCAGGCGCTCGTGGGCCAGGTCTTCGCTGGCGATCATCTCGGACACGACCAGGCCGGCGCCCAGCGCCTGGGCGGCATCGCGCATGGGCAGGTCGCTGACGCCGGACATGGGCGCCAGCAGGGCGGCGTTTGGCAGGCGGATCGGGCCGATCGCCAACGGCCGAGGCGCGCCAGGGGTTGAAGGCCGGTCCGGATCGTCAGTGCTTAACATTTGGGCATTATTTCTTTCTGCTCTTGTTTTATGCAACGTAGCGCCGTTGTTGCGCCGCGGCAAGAGGCATCGAGGGCCAATCGCGATTGTTTCGTTGCCTCGTGCCGCGGGGCCCGGCTAATCACCGGGGCCTCAGCTGGCGCTGCCCGATCCCGCACCTGATGGATGTCCCGCATGGCCCCTTCCCTCGTGGCCCCCTCCCCCGTTTCCCTGGCCGTGGTGATCGTCGCAGCCGGGCGCGGGCACCGTGCCGGGGGCGCCGGTGGGTTGCCCAAACAGTATCTGACGATCGGGGGCAAGGCCGTCCTGCGCTGGACGCTCGAGGTTTTCGTGCAGCGTGCGGACGTCGGTGCGGTGCAGGTGGTGATCCATCCCGACGACCGTGACCTCTACGATGCTGCGGTGAAGGTGGCTTCGGTCACGGGGGGTGAAGACGAGGGTTTGGCGACGAAATTGCGACCGCCCGTCCACGGCGGCGCCACGCGGCAGGCCTCCGTGCTTGCGGGACTGGAGGCGCTGGTGCCCTCGGCTCCCGATCTGGTTTTGATCCACGATGCCGCGCGCCCGTTCACGACGGCGTCGGCCGTTGATTGCGTGGTGGCGGGGTTGGGCGCGCACACTGGCGTGATCGCGGCGCTTGCGGCGACCGATTCGCTGAAGATCGCCGGCGACGGCGGGACCATCACGGGCAGCGTGCCGCGCGAGGCCGTCTGGCGCGCGCAGACGCCGCAAGGCTTCCCGTTCGGCGCGATCTTGGCTGCCCACCGGCAGGCAGCGCAGGCGGGTGGAGGCGAATTCACCGACGATGCGGCCGTGTTCCAGGCCGCCGGCGGGCGGGTCTTGCTGGTGTCGTCGGGCGGCCACAACATGAAGATCACGACAGCGGAGGATGTGGCGATGGCCGAGCGGTTGCTCGCAGGCGAGGTGGCGGAGACACGCACGGGTCAGGGCTTCGACGTCCACCGCTTCATGGTGGGCGACCATGTCTGGTTGTGCGGCGTGCGCGTGATGCATTCGCAGGCGCTTGAAGGGCATTCCGACGCCGATGTCGGGCTTGCATGCCCTGACGGACGCGCTGCTCGGGGCCATCGGCGACGGCGACATCGGCCAGCATTTCCCGCCGAGCGATCCACAGTGGAAGGGTGCAGCGTCCCATCTGTTTTTGGCCGATGCGGCCCGGCGCGTTCGCGCGCGCGGTGGCCGGATCGTCAACGTCGACGTGACGCTCTTGTGCGAGGCGCCGAAGATCGCGCCACACCGCGTTGCTATGCAAAGCCGTATCGCGGAGATCCTGGCCGTTTCGGTCGATCGGGTGGGCGTCAAGGCGACGACAACCGAAGGCCTCGGTTTCACGGGGCGGCGGGAGGGTATTGCGGCCATGGCCATTGCCACCGTGCGGATACCGGCGGCTTAATCGGGTGCATGCCGCCACACTTGTGCGACGCTTGCCGCCTGATTGAAATCGCGGCGTTGCTCTCTTGGCTAGAATCGCGGCAATCAGACCCGCAGGCGGTTGTATGACCAAAGGCGCGGGGACGATCCGATGAACATCATGACACAGCAGTTGGAGCGTAGCCTGAGCGATGTTGGCCAGATTGCCGAGAGCACCGCGGGCACGTGCGTTGCGACGCGCGTGCGCCAGCTGTCGCGGATCGTGACGCGCGTCTACGACGATGCGATGCGGCCGTTGGGCATTACGGGGAGCCAGTTCACGCTGCTGACCCAGCTCGCTTCGCGTGACGGCATCACGGCGGTGGAGATCGGGCACGATCTCGACATCGAGAAATCGACGCTTTCGCGCAATCTGAAGCGCCTTCTGGCGCTGGGGCACATCATCATGGACCCTCCGGCGGGGCGGCGCGGGCGTGGCCTGCACCTGACGGCCAAGGGGCAGGCGGTCATTCGCGATGCCTATCCAGTCTGGCAGGAGGCACAGGGGCGTGCGCTCACGGCGCTTGGCCAGGACTGCCGTGCCGTGCTCGACGGGCTGCTGCATCAGGCCGAGCGGCTGGCGGCCGACTGAGTTTTGCGAGGCGACGTCGCGGTCGGCCGGTCAGACGACGTCGGCGGCTGCGCGTGTGCCGTTTTGATCAGCGCGCGCTTTGCCCTCCAAGCCATGCCGGGCTAGTCTTTCGCGCATCTCAGGATGGGCGTGAAAGGGTGGCTCGGTCGTGTTTGCTGACGATTTGGTAGTGGCCGCGCGCGCGCTGCTCGACGATTTCCGGTCCAAGGGGCTTACGCTGGCGACAGCGGAGAGCTGCACGGGGGGGCTGATCGCGGCATTGCTGACCGAGATTCCCGGCTCGTCCGATGTGATGGAGCGCGGGTTCGTCACTTACTCCAATGCCGCCAAGATGGAAGCGATCGGCGTGCCCGGTGCCACGATCGAGGAGCACGGCGCGGTCAGTGCGCAGACCGCGCGCGCCATGGCAATGGGCGCATTGTCGGCGTCGCGCGCCGACGTAGCCGTCGCGGTGACGGGTGTTGCGGGGCCCGGTGGCGGCAGCGCGGAAAAGCCCGTGGGACTGGTTCATCTGGCCGTGGCGCGCGAAGGCGCGGGCGTCACGCATCACGAATGCCGCTTCGGTGACATCGGGCGCAGCGCCATCCGGTTGGCGACGGTGCGCGAAGCGCTCGCGCTGATCAGGCGTGTGGCATTGGACGGGGCGAACGCTTGAGCGATGCAGACTCACGTAGCCGCGGCGACGGCCTCGACGTAGGCAATCTGCTGCGGCAGGCAGACGGATTGTAGATCATAGCGCTCGATGATCGTGCGGCGTGCGGCGGCGCGCATCGCCTGGAAGGCGGACGGACGCGCCAGTGTGTCGATCAGCGTCTCAGCCAAGCGGTCATGGTTGAAGAAGTCGACGAGCCGGCCGTCGACGCCGTCGGTGATGACCTCCTCGACGGGCGGCGTGCGCGATCCCACGATGACGGCGCCGCAGCTCATGGCCTCCAGCATCGACCACGACAGCACGCCGGGATAGGTCAGGTAGGCGTGGGCGCGTGAGACCTGCATGAGGTTCAGGAACAACGGCATGGGGCACCTTGCCGACGAAGTGCACACGCGACAGGTCCAAGCGATCGGCGACCTCGGCCAGGAAGATGTCGCGCCAAGGCTTGCCGCCCTTGGGCGGCGGGCCGTAGCCCGTGCTATCGCGGCCGGTGCCGCCGACGATGACGATGTGCGCCTTGGGCCGGGCTTTCAGCACGTGCGGTAGCGCGCGCATGAAGACGTGATAGCCGCGGTGCGGCTCGAGCGTGCGGTTGACGAACGTCACGCACCTCGTCGCCGGGGTGGAAGGTCAGGTTGCGCTTGGGCAGAGAGACGGTGGCGTCCGGGTTGGGTCTGGCGGTCGCGGTATCGATGCCGTCATGGATGACGCGGATCAGGTTCTTGAAGGCTGGCGGGAAAGAGCGCGCCTGCCAGCTTGTGGGCGAGACAGCGCCGTCGGCGATTGCCAGCAGGGCGGTGAGGCTCGCTGTCGTGGTCGCCGCAGAGAGGGCCTGCTGGAAATCGCGGGGATAGATGGCCTCGTCGAACTCGTAATAGAGGCCGCGCGAGCGCCAGTAGAATTCGGCGTAGGCGATGAGGCGGGCGTCCGGCCAGACCTCCTTCAGGTAGAGGCTTTCGCCCCAGCCGACGTGGCCGAAGATGACGTCGGGCGCGAGCCCCTCCTCGCGGCGCAGGCGCTCGGCGGCGCGCGCGACCACGGCGCCGCGATCAGCGCTCGCCGCAAAGCCGAGGGTGAGCGGGGAGCGGGCGATGCGCTGGGGGGCGTAGGCATAGGTCGACCGCGGGACCGGTGTCGGCCGCTGGTTGGTGTCGACTGTCAGGGCGGACACGTCGTGGCCGCGTGTGGCGAGCGCGGGCGCAAGGTGCACGAACTGCGCCGGGAAATTCTGGTGGACGAAGAGAATGCGCATGGTCTGGGCGGCCCGGTCTGACGGCGCGGCCTCATGGGCCGCGCAACCTTCCTCCGAGTTCGGCGCCCACGAGCAACCCGCGACGACATCAATGGGTGGCGGGCTACTCGAGACCTGACCTGCGCGCTCAGACCGTCGAGCGGGGGAGATCGACCGGAGGGCCATAGACGACGCGCGCGCGCTGCTCGAAGGCCTCGGCGAAGCGCCGGAAAGCCTTGTCGAACATGGCGCCCATCAAGAGGCCGAGCATGCGCGAGCGGAACTCGTAGGAGATCCAGAATTCCACGTCGCAGCCGGTTTCGCCGACGGGCTTGAACGTCCAGCGATTGTCGAGTTGGCTGAAGGGGCCGTCGAGGTAGGCGACGAGGATCCGGTTGGCGCCAGGCACGAGCGTCACGCGGCTCGTGAAGGTCTCGCGGATGGCGCCGTAGCCGACACCCATGGCGGCGACCAGCACGGTGCCGCCTTCAGCGTCGGTGGTGCGCGTGCGCACGGCCAGGCTTTCGCACAGCGGCAGGAACTTCGGATACTGCTCGACGTCGGCGACGAGATCGAACATCTGGCGCGGCGAATAAGGCACGCGGCGGCGGGTCTGGTACGTCGGCACCTCGCCTCCCCAGTCAGCGCGCCTGCGCCTGGCGCGCGGCGCTGCAGCCGCGCGAAGTCGTCGCCGGCGTGATAGGACGAGCGCGTCAGCGGGCTCGACGACACCAGCAGGAAACCCTTGCCCTTGGCCATGCGCGCGTAGCCGTCGAACTCGGCCGGTGTCACGAACGCCTTGACCTCGGCGTGCTTGCGGGTCGGCTGCAGGTACTGGCCGATGGTGAGGAAATCGACGTCGGCGGAGCGCAGATCGTCCATCAGTTGCAGCACCTCGTCGCGCGTCTCGCCAAGGCCGACCATGATGCCGGACTTGGTGAACATCGCGGGATCGAGTTCCTTGACGCGCTGCAGCAGGCGCAGCGAGTGGAAGTAGCGCGCGCCGGGACGGATCTTCAGATAGAGGCCCGGCACCGTCTCGAGGTTGTGGTTGAAGACGTCGGGCCGTGCGGCCACGACGACCTCGAGTGCGCCGTCTTTGCGCAGGAAATCCGGCGTCAGGACCTCGATCGTGGTCGTCGGACAGGCTCGCCGGATGGCGGTGATGACGTCGGCGAAATGCTGCGCGCCGCCGTCTGCGAGGTCGTCGCGATCGACAGACGTGATGACGACGTGGGCGAGCCCGAGGCGGGCGACGGCATCGGCCACGCGCTGCGGCTCGGCGGCGTCGAGCGGTTCGGGCAGGCCCGTGCGCACATTGCAGAAGGCGCAGGCGCGGGTGCAGGTGTCGCCCATGATCATCATGGTCGCGTGGCGCTTTTCCCAGCACTCTCCGATGTTGGGGCAGCCGGCCTCCTCGCACACGGTGTGAAGTTTGGCCTCGCGCACGATGGCGCGCGTCTCGGTGTACTGGGGCGAGCCCGGCGCCTTGACACGGATCCAGTCCGGCTTGCGCAGGAGCGGCGCGTCTGGGCGGTTGGCTTTCTCCGGGTGACGCGCGCGGGCGGCGTCAGCGGGGCGGCGGTTGTCGATCAGCGTGACCATGGCCTTCCTTTTAGCCGTGGCCGGCGGCTGGCGCCAACCCGACTTCGGACGAGGTAACCGTCTGGCCAGATGGCGACGTGTGCCGGTCGCTTCAAGTCGTGGACCGGCGCGGTCAGCGGCCGCCCAGGAAGCGGGCGATGATGATGACAAGCATGGCGCCGATGGTGGAGACCAGGATCTGGGTGCCGTAGGGGATCGTGTTGGTGATGCTGGTGATGCTCTCGGGAAGGTTGAGGAGGCCCTTGCTTTGCAGGACGCCGCCGACCACCGATCCGATGACGCCGACCACAATATTGCGAATGAGCCCGCCGCCGCCGAGGATCTGGCCGGCAAGCCAGCCGGCGACGAGGCCATTGAGGGCCATCACGATCAACGGCCAGTAGGGACCGATCTGCTCCATCGACGGCATTGTGCGAAACCTCCGCGTTGACGTCCACTGATCAGACTACGCGATGATCCGGGCCAGAATTACGACGATCACGGCGCCAATGGTCGCGGTCACGATGTCGGCGGCGAGCTTGTTGCGGATGCCCAGATTGATGCCGACCGCGCCGAGCACGAAGCCGCCGACGAAGGCGCCGATGATGCCGGTGACGAGGTAGCGGACGAGACCGTGGCCGCCGACCAGGATTGAGGCCAGCCAGCCGGCGACGATGCCGATGACGATGGTGGTGAGGATCTGCTGGGTGCGCGCGTCCATGCGTGTCACTTCCCTGGAGGTGGCCCCGGTTGCCGGGGCGGTGCTGCGTTCATCGGCCGGGGCCGAAGAACAGTTCCCGGATGTTTGAGGGATCGTTTAGCGAGGTGTCGCGCGGCGGGCGGCGGTTCGCCGTGGTGGGCGGGCGCTGAGCATTGGCGGGTCGGTATTGCTGCTGGCGCTCGGCGCGGCGCTGGCCGGTCGCGGGGGAGGCGACCAGGTCGGCGGGCGTTGGCGGGTCGACGGCGCGGATGGGCAATGGGGGCGCGAGCGCGGTGTCTCGGCCCTTGGCGACGTCGGACACGGGTTGCGTCGAGGACGGCACGACGGTGGCCGTCTCCCGGGACGCCGTCGCGGCGATGGCGCCGGCGTCGGGCGCGATCGCCGTGGCGGCTGCGGCAGACGATTCAACCGCTGGTGCGCCAGAAGGCGCGCTAGGCGCGGTTTCGGGGGCCGATGTCGCGGGAGCAGCGACCGTCTCGGGCGTTGATGTTGCCCGTGGCGTGACAGCGGTCTCAATGGGCGGGGACTTGCGGGCCACGTCCAACGCTTCTCCCCTTCCCGCCGCGCCCAGTGCCGTGGGTGCTGGTAGGGTGTCGGGTTCTGTCCGCGACCGGGTGATGGCGACCGGTGGCGCGCGGGTGCTGTCCGGGCCTGCGATCGGCGGACGCTGGTTGGTGATCTGCGGCGATGGGGCAGGCTGACGCGGGCGTGGTGCGTTTGCCGGCTGCGGGCGCGGCGTGGGCGCTTCGGCCCAGGGACGGGTCTCGATGGCCTTGGGCTTGGGGCGATCGGTGCTGCCGGGCTTGGGTCCGAAGCTATGGCCGGGCGCGCCGCTGAACGGCAGCCAGTCGGGTTGCATGGCGACTACGAAGAGGGCCGCGAAGATCAATCCGGCGATCGCGGCTCGGCCCCAGCGGCGGCGCGCGGTGGCGACACCGGCTTGATCGGCGGTGCCGTCATCGGGCGCGCAGGGCGCGTCGTTGAGGTATTTCAAGCCGTCGGGATCGAGGCGGTAGGGCAGCGGATTCCAGCTGGCGGCCGCCATCGCGGCGGCGGCCTGGGCCCGATCTGTCCGATTGTCTGCGACCGCCGTCACGCCTGTACCTGCCTCCGCCGAGCGATGGCGCGCGCCGTTCCGGCATCGGCGCACGAATTGTCCCGAGTTTAGCAGAGACGGGCGTGTCGCGACTGCCGCGCTCCACACCGGAGTGCGGGCGGAAAGTTCGCATGTGCCAGGCGCGTGGTGTCAGGCGTGAATGACCCGGCCGTAGGCGTCGAGCACGCTCTCGTGCATCATTTCGCTGAGCGTGGGATGAGGGAAGACCGTGTGCATCAGGTCCTCCTCGGTCGTCTCGAGTTGCATGGCGACCACGATAGCCCTGGATCAGCTCCGTCACCTCGGCGCCGACCATGTGGGCGCCGAGCAGCTGGCCGGTCTTGGCGTCGAACACGGTCTTGACCAGTCCCTCCGGCTCGCCCAGCGCGATCGCCTTGCCGTTGCCGCGGAACGGGAAGCGGCCGACCTTGACCTGATAGCCCGCCTCCTTGGCCTTGGCCTCGGTCAGGCCGACGGAGGCGACCTGGGGGTGGCAGTAGGTGCAGCCGGGGATCTTGCGCTTGTCCATCGGATGGGTGTGGAGCCCCTTGATCGTCTCCACGCAGATGACGCCTTCGTGCTCGGCCTTGTGGGCGAGCATCGGCGGGCCGGCGACATCGCCGATGGCGTAGATGCCGGGCACGTTCGTGCGGCCGAGGCCGTCGGTGACGATCGTGCCGCGGTCCATCTTCATGCCCAGCGCTTCCAGGCCGAGGCCCTCGACGTTGCCCTGCACGCCGACCGCGGAGATCAGGCGCTCCGCCTTCAGCGTTTCGGTCTTGCCGTCGCCGAGGTCGACAGTGGCTGTGACGCCGTCGGCGGACTTTTCGACCTTGGTGACCTTGGCGCCGGTCAGGATCTTCATGCCCTGCTTCTCGAACTGCTTGCGGGCGAGAGCCGCGATCTCTGCATCCTCGACAGGGAGGATCTGAGGCAGGAGTTCGATCACCGTCACCTCGGCGCCGAGCGTGCGATAGAACGAGGCGAACTCGATGCCGATGGCGCCGGAGCCCATCACGATCAGCGATTTCGGCATCGTCGGGGGCACCATTGCCTCGAAGTAGGTCCAGATGCGTTGTCCGTCCGGCTCGATGCCGGGCAGGACGCGCGGGCGCGCGCCGGTGGCGACGATGATGTGCTTGGCGCTGTAGGTGCCGGGCTGGAGCGTGCCCTTCGGGGCTGGATGCTGTGGCTCCATCGGCTTCTTCTTCGGCGCGGCGACGGTGACGGTTGCCCGGCTTCGTGATGGTCGCTTCGCCCCAGATCACATCGACCTTGTTCTTCTTCAGAAGGAAGCCGACACCGCCGTTGAGCTGGCCCGAGACGCCGCGCGAACGTTTGACGATGGCGGCGGGATCGAAGCCGACCTTGCCGTCGATCGACAGGCCGTAGTCCTTGGCGTGGGTTGCGTAGTGATAGATCTCGGCGGAGCGCAGTAGCGCCTTGGTCGGGATGCAGCCCCAGTTGAGGCAGATGCCGCCGAGGTGCTCGCGCTCGACGATGGCGGTCTTGAAGCCCAGCTGTGCGGCGCGGATGGCGGTGACATAGCCGCCGGGACCGGCGCCGATGATGAGGACGTCGTAGGATGCATTCGACATGGCGGGCAGCTGTTCCGGCTGGATGAGCGTCAGTGGGCGGGCCGTCGCGCCGAACGCCGACGGGCTCCGGCGAAGCCGGAGCCCGGACATTGAAGCCTATCGGCGGAGGCGGCGCAAAGCGCCTTTCGCAGGGAGGCGGTCAGCGGGTGTGGCAGCGCGCGCCGAGGTAATAGCTCAGAAGCTGGTTGTAGCGATCGGCATCGGCTGCCCGTGACGGCGACAGCTTCTGGCCGGCCTGCTTGGCCTCGACCGCGGAGCGCACGCCGCGGGAATCCAGGCGCGACATCTCGCTCTTGATGCCCTGGCACGTGTAGCCGGAGGGTAGCGGACGGGCGCCGGGGTCGCCGCCCTGTGATCCGTCGCTGGCGCAGCCCTGCAGGCCGGCTGCCAAGAGTGTGGCGGCGGCAAACGCCACAGCCCATCGCCCACGGCGGATCGTTCCAACGGTTGGCTGCACGCTGTCGTCCCCCTCGCCACCCCGCGGCGGCTGCCATTGCAACGGACGCGTGCGGCTTGCGCATCAATGGATGCGGCCGGCGCCGTCGACACCTTGTCCACGAATGGAGGCTTTCCATCCGATCATGACGACGATGTGGCTTGCCAGGACCTGTCACGGTCCGGCACGCGTCGTGTCATTCCGACCGTATGTGTAAAGGGATTTGCCGGCATCAGGAATAAGACGGAGGGGCGCGCATGACGAACAGTGTTCCGAGCGCGGCCCAGCGGCCACACGTTGACTGTCCGCAGCGGGGTTTCCTGTAGTCGCCTTTGGGCGGCGTCGGCCTGGTTCCCGGAAGCTTGCTGCCATTCTGGACGGGCGCGTCGCGGTGCCCATCGGCACGCTGCATGGGAACACCGCATTGCACTGTTCCGGGGTGAAACGCGACGCGCCCGACGTCGCGACTCTCGATGGGAGAACGGGACAGTCGGGCGCGGAGCTTCTGGCATCGGGGCGGCCTGCGCGGTGAGCGCGAGGCGTGGGCCCTTAGTCTGTGGTCGCAGGCAAGACGGGCGGCGTTGCCGCCTTGGTTGCGGCCTTTGCCGCCGTCGCGACCTGCTGGGCGGTTGCCGCGCCGGGTGCCGGCCCGCTGACGATAGAGACGTTGGGCGGCAAGTTGGTGGACGCGGTCTGGGCCCGGGCCGGCTGCAGCGTGGAGCACTTGGCCTGGAATTCCTGATTGGCCCCGTCGAGCTCGGCGACCTTGGCCAGCGAGGCGCGCTTGATGCTCACCGTCTTGGTCTTGCCGGTGGCGACCTTTGCGACGCGCTCGGGCGTACCTTCCTGGCGCAGGCCGTCGATCTTAGCCTGGAGCGCGACACAGGCGGGATCGACGCGGGGTGTGGGCGGCGGTGCCGCCTGCACGGCGGGCGTGATGGAGCTGGTGGTCAGCAGGTCGGATCCGAACAGCGGCTGGTCGTTGGCGCAGCCTGCCAGGGCGGCAGCCATCGTGAGCGGCACGAGTGCGCGCAGCGCGCGAGATAAGGTCATCGTCGTGACTCCAAGAATTCGGCTGGTGGTCCCAACGCGCCATACATATTCGCGATCGCGTACCACCCTCGCGGCGGTACTGCTTGCCCTCTGATAACGGGACGGGCACGCGTGCGGACACGGGGCCGCGCATCGTTGACAAGCGACGCGTGTTGGAAGAGCCACAAATCGAAACGAGCTGTGGAAAGGCGCTTGCACGGGCGAATCAGCTTTGTCCCGCTCTCGTGGAGTTTCAATGAGTTGCGGCTCTCAGACGAGCATCCGGACGGGATCCTCGATCAACGACTTGAAGGCATTCAGCAGCTCCGCGCCCAGCGCGCCGTCCACAACCCTGTGGTCGCATGACAGCGTGCAGCTCATGATCGTGGCCACCTCGACGCGGTCGCCGGAGACGACGGGGCGCTTCTCGCCCGCGCCGACGGCGAGGATGGTGGCGTGCGGCGGGTTGATGACGGCATCGAACGACTTGATGCCGAACATGCCGAGATTGGAGATCGACGTGGTGCCGCCCTGATACTCGTGCGGGGCGAGGCGGCGCTTGCGCGCGCGGTCGGCGAGATCCTTCATCTCGTTGGAGATCTCCGACAGCGTCTTCAGCTCGGCTTGGCGGATGACCGGCGTGAACAACCCGCCTTCGATGGCGACGGCGACGCCGACGTCGGAGTGGCGATGGCGCAGCATGCCGCCTTCGGTCCAGGTTGCATTGGCGCCGGGCACGGCCTGCAGCGCCAGCGCCAGCGCCTTGATGATGAAGTCGTTGACGGACAGCTTGTAGGCGCGCGGGCCGTCCTTCGGGGAGGCTGCGTTGATGCGCTCGCGGGCGGCGAGCAGATTGTCGAGGCGGCAGTCGAGCGACAGGTAGAAGTGCGGGACGGTCTGCTTCGACTGGGTCAGGCGCTGGGCGATGACCTTGCGCATGCCGTCGTGGGGGACGACCTCGTAGCTGTCCTTCTCGTAGAGCTGAAGGATCTTGTCGTCGGCGAGCGCGGGCACGAGCGCGGACGGCTGGCCGGCGCCTTGCGTGCGGCAGGGTTGCGACGGCGGAGCCGGTCGCGCGCGCGGCCCCGCTCGTGGCGGCTGCCTCGATGTCGGCCTTGACGATGCGGCCGTGCGGGCCCGAGCCGGCGACGCGCGACAGGTCGATGCCGGCGTCGCGCGCCATGCGGCGGGCGAGCGGGGAAGCGAAGATGCGGTCGCCGGCGTGCCCATTGGAAGACTTGGGCGCCGGACGGCTGCGCTTGCGCTTGTGTCTGCGCCGGGGCCGGGGCCGATTGCGGCGCGGCGGCCTTGGGTGCGGGCTGCAGCCGCCGGTCGGACGCGGCTGGCGCGGTGCTGCTGGCCGTTGCCCGACGCGCCGATCGCGCCAGCGCTTTCGCCCTCCAGCAGCAGCACGGCGATCGGGGCGTTGACCTTCACGCCTTCGCTGCCGGCTGGCACCAGGATCCGGCCGATGGTGCCCTCGTCGACCGCCTCGACCTCCATCGTCGCCTTGTCGGTCTCGATCTCGGCGATGACTTTGCCGGACGTGATCTTGTCGCCTTCCTTGACCAGCCATTTGGCGAGCGTGCCCTCTTCCATCGTCGGCGACAGGGCGGGCATCAGGATCTCGATCGGCATGGGTTTCGTCTTTCTTGGCGTGTGCGAGGGCGGTCGGGCGGGCGCGGGCGGCGATCAGCGTGGCGGATCGTGCGGCCAGCGGTAGAGGAATGTCAGGTAGAAGAGCGCGAGATAGACTGCCATGGCAACGATCCAGCCGGTGAAGACGCCGACCTGCTGCTGGGAGAGGCCGGCGGCTGCGATGTGCGCTGGCAACCTGCTCCGGTACCGGCAGCGGGTTGCGCAGGTCGCGGATGGCGATGACGGGGCTGCCAAGGCGTTGCCAGGCGACGAACAGGCCGTCCTGCAGGCGGCCGACGACAGCGGCGGTGCCACCGAGGAAAACGAAGCCGATGGACAAGCAGGCCGAAGGCCAGCGCGCGCAAGGCGAACGGCGAGCGGGCCAGGAACAGGTAGAGGCCTGCCAGATAGGCCGACACGAGCGTGAAGAAGATAGAGAACACGGTCAGCACGCCCTGGATGGCGTCGAACATGCGCTCGAGGATGTCGGATTCGGACATGCCGCGCGTCCTTCAATCCTGGCGATCAGCCAACGTATGTCACGCTTTTCACCGCCGCGACGACCAGGTCGGCGGACGGCAGTGCGAGCTTTTCCAGGTTGGCCGCATACGGCATCGGCACGTCGGCGCCGGTGACCTTGGCGGGCGGCGCATCGAGATAATCGAAGGCCTGGATGGCGACCTGCGCGCAGATCTCCGAGCCGACCGAGCAGACGGGCCAGGCTTCCTCGACGGTGACGATGCGGTTGGTCTTCTTCACCGAGGCGATGATCGTGGCCATGTCGAGCGGGCGCAGCGATCCGCAGATCGATGACTTCGGCATCGATGCCCTCGCCAGCCAGCGTCTCGGCGGCGGCGAGCGCGTACTGCATGCCGCGCGCGAAGGAGACGATGGTGACGTCGCTTGCCGGGCCGCGCGATGCGGGCCTTGCCGATCGGCACGAGCCAGTCGTCGATCTTCGGCACCGGACCGGACGTGCCGTAGAGGATCTCATTTTCGAGAACGAGCACGGGGTTGGGATCGCGGATGGCGCTCTTCAGCAGGCCCTTGGCGTCGGCGGCGTTGGACGGCGCGACGACCTTCAGGCCGGGAATGTGTGCGTACCAGGCCGAGAAGCACTGGGAGTGCTGGGCGGCGACGCGGGCGGCGGCGCCGTTGGGACCGCGGAAGACGATCGGCGCAGCCCATCTGGCCGCCCGACATGTAGAGCGTCTTGGCGGCGGAATTGATGATCTGGTCGATCGCCTGCATGGCGAAGTTCCAGGTCATGAACTCGACGATCGGCTTCAGGCCCGACATGGCCGCGCCGACGCCGATGCCGGCGAAGCCCTGCTCGGTGATCGGCGTGTCGATGACGCGCCTGTCTCCGAACTCGTCGAGCAGGCCCTGGCTGATCTTGTAGGCGCCCTGGTACTGGGCGACCTCCTCGCCCATCAAGAAGACGTCGCCGTCGCGGCGCATCTCCTCGGCCATCGCGTCGCGCAGCGCTTCGCGCATGGTGAGCGTGACCATCTCGGTGCCGGCGGGGACCTCGGGCTCGGCGGTGGCCGGCTGCGGCGGCGGATGCGGTCTGCTCCGCCTCCCCCTCGTGCGGGAGGGGCTGGCGGTGCGGGGCGGCCGACACGGCGGCAGCGGCTTGTGGCTGCCCCTCGCCGCGACCCTCTCCCCGTGAACTGGGCGCAGGAGCGGCTCCAGCGTCCTCGCCGTCGGCGACGATGACGGCGATGGGCGTGTTGACCTTGACGTTCTCGGTGCCGGCGGCGACCAGGATCCGGCCGAGCTTGCCCTCGTCGACGGCCTCGACCTCCATGGTCGCCTTGTCGGTCTCGATCTCGGCGATGACCATGCCGGATTTTATGGTGTCGCCTTCCGCGACCAGCCATTTGGCGAGTGTGCCCTCCTCCATGGTGGGCGACAGGGCGGGCATCAGGATTTCGGTCGGCATGGGCGGCTCGGGCTCGGGTTGATCGTGCAGGCGGGCGGGCGAACAGGGCTGTGCGATACTGCGGAGGGTTCGCTCACGCTTCCAGCAGCACGTCGGTCCACAGCTCCTTGGGATCGGGCTCGGGATCGGTCTGGGCGAACTCGGCGGCTTGCGTGACGACCTTGCGGATTTCGGCGTCGATCGACTTCAGCTCGTCCTCGCTCGCGCCGCCGTCTTTCAGCAAGCGCGCGCGCACCTGCTCGATGGGATCCTGCAGCTCGCGCACCTTGTCGACCTCCTCGCGCGTGCGGTACTTGGCCGGGTCCGACATGGAGTGGCCGCGGTAGCGGTAGGTCAGCATCTCCATGACGTAGGGTCCGTTGCCGTCGCGCACCCACTTGACGATGCGATCGCCGGCCGCCTTCACCGCGCGCACGTCCATTCCGTCGACCTGCTCGCCGGGAATGTCGAAGGACGCGCCGCGATGGGAGAAGTCCGTCGTCGCCGCGGCGCGGTCGATGGAGGTGCCCATCGCATACTTGTTGTTCTCGATGATGAAGATCACCGGCAGCTTCCAGAGCTTGGCCATGTTGAAGGTCTCGTAGACCTGGCCCTGGTTGGCCGCGCCGTCGCCGAAATAGGTCAGGCACAGATTGTCGTTGCCGCGATACTTGTTGGCGAAGGCGAGACCGGCGCCCAGCGGCACGTTGGCGCCGACGATGCCGTGGCCGCCGTAGAAATTCTTCTCCTTGGAGAACATGTGCATGGAGCCGCCCTTGCCGCGCGAGTAGCCTCCTTGCCGGCCGGTCAGCTCCGCCATCACGCCCTTGGGGTCCATGCCGGTCGCCAGCATGTGGCCGTGGTCGCGGTAGGTGGTGATGACCTGGTCGCCCTCCTTGATCGCCATCTGCATGCCGACGACGACGGCCTCCTGGCCGATGTAGAGGTGGCAGAAGCCGCCGATGAAGCCCATCCCGTAGAGCTGGCCGGCGCGCTCCTCGAAGCGGCGGATCAGCAGCATCTCGCGGTAGGCGTGGAGCTCCTGCTCGCGGCTGAGCGGGGGAATGTTGCTGCCCGCGCCTGCCGGTCCGGAGGCGGCGGCAGAGGGGTGACGACAGAGTTCTGTGGCGCCGGGAAACTCCCGGCGTCCGGTTGCGGACAGCATATGCCCTCCTCGAGGTATCGCCTGCGTTCGGAACGGACGTAAGGGCGAGCCTACACGAGGGCAAGGAGGTTTGTAACGTGGCTGATCACGAACTTGGGGCGACGGCGCGGGCCGCGGGGTGCGTGCGCGCTCAGCGGCCGACGATGATCGTCTCGCGGGGGTAGGCGTAGCCCAGCACGGTGCGGGCCACCTCCTCCACCACGTCGGGGGGCGGCGGCTCGGCCGTCAGCAGGGCGACGTCGCGCAGGAGGCCGGCTTTGCGGGCTTCCAGGGTGGCGAGCTCGGCAGTGACGGCCGGCAGGCGGGCAGCCAGGCGCTGGCGCGCTTCCAGGCCGTGGCGACCGGTGGCGGCGTGGGCGCCGAAATAGGCGGTTAGCGCCAAGCCGGCGGCGGCCAGGAGGCCGCGCCGCAGGGCTGATCGCCGTCGATGTGGTGCCGAATGCATCACGGGTACGCAGTCACACTGATACGCAGAACAGGATCACTGTTCTAACGGACTCGCACTTACCGTGGGGTAAAGCCTTGTTTTACCCAGATTTCATGCGTGCCCCAGATCGGCACGATCGCAACCCCGGCGCCAGTCTTGGACCAGTCCATGGCACCCGTCTCTGGCACCAATCCGGACCCTCGCCGTCTCAGGCCTTGGCCGAAGATTTGAGGATGGAACGGCCGGCGTAGCGGGCCACGTCGCCCAGCGCCTCCTCGATGCGGATCAACTGGTTGTACTTGGCCAGGCGGTCCGAGCGGCAGAGGCTGCCGGTCTTGATCTGGCCGGCATTCGTGGCGACAGCAAGGTCGGCGATGGTGGCGTCCTCGGTCTCGCCGGACCGGTGGGAGATGACGGCCGTGTAGCCGGCGCGCTGGGCCATGGCGACGGCGTCCAGCGTTTCGGTCAGGGAACCGATCTGGTTGACTTTGACCAGGATCGAGTTGCCGATGCCGTCCTTGATGCCCTTGGACAGACGCTCGGTGTTGGTGACGAACAGGTCGTCGCCGACGAGCTGGCAGCGGTTGCCGATTTCCTTGGTCAGCAACGCCCAGCCCTCCCAGTCGTCCTCGCTCATGCCGTCCTCGATGGAGATGACGGGGTAGCGTTTGACGATATCGGCGAGGTACTTGGCCATCTGGCCGGGATCCAGCGTCTTGCCCTCGCCTTCCAGGTGGTACTTTCCGTCCTTGAAGAACTCGGTCGAGGCGCAGTCGAGGGCGAGCATGATGTCGTCGCCGGGCTTGTAGCCGGCCGCCTCGATCGATTTCATGATGAAGCCCAGGGCCTCGTCGGCCGACTTCAGGTTGGGTGCGAAACCGCCCTCGTCGCCGACGTTGGTGTTGTGGCCGGCGTCCTTCAGGTTCTTGCGCAGGGTGTGGAAGACCTCTGCGCCCATGCGGATGGCGTCGGCGCAGGTTTCCGCCGACACCGGCATGATCATGAATTCCTGGATGTCGATGGGATTGTCGGCATGCGCGCCGCCATTGACGATGTTCATCATCGGCACGGGCAGGACGTGGGCGGCGGCGCCGCCGATGTAGCGGTAGAGCGGCAATCCGGCCGCCATGGCGGCGGCCTTGGCGACTGCCATCGACACGCCGAGGATGGCGTTGGCGCCGAGCCGGGCCTTGTTATGGGTACCGTCGAGGGCGATCAGGGCGGCGTCGATGCCGCGCTGGTCCTCCGCGTCCATGCCGCCGATGGCGTCGTAGATCTCGCCGTTGACGGCGTCGACGGCTTTGGTCACGCCCTTGCCGAGATAACGGGCCTTGTCGCCGTCTCGCAACTCGACGGCCTCGTGGGCGCCGGTTGAGGCGCCGGACGGCACAGCGGCGCGGCCGAGCGCGCCGTCCTCGAGTTGCACGTCGACCTCGACGGTGGGGTTGCCGCGGGAATCGAGGATCTGGCGGCCGACGATGTCGACGATGGCGGTCATGGTGCTCTCCGGCTCGGGTCGGGGGTCAATTCTTCGAGCGGGTTTTAGCCTGTCCCGGGAGCGGGGCAAGAGTGGGCATCGTCGCGGCGTAAACGGAGCGGCCTTTTCGAGCGCGCGGGATCGCGTCAACTGATCGGCTTGCAGCGCCGCCAGATCTCCGGCGGGCCGTCCTTGCCCGCGCGAGTCAGGTGGACCATCTCCTCGCCGCGGATCATGACCATCGTGACCGCGGTGCCTGCGCCGGGCTCGCCCGGGGGGACGACGAAGGTGACGCGGTAGCGGGTGTAGTCGCCGTTGATCTTGTTGCGTGCCGGCGTGGTGATGCTCGAACCCTCGATCAGCATGTGGGAGGCGCCCGAGCACCAGTCGCCGTCGATGGCGTCGGCGCGGGCGGGCGAGGACACCAAGCAGATGGCAACGGCAAGACCGGTCAGGCCGAGGATGCGGGCAACAGGCGACGGGCGCATGGTGGAACTCCACGACAGGGCTGGAACGAGCGTGTGCAGTCTAGGCCCGGTTTCGTGGCGCGACCAGGGCCGGGCCAACTGGTGCTTGTCGGTTGCTCGACTTAAGGCAGCTGCTAAGAACCTGTCCGGCTCGGGCCGGACTGGGCTGGCGGAGACAATGGACCGTCTTGGCGGGGCGGGCGAGGCTTGGGAGCCAATGGCCGCGAAAGGGTCGTGACGTGAGGTACACTTCGGCACTCGTTCTGTTTTCCGGCGGGCAGGATTCCACGGTCTGTCTCGCCTGGGCGTTGGAGCGCTATGACCGGGTGGAGACGGTCGGGTTTTCCTACGGGCAGCGCCATGACATCGAGATGGTCGCCCGGATCGATGTGCTCGGGCGCATGCGCGAGACCTTCCCGCGCTGGGCGGGGCGTCTCCACGACGATCATGTGCTAGACATCGCCACGCTCGGCGCCATCTCCGAGACGTCGCTCACGCGCGAGGTCGCGATCGAAATGACGGACGCGGGCGTGCCCTCGACGTTCGTTCCGGGGCGCAATTTGATTTTCTTCACGTTCGCGGCGGCGCTCGCCTATCGGCGCGGCATCCGCACGCTGGTCGGCGGCATGTGCGAGACGGACTATTCGGGTTATCCCGACTGCCGCGACGACACGCTTCAGTCGCAGGCGCGGACGCTGTCGCTGGGCATGGCGACCGACTTTACGATCGAGACGCCGCTGATGCGCGTCGACAAGGCCGGCACGTGGGCGATGGCTGAGGCGCAGGGCGGGCGCGCGTTCGTCGATCTGATCGTCGAGGCCACGCATTCCTGCTACCTTGGCGACCGGACGCAGCGGCACGACTGGGGCTTTGGTTGCGGTGGCTGCCCGGCGTGTGAACTCAGAGCGAAAGGATGGGAGAGGTGGACGCGAGAGATGACCTGATCCGCGCCGTCGATGCCGCCATTCACGGCGATTGGGAGCTGGCGCACACGCTGGCGCAGAAGCACGAGGACGATGCGACCGGCTGCTGGGTGCACGCGGTGCTGCACAAGATGGAGCCGGACGAAGCCAACGCGCGCTACTGGTATCGCAAGGCCGGCCATTTCTACGAGAGCTATGCCGATCCCGTGGCGGAGTTGCGCGCCATCCGTGCCGCGCTGACCTATTGAGGGCTCGCATGAGCGCTGCAGCCGATCTGCAGGTGGCGCTCGACCGCCTGCTGCACAACCAGACGGGGCTCGCCCGCCAGATCGCCAAGCGGCATGCCAAGAGTCCGCTGGCGCAGTGGGTCGTGGGGTTGTCGTGGAAGATGGAGAAGAACGCCGACCAAGCCAAGGTCGCGTACGCCAAGGCGCCCGTGACCTACAGCCGGTTTCGCTCGGCCTACAAGCAGGAGATCCGCGCGATCTTCCACGCGTTGACGGTGGAGCGCGAGCCGTAGGCGTCGCGGTCCGCACGCGGGGGCTGCTTTTCCCTCAGCCGCGCTTGGCTACAACTCCGCATTTCTCGACCGGCAGCGCCGTCGTCAGCCAGCCGTCCTTGGCGATGGCCACCACGTAGCGCCGGCACGCGGCGGCGGCGCCCGTTACGAAGTGCACCTTGAACTGGGCGAGATCGGACTGCCGCTTTCTGGGATGGACGACAACGGCGGTGTCAGCGTTGTCGGCGAGAGCCTTGCGAATGGCCAGGGCGGCATTGCGGTAGTCCGCCTCGCTCAGTCTCAGCAACAGCACACGCGACAGATCGGGGTGGAGGCCGACGCCCTCGGCCTTGGCGCGCAGCGGGTCGCCGGGTGGCGCGGGTGCGTTGTTATCGTGGCGGGCGCTGGACCGGGGTACGGGTGCGGCGTTAGCGACGATTACGGGCTTTGGTGCCCCAGGGGGTGGCGCTTTCTCATCGGGGGCATGATCGGCGGTCGCGGGCTCAGGCGGCGGCAGCGCCTCGGTGCGTGCGGCAAGCGCGGTGGTCGGCAGGGGCTCGGGCGCCTGGATGGCGGCGGCCGGTGGCGGTGTCTCAGTCGACGACTTGGCGCCGCTGAACAGGGCTATGTCGAAGCCTTGCGTCAGGGACGCCAGGTCAGCCGGCAGCCAGTCGGAAACGGCTTGCGGCGGGCCGGCGTACCAGGTCCATCCGGCGGCTGCCAGCACGGCCAGCATCATGATCCGGCGGCGCCATGGACGTCGGGGCTTCAAGGGCGGGCCGACACGATCCTCGGGCGTCAGAGCCCAATCCGGTGCGTCATGCCCCGTGTCCTCATGCCAAGTGTCCTGGGGCGCGATCTGCTCGACCGGCGCGTAAGGACCGAAGGCGGAGGATGAGCGAAGAGACGACGGGGTGCTGCGCATGGCCGATACTCGTAACGCACTTGGCTGCAGGGTCCCGCAAAGTGATCGGGGACGAAGATCCCGGCGGAATGATGGCGGCTTGCCCGGGGCGGCTGCGCTGGGCCATGCTGCGCGCAGTGGAGGCGCTCAACGGTGCCAAAGAAACGCCCAGGGAAGGACCGATCCGATGCTGCATTCGACCGACCGCTTCGTGACGACGCACACCGGCTCGCTGCCGCGTCCCGACGACCTCATCCGCATGATGTATGCGAAGGAGGAAGGCGTGCCTGTGGATCGCGCCGCGCTCGACAACCGCATTCGAGAGGCGGTCGCGGAGGTCGTGGCCAAGCAGGTCGAGGCGGGAATCGATCTCGTCAACGACGGCGAGTTGTCCAAGCCGTCCTACGCGACCTACATCAAGGATCGGCTCGAGGGCTTCGGCGGCACCGGGAACACTTTCGTCTACCAGGATCTTGCGGCGTTTCCCCGCCTTGCGAGCCGCGTCTTCGGTGATCCCGGCCGCTCCCGGCGCAAGACGCCGGCGTGCAACGCGCCGATCCGCGTCGGGGATGCGCATGCCGCGGTGAAGGATGTCGCCAACCTGCAAGGTGCGATGCAGGCGGCCGGCGCCAGGGACGGCTTCATGAGTGCTGCCTCGCCGGGCGTCGTGTCGCTGTTCTTCCGCAACGATCACTACAAGGACCACGAGGCCTATCTCTACGCCATCGCGGAGGCCATGCGCCACGAGTACGAGACGGTTGCAAAGGCCGGTCTGACGCTGCAGATCGACTGCCCCGACCTCGGCATGGGGCGGCACATCCAGTATGCCGATCTCGACCTCAAGGAATTCCGCAAGCGTATCGAGGTACACGTCGCCGCGCTCAATCACGCGCTGTCGAACATTCCCGCCGATCAGCTGCGCATGCACCTGTGCTGGGGCAACTACGAAGGCCCGCATCATTGTGACGTGCCGCTCGGTGACATCATCGACATCGTGTTCAAGGCCAAGCCGCACGCAATCTCGCTGGAGGCCGCCAACCCGCGCCACGCGCACGAGTACACCGTATTCGAGACGGTGAAACTGCCCGAAGGCAAGGTGCTCATTCCCGGCGTTCTCGAATCCAAGTCGAACTTCATCGAGCATCCCGAGCTGATCGCCCAGCGCATCGCGCGCTATGCCAACCTGGTCGGCCGCGAGAACGTGATCGCCGGCTCCGATTGCGGTTACGGGACGTGGGTCGGACAAGCTGCCGTCGACCCCGACATCGTGTGGGCGAAGTTTGCCGCGATGGCCGAGGGCGCGCGCCTGGCGACGAAGCTGTTCTGGAAGTAGAGGGTGTCCGGGCTGGGTGTATGAAACGGGGCTGCCGCCCCGAACCCCGCCCGGGGAGACGCCGGACCCCCTTCCTTTTTCTGATGTCAGCCGCGCCCGCGATAGGGGGCGACGCCCTGGTCGGGGAGCCAGACGCCTTTGGGTGGCGCGCCCGTCTGCCAGAAGACGTCAATGGGCATGCCGCCACGCGGATACCAGTAGCCGCCGATGCGCAGGAAGTGCGGCGTGAGCAGGCCGGCGAGCCGCTTGCCGATGGCGACGGTGCAGTCCTCGTGGAAAGCGCCGTGATTGCGAAAGGCGGCGAGGTAGAGCTTCAGCGATTTCGATTCCACGAGCCAGTCCCGCGGCACGTAGTCGATGACGAGATGGGCGAAGTCGGGCTGGCCGGTCACCGGGCAAAGCGAGGTGAACTCGGGCGCGGTGAAGCGGGCGACGTAGTGCGTGTCGGGGTGCGGATTGGGCACGCGGTCGAGCACGGCCGCCTCGGGGCTCTCAGGCAGCGCAGACGTCCGGCCGAGCTGGGTCGCGTGCTGGGCGATCGGGGATTTCGGCGGCTTAGCCATAGACGTTCCGGAATTGCTCATGCGGTGACTTAGGAGGTCATCTGCCAGACATAGCACGGGGGTATGCGGCGGGAAGAGGAAACGAGTACTCGGCGCCTCGGCCCCGATTTTCGATCGGGCGCCGTTGCGTTGCTCGCCTTTCGCTGGTGGCTTGGCCGCTGTCGCCTTAGTGTGCGCGTGGCGCCGGAGGCATCCGGCCTCAGGGGCGTCACGTATGAGGCCCGCGCGTCCTCCGCGCGAGTGAGCAACATCCGCCGGCCTGTGTCGCCGGTCAGGGGAAGGATAAAAACCGATGCCGGAGACCGTGGGCACGCGCGCGCCGCCCGCCGAAAGAACGCGCAGCTACCGCTACTACGACCTCGTCATGGTCGCCTTCGTCGTCGTCCTCGTCTGCTCCAACCTGATCGGGCCGGCGAAGATCGCGGAGGTACAGTTGCCGTCCATCACGCTGCCTTTGGGCTACGAGATCGGCGGGCCCTTCGTGTTCGGGGCGGGGGTGCTGTTCTTCCCGATCTCCTACGTGTTCGGCGACATCCTGACCGAGGTCTACGGCTACTCCAAAGCGCGCAAGGTGATCTGGGCGGGTTTTGGCGCGCTGTTCTTCGCTGCGTTCATGGCCGCCGTCGTCGTCGCGCTGCCGCCGGCCGGTTTCTGGAAGCACCAGGCCGCCTACGAAGTCGCGTTCGGCAACACCTGGCGCATCGTGCTCGCCTCCATGATCGCCTACTTCTGCGGCGAGTTTGTCAACTCGTTCGTGCTGGCGAAGATGAAGGTGTCGACGAACGGCAAATGGATGGGCGGCCGCTTTGTTGCTTCGACCGTGTTCGGCGAGGCCGTCGACAGCGCGATCTTCTATCCTCTGGCTTTCTGGGGCACCGGCATCATCCCGAACGAGGCGCTGCCCAAGGTGATGCTGGCGCAGTTCCTGTTCAAGACGCTGGTCGAGATCGTATTCCTGCCGGTGACCTATCGCATCGTCGCGTTCCTCAAGGCGGCTGAGCACGAGGACTATTACGACCGCGACACCGATTTCAATCCGTTCCATGTGAAGGTTTGAGCCCGCCGCCGGGCTTGGCGGCGGCCGTCGTACTTCGGGGCCGCCGCCAGAGGGGACTGTCACAATCAACCTCTGCTTCACCGTGTGGTCCGCGCGCACTTAACGGTGCGTCACGAGACTGTCATACTTGGCGTCCTGGCAGGAATCGCGAGGGGTGCCATGCGAAACACTTGGAAGGTGGGTGTGGTGGTCGGCTCGATCTGGGCCGCTCTGTCCGTCGTGCCGGTCTCCGCCGGGGAGCCCGGTGGTGCGACGGTGCCGTCGTGGGTGCAATTCGCCAGCTACGAAGAAAAGGCGCTGCGCGACTATCGCTGGGTCACCACGACCAGCGACGTTATCGACAACGGCCGTCAGCTGGGCGCCCTGGCGAAGTCCGACGCGTTCGCACGGCAGTACCGGCAATGCGGGTTGGCGGCACGCACGCTGTCGTACATGGTCTCGGGGCATTACTTCAGCGCGCGGCGTCTTGCCGTGTCCGGCGACTGGCACGCCATGTCCGGCGATTATGCGCGCTATCGCAGCGCCTGCCTGGTCGAGTTGAAGCTCGACGAGCGGGATTATCCGTTGCCGGGCTGGTTCGGCCGGTAGGGGGCGGGCGGCGCGTCGTGGCCTCGCGGCCAGCGAGAGGCTGTCCGCCCCTCGCGCTCTTGGACCGGGGGCGTGCGCCTGGACGCGCTTCTGGCACCTGTTCGCCGCCCGCCCTCGACCTGTCATCGGGGGCCTTGTGCCCCCGATCCATGGTGCGGCACGCGCTGTACTCGCGGATGGATGGACCCCGGTGACGAGCACCGGGATGACAGCGCAGGCGTGGTGTCAGTTTCAGACTTCCAGCACTTCGAAGGACAGTAGTTGAGTTTGGTGGAACCACTGGTTGCACCATTCACCCGTCAGGCGGAACAACCGCAGGTCATCGGAAAGGGCGCCGGAAACGTGCATGCCGACGGCGTGAGCAAACACCTTGGACATGACCTCGCCAACTGTCGCATCGTCAAAGCGTTGACGGATTGTAAGTTGAAATGGCCCGGTATCGTCGGTTCGCTTGTCGACATCGATGAGTGCGGATCGCTCCGAGCCGAGCGCCGACAGCAGGCGCGGACAATGCTCGTCTGTCAATTCCCGCTTCGTCGATGTCTGGACGCGGTAGCGCCAGCACACCTCGAAAGCTCCACGGGGACCGGCTGCCACCACGGATGTGCCGGGCCGATGCTGTCGACGCTTTCTGCCCTTGACCTGAGACCCCATTCTCCTCCACTCAGAGGGAGAGTCCTGGGGTGAAGTTTTGCCCTTGGATGGCGGTTGCCGCAAGGGCGAGATGCCGGGTGCGGTAAGCCTCCGGCGTCAGGTTCGCGAGCGCCGAATGCGGGCGCACGCGGTTGTAATCGTCACGCCACTCGGCCAGCAGCAATCGGGCCTCTGAGAGCGATGAGAACGCCGTCTCGTTGAGGCACTCGTCGCGCAGGCGGCCGATGAAGCTTTTCACGAACGCGTTCTGTTGGGGCTTTCCGGGCGCGATGTAGTGCCAGTCGATGCGCATCTGCCGGCTCCATTTCAGGATCGCCATGCTGGTGTACTCCGTGCCGTTGTCGGACACGCACGACTTCGGCTTGCCGCGCCGCGCGATGACGGCATCCAGCTCACGCGCAACGCGGGGGCCCGAAAGTGAGGTGTCGGCCACCAGTGCGAGACACTCGCGCGTGAAGTCGTCGACGATCGCCAGCACGCGGAAACGCCGGCTGTCGGTGAAGCTGTCCGACACGAAGTCGAGCGACCAGCGCTCGTTCGGGCCGGACGGCAGCGCGATCGGCGCCCGCATGCCAAGCGCCCGCTTGCGCCCCGACCGCTTCCTGACCTTCAGCCCTTCTTCGCGGTAGATCCGGCGGAATTTCTTCTGGTTCATCTTCACGCCCTCCTGGTCCAACAGGAAATGCAGACGCCGGTAGCCGAAGCGGCGCCGATGGGCGGCGAGCTCCCGAATGCGGAGCCGCACATCGGCGTCGCCGGCGCAACGGTGGCGGTAACGGATCGTCGAGCGATCGACATTCAGTGCGGAGCATGCCCGCCGCTGGCTCACCGCGTGCACCTGGCACGCGTGCGCCACGGCCTGCCGTCGGGCGGCGGGCGTCACCACTTTCGGCTGGTCACGTCCTTCAGGATCGCATTGTCGAGCATCGCCTCGGCGAGCAGCTTCTTCAGCTTCGCGTTCTCGTCCTCCAGTGCGCGCAGGCGCTTGGCGTCCGACACGTCCATGCCGCCGAACTTCGCCTTCCACTTGTAGAACGTCGCCGAGCTGATGCCGTGCCGGCGGCACACATCCGCCGTCGGCTGCCCCGCCTCCTGCTCGCGCAGGACCGCGATGATCTGCTCCTCGGTGAACCGCGACTTCCTCATCGTCCGTCTCCTTCCTGGATCGACGGACTCTACCCAAATCTGGAGGAGTTTGCGGGTCTCAGGTCACCCTCGACGGTGTATCCAGGTCCAATGCGAAACCCGGTATCACGGTGGAGCCCGATCATGATCGAGTTCAGCAGGGGAAGCGGAAGCTGTCCGCTTGCGACGTGTTCGGGTTTTCGATCCCAAAGGATCTCGAAAGATTCGGCGTCGGTCGCGTCCTTTTGAGGGGGAATGAGAATCCGCCACGTCGGGGCGACGCGGAATGCGGCGCGCATCGTCTCGAGAATTACATCGGATAGGCTGTCCGCCTTGTAGAACCTCCAGACATGGCAGCGCAGTTCTGGCGCGGGTAGCCCGCTCGGCCAAAGCTCCTCGCGCTCAATGCCCACGAGCTTGGCTGGGCGGCCGATCAGGTCTTTGAGACGGTCCCAATAGAGCTTGCGAAATTGCTGCCGCCCGCGCAGGTCGGTGTAGATGCTCCAGTAGACGGCATAGGGCTGCGGTGCGGCGCTCCCATCACGCCGCCTCAGCCTTGCGCGACGCCGACCGCCGCACATCCGGCGGCACGGCTTCGTCAACCAACGCGGCGATGGCGGCGTCGAGCGTCATCACCTCGTTCTTGTCTGAGCCCAGACGGCGGATCGAGACCTTGCCTTCCTCGGCTTCGCGCTTGCCGACGACCATGAGGACGGGGACCTTGGCGAGGGAGTGCTCGCGCACCTTGTAGTTGATCTTCTCGTTCCTGACGTCGACCTCGCCGCGCAAGCCCGCCGCCTTCAGTTTCGCAAGCACCTGATGCGCGTAGTCGTCGGCGTCGGAGACGATGGTGCAGACCGCGATCTGTTGCGGCGCGAGCCACAGCGGGAAATGGCCGGCCGTGTTCTCGATCAGGATGCCGGTGAAGCGTTCGAGTGAGCCGAACATGGCGCGGTGGATCATCACCGGCGTGATCTTGTTGGAGTGGTCGTCGATGTAGAACGCGCCGAGCCGGCCGGGCAGGTTGAAATCGACCTGCGTGGTGCCGCACTGCCAGTCGCGGCCGATGGCGTCGCGCAGCACGTACTCGAACTTCGGGCCGTAGAACGCACCCTCGCCGGGGTTGACCGACGTCTTGATCTTGCCCTGGCCTTCGGCGGCGATCTTCTCCAGCACCTTGCCCATGACGGCCTCGGCGCGATCCCACAGATCGTCGGAACCGACGCGCTTTTCGGGCCGCGTGGAGAGCTTCACCACGATCTCGTCGAAGCCGAAGTCGGCGTAAATCGACAGCATCAGATCGTTGATCGCCATGCACTCGGCTTCGAGCATGTCCTCGGTGATGAAGATGTGCGCGTCGTCCTGGGTGAAGTGGCGCACGCGCATCATGCCGTGCAGCGCGCCCGAAGGCTCGTAGCGGTGCACCTTGCCGAACTCGGCGATCTTGAGCGGCAGGTCGCGATAGCTCTTGAGGCCGTGCTTGAAGATCTGCACGTGGCCCGGGCAGTTCATCGGCTTGCAGCAGAAGATGCGCTCGTCGGGCAGCTCGGTGGTGAACATGTGCTCGCCGTAGTTCTGCCAGTGGCCGGAGACCTCCCAGAACGAGCGCTCCATCATGTCGGGGGAGTTCACCTCCTGGTAGCCGGCTGACTGCTGGCGGCGGCGCATGTAGGCGATCAGCGTCTGGAACAGCGTCCAGCCCTTGGGGTGCCAGAAGACGGCGCCGGGCGCCTCCTCCTGGAAGTGGAACAGGTTCATCTCTCGGCCGAGCTTCCTGTGGTCGCGCTTCTCGGCCTCCTCGATCTGCTTGAGGTAGAGGTCCAGTTGCTCCTTCGTGGCCCAGGCGGTGCCGTAGATCCGCTGCAGCATCGGGTTGTTCGAGTCGCCTCGCCAATAGGCGCCTGCGATCTTCTGCAGCTTGAACGCTTGGCCGATCGGGCCCGTCGAGACCATGTGGGGCCCGCGGCACAGATCGAGCCATTCGCCCTGGCGGTAGATCTTGAGGTCCTGGCCTTCGGGGATGGCATCGACGAGCTCGACCTTGAACTTTTCGCCCTGCTGGCGGAAGTGCTCCTTCGCGCGATCGCGCGACCACACCTCCTTTGTGAAGGGCGCGTTCTTCTGGATGATCTCGGCCATCTTCTTTTCGATCTTCGCCAGATCGTCCGGATGGAAGGGTTCCTCCTTGGCGAAGTCGTAATAGAAGCCGTTCTCGATGACGGGGCCGATCGTCACCTGGGTGCCGGGCCACAAGGCCTGCACGGCCTCGGCCATGACGTGGGCGGCGTCGTGGCGGATCAGCTCCAGGGCTTCGGGATCGGTGCGCGCAATGAAGCGGATGGCGGCGTCCGCCGCGATCGGGTCGGCCAGATCGACAAGGACGCCGTCGAGGCTCATGGCGACGGTTCGCTTCAGGAGCGACGGTGAAATGGATTTGGCGACCTCGGCGCCGGTGGTGCCGGCGGGTACGGCTTTCTTGGCGCCGTCGGGGAAGGTCAAGATGACGTCGGACATCGGCTCGTTCTCCTCTCACTCGCCGCCTACCAGCGCGGCGTAAGGTGGATTGGGCTCGCGTTGTCATGGCGCGAGGCCGCCGACAGATACCGGCGCGGCGGGGGCGGGGCAAGGGGGCGGTGGCGGCGGCGCCAGTGTGTGTGGCGTGGGCGTGTCGCGTGGGCGCAAACAGCGGGCACTTGATCGCGATGCCCTGGCAGAACACTGTGTGACGATGAACGCTTCGACGAATCGCCCGAGCTCCCTACCCTGGCCGCCGATGCTGCTCGTGGCGGCAGCGGTGGCCGCGGTGTTCCTCGGCCGCCGCGTGCCGCTGACGTGGCCGGGGCTCGACGATACGCCTGCGCGCATGGTCGGGCTGGGGATCGGTGCCGCTGGCGTCGCGCTTGCGGCTTGGGCGATCGTGACGCTCTACCGGGCGCGGACCACGGTGCGGCCCGACCGGGGCGCCGACGCTCTCGTCACCTGGGGGCCCTATCGCCGGTTTCGCAATCCGATCTACGTGGCCGACGTCATGCTGCTGCTGGGTGCGGCGGAGCTCAGCAAGAATGTCTGGTTCGCAATCCTCGCGGTGCCTTTTGCATTGGCGGTGACATGGCTTGCCATCCTGCCCGAAGAACGGCATTTGGAGGCGCGGTTCGGCGCGGCATGGCGGGAATACAAGGAGCGCTCGCGACGCTGGGTCTAGGGGGAGCCGGCATGACCACGGACTACGCGGAGATGGAGCGCGAGTTCCTGTCGAGCCTGGAGGCCGACACGGGGCGCGACCTCGCCGCGTGGATGTCAGCGATCCGTGAACAGAACCTCGCCCATCGCAACGACATCATCGACTGGTTGCGCCACCAGGGCTTCATGTTCGCGTGGGCCTCGTGGCTGGAGCGGATCCATCACAACGGTGGCCGGCCCATCTATTTGTCGCCTTCGGCGCTGTCGGGGCTGGGTGCGCCGGCGCGCAAGGTCGACGGGGAAGCTGCGCGCTCTGTCGCCGCGGGCGGCGGGACGGTCGCGGGGCCGCCGGCATCGCCGGGCCTGGATGGTGCAAGCGCGCGGCCGCTGCCGTTCCGTCCGCCACCGCTGCCGCGTGCGCCGGCGGCGCCGTACCCTGCCCCGGGGCCACCGGTCCGGCCGTTTCCTGCCGCGTCGACGGGTGCCGGTGCGGTGGGACCGAGCGCAACAGGCCAGAGTGTGACTGATGGCGCGGCGGCTGGGTCGTCGCCGGGGCCAGCGGTTCGCGTTTCGACGCCGGCGGTGGCGGGCGATGCGGAAATTGCGGCGGTTCTGGCGCGCGGGAAGGCTTATCGGATCCTGGCGGAGCACCTGTTGCGGGAGATCCGGGTGAACGTGCCGGGCCTGCAGATCGGTGTCGTTTCGGGTTGTATCTGGCTGTCGACGCAATCTCCGTTCGGGGCGCTCGCCGTCTCGGCGCGGGACGTGCGGCTCGGGCTCGCGGCCCGCCGGGCGCCCTCCCCGGCCCTGTTCGCGGTAGGGCGGCTGACCGGCGGACCGGCATCGATTTCGCATGTGGCGGTGCTGAGCGACGCCCGGCAGGTGACGCCCGAGCTTTTGGCGCTGGTGCGCGAGGCATCGGCCGGCCCGGCCTGATCGCGGGCCTTCAAAACCGGGGCGCGCGGTCCGATATCATCGTATCGCCCGATTTTTCAGCGTTGTTGGGCCGAGGTTTGGAGGATGCGGGTCATGACGATGCGCCTTGGACGGCTGCCGGCGGTGTTGCTGGGAAGCGGGCTGGTTCTGGTTGCAGCTGCCGTCGGTCATGCCGATGCGGTCCGCGCCCAGTCGGCGACCCGGGACACCCTGGGCGATCTCATTCGCCGGGCGGTTGGCGAGGACGCCGCGCGCTTGGCGCAGGCGGGGCCCGCAGATGCTGCCAAGTCCGGGACTAAACCGGGCGCCAACGCGGAGGCGCCCGCCGTCCGCGATCCGCGCGAGGGCAATCTCTCCTACGAGCAGGCCAAGAAGCTGATGGCGGCGATCGACGCCATCCTCCAGGACACCGCCCGCCAGCGGTCCGACGCGCGCAAGCTGCCGAGCAAGAATGAGTTCGTGGTGCCGCCGCTGTGGACGGAAACGCGGGAGGACCGCGAGCAAAAGGTGCGCGACCTGCTCGATTCGGCGCTGGGCGTGGTCACGGACACGCCGGTGGTGGAGGTGCAAAAGCGCATCGAAACGTTGCGCCGCAACATCTCCGAACTCGAGGCGAACATCGTCAAATACCGTGAAAAGCAGTTGACCGCGCCAAAGGATTCGCTGCTGCCGGGTGTGCTGGCCGATACGGTGGACAGTCTTGCCAAGGACATCGAGGCGGCCAAACAGAAGATCGAGGCCAATCGCACGGCGATCGGCTCTGCGAAGGCCGAGGTTCATGCTGGCCTGGAGAAATCCGGGGTCAAGCTGGAGCCGGGCCAAGTCGACATGCTGCTGGAGAGCGTGTTGTCGGGCGATCTGGTGCGGCTGGTGGCCACGTTCGATGCGGCCAAGGTGATCGACACGCAACTGGGCAAGCTAATGGCGTCGTCCGGCGACAATCTGGCCGCGGCCCGCAAATATTTCGCCATGCATGCGGCGCTCTTCGCCCTGCTCGTGCGGGCGCAGGATTCCACCATCGAGAAGATCGATACGCAGTACATGCCCAAGCTGGATGCGATCCTGAAGGACATCGCCTCGGCCCGGCGCAAGACGCAGGATTTGATGCGGGCGGAGAACCGGGCTGATCAGCGTCGCACGCTGGAGGCGAACCGGGAGAGTCAGAAGGTGGCCGAGGAGGCCGCCAAGGGCTACCGGCGCTATCTGATGCAGCAGCGCGAACAGATCGCGCGGGCCCGGCAGCGGGCGACGCATGACCTCAAGATCGCCGACAACACCTATGAGACGGTGGAGGCCAGTTTCCAGCTGCGCAACCTGATGCGCGACAGCACCTCCTCGTTCGAGGCGATCCAGAAGCTGGAGGCGCCGACGTTCGAGCAGATCTTCAAGAACGAGGACCTCAGGCGCGAGTTCGAGAACCTGACGCGTAAGCTGGGGGCGCCGACGAGCTGATCCGCAACCGGATGGTGTGCATTCGGTCGAGTGCGCGGAATCGCGTTTGCTTCAGTCGCTGAACGCTGTGTCAACCGCGAGCAGCGGTTTTCTGTGGAAAACTTGTGTGTAAGGCGGTCTGCCTGGCGCAAGGGCCATGGCGGGCGGCGGTGCGCTCATGTACTCGTGTTTGTCAATAGCTACGTCTCTAGCTACGTGCTTTCCGCCATGTCCCCCCAAGAACCCTGATGGCGGAGGGCTCTCGAGCCCCGTCTCTCCCCCGAGACGGGGCTCTTTCTTTTGGCACGGCCTGACGGATTCTGGCTGAACGATAACGGCGTGGATGCCGATATCGTCCCGCCGGGGGCGTCCCGTCAGCGGGTTGCGGCTTCCTGGCATCTCGCCCGCATCATTGGCGGATGGCGGCCGTGCGCTGCGCTCTGATGGATTTCGTAGCAGGCGGCCGTCAGTTTCCCGGATCGCACTCAGCGCCGGTACTGAACAAACGGGGCGAGGCGCGCCATCCGGTCATAGAGCCCTCGCGCCGGTGCGTTGCTGGCGTGTGTCGCCCAATAGGTGCGGCCTGCACCACGATGATCGGCCTCGGTATAGACGGCCTCGATCAGTTGCCGGCCGATGCCGCGGCCGCGGGTTGATGGGGCGACGAACAGATCTTCCAGATAGCAGTAGCCCGTCGCCGCCCAGGTCGAGGGATGGAAGACGATGTGGGCGAGGCCGGCGAGGCGGCCGTCGAGATCAACCGCGACGAGCCCGATCATGTCGTCCCGACCGGGGTCGAGGAGGTGGGCGAAGGTCGCGGCGATGACGTCGCCGGAGATCTCGGCTTTGTAGAATGCGATGTAGGCGGCGAAGAGCCCACGCCATTCGGCTTCGTCACAGGCGGCGACGGGGCGGATGGCGAAGGCGGGCTGGGGTGCGGTCGGCTGGGCCATGGTGCTCTCACAACAGCCAGATCGAGGCCAGGCCCAGGAACGAGAAGAAACCGATGACGTCGGTCACCGTTGTGACGAGCACGCCGGAGGCCGGTGCGGGATCGAGCTTGAAGCGGTCGAGCGCCAGGGGAAAGAGAATGCCGGCGATCGCGGCGGCAAACAGATTGACGATCATGGCCGCGCCGATCACCGCGCCGAGCTTGGAGGATCCGAACCAGAAGAACACCACGAGCGCGATGGCGAAGGACAGGATGAAGCCGTTCAGCAGACCCACGACGGCCTCGCGGGCGATGATTCGCGGTGCGTTGACGGGGCCGATGCGATTGGTTGCGAGCGCGCGGACGGTGACGGCCATGGTCTGGGTGCCGGCGTTGCCGCCCATGGACGCCACGATCGGCATCAGAACGGCGAGGGCGACCATCTGGTCGAGCGTGGCGTCGAACAGCTTGATGACAAGCGAGGCCAGGATGGCGGTGCCCAGGTTGACCAGCAGCCAGGGCACGCGGCTGCGCAATGTCCAAAGCACGCTGTCGGCCAGGCTCTCGTCACCGACGCCGGCGAGCGCCAGCATGTCCTCGTCGGCCTCCTCCTGCATCACTTCCATGATGTCGTCGACGGTGACGACGCCGACGAGGCGGTTGTTCTCATCGACGACGGGGGCCGAGATCAAGTCGTAGCGCTTGAACTGGCGGGCCACCTCCTCCTGGTCGGCGGTGGCGAGCGTCACGTGGCGCTCCGGGTTCATGATCGTCTCGATCGTGACGGTGCGCTTGGTTCTCAGCAGGCGCGACAGGTCGAGCGCACCCAGCACGCGGTAGGTCGGATCGACGACGAAGATTTCGGAGAAGGTATCGGGCAGATCGTCGCTTTCGCGCATGTAGTCGATCACCTGCCCCACGGTCCAGTACGGGGCGACGGCGACGAACTCGGCGCGCATGATGCGGCCGGCGCTTTCGGCGGGGTACTCGAGGATGCGCTCCAGCGCGGCGCGCTCGCTGGTCGGGATCTGGGCGAGGATCTCGGCCTTGTCGGCCTCCTCCATGCCCTCGATGACGTAGGCGGCGTCGTCGGTCTCAAGCTCGGTGACGGCGCGTGCCAGCAACTCGTTGGGCAGCGCCTCCTGGAGTTGGTCGCGGACCGTCTCGTCGATCTCCGACAGCACCTCGTAATCGAAGTCGGTGCCCAGCGCCTGGATCAGGGCGACCCGGTGCTCCGGCGACAACAGCTCGATGACGTCAGCCAGGTCGGGTGTGCGCAGCTTGTCGACGAGGGCGCGGGCCTCGTCGCCGCGGCCGGCGGCGAGCGCCTCTGCCACTTGCGGCACCAGCGTCTCGCTGGTGGGCGGCGCAGCGTCCTCCGGGCGGTGTTCAAGGCTCGGTTCGCGCATACCTGGGGGCTCGCACGTGATGGGGTCGTCTTCGAGGACGTCCTGGGACGGCGGATTGGCGTCGGGCCCGACGCGGCACGGACGCGGGCTCTGCCACCGAGGCCCACGATCGATGGCCGATCGGGTGCCGATCCGGGTGGCAAGCCGTTAGCACAGCGCTGGCGGTCGTGTCTTGCCCGGCTGCGATTTTTCGCTGCCGGGGCGTGACATTGGCGTCATTGCCACGCCCCCGTCGCGCCATGTAAGTGTGTCGTGATGAAGCATGTGGCGTCGGCCCGGCTACGTGTGAAACCGGTTCTGGGCAGAAGCGTGAACCGGGGGCTGCTGGATCGGCCGCAGCCTCGCGTGTATCTTGTTGCCCGAAGGAGAGCCGCCGCCAAGTCCGAAAGGCCCCAGCCGACGACGCCGAATGATGCGCGCATGTGGCCGGAGTGGGCGGGTGAGCCGGGTCTACGGTGAGCAGCGCATGGGGTCGACCGGGGAAAGGGGCCCACGGGGCACAGGGGCATGCGTGCGCGAATGCAGGGACAATGAGCGGCAGACGCCGCGGGGAACTTCCATGCGACGACTTTCCATCGCCATCGTGTCGATGCTTGCCCTCACCCAGGCGGCGCACGCCCAGTCGGGCGGCGGACAGTCGTGCGCGGGCAATCCCGCTGCGCTGGGCGTGTCGCGCGTCGTCGAGATCGACACCCAGGGTGGGCCGAAGTTCGGCCAGCAGCAGTACAAGGACGTCTCGTTTCTGCGCGATGGCGAGGTGGTGCTGACGTTCGACGACGGACCGTTGCGCCACAACACGCGCATGGTGCTCGATGCGCTTGCCGCACATTGCACACGTGCGACGTTCTTCGTGGTCGGGCGGATGGCCGTGTCGGATCCCGAGACCGTGCGCGAAATGCTGCGGCGCGGGCATACGGTGGGCACGCATACCTGGTCGCACCGCAATCTGCGGACGCTGTCGAGCGAGGCGGCACAAAAAGAGATTGAGCTGGGCTTCAGTGCGGTGCGGATGGCGGCGGGGATGCCGATTGCGCCGTTCTTTCGCTTCCCCTATCTCAGCGATTCCGCGCGCACCCAGCACCACTTGCGCTCCCGCGACATGGGTATCTTCTCGATCGACGTCGATGCCCTCGATTACCGGACGCAGTCCGCCCAGGTGGTCATCGACCGAGTGATGCGCGGGCTCGAATCCAGGAAGAAGGGCATCGTGCTGTTCCACGACATCCAGCCGTCGACGGCGCGCGGCTTGAAGTCGTTGCTCGACCGGCTCGCCCAGCGCCAATTCCGGATCGTGCACCTGGTGCCCAAGGGCAAGGCCACGACCATCGCGAGCTATGACGCACTGGCGGAGAGAGAGTTCCAGCGCCGTAAGACACTGCTCGCGGCCAACCCGATGGCAGGGCGTGCGATGACGTGGCTGCAGTCGGGCCAGGTTCAGGTCACGAAAATCGCTCCGGCGTCTGGTCAGCCGCTACCGCCGGTGCCCGTGGCCGAGGCGCCGCCGCCGCCGCGCTATGGCCAGCCCGCGCCACAGCCCGTGCAGCAAGCCACCGCGCCCCCTCCCCCGGCCGTCGTGATCGCGCCGCGACCGCGTGTGTCGGCCGAGCCGACGTGGCAGCAGCGTGCGTTCGGCACGACATTCTGACGCCGTGGCGGCCTGTCGGCGGCTGGCTGGGGCTCCAGTGGGCGCCTTCAACGCTGGTGAGCATGAGGGACCCATGAGGGTTCGTTATCGTTTGGCGATCCTGCCATCCCTCATTGGCGCCGGCGTCGCGCTTTCGCTCGGGGCAATGCCCCTTGCCGCGGCCGACTGCCGGGATCGCGAGGGCGCGCTCGGTGTGTCTCGCACGGTGGCGATCGATGCGCGCGGGGGCGGCGTCTACGGCGACCTGACGCGGCAGGCGAAGGCTGGGCCGCTGCTGGCGCCGATGGAAGTGGTGCTCACGTTCGACGACGGTCCGGTGCCGTGGATCACCACGCCGATCCTCAATGCGCTGGACGCGGCCTGCACCAAGGCCACTTTCTTCGCCGTTGGCCGCATGGCGGTGGCGCATCCGCAGACGGTGCGCGACGTGCTGGCGCGGGGACATACGCTGGGGACGCACACGTGGTCGCATCGCATCCTCACCCAGGTGCGTGGTCTGCGCGCGGAGCGTGAGATCGAGCTTGGTGTTGCCGCGATCACGCGTGCGGCGGGGCAGCCTATCGCTCCGTTCTTCCGCTTTCCGGGACTGAACGACAGCCGCGGCCTTGTCGGCTACCTGGCAAAGCGCGATATCGCGACTTTCACCGTCGACGTCGTCTCCGACGACAGCTTCGTCAGCGATCCGGGTTTTCTTGCACGGCGCACGTTGCAGCGGGTCGCGGCCCGCAGGGGCGGCATCGTTTTGTTCCACGACATCAAGTCCGTGACGGCCAAAGCGCTGCCCGCAATCTTGGCGGGCTTGAAGGCGGGCGGGTTTCGGGTGGTGCATCTGACGGCGGTGCAGCCGGTGGCGGTTGTTGCGCGCTACGAGGGGGAGCTTGAGCCGCTGCTGCCGCGCCAGATGCGCGAGTTGGATGTGGCGCGGGTGGCGCCGCGCGAGGCTGGCGGGGCTGCGGCGCGCAGCGAACCGGGGGACGCGTCCGGCACGGCGTCGGGGTGGACGGCGCAGACGATGCCCGATACGGGTTCGCTTCGCCGCCTGGATGACGAGCCGACCGGGCCGCGTGTGCAGGGGCCGGCGATGTCGGCGTGGGGCCACACGTTCAGGGGACGTGCTGTGGACGACGGCAAAGCCGAGCCGGTCGAGGCGTTGCCGTCGCGGGAGGATTGGGCGCCGGGGTTGCGCGGCCGATTGCCGCCCGGCCGGTGAGCGTCACGCGGGGGGCTTCGTCCGGTTTCAGGTGAAATGAGGCGGGACAGCCGGCCGATTGCGGCGTGTCGTTCAGCTTGCAGCCGAGGACGCCCGGGACGGTTGTGCGGCGCCGGCCCGGCGCGGGCATTTGCCCTGCGTCGGGCCGAGCCGAACTGGTGCGGTCGAGAAGACTCGAACTTCCACGGGTTGCCCCGCTACCACCTCAAGGTAGTGCGTCTACCAATTCCGCCACGACCGCGTTTTGGAAGGTGCCCGCTGTATAGCGGACCGACGCGCGGCCAACAAGCCGGTCGCGCTTCGCAGGGGCTTGCAGTATCAGAGCCCGATGAGGGCTGCAAGATGCTGTGCCTTGCTGATGTGCCGGTCGACGGCGATCGAGGGGCGAGTGGCCATCCCGGGACGAGAGAATGGCTGACGTTTCATCACCCACGGGCCGCGCAGCGGCGGTGCTGCCGATCGTAGAATGGGCGGTCTCGCAGGGGCGCGTGGACTATCTCGATGCGGTCCGCGCGATGGAGGCCCGGGTCGCCGCGATTGCGGATGGTCGCGCGCTGGAGATGATCTGGCTGCTCGAGCATCCACCGCTCTACACGGCGGGCACGAGTGCGCAGCCCGCCGAGCTCGTTGCGCCGGAGCGCTTTCCCGTCCACGTGACTGGCCGCGGCGGGCGCTACACCTATCACGGGCCGGGCCAGCGCGTGGTCTATGTGATGCTCGACGTCAGACGGCGGGCGGGCGATGTGCGCGCCTTCGTATCGTTGTTGGAGCGGTGGGTGATCGCGACGCTGGCGCGCTTTGGGGTTCGCGCGGAGGTCCGGCCTGGCCGCGTCGGCGTGTGGGTGCCGCGACCGGAGAAAGGTCCGGACGCGGAGGAGAAGATCGCCGCTATCGGAATCCGATTGCGCCGATGGGTCAGCTTCCACGGACTGAGCATCAACGTCGAGCCAGAGCTGGATCATTTCACGGGCATCATCCCGTGCGGGATTGCCGATCAGGGCGTGACGAGCCTCGTCGACCTCGGCCGGACCGTGTCGATGGCCGAAGTGGACATGGCGCTGGCGGAGACATTCCGGGACATCGTCGGGCCGATCCGCATGACCGAGGGTCCGCTTTAGCCGGCAGCGCGCCGGAATGGCGCACTACGCGCGGCGCATACAAAGACGCCCGGGACGGCTGGCCGTTCCGGGCGTCCGCGTTCGCGAACCCCTGATATCTGGCAACGTTGCCGCCCCTCACCGGGGTGGCGGCGATGCCGGAGGATTGGGGGTGTCCTGGCTCGGCTGCGACGGTGTGTCGATGCCATCCAGGAAGATATCGCCGCCTTCGATGGACAGGCGCTGGTCGGGTTCGACGATGAACTCGTGCCGCTCGCTGCCATTGAGGCGCAGGATGCAGCCCTTCCCGCAGATCCCCTGCAGCGTCTCCTCCGGCTTGAGCGCTCGCGAGACGCTCGCCTGAGACCTTTCGAGGATCGTCACCGTGTGCTCCCGGGTATCCCGGTTGGTGAGCGATGCCGCGGACGCTGGGAAGATCCATGGAAGGGCAGCAACGATGCCAGCCGCGCACGCAAATAATCGTCTCACGGCCAGCTCCGCATCGACATGCTTACTTCTTCTTCTTCTTGGCAGGGGCCTTCTTGGCCGGAGCCTTGGCAGCCTTCTTGGCAGCAGGCTTTGCAGTTTTGGCCTTCATGGCGTTCGTCCTTCCGTTGATGCCCGACTCGAAATCGGAGCAGACGGAATTTGGTGAGATTCAAGTGGTATCACAAACGGAATTTTCCGGTGACCCCAATCGGAAATTTCGATAGTTGTGCAAAACCTCCTGGTTGGCGTCTCTCGGCGATGGATATCACACTCGCGCGTACCTTCCTGATCGTCGCGGAGACCGGCAGCTTCATCGAAGCCGGTCGCAAGCTCAACGTGACGCAGTCGACGGTGAGCGCGCGCATCAAGAGCCTCGAGGATCAGCTGGGACAAGCGATGTTCGCGCGTTCCAAATCGGGCGCGGAGATGACGCTTGCGGGCGCGCAGTTCCAAAAACACGCGCAAGCGATGGTCCGGGTCTGGCAGCACGCGCTGCGCGAGATCGGCCTGTCGGAAGCGCACCGGGATCACCTGGCCGTCGCCGCGCATCTGCCGCTGTGGGACGGATTCCTGATGCACTGGGTGGCGTGGATGCGCCAGCACATTCCCGATATCGCCGTCAGCGCGTCGAGTGGGACGACGCCGATGCTGGCTCAGAGGATGGCGGAGGGCACGCTCGACCTTGCGGTGATGTACCGCCCCTCCCATCCGCCGGGATTTGCGACAGAGCCCCTGTTTGACGAGGTTTTCGTGCAGGTGGCCAGCGGGCGCAGTGGCCGCTCCGGCCGCGACGACTACGTCTTCATCGACTGGGGGCCTGAGTTTCAGACCGATCATGCCGCCGCCTTCCCGGAGCTGAGCAAGCCGGGTCTCAACCTCGATCTGGGGACGCTGGGCATCGATTATCTGTTGCATGCCAGGGGATCGGCCTACTTCCCGTTGCGTGTTGTGGCGCCGCATGTCGCGGAAGGGCGGTTGCGCCTCGTCAGGCGCGCGCGCCGGTTCACCTATCCCGTGGCCATGGTCTATCCCGAGGAGCGCGACGAGGAAGCCTACGAGCCGATCCTTGCCTCGCTGCGCCAGGCCGCGGGCCAAGTCGGGGCGGCCGCCTAGCCGTCGTCTGGTGCCGAGGGCACCGCCATCGAGCAAGCGTTCTGCCTTGCCGCGGTTTTGCCGGGCCGGTGCCGCGGCAAGCTCGATGAGGGATGATGGGGTGCGTGGTGCTGCATGGGTCGCGCTGCCATCGAAGTTCTCGATAGACGGCCCGCTTTGCAGCTGCGGATGCCGCTCTTGGCGCTGGGTCTGCGACGGTCGCGGGCTGCAGAGCGGGTCGAGCGGACGCGATCACCAGCCCGACGCGCAGCCGTCCTTGCGGGCGTCGGAGGCGCCGACGAGCACACCGTTATCGTGATCGAACAGCACGATCTGCCCGCCACCCCAGGCGACCTCGCGCACGCGCAGTGTGTGGCCCATGGCTTCCAATTGCGCGCGCACGTCAGCGGGCACCGATTCCTCGATCACCGTCTCGCCGCCCTCGAAAAAGATGCGTGGCAGATCGAGCGCCTCCTGGGGATCGAGCCCGTGGTCGGTGAGGCTGGTCAGCACGAAGACGTGACCGGTCGGCTGGAAGGCGCCGCCCATGACGCCGAAGCTCAGCCAGGGGCGGCCGTTACGCGTCGCGTAGGCGGGGACAAGGGTGTGCAGGGGGCGCTTGCCCGGCGCGATGACGTTGGGATGACCGGGCTCGATGGAGAAGCCCTGCCCGCGGTTGTTGAGGACGACGCCGGAGTTGGGTCCGACGATGCCGGAGCCGAAATCAGAGAACAGCGAATTGATGAACGAGACGGCCATGCCGTCCGCGTCGACGACGGTCAGGTAGGTAGTGTCGGAGCCGACGGGGCTCGGGACCGGGCCGAGATCGGGGCTGCGGCGTTTCAGATCGATGCGGTCCAGGAGGCCGTCCACGTAACGGTCGGTCAGGATCTCGGTGACGGGGACGGTGGCCGGGTCGGGATCGGCGAGATAGCGGTCGCGGACGGCATAGGCGAGACGGGCGCATTCGAGCAGCGCGTGATAGCGCTCGGCGCTGTCGGGGGCGCAGGTGAGGCCGAGGCGATCGTGCATGCGCAGGAGCAGAAGGGCGACGAGGCCCTGGTTGCTCGGCGGCAGCTCGTAGAGTTCGACGTCGCGATACTTCACGCTGATCGGCTCGACCTCGCTGGAGCGCTGGACTGCGAAGTCGTCCAGGCGATGCAGGCCGCCGAGGGCGCTCAGCGTCTGGACGAGGTCGTCGGCCACGGGGCCGGCGTAAAAGCCGTCGCGGCCGTGCTCGGCAATTCGGCGCAGGGTGGCGGCGAGTGCGGGCAGTCTTACGATCTCGCCTACGCGTGGTGGCCGACCGGTGGGCAGGTAATGGGTGCGAGCGCCCTCGTGCCGCGACAGTTTGGCGGCACCCCTCGCCCAATCGAAGGCGACGCGGGGGGCAACGGGGAAGCCCTGCTCGGCCAGGTCGATGGCTGGTGACAGGGCGCGGTCGAGGCCGATCGTGCCGTGGCGCGCCAAGATCTCGCCCCAGCCGTCGATCGAGCCGGGCACGTTGACGGCGTGGGGGCTCGTCATCTCGATCGACGTGATGCCCTGGGCCGCGAACCAGCTCGCCTCGGCGCCGCGCGGGGCGCGACCGCAGCCACTGAAGCCGATGGGGGCGGCGCCGGGCTTGGCGATCATGGCAAAGCAGTCGCCGCCGATGCCAGTCATGGCTGGTTCCACAACGCACAGCACGGCGCAGGCGGCGACGGCGGCGTCGACGGCATTGCCGCCTTTGCGCAGGATGTCGACCGCTGTCGTGGACGCGAGGGGATGCGACGTGGCGCACATGGCGCTACGCGCATAGATCGGGGAGCGTCCGGGGAAATGAAAACTGCGCATGGTTCCTGCCCTCGCCTCGTCCTTCGTGCCGCGCCGTCGTCGGTCGGTGCGTCAGCACGGCGGCGGCGAAACTTGATGGCGGCACAGTGACAGCGCCGCGTAAGCGCGTCCATCGGGCAAGGATGTCGCGGGTGTCGTGTGGCGCTTCAGGCCGGCGACAGATCGGGCGACGGGATGTCCGGGCGGTTCTGCGAGGGCGCTTCAGCCTGGGCGGCGGGTCGCGCGTCACGGGGATGGGAAAAGCCCGAACGGTTGGGCACCGGGCCATAGGTGTTGGCGATCGGGTCACCCTTGACGAGATGCAGCCAGATCGCGCCGGCCATCATCGGCGCGGCGGAGAGCACCAGGACCCAGGTGAACAGGTCTGAGTCCGGCGACATGGCGACCGGACCGGCGACGAGGACGACCCCAAGCGTGAGGATGAAACACCAGCCCATGACAACGACGAAAGCGGCGGCGAGCCAGGCCGCGGAGATGCGGCAATCGTGAAGGCGCTTGATGGTGATGGCGATGCCGATCCAGGCGAGAAGCAGCTCGGCGGCACGCAGCATGGGCGTCGAACGGTGGAGCCAGCCGAAGGTGTATCCGAGGAAGCCGGCGGCTTCGATGGACAAAAGGACGAGGGCTGCGACCAGTAGTCCGCGGCGGTCGCAGCGTCCGCGCGGGTCGAGGCAGTCAACAATGGAGCGGAGACGTGTCATTTTCGCCGGTCCTTGCAAGCGTAGCCCGCAAGGTTGGCGCTCGAGTCGTTAACAAGTCCTTCAAGCGCCGCCGGGTGATGGGCGGCGGCGGGTGCGCTTGCCTCAGGCGAACTCGAGGATGACGGCGTCGACGGCCAGGCTGTCGCCGGCCGTGGCGTTGACCGTTTTGACGACGCCGTCGCGTTCGGCGCGCAAGATGTTTTCCATCTTCATGGCCTCGACGACGGCCAGCGGATCGCCGGCCTTGACCTCCTGGCCGGCAGTGACGTGGATCGCTTTGACGAGGCCCGGCATCGGGCAGAGCAGGAACTTGGACATGTCCGCAGCCACCTTCTCGGGCATCAGGCGGGCAAGCTCTGCCTCTCGCTCGGTAAACACGTGGGCGGGCACGCGCAGGCCGCGATAGGCGAGCAGGTAGCCGTTCAGGATCGGCCGAACCTCGAGGGACGCGGTGTGGCCGTCGATCGTGCCATGCCAGACGGGTTCGCCCGGCCACCAGTCGGAAGCAACCGTAATGGGTGGCGCGGTCGCTTCGGGGCGGCCTGCGAGCGTAATTTCGCAGGTTTGGGTCCCCTCGCCTGCGACGGTGAGATCGATCCAGGCCTCGCCCAAGCGGACGACGCGCCGGTTGGCGAAGCGCACGGGCCGGCCCGACATCTGCTGGGAGATGGCGCGACGGCGCACGTTGGTGAGGTGGTCGATGCTGGCCGCCACGGCGGCCATCACGTTGGCCTCCTCGGCGTTTGGCGCGCGGGGCTTGAAGCCGTCGGGGTATTCCTCGGCGATGAAGCCGGTCGACAGCTTGCCCTCGCGCCAGCGCGGATGCTGCATCAGGGCGGTCAGGAAGGGGATGTTGTGCTGGATGCCGTCGATGTCGAAGGCGTCGAGCGCGTCGGCCTGGGCGTCGATGGCGGCTAGGCGCGTGGGCGCGTGGGTGACGAGCTTGGCGATCATCGGATCGTAGAACATCGAGATCTCGCCGCCCTCGTACACGCCGGTGTCGTTGCGCACGGTGACATCGCCGCTCTTGCCTTCGGCGGGTGGGCGGTAGCGCACGAGGCGGCCGATGGAGGGCAGAAAGTTGCGGTAGGGGTCCTCGGCGTAGATGCGGCTTTCGACGGCCCAGCCCTTGAGCTTCACGTCCTGCTGGCGCAGCGCCAGCTTCTCGCCGGCGGCGACGCGGATCATCTGCTCGACGAGGTCGATGCCGGTGACCAGCTCGGTGACGGGGTGCTCGACCTGCAGGCGCGTGTTCATCTCCAGGAAGTAGAAGGAGCGGTCCTGGCCGGCGACGAACTCGACGGTGCCGGCGCTGTCGTAGCCGACCGCCTTGGCGAGCGCGACGGCCTGGGCGCCCATCTGTGCGCGCGTCTTGTCGTCGAGCAGCGGCGACGGCGCCTCCTCGATGACCTTCTGGTTGCGGCGCTGGATGGAGCATTCGCGCTCGCCCAGGTGGATGACGTTGCCGTGCTTGTCGCCCAGCACCTGGATCTCGATGTGGCGCGGGTTGACGATGAATTTCTCGATGAAGACGCGGTCGTCGCCGAAGCTCGCCTTGGCCTCGTTGCGCGAGGACGTGAAGCCGTCGGCGACCTCTTCGCGTGAATAGGCGATGCGCATGCCCTTGCCGCCGCCGCCGGCCGAGGCCTTGATCATCACGGGATAGCCGATCTCGTCGGCAATCTTGACGGCCTCCTTGGTGTCGGCGATCTCGCCGAGGTAGCCGGGGACGGTGGACACCTTGGCTTTTGCGGCGGCCTTCTTGGATTCGATCTTGTCGCCCATCGCGGCGATGGCGGCGGGATTGGGCCCGATGAAGACGATGCCTGCGGCGGCGAGCGCCCTCGGGAAGGCCTCGCGCTCGGACAGGAATCCATAGCCGGGGTGCACGGCCTCGGCGCCGGTCTGGCGGCAGGCTTCGACGATGCGGTCGATCAGCAGATAGGATTCGGCAGCCGGCGGCGGACCGATGTGGACCGCCTCGTCGGCCATCTCGACGTGCACGGCGTCGCGGTCGGCGTCGGAGTAGACCGCGACGGTCGTGATCCCCATCAGCCGCGCGGTCTTGATGACCCGGCAGGCGATTTCGCCACGGTTCGCGATCAGGATCTTCTTGAACATGGATGGCCTGCTTCCGGGAGGTCGTGACGAACGCTACGCGGGTGGCCCCGGTGGCTTGCCTCGCGCGTCGGCCGGGTACCGACCGAGCTTTCTAGAGCCAGCGGGGCCCGCCGTAAACTCGACCAATGGCAAACGGTCAAGGACGCGTCTGATGCAGGCTGGCGGCGGGGCCAGCGCGCGGGGGCCCCTGTCCTGTCCTGTCCTGTCATGGCTTGCCGCCGTCGCGTAGCTTGCCTGGGCCTGGCCTTGCAGCGCCGTCCCCAGCGGTCCGAGTGGTTGCGCGGGCTCAGGTGACCTCGCCGGGTCTGGCGGGGGCGCGCCGTGCATGCAGCTTCTGCTCGACGAGATCGATGGCTGCCTTCAGGTCGTAGAAGTCCACCGAGTAAAACAGCGGCACGGGAATGTTGGCCACGGCGTCCTCGATGCGCTGGATCTCGCGTAGATGGGTCGGCGTCCTCGCGACCGCCGAGTCGCCGGCGATCTGCTTTTCGAGCTTCTTGAGTTGTCCGTACCAATAGAAGATGCGGCTTCTGACGCGCCAGTCGTAGATCATGGGGACGATCTTCACGAGGGGCAGCAGGATGGTGGCGATCGGCAGCACCATCACGGCCATGCGTTCCAGGAAGGTTGCGAGCCAGAACGGCAGGTAGCGTTGCAGGAACGGCGCACCGGCGGAGTAGACGCGCTCGGCATCCTCCGACAACGGGAATTCGGGATCTGCGGCCTTGGGGTAGTCGTTGAAGCGCTGGAACTTGCCGGCCTTGCGATGGATCTGCTGGGCGGCTTCGACGAGAAGGCCGATCAGTGCAGGGTGCAGGTCGGCATGCGCGACGAGGGCAGCTTCCGCGGCAACGAGCGTGACGTCCTCGCCGGGCACGTTGCCGACGAGGTCGATCATGCCCATGGGTACCGTGACCTTTGTCAGGTAGGGAAAGACGCGCGTCATGGCTTCGGCCTGATCGAAGCTGGCGAGCCGGATACCGGGCGCGTCGAGCAGGCGGCGGATGATCGGGGCTTCGGGTGCCACGACCAGGAACAAGGCATCGGCTTCGCCGCTCTGCAGGGCCTGCGCGCCTGCCTGGCTTGAGGTCGGCAGTAAGCTCGCGTTTTGCGAGGTGACGCCGTTCGCTTTCAGGAGGGTCTCGGCCAGCGCGCGCGTGCCCGAGCCTTCCGGGCCGACCGAGATGCGCTTGCCGGCAAGGCTGCTCAGCCGGGTCAATGGCGTGGTGCCGCGGTGGAAGACCCAGACGGGTTCCAGAAAGACGCGACCAAGCGAGATGATGCCGAGCGCGGCGGCTTCGCTGCCAATGCCACCCTGGAGCAGTGCCAGGGCGACGCCGGATTTGCGATCGGCGAGGCGCGCCAGGTTTTCCACAGAACCCGCCGAGGTGCGCACCTCCAGTTCGATCCCGGATTTCTTCAGAAGCTCGGCGTAGCGCTGGCCGAAAGCGTAGTAGCCGCCCGTCTGGGAGCCGGTTGTGATGACGACATGGCGCGGCGGTGCGGGCTCGACGAACTGGAAGGCAAGCCAGAAGGCGGCGGCGATGACGGCGAGCGCGGGGGCGACCACGAGGAGGAACTCGCGCGCCTGGGTCGCCTGCTGCGAAACAGACTTTTCGGTTTCAATGGCCACGTCTGGTCGTCTCTTCGCACCGATCGAAGGCGGGCCGGCTCCGCGGCCGGCGGCTCGGCGCACGCGAGCCGGCCGGATCAAGACCAGAAAACCCCTGTCTTGTCACTTGGATGGCGCGAATTTGCGCTGCAGTGTGGCCGGCTCGTCAGATCACGCCGCAGCGGCCGCTTCCGCCAGCAACGGTTGCAGATCGGGGTGCAGGCGGACGGCCATGGCGCCGAGGCAGCGCAGCAGGGCAGCCTCTCCTGTGCGCAGGCCGCCGTGGGACAGCAGGCGGCGGGCCAACCAGTGCGCCTCGATCTCGGTGACGGGCTCGGCGGTTATGATGGCATAGCGTTGCCACTCCAGCCGCTCCAGCGCGCGTTCTTCGGTGGAGAGTTCGCGATAGTTGCGCAGGATGTCGGGGATCTCGAGGCTGACGGCGCGCTGGGCGAGGTTGGCCGGCGTCAGGGCGTCGGTGGTGGCCGGCGCATCGAGTGCCAGCGCGTGGGCACGGCACGGCGCGCGATAGCCGGATGCGGCCAGGATGGCGTTGGTGACGGCCTTGTCGAAGAACGACTGCCACGGCGCGTTGGCGGCCTCGTCGCGGTCCAGGGCGAGCGCGATGTCGATCAGGACGTCGGCTTCCTCGCGCGTGATCGGCAGGGCCCGCTCTCCGCCGTAGGCGCTGAGGATTCGGCCCAAGAGCGCGATCTCGTCGGGGCTGATGGTGCCCGGTGCGAACGGCTGGCCGCCGCGGAGCGGGCCTGTGCCTTCCGCGACGGCGTGCAGTACCTGCTTCAGGAGAAAGCGAGAGAGCGAGACGGGTGCCCAGCGCGCATGCTCCAGGGCGCGTACGGCGAGTTCGATCTCGGCGCGGGTCTGGACCCCGCCGTCGTGGTGCAGGAGGTCAATCAGCCATTGGGCCTGGTCCATGGTCAGGTAGCCACGCGGCGCTTCGGTCTGGACGACATGGGTGACGATGGTGTCCGTGAGGAAAACCGCCCATGACGGATCCTGGATCGGGCAGGCCTCGTGGACCGTCAACAGAAGCTCGATCAAGGCGCGGTCGACCTCGAGGGGACCGCCGACAAGGGTCGTGAGGCGCGCGACGTCCGTCTTGCGGATGTTGCCGCGCACGAGCAACTCTTCAAATAAACCCGGCAAATTCATCGTCAGGCTTCCCACGCAGAACGAACGCCGACGCCGGTCAAAGCCGGACGCATGAAGACTTGAAGGTTAGGCGGTCATGCTTACCATCCCGCTAACGCGCGGCCCGTATCCGGTATGTCGGACCCGACGGCGGGGCGGTCAGGCGGGTCGGCCAAGTTCGGGGAGCGGCACCAGGCCCCAGGCAATCAGTGCCAAGCCGAGTGCAGCGGCGCCAATGGCGGCCAGCGCGATCGTGAGGTTGCGCAAGCCCAGGGCCCGACCGCCGATCCACCAGGAATAGATCGCCTTGGCGAGCGTATTCGTGGCGACGGACGCGAGGATGGCGGCAGCGGCGGTAAGCGGTGTGAGATCGGTGCCGGCAAGGCGGAGCATGGACAGCGAAATGGCGTCCACGTCTGCGACTCCCGACAGGGCTGCGACGGCGACGACGCCGGCCCCGCCGGCCCAGGCTGCGGCGGCCTTGGATATGAGCATGACGACGACGAGCACGGCACCGAACTTCAAAACGGTCGGCAACTCAAATGGGGAGCCGAGCTCGATATCGGGCGTGGCGGCGGCTGTCATGTCGCGGCGCTGGAGGAGCGCCCCTGCCCCGCCCTGGACCAAGGCGGCCAGGCCGAGCGGCAGGGCCAGGAGCACGGCCAGCTCGGCATTGAGCAGGGCTGCGATGACGAGGACGCGCAGCAGCATGGTGGCGCCGGCGGCCTGGATGCCGGCAGCGAAGAGATCGACGCGGTTGGGGTTTGCCGGTACGGCGCGCGCCAGGCCCAGTGTGACGGCGGTCGAGGAGACGAGGCCGCCTGCGACGGCCGAAAGCAGGACGCCGCTTCGCTCGCCCGCGATCTTGATCGCGACGTAGCCGGCGGCCTGGACGGCGGCGATGAGGATGGTCATCAGCCACAGCTCGTGTGGATTGAGGGCCTGCATCGGGCCCATGTCCCGGTTGGGCAGGATGGGCAGAAGGATGAGTGTCATGGTGAGCAGCAGGAGAGCGGCGCGCAGCTCGATCCATGTCAGCCGCTGAAGCCAGCCGTGAAGCGCCTGCTTGAGGGCCAGCAATCCCGTGACGGCGACGGCTGCGGCTGCGGCCAGTGTCGGGTCGACGAGCACGGCCATGGCCCCCAGCACGAAGGTGAGCAGTGCTGCGACGATGGTGGTAGCCCCCAGTGTCGCCTCGCGCAGCATCTCACGATAGCGCATGACACCGATGATCAGGCCGTAGACGGCGAGCGCGACGGCGAGGAGCGGCGCACCGACACCGGGGGCGGCGGCGGCAATGGCGCCGGTCGCGCCGCCCAGCAGGCCGGTCAGCCCCAATGTGCGCAGACCCAGTGTGCGCTCGCCCTCGGCTTCGTCTCGCTGCACCCATCCGCGTTCCAGCCCGATCAGCAAGCCGATGGCCAGGGCGACGGCGAGACGGGGGGCGAGTGTCGTTTGATCCATGGTGACCTGAGCGTGGGGGCGGGCGAACGCGTCAGCTTGACACCGACGGAAGGTGGATGCCAGTCAGGTTGGCCTGTGACACTGCATTTGGCGGCAAGCATCGGGCCGCACCAAGGGGGCCCAAGGAATGAGCGTGCGTCCCGGCGATGACCTGATGTCGCAGATCGAGCCGGGCGAGTGGATCGTCTCGGGCTTTTTCACACCGGATTATCGGCATTGGGCAGAGCGACTTGCGCAAAGTCTCGACGCGGTCGGGGCGCCCTATCGGCTGATGGCGACGGAAAAGGCCGCGGGTGGCTGGGAAAGCAACACGATGCGCAAGCCTATATGGGTGCGCGAGGCGATGGCCGCCAACACCGGCCGGGTCGTCATCTTTCTGGATGTCGACTGCGTGGTGCTGGGTGACCTCGCTCCCCTCGCCGCGCTCGATTGCGACATCGCGGCTTTCTTCGGCGCCAAGCTGCGCACCAAACGCATGCGGGATCGGCTGAAGTTCGGGGTGCGCTCGGGGACGCTGGTGCTGCCGCCGACGCAGAATGCGCGCAAGTTGGTGGATGAATGGATCGCGGCGGGCAAGGAGAGCGGAAGGCTCGAGGTCGACCAGGCTACGCTGATGCTGGCGATGACACGGGTCTCCGGGCTGAAGCTGGTGTTCCTGGACGCCAAGTGGTGTGCGACCGAGGGTGATACGGTCAACTCACCGGTGGTGCAGCATTCCGCCGCGAGCCGCGAGCAACTGAAGCTGTCGCGCTGGTTCGGGCGGCAGTAGACGCGACCTTCCAGACGTCGGGAGCGTAGATGCCGTCAGCGCCTGTCCATTTCGCCGTGATGGTGTGTACGCGGGATCGACCGAAGTGCATCACGGGCGCGTTGCGGGCGCTGGCGGGCCTGGAGGCCGTAGCGGGCGGCTCCATTGCCATCGTGGTTGCCGATAACAATCCCCAATCCCAGGAAGCGTTCATCCGAGATGCGGCCACGGCGGCCGGCGTTGCGATCGCCTACGTTCACGAGCCACGGCGCGGCTATAGCTCGATTCGCAATGCCGCCATCCGCACGGCACTGACGACGCCGGCGGATACGCTCGTGTTCGTCGATGATGATTGGCGCGTGAGTCCCGATCTCGTCAAGGTCTATGCAGATGCGTTCGTGGCTCACGACGCGAGCGTCCTGCAAGGCAACACGGTCGAGGTGAGCGGGCGGGCGCGGCGCACGTCCGGCGATGGTGCAGCCGTGCGCAAGGCGGTTGGCACCTATAACGTCGCGTTTCGGCGGTGGCTGGCTGAGGACGCGGGGGTGCGATTCGATCCGCGGCTCGACCTCGTAGGATTCGAGGATCGCGAATTTTTTCTGGCGTGCCGGCGATCGGGCGCCAAGGCGATCTATGCGAATCGCGCGGTGGTGCGCGCGCCGCCGCCTGAGGAGATTGACCGGGCGGCAGAGCGCGACCTTCCGACGTTCGCGGAGGCGGCGGCGTGCAACAAGATTGCGGTGGAGACGATGCTACACGGGCGCCTTTCGGCGCTGGGCATCTATCTTGCCTCGTATGCGGCGCGGGGGGTTGCGGGGCGTGCGTTGCTGGCGCTGGGACTGCGCAGAGGGCGCGTCGGACGGGAGGCGGATCTGATGGTGCGCAAGCATCGCGGTGCCTGGACCGGCTTGATGCGTGGGCACGGTTACGATCGGGCTGCAGCGCGGCGCGGTGAACTCATCGCTGTTCGGCTCGACGCTGGCGGGACCTGACCAGCTCGTTCGCGCAGCCGAAACGGCGAAGGCCGCCCCCCGGGGGATGGGAGCGGCCCTGCCGTGTCACAGACGGAGAGTGGTGGGTTCTTCGATCAGCGCTTCCACCAGAACCACAGGCCGCGACGCTCGTTGTTGGATTGGTTGCGGCCGAGGCTCCAACGGTTGGAGAAGCGGTTTGAGAAGCGGTTGCGGCTCTGGGCGTCGTGCTTCTCGACGTAGATCGAACGGCTGGCTGCGTTCTGGGCGGCCTGGATGCGGGCTTTCTCTGCCCGGGTGACGCGGCCGTCGCGCTCGGCCTTGCGCTCGAGATCGCGGATGTAGGCCTGCTGGGCCTTGAGCTTTGCAGCCTCGGCGCGGGTGAGCTGGCCCGAGCGGATGCCCTGATCGATGCGCTGGGCCTGATTGGCCTGGCGCCGGTCGATGATGTCGGCGGAGGCCGGCGTCACGGCAAGGGCAGCGGTCATTGCAACGGCGGCACCGGCGAGAATGGTCGAGACCTTCATGAACGTGGCTCCTGTTCCAGTGGTTGGCGATGTCTGTCGTTCGCCTCTGAGCTCCGGCTTCTTGCCGGCAACTTGAGGAGACAATGACCGATCGGCCTTGAACCGGATCTGAAGCGTTCGTTGGGCTGGCGTTCATCTTCGTGGCGTGGTTCGCGTGCCGTCTGCGCGCACGAAAAAGGCCACCCACCGGGTGGCCTTATCGTCACACGTGGTCGTCGATCACAGCGCCGGCAGGCGCGTCAGCGCTCGGCGGCGGCGGGCAGCCCCTTGGCAGCGCGGATCAGATTGACGAAGCGGGTGAAGAGATAGTGGCTGTCCTGCGGGCCGGGGCTCGCCTCGGGATGGTACTGCACCGAGAACACCGGCTTTCCTTCGAGGGAGAGGCCGCAGTTGGAGCCGTCGAACAGGGAGACGTGGGTTTCCTTCACGCCGGCCGGCAGTGTGTCGCGGTCGACGGCGAACCCATGGTTCATCGAGGTGATCTCGACCTTGCCGGTGGTGTGGTCCTTGACCGGGTGATTGGCGCCGTGGTGACCCTGCTTCATCTTGTGGGTGCGCGCGCCGAGCGCCAGGCCGAGCATCTGGTGGCCGAGGCAGATGCCGAACATCGGCAGTCCCGTGTCGATCAGCTTCTTGATCTCGGGCACGGCATAGGCGCCGGTCGCCGCGGGATCGCCGGGCCCGTTGGACAGGAACACGCCATCGGGCTTGCGCGCGAGCACGTCCTCGGCCTTGGCGGTCGCGGGCAGCACGGTCACTTTGCAGCCGGCGGAGGCCAGACAGCGCAGGATGTTGCGCTTCAGGCCGTAGTCGATGGCGACGACGTGGACCTCGGGGTTCTCCTGGCGGCCATAGCCCTGGTTCCAGACCCAGCGCGTCTCGTCCCAGGTGTAGCTCTGGCCGCTGGTGACGTCGGGTACGAGGTCGGCGCCCTCCAATCCCGGCCAGGCGGCAGCCTGGGCTTTCAAGGCGTCGAGATCGAATTGACCGGAGGGCTCGTGGGCGATGACGCCGTTGGGCATGCCGCTGGTGCGGATCTCGGCGGTGAGCGCGCGCGTGTCGACGCCCACGATGCCGATGATTCCGCGCGCCTTCAGCCACCGGTCGAGCGGCTCCATGGCGCGGTAGTTGGAGGGATCTGTGACGCTGGCGCGCAGCACGCAGCCGCGCACGCCCGAGCGCATGGCGAGATTGGAGGTCTCGGTGTCCTCGACGTTGGTGCCGATGTTGCCGATATGGGGAAACGTGAAGGTGATGATCTGGCCGGCATAGGAGGGATCGGTCAGGATCTCCTGGTAGCCGGTCATGGCCGTGTTGAAGCACACCTCACCCACGGCGCTGCCGGTGGCGCCGATGCCCATGCCAGAGATCACGCGTCCATCGGCGAGAACCAGGCGCGCGGTGGGCCGCGTTTCCTGCCAGCCGTCAGTGCCGCGCGCGGCATCGCTCGTCGCCGTCAAAGTTAGCCTCCGGTCGGGTTTTCACTGGATGGCGGCCGCCGTGCGCACTGCCGGCCGCACATGGTGGCATGTACCAGTGTCTCAGTCGGCGCGGAACCTAGGAGATGCCCGCGCAAGGGTCAACACCGCTCGGCGGCGGGTGGGCGACGGTGCGAACGATGTCCACACGGCGGGCGGCTTCGGGCGCCGGGGACGCCCAGACGAGCGGCCGTGCGCATGCCCGCAGGTGAGTGGGCGTGAGAATCGATGGGTCTGGCGGACCGGGCGCTCAGTCGGCGATGGCGAACCCGTCCAAGACCTGCTGGAACAGGGCGCCCACGTTGATGCCGACGAGGTCGGCGCTGACAACGATCGCTATGCTGGCGAGACTGGCGATCACGGCGTATTCAATAGCCGTCGTGCCGCGCTCGTCATGCCGGAATGCAATCGCTCGTCGCATCATTCTGGGCCTGTGTTCACTATCGGGACTACGAGACCAGGAAATGCAATCCGTGTGCCATGCCTGCGGCGGCTGTGGCCCCGGGGCTCAGACCAGCGACGGTTGGAGTTGTGCAGGACACCCGTCGTCGCGGCCGGCGTGCCAGCCCTGACAACAAGTTCACGAGGAGACGAGACCATGCGCGAGAAGATCAACGAGGACGTCAAGGCGGCCATGAAGAGCGGCGACAAGGCGCGGCTGGCCACGCTCCGTCTGATCACGGCGGCGCTGAAGGATCGGGAGCTGGGGATCGGTCAGGGCGCACCGGCCGGAGGCGGGGCGCTGACGGAGGCCGACGTCATCCAGGTGCTGCAGAAGATGGTCAAGCAGCGCCGCGATTCGGTCGACTCAGTACCAGCAGGGCAACCGCCCGGAACTGGCGGCGAAGGAGGAGGACGAGATCGCCGTCATCGAGAGCTATCTGCCTCAACAGATGGACGAGGCGCAGATGGCGGCGGCGATCGACGCCGCGATCGCGGAAACCGGCGCCGCGGCGGTCAAGGACATGGGCAAGGTGATGGGCGTGCTGAAGCAGAAGCACGGCAGCGTGATGGACTTCGGCAAGGCGAGCGGGCTCGTGAAGGGGCGTTTGTCGGGCTGATGCGCGATCGGGGCCGCCGCCGCGTCCGGCTAGATGGGGCCGCGCGAGGGGGTGTGGGAAACGGGGAGCGGGCGGAAGGTGTGCGCTGTGGGTGGTGCGAATCACCTAGTCTGACGGTGATGCGGCCGGACTGGTGCCGTGCCATCCCTGAAGGCGTTCATGCGCTACCCGCCGGACATCCTCGACGACATCCGGGCCCGGCTGCCAGTCAGCCAGGTGGTGGCCAAGCGCGTCGCGTTGAAGCGGGCGGGACGGGAGTTTCGCGGCCTGTCCCCGTTCAAGACCGAGCGGACGCCGTCCTTCTTCGTCAACGATCAGAAGGGCTTCTACCACTGCTTCGCGTCGGGAGAGCACGGCGACATCTTTACGTTCCTGATGAAGACGGAAGGGCTGACGTTCCCGGAGGCCGTGGAGCGGCTCGCCCAGGAAGCCGGCGTCTCGCTGCCGCAGCCCAGCGCGCACGATCACGAGCGCCAGGATGCGCGCGTGCGCCTCTACCAATTGATGGAGGAGGCCTGCCGCTTTTTCCAGGATAGCCTGGCGCGCGGCGTCGGCGCGGACGCACGCGCCTACATCGGGCGGCGCGGCCTGCAGCGGTCCGCCGTGGAGCGTTTCCGGCTCGGGTACGCACCGGGCAGCCGGCATGCGCTCAAGGACTACCTGGCGAGCAAGGGGTTCTCGCTCGAGGAGATGGTGACCACGGGGATGCTGATTGCGGGCGACGACATTCCGGTCGCCTACGATCGGTTCCGCCACCGTGTCATCTTTCCGATCGGCGATGCCAAGGGCCGGATCATCGCGTTCGGCGGTCGCGCGCTCGATCCCGATGCACCGGCAAAGTATCTCAATTCGCCGGAGACGCCGCTCTTTCACAAGGGTGCCCTGCTCTACAACGCCCATCTGGCGCGTCCGGCGGCGTTCGATCGCGGCCGGGTGATCGCGGTGGAGGGGTACATGGACGTGGTGGCCCTGTCGGAGGCAGGGTTTGCCGAGAGCGTTGCACCGCTGGGCACCGCGCTGACCGAGGATCAGGCACGCCTGCTGTGGCGGATGTCTCCGGAGCCGGTGCTGTGCTTCGACGGCGACAGTGCCGGCCGCAAGGCAGCGTTCCGGGCGATCGATACGATGTTGCCTCATCTGAAGCCGGGCCAGAGCGCGGTGTTCGCCTTCCTGCCCGATGGCCTCGATCCCGACGACCTGATCCGCCAGGATGGCGCGGACGCCATGGAGGCGATCCTGGCGCGGGCGCGGCCGTTGGCGGACGTGCTGTGGGAGCGCGAATGGGGTACCGGCAGTTGGACCACGCCGGAGCGACGGGCGCGGCTAGAGCAGCAGGTGTTCACGCTGTGCGCGCGGATCGCGGATGCGGCGGTGCGCAGCCACTATGAGCGCGACATGCGCCGCCGGCTTGGCGACGCCTGGGGCACGATGCCATCCAACCCCGGCGCTAGGGGGCCGAGCGCTTGGGCGTCAGGCGGGCGGGGGCCCGGATCGGGCGGCACGCGACCCGCTCCGCCGGCGGGCGGCTGGCGCAGCGGGCGACCGGGCCAGGGTTATGGCGGCGGGCAGCGCCAGGGCGGCGGGCAGCGCCAGGGCGGTGGACAGCGACCCGGCGCGGCCGGGGGGCGTGGCGGTTGGCCGGGGGGCGGGTTTGCCGCGCCCGGACCGTCGGCTGCGCTGCTGGGCAGCCGTATTGTCGCAGGCGAGGCGGCAGCCCCTCCCTATCGCGAGGCGCTTCTGCTTCGCGCGCTGCTCAACCAGCCGTGGCTGCTGGACGACTGGGCCGAGACCGTGGCAGAGCTGACGCTGTCCTCACAGGTGCTCGAGCGGCTTAGGGACGCGATTCTCTCGCTTCATGTGACCGAGAATTCACTTGACAGGGATAGCCTGCGTTCCCAATTGACCGCAGGGGGGTTCGGTAAGGTGCTAAGCCTTGTCGAGCGCACCATTACACATAAGAGTGATCGTTTCTCCGAGCCGGATGCCGACACGACCGAGGTGGAAGCTGGCTGGCGCCACGCCCTCGCGTTGCATGAGCGACAATCCGGTCTGGTGAGGTCTCTCGCTGCGGCCGAACGTGCCTATCAGGCCGAGTTCAGCGAGGACGCATGGGCCCGCATCTGCGAGATCAAGCATCTGCTGGCCCATATGGAGAGCATTGAGGCGGACGGTGAAGGCTCCGGCTAGCCCATCCCAGAGTGGACGGCTGAGCCCTGGCGAGCGGAGCCGGCGTCTCCTTGTGGCGCGAGTCGGGACTGATGCGCCGCGTCGACCGTTCGTGTCCTGTGCCCATTCCGCCGCGGCGGCCGGGGCAGGCTCGAGAGGCAGACGTTGGCGGCTGGAACGTGAGGCGATGACGATGATCGGCGGGTCCACTCTATCGCGATCCGAACAACTGTTCGTCTCGGCTAGTTCTGCCTGCCATCTCCCGGTCCCGATACCGCCGCCACCCCATGCCAGGATCGCAACCGCGCCGCGCGCCTGAGCCCTCAACTTTCGACCGCGCCCTCGTAGCGCCCATCGAGCGAGACAGCCGACCTATGAGCACCAAGACCGAAGCCCAGCCGGCCGCCGAAAAAGAAGCTCCCGAGCGCGACAGCCCGCTTCTGGACCTGTCCGATTCCTCGGTGAAGCGCCTCATCAAGACGGCCAAGGCGCGTGGCTATGTCACGTATGACGAGCTCAACTCCGTGCTGCCGTCGGAGGAGGTGTCCTCCGAGCAGATCGAGGACACGATGGCGATGTTGTCCGACATGGGCATCAACGTCGTGGAGAGCGAAGAGGGCGAGGAAGGCGAGGCGGAAGCCGTCGACGAGGTTGCGGCCGACGAAGAGGAGAGCGGCAGCCGCGCGGTGGCCCCGCAGGCAGGCTTGCCGGCGCGCACGGAGACGCGCGCGGAGCCGTCCGAGCGTACCGACGATCCCGTGCGCATGTACCTGCGCGAGATGGGCTCGGTGGAGCTGTTGTCGCGCGAGGGCGAGATCGCCATCGCCAAGCGTATCGAGGCGGGCCGCGAGGCGATGATCGCGGGCCTGTGCGAGAGCCCCCTCACCTTCCAGGCCATCATCATCTGGCGGGACGAGCTGAACGAGGGCAAAATTCTGCTGCGCGACATCATCGACCTGGAGGCCACCTACGAGGGGCCCGAGGCGAAGGCGCCGCCGGCGATCAATGGTGGAGAGGGGGCGGCCACCGAGGAGAAGCCCGAGGCTGCCGCCGGCGACGGCGCTGCGAGCGAAGGCGACCTGGACGACGACGAGGACGACTACGAAAACGCCATGTCGCTGGCCGCCATGGAGGCGGAGCTCAAGCCGAAGGTGCTTGAGACTTTCGACAACATCGCGGCGACCTACAAGAAGCTCAGGAAGCAGCAGGACAAGCGTCTGGAAGCGCAGGTGGCGGGCGAGGAGAACTCGCGCCAGCTGCAGAAGGCCTACGACAAGCTGCGTGACGAGATCATCACCGACGTCAAGAGCCTGTCGCTCAACAACAACCGCATCGAAAGCCTGGTCGAGCAGCTCTACGGCATCAACAAGAAGCTCGTCGGGCTGGAGAGCCGGCTGATGCGGCTGGCCGACAGCTACGGCGTGGCGCGCACGTCGTTCATCGACGAGTATTTCGGTAACGAGCTCGACCAGACCTGGATCGAGCGCATGGCGGGCGGAAAGAAGCCGTGGGCCGAGTTCGTCAAGCACGAGCGCCCTCAGGTCGAGACGATCCGCCGCGACATCCATGAACTCGCAACCGAAACCGGCCTCGACGTGCCCGAGTTCCGCCGCATCGTGCGCGCGGTGCAGAAGGGCGAGCGCGAGGCCCGGCAGGCGAAGAAGGAGATGGTCGAAGCCAACCTCCGCCTCGTCATCTCGATCGCCAAAAAGTATACCAACCGCGGCCTGCAGTTCCTGGACCTGATCCAGGAGGGCAACATCGGCCTGATGAAGGCGGTCGACAAGTTCGAGTACCGCCGCGGCTACAAGTTCTCGACCTACGCCACGTGGTGGATCCGGCAGGCGATCACGCGCTCGATCGCCGATCAGGCGCGCACCATCCGCATCCCCGTGCACATGATCGAGACGATCAACAAGATCGTGCGCACCTCGCGGCAGATGCTGCATGAGATCGGCCGCGAGCCGACGCCGGAAGAGTTGGCGGAAAAGCTCGCGATGCCGCTGGAGAAGGTGCGCAAGGTCCTCAAGATCGCCAAGGAGCCGATCAGTCTGGAGACGCCGATCGGCGACGAGGAGGATTCGCACCTGGGCGATTTCATCGAGGACCGCAACGCGGTTCTTCCGATCGATGCGGCGATCCAGTCGAACCTGCGCGAGACGACGACACGGGTTCTCGCCTCGCTGACGCCGCGCGAGGAGCGCGTGCTGCGCATGCGCTTCGGCATCGGCATGAACACCGACCACACGCTCGAAGAGGTCGGCCAGCAGTTCTCCGTGACGCGCGAGCGCATCCGCCAGATCGAGGCCAAGGCGCTCAGGAAGCTGAAGCATCCCTCGCGCAGCCGGAAGCTCCGGAGCTTCCTCGACAACTGATGGCAGGAAGTGGGGATGGGAGCAGACTGAGGCGTGCTCTTTGGAGTGTGCTTTCCGGTTGAGCCCACCCCGTCCCCATTTCCCGATCAGTGGCACCGATGCAAACCGTTCTCGCGCTGTTCGACAAGCTGCCATGGAGCTTGGTTGTTGTCGCCTGCCTCACGTTGGGGTTGGCGCCGTTCTTCCCGGAGCCGCATGTCGTCGAGAAGCTCAGAATGCTCGCCACGGGCACGCTGCGGCGGCCGATCGACATCTTCGATCTCTTGGTGCATGGCGCGCCGTTTCTGGTGGCGGCAATGAAGATTGCTGTTCGCCGTTGAGTACGGGGCCAAGCATTTGGGGCGCCGGCAAGTGCGCCTTCGGCTCACCGTTGTGGCAAGGGCTCGCGGGCGGCGCCGGCTTCGGTTAGGCTGGCAGCGATTGGCACGGATGGCGTGCCTGGACCGAGAACACGAATTGAGAAGGTTGCCATGTCCTTCCTGAAATCCCTGTTCGGTGGCGGCAAGAGCGGCGGCGACACGTCGACCGGGCCGGCCAAGCCGACCGAGGTCGTCCAGCACAGAGGGTTCTCGATCGCGGCGACGCCGTTCGAGGAAGCGGGCCAGTATCAGGTCTGCGGCGTGATCTCGAAGGTGGTGAATGGGGTCGCCAAGGAGCACCGCTTCATCCGGGCCGATCGGTGCGCTGGGATCGAGGCGGCGACGACGGCGACCTTGGTCAAGGGGCGCCAGATCGTCGACCTGCAAGGCGACCAGGTGTTCGACTGAGGCCCGCTGCGCGTCGCGCGGTTCGGGACGGCTTTGCTGCCGCCGTGGCGTCGTCTGCGCGCGTGCGCGTCGAGACCAGCGCCCAGAATGGCGAAGGCCGCCCCACACGCGGCGGGACGGCCCTCTTCTGGTCGCAGACCAGGGTGGTTTTAATACTCGGTCACGTCGGTATTGCTCTCGAACCAGCCGCGTTTCATGCGCTCCAGCTGGGTTTGGCGGAGGGCGCGCTTGACCAGCGTGTTGTAGTTGCGGTCCCACTGCATTTGCATTTTTGCAGACAAGGAGACGCTGCGCAGGGAGGCGATGTCGGGGTCCAGCGTGCGGTTGCGGCGGGCGTCCTCGCGCAGATCCTCCTGCTTCCAGTCGGGCACGCCGAGTTCCTTGATCGCATCCCACAGGGAGCGCATGGGTGCTTCGGCGACCGGCGTGGAGATGCCGGTGTAGAGGCTGTCGGAGTAATAGCTCGATCCGATGGCCTCCATGGTGGAAGCTTCGGAAAGCTTGCGCGCGGCTTCGTGCGCCAGTTCCTTGGCCTGGAACGGCGTCGTCGCCGCGGCGCCAAGAAAGATGCGTCGGCTCATCTTCATCGAGGGACCCTCCCGATCCTGTAGTCCCGGCAACACATCAGAGTCCGGGCGCTGAGCGATCACAGATAAATAGGACAACGGCGGCTTCAAGGCTCGTTACAAAGATTTCATGCTGGGAGGCGCAAAAAGCGGGCGGCCGGGCGCGGGGCGGGATCGTGTGCCAACGCGGTGACGCGTGCGCTAGAGTGGGGGGTAAGCGGGCGTGGCGCCACGAGGCTGATGGGCATGGCTGGACAGACAAAGCGAGCGCGAGCGGAGGCCGAGGCCAGCGAGGTGATCGACCGGCTGGAAGCTCTTTATGCGAGCGCCAGCACGGCGCTGACGGGTGCGCTCGACCGGTTCTTGAAGGACGGCGAGCCGCCGGGGCGGGAGACGCGGGCGCAGTTCCGCTATCCTCTGCTGCGTATTGTCTACCGCGAGGGGCCGCAGATGCCGCGGACGCAACGCGCCTTCGCCAAGTTCCAGCGGCCGGGCGTCTATGCGACCACGATTACCCACCCACGCCAGTTCCGCCGCTACCTGATGGAACAGCTGGTGCCATTGATCGAGGAGTACGGGGCGCGCGTGGAGGCGGAAGCTTCCAACCAGGAGATCCCCTACCCTTATGTGGTCGAGCGGGCCGAAGAACTCGCTTCGGCGCGGATCACGGCCGCCGATCTCGCCCGGCACTTCCCGACGCCAAACCTCGCCGCGGTGGGCGACGAGATCGCCGACAGCGATTGGACCCCGTTCGGCGGATCGCCGCCGGCGCCATTGCCGCTGGCGCTGTTCGATGCCGTCAGGGTCGACTATTCGCTGCGCCGTCTGGTGCACTACACCGGCAGCGACTGGCGCCACGTGCAGCCCTGGATCCTGCTCACCAATTATCACCGATATGTCGACCAGTTCGTGCGCTGGGGCACGGCGCAGCTCGCGCCGGCGGGCCGGTTCGTGCGTATCGTTCTGCCCGGCAACGTGGAGATCGTGCCGGGGCTCGATGCCGCAGAGATCGAGCGTCGCGTGGCGGGCGTGGCGTGGCATCGGTTCCAGATGCCGGCCTATCACCTGATCGCCGACACCGGCGAAGGCGTGACGCTGGTCAACATCGGCGTCGGTCCCTCCAACGCCAAGAACATCACCGACCACCTGGCGGTACTCAGGCCCAACTGCTGGCTGATGGTCGGACACTGCGGCGGTCTGCGCCAGTCCCAGGAGATCGGCGACTACGTGCTGGCGCATGCCTATCTGCGCCAGGACCGCATTCTCGACAGCCTCATTCCGCCGGACATCCCGATCCCGGCACTGGCAGAAATCCAGGTGGCGCTGCAGGACGCAGCCGGGCTGGTCACCGGCGAGAAAGGTGAGGCGCTGAAGCGGCGGCTGAGAACGGGGACCGTGGTCACCAACGACGACCGCAACTGGGAGCTTCGCTTCACGCAGGAGCGCAAGCGCATCAACCTGTCGCGGGCCATCGCGGTGGACATGGAAAGTGGCACCACGGCCGCTCAGGGGTACCGGCTGCGCGTGCCGTACGGCACGCTGCTATGCGTGTCCGACAAGCCGCTGCACGGGGAGATCAAGATGCCCGGGGCTGCCAGCGCGTTCTATGAGCGGTCGGTGGCGCAGCATCTGGAGATCGGCTTGAAGGCGCTGGAGCTTCTGGCGGAACGTCGCGACACGCTGCATTCGCGCAAGCTCAGGAGCTTCGACGAGCCACCGTTCCGATGACTGCGGGGGACTGAGTTGACGGAGGTCAACACGACGACCACTGTTGCCGCCGATCCTGGTGGGCGACGATAAGACGAAGTGCCGCTCGATTGCCACGTCCGGGCGACTTCTGGAGAGGACCTTGCCGCCCGTGCCGACAGCGCCCCAAAAAGCGGCCAAGCCGCCGGCTCCGAATTTGGCACACAAGCCGGCTGACGCATCACGCCCGTCCGGTCATCCGGCACTGAAACGCACGTTGGCCGTGCTGGGGCTTCTGGTGGTGCTGGCGGTGGCGGCGGCGTGGCTGCGCTCGGCGTTCCTGCCGGCCGTCTCGACGGTCAAGCCGGTGCGTGGGTCGGCAGCCGAGGTGGTCTACGCCACCGGCGTGGTGGAGCCCGTCGTGTGGGCCAAGGTCGTCACGCTGGTGCGCAAGCGCATCGTCGATGTCTGCCGCTGCGAAGGCCTGCCGGTGGCGGAGGGGGATGTGCTCGTTCGCCTCGACGATGCGGAAGAGCGCGCCGTTCTTTCCGAACTCGAGGCGCGCCGCCAGCGTCTGTTGGAGGATGCCGAGAGGATGCGGCCGCTGGTTGAGCGCAAGATCACCTCGCAGACCAGCCTCGACGAGAAACTGACCCAGATCCGCGAATACGAGGCGCGCATCCTGGCGCAGAAGGAGCGCATCGCCGACCTGGTGCTGCGGGCGCCGCTCGACGGCATCGTGCTCAGGCGCGACGGAGAGGTTGGTGAGATCGCGGGCACGGGCGCGGGCGACGTGCTTTTCTGGATCGGCCAGCCCAAGCCGCTCCGCGTGACGGCGGACGTCAACGAAGAGGACATCCTGAAAGTTCGGAAGGGCCAGAAGGTGCTCCTGCGCCACGAGGGACAGGGCAGCGCGCCGCTGCCGGCGACCGTGTCCACGATTACGCCCAAGGGCGATCCGGGCACCAAGACGTTCCGGGTCTATCTGGCGCTGCCGGAGTCCACGCCGCTCAAGGTCGGCATGACCGTGGAGGCGAACATCGTGGTCGAGGAGGTGGAGGACGCGATGCTGATCCCGCCGGCGGCGCTGAGGGATGGCGCGGTGTTCGTCGTGGGCGACGGCCGCCTCGTGCAGGCGCCTATCGAGACCGGGGTGCGGGGCACACGATTGATCGAGATCCGCAAAGGGCTCGACATGACGAGCGACGTCGTTGTCTCGCCGCCGGCCACGTTGAAGGCCGGTGACCGGGTGCGGGTCGTGCCGGCCAAGGGCAGCTCATGAACCTGACGCTCGACATCGCGTGGACGCATGTCACCTCGCGCCTGAGACAGACGCTGGTCGGCATCCTCGGCGTGGCGACGGGCGTCGGCTTCTCGGTCATGATGGCCGCGCTGATGGAGGGCTCGCAGCGCGATTTCGTCGCCCAGCTGGTCGACAGCCTGCCGCACATCACCGTCAGCGATGAGCGGCGCGCGCCGCCACCGCAGCCGGCGCAGGGCCGCTACGACGCGGTGGAGATCCACGGCCTGTCCACGCTCGCGATCCGGCCGGGGATCAAGAATCCTTATGCCATCCTGGCAAGCCTGGAAGGACAGATCGACGGCGCGGTGGCTCCGTCCGTGCAATCGAAGGCCGTCATCCGGTACGCCGGCCGCGACACGGCGGCGAGCATTACCGGCGTCGATCCGCGCCGCGAGCAGGCGGTCTCCAAGCTGCCGTCGCAAATCCGTCAGGGATCGCTCGACAGTCTCTACAAGGCCTCCAATGCGATCATCCTGGGCGACAAACTCGCCGAGAAGGTCGGCGCGCGCGTCGGCAATACGATCGTGCTGGCGGCGGGGAACGGCCGCGTCATGTCGGCGACGGTGGTGGGGCTCTTCCATTCCGGCATCGCTCAGGCCGACGAGAGCCAGGCGTTCACGCTGATCAAGACCGCGCAGATCCTGGCCGGCCAAATCGGGCTTGTGAACGCGATCCGCATCCGTCTGGGCGACATCCTGGCTGCTCGCGAGGTGGCGCAGCGCGTGGAGGCGGCAACCGGCTACAAGGCGGTCTCGTGGCAGGAGGCCAACGAGGATCTGCTGTCGGCCTTCGAGATCCGCAATTTCATCATGTACACCGTGGTCGGTGCGATCCTGCTGGTGGCGTCCTTTGGAACCTACAACATCATCTCCACGATCACGCACGAGAAGACGCGCGACATCGCCATCCTGAAATCTCTGGGGCTCACGGAGCGTCGCGTCCGGCGCATCTTCCTGATCGAGTCGATGCTGATCGGCATCGCGGGCATGATCGTGGGGTGGGGGCTCGGGGTAGTGCTGAGCGCGGCGCTGGGCTCGATCGAGTTCAAGAGTCCGTTCATGGATGCGACGCACCTGCCGATCTACTACACGCCGGTGCACTACGCGATCGCGGGCGCCGTCGCGCTCACCGCATCGGCCATCGCGGGCTATTTGCCCGCGCGCAAGGCGGCAAGCCTGCATCCCGTCGAGATCATCCGGGGCGCGTCGTGATGGCCAAGCACGACGGCGGGCCGCTGATCGAGATGCGCGGCGTGACGAAGAAGCTCTCGGGCGAAGTGCCGGTGACGCTCGTTCGGGACATCGACCTCGTCGTGCGTAAGGGCGAGATGATCGCGGTTACCGGGCCGTCGGGCTCGGGCAAGAGCTCGCTGTTGTACCTGCTCGGCCTCCTGGACGTGCCGACTTCGGGCGAGGTCCTGGTGGAAGGGCGGCCGGCGAGCGGTCTCGACGAGGACGAGCGCGCGCATCTCAGGCTGGCGTCGCTCGGCTTCGTGTTCCAGTTTCACTTCCTGCTGCCGGAGTTCACATCGCGCGACAACATCATGCTGCCGATGCGGGCGCTGGCCCAGCGCAGCGAGGCGGACATGCGGCGACGGGCCGACGAGCTGCTGTCGGGGTTCGGGCTGGGCGACCAGGGCCACAAGTTGCCGGGACAGCTTTCGGGTGGACAGCGCCAGCGGGTGGCGATTGCGCGGGCACTGGCCAACGAGCCTCTCGTGCTGCTGGCCGACGAACCGACCGGCAATCTCGACACGCATTCGAGCGAACAGGTGCTGGCGCTGCTCCGCCGGATCGTCGACGACATGGGGCGCGCCGTCGTGATGGTGACCCACGATCTCGACCTTGCCGCCCGCGCCGATCGGCGCATCCACATCGTCGACGGACGGATCGTGGCGGCCTGAGCGCTCGCGGCATGCGGCGGGTGGGATGCGACGGGTCGCCCAGATGTCTTGACCCCGGCGCCCGCGCACCGCTTATTTCCCCCAACCGGGGCGGCAGATCCGTCGATCGCCGGCCCACTGACGAGACCATCACGAGGAAACCCCGGAGGACCGCCACGCCATGAAGCTTCCGTCCAAGATCATCGATATCTCGTCCACGCTCGACAACGAGACGGTGATGGATCACGACATCATGCGTCCCAAGATCGAGTACGTGGACAACAAGGGCACAGCGGAGGACGTCTGCAAGTTCTTCCCCGGGCTCAAGGTCTCCGACCTGCCCGACGGCGAGGCCTGGTCGTGGGAACGCATCAACCTCGTCACCCACAATGGGACGCACCTCGACGCGCCCTACCACTTCCATTCCACCGACAAGAACGGCAAGCCGATGATGACCATCGACGAGGTGCCGCTCGACTGGTGCTTTCGTCCCGGCATCAAGTTCGATTTTCGACGGCTGCCGGATGGACACGTCGTCTCCGCCGCCGAGGTGGAGGCGGAGCTGAAGCGGATCGGGCATGAGCTGAAGCCGTTCGACATCGTGCTCGTCAACACGCGCGCATCCGAGTGCATCGGCACGGACGAATACCTGACGGCTGGCATCGGCATGGGCCGCGAGGCGACGCTCTATCTGACGTCGCGCGGTGTGCGCGTTTGCGGCATCGATGCCTGGGGCTGGGACGCGCCGTTCCATCATATTGCGAAGGAATGGGAGAAGACCAAGAACCCCAAGATCATCTGGGAAGGCCATTACGCCGGCATCGAGCAGCCCTACTGCCACATGGAGAAGTTGCAGCATCTGGAGACGCTGCCCGACAAGGGTTTCACGGTCGCCTGCTTCCCGTTCAAGATCAAGAAGGCGTCAGGCGCGTGGACGCGCGCGGTGGCGATGATCGACTGATCGGTTGATCGGCCAATGGTGGCGCTGCGCGCCGCAGGGCTGGCGCCCTGCAACTGCCCGGGAGGACACCTCCCGGGCCCTCTGCCTTCTTTCTGGCGGTCGGGCAGCACGCTCGTGCCCGTGGTGAAAATCGAGCAAGACGGGGGCGTGGGGGTGGTCCGCACGCGGGGCGGCGAGCGCTGCTGCGCGCAAGCGATGTGTCTCATCCGCTACAATAGCCCGAGATCGGCCAGCTCCTTGCGCATCTTCGGTGGCATGTCGGCGATGGCCTTGCCGCTGCCGCCCTTGGCGTCGGGAGGGGCGTCGTCGACGTCGAGATAGCGCCAGCCCTGAAAGGCGCGGCGCGGAACGGGGCGGACGGTGACGAGCGTCGGGTCGAGCACGATCAGGCAGCAGGGCGAGCCGTCGTCCTTCTTACCCTCGCGCAGATCGACGATCTTCTGGCGCGCCTGGATGACGCTCTTGATGACCCAGTAAAGCGAGCCGCCGGCGAGGAGATCATCGCGGCGCTTGGGGCTCTGGAACGTGCGGTGATAGAGCTCGTGGGGCTGCTTTGCCTTCTTGGCGGCGGCGAGGCGGCTTGCCTGCCACTGGGCCAGATCCTCGATGGAATCGGCGCCGACGCACAGCTTTACCAGGTGGACGGTCATGCGGCTTCCTCTTCCGTCAGTGCCGCGACAAGCGCGCCTTCGGTGACCTGCGCGCCTTCCGATACCGCGATCGTCGCGATGGTGCCGTCGCGCGCGCTGTGCAGGACGTGCTCCATTTTCATGGCTTCGATGACGGCGATGCGATCCCCCTTGGCGACGGTGTCGCCCGCGGTGACGAACACCTTGGCGACGCGGCCGTTGATCGGTGCCGTGATGCGCGTGCCGTCGCCGGATTCGAGGGCGGCGTCGATGTCGTAGGTAGGCCACTCGACGACGGTCTGGCGGCCGTTGCGGATGACGTAGATGGGGGCATGGCGATCGGCGTCGTCCATTTGGTATGACGAGGCGTTTTCGTCGTAGGGGTTGCACGGCGCGTCGATCCCAACGAACCGCAAGGTCGGCAGGTCGCTTTCGGAATCGTTGATCTCGACGTTCATCGCCTGACCGTCGACAATGACCTCGCGGACGATGCGTCTTTCACCGCCGAGCTGGAAAGGGGGCGTGTCCCATGGGGTCGGCACGAACGTTTGGCGGTTGAAACCAGCGAGGGTGCGGGCCAATTCCCGGTCGGCAAACCAGAGTTCCATGGCGCCCGTGGCTGCGGCGTCGGCATCGAATGCCTGTTTGCCCACCAGCTCCTCGAGCTTCCGCCCGATCAATCCGGTGTCGAGACGCACGGCGCGCACGTCGTCGTCATCGACGAGCGCTTTCAGGAAGGCCGTATTCGTGCGTGGTCCGGCGACAGCCGCTTGTGCCAGTGCGCCGCTCAGCTGATCGAGGGCCTCGTCACGGGTCCCAGCGCTGGTGATGATCTTGGCCAGCATCGCGTCGTAGAAGGGGCTCACCGTGTCGCCGGTCGAGAAGCCGGTGTCGACCCGAACACCAGTTCCCGCTTCCGGTAGCTCGAGCGCGACCAACCGGCCGACCTGAGGGCGGAAGCCGTTCGCCGGATCCTCGGCATAGAGCCGCGCCTCCACGGCGTGACCTTGGATCGTGATCTGGTCCTGCACCAGCGGCAGCGTCTCACCTGCCGCGACGCGCAACTGCCACTCGACGAGATCGAGGCCGGTAATTGCTTCCGTCACAGGATGCTCGACCTGCAGCCGCGTGTTCATTTCGATGAAATACCAGGGCGCCTTCGGCCCGAGCAGGCCGCCCTCGACCAGGAACTCGACGGTGCCTGCGCCCTCGTAGCTCACGGCCTTGGCGCAGGCGACAGCTGCTGACGTGATCTTGTCGCGGAGCTCTACTGACATGCCCGGCGCGGGGGCTTCCTCGATCACCTTCTGGTTGCGCCGCTGCAGCGTGCAGTCGCGCTCGAACAGGTGCAGGACGTTGCCGTGGCGGTCGCCGAATACCTGCACCTCGATGTGGCGCGGGCGCACGACGACCTTCTCGATCAAAACGCGCGCGTCGCCGAACGAGGACAGCGCCTCGCGTTCCGCGCTTTCCAATGACTCGGCAAAATCCTCTGGGCGTTCGACCAGACGCATGCCGCGCCCACCGCCGCCGGCGACCGCCTTGATGAGCACGGGATAGCCGATGCGGGTCGCCTCGCGCTGGAGCTTTCTGACGTCGTGTTTCGTGATCTTGCCGTCCGGATCGCGCCAGCCGGGTACGACCGGCACGCCGGCGGCTTCGGCAATGGCCTTGGCTTCGGCCTTGCCGCCCATTCGTCGCATGGCGTCGGCGCTGGGCCCGACGAAGGCGATGCCGGCGGCGGCACAGGCTTCGGCGAGCGCGGGGTTCTCGGCGAGGAATCCGTAACCGGGATGGATCGCGTCGGCCGCGGTCGCCTTCGCGGCTTCGATGATGCGATCGATGCGCAGATAGCTTTCTGTCGCGGGCCCCGCGCCGATATGCACTGCCTCGTCGGCATGATGGACGTGCATGGCGCCACGGTCGGCGTCGGAGAAGACGGCGACCGTCGCGATGCCCATCCGGTTGGCGGTGGCGGCGATGCGGACCGCGATCTCGCCGCGGTTGGCGATGAGAAGCTTGTTCAGCATGAAGCGGTTATCCCGCGCCGTGGGCTCGCGCGCAATGGGCGGCGGGGGCCCGTGGCTGGGTGGCCCACAGTCCTGTTCAGGGCGTATCGAGCGACTTGCAGGCGCCTGTGTACTGAGCAACGACGGCCTGGCCGAAGAAGCCGAAGTGGCGGGAATGAACGGCCGGCCACTGCCCGGTCTTGGGGTCGCGGTCGTAGACAGTGGTCAAGTTGAGGAAGCCTTCGGCGGCCACCTCCAGGAAGTGGTTGGCGTTGAGGGCGCGCACGATGCGCAGTTCGCCTGCTGCCCGCTCGCCCGAGGATGCCTTGAGTGCCGCGGTCTGGGCGGCGAGATCGACGGCGTCGATTTCGAATGCGAGCGGCGACGGGGTCGAGCGCTTGAAGGTCCCGTCGGCGTAGCTTGAGGTGCCGCCCTGCGAAAAAGTGCAGGCGAGGCGCTTGGGCAGGGCGTCGGTCTGGCCAGGAGAAGTGTTGGCGGTGGTCTGGGCGTGGGCCAGTGGCGCGACGGTTGCGAGACCGGCGATGAGCGCTGTCGCCGAGAGGCTTTTCCACAGCCCGCGTCGACGGATCGATCCTGTCGCCTTCATGCGGCCCCCCTAGTCATCGTTGCTGCGCTAGTGATGCGCCGCGGCGGCGCCGGTGGCAACCGAGACTAGCGCCTTCGGGCGTTCCGTCGCATGCCCATGGCCCGCCATCTTCCCGCGCACGGGCTCTCTGGTGCCCTCAGGTCCTTTGCATGTCCGCGACCCCGGTCCATGATACCGGGCAAGGAGAACCGATATGACCGATGTTTCCGGTGGGGCAGCCCCGGGCGACGACCGCCACCTGATCTATTTCGCCGACCCGATGTGCTCATGGTGCTACGGTTTCGTGCCGACGATCACGGCGGTGGCCGACTATTTCGACGAGCGCCTGCCGATCGATCTGGTGATGGGGGGCTTGCGGGCGGGCAACACTGAGCCGATGGGCGACAAGGACAAGGCCTATCTGCGCAGCGCCTGGACCCGGGTGCATGAAGCTTCTGGCCAGCCGTTCAACTTCGATTTCCTCGATCGCGACGCCGACTGGGTCTACGACACGGAGCCGGCCTGCCGGGCGGTGGTGACAATGCGCGGGCTTGCCCCGCGGATCGCGCTGCGCTTCAAGGAAAGCATCTCGCAGGCGTTCTACGCGGAGAACCGCGACGTGACGCAGGGCGAGGTGCTGGCCGACATCGCGGAGGATGCCGGGATCGCGCGCGACGTGTTCCTGGAGGCGTTCGGCTCGGACGCTGCGCGCGCGACGACGTTGCGCGATTTCATGACGGCGCAGAAGATCGGCGTCGAGGGATTTCCCACGCTGATCGTGGGCAGCCGGTCGAGCGGGCAATACGCGCTCGTCACGAATGGCTTTCGCCCGCTGGAAGGGCTGATCGACGCGCTCGAGCAGTGGCTTGCAACGACGCCGGCCGGCGCAGCACCCCGTCAGCCCGCCAACGATGCCTGACGACGCGAGAGAGCAGAGCGGGCGGACCATGGCTGATCGAGAGACACTCCTGGGCGATGCCTATCGTCGGGCGGTGGCGGCGGCGCATCCTGCTGCGTGCCTTGCGGCGCACCTGCCCGACGTGCCCGAGGGCGGGCGCATCCTGGTGGTCGGGGCGGGCAAGGCGGCTGCGGCGATGGCGCAGGCGGCCGAGGCGCACTATCGCGAACGCGGGGTTCTCGATCATATCGCCGGGTTCGTGACGACGCGCCACGGTGCGGCGCTCGCCACGCAGCGCATCGCGGTGCGCGAGGCCGGACATCCCGTGCCCGATGCGCAAAGCGTTGCCAGCGCGCTTGAGACCCTGTCGCTTGTGGCGTCGGCAGGCCGGGACGACCTGGTGCTCGTGTTGTTGTCGGGTGGGGCCTCCGCGTTGTGGTCGGCGCCGGTCGCCGGTCTCAGCGCCGAAGGCAAGCAGGCGCTGACGCGGCGACTGCTGAAATCGGGTGCGCCGATCGGGGCGATGAATGCCGTGCGGCGGCACCTGTCGCGGATCAAGGGCGGCAAGCTGGCCGCGGCGGCAGCGCCTGCGCGGCTCTTGACGCTGGCGATCTCGGACGTCCCGGGCGACGATCCAGCCGTGATCGGCTCGGGGCCGACAGTGGCAGACCCCACGACGCTGGCGGACGCGCGCGGTGTGCTCGCGGCCTACAAGGTGACACCTGACGTGGCCGTGGCCGCGGCGCTGGCCGATTGCGCCAACGAGACGCCGAAGCCCGGCGATGCGCTGTTTGCGGGCAACGATTACGTGCTGGTGGCGACGCCGAAGAGCGCGCTCGAGGCGGGCGCGGCGGTGCTGTCGCAGGCGGGGTATCGGATCGTGCATCTGGGCGATGCGCTGGAAGGGGAAGCACGCGAGGTCGGCCGGGCGCATGGGCGGCTGGCGCTGGAGGCGCGTGCGCGGGGCGAGCGCGTGGCGATCGTGTCGGGCGGCGAACTGACCGTGACCGTGACCGGCAACGGCGCTGGCGGTCCCAATCAGGAATATGCCTTGGCGCTGGCGATGGAACTCGATGGCGCGGCGGGCATCCGAGGTCTTGCCGCCGATACCGACGGAATCGATGGCGGTGGCGGAGATGCCGACGATCCGGCGGGTGCACAGATCGATCCGGAAACGTTGTCGCGGGCGCGCGCGCTCGCCCTCAATCCCGCCACGTTCCTTGCAAATAACGACTCCACCGGCTTCTTCTGCCGGGTCGGGGGCCTTGTCGACATCGGAGCGACGCAGACGAACGTGAATGATTTTCGCGTCGTTCTGGTCGATCCGTGACGCCTCGCGCGGTGTGGAGAATCCCGCTACCAAACGTCGGGATGCAAGAAGAGGGAAACCGCTGAAATGCCGCCCGATCCCGCAGCACGGACGGGAGCGCGCTGGGTCTGGCGCCACAGTGCAAGTTCGCTCCCCATCCTCGCCGTTTGCGCCATGCTGGCCGGCGCGGGGCCTGCTGCCGCCGATCTCAAGGTGTGCAACGCATCGGGCGGCCGGATCGGCCTTGCCATGGGCTATCAGGATCGCAACGGCTGGGTCACCGAGGGCTGGTGGAACATCTCCTCGCAAACGTGCGAGGTGCTGCTGAAGGGCGGCGTGCCCAGCCGGTTCATCTATGTCTACGCCGTCGACTACGATCGCGGCGGCGAGTGGGCGGGCACGAACTACATGTGCACGCAGGAAAAGTCCTTCGCGATCCGGGGCGTGGAGGAATGCCAGAAGCGCGGCCACAAGCGCACGGGGTTCTTCGAGGTGGATACCGGCGATTCGCGTGACTGGACGATCCGCCTAACCGATCCGGAAGACACCAAGGTGCGCTGACGGGCGCGGTCGACGCCGTCGCGTCACGCTCTCCTCGCGCCCCTCCCCTCCTGTCTCGTCCGTCCGGTGCTAGGGCGGGCTTTGCGCGTTACGCTTTCAGCGCCGCGCTCCTGATCTGCGACAAAGTCTGACGCGGCGTCAGCGCTTCGGGATCGATCTTCAATTCGATCACGGCGGGCTTGCCGCTGGCCAGCGCGCGCGCGAACGCGGGCTGGAAGTCCTCATTGCGATCGACGGTCTCGCCGTGGCCGCCGAAGGAACGAGCGAAGGCGGCGAAATCCGGATTGACGAGCGTCGTTGCGACTGACGCGCTCCGGGTAATGGCGCTCCTGGTGCATGCGGATTGTGCCGAACATGCCGTTGTTTGCGACGATGGTGACGATCGGGAGACCGTACTGGGCCGCCGTCGCCAGCTCCTGACAGGTCATCATGAAGCAACCGTCGCCGGCGAAGTTCACGACGGTGCGCTCGGGGTGGGCGAGCTTGGCGGCAATGGCTGCGGGCAGGCCGTAGCCCATCGAGCCCGATGTCGGCGCAAGCTCGGTGCGGTAGCGCTTGTACTGGAAGAAGCGATGCACGAAGGCGGCGTAGTTGCCTGCGCCGTTGGAGACGTAGGTATCCTCGGGCAGGCTGTCGGAGAGCATGCGGATGACGGCTTCGAGCTGAACAGTACCGGGCGTGCCGGCCGGCGCGCGCATGGCTTCAGCGGAATCGTGCAGCGCCTTGGTCGCGTCGGCCCATGGCAGAGACGCGGGCGGCCGCAGCGTGGCCAAGGCCTCCGCGAAGGCTTCAGCCGTGGCCACGATCGGCAGGTCAGCGCGATAGACGGTGCCGATCTCGCTGGGGTCGGGGTGGACGTGGACGAGCGTCTGCTTCGGGCTCGGCGTGTCGATCAGCGTATAGGCGCTGGTGGTCATCTCGCCGAGGCGGGCACCGACCGTGATCAAGAGATCGGCCGACTTGATCGCCTGGCCGAGTTCAGGGTCGACGCCGATGCCGGCGTGGCCGGCGTAGCAGGGATGGCGGTTGTCGAAGTAGTCCTGATAGCGGAAGGCTGCGGCGACGGGCAGCGAGAAGCGGGCGGCAAACGCCTCGACCTTCTGGCGGACGTCCTCGCTCCAACCGGGTCCGCCGACGATCATCAGTGGGCGGCGGGCGTCGGCGAGCAGCATCTGAAGCTGGGCCATGTCGCCGGCGGCGGGGGCGGGCTTGGGGACGACGGCCGGCTTGGCGTCGGCGACGTCGGCCTCAGACGAGAGCATGTCCTCGGGCAGGCCAAGCACGACGGGGCCTGGACGGCCGGACTGGGCGACGTGGTAGGCGCGGCTCACGTACTCGGGGATGCGGTCGATGGAGCGGATGACGGCGGCCCATTTTACAAACGAGGAAAAGAGCTGCTTGGTCTCGATTTCCTGGAACGCCTCGCGATCCTCGTGCTCGGCGCCGGGTAGGCCGACGAAGCAGATCATCGGCGTGGAATCCTGCTGCGCAACGTGCAGGCCCGCCATGGCGTTGGCCGCGCCGGGCCCGCGCGTGACGAACAACAGGCCGGGCGTGCCGGTGACCTTGCCCCAGGCTTCGGCCATCATCGAGGCGCCGCCCTCCTGGCGGCAAATGACCGTCCGGATGCGGTTGGTGTCGGCAAGTCCGTCGAGGGCGGCGAGGAAGCTTTCGCCCGGCACGGTGAAGGCGGTCGTGGCGCCGTTGAGTTCGAGCTGGTCGATCAGAATCTTGCCGCCATGGCGCATGAAAGGCTCCACCGGGTGGGGTGTGTTGTGGGAAAGGTTTGCGCCGGCTGGCGCGGAAGCAGAGTTTAGGGCGCGTCATCGGCGGGCACAACCTTGCGACGGGTGGCCTGCAGGCGGGGATCCAGTGCGAGTTTGGGCGCGGCGGGCGGGCGGCGATGGCGCGTGCCGACCTGGCAAGTTGTCACCTCGTGTGGCTGCACCGCGCTAGGCGCTGAGGCGCGAGGGGGGTATAGACGGCCCGCCGAGGTTGCCTGTCGGCCCGGTATCGGGACTGGGCTGCCTGCCCTCGGAGCCGTCCAACAGAGCCGTATGCGTCCATGCCGTTTGCGTCCAAGCCGTATGAATCCGCCGACCTTGCCGCCGCGCGCTCCAGCCGCGCCTTCTCTCCGCGCCGAGCCCGCCGTTCGCGCTGGACTTTCAGTGCCGTGACGGCCGCGCTGGCGCTTTGCGCCATGTCTGCCCTGCTGACCGGCGCTGCCCTCGCCCAGGCGACGGGGACAGGCGCTGCGACGCCTGCATCGGACCCGGCTGCGCGTCCTTCGACGTCGGATGAGGTGTCGCCTACGCTGCTTCAGCCCGCTCAGGAGGACGCAGAGGCCGAGCGCGCGCGGACCATCGTGTCGCCGCGGGTGCCCGCCTCGCCGGCCGAGCCGCGCGCGGCCAAGGCGTATGCGGTGCTCGACCGCTACTGCGCGCGGTGCCATCAGACCGGCAAGCTCGAGGGGCCGGCGGCGGACGGGCGGATTGCCGATATTCTCGACCTTGCTGCGCTGGCGCGCGACCCCGCGCTCGTGCTGGCCCGCAATCCCGACGGCTCGCGCCTCTATCAGTCGATCCTCACCCACGCGATGCCGCCGGCGGGGTTGGATTCGGACGATGGTCGCGCCGACAAGACCAAGGAGGAGGCTGCGGCGGCGCCGAGCGCGCTGGAGCTGTCGGCCGTTCGGGACTGGATCGAGAGCCTGCCGGAGACGGCAGCATGCAGCGCGGAGCCGCCGACGTCGCCGGCTGCGGCCGCCGCGCTGATGCGCAAGGCGCTGGCGGAAGCGGGCGCAGGCGCGCGGGACTTGCGCTTCGTGACGATCGGCCATCTGGTGGCTGACTGTCGCGCCGCGCAGGTGCCGGCCTATCAGCAGGCGGTGGCGCGGCTGTTCAACAGCCTGTCATGGGAATCCTCTGCGGTACAGCTCGTGGCGCTGGATACGGCCGGCACGATCCTGATGCTGCGTCTGGGCGACGTCGGCTGGGTTGCGGCACATTGGGAAACGCTGGCGCAGGCCTATCCGTACGCCGATGTGCAGGGCCTTGGGGTGCCGCCCGACATCGTCGCAATGACGGGCTCTCGCGCACCGCTTCTGGGAGCGGACTGGCTGGTGACTGCGGCGACGCGGCCGGCCACCTACTACGACCTCCTCGGGATGCCCAAGGAGCTGGAGGACCTGGAAAAGCTGCTGGCTGTCGATCTCGACGACGAGGCGGCGGTGCAGAGCGCGCGTCGCGTGGGGCTCCGACGTTCCCCGATTACGGGGACCAACCGGTTGATCGAGTTTCGCGGTCGTCCCGAGGGCGGGCTGTGGATCGCGCACGATTTCATCAACGCCGGTGGTGAGCGCGACCTGTTCAATCGGCCGTTGGCTCGGGGCACTACCGTGGCCGGCGCACAGCCGTTCCACGCGGACGGCCGGCGCTTCCTGTTCGGTCTGCCCAACGGGTTGCCAGCGGCGGCGGTTTACGACGCGATGGGCTCGCGGGCCGGGCGCGCGGCGGCGCCGACGCCGGGCTTGGATGCGGGATACGGCGATGCCGGTGTCGGCCTGGGGTGCCTGGGCTGTCATGCGAGCGGGCCGCGCCGGGCCACGGACGATTTGCGCGAGGCGGTCACTGGTAACGACGGTTTGCCGTCCAACGTGCGCTCCGCGGTGGGGGATTTGCACCCCAAGCCGGCCGAGCTCAAGCAGCTCTTCGATGAGGAGGTGTTTCGCTATCGTCGCGCGAAGATCAAGGCGGGGATCGATCCGGACCTGACGATCGATGGACTGGACCTGCTTACCGGGCTCGCGCGGGCCTATGAGCGGCCGTTGACGCTCGCGCGCGCCGCAGCGGAATTCGGTCTGCCCCAGGCAGCGTTGCGTGCGCGGCTGGGCGAAGCAAAGGGGCCGGCGACGGTGCCGGCCCTGCGGCTGCTGTTGGGCGAGCCGCTGCCGCGGCGGTTGGCGGTCGGTCTTTATCGTGGTTTGGCGGAGGGTGAGCCGACAACGGGTTCTGCATCGCGTCCGGCGGCGCAGTCGCACGATGGTCTGGATGGCCCGCGCGAGGTCGCCAGGGCCATTCCCGATGTCGCCGTCGTCGCCGACAAGGTGGTCTACCGGGTGGGCGATCTCGCCTCATTCCGGGTCGTCTCCGACGTCGATTGCAACCTGACGCTGATCAACGTGACGCCTGCGGGCAAGGCGGTGGTGCTTTATCCCAACGACTTCGAGCAGAACAACCGACTGGCGGCGGGCAAGCCGCTGCTCGTTCCGGGACCGGGCGCACCCTACCAATTGCGGTTCAAGGAAGCGGGCATGGAGACGCTGGTGGCGATCTGCCCGGTTGAAGCAAAATTCCCCGAGGGCATCGCACCCGATTACGAGCAGCAGCGGTTCACGGCGCTTGGCAATTGGCGGAGTTTCCTGCGGGCGGTCTATTCCGGCGAGGCGACGAAGGTGACGAAGAACGATCCGCCGCGCCGACGAGGGCGCGGATACCGCAATCGTACCGCTGAGGCCGCCAAGAGCACCGACGCGCGGCCTGTCGATGATCGCGAGGGACGCGTGGCGGTACGCATCCGCGTGGAGTAAGGCGCTAGCGGGAGCGCAGATCGCGTCAATCCCGCGTCGTCCAGGCCAGGATACGGACGGCGAGGACACCGCCGCTCACGATGGCGCCAATGGTCAGGAACGCGCCCAGCGCCAGCGTCGAGAAGCCGGTGATGCCTTGCCCGATGGTGCAGCCTTGCGCCGTCACGCCGCCGAAGCCCATCAGTGCCGCGCCTAGCAGATTCCGGCCGGCGTCGGCCCATCCCGCATAGCCCTGCCAGCGGATGCCAGCCGTTGCCCGCGCACCGAGCCAGCCTCCGGCCAGCGTGCCCAGCACGGTCGCCACGCCGAAGTCCGGCCAGCCATCCTGCCCGATCGCGGCCAGCCAGCCGAACGCATCGCCGCTCGGTCGCACGAACGTAAGCGACGTGGGCGTGACCGGACTCAGCGCAAGCTCGTCGCGGGCGAGGCCGGTGACGAGCCAGCCGCCGACGACGAGGCCCCCGATGGTGAGCCCGGCGACAACATGTCGTCGCGAAGCGCGGAAGCGCTGGTCGGCGAGGCAGACGGCGATGGCGAGTGCGGCGACGGCGAGGCCGACGACGATGGGGCCTTTGGTTCCGGCCGTCGATGCCAGGATGGCGCCCAGGCCATAGCGGTCGTAGCCCGTCGCCGCCAGATCCACGGTGGCGGCCTGATGCAGCCAGAGGCGCGGTGTGGCGAGTGGCCCGAACAGCGTCATGGCGCCGACGAGGGCGACGATCAGCGCCGATACGAGTGCCCGGATGTCGCCGGCGCCGGCGCGCACGAGGTTGCGGCTGACGCAGCCGCCTGCGAGCACCATGCCGACGCCGAAGACGGTGCCGCCAACGATGTGGGCGAACCAGTCCAGGCGCGGGCTGATATAGATGGCGGCGGCAAGGTCGACGGCGCCTGCGGCGGCGAGCATCTGGGTGCCGGCGAGTGCCACGGCGGCGGCCAGCACCCAGGCGCGCATGCGGCGGTAATCGCCCAACAGCACGATGTCGGTAACGGCGCCCATGGTGCAGAAGTTGGTCGCAGCCACGATCCGGCCGAAGGCGATGCCGAGAACCAGGCCGGCCAGCGGCAGGACGACATCGGCGTGTGCCGCGAGGAAGGCCTTGGTATGTGTCATCGATACCGTTGCGGGTGCCCGGGGCTGGGCTCAGGCCATCGTGATAGCGCGGGGGTGGCAATGGCAGCAACCGGTCGGCCCGGCCGGACGGGCGTGGACAAGGCGGCAAGCCGGCCGGCCAGCAGTGCTCGGGGGTGGTCCGGGGGCAGTCCGAGGTCGGGCTCGCAGCCGTCCTTGTGGCATGTTGCGGTGCCGTGCTAAGGCGCACGGCGGTTGCGCCCCGATGGCGCTATCGCGCGCCCGAACACCACGCCGCCAGCATCTTGCGAGGCATTCCGATGTCCACTGCTTCCTCCGTACCCAAGGGCTTCAATGCGTCGCTGGCCGAAGCCGATCCCGAGATCGCGGACGCGGTCGCCAAGGAACTCGGACGCCAGCGCCACGAGATCGAATTGATCGCCTCGGAGAACATCGTCTCCCGGGCCGTGCTCGAGGCTGCCGGCAGCGTGCTCACGAACAAGTACGCGGAGGGCTATCCGGGGCGCCGCTACTACGGCGGCTGCCAGTACGTCGACGTCGCCGAGACGCTCGCCATCGAGCGGGCCAAGCAGCTGTTCGGCTGCCAGTTCGCCAACGTGCAGCCGTCATCGGGGAGCCAGGCAAACCAGGCCGCGTTCATGGCGCTGCTGCAGCCGGGCGACACCTTCATGGGCCTCGATCTGGCCGCTGGCGGGCATCTGACCCATGGCTCGCCCGTCAACCAGTCGGGCAAGTGGTTCAAGGTCGTCTCCTACGGTGTGGACCGCCAGACGCAGACGATCGATATGGACGCGGTGGAAGACCTGGCGCTGAAATCCAAGCCCAAGGTGATCATCGCCGGTGGCTCGGCCTATGCGCGGTTCTGGGATTTCGCCCGTTTCCGCAAGATTGCCGATCAGGTCGGGGCGGCGCTGATGGTCGACATGGCGCACTTTGCGGGGCTGGTGGCGGGCGGTGTGCATCCCTCGCCCATCCCGCATGCGCACATCGTGACCACCACGACGCACAAGACGCTCAGGGGCCCGCGCGGCGGCCTCGTGCTGACCAACGACGAGGCGATCGCCAAGAAGGTCAACTCGGCCGTGTTTCCGGGCATGCAGGGTGGACCGCTGATGCACATCATCGCTGCCAAGGCGGTGGCGTTCGGCGAGGCGCTGCGGCCGGAATTCAAGACCTACGCTCAGGCGGTGGTGGACAATGCGAAGGTGCTCGCTAGCACGCTTGAGGCGGCCGGGTTCGCGATCGTCACGGGTGGTACTGACAATCACCTGATGCTGGTCGATCTACGGCCGAAGGGGCTGACGGGCGCCCATTCTGAAAAGGCGCTCGGCCGTGCCTTCATCACCTGCAACAAGAACGGCATCCCGTTCGATCCGGAGAAGCCGACGGTGACGTCTGGTGTGCGGCTGGGCACACCGGCGGCGACGACGCGCGGCTTCGGTGCTGCCGAGTTCAAGCAGGTCGGCGAGATGATCGCGGAGGTGTTGAACGGGGTCGCGCAGGCGGGCGGCAGCGAGGCTCCGTTGGTGGAGGCCGCCGTAAAGGAGCGCGTCGTGGCGCTGACGGCTAAGTTCCCGATCTACCAGTAGGGCGCGCTTGCCCTGGCCTTGGGGCTGCCCTGGTGCTGACTGTTGGGGCCGTCTGCTCCATCTGGGGGCGGCGGTCGGGTCTATGCGCCAGCGTTCCCACTCCCCTCGCCTGCCGAAACAGGTTATGAGGCTCGCCCGGCGTGCGGTGGGGTTGCGCCCCGAGGGTGTCGCAGTCGTGCTAGATTGGCGCCGGCACCCGTGACCATATCCGTCAGGCTCCGTTCCTGAGCGGCCCGAGAAAGATCAAAGCCCATGCGCTGCCCCTATTGCGCGAGCGAGAACACGCAGGTGAAGGACAGCCGTCCCACCGAGGAGAGCGCGGCCATCCGGCGGCGCCGTGTCTGCCCGGACTGCGGCGGGCGTTTCACCACCTTCGAGCGGGTGCAGTTGCGCGAGTTGACGGTGGTGAAGCGCAACGGGCGCAAGGTGCCGTTCGACCGCGACAAGCTCGCCAAGTCCGTCGACATCGCGCTCAGGAAGCGACCGATCGAGCCGGAGCGCGTGGAGCGCATGGTTTCGGGTATCGTGCGGCAATTGGAGAACCAGGGGGAGAGCGAGGTCGCCTCCTCGGCCATCGGGGCACTCGTGATGGAGGCACTGCGCGGGCTCGATCCGGTCGCCTACGTGCGTTTTGCGTCCGTCTATCGCGACTTCCGGGAGGCGGCCGACTTCCAGGAGGTGCTGGGCGAGATCGCAAGCGCCGGCACGAACGGCAGTGCTGCGGTCCGCGACGATGGGAGCGCGCAGCACTGAGCGGCTCTGATACAGGATCAACCGACGCGCGTGGGGCGTTCGATCGCCAGATGATGGCGATCGCGCTCCGGCTTGCGCGCAGGGGGCTCGGCAATACCGCGCCGAATCCGGCCGTTGGCGCCGTGATCGCGGACGAGAGCACGGGCGAGGTGATCGCACGCGGCTGGACGCAACCCGGCGGGCGGCCGCACGCGGAGCCCGAGGCGATCGGGCGGGCCGGTGACAGGGCGCGCGGCAAGACAATGTATGTGACCTTGGAGCCCTGCTCGCATCATGGACGCACGCCGCCGTGCGCCGACGCGATCGTGGCAGCTGGGCTGTCGCGGGTGGTCTTGGCGCTGGGCGATCCCGATCCGCGCGTGTCGGGCCGTGGGCTCGGCCGGTTGGCGCAGGCCGGGATCGCGGTGGAGCGCGGGCTGATGGTGCGGGAGGCGCGCTTGATCACCAGCGGGCATATCCTGCGCGTTACGGAGCGCCGGCCGATGGTGCAGCTGAAGCTGGCCGTGGGCGCAGACGGCGCGGTCCCACGCGGCGGTGGCGGGCGACCGCAATGGGTCACGAGCCCTGAGGCGCGTGCGCACGGCCACCTGTTGCGCGCGGAGGCGGATGCGATCCTGGTCGGCCACGGGACGGTGCGCGACGACGATCCCGATCTGACGTGCCGGCTCCCGGGGCTTGAGGGCCGCTCGCCCTTGCGGGTGGTGCTCGCGGCGGATGCCGGCGGACTGGCTGGAACCCGTTTGATGCAGACAGCCGGCGTCGTTCCCGTCCTGGTCTACTGTGAGCGTGGGGCGGCGCCTGAGGCGGCGCGCGCGCTTGCCGCGCCCGGTGTCAGCGTGCATGGCGTGGGCTCGGTCGGCGGCCGGTTGTGGTTACCGGCGGTGCTGGAAGATCTGGTCGCGCGGGGCGTGACGCGGCTGATCGTGGAGGGCGGCCCGAGGATATGGCAGGCTTTCTCGAGCTCTGCTCTGTTCGACGAGGTGGCGCTCTACGTGGCCGGCGGTGCCGCTGCGGAGCCTCGCACTGACCCGGAGGCGGGGACGAGACTTGCCGCTAGCGCGCCTGGCACCCACCTCGCCCGTTACGGCATCACCGGTCCGCTTGCAGTCATCGAAGAGCGCCGCATCGGGCCCGATAGGTTCACCTTGTTCGCCCGCAGTTGAGGAGACGCGCCATGTTCACCGGCATCATCACCGACATCGGCGAGATCGACGCCCTCGAGGGCGGAGGGTTCACAATCCGCTCGGTCTACCCCGCGAGCGGAATCGCGATCGGGGCCTCGATCGCGTGCGACGGGGTGTGCCTGACGGCGACGACCGTGGCGCCGGAGGGCGCCGGCAGCCGGTTCACGGTGGATGTCTCCAACGAGACGCGCTCCAAGACGACGCTGGGCGCCTGGGCCGCTGGGCGCCGGATCAACCTGGAGCGGCCGCTGAAGGCCGCCGACGAGCTTGGTGGGCATATCGTGCAAGGGCACGTCGACGGGGTGGCGCGCATCCTCGACATTCGCCCGGACGGGGACTGCCAGCGGTTCTCGCTGGAGGCGCCGGAGCATCTCGCGTTGTACGTGGCGCCCAAGGGTTCGGTGGCGCTGGACGGGACCTCGCTGACGGTGAACGAGGTCTCGGGAAACCGTTTCGGCGTCAACATCATCCCGCACACCTTGACCCACACCACGTGGGGGCGCAAAAAGCCCGGCGACGAGGTGAACCTCGAAGTGGATCTGGTGGCGCGATATGTCGCCCGCCTCATGGAGTTCAGACGGTGAAGGCAGAGGTCGGTGATCTCAGACGGGTCGAGTATGACGGCGTGAGCGGGTATCTGTCCCCGACGCCGGAAATCCTCGACGACCTGCGCAACGGGCGCATGGTGGTACTCGTGGACGCGGAAGACCGCGAGAACGAGGGCGACCTGGTTATTCCCGCGCAGATGGCGACGCCGGATGCGGTCAACTTCATGGCCAAGCACGGGCGCGGGCTGATCTGCCTGTCGCTCGCCCAGAAGCGGGCGGAGGAGCTGAGGCTGGAATCGATGGTGCGGGCCAACGGCTCGCGCACGGGCACAGCCTTCACTGTCTCGATCGAGGCGCGCGAGGGGATCACGACCGGCATTTCCGCCTACGATCGGGCGCGGACCATCGCCACGGCGATCGATCCCACGCGCGATCACAGCGACATCGTCTCGCCGGGGCATGTGTTCCCGCTGGTAGCGCGCGAAGGCGGCGTGCTGGTGCGCGCGGGGCATACCGAAGCCTCGGTCGATCTGGCGCGGCTGGCCGGGCTTTATCCCGCCGCCGTCATCTGCGAGATCATGAACGACGACGGCACGATGGCGCGGATGCCCGACCTCGTTGCCTTTGCCCAGCGCCATGGCCTCAAGATCGGCACGATCGAGGACCTGATCGCCTATCGCATCCGCAACGACAACGTGATCAACGAGGTCACGAAGACGACGGTGGAGAGCGTGCACGGCGGGACCTGGGACCTGCACGTCTACACGACGACGGTGGAGCCGGGTGAGCATCTCGCTATGGTCAAGGGCGATCTCGCCGCGCCTGGCCCCGTGCTGGTCCGCGTGCACGCCGTCAAGCCGCTGTCGGACCTTCTGGGCATCGCGACACTGGCGCAGCGCGACGCCTCGATTGCGCGCTCGCTCGATACGATTGCGCGGGAGGGTCGTGGCGTGCTGGTCCTGATCCGGGACCTCAGACTGCAGGCGATCATGGATGCGCTCGGGCTTGCTGGCACACCGCAGCGCAAGCAGCAACGTCCCGGCCAGGAACGCCGGATGGTGGAGATCGGCATCGGCTCGCAGATCCTGCGGCATCTCGGGGTGAGCGAAATGACGCTTTTGACCAACTCGCCTAATTCCGTTTACGTCGGCCTGGATGGCTTCGGCCTCAGGATCACCGGCACGCGCAAGATCGGATAGAGCATGGTCGGCCGCGCCCCTCGCACATCCTCTGTCAAGACAGCGCCGGGCTCGGCGCATATCCTGATTATCGAGAGCCGTTATTACGACGCGATCGCCGACGAGCTGATCGCCGGGGCGGTTGGGGAACTCGCGGCGGGGGGCGCGACCTACGAGCGCGTGGAGGTCGCCGGTGCGCTGGAGATCCCGCAGGCGCTGGCGCTGGCGGCGGGCGCGGGGCGCATTCCGCGCGGCGCGCAAGGCGGGCCATACGACGGCGCCATCGCCATCGGCTGCGTGATCCGCGGCGAGACCTCGCACTACGATATCGTCGTCAACAATGCCAACCACTGGCTGATGGAGACGGCGATCACGTACCGCATTCCCCTCGGCAATGCGGTTCTGACCGTCGACACCGAAGCGCAGGCTATGGCCCGCGCGCAAGGCGGGCGCGATGGCAAGGGCGGCGACGCCGCGCGCGCGGTGCTCGGGCTCCTGGGGCTCGTTGAGGCGTTTGCCGGGGACCGCTCATGACCCGCGAACGCGGCCGTGGCGATGAAGGTCCCAAACCCCGCAGCGCGGCACGGCTGGCTGCGGTGCAGGCCCTCTACCAGATGGATATGGCGCAGACGGGCCTCAACGAGGTGATTGCGGAGTTCACCGAGGACCGCATTCCCAACGCGGAGGTCGATGCGCTGATCGGCGGCGCAGACGGTGTTTTCTTCGCGGACATTCTGCGTGGTGTCGTGCGCCGTCAGCGCGATATCGATCCGTCCATCGACAAGACGCTGGCAACGGGGTGGCGGCTGGTCAGGGTCGATTCCATTCTGCGCGCGATCCTGCGGGCGGCCATGTTCGAGCTTCTGGAGCGGTCGGACGTGCCGGCGCGCGTGGTTATCAACGAGTACATCAACGTGGCGCACGCGTTCTTCATCGAGGACGAGCCGCGCGTGGTCAACGGCGTGCTGGACAAGCTCGCGCGCGAGGTGCGGCCGAAGGAGCTGGCGGCCAGGGCGGGCGGAGGCGATGACTGAGGACGACACGCTCAAGGGCGAGGCCGAGATCGTCGCGGTGCTGAGACCGCTGACGGAAGGTTTGCCCGGCGCGTTCGCCCTCAAGGACGACTGTGCGGCGCTGACGCCCACGCCCGGCACTGATCTCGTCTTGAAGACCGACGCCGTGGCGGAAGGGGTGCACTTCCTTCACGACGACGATCCGCGTGACATCGGCTGGAAGGCGCTGGCCGTCAACGTCTCCGATCTTGCCGCCAAGGGCGCGCGCCCACTGGTCTACCTGATGGCGATCAGCTTTCCCTCCGCGCCAACGCGCAGGTGGATGGTGGGGTTCGCGGCGGGACTGGCCGAGGCGCAGTCGGCGTTCGGCATCCATCTGGCTGGTGGCGACACCGACCGGCGGCGGGGACCGATCTCGATCGCGCTGACGGTGATCGGCGAGGTGCCGAGCGGGGGGCTCGTGCGACGCGATACGGCGTTGCCAGGTGACGTGCTGTTCGTCTCCGGGACGCTGGGCGACGCCGCACTTGGTCTACAGGTGCGCACCGATGCGACCCGGGCGTCCGTCCTGGGGCTCGATGGCGAGAGCGCCTGCGCCGTGCTTGCGCGCTATTTACGCCCGTCACCCCGGCTGGCGCTCGCCGCAGTGCTCAGGACGCACGCGCGTGCGGCAATGGATCTCTCCGACGGTCTCGCCAAGGACCTTGGCCGTATGGCCGCGGCGAGCGGCACGGGCGCCATCGTGCGGGTTGAGGATCTGCCGCTGTCGGCGGCAATGCGGCGCGCGGTGACCGTGGAGGGAGCACTCGTCGCGCTCGCGGTGGCGGCGGGCGATGATTACGAGGTGCTGGCAGCGGTCTCACGGGAGCGGGCGGATGCGTTCGCGGCGGATGCGGCGGCGGCCGGGGTGGTGGTGACTCGCATCGGCGTCATGACCGAGCGTGTAGGCAATGTCGCCTTTGTGGGCGGCGACGGGCAGCCCATCGCGCTTGCGTCGACGGGATGGGATCACTTCTGAGGGCGCGGGGGCGGATAGAAGGCTGGCGAAGGGCCTCGCGGCGCTGCTCGCCCCTGCGCGCCGGGGTGGGACACTGCTTGCATCCCCGCTTCTGTTTACGCCTACTCCGCGGCCAGTTTGCCGACCGGCATCTTGGCGATCGGGCACTCGGCCCACAGCTCGCTCAGCGCGCCGACCAAGTGGTCCATCTGCGCGTCGGTGTGCTGCGGCGTCGGGGTGATGCGCAGGCGCTCGGTCCCGCGCGCGACGGTCGGGTAGTTGATCGGCTGGACATAGATGCCGTAGCGGTCGAGCAGGATGTCGCTCAGTTGCTTGCAGCGGACGGGCTCGCCGACCAGCACGGGTACGATGTGGCTGGGGTTGTCGACGATCGGCAGGTCGACGGCCTGCAGGCGGCGCTTCAGCGTGCGGGCGCGCTCCTGGTGGCGGGCGCGCTCGATCTGGCTTTGCTTCAGGTAACGGACGCTGGCGAGCGCGCCGGCGGCGATGGTCGGCGCCAGCGAGGTCGTGAAGATGAAGCCCGAAGCATAGGAGCGCACGGCGTCGCAACAGGCGCGCGAGGCGGCGATGTAGCCACCCATGACGCCGAAGCCCTTGGCCAGCGTGCCGTTGATGATGTCGACCCGGTGCATGACGCCGTCGCGCTCGGCGACGCCGCCGCCGCGCGGGCCGTACATGCCGACGGCGTGCACCTCGTCGAGGTAGGTCAGCGCGCCGTACTTCTCGGCGAGGTCACAGATCGCGCCGATCGGTGCGATGTGGCCGTCCATGGAGTAGACGGACTCGAAGGCGATGATCTTGGGCACGTCGCGCGGGATCGCCGCCAGCTTCGTCTCGAGATCGCCGATGTCGTTGTGGCGGAAGATGTGCTTGGGCCCGCCGCCGTGGCGGATGCCTTCGATCATCGAAGCGTGGTTCTTCTCGTCGGAGAAGATGACGCAGCCGGGCAGCAGCTTGACGAGGGTGGCCAGCGTTGCGTCGTTGGCGACATATGCGGAGGTGAAAAGGAGAGCGGCTTCCTTACCGTGAAGGTCGGCCAGCTCGTCCTCGAGCTCGACATGATAGTGCGTGGTGCCGGAGATGTTGCGGGTGCCGCCTGAGCCTGCGCCGACCTCGTCGAGGGCACGGTGCATGGCCTCGATCACGACAGGGTTCTGGCCCATGCCGAGATAGTCGTTGGAGCACCAAACGGTGATGTCGCGGGTTGCGGTGTCGGTGTAGCGCATAGCGGACGGGAACTGTCCGCGTGCGCGTTTGATGTCGGCGAAAACGCGGTAGCGACCTTCGGTCCTGAGGGCAGCCAGGGCAGCCTCGAAACGTTGCGTATAATTCATCGGTCGGTCCTCGCCCCTCTCCGAGCCTGGAGCACTTGTTAAAACGGTTCCAGGCCGACAAATCAATCCCGACCGACGGCCCCTTTCGCCGCATGGCCTTTGGTCGGATATGCCGGAAGGCCGTCCTTGTGCGTTGGGACGCGCCCGGCCAGACCGTGGATGGCACGGCGCCGCCGGTTCTGGGATGATCTGGATCAATGCGGCGGGACGGTGGACAAGGTCCCGCGAGCACCGATTGTGGACCGCTCAGGCGCGGGGCGGCTCGCGCTGCCCAGTGGCTAAAAAGTGGCCCCGGCAGGGGCGTCGGCCCCGTCAGGCCATCGGTTAATAGTTCGCGGCCGTGGCGCCTGCGTCGTCGCGACTGTAGAGGTCGCGGCGGAACTGGACGACGCCGTCCTCGGTGGCCCATGCGGTGATGTAGACGAAATAGAGGGGGACGGCGCGTTTCAGGCTGACGTCCTTGCGTTCACCGGTTTTCTTCATCTCCTCGATCCGTCCGGTGGACCAGCCGTCGTCACTCAACAGCCAGGTGGCCAGCTGCTCGATACCCTGGACGCGGATGCAGCCGGAGCTTGCCGCGCGGAAGTTGCGGCCGAACAGGCTCTCCGAGGGGGTGTCGTGCATGTAGACGGAGTGGGCGTTGTGGAAGTTGATCTTTAGGAAGCCCAGCGGGTTGTCCTTGCCAGGCTGCTGCTTGAAGGTGAGGCCGCGAGCCGCGCCGCTCTCGAAGTTGACCTTCTGGGGGTCGAGCTTGCGTCCGGCGCCGTCGTAGGCGTCGATGTGGTATTTCTGGAGGACGCTCTGCCCCTTGGTCTGCATGTCGCGTCCCTTGGGGATGAGGTCCTTCTCGATCACCGTGGGTGGCAGGTGCCAGACCGGATTGAAGTTCAGCTGGTGGATGGCTGAGCGCAGAATCGGGGTCTGGCGCTCGACCTTCCCGACCACGCCGGCGTGACGGGAGTAGACCGCGCCGTTCTCGATGGCCTCGACCTGTGCGGCGGGGATATTGACGACGACGAAGCGCTTGGGCAGGCCGCTGGTGTGCTGGGCCAGGCGCGACAGATTGGCCTTCAGCTGCTTCAGGCGGACGTCGGCGGGGATATTCAGGGCCGTGACCGTGCGTCTGTCGACGACGCCGGTCGGCGTCAGGCCGTTCGAGGCCTGGAAGCGCTTGACGGCCTTCTCGACGTAATAATCGAAGTAGGCCGATTGGGTGTCGGCGTCGCGCAGGTCTCCGGAGACGGCGAGGCGTTTGCGCAGGACTGCGACAGCGGGATCGTTGAGGCCGGGTTCAAGCTTGACTTCGGGCACACGGGGCCAGCCGCCGTCCTTGACGATCGCGCTATAGCGGTCGATGGCGGCTTTGGTGGCGGGGATGTTCTCCTTGGCGAGCGTGGGGAAGCCCTTGGGCGGGTTGGCTTCCCATTCGCGGACGAAATTGCGGTCGTAAGTGCCTGAGCCGGCGGGAGCTGGACGCTCGCCCTGGAGGGCGAAGCGAATCCAGTTGCTGGTGGGGTCGTAGGCGTTGGCGGGGAGCGCCAATAGGGCGGCTGAAAGAGTGGCGAATAGAACCGTGAGTAGGCCCGCTAGGCCAAGGTTGGCGCCGTGCTGCGAACGGGCCGCGGTCGAGCGACGTCGGGCGGCGTTCGGTGAGGTGCACATCGGTCTCGTCATCCGCGTCTGTTCTGGCTGGCTCTGTTGTTGCGTCGTAGTGCAGCCTGGATCGGGGCCGCCGCTTCAGGGTCTCGGGTGCCGGCGGCATGGCCTCAAGGGCGAATCGCTGCCGACGATGGGCAAAAGGCTAGCGGGGAAGTGGTTAACGCTTGGCGACCTTCGGGGTCGCGGTGGCAATGTCCGTGCGCGGGGCGACACCCGGCGTGGTCAAGCCGGCGCCGAAGGGTGGCCGGTGATCTTCGGAGACAGTGCGCGAACCGCGTGGGGTTGGGAAGCGGGGAAGTTTGCGCGTCGAGCGGTAGGAGATCCCGTGGTGCGCGCCCGCCACATAGGGGCTGGCGGGAGCGGACAAGGCGGGTTGGGCGGGGGGAACATTGGCGGTGCGGACACGGCGAAAGCCGCGTCGCCCCCCGGCTCCGCGGCTTTCGCTATGTCCCTCGAAAGGGCGATGTCGCGGTCGCTCAGAGGCGATAGCGGATCTGATCGGACCAGAAACGCTCCAGGCGAACCAGGGCGCGGTTCAGGGTGCGGAAGTCGTCATTGGTGATCTGGGCGACGGCTTCCACAGACGCCAGCTGGCGCTGATAGAGCTGCTGGACCACTTCGCAGGCGTCCAGGCCCTTGTCGGTCAGGCTTACCCGCACCGAGCGCCGGTCGGTCTCCGAGCGCTTGTAGTGGATGTAGCCCATGTCGACGAGCTTCTTCAGGTTGTAGGAGACGTTGGAGCCGAGATAGTAGCCCCGTGTCTTGAGCTCGCCGGCGGTCAGCTCGCTGTCGCCTATGTTATAGAGCAGCAGCGCCTGGACGCTGTTGAGGTCGGAGCCGCCCTGGCGGTCGAACTCGTCCTTGATCACATCGAGCAGCAAGCGGTGGAGACGCTCGACCAGGCGAAGCGCCTGGAGATACTCGGATTTGAATGCCTCATCGGCAGCGGGCACGCGCGGGCGCGCCACATCATACGCAACACTCATTACTCTGCCTCACTGTCTGACGCACATCCCGGTGTTTCCCGGGTTATGAGGGCAACCTAAGGCAAAGGCATAAAAGTTACCTGAATAGATATAGTAAAAGAACAGTAACGGCCCCTTTGATTATGGGGTTGTTAGACATGCGAAGGAATTTTGTTGGCGATCATGCCGATTTTCTTCGCGGGGGCCGTGGCCGGCGGTGGCCCTTGCGGCTGCGACGGGACCTCTTGGACGGTCTGGGTGATCGCCTGGGAGCCGCTCCGGCCATCGTACATGGACGACAAGCGCGGGCGTGGGCCAAGGGCTTCAGACGCGGGCGGCCTGCATGTCGGTGCGTGTGGGCAAATCGAGCTCGTCGCCGGCACGCGGGCGGAAATAGGCCGCCACGCGCTCAGGGCTGACCGCATCGAGCGTCCGGGGTTGCCAGCGGGGCACGTGGTCCTTGTCGATCAGCGTGGCGCGCACGCCCTCGTAGAAGTCGTGATCCTCCAGGAAGCGGCAGCCGAGCCGGTAGTCGACCGCGAGCGTCTCGCGAAGTTCGCGGCGGCGGGCCTCGCGGATATGACGCAGCGTGACTTTGAGGGACAGTGGCGCGCGTTTGGCCAGGTCGTCGCGCACGCCTGCAGCCCATGGGGCATTGGGGCCGGTTTCGGCCTCCAGACGCCCAAAGATCTCCTCCACGGTTGCGGCGGAAAAGCACCGGGCGATGACGGCGGCCAGGGGGGCGAGCGTGCCCTCCCCGGGGGCGATGTGGAGGGCGTCGAGGATTGGGTCGACCGGCCAGGCGTCGGCGAGTTGGGTAGCGATCTCGTCAAACAGTGGGGCATTGACGCAATGGGTGACGAGGCCCAGCGCGTAGGCGTCAGCGCGGTCGATGGCGCGGCCTGTGAGGCCGAGGTAGACGCCGATCTCGTCGGGCATGCGGGCGAACGCGTGGGTGACGCCGTCGTCGGGGAAGAGGCCGATCGCGGTTTCGGGCATGGCGAAGCGGTAGCCCTGGCCGGCGACGCGGTGGGTGCCGTAGAGGGTGAGGCCGACGCCGGAGCCCACGACCAGGCCGTCGATCAGCGAGACGGTCGGCTTGGAGAAGCACTCCTGCAGCCAGTTCAGCCCATATTCTTCGCGTAGGGAGTCGCGCGCGCGGCCGGGATCCGAGCGACCCCACGCCGTGATCTCGCGGATGTCGCCGCCCGCGCAAAACACGCCCGACACCGCCGAGCGGATCACCACCGCATAGATCTGGGGATCGCGCGCGGCATTCGGCAGCGCAGCGGCGAGCGTGGCGCGCATGGCCGTCGTCAGAGCGTTGCGCGCGCGGGGGCGATCGAGGGTCACTTGCATGAGTGCGCCGCGTTGCTCGATTGCCAGTCCGTTGGTGTGGGGAGGCGCGGTGGTCGTCATGGTCGGCTCGTCGTGCGGCGTGACTGTGGGCTGCTTGTTGATGAGCGGTGGAGATGCGGCGTGGTCGGCGCATGCGGCGGCGGCCGACCTCGGTGTTTGGAGGGTGTGCCACATTTTGGACGTATACAGGAGGCGGCGTCGGAGTGACACTTTGGAAACGATTCGTCGACGCGGTGCGGCCGTGTCGACGGATGCTGTGGCGCTCATCACAGCACGGGGGGCCGACGTTGAACAACCGATTCCTGGGGGCGCGCGCCTTCGCGCACCGCGGAGCTTTGGGGCTCGCTGTCCTGTCGTCTGCGGTCGCAGGCTCCGCGGCACTTTCAGCAGAGTCTGGCCGCGCGGAGGCTTTGCGGCCCGCGCCGAAGCCCGAAGCCAACTGGCCGCTGACGGCTGCAGACATCAAGGCGCGCGCACCGAAGACCGACCGCGTATCAACGAAGGCAGCCCAGGCCTGGGCGGCGGAAGATCGCATCGTGGCGGAAGCGCGGTGCGCGGTGCTGCTGAAGGGGCTGAAGGCGGATTACAGCAAGGTCGAGCCCTTCAAGGAGGGCGATTGCGGCTCCCCTGCCCCGCTCGAGGTGCGCAGCATTGGGACGTCGCCGGCCGTGGTGCTGTCGCCGCCCGCGATCGTGTCTTGCGACATGCTGGCGGCGATGCACACGTGGCTGCGCCGGGATCTTCAGCCGCTGGCGCGGTCGCTGATCGGTTCGCCGGTGATCAAGATTGAAGTGATGAGTTCGTACTCGTGCCGCAACGCCTACGGGCGGGCGAAGACGCGGCTGTCGGAGCACGGCCGGGCTAACGCGCTGGACATCCGCGGCTTCGTGACGGCGGGCGGCAAGGACGCAGCGCTGTTGGCGGACTGGGGCCCCACCCGGCGCGAGATCCTGATGGCGGCGTCGACGGAGGCGGCCGCAGCGCGCAAGGCGGCCAAGGCGCCGACGCCACAGGTGGCAAGTCCCACAGCGGTGGTGGGCACCGTGCCGATGGCGGCAGGCGCCGCGGTGGCGGAGACGCAGCCGGGCACGAGCGCTGGGGGCGACAGCGCGTCGGCGGCGGGGTCGTTTGCCGCAGCGGTCGGCGCGTCTCGCGCGGCCGCGGACATGGCCACGGGCAGCCTGCGCTCCACGATCGGCACGGTCGGCCGTGCGGTGGGGCTGGTGACGCCGCCGGCTGCGCAGGAGGAGCGCGAAGAGCCCGAGGGGACGGGGCCGGGCCGGCTGTTGTCGTTCTCTCCGCCGAGCCGGCTGGGCGGGCCCAAGCGTAAGAAGGCCCAGCCCGCGCCGTTGCCACCCAACGGTGAGCAGTTGTTCCTCAGGAAGGGGCATGAGGCCGCGTGCGAGATCTTCGGGACGGTGTTGGGTCCCGAGGCCAACAACGCCCATCGCAACCACTTCCATGTGGATATGGCGGAGCGGCGTTCGGGCAGCTACTGCAAGTAGGCGCCGCTGTTTCCTTGCATCATCCTCAAGGGGCAGTCGCGTGTTGCTCGCGCCGTGCGGTCGTGTCTTGCGCGGGGTGGGACGGCGGTTCAATGTCGAGCCTGATCCTTGCTGTCAGACCGATCCAGTTCCCCCACGAGGCGTGCCATGTCGATCCGCCGGACTTCCATCAACGTCAGCCAGACGACCACCAGCGACAGCGGCGGTCACACCCGGTCGAGCGTCAAGGTCTCGGGCGGGGATGGCGCTGGCGGCGCGTTTCCGGGCGTGCGTATGCGGCGCAACCGGCGCACCGGCTGGTCGCGCCGACTCGTTGCCGAGAACGTGCTGACGCCGGCGGATCTGATCTGGCCGCTGTTCGTCGTGGAAGGCACCAACACGCGCGTGCCCGTCGCCTCGATGCCGAACGTCGAGCGGATCTCGGTCGATCTGGTGGTAGCGGCCGCGGAACAGGCCGTGGGCCTGGGCATTCCGGCGATCGCATTGTTTCCCTACACCGACCCCAAGCTCAGGACGGAGGATGCGCGCGAGGCGTTCAATGCCGACAATCTCGTGTGCCGGGCGACGCGTGCGGTGCGCAAGGCGGGGCTCGACATCGGTATCGTGCTCGACGTGGCACTCGATCCCTACACAAGTCATGGCCATGATGGGCTGATGCGCGGCGACGAGATCATGAACGACGAGACGCTCGAAGCACTGGTCAAGCAGACGCTTGTGCAGGTGGAGGCGGGCTGCGACGTGATCGCGCCGTCGGACATGATGGACGGTCGGATCGGCGTCATCCGACAGGCGCTGGAGGTGCGCGGGCACACGAGCACGCAGATTATGGCCTATGCCGCCAAGTATGCGAGCGCGTTCTATGGCCCGTTCCGCGATGCGGTCGGCTCGAATTCGACGCTCAAGGGCGACAAGCGCACGTATCAGATGGACCCTGCCAACACGGACGAAGCGCTGCGCGAGGTCGCCCTCGATATCGCGGAGGGCGCCGACATGGTGATGGTGAAGCCCGGCATGCCCTATCTCGACATCGTGCGCCGGGTGTCGGAGACGTTCGGCGTGCCGACATTCGCCTATCAGGTGTCGGGCGAGTACGCGATGCTGGCCGGGGCGGCGGAGCGTGGCTGGCTCGACGGCGAGCGGGTGATGCTGGAAAGCCTGATGGCGTTCAAGCGCGCGGGCGCGGCGGGGGTGCTCACCTATTTCGCGCCGATGGCAGCAAAGGTGCTCAAAGGTTGAATTGGCGCGCGGTCGCAAACTTTGGCCTGACGGCCAAACATCGGCGGGGAACACCGGACGTGGTGCTGCCATGAGTGACGTCGGCTCGACTCCGTTCGTTTGATGCCGCCCGCTAGGGGGACCCGTCGCGGGGCAGCCGGCGGCGTTTTCGCGACCAAACACGCCAGCGCAAGACGGCGGCGCGGCCGGCGATGCGCCAGGGCTCGAGATGGGGCATCAGGGCGGGACGCCAGCGCTGCCAGGCCCGGCGGATCTCCTGGCGCACGCGCGCCTTGACCATCCGCCCGTAGCGCCAGGCCCAGGATGCGCGGATACGCGCGAACACCGCTTCTTTCCACGGCACGAACCAGGCGTAGAGTCCCGCAAACCAGGCGAGTTGCATCAGCGCGGGGCGAGTCAGCTGGAACAGCCGTGCGACCAGTGCCGTCGACACGACCTTTGCCGCGGCCAACAATAGGCCCGCGAGCAGGGCTTGGCCCTTGGCCAGCAGGTAGAGGCCGAAGATCTTGACGGGGAACAAGAGGCCGCTTGGCAGCACGAACACGGCGAGTGCAGCGTAGGGCGGCAGGCCCGCGATCAGGGTCTCGAGCCTGGCGATGAGGCGCAAGCGGGCGAGCGTGGCAAGGCCGGCGGCCAGTGGTTTCCAGCCCCACTCCTCGAACAGCAGCAGCAGCGCTAGGGGTATCGACAGCACGCGGCCGATCAGTGTGACCAGGGCCTGCCAGAAGCGCGGCATGGGGTGCTCTCTTCGTCTTCGGGGCCGGTGGTGCCGGTGCCGGGCGCGGGGTCGCACGCGTTCGGTGTGCTGACCGCCGTTCTAGGGGAATAGACGCTGCTGTCGAGCCGGTCGTTGCCGGCGTACCTGGAGAACCTGGGCGGGAATTGGGCAGAGCGGGGTTTGATCGGCGGTGCAGTTGGATAATGAGTTGGCACGTGCCTGCCCTCTGGTGGCCTTCAGGGGTTTCCGCTAGGAGATTGAACAGAGCCGCCCGGAACAAGTGACGGCGGGAGGGACCTAAGCCAGATGAGTGCCCAGCGTACCGAGGGGTGTGGAGCCATCCGCCACGCGCCTGGCCACGACGATCGCCGTGAGGGACGCCGTGTGGGCCGTGGGCGGCGGGTCGCTGGTCCCGTCACATTGACGCTCAGGTTTTGGCAGAGATGAGCGTCATGCCCCTGTTGCAGCGCGCGCGCGCAGCGATCACACCTGTGCGTCTGGCGTGGCTGCTTCTGGCAGCTGGCTGGCTGGTGCTGTCTGGCCCTTGGCTGCTCGGCTCCTACACGATCCCCTACGACGCGAAGGCGCACTTCCAGGCGCAGATCCAGTTTCTCGCGCAGGCCTTGCACGCGGGGCAGTCGCCATTCTGGGCACCGTACGTCTTCGGCGGCACACCGCAGATCGCGGACCCTCAGTCGCTGATCTTTTCGCCGGCGATCGTGCTCGCGTGGCTGGTCGAGAACCCGACATTCCGGCTCGTCGACGCCTACGTGTTCGGGCTCCTGCTGGTCGGTGCGGCCAGTGTGTTCGCGTATACGCGCGATCGCGGCTGGCATCCCGCGGGCGGCGTTGCCGCCGCGTTGGCGTTCGCGTTCGGCGCGTCGGCGGCGTGGCGCGTGCAGCATATCGGCCAGGTAGCCTCGCTGGCGATGTTCGCGATCGCGTTCTGGCTGTTGGGGCGCGCGCTGGAGCGACGGTCGATGGCGTGGGGCGCGGCGGCAGGCGCGGCCTCGGCGTTGATGCTGGTCGAGCCCGACCAGGTGGCGCTGCTCGGGGCCTACGTGCTGGCGGGACTGGTCGTCTCGCACATCGTGGTGGGCGGGCGGCCGCTGGCTGGGGTGCGCACGCTCCTGCCGGTCCTTTCGGCTGGCGCGGTGGTCGGACTGGTTCTGCTGGCGCTGCCGATGCTGATGACGTGGCTGTTTGCGACGGCCTCGACGCGACCGGCGATCGCGTTCGGCGAGGCCTTGCACGGGTCACTGCATCCCGCTTCCTTGCTGACGGGTCTCGTTAGCGATCTTTATGGTGCGCATAGCCCGGCTGTCGACTACTGGGGGCCCTACAGCGAGCGGTGGCTGGCGGACGAGTGGTACCTGTCCCAGAACATGAGCGAGATCTATCTGGGGGCGCTGCCGGCGGTGCTGATCGTGACGGTCGGCATCTGGCGTCGGCTGCTGTGGGCGCGCGAGGTGCGGTTCCTGACGCTGGCCGGGCTGTTCATGCTGGCATATGCGCTTGGCCGGTATACGCCAGTGTTCGGGCTCGCGTTCGACGTTTTACCCGGTGTCGGCGCGTTCCGCCGGCCGGCCGATGCGACGTTCCTCGTGGGTGCTATTGCTGCGATCCTAGGTGGGTATCTCGTCCACCGTTGTGTCGCGGGCACGCTGCCCGCCGCTTCACGGCTCGTGCGCGTGGGGGAAGCCGCAAGCGTGCTGGCGGTGCTGTCGTTGGCGGTTGTGATCGCGGTCGTGCACGGACATGCCGGGGATGCGGCTGGACCGATTGCGGCAGCGGTGGGTTGGACGCTTGCGGCGGCGGGTCTGGCTGCGGCGCTGGTCAGGTGGCGGCCATCGCCGGGGGTGGCCGTGGCCGCGGTCGCGGCTCTGACGACGGCGGATCTGGCGTTCAACAACGGACCTAACGAGTCGACGGCGCTGCCGGAAGCGCAGTTCGAGTTTCTCGATCCGCAGACGCGCAACGAAACGGTGGCGGAGCTGAAAAGGCGCCTCGATTGGCAGGAGGGCTCGCCGTGGCGTGACCGGATCGAGCTGGCCGGCCTTGGGTTTGAGTGGCCGAATGCGGCGCTGATCCACGGGTTCGACCACGTGCTCGGCTACAATCCACTTCGGTTGAGGACGGTGTCGGAGGCGCTTGGCGCCGGCGACACGATCGCGGGGCCCGATCAACGGCGCTTTTCACCTCTCTTTCCGTCCTATCGCTCCGAGCTCGCGCGGATGATGGGCTTGCGCTACATCGCGACCCCCGTGCCCATCGAGCAGATCGATACCTCGCTCACACCTGGCGCCTTGCCGCTGGTCGCGGTGACGAAGGACGCCTACGTCTACGAGAATGAGAACGTGCTGCCGCGCGCGATGTTCGTGCCGGGATGGCAGCGCGCGGATTTCGACACGCTGGTGCGAACCGGACGATGGCCCAATTTTGATCCCGTGCAGACCGTTCTCCTGGAAGCACCACCGGCCGCGATGCCGCTGGCGGTGGCGAGCGTCGATGCCGGCTTCACGCCGATGATGCATCCGCTTCCGGAGCGGCCGATCGACTACGAGGTGCTCGACCAGAGTGGGGCTGGCAGCGTCAACATGCCGGTCTACGAGACGACGCGGGTGGAGATAGAGGTCGAGGCGGAGCGGCCGGGCTACGTGGTGCTCAACGACGTGTGGCATCCGTGGTGGCGGGCCAGCGTCGATGGAAGGCCGGTGCCGATCCAGCGCGCCAATGTGCTGTTCCGCGCGGTCCCGGTGCCGGCGGGCACGCACCGCGTTGTGATGACGTTCGAACCGGTCGCAGGTGCGATTGCGGAACTCGGCGACCGGTTGTCGCGGAAGTGACGGCTTACCGATCCGGGATCCCGCGACGCCCTCTTCCGTGCCGATCACTCAAAACAGATCTGGCATCGAAGGCGCAAGCGCGGTCTCAGTCCTAACGCGGCCGCTCTCACACCTTCACCACCTCGCCCTTATCGTTGAGCGCGTAGCCGTGGGCGCGGGCGTCGTCGAGGACTTTCTGTGCCCAGACGACCTTGCAGGAGTTTGTGCCACCGAGCACCGACAGTAAGATGACCTCGACGTTGGAGACGTTGGTGTAGTGGCGGTGCACGCCCGGCGGGATCGAGATCACGTCGAGGGCGTCGAGCACAACCGAGTGTTCGCCCTGGTCTCCCCAGGCGACTTTCAGTTTGCCGTTGAGGGGAATGAACACTTCCGCCGTCTGGTGGTCATGCAGGCAGTTGCCGTTGCCGGGCGGGACGCGCGTGTAACCCAGGGTGAAGCCGTCGGCGGGGATCTCGGCGTTCTCGCCAGGACGTTCGGAGACGCCCGTGCCGATGACCGAGCAATGATAGCGCTCGTGACCGGGAATAAAGGCGTCGAGGAAGGAATTGCCGGCGAAGGTGAGGTCCTTGAAGCGGGCGACCTGTCGGGACATGTCGGGATAGGGTTTGGTCATCGCAACCTCGCGTTCTCGTGGCTGTGATATCGTGAAGCGGTAAACGGTGAACCGCAGGCGCACCGTTCACCGTTTACCGTTCAAACTTCACTGGCGCGCTATCGCTTCGGGATCACCGGCACGAGCAAGTGCGCCTCGTGGCCGGGGCCGGTGTGGATCGTGGTCTTGCCGGCGAAGATCGCGGCCGGCCGGTCCATGGGATCGTCGTGGATCCAGGGGCCGGAGCCCTTCGAGCGGAAGGCGACGTTGGCATCCTCGCCCGGCCGCTCGAAGTCCTTGCCGCGAATGTCGACCGCGAGCTTGTAACCCTTCGGCAGTACGATGCACTGCGGCCAGATCTCGACGTCGACCTCGTAGACCTGACCGGGCTTCAAGGGCTTCTTGTCGGTGTGCGTGTGGTAGGGCCGCCAGGGACGCGAGCGCTCAGGGCACAGCTCTCGGTGCGAAGCCCTGAGCCAGCCTTGGGCGAGCGGTGTGTGGGGATCGACCGTGCCCTGGAACTCGACCTCGCGGCCATCCGGCGAGAAGGCCATGAAGGTGACGAACAGGTCGGCGTCGATCGTTGAGGACGAGATCCACAGCTTGAGCGCCATCGGGCCGGTGAGCTCGGTCTCCTGTTCGAGCGGCGGGCTCATCCAGCGGATGCCGTCGCCCATCGCCTCGAACGTCGCACTCCCCTCGCCTGCCGGTGCGCGCCAGTCGAGGTTGCCCGCCTTCGCGTCGAGGAAGAGCTTGGTCCACTTGGTGTCGTGTAGTGGCCAAGCCTTCTCCTTACGCAGCTCGACCTCATTGGTGAAGGGGCGGCGCAGGTTGAGCCAGACGCGGGGCTCCTCGCCCCAGCCGTTCTCCGCGCCCTTCAGGTAGTAGTCGAAGAAGCGCTTCTGCAGCTCCATGCCGTACTTGAGATAGAACCACTCCTCGTGGCGGCCGGGATGGCCCTCGAGCCACTTCTCCTTCGACGCGGCCTGGGTGAACGCCTCAAAGTTGCCGCGCGGGTGGAGGCCGAAGCCTGCCCAACTCGCGCAGGACAGGAACGGCGTGATCACCTTCGACCAGTCGGGTGAGCGGTCGCGGTACCAGGCGTCGTCCATCTCGCGGGCGCGGGCGTTGGCGAGGGTGTCGCACTGGTTGGCGTCGAGCTGTTCTGGCGTCAATTCGGCGGGGCCGGTCGAGACGCCGCCCATCCAGGGATCCTTTGGACCGTTGGGATTGCCGTGCTGCACGGTCAGCACCTGACGGGGGTACCAGTGCTCCATGAACTTGTTGGAGAGGATGCCGCCGTGACGGTACCACTCGCGGTACATGTCGGCGGCGCCCTCCCACGGGATCATCGCGGTCAGGTGCGGGGGCTGCAGCTGGGCGACGTGCCACTGGTTGATGGCGTAATACGAGATGCCGTTGAGGCCGACCTTGCCGTTCGACCAGGACCGGGTGCCTGCCCACTCGATGCAGTTGTAATAGTCTTTCGTCTCGCGCGGCGAGAAGATGTCGAGGTAGCCCGGCGAGTGGCCTGCGCCGCGGCTGTCGACGCGCACGACCGCGTAACCCCACGGCACCCACAGCTCCGGATCGACCGTCTCCCAGGTCAGCTCCTCCTTCTTGGAGCCGGGTAGCAGGTCGGGGTGCTCCTTGATGAGCCAGTCCCACATCAGCTTGTAGTGGTCCTGATAGCGCACGCCCTTTCCGTAAGGTCCTGACGTCATGACGACGGGTACGGGCGCGGCGGTGTCGGGGCGAAACACGTCGCATCTCAAGACGACGCCATCGTCCATGGTGATGGGCAGGTTGCGTTCGACGATCATGGGGCTCCTCCTGGCTCGCTTCTCAATGGCGATCGCCGAGCCTAGCGCCGGGGTGGCGGCGGGGCCAGAGCGGCGTGCGCATGACGGAGGGCCGATCCGCGCGGGCTTGGGGCCGGGGCGTGGTGCGGGGCAACGCTATGGCACTGTGCCGTGGATGGCCGTCTGCGGGGCCATGACGGCGCAATTGGGTATCGATCACCGCCGGCGTAGGCTGGCGCTACCGCTATGAGGCTCACTTGAGCCCCCCTCCCCTCTTCCCACGTCGTCATGGCAGCCCCGGATCGGGGTCCGGGGTGAATTCGACCGGCCATCCGCGACGCATCGCCTTCTTCGAGTGATCAGTGGCCGAGCATGATCGCCATCCGCTGAACCCAGGAAAGTTCTCACGAGGCAGGTGTCATCGACCGTGTGGGCGGGAGATGTAGATGGCGTAGGCGGCGTAGGCTGCCAGGAGGGTGGCGAGGAGGGTGAGGACCGGCCAGGTCGCCGCGCTGAGTGGCACAAGCTTGGCCGTGCGCCATGCCCAGGCGACGAACGCTGTCGCGGCGGCAAAGATCACTAACGCGTTCCTGGTGCGCGCCCGGCCGGCGGGGTCGGGTGCGTCCAGGCGATCGAGAACGTTGGGTGCGACGTGGACGAGATAGAGCGCCTGGACGGCTGCGCAGGCAAGGAAGGCCCAAAACGCAACGTCGAGGCGGGCGATGAGCAACAGGCCCGATAGGAACGTTAGTGCGGAGATGGCGAGCATCCAGCGTGTGCGCAGGACGTCGACGCGTGCGGGGGGCTTTGTTTCGAGCTTTGAGATGGCGTCATCGAGAAGCTGGGCCATCAGGCCGGCGCGCAGCGCGACAACGCCGGCGAAGACGTAGAACGCGCCGATGAGTGCAAGGGCGATGGTGGCGAGGGTCATGTGTGACAGCGGGCCGTCAGGTGTGCGTGGCAACGGGTTGGTGGTTAGATCAAGCGAACCCGAAAGTCCATCCAAGCGCCCACCACAGGATCCGCATCAGGCTGACGAGGCCGAGCGTGAGGATGACCAGCAGAATAGCGCCGACGGCAAGGCCGATGCGCTCGCCGCGTATGGCTGCGAGGCGGTCGACGTGTTTGGGTTTGCGAGAGTTGCTGGTGGCGGTGTCGTTGAGCTTGCCGAGTTGCTTCTTGATCGCCTGTGGCGCGTAGCCGGCCTCGCGTAGAAGTTCGACCGTTCCGACGGGGATGCGTTCGACACCACCGCGTTGGGCGGCAGCGGGCATCGCCGACCAGAGCTGCGCGAAGGAACCGGCCTGGCGGCGCGCTAAGAATGCGCGGGCCAGTTCCCCTCCCCTGTCCTGCGAGTGTCCGGCGAGGAGGTAGAAGCGGCCGGCCTCGTCGTCGTCGTGCATGCGGGCGAGCACGTCGGCGAGGCGCGCGAAGAGTGCCGCGTCGTAGACGGCGCTGGCGAGCCGGCCGCGCAGCATCTCCTTAGCGCGCCACAGGCGGCCGTTCTCGATCTCCTCGTCGATGCGGTCGGGCATTGTCACACCGAGCGGACGGAGAACAGCGCCTTGGCGCACCGATCAGCGCAGCTCAAGAAGCTCCACCTCGAACAGGAGCGTGGCGTTGGGCGGAATGACGCCACCGGCGCCGCGCGCGCCATAGCCGAGCTCGGGGGGAATGATGAGCGTGCGCTTGCCGCCGATCTTCATGCCGGTGACGCCCTCGTCCCAGCCGCGAATGACGCGGCCGGCACCGAGCGGGAAGACGAACGGCTGGCCGCGGTCCAGAGAGCTGTCGAACTTGGCGTCCTTCTGGCCGTCGACGTAGAGCCAGCCGGTGTAGTGCATGGCGCAGGACTGGCCGGCCTTGGCTTCAGCACCGGTACCTTCCTTGGTGTCGATGATCTGTAGTCCGCTCGGCTTGGTCACGGTCCTGGACTCCTGGGCGTGTGTTGGGGGAGCGATTGCCGCGATGGTGGCGGCTGCGAAGATCGCGGCGAGGATGAAAGAGCGGCGCTGGAGCCTCATGGCAACCTCAAAGCGGAATGTTGTCGTGCTTCTTCCAGGGGTTCTCGAGGGTCTTGTTGCGCAGCATGTTGAGCGCGCGGCAGATGCGGCGGCGGGTGTCGTGCGGCAGGATCACCTCGTCGATATAGCCGCGCTCGGCGGCGACGAACGGATTGGCGAAGCGGGCCTGGTACTCGTCGATGCGCGCCTTGATCTTCTCGGGATCGCCGAGCTCGGAACGGTAGAGGATCTCGACGGCGCCCTTGGCGCCCATCACCGCGATCTCGGCGGTCGGCCAGGCGTAGTTGACGTCGCCGCGGATGTGCTTGGACGTCATGACGTCGTAGGCGCCGCCGTAGGCCTTGCGCGTGATGACCGTGACCTTCGGCACCGTCGCCTCGGAGTAGGCGAACAGCAGCTTGGCGCCGTGCTTGATGAGGCCGCCGTACTCCTGCGCGGTGCCCGGCAGGAAGCCCGGCACGTCGACGAAGGTGATGATCGGGATCTCGAAGCAGTCGCAGAAGCGCACGAAGCGGGCCGCCTTGCGCGAGGCATCGCTATCGAGCACGCCGGCGAGCACCATCGGCTGGTTGGCGACGATGCCGACGGTGCGGCCTTCCATGCGCGCGAAGCCGACGACGATGTTCTTGGCGAATGCCTCCTGGATCTCGAAGAAGTCGCCCTCGTCGACGACCTTCGTGATCAGCTCCTTGATGTCGTAGGGCTTGTTCGGATTGTCGGGGATGAGCGTGTCGAGCGACATCTCCACGCGGTCGGCGGGGTCCTGCGTCGGCAGCACGGGCACGCCGTCGGTGTTGTTGGCGGGCAGGAAGTCCATCAGCCGGCGCATCTGCAGCAGCGCCTCGACGTCGTTCTCGTAGGCGCGGTCGGCGATCGACGATTTGGTCGTGTGGACCGTGGCGCCGCCGAGCTCCTCCGCCGTCACCGTCTCGTTGGTCACCGTCTTCACGACGTCGGGGCCGGTCACGAACATGTAGCTCGTGTCCTTGACCATGAAGATGAAGTCGGTCATCGCCGGCGAGTAGACGTCGCCGCCGGCGCACGGCCCCATGATGACGGAGATCTGCGGGATGACGCCGGAGGCCAGCACGTTGCGCAGGAACACCTCGCCGTAGCCGCCGAGTGCTGCCACGCCTTCCTGGATGCGCGCGCCGCCGGCGTCGAACAGGCCGATGATCGGCGCACGGTTCTGCAGCGCCATGTCCTGGATCTTGATGATCTTCCGGGCATGCGTTTCCGACAGAGAGCCGCCGAACACGGTGAAGTCCTTGGCGAACACGTAGACGACGCGGCCGTTGATCGTGCCCCAGCCGGTGACGACGCCGTCGCCCGGAGTCTTCGCTTTCTCCATGCCGAAGTCGGTGGCAGCGATGCTCGACGTACATGTCGAACTCCTCGAAGGAGTCCTCGTCCAGCAGCAGGTCGATGCGCTCGCGCGCCGTCAGCTTGCCGCGCTTGTGCTGGGCGGCGATGCGCGCCTCGCCGCCGCCGAGGCGCGCGTCGGCGCGGCGCCGCTCCAGCTCATCGATGACGTGCTTCATGGTCGTATCGTCCCTGGTCGCATGGTCGCATGGTCGGGTGCCGGGGTGAGCGGCATGCGGGCTATATCATGGGGCCGTTCGGCGTGGGCACAACGACTTTCGAGGCAGGAGGATTGGGCTGATGGTTTCCGGTGCGGAGGCCGGCATCTCAGCCTGCGCGCTGTGAGCCTGGGTCGGTCGCGTCGATGGCCGGCAGCGCAGCGCAGCCGGGTCGTCACCAGGGCGGCACAGGTGCGTCGGGGTCTCAGCCGCCGGTGACGCTCATGTGACGGGCGACGGCGGGACGCTGGTTGCGCCGGTCGATGACGAAGTCGTGGCCCTTAGGTTTGCGACCGATGGCCTCGTCGATGGCGGCGGAGACGAGCGCATCGTCGGGGCTGGCGCGCAGGGGCGCGCGCAGGTCGGCGGCGTCCTCCTGGCCGAGGCACATGTAGAGCGTGCCGGTGCAGGTCAGGCGCACGCGGTTGCAGCTCTCGCAGAAATTGTGCGTCATCGGCGTGATGAAGCCCAGGCGTCCGCCGGTCTCGGCGACGTGGACATAGCGGGCCGGGCCGCCGGTGCGGTAGGGGATGTCAGTGAGAGTGAACCGGTCGAGCAAGCGTGCGCGGACGATGGAGAGCGGCAGATACTGATCGGTGCGATCGCCGTCGATGTCGCCCAGCGGCATGGTCTCGATCAGCGTCAGGTCGGCGCCGCGCCCGTGCGCGAAGCGGATCAAGTCCTCGATCTCGTGCTCGTTGACGTCCTTCATGGCGACGGCGTTGATTTTGACGGAGAGCCCGGCCTTCTCGGCGGCCTCGAGCCCGGCCATGACCTGATTGAAATCACCCCAGCGGGTGATCGCCTTGAAGCGGTCGGCATCGAGCGTGTCGAGCGAGACGTTGATCCTGCGCACGCCGCAGGCAGCGAGGTCGCCGGCGTATTTGGCTAGCTGGCTGCCGTTCGTCGTGACGGTCAGCTCTTCGAGGGCGCCGGATTCCAGATGGCGGCCGAGGCTCTGAAACAGCCACATGATGTTCTTGCGCACGAGCGGTTCGCCGCCGGTGATGCGCAGTTTTCTCACACCCTTGGCAATGAAGACGCCGCACAGGCGATCAAGCTCTTCGAGCGACAGAAGCTCCTTCTTGGGCAGAAACGACATGTGCTCCGACATGCAGTATACGCAGCGGAAATCGCAGCGGTCCGTCACGGAGACGCGCAGATAGCTGACGTGACGGCCGAAGGGATCGATCATCGGCGGGCCGGGTGTTGCGTCGTTGGGCATGACTGCTCTTGGAACCCTGGATGGCGTGGGAGGCCGGGACTGCGTTCACGCCGTCCCGTACCCGATGCTGCCATATAAACTAGGGACTCGCGGCGCGCCTTGCAAAGAGTGTGGCGGATACGGGGGGGCGGATCGGCCGCTCCCCGTTCTTAATGGGTCGCCGATGTGCGCGGTTGATGGATGCCCGGTAGCGAGGCCGCATGGCCTTTGGCCGGCGTGTAATACGGGTATGCGGCGTAATCGCGGGCGAACAGGCGCGCGAGCCGTTGGCCCATTTGGGTGCCCGCCAGACGTGCGGTGTCCACACGGGGGAGCGCGAAGTCGGCTGCGCGGTTGAGGGGGACGCCGAGTTGCAGGGCCTGCTCGAGGGCGTGGCCGGACATCTCGCCGGACTTGGCGTGATGGTGCCCCGAGCGATAGATGCGCTCCAGGTCGGCGGTGACGGGTTTGAGGTCGAAGCGGCGCGCGAGGGCGGCAAAGTGCGTCTCAATGCGCTCGATTGGAAGGGCTTCGACCAGGAGATGGTCCTCATAGGGCAGGTACTGCCCGCGGATGTGGCCGTCGATGCCGGCGAGGTCGATGCTCTCCAGCCAGTCGAGGAAATCGGCGAAGCTGAAGGTGTACTCCAAGTCGACGTTGTGGCCGGGGACGATGTGGTCGAGTACCTGGCGGCGCAGATTGCCCCACAGCGGACTGCGCTTTACGCGGGGATGGCAAAGCTCCAGATAGCTGCTGTAGGCGCGGGCGGCGGGGTCGCGGACGAACTTGATGACGGGGCGGCCGGCCTTGATGGCGGCGAAGATCCCATCGCGGTAGCCCGGTTGCGCCTTGAACACCTGATTTTCGTAGTCGTGGATCCAGTTGGAGTGGGCTTCGGCCGCTTGCAGTTCGCCCACCTGGTAGAGCACCCATTTGACGACGGTGGTGCAGCCCGACTTCTGGGACCAGAGGACGACGAACGGCAGATCGGGGTGCCACAAGGGCATGCGCTGGTTGAGTTGGGCCGGCTTGAGGCCGGGGCGCACCAGGTTCGTCAGTGCCGTCAACATGTGCTCAGTCATCCCCCTTGATACGCGGCCCGTACCGCTCCGCCGGGCCGGCGAACTCGCTCCTGGGGCGTATGGTTAGCCCGGGCTGGCGAATGAGCGGTTAACAGGGGGACAGGGTGGGGTCCGGATAGGTCTGTGGGGGCTCCCCGTACGGATTGACAATCGCCTTTAGTCGCATCCTGCATGTCGATTTGATGCAAGGATTACGGGAGTGACTTTGTTCTTATGGAATGCGTCTTTATGCAGGTTAATGCATGCTGCGGTCTGCGTTATTCCTGGAGACTACTATGGGTTTTCATGATCGCCTGCTGGGGAGTTTCGCTTGCTCGTGCGTTTCGGCCATGGTCACTATCAGGAAAACACCGCGCGCGTCGGAATGCGCGCAAGCCGTTATCCAAGGGAGAAGGCGTTGGCCGTGGCCGCGCATAACAGAGCGTACGACACCTTGATCGCAGAGGTAGCCCCAGAGGATGTGCTGCGCGCTGGTGTCTACCGGCTGCTGGCCTCCCTACTGAGTGCGCCGCCGGGCGCAGAGGATCTCGCGCGGGTCGGCGCGCTCGAGGGGGACGGATCAGAGCTTGGTAAAGCGGTGGATGCGCTGGCCCGGACCGCGCGCGGACTTAGCGCCTCTGCCGTCGCAGAGGAATATCAGGCACTTTTCATCGGGCTGGGTCGCGGCGAGGTCGTGCCGTTCGCATCCTACTATCTGACGGGATTCCTTCACGAGAAGCCGCTGGCGAAGCTGCGTGACGACATGGCGCGGCTGGGCGTCGAGCGGGCGCCTGGCGTTTGCCGAGCCCGAGGATCACGCGGCCTCGATCCTGGAGATTATGGCAAGTGTGATCGATGGTGTCTTCGGGTTGCAGACACTTGCCGAGCAGAAGGCGTTCTACGAGCGGCACGTGAGCAGCTGGATGGGGCCGTTCTTCAAGGACGTGATGGCGGGGAAGGCTGCCGTCTTCTATGCCGCGGTGGGCGATGTCGGGCGCGCCTTCGTGGAGATCGAGGACGCCGCGCTGGCGATGGGTTGAAAGGCGGCCTGGCCGCATTGGACGGACGCATAACAGCTCGAAGCGACCCGTCGGGTTGCTCAAGGGCGACAGATCAATGGAGCCAGAGGGCTCACCTAGGAGGTCTCGATGACGAAGCCAACCGACAAGCAGATGGCCGACCGGCGCAGCTTCCTGAAGCTGGCAGGCGCCAGTGTCGTGACGACCGGTGCAGCCGCGGCCGGCGCGGTGACCGGGGCTCAGGCCGTGCGAGGAGACGCCCGGCAAGGAGAAGCTGTACCGCGAGACGGCGCACGTGCGGCGCTACTACGACCTCGCGCGCTGAGCGCCATTACCGTTTTCGCCCGAACCGTGCCGCCGCTGTCGGCGATGACGGTCCGGAGCCGATCACCCAGACCGGGAGAACCGCAATGCTGAGAAAGAAATCGGTCGGTACCGCTAAGAGCCTGCGCCAAGCGAGCGTGGCCGCGGCTGCTGCATCCGGCGCGCTCGATCGCCGCGCCTTCCTGCGCAATTCGGGCCTCGCCATCGGCGGTCTCGCCGCGGCGGCGACGCTGACGGGCCGCGTGCGCAAGGCTGAGGCCGCAGGGCCGGCGACTGGCGGCAAGGTCGAGATCAAGAAGTCGGTCTGCACTCACTGCTCGGTCGGCTGCACCGTCATCGCCGAAGTCCAGAACGGCGTCTGGGTCGGCCAGGAGCCCGGCTTCGACAGCCCGTTCAACCTCGGCGCCCACTGCGCCAAGGGTGCGGCGGTGCGCGAGCACGCCCACGGCGAGCGCCGCCTCAAGTACCCGATGAAGCTCGTCGGCGGCAAGTGGACGCGGGTCTCCTGGGATCAGGCGATCAACGAGATCGGCGACAAGATGCTGGAGATCCGCAAGGCGTCGGGTCCCGATTGCGTCTACTGGCTGGGCTCGGCCAAGCACAGCAACGAGCAGGCCTACCTGATCCGCAAGTTCGCCGCCTTCTGGGGCACGAACAACATCGACCATCAGGCGCGCATCTGCCACTCGACGACCGTCGCCGGTGTCGCCAACACCTGGGGCTACGGCGCGATGACGAACTCCTACAACGACATCATGAAGTCGAAGGCGATCTTCCTGATCGGCGGCAATCCGGCCGAGGCGCATCCGGTCTCGCTGCAGCATCTGCTGAAGGCCAAGGAGCAGAACAACGCGTCCGCTGATCGTGCTCGACCCGCGCTTCACGCGCACCGCGGCACATGCCACCGAATACGTGCGCTTCCGTCCGGGCACCGACGTCGCGCTGATCTGGGGCATCCTCTGGCACATCTTCGAGAACGGCTGGGAGGACAAGGAGTTCATCCGCAAGCGCGTTTGGGGCATGGACCATCGCCAAGGAAGAGATCAAGAAGTGGACGCCGGAGGAAGTCGAGAAGGTCACCGGCGTGCCCGGCTCGCAGCTGCGCCGCGTCGCCAAGACGATGGCGACCACAGAAGCCCGGCACCGTGATCTGGTGCATGGGCGGCACGCAGCACACCAACGGCAACAACAACACGCGCGCCTACTGCATCCTGCAGCTGGCGCTCGGCAACATGGGCGTGGCCGGCGGCGGCACCAACATCTTCCGCGGCCACGACAACGTGCAGGGCGCCACCGACCTCGGCGTGCTGATGGACACCCTGCCGGGCTACTACGGCCTCGCCGCCGGCTCGTGGAAGCACTGGGCGCGCGTCTGGGATGTGCCCTACGACTACCTGCTCGGCCGCTTCGAAGACCAGAAGATGATGGAGAAGGCCGGCATTCCGGTGTCGCGCTGGATCGACGGCGTGCTCGAGAGCAAGGCCAACCTCGACCAGCCGGACAACATCCGGGCGATGGTGTTCTGGGGCCACGCGCCGAACTCGCAGACCCGCGGGCCGGAGATGAAGAAGGCGATGGAGAAGCTCGATCTCCTCGTCGTCATCGATCCCTTCCCGACCGTCTCGGCCGTCATGCACGACCGCACCGACGGCGTCTACCTGCTGCCGGCGTCGACGCAGTTCGAGACCTCGGGCTCGGTGACGGCGTCGAACCGCTCGCTGCAGTGGCGCGAGAAGGTGATCGAGCCGATGTTCGAGTCGAAGCCCGATCACGAGATCATGTACCTGTTCGCCAAGAAGTTCGGCTTCGACAAGGAGATGTTCAAGAACATCAAGGTCGAGGGCGACGAGCCGTTGATCGAGGACATCACCCGCGAATTCAACCGCGGCATGTGGACGATCGGCTACACCGGCCAGTCGCCGGAGCGACTCAAGCTGCACATGGCCAACCAGCACACCTTCGACAAGGTGACGCTGCAAGGCCAACGGCGGCCCGTGCGACGGCGACTACTACGGCCTGCCGTGGCCGTGCTGGGGCACCGCGGAGATGAAGCATCCCGGCACGCCCAACCTCTACGACACGTCGAAGCCGGTGGCCGACGGCGGCCTCTGCTTCCGCGCCCGCTTCGGTGTCAAGGCGCCGGAGAAGTACGCCAAGAACGATGCCGGTGGCCGACAACCTGCTGGCCGTCGAGAGCTGGCCGGTGGGCTCGGAGATCAAGGACGGCTATCCCGAGATCACCATGCCATGCTCGACAAGCTCGGCTGGGCGGGGATCTGACCGCCGCAGGAGATGGCGGCGATCGAGAAGGTCGGCGGCGACAACGATGCGACCGTCAACTGGAAGACCGACCTCTCCGGCGGCATCCAGCGCGTCGCGATCAAGCATGGCTGCGCGCCGTTCGGCAACGCCAAGGCCCGCTGCGTGGTCTGGAACTTCCCGGATCCGGTGCCGCTGCACCGCGAGCCGCTCTACACGCCGCGGCGCGATCTGGTCGCCAAGTACCCGACCTTCGCCGACCGCAAGCTGCACCGCGTGCCGGTGCTGTACGAGTCGATCCAGAAGAAGGCGATCGCCAACAACTCGACAGGATTTCCCGATCATCCTCACGTCGGGCCGTCTGGTCGAGTACGAGGGCGGCGGCGACGAGACCCGGTCGAACCCGTGGCTCGCCGAACTGCAGCAGAAGATGTTCGTCGAGATCAATCCGCCCGATGCCAACAATCTCGGCATCAAGGACGGCGAGATGGTCTGGGTCGAAGGCCCGGAGAAGGGCAAGGTCAAGGTCATGGCGATGGTCACCGAGCGCGTCGGCAAGGGCGTCGCGTTCATGCCGTTCCACTTCGGCGGCATTTCCAGGGCAAGGACCTCAGGGCCAAGTACCCGCAGGGTGCGGACCCCTACGTCCTGGGCGAGGCGTCCAACACCGCGCAGACCTACGGCTACGACGCCGTCACGCAGATGCAGGAAACCAAGAGCAACGCTCTGCAAGATCTCGAGGGCGTAAGGGAGGATGTCGACAATGGCACGGATGAAATTCCTCTGCGACGCCGAGCGCTGCATCGAGTGCAACGCCTGCGTCACCGCCTGTAAGAACGAGCACGAGGTGCCGTGGGGCGTCAACCGCCGCCGCGTCGTCACCATCAACGACGGCAAGCCCGGCGAGCGCTCGATCTCGGTCGCCTGCATGCACTGCTCGGACGCGCCGTGCATGGCGGTCTGCCCGGTCGACTGCTTCTACCAGACCGAGGAAGGCGTGGTGCTGCACAACAAGGACCTGTGCATCGGCTGCGGCTACTGCTTCTATGCGTGCCCGTTCGGCGCGCCGCAGTATCCGCAGGCGTCCAACTTCGGCAGCCGCGGCAAGATGGACAAGTGCACCTTCTGCGCCGGCGGTCCGGAGGAGAACAACACGGAAGCCGAGTTCAAGAAGTACGGCCGCAACCGTCTGGCCGAGGGCAAGCTGCCGCTGTGCGCGGAGATGTGCTCGACCAAGGCGCTGCTCGCCGGTGACGGCGACGTGGTCTCGAAGATCTACCGCGAGCGTGTCGTGGCGCGTGGCTTCGGCTCCGGTGCCTGGGGCTGGGGCAAGGCCTATCCGGGCCAGTCGGGCTGATCGCGTGCGTTCAACGCAGATGGCGCCGGCCTTTAGCGCCTCTGCGTGTTCGCCGAGGGGCCTTGGCTGCGGCCGAAACGGCGGCCGGCGTGGGCGCAACGATCGTTGCGTCGATGCTGGGGCCGGCGACTCATTGGGTAGTGGTGCTGCCGATAGTCGTGACCAGACAAGCAACGAGGTATGAAGGCCCATGGCGCGAGTTTCGCGAGGCTTCGTCGGCGCACTTGCCCTGACATTGGTGACCGGCATGCTCGGGGGCTGCCTTGAGAAGCCGCGCGATGGTGGCGAGCGGCCTTTGATCCCTGCAAAGGCCGGTGGCTACCAGGGCATGGAGGACCAGGCGCTCACCGATGCGCAGCGCCGTACGCTGCGCGAGCGGACGGGTCTTCAGAATTGAGGCGGCTCCGTGTGGTGGCGGGAAGTTCCGTCGCGGCGGGATCGGTTCGGACGGCTTGGCGCACAGGCCGGGCGCATAGGCCAGGCGCACACCCCGGGCGCACACCGGACGGGACAAGGAGAGGCGCGATGACGACGACAATCGGCACTGGACGCTCCACGGTGTGGATGCGCGCCTTCACCGCACTCTGCCGCGGCGGTCTCGGTATGGCACTGGCGGTCATGCTGCTGGCGCCCCTTTCCCAGTCCCAGGCCCAGAACGTCCGCCCGCCGGCTGGCGCATCGATTCCGGGCGGACCGGCGGCGGCCCAGCCTGAGCGTCCCGGCAACTACGACATCGAACTTTGGAGCAAGATCCGCAACGGCGTGCAGGGCCAGGTTTCGATCCCCGACAAGAAGGCGGGTCAGCTGGTCCAGGCGAGCGGCGAGAATTGGCGGATGGTGCGTAACGGGCAATTGTCGCTCTACGGCGGCTATGCGTTGGGCGGCCACGCTCGCCCTGCTCGTACTGTTCCGGTTGCTGCGCGGCCGCATCCGGATCGATCACGGCTGGTCGGGGCGGACCATCGAGCGTTTCACGAACCTGGAGCGGATGGGCCACTGGCTGCTGGCGGTGTCCTTCATCATCCTGGCTTTGACGGGCCTCAATATCCTCTATGGGCGCGGCGGTCGTGCTGCCGCTGTTGGGGAAGGAGAACTTTGCGCTTATCACCGACTGGGGTAAGTGGCTGCATAACTATGTGGCGTTTGCCTTCATGGCGGGTCTCGTGCTGACGTTCGTGATGTGGGTCATTCACAACATGCCGAGTTGGCGCGACATCGTGTGGCTGGCGAAGGGCGGCGGCATGTTCGTCAAGGGTGTGCATCCGCCGGCCTGGAAGTTCAACGCGGGTCAGAAGATCCTGTTCTGGCTGGTGATGCTGGGTGGCTTGTCGATCAGCCTGTCGGGCCTGGCGATGTTGTTCCCCTTCCAGTGGTCAATGTTCGCCAAGACTTTCGCGTTCCTGAACAGCTTCGGCTTCAATCTGCCGACGACCCTGTCACCCGTCGAGGAGATGCAGTTCGCCACGACGTGGCACGGTATCGTGGCCCTCTTCCTGACGTGCGTGATCATCGCCCATATCTACATCGGAACCGTCGGCATGGAAGGCGCGTTCGACGCGATGGGTTCGGGTCAGGTGGACGTGAACTGGGCGAAGGAGCACCACAGCCTGTGGGCCGAAGAGGTGCTCGAAGGCCGTGACGGTGGCAGCAACGCGGGCAACGCCGCAGCGGCCGGCCCCAGCGGAGTAGGGACGTCGTCGTGCGCGTGGACGGCGTAGCAGCGAGGCAGGTGTGCAAGCGAGCCGTCGACGTGCGGCGGTGGTGGTCCGATGTCCAGGCCGCTGTCCGTGCTCGCGCTAGGGTCGTCGGCATTTCAACGGCGATTGTGCTTGTTTTCGGCATGACCGCGGTCCTGCCGGCGCAGGCCCAGGCGCCAGCCGCGCAGGTGGACGCGGGGGGCGCCGGCGCGCCCGGCACGGCGGGGAAAGACCGTGCGGCGCTGCCGCGGGGTGCGGGCAAGGCTGAGCGGCGCGCGACGCCCGGCAATCTCATGGGGCACGGCGGACCGATCAAGGCGATCGCGGTTGATCGTGCCTCGGGCCGCGCGCTTACGGGCAGTTTCGACTATGCGATGATGGTGTGGGACGTCACCGGCGAGGTGCCGCGTGAACTGGCGCGGCTCGATCAGCACGACGGCGCAGTCAACGCCGTCGCGTTCGTGTCGCCGGCGGAAGGAGTCGCGAGCACGCAGGCTTTGGCCGCAGGCGACGACGGCCACCTGTCCTTATGGGATCTCGACGGGCAGCGGCGCGCTCACCGCTTCGAGGGGCATCAGGCCAAGATCGTTGGGTTGGCGGTGTCTCAGGACGGCCGCTGGGCGGCGACGGCGAGCTGGGACCGGACGGCGCGGCTGTGGGATCTCAAGGCGCGGGTGGCCGGGCCGGTGCTGGAGGGGCACACCGGTCCGGTCAATGCGGTGGCATTTTCCGGGGATGGGCAGTCGGTGTTCACCGGCAGCGCGGATGGGCAGATCCGGGAATTTCGCGCTCGCGACGGCGCGCTGGTGCGGCCGGTTCATCGGCATGGGTGGGGCGTCAATGTTCTGCTGCGCCTGCCGGGCTCGGAGCGGCTCGTGTTTGGGTCTATCAACGGTGACGCGGCGGTGCTGGATACGCGGGGCGGCGGCACCGTGACGACCTTGCCGGCGGCCAGCCGTCCAATCCTGGCGCTGGCGGCGGTTGAGAAGCCGGGTCTTCTGGCGGTCGGCAGCGGCGATGGCATGGTGCGCGTCGTGCGCCTTGCCGATGGCTCGCTGATCGAGATTTACCAGAATCCGTTCGGGCCGGTTTGGGCGCTGGCCTTTCGCGACGGCGGCACGAGCCTCTACTACGGCGGGCTCGACGATTTCGCGACGCTGTGGCGGATCTCACCGCGGGCGGATTTCGAGCCAGTGGATACGGCGTTTCCGCGCCGGTTCCAGGTCAGCGGGACACCTGATGACGCTGTGGCGCAGGGGGAAATCCAGTTCGCGCGCAAGTGCAGCGTCTGCCATACGCTGGAGCCGGACGGGGCCAATCGCGCGGGCCCGACGCTCCACGGCATCTTCGGGCGGCGGATCGCGACGCTGCCGGGGTATCCGTTCTCCGAGCCGCTCAAGGGGCTCGATATCGTTTGGACGGCGGAGACGGTGTCGAAGCTGTTCGAACTTGGGCCGGAGGTGTTCACCCCGGGCTCCAAGATGCCGCTGCAGAAAATGACCGATGCTCGCCAGCGGGCCAACTTGATTGCATACCTGAAGGCGGCCAGCGGACCGCCGCCCTCACCCGCTGTTGACGGGGCGCGGGCGGCGGGACAAGGTCGGGAAAACACCGGAGACGGCAAATGAAGGCTTTTGTGCTGGCGGTCGTGCTGATCGCTGTGATTACCGTCGGGTCGGCGGCCAGCGTGGGGCTGTTCCAGACGTCGGCCCAGGACGCTTACACGAACCACAGCAACGTCCGCCTCTAGCGGATACGACCGCTGGCTTTGCGGCATTCGATGGCGATGCGCGCGGCGGTAGCTGCGGGCGCTGCTGTGCTGTCGATGACTGAGGCTCGCGAGATGGAAAGGACCCTGCGATGGATGCCGATGCGTTCAACATGTCGATGCGCAAGTTCCTGAAGCAGGTCGGCGTGACGTCCCAGCAGCAGATCGAGAAGACCGTGCGGGAGACGGACCTGTCGGGCCGGCGAACCTTGAAGGTCAAGGTGGTGCTGACCGCGGAGGGCACCGGGCTCGATCATGTCGTGGAAGGCGAGATCGATCTTGGCTGAGACCGGCGGTATCGCTTCAAGGGGGGGTGCTGGGCGTGCGGGCACACGCGCCGGCACGTGGCTGCGCGTTGGATGGTGCGCGTGAGGCGCAGACCATGACAGCAGACGCCGCCGGATCCGATCCGTCTTTTCCGCCGCTGCTCAGGGGCGTTGCCGTCGGCGCCGATGTGGATGTGTTCACGGCTGCTTGTGCGGGTGCGCGTTCCGGGCGCCATGGCGCCGGTGATCTTGTCTGGTCGCGTCAGGATGCGATGGCGCGCATCGCGCTCGTGCTCGAGCCGGAGGTTGATCGCGGCAGGTGCCTGCAGATGCTGCCGGTGATGATGGTCGCGGCCGGCGATTGCTTAGGGGCGCTGCTGCCGCCACAGGTGCCGGTGCAGTATCGCTGGCCGAACCGCCTGCTGTTGAACGGCGGCGATGCGGGCGGGTTCGGGATCGCGTTGGCCCCCTGCCCTGCCGACGACGTTCCCGATTGGCTCGTGGTCGGCTTTGACGTTTCGGTGTCGCCGGTTGATGCGCAGCGCGAGCCCGGCGAGCGCGCCGACATCACGTCCGTCGCAGAGGAAGGCGGCGGTGACCTCACGGCATGCGGCATCGTCCAGTCGGTTGCCGGCCACCTGATGACCTGGCTCAACATCTGGCTCGATGATGGGCTCAGGCCCGTGCACGACGCGCTGATGGGACGTTTCGAAGGGGCCGGCGGTGTTGCTGGCTGGCGCCACGGCGGGCAGACGATCGAGGGCCGCGCGCTGGGTCTCGACGAGAGCGGGGGCCTGATCGTGCAGCCGCTTGCGGGCGGTGCGCTCACGCTGGCGCTGGACGAGGCCTTCGACCTCGACACGGGGTGCGTGCGATGAAGCTGTTGCGCACGATCGCGTTCGACGCGAGCGACCGGCATGTGTTCGACTTGGCGGCTGCGCAAGGCGAACTGGCGGTCTCCGGGGTGTTTGCCTTCGTCGACTTGCCGGTGGAGCGTATCGTCGGAAAGACGCGTCAGGCGTTCGCAAACGGATTTCTCGGCCTTGCTTCGGGCGGCCGCTCGACGTTTACGACGGTGTGCTCGGCCGGTCCGGGAGATCGGGACATGGCTGTGGATCAGTTGGCGGAGTTGCTGGTGGCGCAGTTCGGCGCGCCGTCCCGGGTGGCTGCTGAAGAGGCCGCGGCCGGGGAGATCGCGGATGCCGCCGAGCTTGCCGACGGGCTTGCGATCAATTCGGTGCTATCGGTGCATCGTCGGCGGGACGCCGATGGCGCGGTGCGCGAGACGTTTCGCACGCTCGCCGATCCGACGGGCAGCCCGCGCCATGCGCGCATCTGGACGGTGGAACCTGATGAGCCGTGATTTCTGGAAATCAGCGGGGATGCATCTCCTGGCGCCGACGCCGGAGGGGTGGCTCGGGGTTACGCCCGCGTTCATTCGCGCCTATCTGAAACGTCCGGAGATCCACCCGATCGAGACGTCGTGCGCGGCCGAGGTCGGGCTGCACGAACTGCTGATGGACGATCCGTTTCGACCGGTGAGCACAGCCGACCTCGCAGCGCTCGCGGATGGCGACACGGCCGACAACTATCGCATGGTGATCGGCTTTCGCGACGTGCTGGCGGAGGCGGGTACGATCGAGGGGGCCTATCTGCGGCTGGTGTCCGATGCGTCCAATACTCCGCGCGTGCCGCCGGTCTTCCTCGATCAACTTGTGCATCTGATCTGCCGGAACATGCTGAAGGACGCGGTAGATCCGATCCGGTTGCGGGCGGGTGAGTTCCTGTTTCGCGAGCAGACGGTCAGCACAGAAGGCGGCCGGCTGATGTGCGCGGACGAAGAGATCGTGGAGATGCACGCGCGTTCCTCGGGCACGGGGTTGGCGCAGTTACTGGCGGAGACCGGGACGCCTATGCGTTCCATGAGCCTCGACGTTCTCGATGCCGACAACGCGGAGGGCTACTGGGCGCGTTCGGAGCGCTTCGACACAGTGGTCGATCTGCGCTTCGGGCAACCCGCGCTCGACGCGCTCGCCCGGGTGATCGAGACCTGGCTGGCGCATCTGATGCGGGTGGAGACGCGGGTGGAACCGCGGATGAAGCTGGAGGATCGCGACTGGCGCTGGCACATCGGTCTGGATGCCCGGGGGACCGAGGTCCTGAATGCGCTCTACGAGGGGCGGAACGTGGCACTGTCGGATATGGAGCGGATCGTGGCGCTGTTCCGCATGACCATCGGAGACGATCGGATCGTGATCGACCGGGTGAAGGGGCGTCCGATCTATTTGGCGCTGGCGATGACGGCGGACAACGTCATCAAGATGAAGCCGCAGAACCTTCTGGTGAACCTGCCACTTGCGCGGCCGTCCTGACGAGGCGCAGTGCGCCGTCGCGGATGGTCACGAGTGCCGTTCGTGGACGGTCAGCGTCCAGGCGTGGTCGTCCCCCTCTTGACGTGATCCGGCCTGGCGCGAGACCTCCTTCCAGAGCGCGGGATCGAGCGCGGGGAAGATGGCGTCGCCTTCGGGGCGGGCGTGTACGATGGTCAGGTAGACGCGATCGGCGTAGGCCAACGCCTGGCGATAGATGTCGGCGCCGCCGATGACCATTACCTCCTCGACGCCGGCCTTTTGGGCAAGCTGGCCGGCGCGGGCAAGTGCGACCTCGACGGAGTTGGCGAGGATGACGCGGGCGTCGGGATCGTTGGTAGCGCGCCAGTCGCTATTGCGCGTGACGACGATGTTGTCGCGCTTGTCGAGCGGCTTGCCGATCGCCTCGTAGGTCTTGCGGCCCATCACGACGGGTTTGCCCAGGGTCAGCTGGCGGAACCGCTTCAAGTCGGAGGGGATGCGCCACGGCAGATTTGCGTTCCGGCCGATGACGCCGTTCTCGGCGGCGGCGACGACAAGGGCGACGTGGATTTTGTCCGTTGCGGCCAAGTGGCAGCCTTCCCGTTGCGGGCGAGAGGAGTGGCCGACCGGTTCGGGCGATCGACCTTCATGGCCTGCATATGGCATCCGCGCGGGGGCGGCTCAAGGCGCTTGCCGCACGTTGTCAGCGCTGTTTCTGATAGGCGGACGGCGCCAGGTTCGGGGCCTGCCGTGCGGTTGGCGCGGCGTGCGGCGTGCCCACGGGGGCGATGCTGGAGGTGACGATGGGCGGCGCACCGATGGGGGCCTTGCAGCCCGGCAGTGCGATCATCGCAAACTGGTTGTCGCTGTTGTAGCGGTTCATGGCGCCACTGGCGGCATCCACACCGAGGCCGATGAGCCCTCCGGCAATGACGTTGCCGGCCGCCATGGCTTCGGTGTGCGAGGGAATGATGCCGACGGCATCCTGGTAGCAGGCCTTGCGGCAGGTGACGGCGATGTTGTCCTGGCTCTTGTCCACGATCAGCGTCGCTGGCGTTGTGACCACCTTGGTGCCGATCCCGCCGGAGTTCAGCGTGCATTCCGCGCCGGGAACTCCGGGTGTGTTGACCGCGATCTGCTGGGTGGTGCCCTTGGTAATGGTGGCGCAGCCGGCGATCGCGAGGCTCGCGATCAGTCCGGTGATGGCAAATGACGCCTTGGACTTCATCAATTCTGTCTCCCCTCTCCGCGACGCACACGCCGTTTTCGACGCATGGACTGTGCGAAGCGGGCTGTCACCTATGGGAGGGACGTATTCCCCGTGTTGCTTAGACGGCCACGGGCGCTTTGATGTGGGGGTGTGGCTCGTAGCCCTCTACGGTTATGTCCGTATAGGTGAAGCCGAAAATCGAGCGGACGTCGGGGTTCAGGCGCAGGGTCGGCAGCGCGCGCGGCGACCGCGATAGCTGAAGGTCGGCCTGTTCCAGGTGATTGAGATAGAGGTGGGCGTCGCCGAAGGTATGCACGAAATCTCCCACGGCGAGGCCGGTGACGTGCGCCATCATGTGGGTCAGCAGCGCGTAGCTGGCGATATTGAATGGCACGCCGAGGAAGACATCGGCGGAGCGCTGGTAGAGCTGGCAGGAGAGCCGGCCGCGGCCATCAGGTCCCGGGGCGACGTAAAACTGGAACAGGCAATGGCAGGGGGCCAGGGCCATGTCGGGAATGTCGGCCGGGTTCCAGGCGGAGACGATGATGCGACGCGAGTCCGGATTGGTCTTGAGCGTCTCGACAGCTTCGGTGACCTGGTCGATCGTGCGGCCGTCTGGCGCCGCCCAGGAGCGCCATTGCCGGCCGTAGACAGGGCCCAGTTCGCCTGCCTCGTCGGCCCACTCGTCCCAGATGGAGACGCCGTGCTCCTTCAGGTAGGCGACGTTGGTTTCACCCTTGAGGAACCACAATAGTTCGTGGACGACCGACTTCATGTGCACCTTCTTCGTCGTCACCAGCGGAAAGCCGCGGGCGAGGTCGAAGCGCATTTGATGGCCGAAAATCGAGAGTGTGCCGGTGCCGGTGCGATCCGTTTTGCGGATGCCTTCGGTCCGGACGCGGCGCATGAGGTCGAGATAGGCGTCCATGCTCCCCTCGTAGGGCGATTCCCGGGCGGTCTGCGAGTGGCTTCGGTTGCTTTTACACCGGCGACGGCCACAGCATCAGGCCCAGCATCAGCGTCAGGTTGTGGGCGGCATGGCAGAACAGCGGGACCCACAGGCTGCCGGTGCGCCAGAGCACCCACGCCAGATAAACGCCGACGAGGCCCACTTCGACGAGGCCCGAGGCGGAATAACCGGCATGGGGCAGCGTCCACAAGGCCGACGTGGCCAGTGTGGCGCCGCGAAAGCCGATTGCGGATGCGGCCAGTCCGGGCAGCAGGTAGCCGCGGAACAGGAACTCCTCGGAGACCGGGGCGCCGACCGCGATCACCAGCAGCGCAATCAGCCAATAGGGCGACTGCGCCAGCTCGATGAAGATCTTCAGGTCGGAGACGATGTCGGTGGCGCCAACCGCGTACGCGACGGCGTTGTAGACCGCTACGAGCGCGAGCAACAGGGCGAACGCGGACAGGTAGACGGCGGGCCCCTGTGGCGGTTGTTGGAGAAACAGGCGCGCTGCGGCGGGCAAGCCACCGCGACTGGCGGCGAGCAGCGACAGGAGGATGATGGTCACCTGGAAGGCAAGGAGGCCGACCAGATTGACGTCGCTTGGCCATTGGCCCCCGGTGGGCGGGGGGGGGCCGCTCTGGTCGACGTAGGCGGCCTGGATGAGGGTGCCGACGGCCATGGCAGCGGCGAAAATGGCCAGCGTGATGCCCAGGCAGACGAGCGGGCGGGGAGCGGGCTGGGAACGGGCAAAGACGGGATAAGCGGGCGGCCCGGCGAGCAAGCCGACGCGGGTGGTCATGCGATCTCCTTCGTGTCGTCGCGCTGCCTTGCGCATCTCGCGTTCGAGCGGGCCGCAGCGGGCGTGCCGTCGTCGCCTGCGCGCACCGTTCGCCCGCCGTCGCATCCGGCGTACACAGGTGCACTGCCGGAGAGCTTTTTTTTGTACTCGGTTGTGCCTATATTACCGATGCCGGATTCGTCCGGCTATGGCGATAAATGGACGTCGGAATAAGCCGTTCGGACCCGGGGGCGGTACCCGGCGCCTCCACCATCAACCCACGCGCATCCAACCGCGTGGGCTGGTGATGGGGGCGAAATAGGATCGACGAGGGTGTAAAGGGCGCTCTTTTGCTCGGCATGGTACCACCGTCATCGGGCCAAACAGAATAGTTGCAAACGACAACTATGCTGAGGCTGCTGTCGCTGCGTAATGCAGTGCCAAACGCCTAAATCCAAGCCCTTGCCCTTAGCCGGGTAAGGCGCGGTTCGGAGGGCACCGGGCAACAGAAGCCCTCCACTTATTTACCGGAGCCCGCGGGGTTGCGGGCGGTGGAGCACCCCAGGACAGGCGATCCCCAAGTGGGGTGCGTGCTGGTCTGGCGACAGTGGGTCGACACGGACAGGCATGACGGCCGAGGGCACCATCAATTACGAGGCGCTGGCGCAGGACGCCATGCGGGGCGTGGTCCGCGCGGTGCTGACGCGCACGGCGGAGACTGGTCTGCCGGGCGAGCATCATTTCTACATCTCGTTCGATACGCAGTTGCCGGGGGTGTCGCTGTCGCGGCGGCTCAAGGAGAAGTATCCCGATGAGATGACGATCGTCCTGCAACACCGGTTCTGGGACTTGAACGTGGGAGAGGATCGCTTCGAAGTGAAGCTGACGTTCGATGGCATCCCGGAGCGTCTGGTGGTGCCGTTCGCCGCCATCAAAGTGTTCTTTGATCCAAGCGTGCGTTACGGCCTGCAATTCGACGATGTCGATTTCGGGCCCGATGCTGCCCCGTCGGCCGATGCGGGCGGCGTTTCTGCGGACGATCCGGTGCCGACGATCGAGCGTGCCGGTGGCGCTGCGCGTCCCAGCGCACTGCCGGGGCGCAAGCGGCCGGCACGCAAGTCGCGCAACGACCGGAGCGCCGGCGACGAGGAGGCGGCGCGTTCGGCCGAACCGCGGGCGGAGGAGGACGAGGGAGCCGAGCGCCGTCCGCTGCCGATGAAGACCGTCCCGGAGCGAGCCGGCGCCGGTGGCGCCAAGGCTGCACAACCGACCCCTGCAGGTGTCGAGGGCGGCGGGGCACAGATCGTCAGCCTCAGCGATTTCCGCAAGAAGTGACGGTCGCGGGCACAGTCCGCATGTCCCACCGTCGCTCTCAAACACCGGCCGCTGATCCACCACCGGGCTGGCTCGGGCGCCATCGCCACGTATAGGCTGAGTTGTGGGCGTGCCGATCGCGGCATGTGCCCGGCCTGTCTGCGGCAGGCCGCACGGATGCTGTGGCAGGAGGACAGGCTGTGATTTACGAGCTCAGGATTTATCAGGCCGCACCGGGCAAAATGCCTGCGCTGTTGCAACGGTTCGAGACAACGACGCTGGGCATTTGGCAGCGGCACGGCATCAAGGCGACGGGCTTCTGGACGACGCTGATCGGCGCATCGAACCTTCAACTGACCTACATGCTGCAATGGGAGTCGCTGGCCGACCGCGAGCGCCGGTGGTCGGCCTTCATGGCGGATCCGGAGTGGATTTCCAAGCGCACCGAGAGCGAGACGGACGGACCATTGGTGACGAGCTTTTCCAACCAGATCCTGCAGCCGACACCCTTCTCCGCCCTTAAGTGAAGGGGGCGGACCGGGGCGCCGGAGCCGGTAAGGTTTTGTTATTGCTAGCGGCGGCTTGACGGCCTGTTTTCGGCGTTGCGGCTGCTTTGGGCCGGCCCGGCGGGCGGCACTTTTACTTGTCGTTGAGTTTTTGGCCGGATCATCCGCCAGCGGTTCGCAGTGGGTGTTGTATGATCAGTTTCTTTCCGGCTTTGAGATTTCGTTGCGACGCGCGCGGGTCGGTTGCGATCATCTTCGGGTTATCGGTGCTGCCCCTGTGTCTCGCGCTAGGTTCAGCCATTGATTATGGTCGTGCCTTCGCGGTGCGGTCGACGTTGCAGAACTCGCTGGATGCGGCCTTGCTGGCGGCGGGTCGGGAAAACCTCGGTGACGACGCGGCTGCGACCGCGCACGTGCGGCGTTACTTCGACGCGAACTGGGAAGCCGACTACGGCGCCCACGACGTGAATATCCGCGTGAAAAGCAGCCGGCCTGGGCACGTTCGGGGTCAGGTTGACGTCGATGTGCCGACCACCGTGATGCGCGTAATCGGGATGCCGTCAATCAACGTGGGTGTCGAGGGCGAGGCGGAAGCGGGCACCCAGGACGTCGAGATCTCGTTGGTGCTGGATAACACGCACTCGATGTTGGGCAGCAAGCTCGCTGCGCTTAAGCAGTCGGCGCGGGTGCTCGTCGATGCCGTTTTTGCGCCGCCGGGCGCAGACGAGCACGTCAAAGTGGCGCTGGTGCCGTTTGCCAACTACGTCAACGTCGGAATGGCCAACCGCAACGCATCGTGGATGTCGGTGCCCAATGATTCGTCCACGACTACCGAGTGGTGTCGGGAGGAACGGCCGGTTGTCTCGCGCGCGAATTGCCGGATGGAGACGCGGACGGGTTCGAACGATGGCGTGCCATACAGCTACGAGACGGAAGTCTGCGACATCACGTATGGCGATCCCGTGACGACGTGCACGCCGTCCACGGACACGCAAACGTGGTGGGGGTGTGCGGGGTCTCGGACCTATCCTCTCGACGTTCGCGACGATACCTACTCGACGCCCGTGCCGGGGATTATGAATGCGTCCTGCCCTGGTGAGATCACGCCGCTGACGAACGTGAAATCGACCGTGCTCGACCGGATCGATGCCATGGCGGCATCGGGCGATACCTATATCCCATCTGGATTGTTCTGGGGTTGGACGACTCTTTCGTCGCAGGAGCCGTTCGCGGAGGCCGTACCCTATGGGACGCGCCGGGGCGGGCGAAGCGTGCGCAAGGCGCTGGTGTTGATGACGGACGGGCACAACACGCGCTCGCCGAACTATCCCAATCACTGGGGATCCGACACCACGCAGGCAAATACGTTGACCGCGGAGTTGTGCACGAACGCCAAGGCCGAGGGTGTCGAGATCTTCACGGTTGCTTTCGAGGTGACCGACACGGTCATCAAGGACATTCTGCGCGCGTGTGCTACGGCGCCATCGAACTTCTTCGACGCCGACGATGCGGCCGAACTCGAAATGGCGTTCGGGGCCATCGCGCGCGACATGACGGCGCTGCATCTGGCGAAGTAGCGTCAGGTCGCGTTGTCAGTTGGCGAACCGGAAGTGCATGACGTCGCCGTCGCGCACGACGTATTCCTTGCCTTCGAGGCGCATCTTGCCGGCGTCCTTGGCGCCGGCCTCACCGCCGAGTGCGACGTAGTCGTCGTAGGCGATGGTCTCGGCGCGGATGAAGCCCTTCTCGAAGTCGGTGTGGATGACGCCGGCGGCTTGCGGGGCCTTGGTGCCCTGCTCGACCGTCCAGGCGCGCGCCTCCTTTGGTCCGACCGTGAAATAGGTGATGAGGCCGAGCAGCTCGTAGCCCTCGCGGATGAGCCGGTTGAGGCCGGGCTCGGCGAGACCCATCTCGGCCAGGAATGCATCGCGGTCCTCCGGAGCGAGGCCGGCGAACTCGGCTTCGATCTTGGCGGAGATGACGACGGCGCCGGCACCCTCTGCCTTGGCGCGCGCGGCGACCTGTGTCGAGAAGGCGTTGCCCGTGGCGGCGGAGGCCTCGTCGACGTTGCAGACGTAGAGGACGGGCTTGGCCGTCAAGCAGTTGAAGCGCGCGCCAGGCGGGCAGTTCCTCGGCGCTGACGGTCGGCCATGCGGGCGGGCTTGCCCTCGCGCAGAAGGGTCAGGGCCTTATCCATCAGGGCGAGTTGGGCCTTGGCCTCCTTGTCGCCGCCGGCACGGCGCTTTCTTCTCCACGGCGATGCGCCGCTTTTCCAGGCTGTCGAGGTCGGCGAGCATCAGCTCGGTCTCGACGACCTCGGCGTCGCCGGTCGGATCGATGCGGCCTTCGACGTGGGTGACGTCGTCGTCCTCGAAGCAGCGCAGGACGTAGGCGACGGCGTCGACCTCGCGGATGTGGGCGAGGAACTGGTTGCCGAGGCCCTCGCCCTTGGAGGCGCCGCGCACCAGGCCGGCGATGTCGACGAAGGTCAGGCGCGTCGGAGATCGTCTGGGCGGACTTGGCGATGGTTGCCAGCTGGTCGAGGCGTTCGTCGGGGACCGCCGACCTCGCCGACGTTCGGCTCGATGGTGCAGAAGGGATAGTTGGCCGCCTCGGCGGCGGCGGTCTGTGTCAGCGCATTGAAGAGCGTCGACTTGCCGACGTTGGGCAGGCCGACGATGCCGCATTTGAAACCCATGATCAGTCCCTTAGGTGTTTGGGTGCTGGCTACACGCTGACGGGCGTGGGAGCAAGGGCGGCGTTCTAGGCCCGTGAGGCGGGGATGCAATCCGGTGGAGGCGATGATGACGGAGCATGACCGGGGATCGCATCGATATGGGGAGCCGGAGAGCGAGGATGCCGCGCGGGTCCGACGGGCGGCCCTTACCGCGGAAGTGCAGGCGCGCACAGGCATCACCGATGAGATGATCGCGACGCTGGTGCATACCTTCTACCATCGCATCCGGCAGGACGCGTTGCTTGCGCCGGTGTTCGAGGCGCGGATCAAGGACTGGCCTTGGCACTTGGAGCGGATGTGCCGCTTCTGGTCGTCGGTGGCGCTGATGACGGGCGTCTACAATGGACGGCCGATGCCGGCCCATGCGCCCTTGCCGGTCGATGCGCGGCATTTCGACCGCTGGCTGGAACTGTTCGAGGCGACCGCGCGGGAGGTGTGCCCGCCTGCGGCGGCGGATCACTTCCTGGAGCGCGCCCACCGGATTGCGCAAAGCCTGGAAATGGGCGTGGCGGTTTTCCGCGGCGAGATGCTGCGCAAGGGCGAGCGGCTGGGGCCGCAGGAGCCCCAACCAATCTGAGGGCTGTGGCTTGGCGGGCGGGTCGATCCGCCGCGTCCGGCCGTCACCATGCGAGCCTGGCGGTGAGTGTCAGGCCTTCTCGAACTTGAACCCGATATTGGCGAGACCATCGACGGCCTCGGAGCCGTAGGCGTTGCGGATGTCCTCGGCGAGGCTTGCGGCGTAGGAGATCGGGTCTTCCTGCTGATCGGTCTCGGGCACGATCATCACGAGCAGGCGACCGACCTCGTCGGAGACGTTGCGGAAGCGGCGGTTCTCCCCGCGGGGGACGGAGATCATGTCGAAGGGTTCGAGGATGATCTGGTTCTCGCCGTTGTCGCCCCACGAGATTTCGAAGCGGCCTTGCAGGCAGAAGAAGTTCTCGGACGTGTTGAGGTGGCGGTGCAGTCCGGGTCCGTTGTGGGGCTCGCACTCCGCGATCGATACGACGAGGCCGCGGGGGCCCTTCACGGGCGCGGCGGCGCTGCGCCCCTTGTAGTCTGTGGGCACCATCACGGGGAACACCTTGCGCGCGGTGACCATCTCCACGGCGCCGGGGGGAATGTTGTGAGCGGCGAAGTTCTGCTGCTGGTAGGAGACGAGCTTGTCGAAGCGCGCGACGCGCGTTGCTTCCATCTCGGCGACGCTGAGGGTCTTGTCCGACATCGTTGGGCTCCAGGGCTCGGGGCTGCGTGTTGATCGGTGATCGGGTCGAAGAGGCGCGGAGTGGCGACAGGCACCGCGCGATGTGTTTGGTGCAGACGTTCGCCGTTCGGGTCAGGCCTTGCGGCCGAACGGCGCCGTGCCGTGCTGATGGAGACGGATGCGATCGCCGATGCCGGCGTCGTCCTGGAGGCCGACCGTCAACAGGAGGCCGTCGGGCGTGCGGACATTGGCGATGGGGCGCGGTTTCCAGTCGGTCTGGCCGAGCATGTGACGGATGACCGAGATTTCTTCCACGAGGGCTTCGTGGATACGGTCTTCGGCCATCTCGGGCGCGTGACATTTCACGCACAGGAGCCGGCGCGGGAAGGAGATGGTACCGCAGGCGGTGCAGCGCCAGACGCCGACGCCGGGTTGTTCCTCGTTATGCTGGCTCATGCGCCGCGCTCCAGAACTGCGGCTGCGCCGGTGCCGCCATAGCGATAGATGGTCATGCCGTAGCCGGTTGCGACGCCGACGCGGGCGCCCGGCACCTGGCGGTCTCCGGCCCGGTGCTGCAGTTGCAGGGCAATCTCGGCAATACCGTTCAAACCGCCAGCCGGTCCCCCGGGCTGACCGGCCGACATCATGCCGCCGTGGGTGTTTACGGGGAAAGCGCGCGTGGCGACGCGGTCGTGGATGAAGCGCTTCAGGTCGCCATCGGGAATGAAGCCGAGGTCGTTGGCCTGGGCCAGCGCCATGGCGGGATAGTCGTCATAAAGGCTTGCCACGTCGACGGCGTCGGGGCTTTGGCCGCTCGCCTGCCACAGCTCGTCGCGGAAGGTGGCGATACCCGTGACCAGGCCGTCGCCGAGCTGGTTGTCGTAGTTGAAGGAGTTGCGGACCGCCTTCACATGCACGGGCGCACGGCCCTTGGGCGTGCGGTCCGGTGTCGAAAGGATGACGGCCTGTGCGCCGGCGATGACGGGAACGCAGTCGAAACGGCAAAGCGGATCGGCCACCATCGGAGCGGCGAGATACTCCTCCATGGTGAGCGGCTTGCGGTAGACGGCGTTGGGGTTCATGGCCGCCCACTGGCGCTGGGCGATGGCCATCAGGCCGTAGTCGGGCTTGGTCAGCCCAAACGCTTTCATCTGGCGCGAGGTGACGAGCGCGTAGACGCCGTTGGGGCCGCCGTGGCCGAGCGGGGCCAGATGGTCCTGGGTCGCGGTGTTGTAGTTGGAAGCGATCTTGGCATAGCCGGCGAGGCCCGTTGCGTCGCCGGCCACGATCAGGATGGTGGAGGCCGCACCCGTCTCGATGCCACGCTTGGCGTGCCCGAGCATGTTCATGGACGAGGAGCCGCCGTTAGTGTCCTGCAGCAGCCACCGCGCCTTGAGCCCGAGCCTGAAGGCGAGATCGACTGCGCAGTCCGGCGCCAGGGAGAAGGACGTCACGGCGAGGCCGTCGATGTCGTCGAGCGTCAAGTTGGCGTCGGCGAGCGCGGCGACGATGGCGTCGCGGATGAAGGTGACGGTCGTCTGTCCCGGTTCGGGGTGTCGTGTGAATTTGGATTGACCGACGCCGATGATGGTCGCGGTCATGGCAGTGTCCTCACGTCGGCGTTCTCCGGTTGCGCGGCTCTTGGGGCGGCCGCTGCGTTACCTGCCATCATTGCCTCTGGCGACCGGATTGGAAAGGGGGCTGGCGGTTGCCGAGCGCTTCCAGCTGGTTCCACACCCTTGCGACTGGGCTTAGCTGCGTGCCGTGGCGGCCTTGGGCCGCTTCCAGACGCCCTTGGCGATGCGATCGGCGAACAGCTCGCGGATGACGTGGACGAGGGCGGCGACAGCGGGCTCCTCCCCGCGATCCCGCCGAACGCCCAGGACCCATTGCAGTTTGAGCCCCTGTATGGGCGCACCGCAGATGCGTCCGCTGTCGATCTCGGCGCGTACTGCGCATGAGGGTAATAGGGTGTAGGCCAGCCCCTGGCGCATCAACTCGAACGCGAGGGTAGCGCCTTCCACCTCGACGATGGGGCGAATAGCCGTCTTGCGGCGTTGCATCGCGGCTTCGGCGGTCGCGCGGACCTTGCTCTGGCCAGCGAGCGCGATGAGCGGGAGGGCGGCGAGACGCTGGGGTGCGATCGGGCGGTCCATGCGCAAGCCGGCTTCCGGCGCGCCGGCCAGGCACAAGGGTTCTTCGGCCATCGCGGTGACGTGAGCGTCCTGCATGGGGCCGGGCGAGAGCATGACGGCGACGTCGACCTGACCGTCGCGCAGGCAGCGCTCGACGAGGTGGCCGCGGCGTTCGCGCACGCTCAACTGCGCGCGTGGATAAGCCTTGACGAAGCGCGTGACGATGTCGGTCGAGATGACGTGGATGAGCGAGTTGGCGAGGCCGAGGGAGACCAATCCGGCGGGTTCGGTGCTGGAGGCGGAGACGGCGCGTTTAGCATCATCAACGGCCGCAGTGATGGCGCGCGCGCGTTCGGCGAGAAGCTGGCCGGCCGCCGTCAAGGACACGCCGCGCCGGTGACGCACGAAGAGGCGCGTGGCCAGCTCCTCCTCAAGCAGCTTGATCTGGCGGCTCAGCGCGGGCTGGGCGAGGTTCAGTCGTGCCGCCGCGCGAGAGAGACTCTGTAGCTCCGCGATGGCGAGGAAGTTGTTGAGGACGCGGACATCCATCGTATGCCTGATATAGCGAGGGGTTATGGGCACCCAACTTAACATGTATTTCGGTTCTGGCAGAAGATCTGCGATATTCGTCGTCCCGCGGGAACGAGGCTTGCGGGATCTGGGCCGTCCCGGTGGCGGTTCAGGCGCCCGTGGCGCATGTTTCGAGGAAGCGCCCGAAGAAGGGGGCGGTGCCGCTCAACGAGAAGAATAAAGTGCTCGCGCGGGCGGTACCGCACCTCTCATGTCGCCGACGCTTCGCATGTCGCCGACGTTGCGGCCCTTGTGCCGCTCTTATGATCTTCTTGGAGGCTGCACTCAGCCTCGTTCGATGCGCCTCGGTCCCTCCCCTCCCCTGCACTCTGGTTTCCTGCCTGGTCTCACCTGCCGGTCCTGTAAGGGTCGATTGCAGGTGCCGTCGCGCGGTGCGCAACGGCAGGCCCGTCCTGGGCTCGTTTTGTTTTCTTGGGGTGACGACAAAGAAGGGCGGGCAACCGTCGCCGGCGCCCGCCCCTTTTCGCTACAAGAGATTTCCGACGTGTTCGCCGGCAGACGCGTCAGAAGCGATAGAAGCGCTCCGGGTTCGTCACCATAATGCGCTTTTGCATGTCCGCGTCGGGCACCCACTTGCCGAACCAGTCCACGAGATCGCCGTCGTTGGGATTGACCTCGTACTTGTTGGGATGCGGCCAGTCGGTGCCCCACATGATGTGATCGGGGTTGGCTTCGATCAGGGCGCGGGCCATCGGCTGGACGTCGTCGTAAGGCGGCAGGTCGGTGGCGCTGACGCGGTTGGCGCCGGAGATCTTGACCCAGGTGTTGCCGTCGTTGACCAGTGACAGGAGGGCCTGGAAGCCCGGCGCGGCGATGCCGGCGGCGGCCGGCTGGTAGGCGAAGTGGCCGATCGACATGGGCACGGTCAGCTTCTTGAAGACCGGCATCAGGTCGACGATGTCCTTGCCCGGGAACAGGAACTCGAAGTGCCAGCCGAGCGGCTTGATGCGAGCGGCGAGATCGGGGATCTGGTCGAACTCGATCGGCATGCCGCCCTTGTTGTCGGTGTTGAGGCGGATACCGCGGGCGCCCTGCTTGTCGAGGGCCTCAAGCTCCTTGTCGGTGATGTCGAGCCCGCAGGCGATGACGCAGCGCGCGCGGTTGGGCGTCTCGGCGTTGAGGGCGTTCATGCCGTCGAGGATGGCGGCGTTGTCGATGCCGTAGGTCGAGGGCTGGGTGAAGACGACGCGATCGACGCCGAGCGTCTTATGGAGGTGCTTGAGGTCCTCCAGCTTGGAATCGGGCGGGTTGTAGCCGCGCGTCGGGGACATCTTGTAGCGCGCGGCGTCGAAGACGTGGACGTGGGTGTCGATGGAGCCTTTGGGCAGCGTCAGGCCCGGCTTCTTCGGATTGCGGTCGGGCGCGATGCAGTTCTTGATTCCGTCGACGCCAATTTCGGCCATGTCGGGTGTCTCCTCGGGTTCTTGGTCATTGCCGCCGGGCCTCCCAGGCCTGCCGGGGCATCCCACGCGTGGTGGCTCCTAGCAAGCGGTCTTGGCGAGTGCAAGACACGCACCGATGGAACGGCGGGCCGGCCCTAGGAAAGCGCTGCGAAATCGCGTCGGGGAGGCCGCGTGGCGGGCTCGCTGGCCGTTAACGTTATGGGCAGCGGCTGGATCTTTCGCAGGGGCCTATGGCGAGGAAATTGCAGATCCCCAGTCGTGGGCGCGACCTAAGAAGGGTCTGTGCCGGTTGAGGCCCCGCCAGACCAATGGCGGCTGAAGGGAAGGACGAGATGCTGACGAGCGACGTCGCCATGACCGGGCGCTGGGTGGGAATGGCAGCGGGGTCCCCCACCTTCACGTGGTGCGGGTATCGGGTGCGGGCCGACATGCCCCTTCCTGCGCTGGAGCCGGCCTGGAGGTCGCTGGAGGCTGGTTCATCCGGCTCGGTCTTCCAGTCCTGGCACTGGACGGTGTCGTGGTGCGACAACGTTGCGCCCTATCACGGCGAGCAACCGCTCTTTGTCACACTGTCCACTGATGAGGGCGTCGCCGCGATCCTGCCGTTCGGCATCAGAACGTTCGGCACCGTCCAAGTGCTCACGTGGCTCGGTCAGTGGCATGCGAGCTACGGGCTGCCGCTTGCTGGTGCGGGTGTGCTCGAGGCTCTGGCGCTGCTTCCGGTCGGTGACCTCGTGGCCGAGCTCGCGCGACGGGCGGGGGCCGCAGTGGTGTATCTCGATCGCCAGCCGATGTCGTGGGGCGGCGTGGACAATCCGTTTGCTCGCTGCCGGCGTGCCGTGCGGACCGCCAATGATACGTTCGTGGTCGCATTGGATGCGGATTTCGGCGCGCAGCAGCGGCGGCTCTTCTCCGGTCGCGCACTTTCCACCCTTAATCGGAAGTCGCGCAAGCTCGCGGTTGCCGGCGCGACCTCTTATGAGCCGCCGGCCGATGGGGCCGAGCGTGCCGAGGCGCTGTCGTGGTTCCTGGAGATCAAGCGCGATCAGTTGGCGCGAGAGGGCAAGTCGCTGCCTTTCGATGCCGCGGGCCTCCAACGGCATTATCTGGCGCTGCTCGCTGACGGCAAGGGGCTGATCGTGGATCAGATCCGGGTGGGGGATGAGCGAATTGCCGTCGGCCTCTCGGCGCTGGCGGGTGAGACCTGTCATCTGATCAATGCGGCCTATGCGGACGGCACCTACGCGCCCTGCTCTCCGGGCGCCCTCCTGCTGCATCGCATGATCGGGGGTGCGCAGGGGCGCGGCCATCGTCGCTACGACCTGGGGCCGGGCGCACTTGCCTACAAAGAAGCGTGGCAGCCCGAGCGGATCGCGCTTACGGCGACGTGCTTCATCGTGCAGCCAAAAGGCGTTCTGACCTACCTGGCGTTGTTGATGGGCGTGCGGCTCAAGTCTGCCGTCAAGCAGAGCCGTGCCATGTGTCGCCTCGCAGGCGTTGCCGGGAGGTGTGTGTTGGCGTTGCGTCGGTTGCTTCGCCCGGCCTACCGCAGTGCCTGAGGGCATGGCGACCGGCTGTGTGCGCGGCTGGAGCCAGCGGGTTTCAGGTCGATTGCAGGGAAGATGGCGGAGACGAGAGGATTCGAACCTCCGGAACCCTTTGGGGGTTCAACGATTTAGCAAACCGCCGCCTTCAGCCACTCGGCCACGTCTCCGTCAGAGGCACAGGCTATAGTCAGGGCTGGCTCAAAGTGCAAGCGCGACGGTCCCGTGCGATTGCGGATTCACATGGGTCCGGCGTCCACCACGGTCAGCGACGGCCGTTCGTGTCGCAGCGGCCGGAGTCGAGGAACGTGAGCTCCTTCAGCTCGCCGCGAATAGCGAACTCGCCGTAATCGATGAACAGGCCCGACGAAACGCCGTTGTCGTAGAACCGGAATGCCAGCTCGTAAGTGGGCACGGCGTCCTTGCGCTCCGAGTTGGGCTCGAAGTAGCTGATCGACACCGGCCAGGACCGGCGGGCGGCAAGTTGGTCGGCGTTCTTGAGGCCTGCCGGCAGGCGCGACTTGCCGGGCGCGGCCATGCGGCCGATGGCGGCGGTGGTGGCGTAGACCTTCTCGCCCTTCTCCGAGCCGTCGTAGAGATCGCCCGTGAACAGGAGCTTGCCCGCACGGGCCGCCTCCAGCACCGCAATCGAGTGCTGAACGGGGAAGTAGACCGGTTTGGCGAAAGTGAGCTTCTTCTTCTTGGGGCGCGTCAGCTCGACCCGCACATTGGCGGAGGGGTCGGTGCGCCGCGCGTCGCCCTGGGTGGATTCGGCGAGCTGTTCGTCCTTGTACTGGCTGGAGTTGAAGCGAAGGCGGGTTGAGCCGGCGTCCTCCCAGCTGGACGAGCGCAGGTCGTTGAGCTGAGCACCGCCCTCCCCGCTGCTCATGCGCGTGACGAAGCGCATGTTCTGGGCATAGCCTTCGCAGGCGCTGCCGGTCAGCTCGTAGACCATGCGTCCGTTGAGATCATTGACGCCGGAGCCCTGCTGGGCGCGCGCCAGCGTGATGTCGTAGACCGCGCGATGGGGGGCCAGCACGATGGCGGCCGACGGTGCGATCGCGTTGGCCGCCGCCTGCGCGTGGACCGCGGGCGTGGTGGGCAGAGCGCTCAGGCCGGTCAGCATCGCCAGCGCCGCAAGGGCGCCCAGTGGTCTCAGGTTGCAGATCCGCATCGGGCGGGGTCCCTCGTTCACGTCCGGACATCACGCGGCCTGGAAACCATTGCCGCTGCCTCGGGAAACGCATAACACGACAGCCTCGGCCGGAACATGGCGAAGCCGTGGTGACGGTCAATGCGAACCGCAGCGGGATGTGGCGCGGTGGCGTGCCGCCGGGGTGGCTGAGAGCCGGTCTGATCGCCAGTCTTATGGCTGGGCTGATGGCAGGTTTGGCGCAGGGATGGAGAGTGCGATGACGACATCCGATATCGAACGTCGCCTGGGCGATCTGGGCCTGGTGCTGCCGAAAGCCGCGCCGCCGGTGGGCAATTATGTGCCCACGCTCATCGCGGGCGATCTGCTCTATGTCTCGGGACAATTGGCGCGGGAGGCCGATGGGCGACTGCATACCGGAATCCTGGGCGGCGGTCTGTCGGTAGCCGAGGGCCAGGCTGCGGCGCGGGCCTGTGGGCTCAATCTGCTGGCACAGGCCCAGGCGGCTCTGGGCGGGCTGGAGCGCATTCGGCAGACGGTTCGGCTGTGCGGCTTCGTTGCGAGCACGGCGGCCTTCCTAGACCAGCCACAGGTGGTGAACGGTGCGTCCGACCTGATGGTCGCGGTGCTCGGCGACAAGGGCCGGCACGTGCGCGCGGCGGTCGGCGTCACCAGCCTGCCTGCGGGCTCTGCGGTTGAGGTCGAGGCGATTTTCCAGATCGTGCCTTGAGCCTGGGCCGGGCCCGCGACGCCATGCTCGATCCACTGTTTCTGCGACCGATCGCTCACCGCGGGCTGCACAACGCCCGGCTCGGCGTTGTTGAGAATTCGTCGGCGGCCTTCGAGGCCGCGATCACCGGCGGGTTTGGCATCGAGTGCGATCTTAGGCCGGCAGCGGGTGGGCAGGCCGTGGTGTTTCACGACGCCGACCTCGATCGCCTGACGGCTGAGACCGGGCCGGTAGCGGCGTACACGCTGGCGCGTCTGAAACGGTTGTCCTATCGGGGGGGCGCGGATCGCATCTTAGGCTTCGGCGAGATGCTGGATCTGGTCGACGGGCGCGTGCCGATCCTGGTCGAGATCAAGAGCGAGTGGGAGGCCCCGCAGATGGCTTTCCTGCGGCGGATCGCAGATGCCGTGGCGCAGTACCGCGGTCCACTGGCGGTCATGTCGTTCGATCCTGGCGTTATGGCTGCGATGTGTGCGCTGTCGCCGGGGATCCCGCGAGGGATCGTGTCGGGCAGCTTCCGGGCCGACGGGCATTGGTGGCCGGGGCAATTGACGCCTGCGCGGCGGGAGGCATTGCGGGATCTGCTGGAGTCTCGGGCCGGCGGGGGTCTCGTTTTATGCCTATGAAGTCGATGCGCTGCCGACACCGGTGACGCGCTTCGTGCGCGAGGTGCTCGGCGTGCCGCTGTTTGCCTGGACGGTACGGACCGCGAGCCAGCGCCGGCGGGCGGCCGCGTGGGCGGATGCGGCCATCTTTGAGGGGCAGCCGCCGGCCGTGCCCGTGCCGCCGCGGCGCGGCGTCGCTGCGGTGTCGTGATCTTTCCGCCGCCGCCGTCGTACAATAGAGGTGTGACGGCAAAGGCGGGACACAGACGCGATGGCCGACCCCGAAACTCCAATCGTGCGAACGGTGGCTGCGGTCGGCGAGATCGACGCGGCGGCCTGGGACGCCTGCGCGCTGCCCGACGCGGCGACGCTCAACCCTTTCGTCAGTCACGCCTTCCTGAGGGCCCTGGAGGATTCAAAGGCGGTCGGCGGACGGTCGGGTTGGCTGCCGCAGCACATCGTGCTGGAGGGCGGCGACGGACGGCTCCTGGGCGTGATGCCGGCCTACGTGAAGACGCACAGCCAGGGCGAGTACGTCTTTGATCACGGTTGGGCGGACGCCTTCGAGCGGGCGGGCGGCGACTATTATCCCAAGCTGCAGGTGGCGGTGCCGTTCACGCCGGTGCCGGGGCCGCGCGTGCTGGTGAGGCCGGGGGACGACGCGGAACCAAACCGTGAGTTGCTGGCGCGCGCTGCGGTGGAGGTTGCCCGGCAGATGGGCGTGTCATCGCTGCATGTGACGTTTGCGCGGGAATCTGACTGCGCGCTGCTCGGAGCGTCTGGGTATCTGCAGCGGACTGGCCAGCAGTTCCACTGGCACAACGAGGGATATGGCGGCTTCGATAACTTTCTGGCGGCGCTGTCCTCGCGCAAGCGCAAGACGGTGCGCAAGGAGCGGGCGGAAGCGTTGGAGGGTGGGCTGAAGATCGCGCACCTCACGGGTCGGGAGATCACGGAGGCACACTGGGACTCCTTCTACGACTTCTACATGGATACGGGCAGTCGCAAATGGGGCCGGCCGTATCTAAACCGGACGTTCTTTTCGCGTCTGGGCGCGGCGATGGGGGATCGCTGCCTTCTGGTGATGGTGACGCGCGGGGGGCGGTATGTTGCCGGTGCGCTCAACGTCATCGGCGGGGACTGCCTTTACGGGCGCTATTGGGGGTGTATCGAGAGACACCCCTGCCTGCATTTTGAGGTCTGCTATTACCAGGCGATCGAGTGGGCGATCGCGCACGGCCTGGCGCGGGTGGAGGCCGGCGCGCAGGGCGAACACAAGCTGGCGCGGGGTTATCTGCCTGTCGCCACCTACTCGGGCCACTGGATTGCGGACCCAGGTTTCCGCAAGGCAGTCGCGCGCTACCTGGAAGAGGAGCGGCGACATGTGGCGGAGCAACGCGAGATGCTGGCGGAGTTCGGTCCGTTCCGGAAGGTGGTCGAGGAAACCGACTGAGGTCGATAGGTCGCCGCGGGTTTGATCGACTTTCGTCGTAGTCGGCTGGCTACCCCTGTGCCGTTGAGGTGAGGAAACGTGGCTGTTTGCGCGGCCGCGGTGACCGGTTCGGGTCGGCGCTTCTCGCCTGCGCTCTTCGGACGGGCGCGGACATCTTGCCTGCGCACCGTGTTTCTCCTATGGAGTGAATCACGGGGGCTGCGCCCGGGTTTCAACGCTGGCGCGCGATACCGGCCCCGCATTCACCAATAAGGGAGATCCCGCAATGAAGCTCAAATCCGCCCTCCTGGGTGCGGCAGCGTCCGGCTTGGCGCTGGCCTTGTCGTCGTTGTCGGCGTCGGCTGCCGATCCTATCGTGATCAAGTTCAGCCACGTCGTGTCGCCGCAGGCGCCCAAGGGCAAGGCCGCGGAAAAGTTCAAGGAGCTTGCCGAGAAGTATGCCGCGGGCAAGGTCAAAGTCGAGGTCTATCCGAACTCGCAGCTCTACAAGGACAAGGAAGAGCTCGAGGCTCTGCAGCTCGGCGCTGTTCAGCTTCTGGCGCCGTCGACGGCCAAGTTCGCGCCGATGGGCTACCGCGAGTACGAAGCGCTCGACCTGCCTTACATGTTCAAGGACTCAGCCGCCTATCAGGCCTTTGCCAATACCAAGCTCGGCAAGGACATGTTCGAGCGGATCGGTGAGAAGGGCGTGAAGGGCCTCGCTTACTGGGACAACGGCTTCTACATCTTCGCGACGAAGAAGCCGATCAAGGTGCCAGATGATCTCAAGGGCCTGAAGCTCAGGATTCAGGGCTCGAAGGTGCTCGATGCCCAGGCCCGGGCCATGGGCGCGATTCCGCAGGTCATGGCCTTCTCAGAAGTCTATCAGGCGCTGCAGACGGGTGTCGTCGACGGGCTGGAGAACGTCGCCTCCAACATCTACACGCAGAAATTCTATGAAGTGGCGCCCTACATCACAATCACCAACCACGCACACCTCGGCTATGCCGTCGTGACCAACAAGAAATTCTGGGACGGGTTGCCGGCCGACGTCCGGCCCCAGCTCGAGAAGGCGATGTCGGAGTCGACGACCTACTTCAACTCGATCGCCAGCAAGGACAATGAGAACGGTCTTGCCGAGATCAAGAAGACGGGCAAGGCGACCTTCTACACGCCGACGGCCGCCGAGCTTGCGATCTGGAAGAAGACCCTCCTTCCGGTCCACGACAGCATGAAGAAGCGCGTCGGCCCGGGCGTGGTCGAGGCGGTTCAGGAGGCCGCAGGGTTCAACTGAACCTTCGGTTTGGCGCAACCGGCATAGAGCCTGTCGGGCGCGTGATCCATCCGTCGAGCCGGCACCCTTCGGTGCCGGCTGCTTTCGTCGCGCGATCCCGCCGTCAAGAAGCGGGGCGTGTGACATCCTGGGAGGAGACGACCATGTTTTTGCGGCTGCTCGACCGCCTCGAGGAGTTCATCATCGCGTTCCTGATGGCGACGGCCACCGTCATCATTTTCATTGCAGTGATGCATCGCTACGGCGTCGGCATACCAGCGCTCTACCCCTATTTGATCGACATCGACCTGTCGTGGGCTCAGGAACTCTGCATCTACATGTTCGTGTGGATGGCTAAGTTCGGGGCCGCCTACGGCGTGCGGACCGGCATCCATGTCGGCGTCGACATCCTGATCAACATGAGCGGCAGCCACAGCCGGCGCAAGGTCGTCCTGTTCGGCCTGCTCGGCGGCGCGCTGTTCACGGGCGTCGTGTTCTTCCTGTCCTCGCGCTTCGTCTATCACATGTACCTGACCGGCCAGGTCTCGCAGGACCTCGAATGGCCGATGTGGATCATCTATCTCGCCGTGCCGCTGGGGACTGGCCTCATGTGCTTCCGGTTCCTGCAGGTCGCGTGGCATTTCTCACGCACCGGCGAGTTGCCACATGCCGATCACGGCCACGTCGAGGGTCTGGAAGACGGGGCGGTTGCCCTCCCCGCCGTGGCCACGACAGGCCGGGAGACACGTCCATGACCTCGACCGTCGCCGATACACGCCATCGCGATCCCGTCATCGTCGCGCCGCCGCCAAGCAGCGGCAGGGTCTTATCCTGGGGACTGGTGATCGCCCCGCTGGTGTTTGCCGGGCTCTGCTTTGCTGGCAAGTTCGGGTTCCTGACCTTCACGCCAGGCATGCGCGCCGGTCTGATCTTCGGGTTGCTGATATCGCTCATGCTGACCGCGATGCCGGTTTCCATCGCGCTCGGCCTTTCTGTCCTGACCTTCCTGTTCACCTTGACGACAGTGCCGATCGACGCGGTGGCGCTGAAGCTGTTCACGGGCATCGAGAAGTTCGAGATCATGGCGATCCCGTTCTTCATTCTCGCCGGCAACTTCCTGACGCATGGCGGCGTCGCGCGGCGCCTGATCCGCTTCGCGACGGCCATGGTCGGGCACATGTACGGCGGCCTCGGCCTCGCGGCCGTCGTCGCGTGTGCGCTGTTCGCGGCCGTGTCCGGCTCCTCGCCCGCAACCGTCGTCGCAATCGGCTCGATCCTGCTGCCGGCCATGGTGCGGCAGGGCTACCCGCCGAGCTTCGGTGTCGGCACGATCGCCTCGTCTGGCGCGCTCGGCATCCTGATCCCGCCATCGATCGTGATGGTGATCTATTCGGTCGCGACCAGCGGCATGGTGGTCAGCGGACCTGACGGAAAGCCGGTCGTCGCGGCCTCCATCGGCGCGCTGTTCATCGCCGGCATCATCCCCGGCATCGTGCTCGCAGCGTTCCTATTCATGACGACCTACATCCAGGCGCGCAAGAACAACTATCCTCGCATGGAGCGGGCGAGTTGGGAGGAAACATTCAAGGCCTTTGCCGACAGCATCTGGGGCCTGCTGCTGATCGTCGTCGTCATCGGCGGCATCTACACGGGCCTGTTCACGCCCACCGAAGCGGCGGCAATGAGCGCGGTCTACGCCTTCATCATCACGGTCTTCGTGCATCGCGACATGAAGATGCGCGACATCCCGCGCGTGCTGCTGGCGGCCTCGAATACGAGCGCAATGCTGCTCTACATCGTCACCAACGCGGTGCTGTTCTCGTTCCTCATGGCGCACGAGAACATCCCCCAATCGATCGCGGCGTGGATCGTCGATCAGGGCCTCGGCTGGATCGGCTTTCTGCTGATCGTGAATGTCATCCTGCTGGTGGCGGGATGCGTGCTCGAGCCGTCGTCGATCGTGCTGATCATGGCGCCGATCCTGTTCCCGGTGGCCGTCCAGCTCGGGATCGATCCGGTTCACTTCGGCATCCTGATCGTCGTCAACATGGAGATCGGGCTGATCACGCCGCCGGTCGGGCTCAACCTCTACGTGGCGAGCGGCATCACGGGCCAGGGGCTCACCGAGATCAGCAAAGCGGTGCTGCCCTGGCTGCTGTCCATGCTGGCGTTCCTGGCGCTGGTGACGTACTGGCCACCGTTGTCGCTGTGGCTGCCACGTCTGCTCGGCTATTGACGCGCACGAGGGTCGCAGGCGCATTCGGGCTCTTGGCAGGCACCTTGCGCGCCTGCCACACTCGGCGGCACACCTTGTCCCGAGAGAGACTGACGCATGACGAGCGATGGTTATGGCATCCGCAAGATCGGCCCGCAGCGCTACCGCGAGGACCCCGGCCGCTCCTACGAGGATTTTGCGGTCGGGGACGTCTACGAGCATTGGCCGGGCCGGACGATCACGGAGACGGACAACGTCTGGTTCACCAACCTGACGATGAACACCCATCCCCTGCACTTCGACGCGCACTATGCGGCGCAATCGGAGTTCGGGCGGATGCTCGTCAATTCCGCGTTCACGTTGGCGCTGGTGACGGGGATGGCGGTGTCGGGCTCGAGCCAGCGGGCGGTGGCCAACCTGGGTTGGGAGGAGATCCGGATGCCGGCGCCAGTGTTCGTGGGAGACACGCTTTATGCGGAGACGGAGGTGTTGGGGAAACGGGAATCCAAGTCGCGGCCCAACGACGGCATCGTGCGCGTGCGCCACATCGGCCGTAACCAGGAAGGAACCATCGTGCTCGACATGATCCGCTCGTTCCTGGTGCCCAAGCGTGGGCACAGCGTGGTCGACCGGATGCTGGCTGGAAAGCACGCAGGCAAGCCCGGGGAGAAGATCTGACATGCGTCCCCTCACCGGCCTGCGTGTGCTGGCCTTCGAGCAATACGGTGCCGGCCCCTTCGGTACGCAGCATCTGGCGGACCTCGGCGCCGACGTCATCAAGATCGAGGCGCCGGCGACAGGTGGCGACTATCTGCGCGGCATCGGGCCCTACTTCGTGGACGACGACGCCAAGGCGAGCGACGCGGGCCTGTTCTTCCAGGCGCTCAACCGCAACAAGCGGAGCCTGACGCTCGACATCACGCGGCCCGCGGGCCGGGAAGTGCTGCACCGCCTGGTCGAGACCGCGGACGCCACTGCGGACAACCTGCGCGGCGACGTGCCCGCGAAACTCAAGCTCACCTACGCCGACCTCGCTGCGATCAAGCCGTCGATCGTGTGCGCGCATTGCTCGGCCTACGGGCGGACGGGCTCACGGGCGAACTGGCCGGGTTACGACTACCTGATGCAGGCGGAAGCGGGGTATTTTCACCTTGCCGGCGAGCCAGGAACGCCGCCGACGCGGTTTGGGCTGTCGCTGGTCGACTACATGGGCGGGCAGAGCTTGGCGCTGGGTCTCGTCGCCGGGGTGATGAACGCGCGGACCACGGGCAAGGGTCGCGACGTGGAGATCGACCTCTTCCGCACCGCGCTGTTCAACCTGAACTATCTCGCGGTGTGGGCGCTCAACAGCGACTACGACCCAAAGCGCGTGGCGCGCTCGGCGCACCCGACGATGGTGCCCTGCCAGCTCTATACGACGGCCGACGGCTGGATCTATCTGATGTGCAACAAGCCGTCGTTCTGGCCGGTACTGTGCGATCTGGTCGAACGGGGCGACCTCAAGTCCGACGCGCGGCTGGCCGATTTCTCTGGGCGCCTGGCCCATCGCGACGAAGTGATGCGGGAACTCGATGCGGCGTTGTCGAAGCGCACGACGGCGGAGTGGCTCGCGCTGTTTCAGGGACGCATCCCAGCGGCGCCCGTGTTGACGCCGCGCGAGGCGCTCAACGCGCCATTCTTCCACGAGCGTGATCTCGTGGAGACGCTGACGGCGGCGTCGGGCACGCCGTTCGACGTGCTGAAGCCGGCGATCGATGCGGGCGACGGCGGGGTGGTGAACACGGCGGCGCCACGTCTGGGCGCGGATACCGATGCGATCCTGCAAGACCTCGGTTATGACGCGAGCGAGCGGGAGCGGTTAAGGGGCGAGAAGATCGTGTGAGTGGACGAGGCTTGGCGTTGCCGCTCAACAGAGGTGACGCGCAGCTTGCGCCCACGCTTCGTGTGTAGGTGGCCCCGCCGGGGAGCCCCAGAGACCCGTTTTTGTGCTCGACATCAGGAAGGACGGGTACGCGGCGTGGGCTACGCCGCCTTGCCCGCCTTCGCCGCATCGATCATGTCGACGATGTCCATCGGCGAGATCGGGTGATGCGTGATGCGCACGCCGAAGGACTCAAGAGCATTTTCGACGGCAGAGACCACGCAATTGGCGGCCGGGATCGTGCCGCCCTCGCCGGCGCCCTTCACGCCCAACGGATTGAGCGGCGATGGCGTCTCCAGGTGGATGATCTCCACGCGCGGCATCTCGGCCGCCATCGGCAACAGGTACTCGCCGTAGTTGGTCGTCTGCGGCTGGCCCTGTTCGTCGTAGACCATGCGCTCGTAAAGTGCGTTGCCGATGCCGTGAATGACGCCGCCGCGGATCTGGCCGTCGACGAGGCGCGGGTTGATCAGCGTGCCGCAGTCGTGGGCGACGACGTAGCGGTTGACCTTCACGTGGCCCGTCTCGATATCGACCTCGACCTCGCAGACGTTGGTGCCGGCTGCGAACGGGGGCAGCTTGACGTTGAAGTAGTGCGTCGAAGCCAGGCCTGGCTCGAGGCCGAGGGGCGTGGGTGCGGCCGAAAAGCCGTCGAGGCGTAGCGCGATCTCGCCCAGCGGGACGCGGCGATTGGTGTTGGGCACGACGACAAACCCGTCTTCCAGGTCGACTTCGTCCTCGCCGGCTTCCAGCAGCATGGCGCCGACCTTAACGGCCTTCTCGCGCACTTGGGTTGCGGCGACGAACACCGACGGGCCAGCCGTCGCCGTGACGCGCGATCCGATGGTGCCGATGCCGAGCGGGAAGGCGGCAGTATCGCCGGCCTCCACGGTGATGTCCTCGATCTTCACGCCGAGGCGATCGGCGACGATCTGGGAGAACACGGTCTTGTGGCCCTGACCTTGTGCGGCGGCGCCCATCTGCAGGAGGACCTTGCCGTTGGGCTGTACTTTAACGGTCGCACCCTCGAAGGGGGCGAGCCCGGTGTCCTCGACGCAGCTCGACAGGCCGTAGCCGATGTAACGGCCGGCGGCGCGGGCTTTGAGCTGCTTTTCGTGGAACGCCGGCATCATCGATGCAACGGCGGCCTCCAGGCAGGCGTGATAGTCGCCGGAGTCGTAGGTCACCTCCGAGCCGTCGCGCATCTTGGAGCCGGTCTTGTAGGGGAACTGGTCCTTGCGGATAAACGAGCGGCGTCGCACCTCGGCGCGGTCGATCCCAGTCTTTTGCGCGACGAGATCGGCAAGCCGCTCCATCACGAAGCAGGCGTTGGGCCGCCCAGCGCCGCGCACGGGCGTGCACGGCACCATGTTGGTGAAGACCATGTCGAGGGAGATATCGAGCGCCTCGAGCGCGTAGGGTCCGGGGAACGGCGAGAGCGAGGACGCGCCGAGGATCGGACCGTAGGGCAGGTAGGCGCCGTTGTCGTGGAGGCAGTGGCCGCGGATGGCGAGCAGGCGGCCGTTCTCGTCGGCGGCGACCTCCATGTTCCAGAGCTGATCGCGCTGCTGTGTCGTGGCCAGGAAGTGTTCGCGACGGTCCTCGATCCACTTGACCGGACGCTTGAGGGCGATGGCGGCCAAGGCGGTCGCGTATTCCTCAGCGTAAAGGCCGGCCTTCGGCCCGAAGCCACCGCCGACGTCGGGGGCGGCGACGCGGACCTGGGCCTCGCTGATGCCGATGTACCTTGCGAGGAACCGGCGCAGCATGTGCGGCACCTGGGTCGACGACCAGACTTCCAGCTTGCCGTCGAGGTCGTCGTAGCGTGCGAGCACGCCGCGCGTCTCCATCGAGTGGCAGCCGCCGCGATGGGTGGTGATTGTCTCCTTGAAGACGTGCTTTGCCTTGGCGAAGACGGCTGCGCAATCCCCCCAGCCGGCCTTGAGGGCGACGGCGACGTTGTCGGGAGAGCCTTCGTGGGCGAGCGGTGCGCTCTTGTCGAGGGCGGTCTTCCAGTCGCCGACGGCGGGCAAGGGATCGTAGTCGACGTTGACCATGAAGGCCGCGTCCTCGGCCAGCGCGCGGCTGTCTGCGATGACGATGGCGACCGGCTCGCCGACGAAGTGGACGGCGCCCTTGGCCAGCGGGTACTGCGTCTTGTCCTGCTTGATGACGGGGGCCGGCGAGAACTGCGGCGATGGGTTTGCGGCCTGGGGCCCGAGGGTGTCCCAGGTCAGGATCGCGTGGACGCCGGGCATGTCCTTGGCGGCGGCGATGTCGACGCCGCCGATGCGCGCGTGGGCGTGCGGGCTGCGAACGAACGCTGCGTGCAGGACGCCGGGCATCGGCAGGTCATCGACGTAGCGGCCTCGGCCGGTGATCAGGGCCGGATCCTCGACGCGACGGACGGCGGCTCCGAAATAGCGTGCGCCCATGGTCAGGCTCCCTTGCGCATTTGGGCCGCGGCTTCGAGCGCGGCATCGACGATTGTCTCGTAGCCGGTGCAGCGGCAGATGTTGCCGGAGATGGCGTCGCGGACGGCGGCCTCATCGGCGCCTGGGTTTTCCTCCAAGAGCGCCGTCAGCGTCATCAACATGCCCGGCGTGCAGAATCCGCACTGGAGGCCGTGGTTGTTCCAGAAGGCCTCCTGCAGTGGATGCAGCTTATCGCCAGGGCCGGCGAGGCCCTCGACCGTGCGCACCTGCATGCCGTCGGCCTGCACCGCTAGCATCAGGCAGGCGCGGGCGGGCACGCCGCCGACGATGACGGTGCACGCGCCGCACACGCCGTGCTCGCAGCCGACGTGGGTGCCGGTGAGCTTCAGGGTCTCGCGCAGGCAGTCGGCGAGGTTCATACGCACGGGCACGGTGCAGTCATGGGCGGTGCCGTTGACCGTGAGGCGGATCTTGCGGGTATCGCTCATCGTCATCTCCTCAGGCCGTGGCGGCGCCGCGGGCGCGCTTGGCGGCGGCGGTCAGCGCGCGCTTCGTGAGCACCTTGGCGAGGCGCTGCCGGTAGGCGCCGCTGATCTGGGCGTCCGACAGGCACTCGATGGTGCCGGCGATCTCGGCGGCGGCGGCCAAGGTTTTCTCGTCGGGCGCTTGGCCGGCGAGTGCGTTTTCGGCCGCGGTCAGGCGCACGGGCTTGACGTCGACGCCGCCCAGCGAGATGGCGGCGCGCTGGATGTTGCCGGCGCCGTCCAGGGTCATCAGTGCGGCCGCGGTGCAGATCGCGAAGTCGCCATGCCGGCGCGCGAACTCCTCAAATCCATAGCCGTGCGGCGTGTTCCAGACGGCCAGGCGGATCTTGACGAGGGCTTCGTCCGGCTCGACGGCCGGTGTCATGAAGCCGAGGCCCCAGTCAGACATGGCAATCGTGCGGTTGCCGCGGGGGCCGGCGGCTTCCAGCGTCGCGTCGTAGAGCGCACAGATGCTGGCCTGCTCGGCGGAGGGGTCGAGATGGCAGAGGCTGCCCCCGATAGTGCCGCGGCTGCGGGTCTGCATATGTCCGACATAGGTCAAGGCCTCTGCGAGGATCGGGGCCCTGGCCTTGACGAGCGGGTCGCGCTCGATGGCGCGCTGGCGCGTCATGGCGCCGATTTCGATGGCGTCGCCGGCGGCGCGGATGCCGACCATCTCGTCGACCTTGTTCAGGTCGATCAGATGGTCGGGGAGGACGAAACGCATGTTGAGCATCGGCATCAGCGATTGGCCGCCCGCGAGCAGGCGGGCGTTCTCGTGCTGGCCGAGCAGGCCCACGACCTCGTCGACGGTGCGCGGGTCGTAATAGGCGAATGGCGGGGCTTTCATCGGTCTGTTCCCTCCCCGCGTGCGAGATCGGCCGGTCGTTCGGCTGGCATGCGCTCGCTCCTCCCTCGTCCGGCGGGCCTTCTCGATGCCCGTCCCGAAAAAGGCGACGGAGCCTGCTCCGTCGCCTCGATGATCGATCGATAACAAATTGCCGGCCCGATGGGCAAGCCCATGCGATTGCCGTGATGTGCCCCGGCGGTCAGTGCTTCATCTTCATGCCGTGCCCCCGGCCCGCCGTGCCGTCAAGGGACGGGGCGCCGATCGGGGCGACCTGGTATGTGACTTCCACGGTGCCGGCCTTCTCGAACACCAGGGTCCCCTTGACCGGCTTGCCCTGCTCGATCGGTCCTTTCAGGTTCATCATCATGACGTGGTAGGAGCCCGGCTTCAGCATCACGGTCTCCCCTGCCTTGATCTCAAGGCCATTCTCGAGGCGACGCATCTTCATGACGTCGCCTTGCATGCTCATTTCGTGGACTTCGAATGCGCCGGCGACGACTGCGCTGCCGCCGACCAAGCGATCGGGTGTCGCGCCGGTGTTGGTGATGGTCATGAAGCCGCCGGCGACCCTGGCGCCACCGGGTGTCGCGCGGGTCCATGGGGTCGCAATCTTGATGGGGCCGACCATGACGTCGTCGGCTTGGGCGGGCGGGGTGGTCGTGGCGGCGCCCAGCGCCAGAAGGCCGGCGGCCGCAAGTGCGCGGGCGCGCGGGATCAGTCGGGTGGTCATATCCGTCTCCGTTCGTGTCGGTTCGCAATTATCGTCTCAGGGGGCGTGTCGAGACGATGGCGGGCCACGAACGGGATTGGCCGCGACGCGTTGGGCGAGGTCGGTGGAGGGTGTTGCCTGATGGGCCCGAAGCGGGGGTGATGCCGCGCGCTCCGGCTGGAGCTGGGTGATCGGCACGGCGCCGGGCATAGCTGCAGCGCCGCAGGCGATGGAGACGAGGCAGCACAGATGCGAGGTGCCCGCGGGCGCGGCCGGCACCTCCTGGACTTCGCCCGTTGCCGGATCGAGGCGGACCAGAACCGGGCCATGGGCCGTGCACAGCAGGATCGCGTCGCGTGGCGTGCCGGCCTCAGCGGCGAGGACCGCACCGAGCCACGGCAGCACGGCGAGCGCCAGAGCCAGAAGGCTCGCGATCCGCCGCCTTACGGTCATGCTGGTCCTCGTCGTCGTCATCGAGTCAGTGTGGCGCAAGGGCGTGGCGCCCGCACCGTCCGTGCGCGCGGCAGATCAGCGCTGGTGGCGGTCCGGCGGGTATTCGGCAGGGATCGCGCAGTGCTCAGCGTACCGACTCCGGGGCGATCTCGACGAGGACGCCGCGGTCGAGCTTCAGGACGCGATCCATGCGCGCGGCCAGGTCCATATTGTGGGTCGCGATCAGCGCGGCGACGCCGGTGTGGTGGATGAGATCGAGCAATTCCTGAAAGACGCGCTCGGACGTCGTGGGATCCAAGTTGCCGGTCGGCTCGTCGGCCAGCAGGAGGCGCGGCTGGTTGGCAAGACCGCGGGCGATGGCGGTCCGCTGCTGCTCGCCACCGGACAATTCGGCGGGGCGATGGTCGACACGCTCGCCGAGGCCGAGGCTGGTGAGCAGTTCACGGGCGCGGCCTTCGGCGGTCCGGCGGGGCTTGCCCGCGATCATCTGGGGGAGGACGACGTTTTCGAGCGCGGAGAATTCCGGCAGGAGTTGGTGGAACTGGTAGACGAAGCCCATGTGCTGACGCCGGACGCGCGTGCGCTCTGTGTCGTCCATGCGCGAGCAGTCGCGACCGTTGACGAGGACCTTGCCGCCGTCGGGGCTTTCAAGGAGGCCCGCGATATGGAGTAGCGTCGATTTGCCGGCGCCGGAGGGGCCTACCAGCGCGACGGCCTGGCCAGGCATCAGATCGGCCGATGCGCCGGCTAGGACGCGGATCTCACGGCTGCCCTGGTGGAACGTGCGCACGAGGCCATCGAGCTTGAGGATCGGTCCTGCATGTCGGTCGCTCACGGTCGGCCTCACTCGTAGCGCAGTGCTTCGACGGGATCGAGCTTGGAGGCCCGCCACGACGGATAAAGCGTCGCCAGCACCGAGAGCGCCAGCGCCATGATGACGATGATGGCGGTCTCCTTGGGATCGATGTCGGCGGGAAGCTTGGCGAGATAATAGATATCCTGGGGGAACAGCTGGCGATCCAGCAGCCAGGAGACGAACTGGCGGATTTCGTCGATGCGCCAGCAGAACGCAACGCCGAGCAGGAAGCCCGCCAGCGTGCCGACAACGCCGATCGAGGCGCCTGTAATCAGGAACACGCGCATGACGGCCCACTTGGTGGCGCCCATCGTGCGCAAGATGGCGATGTCGCGGCCCTTGTCCTTCACCAGCATCATCATGCCGGAGATGATATTGAGCGCGGCGACGAGGATGATCAGCGACAGGATAATGAACATCACCGTGCGCTCGACATCGAGCACGCCGCGGAAGGTCTCGTTGCGCTGCAGCCAATCGGTGACGTGGATCGTGGGACCGCCAGCGCGTTTGATCTCGGCGGCGTAGGTGGAAACCTTCTGGGGATCGTCGACCATCACCTCCAGGACATCGACGCTGTCGCCGCGGCTGAAATAGCGCTGCGCGTCGACGAGCGGCATGAACACCATGGTGCGGTCGTACTCGGACATGCCGAGCTCGAAGACGGCTGCGATCTTGTAGGCGCGCGTGCGCGGAGCTGTCCCGAAGGGCGTCGATGCGCCGCGCGGGGAGACCAGCGTCAGAGTCGAGCCTACGTTGACGCGCATGTCGTTGGCCATGCGCGTGCCGATGGCGATGCCGCCGCCGGCGTCGAAGCCGTCGAGGGTGCCGAAGCGGATGTTGCCGGCGACCAGCGGCAGGGACTTGATGCCGGCCTCGGTCATGCCGCGCACGATGCCGCCGGAGGCCTGGACGGCCGAGGAGACCATCACCTGGCCCTCGACGAGAGGCGTCGCCTCGCGCACGCCGGGCAGCGCCTTCAGCCGTTCGGCGAGGGTTGCGTGATCGGAGAAATTCTCACCGATCTTGTGAACGATGACGTGTCCGTTGAGGCCGAGGATCTTGGCGAACAGCTCGTTGCGGAAGCCGTTCATCACGGCCATCACGATAATCAGAGTGGCGACGCCCAGCATGATGCCGAGGAAGGAGAACCCGGCGATCACCGAAATGAAGCCCTCCTTGCGCCGCGCCCGGAGGTAGCGGGTGGCGAGCAGCCATTCGAAGGCCGCAAACGGCCGGGTGTCGGCGGCGGTGCTGCTCATGGACGTTCTCGATCCCCCTGATCGTGGCCATCTGATCGTCGCCGTGCGACGGCGTGGTTGCCGGATCCGCGCGGTCGCAGCGGCCTCAGGCGACCGGCTGGCGCTCGCGCACGATGCGCTCGACGAGTTGGCCGACGGCTGCGTCCGGCGACATCGCCTGGCGCTCGCCGCCGCGGCGTGATTTCACCTCGACCTCGCCGGCCTTCACCCCCTTGGGGCCGACGATCAACTGATAGGGCACGCCGATCAGATCCATAGTTGCGAACTTCGCGCCGGCGCGCTCGTCGGTATCGTCGTAGAGCACGTCGATGCCCGCAGCGGTGAGTTTTTCGTAGAGCGACGTGCAGGCGGCATCGGTGTCGGCGTCGCCGGCCTTGAGATTGACGAGGGCGACCTCGAACGGCGCGACCGGCACGGGCCAGACGATGCCGGCTTGGTCGTGGCTCGCCTCGATGATGGCGCCGACGAGCCGGGAGACGCCGATGCCGTAGGAGCCCATCTGGACGGTGACGAGTTGGCCGTCGGGTCCTTGGACGCGCGCGCCCATGGGCTCGGAATACTTGGTGCCGAAGAAGAAGATGTGGCCGACCTCGATGCCGCGCGCGGACACCTGCTTGTCGGCGGGCACGTCGCGAGTGAAGCGGGCCTCGTCGTGCTTTTCATCGGTGGCTGCGTAAAGCGTCGTCCAGTCCTTGACGATCGGCGACAGGTCCTGATCGAAATCGGTATCGGCCTTGGGAATTGCGCCCTCGATCAGGTCCTTGTGGCAATAGACTTGGCTTTCGCCGGTCTCGGCCAGAATGATGAATTCGTGGGAAAGGTCGCCGCCGATGGGTCCGGTATCGGCGGCCATCGGGATTGACTTCAGGCCCAGGCGCGCGAAGGTGCGCAGGTAGGCGACGAACATGCGGTTGTAGGCATGGCGCGCGGCGTCCGCCGTCAGGTCGAAGGAGTAGGCATCCTTCATCAGGAACTCGCGGCCGCGCATGACGCCGAACCGGGGTCGGATCTCGTCGCGGAACTTCCACTGAATATTGTAGAGGTTCTTGGGCAGGTCCTTGTAGCTCTTGATCGCGTCTCGGAAGATGGCGGTGACGACCTCCTCCGCCGTCGGACCGAACAGGATGTCGCGCTCGTGGCGATCGACGATGCGCAGCATTTCCTTTCCGTAGGCGTCATAGCGCTTGGATTCCCGCCACAGGTCGGCGGACTGAATGGTCGGCATCAGGATCTCGACGGCGCCGGCCCGGTTCTGCTCCTGGCGAACGATTTCGCCGATCTTGGAGAGCACCCTGAGCCCGAGGGGCAGCCACGAGTAGATGCCGGCAGCGGACTGCTTGATCATGCCCGCCCGCAGCATCAGCTGGTGGGAGACAATCTCGGCTTCCTTGGGCACTTCGCGCAGGACGGGCAGGAAGTAGCGGGACAGGTGCATCGGCGCGTCGTCTTTCCGGGTAGCGGCCGGGCTCGGCGGGAGAAGGCGCGGCCCGGCCCGGCTGGGGTTTGACCATCCAACAATGGCAGCGGCGGGGCCGGGCCAAGCGCTCTTAGCCAGGAACGGTTGGACTGACAATGCTGCACAGCCCGTTTCCCAGTGGGTCCGTTCGATAGGTGCCGTTGCGCCGGCGCCTGTCGCGGGCTGTGGGTGCGCCTGGAAGTTGCTGCCCGCCTGGGTGCAGTGTTGGTTGTGATCAATTCTGGTGAAAGGTTGAGCATGACATGATCGATCGATAAAGATCGTCGTGACAGCCGCCTCCCGTCATACTATAGTCTTAGTGTCTTTAATACCAACCATGGGTGAGCCGACGTGCTTCAGTCCGGCAGAATCAAAGCCCAAGTCTAGGGAGAAAGCGTGTCGTCCGGGTCAGCGCGCTGCCCCGGACGGACGGAGAGAAGGCCCACGACAGGCCCGATGCATATAGGACGCGTTTTGGCGCGCTCCCCGGGTTTACCCGGTTCGAGAGCAGGCTCCAACGGAGTGCTGCTCTTTTTCTTTGCGCGGGACCGTTGGTCCTGGCCCCGAGGAGGACCGTTCAGGGCTGCTTCTGCGATTGGGGCGCCCCGTAGTCGAACAGGGAGGTCGGGATGATGTCGTTCGTGATCGCCAAACGGACCCCGACGAAGACGATGGCCGACACGAGCGTGTTGATGGCGACGACGCGCCAGAAGCGGAACTGGGCCGGTGCGCTCTCCGGTGTTCCCGGTACGACCTCGCCCTCCTCTTCCTGGGTGCGCAGGCCGAATGGCAGGACGGCGAACAGCAGAACCCACCAGATGATGAAATAGACGGCGATTGAGAGCGACAGGCTCATCGTTGGGTTCCGTGTGGTGTGTCCGACAATGGGGGCATGGCGACGGCGAACGTATCACGGAAACCCGCAGCGCCGCGGGGTGTGACAACGAGCGCCCGGCTGTCCGGCAGTCGCCGCACCCAGCCCTTCTGGAACGCATAATCGCACAAGGCCTTGCCAAGACGCCCGGCCAAATGCGGGCGCCGCTCGCTCCAGTCGAGACACGGCCGGCACAGGACGCGGCGGCCGGCGGCGTTGGTCGCCAGCGGCATGATGTTGAGGTCAGTCAGGAAGCGGGTGCCCGCCGGGGTGAGGCTACCCGCTCCATCGTCGAACTCGATATAGCGAGCGGCTTGCAGGGCATCGGCCAGGGCAACGCCGAGGCGGCCGGCGAGGTGGTCGTAGCAGGTTCGCGCAGCGCGCATGCGGGGATCGGCGGGACCAACGCGGGGGCCTGTGGCCGGCCCCGTGATCGCGGCGACCTGCATGATGCTCTCCAGCATCGCGGCGACCTCGGGTGAGGCGAGTTGGTGGTAGCGATGGCGGCCCTGGGCGGCCACGGACACGAGGCCGGCTGCGGCCAGGCGCGCGAGGTGGCCGCTGGCGGTCTGCGGGGTGACGCCGGCGTGGCGAGCGAGTTCGCTGGCGGTGAGGGCGCGGGCGTCCATCAGGGCATGGAGCATGACGGCGCGGGTCGGTTCGCCGGCCAGCGCAGCGATTTCTGCGAAGCGGTTGGTTGTGGACATCGGCGGCTCCTCTCGCCACGAGCCTAATGCGCCTTGCCGCGCGACACTACGGAAGTCGCCGAAACATCGGGGATCGGGACCTGCGAGGATCGGGCCATGGCATTTCCCGGTGATGGATCGAAGACTTCTTTGCACCGGCCTCGTCCGGCCTGCGGAGCCGGTGTGGCATCGTGCGGTTGGGCCCGATTTGTCCGGCTGTGGCTCGTTCGTTCGCGCACGCGCGGGCAGCTGGCCCGGCTCGGGGCGGATCAGCTGGCGGATGTAGGGCTGGACCGGGTCTTGCAACGTCGCGAGGCCGCCAAGTGGTTCTGGAAGGTCTGAGGACCCGCAACGTGATGGCTATTCGAACCACGCGTTCGACAGTCCGTCAAAGAAGCTGCGCGCGCCGAGCCGCAGATTGGCAACGGAGTATCCACCCTCCTGCACGACAAGGGTGGGGTAGCCCAATGCTCCAATGCGGCGCGCGATCCTGGCCATACCCTGTGTGGTGACGGCGAACGAACCGGTGGGGTCGCCGCGCATGATGTCGAAGCCGAGCGAAAGAACGAGCGCGGTCGGCTTGAACCGGGTGATGGTCGACAGCGCGCGGTCGAGGACGGTGAGATAGCGCTCGTCGTCGACGGGCGGATCGAGCGGCAGGTTCAGATTTGCGCCGCGGCCGGTCCCCTCGCCGCGCTCGTCGGCATAGCCGGAAAAGTTCGGATAAGCGTGGCTGGGATGTCCATGGATCGAGACGGTCAGCACGTCGGCGCGTTGGTAGAAGATGTCCTGGGCGCCATTGCCGTGATGGTAGTCGATGTCGAGCAACGCGACCTTGCCGTGCTTCGACAGGTAGTGGGCGGCGATGGCGGAATTGTTGAAGAAGCAGAAGCCGCCGTAGACGCGGCGCTCGGCGTGATGGCCTGGCGGCCGGCAGAGCGCGTAGACGATGCGCTCGCCACGAACGATCAAGGTCGCGCCGGTCAGCGCGACGTTGACGGCATCTCGTGCGGCCGTGAACGTGTTGCGCGTCAGCGGCGTGAAAGTGTCGACGCAGAAATATCCGGCGCGATCTTCCAGGGCGCGGGGAATGCGGTCGGGGCGGCGGATGGGAAACACTTCCGGGTAGATGATGGCCTTCGGATCGAGCTTCTGCCCCATGGCCTTGAGGTAGTTGAGCAGCGAGGGATGGTGGACGGCGGTGATGTGGTCCTCGGAGAAGATCCGCGTGGGGACGCGCTCGACGGGTAATCCCTGTAAGCCCGAGAGAATCGCACGCACGCGAACGGGGCGTTCGACGTAGCCCTTCTCGCGCAGGTGATGGATCGTGTGGCGCTCCACGGCGCACATCATGATGGGCGTGATGTAGCGGCCGCGTGTCGGCGCGCTGGTCACCGGTTTCGTGGCGAGCGGCTTCAAGCGCACGGGATCGGCGGCGAAGGAGCGGATGATGCGCGTGACGAAGGGATCGTCGGGCTCGTAGCGATACTGCTCGACGAGGATGCGCCGGACGAGACGGCGGGCGTCGGCCCGCTCGAGGCGGGGCCTATGGCCGAGAGGGTCGTAGAGCAGCGTCGTCAGGTAACCTTCGTTGCGGGGGTTTGCCTCCACGTCCCAGGCTGTGTCGACGATCTCCTGGACGTCGTAGCGCGCATAGAACCGCAGGCGCGTGCGATTGACGGCGAGGCGGCTCTTGTCGGCGAGCTTTGCGGGGTCGGCGGGTGGCACGTCGAGGAACAGGCCCCTGGCGCGGCGCACGTTGAGGAACTCGCGCAAGGCTTCGTAGAGTGCGGTGCCGATTCCGCGTGCGGAGCGCTTGGGGTCGCTGGCGAAATACTGGAGGTAGCCGAAACGGACATCGGGAAAGTAATAGGCGAACGCAAAGCCGGTGACGTGGCGCTTGGCGTCGGTCGACAGGAGAAGCAGGGGATCGAAGCCGATGCTGCGGCGGTTGCGCAGGGCGTTCTCGATGCGGGGGATGGCTTCGGTTTCGTAGGGAAATGCGGCTTTGAAGATCTCGGCGACTTCTGCAAAGCGCGTCCGGTCTGTCTCGGCAGAGAGATCGAACAGGCGTCTGAATCGGATCAAGCCGTGCCTCCCTGGGAGCCGGGGCCTGCGCTCAGGCCTGCTCGAGCTCGACCAGTGTACCGCAGAAATCCTTAGGGTGCAGGAACAGCACGGGCTTGCCGTGGGCGCCGATCCTCGGGTTGCCGTCACCGAGCACGCGGGCCCCCTCGCCTTTCAGCCGGTCGCGGGCCGCGATGATGTCGTCGACCTCGTAGCAGACGTGGTGAATTCCGCCGTCGGCGTTGCGCTCTAGAAACTTGGCGATCGGAGAGTTCTCGCCCAGGGGCTCGAGCAGCTCGATCTTGGTATTGGGGAGGGTGACGAAAACGACGGTTACGCCGTGCTCGGGCTGGGGCAGCGGCTCGGAGACTTCGGCACCTAATGTCGTGGCATAGACAGCGGTTGCCGCGGCGATGTCGCGGACGGCGATCGCGACATGGTTGAGGCGGCCGATCATCGTGCGAACTCCTGTGCTGCCAGCTCGGTCATCCCTGGGCGTCCTCGCTCCGGTTGAGGAGCACCTTGACGATGGGGCGTTTGCCCCACTCCCGATCGACGGCCGCGCGGACCGCCCGGCGGATCGCCTCGGTGACCAGATCATCGCTTTTCCTGCGTTGTGCGGGAATGCTCTTCAGCGTGCCTTCGACGGCATCAAGGACCACGTCCTCCATGTCCTCGCCCTCGGCGGTCTCGTGCGGCACGCCGTCTATGGCGACCATCGGCTCGCCAACGAATTCGCTGCGGCGCGACAGGGTCAGAGCGACGACGACGATGCCGACCATGGACAACTTGCGCCGCTCGCGGACCGGCCCCTCCTCGCTCTCCACGACGAGCTTGCCGTCGCGGTAGAGGCGGCCGGTCGGCACTTCGTCGATGTGGCGCGCGGGCGCGGGCGCCAGGCGGATCATCTGGCCGTCCTGCGGCGACAGAACGGCGGGGATGCCGGCCTCGCGGCCAAGCTTGGCCTGGGCCTTGAGGTGGCGGGCTTCGCCGTGCATGGGCACGAGCAACTTCGGCGCCAGCCAGGCGTACATCTGGCGCAATTCTTCCCGCCGGGGATGCCCGGTCACGTGGACCAGCGCTTCGGCGTCGGTGAGGATCTCGCAACCGAGGTTCGACAGGTTGTTCATGACCCGGCCGATGGACTTCTCGTTGCCGGGGATCGAGCGCGAGGAAAAGATCACGAGGTCGCCGCTGGCGAGTTCGATGCTGGGGTGATCGTCCTCCCCTATCCGAGCGAGCGCGGCGCGGCCCTCGCCCTGGCTGCCGGTGCACAGCAGCAGCACATCGCTGCGGTCGATGTACTTGAACTGATCCTGGTCGAGGTAGCGGAAGTCCTCGGGCAGGTAGCCGGTGTCGATCGCCACATCGATGACCCGGTGCATGGCTCGGCCGGCGACGACCAGGTGGCGGCCGGAGGCGCGGGCGGCATCGGCCACTGCTTTCACGCGCGCGACGTTGGAGGCGAAGGTGGTGATCGCGACGCGGTTGGGGGCGGCCTTCACGATCTCGGTGAGCGACTGGGCGATGGCCGTTTCGGAGGGCGAGATTCCTTCGCGCAAGGCGTTCGTGGAATTGCAGATCAGAGCGTCGACGCCCTCCGCGCCGAGTGCGCGCAGCCGCTGCTCGTTGGTCGGGGGGCCGACCAGAGGGGTCGCATCGATCTTCCAATCGCTGGTGTGGAACACCTTGCCGACGGGCGTGCGGATCATCACGCCGGAGGGCTCGGGGATGGAGTGGGCCATGGTGACCAACTCGACATCGAACGGGCCGATCTCGAAGCGGTGACCCATCGGCACGACGTTGAGCGGGATCTGGAGGCGGCCGCCGAACTCGGCGAGCTTCGCCTTCAGCATGCCCGCCGTGAAGGGTGACGCATAGACCGGGGCCTTGAGGCGGGGCCACATGTCGATGACGGCGCCGATATGGTCCTCGTGGGCGTGCGTGATGAGGATGCCGCAGAGCCGGTCAGCCTCGCCCTCTATGAAGCGCAGGTCGGGGAGAACGACGTCGACGCCGGGCTCCGCCTCGCCGGGGAACGTCAGTCCGCAATCGACCATCAGCCATTGGCGCCGGTCCGGGGGACCGATGCCGTAGAGATAGTTATTCATTCCGATCTCGCCGAGGCCGCCGAGGGCGACGAAGACAAGCTCGTTCTCGCCGGAATTGGTTCGGGCGTGCGCGGATTTCTTGGCTGGCGTTTTGGCCATCTCACTGGGCTCCCACGGATTGCTCGGCGGGAAGGGTGACATCCCCCCAGGTAAAGCGGTCGATCCGCCCGGTCGGTTGGCGCAGCAGCAGCGCGCCGGTCTCATCGAGGCCGGCAAAGTCACCGCCATGTTCGGCGGCGCCGGTGTGAATGCGCACTGGTGTACCGATCGGCATGCCGCGGCCAAGCCAGGCGCTGCGGATGTTCGCCAATCCGGCGCCCTCGTCCCAGATCGCCAATTGGTCTTCGAGGCTCCAGGCGAGCGCGCGCAGCATCGCTGCCGGCGTGATGGCCGCGCCGTGGGCGGCCAGATCGGTGGCCGGGCGTTCGAGGTCGCGCGGGTGTCCGGCCAGATTGAGCCCGATGCCGACGACGGCGAAAAGGCCGTCGGCGGGGCTACGCGACGTGGTCTCCACGAGGATGCCGCCCATTTTGGCCATGCCGATCATGATGTCGTTGGGCCATTTGAGACATAGGCAGGACGGTGGTCGGTGTCCGGCCTCGCCGACTGCTGAATTGATGGCGTCGATGGCGGCGACGCCCGCCACCAGGGAAACCTGCTGGGCGACACCCACGCTGCAGCTGAGCGGGATGAGGCAGCTGGCGTAGAGGTTGCCGGGAATGGATTGCCAGTGACGGCCCGATCGTCCCCGCCCAGCTGTCTGATCGTCAGTTGCGACCCAAAAACGGCCGGGCTGGCCGGCCATCGCCAGGCGCAACGCCTCTGTGCTGGTGGATGGCAGCGCGGGGTAATGGATGATTCGGACAGCGGGGGGCAGGCCGTACGGCAATTCACTCACACTCGGTTGTGCGCCCTTGGGCGCGGGCGACTTCGGTCTTCAATGAAAAGTCTTGGCTGCGGCGGCTGCCGCCTGGAGGATCGAATTGCCGAGGAACGGTAGCGAGAAGGCGATCATGAAGAGCGCGCTTGCCACCATCACGACATGTGCGGCGATAGGCACGGGCTCGAAGGCGGGCTTGGGAGCGTCGAAGAACATGATCTTGATGATGCGCAGATAGTAGAAGGCTCCCACGACGCTGGCGAGGACGCCGATGACGGCGAGCGGCCACATCTCGGCTTTGACGGCGGCCAGGAAGACGTACCACTTCGCCCAGAAGCCGGCCAAGGGTGGGATTCCGGCCAGCGAGAACATCAGGATCGCAAGCACGCTCGCCAGACCGAGATTGGTCTGGGAGAGGCCGGCCAGTTCGGCGATGTCCTCGACCATGTCGTCGCCGCGACGCAACGCGAGGATGCATGCGAACGTGCCGAGCGTCATGGCGAGGTAGATCGTCAGATAGACCAGTACGCCCTGGGTCCCCTCGTACCCGGTGGCGGCGAGCCCGATCAGCGCGAAGCCGATATGGCCGATGGAGGAATAGGCCATCAGGCGCTTGATGTTGGTCTGGCCGATGGCACCGAATGCGCCGACCAGCATGGAGGCGAGCGCGATGAAGGTCACGACCAGCTGCCATTGACTGGTGAGGCCGGGGAATGCGCTCAGCATCGCACGCAGGAACAGCGCCATGGCCGCGATCTTCGGAGCGGCAGCGAAGAACGACGTTACCGGCGTGGGTGCGCCTTCGTAGACGTCGGGGGTCCACATGTGGAACGGCACGGCGGAGACCTTGAAGGCGATGCCGACGAGGAGGAAGCCCATGCCGAACAGAAGGCCGTAGTTCTCGGCTGCCGACACTGTCTTGGCAGCTGCGGCGATGCCGGCAAAGCTCGTCGTGCCGGTGAAGCCGTAGATCAGGGAGGCGCCATAGAGCAGCATGCCCGAGGACAGCGCGCCGAGAACGAAGTACTTGAGGCCAGCCTCGCTGGAGCGCGCGTCGTCGCGACGGAAGGCGGCGATGACGTAGAGCGCCAGGCTCTGCAGCTCCAGGCCCAGATAGAGCGCGATCAGGTCGCCGGCCGAAACCATCATCAGCATGCCGGTGGTGGCGAGCAGGATGAGGACGGGAAACTCGAACTTGAGCGCCTTGGCCCAGCGCAGGTAGTCGAAGGACAGGATCAGGGCGATGGCGGATCCGGCGAGCACGAGAAGCTTCATGAAGCGCGCGAAGGGATCGATCAGGAATGCGCCATCGAACAGCACCTGGGTGCCTTCCGGCTGGCGTATGATTGCGATCCCGGCGGCGACGAGGAGGCCAACTGCGAGCCAGCCGGACATGGGAGATTCGGCTTCGGTATCGCGACGCGCGACGCCGAGCATCAGCAGGGCCATGGCGCCGACGGCGAGGATCAGCTCAGGCAGCAGCGGCCCGTAGGCCGAGAGCGTCGTCATCGCAGTGTCCTTCTCCATCTCGCCGGATCTTGCCAATCGGTGGTCGATGCCGGTTCCGCGCCTGTGGTCTAGCGCGCGGGCTGCTCGGCTTTCTGTACGGGGGCCTTGATCGCGGCCTCGTAGGTGGTCACGAGCTTCTTCACCGACACGGCCGTCACGTCGAGAACGGGTGCGGGATAAAAGCCGTAGAAGATCGTCAGAACGACCAGCGGGATCAGCACGACGCGCTCGCGCATGGTCAGGTCGGTGATGCCTTTCAGCGCCGGCTTCTCGAGTTCGCCGAAGATCATCCGGCGGTAGAGCCAGAGCGCATAGCCGGCCGACAGGATGACGCCGAAAGTGGCGAAGAAGGCGACCCAGGTGTTGACGTTGAAGGCAGCCAGCAGTGTCAGGAACTCGCCGACGAAGCCCGACGTGCCGGGCAGTCCGACGTTGGCCATCGTGAAGACCATGAAGCAGGCGGCATAGAGCGGCATGCGGTTGACGAGGCCGCCGTAGGCGGCGATCTCGCGGGTATGGATGCGGTCATAGACGACGCCGACGCACAGGAAGAGCGCGGCGGAGACGAGCCCGTGCGAGAGCATCTGGAAGATCGCACCGTCGACGCCCTGCACCGTGAAAGTGAAGATGCCCATCGTCACGAAGCCCATGTGGGCGACCGAGGAGTAGGCGATGAGCTTCTTCACGTCCTCCTGGGCCAGCGCCACAAGCGAGGTGTAGATGATGGCGATGACCGACATGACGAACACGAGCGGCGCCAGGTCATGGGCGGCGAGCGGGAACATCGGCACCGAGAAACGCAGGAAGCCGTAGCCGCCCATCTTCAAGAGGATACCGGCCAGGATGACGGAGCCCGCGGTGGGCGCCTCGACGTGCGCATCCGGCAGCCAGGTGTGCACCGGCCACATCGGCATCTTCACCGCAAACGATGCGAAGAACGCCAGGAACAGCCAGAACTGCATGTCGCCTGGGAACTTGACCGTCATCAGCGAGGGGATGTCGGTCGTGCCGGCGTGCCACCACATGGCCATCACGGCGAGCAGCATCAGCACCGAGCCGAGCAGCGTGTAGAGGAAGAACTTGAAGCTCGCGTAGACGCGCCGCTTGCCGCCCCACACGCCGATGATCAGGAACATCGGGATGAGGCCGCCCTCGAAGAACAGGTAGAAGAGCACCAGATCGAGCGCGCAGAAGACGCCGAGCATCAGCGTCTCGAGCACGAGGAAGGCGATCATGTACTCCTTGACGCGCGTCGCCGATCGCTTCCCAGGACGCCAGGATGCACAGCGGCATCAGGAACGTCGTCAGGATGACGAACAGCATCGAGATGCCGTCGACGCCCATCTTATAGCGGATGGGCCCGAGCCAGGCGGCCTCCTCGACGAACTGGAAATCCGCCGTCGACTTGTCGAAGCCGACCCAGATGGCCAGCGAAACGACAAACGTTAGAAGGGTCGTCCACAGCGCGATCCAGCGCGCATTGCCGGCGGCCTCCCGGTTCTGCACCGCGATCAGCAACGCGCCGACCAGCGGCAGGAAGGTGATGATCGACAGGATCGGCGTGCTCGAAAGGCTCATTCGCGCGCTCCCCCCGGCGAACATCAGGTAGGTGATGATCATCGCGATCCCGATCAGCATGGCGAAGGCATAGTGGTAGACGTAGCCGGTCTGCAGGCGGACAACGCGGTTCGTGACGTCGCTGGACGCCCGCCGCGGTGCCGTCGATGGCGCCGTCGATGACGGCGCCGTCACCGCGCTTCCACAGCGCGCGGCCGATGCGAGGGCGGGCTTGACGAAAATCGTGTTGTAGAGCTCGTCGAAGTACCACTTGTTGAGCAGGAACAGGTAGAACGGACTGAAGGACTTGGGCCGTCGCATCGCGGCAGCCACGGCACCAGGATGTAGTAGAGGTACGGCGAGCACGAAGCCGGCGATCATGGCGACGGTCGGCGCGAGCGCGACCCACTTGGGCACTTCATGCATGGCGTGCAGGATGTGGTTCTGCGGCCCCTCGAAGAGCGCCTTGCCCCAGAACTCCTTGTAGTCGTGCGCCGATGAACTCGGGCGCGAACAGCGAAGCCGGCGACGACAGCGCCGAGCGCCAGGACGACAAGCGGCACCAGCATCACCCACGGGCTCTCGTGCGGCTCGTGGTGGTGATCGCCGTGGTCGCCGTGCGCGTGATCGGCTGGCGTTGCGTGGGCGGCGTGGAGTCCGCGTCATGACCGGCAGCGCCGGCGCCCCAGCGCGGGCTCTGGTGGAAGGTCATGAACATCAGCCGCCAGGAATAGAACGACGTCATGAAGGCGGCGATGACCAGCAGCCAGAACGCATAGTTGAGCGGCGTATGCGCGGCGATAGGCCGCCTCGACGATCGCATCCTTGGAGTGGAAGCCGGCGAAGCCGACGAGCTGCCGGGGATGCCGACGCCGGTCAGCGCCAGCGTGCCGATCAGCATCATCGCCCATGTGAAGGGGATGCGGCGCGATAGGCCACCCATGTTGCGCATGTCCTGCTCGTGGTGCATCGCGTGGATGACGGAGCCGGCGCCGAGGAACAGCAGCGCCTTGAAGAAGGCGTGCGTGAAGAGGTGGAAGATGCCGGCGCGCATAGGCGCCGACGCCGCAGGCGACGAACATGTAGCCGAGCTGCGAGCACGTCGAATAGGCGATGACGCGCTTGATGTCGTTCTGGACGAGGCCGACCGTTGCCGCGAAGAAGGCGGTGACGGCGCCGACCAGCGTGACAACCTGCAGCGCGGCGGGGGCGTGCTCGAACAGCGGCGAGAGCCGCGCGACCATGAAGACGCCGGCAGTCACCATGGTCGCGGCGTGGATGAGCGCGGAGACCGGCGTCGGGTCCTTCCATGGCGTCGGGCAGCCAGGTGTGCAGCAGGAACTGGGCCGACTTGCCCATAGCGCCCATGAACAGCAGCAGGCACAGCACGGTCAGTGTGTCGACCTGCGCCCAACCGAGGAACGAGAATGTGTGCAGGGGATGATCAGGCCGCGCCACGTCCTGGCGCGCCGGCGAAGATCGCGTCGAGGCTGATCGTCTGAATACGAAGAACAGCCCGAAGATGCCCGAGCGCGAAGCCGAAGTCGCCGACGCGGTTGACGACGAAGGCCTTGATGGCGGCCGCGTTCGCCTCGGGCTTCTTGTACCAGAAGCCGATCAGCAGATAGGAGGCGAGGCCGACGCCCTCCCAGCCGAAGAACATCTGGAGGAGGTTGTCGGAGGTCACGAGCGCCAGCATCGCGAACGTGAACAGCGACAGGTAGGCGAAGAAGCGCGGGCGGCTGTCGTCCTCGTGCATGTAGCCGATCGAGTAGAGGTGGACGAGCGCCGACACCGTGTTGACGACGACGAGCATGACCGCGGTCAGCGTGTCGATCGCGGATGGTCCAGGCGACGTCGAGCTCGCCCGACGTGATCCAACGCAGGATCGTGATCTTGGCGGTCGGTGTGCCGAGAAGCCGACGTCCCAGAACACGATCCACGACAGGACCGCGGCGATGATCATGAAGCCGGTCGTGATCAGCTCTGAGGGGCGCGGGCCGAACGCGCGGCCGAACAGGCCCGCGATCAGCGCGCCGGCAAGCGGCAGGAAGACGATGGCCGTGTAGATCATCGGTGTCCCCTCACCCCTTCATCATGTTGATGTCGTCGACCGCGATGGAGCCGCGGTTGCGGAAGTAGACGACGACGATGGCAAGGCCGATGGCGGCCTCGGCCGCCGCGACCGTCAGCACGAACAGCGCGAACACCTGGCCCGACGAGATCGCCGCGGAAGTGCGAGAACGCCACGAGATTGATGTTGACGGCGAGCAGCATCAGCTCGACCGACATCAGGATGACGATGACGTTCTTGCGGTTGAGGAAGATGCCGAACACGCCGAGCGTGAACAGGCACGCCGCAACCGTCAGATAATGTCCAAGGCCGATGGTCATGGTGTGGTTATTCCCCCGCCGCCGGCTGGTTCTTTGCATCGGGTACGAACGCTTGGCCCGGCGCGACCTTGACGACTTGCATCGCCGTCTTGCGGATCGCGGCCGACCTGGGCTGCGATCGACTGGCGGCGGACGCCTTCCTTGTGGCGCAGCGTCAGCACGATGGCGCCGATCATCGCGACGAGGAGGATCAGGCCGGCGCCCTGGAAGAAGTAGACGTAGTTCGTATAGAGGAGACGGCCGAGTGCCTCGGTGTTGGTGACGGCGCTGCTCGCGGCGGGCATCGGGGCGGCGGCAACGACCGGACGTGAGCGGGCCCATGGCGCGCATGCCGAGCATCATGACGAGCTCGACCAGCAGGATGCCGCCGACCAGCACGCCGAGTGGGGCGTTCTTGATGAAGCCCGCGCGCAGCTCGGCGAAATCGACGTCGAGCATCATGACGACGAACAGGAACAGCACGGCGACGGCGCCGACGTAGACGATGACCAGCAGCATCGCCAGGAACTCGGCGCCGAGCAGCACGAACAGGCCGGCCGCATTGAAGAAGGCGAGGATCAGGAAGAGGACGGCGTGCACCGGGTTCTTCGCGATCACGACCGCAGCGGCGGAGGCGACGCACAGGATGGCGAACAGATAGAAGAAGAAGGCTGTCATGGCTTGGCGGGCCCCCAGATCCGGCGTGTCGTCGTCGCTCGGTGCGCCCCACCGTTCCGGCGTGTCTTCATGGCGCATCACCTGTACTTCGCGTCGAGCGCGAGGTTCTTGGCGATCTCGCGCTCCCAGCGGTCGCCGTTGGCGAGCAGGCGCTGCCTTGTCGTAGTAGAGTTCCTCGCGCGTCTCGGTGGCGAACTCGAAGTTCGGGCCCTCGACGATGGCGTCGACCGGGCAGGCCTCCTGGCACAGGCCGCAGTAGATGCACTTCACCATGTCGATGTCGTAGCGCGTCGTGCGCCGGGTGCCGTCGTTGCGGCGCGGACCGGCCTCGATCGTGATCGCCTGGGCCGGGCAGATGGCCTCGCACAGCTTGCAGGCGATGCAGCGCTCCTCGCCGTTGGGATAGCGGCGCAGCGCATGCTCGCCGCGGAAGCGGGGCGAGAGCGGGCCCTTCTCGAAGGGATAGTTCAGCGTCTTCTTGGGCGAGAAGAAGTAGCGCATGGTCAGGAAGAACGCCGAGACGAACTCCGTGAGGAAGAGCGACTTGATCGCCTGGCCGACGCCATCATCGACGTTGCCTTTCCACATCGCCTAGCCCCAGGCGTAGGCGCCGATGAGCGCGCCTGCGACCGGGAAGATCACGAGGTCGGCGAGGCCGACCACGTTCAACAACTTCTTCGTCTCGGGCAACTCGACGCGATCGGCGAGCAGCCGCAGGACGACCAGATTGGCGAGCCCGATGCCGGCTCCCACGAGGGCGCCGACGAGACCCGCGCTCACAATACCTGCCTCGTGTACTGCAGGACGCCGGCGACGACGATCACGGCGGCGAGCGACAGCGGCAGGAACACCTTCCAGCCCAGCCGCATCAGCTGATCGTAGCGGTAGCGCGGCACCATGGCCTTCACCATGGCGAACATGAAGAACACGAAGCACAGCTTGCCGAGGAACCAGAAGATGCCGGGGATCCAGTTGAACGGCGCGCAGGTCCACGATCGGCAGCCAGCCGCCCAGGAACAGGATCGTCGTCAGCGCGCACATGGTGCAGATCGCGACGTACTCGCCCAGCATGAACAGCAGGTAGGGCGTCGAGGCGTACTCGACCATGAAGCCTGCGACGAGCTCGGATTCGGCTTCCGGCAGGTCGAACGGCGGACGGTTGGTCTCCGCCAGCGCCGAGATGAAGAAGACCACGAACATCGGGAACAGCGGCAGCCAGTACCAGTCGAGGAACGAAGGTGCGGCAGACCGAGCCAGTTGCCGAGCCCTGTCGCGCTGCGCATTGACGATGTCGGTCAGATTGAGCGAACCGACGACCAGCAGCACGCAGATGATGACGAAGCCGATCGAGACTTCGTAGGAGACCATCTGGGCGGCCGAGCGCAGGGAGCCCATGAACGGGTACTTCGAGTTCGACGCCCAGCCGCCCATGATGATGCCGTAGACGCCGAGCGAGGAGATGGCGAGCAGATAGAGGATGCCGACGTTGAGGTCGGCGATCACCCATTTGCCCCAACCGTCCTCCGACACGGGAATGACGGCCCAGGCGCGCCAGCGCGCAGGTCGCCGTCGCCAGCGGCGCCAGCAGGAAGACCGCCTTGTCCGCGCCGGCCGGGATCAGCGGCTCCTTGAGCGACGAACTTCAACAGGTCGGCAAAGGACTGGAGCAGGCCGAAGGGGCCGACCACGTTGGGACCCTTGCGCATCTGCACGGCGGCCCAGATCTTGCGATCGGCCAGCAGCAGGAAGGCGAGGATGACGAGCACGGCGACGAGAAGCACCAGGCTCTGCACGAGCATCAAGAACAGGGGCCAGCCCCAGCTCGACCAAGCGTCCCAGAAGCTTTGCGACCAGCTCGACATGATGCCCCCGGCCCCCTTATTCCGCCGCCGACAAAGCGTAGGCGGTACCCGCCTTCGCCTTCAGCGCGCTCATCTCGGCCATGACGGCGGATGCGCGCGCGATCGGGTTGGTGAGATAGAAATCGGCGACGGCGTGTGCGAAGGCGCCATCGTCCATCTTGCCGCCGACCCTGACGAGCGCGTCGATCGATTGGCGGCCCTGCGGCGCCAGCGATCCCAGGCGCGCAAGCTGCGGCGCGGTCTTGTACATCTCCGCGCGCAGGGCGGCGATGGTATCGAACGGCAGCGTCGTGCCGGTCCGGGCCGACAGCGCGCGCAGGATCGCCCAATCCTCCTTGGCCTCGCCCGGCGGGAAGACCGCGCGCGCCGTCATCTGCGCACGGCCTTCGGTGTTGACGTACGTGGCGCTCTTCTCGGTGTAGGCGGCGCCCGGCAGGATCACGTCGGCGCGGTGGGCGCCGCGGTCGCCGTGGCTGCCCTGATAGACGACGAAGGGGCCGGCGGGGACGTCGATCTCGTCGGCGCCCAGGAGGTAGACGACGTCGATCTGGCCCTGGCCGGCAGCGGCGAGGATACCGGCGACGTTACGGCCACGCTCGCCGGGCACGAAGCCGAGATCGAGGGCGGCGACGCGGGCGGCTGCGGTGTGCAGGACGGCCAACGGGTTCCATATGGCCTCACCGCCCGCCATGACAGCGACGCGGGCGGCGATCGACAGCACGGCGGCGCCATCGGGCCGGGCGAGCGCGCCCATGCCGACGATGACTAGCGGCGTCTTGGCGTCCTTCAGGGTCGCTGCGAAAGCGTGGCGGCCATCGGCGATCTCGGCCAGTGTCTGCGGGCCTGCACCCAGATGTTCGTAGGCATAGCCGAGATCGGTGCGCGGGCCGATGACGCCGATCCGGACACCACCCGCGCGCCAGCGCTTGCGGATCCGCGCATTGAGGACAGTGGCCTCCAGGCGCGGGTTGGCGCCCACGATCAGGATCGCGTCGGCCGCTTCGATACCCTCGATGCCGGAATTGAAGACGTAGCTTGCACGGCCGAGCGTGGGATCGAGCGCCGCGCCGTCCTGGCGGCAGTCGAGGCTCGTCGCGCCGAGAGCGGTCATCAGCGCCTTCAGCGCGTACATCTCCTCTGCGCCCGCCAGATCGCCTGCGATGGCGGCGATCCGGTCTGGGGTGGCGGCGGTCATACGCTCGGCGACGACGGCGAGCGCCTCGTCCCAGGTGGCGGGCTCCAGGCGGCCGTTGCGGCGCACGTAGGGGCGGTCGAGGCGCTGCGTCTTGAGGCCGTCGGCGACGTGGCGCGTCTTGTCGGAGATCCACTCCTCGTTCACGGCGTCGTTGTTGCGCGGCAGGATGCGCATCACCTCGCGCCCGCGCGTGTCGACGCGGATCGCGGAGCCGACCGCGTCCATGACGTCGATCGATTCGGTCTTGCTCAGCTCCCAGGGACGCGCGTTGTGCGCCCACGGGCGGTGGGTCAGCGCGCCGACCGGGCAGAGGTCGACCACGTTGGCCGACAGCTCCGACAGCATGCCGCGCTCCGAGGTAAGTCGTGATCTCCATGTCCTCGCCGCGGCCGATGGCGCCGAGCTCCTCGACGCCGGCGATCTCGGTCATGAAGCGGACGCAGCGCGTGCACTGGATGCAGCGCGTCATCATCGTCTTGATCAGCGGTCCGAGATACTTCTCCTCGACCGCGCGCTTGTTCTCCTCGAAGCGCGTGCCGCCGGATGCCGAAGGCCATCGCCTGGTCCTGCAGGTCGCACTCGCCGCCCTGGTCGCAGATCGGGCAGTCGAGCGGGTGGTTGATGAGCAGGAACTCCATCACCCCTTCGCGCGCCTTCTTGACCATGGGCGAGCGAGTATTGATCTGCTTGGGCGTGCCGTCGCGGTTGGGCGGCAGGTCGTTGACGCCCATGGCGCACGAGGCGACGGGCTTGGGCATGCCGACCACCTCGACGAGGCACATGCGGCAGTTGCCGGCGATCGACAGGCGCTCGTGGTAGCAGAAGCGCGGGATCTCGACGCCCGCCTGCTCGCACGCCTGCAGCAGCGTGATGCCGTCCTCGACCTCGACCGGCTGACCGTCGATGATGAGTTGCTTCGCCATGGGTCCTCGCCCGCGTGGAGGCGGCTCTTCGCCAGATAGACGGTGGCGGTTGCCGACAGGCAAAATCCAGCCCGCGCGTCGCCCCGCGAGCACCGCCACAATCTCGACACGCTCTCTACAAGAGTGCACCGCCCCTGCCAATGGTGATCGCCCGATTGATAGGGCGACAAAGTGCGCGCCTGTGGTGGCGCGGACCATACGGCAAGTGCCCGGGGCCTGGGCTCACGGCCGGCGCGGCGCCGCGACCCGTGCCCGCCTCGTCGTCCCGTACACTGAATTGTGACCCGCGGCCTGAGCGCGGTGGCGCGGCCGGACGAGTTGGACGGCCATGAGATCGTGTAGACGCCAGTCTCCCTCTTCGCCTACTCGGCGGCGATGCGGGCGCCCTGGCTCGACTGGTAACGGTCGATTCGCGCCTCGATGACGTCGCGGAAATTGCGGATCAGGCCCTGCACCGGCCAGGCGGCCGCATCGCCCAGCGCGCAGATCGTATGGCCTTCGACCTGCTTGGTGACGTCGAACAGCATGTCGATCTCGCGACTTGTCGGCCTCGCCCTTGCGCCATGCGCTCGAGCACGCGCCACATCCAGCCGGTGCCCTCGCGGCAGGGCGTGCACTGGCCGCAGCTCTCGTGCTTGTAGAAGTAGGCGATGCGGGCGATCGCCTTGATGATGTCGGTCGACTTGTCCATGACGATGATGGCGGCGGTGCCGAGGCCCGACTTCAGCTTCGACAGCGTGTCGAAGTCCATCGTCAGGTCCTGGCAGATGGTCGCGGGCAGGCAGGGCATCGACGAGCCGCCGGGAATGACGGCCAGCAGATTGTCCCAGCCGCCGCGCACGCCGCCGGCATGCCGGTCGAGCAGCTCGCGCAGCGGGATGCCCATCTCCTCCTCGACGACGCACGGGCCGCTCGACGTGGCCGGAAATCTGGAACAGCTTGGTGCCGGTGTTGTTGGGCTTGCCGATGCTCGGCAAACCAGTCGCGCCGCGGCGCAGGATGGTCGGCACGACGGCAATCGATTCGACGTTGTTGACGGTCGTCGGCGCGCCGTAGAGGCCGCAGCCGGCCGGGAAACGGCGGCTTCAGGCGCGGCTGGCCCTTCTTGCCCTCGAGGCTCTCCAGCAGCGCCGTCTCCTCGCCGCAGATGTAGGCGCCGGCGCCGTGGTGGACGTAGAGGTCGAAGTCCCAGCCGTGGATGTTGTTCTTGCCGATCAGCTTGGCCTCATAGGCCTCGTCGATCGCGCGCTGCAGTCGCCTCGCGCTCGCGGATGAACTCGCCGCGGACATAGATGTAGCAGGTGTGCGCGCGCATCGCGAAAGAGGCGACCAGGCAGCCCTCGATCAACAGGTGCGGATCGTGCCGCATGATCTCGCGGTCCTTGCACGAGCCGGGCTCGGATTCGTCGGCATTGACGACGAGGTAGGACGGCCGCGGATCGGCCTTGGGCATGAACGACCACTTGAGGCCGGTCGGGAAGCCGGCGCCGCCGCGGCCGCGCAGGCCCGACGCCTTGACCTCGCTCGATGATCCAGTCGTGGCCCTTGTCGATCAGGCGCCTTGGTGTTGTCCCAGGCCCCGCGCCTGCGCGCGGCGTCCAGCCCCGGCGAATGGAAGCCGTAGAGGTTCGTGAAGATGCGGTCCTTGTCGGCCAGTGCCATGTCGAGGACGGGTCCTGCTTGAGGTGTGCGATCGCGGAGCGGCTCGCGTGCAGCACTACCCTACCCGCCGCCGGGGCTCAAGGCTCGCGGGGGTCGCAGTGGATGGCAGTCGTCAGAGGCGTAGCCAGTTCGGAGGGCATTTCGACCGGCGGCCGGGCGTCTGTCATCTCTGTCGCTCTCGCGGGTGCTGCGGGAGGCCTCCCATGACGTGTGCAGCCGCCGCGCGAATGCAGCCTGCGAACAGGAGGAAGGCCACCGCTGCGGCGGCGAAGCTCAACCACGGATTTGCCAGCACCGTTGGTCCAGCGCCAATCAGGCTTGACCGGCCGAGGACCCAGATCCCCCCCAGCACAGCTCCCAGGAGACCCATCTTTAGGCAACTGGCGGTCAACACGTGGGCCGTCAGGTGCGCCGTCTGGGGGAGTGCCGTGATGCGGCCCACGCTGCTGTAGAAGTAATATCCCAGGAGCGACAGGGCGAGGGCCATTGCTACGACCGGGCCAATGTCTGGATCGATGGCAAGCCGGCCGACCGTCGTGGCGGCGAGTAGGCCGAGAAATGCTGCCAGCCACAGTACATTTGCCAGGGCCTTCGTCGCTGTCTCGGTCGCGCCGGCCGCCATTGCTATTGCCTTGATGTGTCGAGCCGTGCAGCTGACAAGGCGATTGCCTGCCTTGGCTATTTGTCCACGTCCACAAGCGTCGTGGGGCCACCCACCGGGCAGCTCGCCTGCCGGCCGATTTGTGAGCCGGGCTTGACGGGATTGCCGGTGTCGAAGCCGTCCAGCACCTTGTCGAACAACTCCGGCGTCAGGTCCTCGTAGGTGTCCTTGAACACCTGGACCATTGGTGCGTTGGCGCACGAGCCCAGGCACTCCACCTCTTCCCACGAGAAATTGCCGTCCTCGGAGAGATGATGCGGCTCGGCGTGGATGCGTCGCTTGCAGACCTCGATGAGGCCCTCGGCGCCGCGCAGCATGCACGGGGTCGTGCCGCAGACCTGGACGTGGGCTTTCTTGCCAACCGGGGAAAGCTGGAACATCGTGTAGAAGGTGGCGACCTCGTAGACGCGGATATAGGCCATGCCCAGCATGTCGGCGATGACGCGCATGGCGGGCTCGGGCAGCCAGTTGTCGTGCTGTTCCTGAGCGCGCCATAGCAGTGGGATGACGGCGGAGGCCTGTTTGCCCTCGGGGTACTTCGCAATTGTCGCCTGTGCCCACCGCAGGTTTTCAGGCGTGAACGCGAAGCTTTCCGGCTGGACGGGGTCGAGGCGTCGCACGGACATGCAATGGGCTCCTGGCGCTGGCACGTGAAGGGCGCGCCGTAGCGGGCGCAGATGGCGTCCCGTCAGCGCGCATTGTGGGTCGTGCCCGTTGCACTACGGCCAATGCTGCTCTGTGGCAAGCCCGGCGCGGCTTCGACGCCTAGGACGGATCGCAGCAGCGCGGCGGCCGTCTAATTCTGCCTGCTCAGTTGCGCCGCAAGGTGGTGGGGGGACTGGTCCGGTCCTCGAGGCGATCGAGCGGAATGATGCGCGGGGGGGGATCGTTGTAGCCCATCGGCAAGGTGTTGTAGTTGCCGGGGAGTGGCGCGCCGAACAGGCCGAGCACCAGCAGACCCGCGGCAGCCGGCGCCAGGAACAGAGAGACTTGCGAGCCCACGCGCAGGAAGCCAGTCCAGAACACGGCGAGCAGCAGGCCGAGTACCACTATGACGAGGCCGCCGTATTCCAGGCCGCGGGCCCACGCCGCCATCACACCGATGATGACGACGACGAGGCCGATCAGGATGGGCACCAGGGGTGCTTCGGCGTGCAGTTGGCCCATCGGCCACTGATTGCGCACCGCGAACATGCGATAGGTCGCCAGGGACAGCCCCCAGCCCAGGCATGCGGCCGAGAGTACAAAAAACGCATCGATCATCCCCGAACCTCCAGCACGCCGCGCCTTGATGTGTGCCCTCCGCTGACCGGTACATAGCACCGGGTTGCGGCAAACGTGTGCCGAAAAGAGCCGAATGCCGAGGATTGGTCACGACTCCAGGCGGGCTATGGTTAAGAGTGGCCCGCTGCGCGCAGAGAAACGGCGGCCGCGCCGAGATGGCGGGCCGCCGTGGGACGGTGGTCGGGCAAGCGGATAGGTCGAGCGATGCCCGCGGCTGGCGTTCAGCGGTTGAGGGCCAGCACCAGGGCCTTGGGATTCCCGCCGTTCTCGGTGATGTAGTTCTCGAACAGGTTCTTCAGGAAGGGCGACAGCCAGAACCCGACAACCTGCGCATCCCGCACCTTCCAGTTGCCGCCGCGGCGGACGAGCAACCAGCGGACGTCATAGGACTTCGCCAGAGCGCAACTCCACGCGCGTGTCGACGTGCACGCCGGTACTGTCCTCCTGGGAGGCGCCCATCACGGTCGCGCGGGCCACTGGATATTTCGGAGCCTGCTGGGCGGTGTAGTTGGAGATGAAGCGAACCATTCCGTTCAGGTAGCTGGGATGCTCGGCCTTGGGCATCTTGCCGGCATAGGTGCCCAGCGATGCGGCGCCGAGCCAGCCGATGTCGGCGTGGCGCCTGAGAACGGTGGCGATGGCTTGAGGGTTGGCGGCGCGGGTGGCGGCCGTCAACTCGTTGGCCACGCGCTGCATGTATTTGGCGGGGTGCTCCTGCGCCGCGGCTGCAGGCGCCGGGATCACGGAAAAAAGCGACAGGACGACTGCCATCAGACCCAACAGACCGCCGCAGCGTGCGGGCTGCCCACTCATTCGTCGCGAACGCATGCGATAACGCTCCCCTGGTAGTCAGCCTACGGTCACAGCTTGTGTGCGCCGCCGGGCCGCGTCGCTCGGCCCCACGTCCCTCACACTCAGCACGCTTCTGCACGCGTCGTCAAAGGTGTGTCGGCCGTGCGTGGGCGTGCCATGGCAAAGAAGCCACGCTTCGCGCCTAGCAGCCGATCATGGCGCAGACGGGGCCGAGTATGCGATCGTAAGCGTTAACGCGCGACTAAGGCAGGTATCGCAATGGCACAGACCGTCTCCATCGATCGCCGCGGGGCCGTGGCAGTTGTCCGGTTCGACCGCGGCGGGCAAGGCAATGCCTTGACGTTCGAGATGATGGACGCGTTAGCCGAGGCGGCGCGCACATTCGAATCCGACCGGGAGGCGGTCGTCGTGGTGCTCACCGGAGCGCCTGCGATCTTTTCGGGCGGCATGGATCTCAAGGCGGAGTCCTGGGACGCGATGGCCGGGCTTGGAATCGAGGAGCGGCGCGTGTTTGCACGCAAGGGGCCGCGGCTCGCCCGGGCCTGGATGGGGATCGAGCAGGTGACGATCGCGGCCATCGAAGGGCCCTGCTATGCGGGCGGGTTAGCGCTTGCTGCGATGTGTGATTTCCGGGTGGCGGGACGGTCGGGGCGGTTTGCGGCGCCGGAGGTGGCCGTGGGGCTCAACATGGCTTGGCATTCGGTGCCGCGCCTGGTGCGGCTGGTCGGCGTCCAGGCGACGCGCCAACTCCTTCTGCTGGGGACCACATGGGACACGGCCAAGGCCACGGCGCTCGGGTTTCTGGATGAGGTTGCCGAGGACGGTACCGCGCTGATCGCGGCGCACCGGATGGCGGAGCACGTTGCGGCGCGGCCGGGTGTGGCGACCCGGCTCGTGAAGCGTGCCATAGAGGCGACCCAGCACGGGGGTGACATCGCCCATAGCTTGGCCGACGGCGACCTGCAGCTCGTCAATTGGACGTCGGAGGCGTTCCAGGATGCGCGAGCGAGGCTGAAGGGTGGCAAGGCGCGGGCCGATCGACTCGCCAGCGGGTTGGCGCGCCGGCGTTCCATTCGCTGCGTCGTCGCGCCACACGCCCTCGGTCGGGTGGCTGCCTCAGGTGGTGCTCAGCGTCTTCTCCAGAAGTCCCCGGTTCTCGCCCACCCAGGCGATCAATTCGGTGACACCCTCACAAACGTTGGTTTTCGGCTGCCAGCCGAGCAGCTCCTTTGCCTTGTTGATGTCGCAGACGAACACAGGCTGGTCGCCCGGCCGCCAATCGCCCCACTGGAGGGGGATGTTGAGCTTCAGCTCCGATTGCAGCAAAGCAAGCAACTCGAGCAGCGAGAGCGTATTGGACGGCCCGCCACCGATGTTGAAGGCCTGCCCGCGTGCCTTCTCGCGGTTCTCGAAGGCCGCCTCGTAGGCGCGTGCGATGTCGCCGACGTGCAGGACATCACGGATCTGCTTGCCGTCACCGTAGATCGTGATCTGCTTGCCCATCACCGCCGCGATCGTGAACCAGGCGACCCAGCCCTGGTCCTCCACCCCGAATTGCCGCGTCCCATAGATACAACTCTGACGGAAGGTTGTGGAATTGATCCCGAAGATGCGCGCGTAATCGATCGTGTACTGGTCGGCGATGCCTTTGGAGCAGCCATACGGAGAATGGAAGTCGAGCGGTTGGCTCTCCGACACTCCGGTCTTGAGGTCCCGGTACTCGTACCGGCCGTTGCTCTCTTCGACCTCCACGGTTTCCATCTTGCCGTAGACCTTATTGGTGGATGCGTTGATGAAAAACGTCTTCGGCGCGTGCTCACGGATCGCCTCGAGAAGGTTGAACGTGCCGATGGCGTTGATCTCGAAATCGGTGCGGGGATCGCGAACCGAAGTCGTCACGGCTACCTGGGCGGCCAGGTGCAGAACGACATCGGGCTGGGCCTGGGCGATGATTGCGGCCATCCGCTCCGCGTCCCTGATGTCGGACTCGATGAACTCGACGCTCGCAGTCTTGCGAATCCATTCCAGGTTGGAGCCCGAGCCGAGCCTCGACAAATTGTCGAGAATGCTGAGAGCCCGTCCTCAAAGTTCTTGAAGTTCCGGGGAATCGGTTGTGATTCTGTGTGGCCGTGCGCGTGATTCGCGAGCGGGCCGAGGATGTGGACGAACGATAACCGGGCAACCTACGAGCGCAAGAGCTGCCGATATCCGAGCGATTTGACCGACGAGGAGTGGGCGATCATCGCGCCGCTGATGCCGCCACCGAGAAAAGCTCGGCGTCATCCGGTGCCGGAAACACGCGATCTGTTGAACGCGATCCTCTACGTGCTGACGACTGGGTGCCAGTGGCGCCAGCTGCCGAAGGATTTTCCTTCCAAGAGCGTCGTGCACGACTACCTCGTGTGCTGGGACCGCGACGGCGTGCTCGCGCGTGTGCATGACGCGCTCTACGTGAAAGCGCGGGAACTCGCGGGGCGAAACGCGACAGCAAGCCTCGCCATCGTCGACAGCCAGAGCGTGAAAAGCGCAGAAAGGGGGGCCTCGATCGACCCCTGCGGGTACGACGCGGGCAAGAAGGTCAAAGGCAAGAAGCGCCACATCTGCGTCGATACGCAAGGCCTGCTGATCAACTTCGCGATCACGCCTGCCAACATCCAGGACCGCGATATGGTCGCGCCCTTGCTTGCCATCGCGGCGCGGCGCTGCCCGACGCTTGCGCTTGCCGTCGCCGACGGCGGCTATCAGGGCGATCCGACTGCGACAGCCGTGCGCGAGGACGCCGGCCTGCCGCTCGAGATCGTCAAGCGGTGCCACGCGGCGAAAGGCTTCGTCATTCTGCCCAGGCGATGGATCGTCGAGCGCACATTCGGCTGGCTCGGCCGCTGCAGGCGTCTGGCCAAAGACTACGAGAACCGCGTGCGCACCGCAGCCGCATTCCTCGTCATGGCTCTCATCCGGCTGATGCTCCGGCGAATTGCCAGAGTGCTGAAATAGAGCCAGAATTATGAGGACGGACTCTGACGCGCCAACCGCGGGATGCAAAGTGTGCGGCCGAGTTGACCCCCACAAAACCGGCCCCGCCCGTGATCAAAATCGACCGCATCACCCCAATCTCCTCGCCATTTCAGTTTTCAACCCGGCATCAGCCGCGGCACTGTCGAATTGTGCGATCCCGGCAGCCGGTTTCTCGCGCGCGCTCAACGCGTCGCTGCGATGCGACGCATCTCGTCCAACCGAGACTCGTGGATTGCCAGGTTATTGAAAATGCATTCCTCCAGCGGCTTTTTCAGCGCCCGATCCGCCGGATCGAAGACGCTATAACCAGCCTGCCGGAACACGTTCATCAGCGCCGACTTATCGAGGTTCGCCTCGAAAATGACGGTCGGACGTTGCTGCTCCAGCGTTCGCGTTGCACCCTTCAAAACACGAATCTCAGCGCCTTCGACGTCGATTTTGATGAAGTCCGGAGCGCCCCAAACTTCGGCAATCGAATCGATGTCGACGGTCGGCGCGAAGAGGGCCCGTCGCACTCCTCCCATCTGCGTGCTGCCGACTTCGGCCAGGGCATTCGCCGCGCGCCCACGGGCGGCGATGTTGAAACGCTGAATACCCGCACCTTCGGCAACCGCTGCGCACATCACATCGATATTGAGATCGGCGTTGCGGGGAACATCGGCCGAATGTTGAACGAGGCTTACAAGAAATGGGTCGGCCTCAACTGCGAGCACCCGGCCTTGCGGACCCGCCCGATGCGCCGCGGAGACCGCGAACTCTCCGACGTTTGCACCCACGTCCAGGATTTTGGTGCCAGGCACGATCCAATCCCGCGCGAAGGCCAACAATTCCTGGTCGAATGCCTGGTCGCCCCAGCGCAGATATCTCAGGCGCGCATCGGGCGAGACCCAGAGGGCACGACGGCCGAACCCGGCGGGCAGCCGCCGGCGGAAGCGCCGATTGCGTCCCAGTCGCTCCAATACGCCGCGCATCGTTGTCGCGTTCATGTTGCGTCCTGATTACCCCGTCGTCTCCGCTGGCCCTCTGACGAGTGCAATTGATCTGTAGGGTCGAGGCGCAGTCCTCACAGCGGCGCGGGCCAATCGCTCGATATTCTTGTCCAGCTCGAAGCGGCGGTTGAAGCGCCACTCGTATGCGGCGAGGTATCTGTCGGCGTGTTGGACATCGAAGCTGCGGCAAGTACCGGTGATCGCGCTTTTGAGATTGCCCAAGCCGGTGTTGACCCACTTGAAGAGCGCGATCTTGGGGCGGCCCCCGCCAGTGACAATCGGCACGTGCCGCATACCCGCCTCGGCAAGCCCAAGGAAGCAGCCGAGGCCGTCGCTGACAACCCAGCTGCCGCGTACGATGTTGGCCTCGGCGTAGGTCTTGATGGCCTCCTTCGTGAAGCCCACGACCCGCCGCAACTGCGTGTAGACAGCCTTGCCTTTACGCGTTGCGACGGCCACGACGAAAGGGATCTTGCCCTCCGCTCCACGCCCTGCTTTCCCGGGCTTTTCGGGTGCTTCGCCGCCGAGATAGGCGTCGTCGATCTGCACGTCGCCAGAGAGCTTGTACATCGAATTTCGCTGCCGCATGGCCTCCATCAGCTTCTGCTTGATGAGCCACGCTGTGTCCCACTTCACGCCGAGCTGACGCGCTAGCTCCAGGCTTGCAATGTCGTTCTTGGCAGTCGTGATGAGATGCATCGCGAGGAACCATTTGGTGAGCGGCGTCTTCGACTGATGGTAGATCGTGCCCGACTTCGCAGACGTCTGAACGCGACAGGCCGAGCACTGGAAGATGCGCCGTGCCTTTGAATAGCTGTGCTGCGTGCCGCCGCAGTCGGGGCACACGAACCCATCCGGCCAGCGCATCTTGACGAGCGCGGCGTGGCAAAGCTCTTCCGTCCCGTACCGCTTGTTGAACTCCGCCATACTCAGTCCCTTCTGGAACTGCACCCGATTGCGCGCCATGATGGCCTCCCGCTCGAACGACGAACATCGTCATATCAGCGGTTTGTGGCCATCGGAGGAGTAGTCCGGGTAATCAGGTGTTGCGTTGACCTCAGCAGGTGACACGCTACCCGGCGTCGGGGCGAGCTGTGCCGCCGTCGTTGCCACCGAACCGGAGCTTGTTTTCAACATGGCTTGCGAGAATTCGCGCAAGCGATCGTCGTCCAGCGAGAGCTGGCGCAGTTCCGCGGTTTTCCAGTCGACAAGGAGGCGGAGCCAGAATCCTTGAAGGGCGTGGTAGAGAAATCCCGCGCGGCCATCGAGAAAACCAAGCGCGAAAACGTAGCGATACAGAAAATAGATGCACGGACGCAGGAACAGCGGCATGTGGAGCCAGCGATCGCGCAGCCAGGCGAACCGCTCGTCGGTCGTTCCGAGAATGCGCGGCGTGCCGGCCCAACCATGAAGCCGTCGGCGGCGCAACTCCTCCTCGACGGCCAGCCGCAGCGCGAACTTGTCCTGTTTGGCCGTCCAGACTGAGATATCGTCGTCATTACGATTGTATTCGATCACGGCCTCCGGCCAGACCGCTACCTTGCCGTCGACGACGAAGCGGAAATCGACGAGGTCGCCCGTGTCGGGCTTGGCACGGCGGTGCCGGACAATACGGAGCCAGGATCGCTTGGTGCCGCCGAAACGGATGTCGCCCCAGCCGAAGCGATAGCGGTGGCGCACGTAGATGCCCCCGATACCCGGATCGAGCCGCGCGAGATCGCTCATCGCCCGCCGTAGCAATTCCGGGGTCGCGACGAAATCCGCGTCGAGAGCCAGCACCCATGGCGTCTGGATGGGCAGGGATTGCAGCGCCCACTCCCATTGGCTCGCATGGTTCTTGTACTCGTGGTGCACCGGCTCGATGCCGAAGCTGCGGCAGATCTCAACTGTCCGATCGGTGCTGCCGGAATCAACGACAAAGGCTCTGTTCCGCCTCAGTGTTGTGAGACCTTGCTGACCACTGATTTGGCGGCAGCGGGGATATCATGAAAGCGCAAGACTTCCGGGCACTTGTCGAGCAACTGGGCGACCTCAGCCAGGTCCAGCGCGACGCGCTGGTTGAGGCGCTGTCTGCGAAGGGGGCCGGCGAGGAGGTCGTCGCCATGATCGAAACGCGGTTCGCGGCAGCGCCGGCCTGCGGCCATTGCGGCGAGGTTGACTTCAAGCCGTGGGGCTCGGCCTCGGATCTCAAACGCTATATGTGCAAGGCGTGCGGGCGCACCTTCAACGCGCTGACCGGCACGCCGCTGGCGGGTCTGCGCCTGCGCGAGAAGTGGCTCGACTATGCCCGCTCGCTGGTCGACGGCGTCAGCCTGCGCAAGGCGGCGGCGCGCACCGGCATCCGTCTGGACACATCGTTCCGCTGGCGCCATCGCTTCCTCGCGACGGCCAGGGACAAGAAGGCGAGCGCGGTGACCGGCATCGTCGAGGCGGACGAGACGTTCATCCTCAAGTCCGCGAAGGGCTCGCGCAAGCTGGTCGGCCGCGCGCCCAGGAAGCGCGGCGGAAAAGCCAAGAAGCCGGGCCTTTCCACCGATGAGCACGATGCCATCCTGATCGTGCGCGACCGCCATGGCGAGACCACCGACGCGATCCTCTTCGACCTCAGCGGGGAGACGATCGGGTCGCACCTAAAGCCCGTCGTCGCCAAGGACGCCGTGCTCGTGACCGACGGCAACAGGGCCTACGAGGCATTCGCGGCTGCGACAGACATCGTCCAGATTGCGCTCGTCGCCAGCGCCGGCGAACGGACGATCGGCTGCTATCACATCCAGAACGTCAACGCCTACCAGAGCCGCTTCAAGGGATGGATGGCTCAATTCAAGGGCGTGGCGTCGAAGTATCTGCCGAGCTACCTGGGCTGGCGCCGCATGATCGAGCGCGACGGTGACGCGCTCACGCCGCGACATTGCCTCGCCGGAGCGATGGGGCAGCGGGCCCTGCTACATTGAAGCGGAACAGAGCCACGACAAAAACGCTGTCGAGATCACGAATGCTCTGCAGACAATGAGAAATATTCTTTTCTTCGTTGTGGGTCAGGACAATGGCTGTAATCAATGAATTGGACATCTGGGTCTTTCTCGATTGTGAACATCTCGCCATCGCGACGCGCCCCCCCTCGGCAGCGCTTGGTCGATCATCCATTGTGACGCGCCAGCATCTCGAGAAGCTTGGCGTTGTAGGCGTCGGCAGCTTCGTACATGACCCAGTGGCCCGCGCCCGGAATCACGTGGGTGATGATTTCCGGGTGGTGCTCAGCGAGCACCTCGAAGACGGCGGCGACGCTGGGGCGGGCGACGGCGTCGCGTTCGCCCCAGATCGCGCGCACGGGTACTTCGACATGGGCAAGGCCGCGGCGCACCTCGTCGGTGAGTGCGAACTCGCGGCTGCGGAAGCGGGCCTGACGGACGTTGGCGGCCTGCAGGGCGATGGCGTCGTCGTCGATCCGGTCGGGATCGCCGAACATCAACATCTCCAGCACCTTGCGGTGCACCTCGCGCCGATCGGCCTCTTCCATGCTGGAGCGCTCCTTGGGCAGGCCCGGCATGTCGGCGGGGCCGCGCAGGCCGAGGGCGGAGCAGCCCGTGATCGTGTAGGAGCGGACGTGATCGGCGAGGCGGCCGAGCGCCAGCGTGGCGACGTGAGCGCCGAATGAGAAGGCGACAACACGGGGACGGCGCGCCGATGGGATCAAGGTGCGCACGGCGTCGGCCAGCACCTCCGCCGACGAGGCGGGCGTCCAGGGCTCGGGAGGCATCGCGCTGGCGCCGAGGCCGGGCAGGTCGCAGGCCCAGACCTCGTAATGAGGGATCAGTGCCGGGATCGTCTTTACGAAATGCGTCCAGGAGCCGGAGCCGCCGTGGACGAGGACCACGGGCTCGCCGGTGCCCCACCGGCGCCACGCCATGGTCCCCTCCCCGCACGGCGTCGCCACGTGCTGGGCCGCCCGGTCGAGGGCGGCCGCGACTGGCGGCAGGCGAGGCTCAGTGGCGGCGGCGGTGGACATCGACTTTCTGGCTTGGCTGTTGGACCCCGCCCGTGCCATAGCCGACGATGCGTGCCATGCACAAGCGACGGGCCGGGTCATATCCGCCGCAGGCCAACGTTTCCACGTAATTCGCACCCGAGAAGGACGGCTGGTCAGATGATCTCGGCAGACAGCAATCTTCGGATCGACGGCGGCCGGCTGTGGGACAGTCTGATGGAGATGGCGAAGATCGGGGCGACGGCGAAGGGCGGCGTCAAGCGCCTGACGCTGACGGATCTCGACCGGGTGTCCCGGGACCTGTTCGTTGATTGGTGCAAGGCTGCGGGCTGTACGATCACGGTCGATCGGATGGGATCGATCTTCGCCCGGCGGGCGGGAACTCAGGACCACCTTCCGCCAGTGATGGTCGGGAGCCACCTCGACACACAACCCACGGGTGGCAAGTTCGACGGGGCGCTGGGGACGCTTGCTGCCCTCGAAATCGTGCGCACGATGAACGATCTCGACATCAGGACGCGCCATCCCATCGAAGTGGCGATGTGGACCAACGAAGAGGGTTCTCGCTTCGCGCCGGCGATGGTGGCGTCCGGGGTGTTCTCGGGCATGTTCGACGAGGCCTATGGCTTGTCGCGGCTGGATACCGAGGGGCGCAGGCTTGGCGATGAGCTGTCGCGGATCGGGTATGCGGGCGATGTGCCGGTCGGCGGCCGGCCGGTCCGGGCGTTCTTCGAGTTGCATATCGAGCAGGGCCCCATCCTGGAGGAGGCCGGGCTCGACATCGGCGTCGTGACGCATGCCAACGGGCAGCGGTGGTACGAGATCGTGCTGACGGGGGTGGAGAGCCACGCCGGGCCGACTCCGATGAGCCGGCGCAAGGATGCCCTGCTGGGGGCCGCGCGCATCGTCGAACGGGTCAACCGCATCGGGCTGGATCACGAGCCTTCGGCGTGCGCGACGTGCGGCATGATCCTGTCGGAGCCCAACTCGCGCAACGTGATCCCGGGCCGGGTGTTCCTGACGGTCGACTTCCGCCATCCCGACGATGCCAAGCTGACGGAGATGGACGCAGCGCTGCGGGCGGGCGTGGCGGACATCGCTGCGGCGACAGGGCTCTCTTACACTCTGGACGAGATCTTTCATTTCCCTGTCACGGCCTTCGATGCGGGATGCGTCGCGGCGGTGCGCAATGGCGCGGAGCGACTGGGGCTCAGCCACTGCGACATCACGTCGGGGGCGGGCCACGATGCCGTCTACATGGCCCGGGTCGCGCCGGCGGCCATGGTGTTCACGCCGTGCATCGGCGGGATCAGCCATAACGAGGCCGAGGATATGACCCAGGCCTGGGCCGAAGCCGGGGGGAACGTGCTTCTACAGGCTGTGCTGGAGACCGCCGAGGTGGTGAGCGGGGCGGCCTGAGAGCATCGAATGGGGCGCGAAATGCCAACGATCTGAGGGGGATGGGGCGCCGGCCTCTCCGGAGGTCGGCTTGACAGGCCGAGGCCGTTGGCGCATCCCCTCTGCCGTGGCGGACGTGCCACGCCCGCCACTGGCGCCGCGCCCCGGAGGACGGCGCGCAGGGCGCGGGCAGCAGCTCGTCGTGGAGACAGCCTTGGAACGCCAGGCTACGCAAGCGCGGACGTATCTCGACTTCGAGAAGCCGATCGCGGAACTGGAGAGCAAGATCGGGGAGCTCAAGGTTCTTGCGCGTGGCGAGGATTCCGAAGGGCTTGGCGAGGAGATCTCGCGCCTGGAGCAGAAGGCGCAGGCGACGCTGGCGGAGACCTACGCCAAGCTGACGCCATGGCAGAAGACGCAGGTTGCGCGTCATCCCGAGCGGCCGCATTGCCTGGACTTCATCAACGCACTGATCGACGGCTTCATGCCGATGGCGGGCGACCGGTTGTTTGCCGAGGACGCGGCCATCGTCGGGGGGCTCGGGCGGTTCCGGGGCCGGTCGGTGATGGTGATCGGTCACGAGAAGGGCTCAGACACCGAAAGCCGGCTGAAGCACAACTTCGGCATGGCGCGGCCCGAGGGCTACCGCAAGGCGCAGCGCCTGATGCACCTAGCCGACAAGTTCGGCGTGCCCGTCGTGACTATCGTGGATACTGCCGGGGCGTATCCGGGCATCGGGGCGGAGGAGCGCGGACAGGCGGAGGCCATCGCGCGCTCAACCGAGACCTGCCTTCAACTCGGGGTACCGCTCGTCGACTCTCGTGATCGGCGAAGGTGGGTCGGGCGGCGCGGTCGCTATCGCCACTGCCAACCGCATCCTGATGCTCGAACACGCGATCTACACGGTCGCCTCGCCGGAGGCTGCCGCTTCGATCCTGTGGCGGGACGCGAACCGTGCGATCGATGCGGCCTCGAACATGAAGATCACGGCGCAGGACCTCAAAGAACTCGGCGTGATCGACATCATCGTCAAGGAGCCGGTCGGGGGCGCGCACCGCGACCGGGCCGGGATCATCGTGGCGGCCGGCGACGCGATCTGGGCGGCGCTCACGGCGTTCGACGGCAAGCCGCCCGAGGAGATCCGGCGACACCGCCATGAGCGCTTCCTGGCGATTGGACGCACGTTGTAGGCCAGCCGTCCGGGGCCGACAGCCGGGACTTGGCATGCAATGGGGCTCTTGCCTATTGCGGGCCGTTGCGGCGACAGTAGGCGTCCACGTCATCAGCCGCACATGCGGCGCTTCCGACCGCGAGTGTGCCTCATGGACATTGTTCTCTACTATGCGCCGATCGCTTGTTCGATGGTGCCATACATCAACCTGACGGAGGCTGGCGCCTCGTTCCAGGTCCGGCCGATCGACTTGCGCAAAGGGCAGCAGAACGCGCCCGAGTATCTGAAGATCAACCCCAAGCACAAAGTGCCGTTTCTAGTCGTCGACGGCCGTGGGCTCTCCGAGAACGTCGCCATTCACACTTGGATCGCACGCCAGTTTCCCGAAGCGCGGCTCCTGCCGGCCGACCCGTGGCAGGAAGTGCAGGCCATGTCGATCATGTCGTGGTGCTCTGGCGGCATCCACCCCTACCTCACGCGTTTGAACAACTGGAAGAAGGTGAGCGAGGCGCCGGGCAGCGAGGAGAGCATCCGGAAACTGGCGATTGGCCCGCTGATGGAGAATTTTCAGCTGGCCGATACGATGTTGACGGGGCGGGCGTATCTCTTCGATCACTACACGGGGCCCGATGCGCACTTGTTCTGGACGATGCGCAGGGCGCAGCAGTTCGGTCTGGACCTCAGCGGCTTCAAGCACGCCATGGCGCATCACGGGCGCATGAAAGCGCGCGCGAGCGTGCAGAAACTCCTGGCTTTCGAGGCCGAGACGTTGAAGGCGCTCGACGTGGCCGCCTAAGGGCGCCTCGTGCCCGCCCAAGGTACGAGACCATCAATCGTCGGGGCGGCGAAGCGCGCCGCCTCACGCAGGCTGCGGCGACTGGCGTCCGGGCACCTCGGCTTCGCGGATCGGCCAGTGCAGGGCTGCCGACAGGAGGCCGAGGGCAATCGAGATCTTCCACATAGTGTCGTAGCTGCCGGTCATGTCGAACAGCCGGCCGGCCAGCCATGAGCCCAGGAACGAACCCATTTGATGCGACATGAAGACGATGCCGAACAGCATCGACATCCATGTCGTGCCGAAGAAGGTGGCGACGAGGCCACTGGTGAGCGGAATGGTGGCGAGCCAGATGAAGCCCAACAGTCCGGATAGGGCGATGACGGTGTCGGGCGTCGTCGGCAGATAGAGAAAGCCGACGAAGATCAGCGCGCGCAGCGCATAGATGAGGCTCAGGCCGCGTCGCTTTTCGATGAACCGCCCGGATTGTCCGGCAATCCATGTGCCGATGATATTGGCGACGCCGACGATGGTCAGCGCGACGGGGCCGACCCAGGTCGGCAAGCCGCGGTCGATGGTGAAGGCCGGCAGGTGCACGACGATGAAGGAGACGTGGAAGCCGCATACGAAGAAACCGGATATCAGCAGCCAATAGCTGGGATAACGGACGGCCTCGCGGAGGGCTTCCTTCAACGTCTGGGGGCGCGGGCCACCCGATTTGGCCGTCGGCCGGCCGGAGATCGGCCAGGCAAGCGGGATCAGGGCCAGCACGGCGCCCATCAACAACAGAAGACTGGTCTGCCAGCCAAGCCACTCGATCAACAGATGCATGGTCGGCAGCGCGACGAACGTGCCGATCCCGGCGGACATGGCGATCGAAGCGATGGCCGACAGTCGCTTTTCGGGCGGCGCGATGCGGCCGATGGTGCCGACCAGGGACGTCACGCCCGTGCCGGAGACGCCGATACCCATCAAGATGCCGCTGGTGACGAGATGCCAGCCGGCGGTGGCGGCGTACATCAGATAGAGGCCGAGTGCAGTGATCGCGCAACAGATCATGACGACGCGGCCGGCGCCGTACTTGTCGATCAGCGCACCGGAAATCGGCGCGCCGACGCCCATCATCAGGAAGGTCATCGCCAGCGCGAAGCCGAACACCTCGCGTCCCACACCGAGCGCGCCGGTGACGTGGGGCAGGTAGAGCCCCATCGATTGGGCGCGGCCCGTCATGACACCGACGATGAGGCCGATGCAGAGCATGGCGAGCCAAAGCGGGGGCGTGCGATCGTCGCTGTTCGTGCCGCCGGCTGGCTGTTGGTTTGTGGTTGCGCGTTGCATCATGGCCCCTTGCACGGCCCTCCTGATGTTTATTCGGCGGGCTGCGGCTTGACGGCTGCGGCGAAGATCGTCTCGTGGCCGGGAGCGGGATGGCGGGGCACCATGGCCGCGAGTGTCAGTGACGTGGTGGCGATCGCGGCACCGAGCCAGAAGATCAACGACGGATTTCCCATGCCGAGGAGGCCGAAACAGACGGGTATGACGACGGCGGCGGTGTGATTGATCGTGAACGACACCGAAGACGTCGCCGCCATGTCGCCGGCGTCGGCAATCTTCTGGATGTAGGTTCTTTGCGCGATGTACAGCGTAAAGAACATGCCGTCTAGAACGTAGAGGGCGGCGGCCACCATCGGGTTGGTCGTTGTCGCATAGCCCACGAACACGCAGATCAAGACGCAATTCTCGAGGATGAACGTGTTGCGTTCGCCGATGCGCGCGACGAGGGCGCCGAGCTGGGAGGCAAGAAGCGTCGTCATGACGGCTGTGACGAACATCATCAGCGCCATGTTGGCGACGGTGAAACCGAACTGCTTGACGAGCAGGAAGCCGGCGAAGGCGATGAAGATCTGCCGGCGTGCGCCGGACATGAACTGCATGGCGTAATAGAGCCAGTAGCGCTTGCGCAGAACGATCGACTTCTTCTGGACGACGGGCCCTTCAAACCGCCCGAAGGTCAGCCAGGAGGCGACGATCAGGGCCACACAGACCAGACCGGCGCCGACGTACATGATCTCGTAGCTGCGCAGACCCGTCCACCAGACGAAGGCCATCGCGGAATAGGCGAGCAGCTGGGCGGCGGCGCCAGCGCTGGCGATGCGGCCCATGACGTAAGGCGCCTCCTGCTTGGACAGGATCTGGAGTTGCAGGGACTGGGCGCTGGCCTCGAAGTAGTGGAAGCCGATCGACATGATGGTGGTGGTGAGCAGCACGCCGGTCAGGGAGGGGAAGAACCCCGTCAGGGCCATGCCCGCGGCCATGATGAGCAGGCTCGTATAGGCAAAGGCCTGCTCGCGGAACCAGAGTATCCAGAAGATGGCCGTGAATGCGAGGAACCCTGGGATCTCGCGCACCGTCTGGAGAAGACCGGTCTCGAACCAGCCGAAGCCGCCCTCCTCGATGGTGAAGTTGTGCAGCAGCGTGTGCCAGCTCGCGAATGCGAGCCAGTTGATGAAGGCCAGCATCATGAAGAAGGCCGCCGGCGAGCGCGAAAGCCCTGGGCTGTCCGTCGATGGTGTGGGCATGCGACTCCCCGTGAGGTTGCGCGCGACGCTGATGCCCGGTCGCGGCATCGTCAATGGCTGGGAGCGGCCCTAGGCCATGCGTGATTTGCATACCACGGCGGATGCGGCTGAGGGCGGGGACTGGGTCCGCGGGATGCGACAGATCGCTCGAGCGCCTGCAAGGCGGAGTTGCGCCCTCTCCGTGCCGCATTCGCACGTACACTCATCGGCAGCGGGGGCGTGACGAATCGGGTGACAAAACGTAAACCGTTTCGTAATGTTAGCGTTATCTTAACGGGTGGGATCGATGGTCACCGACGCACGCCAGGGGGCTTTGCGTATGCGTTCGATCATCCTGGACCGAGGGACGTCCGTTTTGCGCGCGACCGGTATCATCGTCGCGGGGTTATGCGCGTTGCTCGCTGCTGGTTGCAGCAATGCGCCGGAAATTCCGCCGTCCGACAAACCACTTTCGAAGAATGCGATCATGCTCCTGGGCAAGAAGGGCATGGATGCGGGCGCACCGATTTTCGTTCGGATCTTCAAGGAAGAATCCGAGCTCGAAGTCTGGAAGGCCCGCGACGACGGGCGCTTCTACCACTACAAAACCTATCCGATCTGCAATTGGTCGGGAGACCTCGGGCCGAAGCTCAGCCAGGGCGACAAACAGGCGCCGGAAGGCTTCTATTCCATCAACGAGCGCCAGATGAACCCGCGGTCGGGCTTCCATCTCGCGTTCAATCTGGGCTACCCAAACGCCTATGATCGCGCGCACCGGCGGACCGGCGACTTCCTGATGGTGCACGGCAAGTGCAAGTCCGCAGGCTGCTATGCCATGACCGACGCGCTGATCGAGGAGATCTACGCGTTGGCGCGCGAGGCCTTCAAGGGTGGCCAGACGAGCTTCCAGACGCACGCCTTCCCGTTCCGCATGACGGACGCCAATCTGGCGCGGCACCGCCACAGCAAGTGGATGCCGTTCTGGTCGGTGCTCAAGGAGGGCTACGACCACTTCGAGGCGACGCGCGTGCCGCCCGAGATCACGGTGTGCGAGCGCAAGTACCTGGTCAACGCCCGGTTGGTATCGAGCACGGGCGTCAGTCCGGATGGGCCCTGCCCGGCCGTCGAGCGCCCGCAGATCCTGCCGTTCACGCCGCGCGCCGGCGAGCAGCAGATCGCGGAGGAGCGCATCAAAGTGCCCGGCCCCAAGATGAAGGGCGTCGGCGAGCCCGGCACGGCTGTCGCCGCGTCCGGCGGCTGGTCGGGGGGCAGCCTCTTCGGGCTCGGCAGCAAATCGCAGCGGAGCAGTCCGGCGAGCGCGGCGTTCGGCTTCGCGCAGTAGCGAGGCGTCGGGGCGCTGGTGAGCGCGTTGGGCGGCGGCTGGGGTGCCGGGGTGCACCTGATTGCGCGGAGGTGGCCCGCATTTCCAGATCGAACCGGCGATGGGCCCTGGCGGCTGCTCTTGCGACCCTAGCCTTTGTGGTGGGCGCCGTAGCGCTGGTTTCCCCTACCCTTCTCCTCCCCGATGCACAGGCCATCGCGACGCAGCGGTTGCGTAATCATGCCTTGCTGCGGCTGGGCCTCTCGCTGCCGGGGGCTCCGGTCTACGCCGACCTGGATAAGCGGCTCGCTGCTGCCGGCGTTCCGCTGGGATCGGCGATGGCGCTTCGGATACACAAGCGCGAGTTCGAGCTGGAGGTGTGGTTGCTTTCGGGCGATCGGTTCCGGCACTTCGCGACCTATCCGATTTGCACGTGGTCGGGTGACCTTGGTCCCAAGCTTGCGGAGGGCGACCGACAATCGCCGGAAGGCTTCTACATGGTCGAGCGAAGCTCCCTCAATCCCAACAGCCGTTGGCATCGCTCCTTCAATCTGGGGTTTCCCAATGTGTTCGACCGGGGGCATGGGCGGACCGGCTCGTACCTGATGGTGCACGGGGGATGCGGGTCGATCGGCTGCTATGCGATCACCAATGCCGGCATCGACGAGGTGTGGCGCCTGGTGGTGGCCGCCTTAGATGCGGGGCAGAGGGGCATTCCGGTTCTGGCGCTGCCCTTCCGGATGACGGGCGCGAGGCTGGAGTGGGCCAATGGGGACGATCGCGGGGCGTTTTGGGCGCAGCTGGCGGCGGGGAACGAAATATTTGAAGCGACGGGCCTGCCGCCCCGGGTCTCGGTCTGCCGCGGGCGCTACACGGTCTCGGCTGCAACCAAGCGCGGGGACTGGCAGCAGGCCATCACCGAGCGCTGCCCTTGATTTCCTCCGTCGTCGGCGTCGCGGGTTGTGGCGTGGCCGGTCGTCCACAGGGGGGTCGTGATGAACGCGTAAACGACGTTTTTACGGGAAAAACGGGTCGTCGGGCCCGGGGTGATTTGATAGAAGGCAAATGGGGCCGGTCGCCGTCAGCGGACCGTGCAGGTGGGGTCTGTTGGTGGAGTGGGTATGGCGGTTGATGGAGGACGGGTCGGGCCTGCCGCGTGCCTTGCACGACTGGGCGAGGTGTCGCGCCGCTGGCGCGCGTGGGTGGTCGCAGGTGTCGCGGTCGGTGCGGCGCTGCTCGCGGATGGGCCCGCGCACGCTGTCACCGTGGAGCTCCAAGATGTCGCGCCCGATCGGGTCGAGCGCCAGATCGCGGCCGCCGAGGGCCGGCTGCCGCTGCCGGGCACGCCCGACGTCGGGCACTTCCAATCCCGTCTTGCCGACAAGGGCATGAAGCTCGGCGATGCCGTGTTCCTTCGCGCCTTCAAGGCGGAGTCGGAGGTCGAAGTCTGGATGGAGAAGGGCGGCCGGTTCGAGCTGTTTGCGACCTATCCCGTCTGCCAGTGGTCCGGGACGCTGGGACCGAAGGTTCTGGCTGGTGACAAGCAGACGCCGGAAGGCTTCTACACCGTGACGCGGCGGCGGCTGCATCGCTCCGCGCGGCATCCGCGCTCGCTCAATCTCGGATTTCCCAACGCTCTGGACAAGGCCCTGGAACGGACCGGCGACTATATCCTCGTGCACGGTGGCTGTGCGTCGGTCGGCTGCTTTGCGATGACGGATACACTGGCCGAGGAGATTTTCGCGCTCGCCCATGCCGCGATCCGGAAGGGGCAGAACCATGTGCCTGTCCACGTGTTCCCCTTCCGCATGACCCAGGAAAACCTCGCCCAGCACGGCGACCATGAATGGCGCGACTTTTGGTCGAACCTCAAGGAGGGCTACGACGCCTTCGAGGCGACCCGCGTGCCGCCGCGTGTGGGCGTGTGCGACAAACGCTACGTGTTCCAGAGCCAGCCTCCTGGGGGAGGCGGCGACAGCGGCCCTTTGGCCGGGTGCGGGGCGATGATGGCGGCGACGAAGGGCCGTTTGCGCTCCAGCGGGCTTGCGAGCTCGCCGCCGTTGCCGGAGCGGAAGCCGGAGACGCGGACGACGGTGGTGCCATCCAGCACCGCGTTGTTCAGGGGCGGCAGCTTCGGGGATCGGCGTCGGGGGGACGAGGCCTCAGGCAGCGCGTCGGCTCGGGGCGCGGAGCTGCGCCGTTCGGCGGGCAAAGCCTCCCAAGGGCCGAACCGGGCGACCGTGTGTTCGGCGGGGCAAACTGAGTGCATGGCGGTGCGGGAGGCTGCTACGCCAGCGCGGCACGGCGAACGGGCGGATCCGGCACCGGGCCGGATGTCGCTCGGGGCCAATTAGTCCGCTGCCGACGTCGGGACCGGTTGCAGCATCAGCCCTGTGCGGTTGTCATCGCCAAACAGGAACTTCGGCCGTGAGGCCTCCTCAAGCCGTCGCTGGCGTCGGCGCGACACCCACGTTTGCACGCGGTCTCGGCTCGGTGCGGTTACGCTCGTAAAGGGTGCGGGCGGGCACCTCAGCGACTCCCAACGCACGGCACGCGGCCTCGATCTCAGCCTTCGCGAAGAGATCGGCTTGGGCGATCACCACGCACCGGTTTCGCTCAGGATGCACCAGTACCAGCTCGTGATGAGCGCCGGAGACTCGGGTGCGGATGACGTGGGCGAGCCCTGTGTAGCGCGATAGCGGCTCGCGGAACGATCGGTTGGCGAGCAACCCACGCTCGCTGACGCGGACGTCACCGTCACGGATGTCCACGCTGCGCGTGCGGCCGATGGCTGCCAGGCGCGAGCCAGCCGGCCATGCGACCAGCATGATGAGGCAAATGAGACCGAGGGTGCCCAACAAGCCGCCTACGGGGTGTGCGGTGGCGAGGGCGCGGACGCCTGGATCGGCGGCGGCGACCGCGAAGGATCCAGCGATCAAGGTCGTGGCGCCGACGATCGGGGCGAGGAGGACGAGTTGGGTGATGGCCGTGAGGCGACTGCAGCTCTGCTCCAAGCGGTAGGGCAGGCTGAAGGCATCGGCAGGGGCCGCAGGGGGGGTGGCAGTTGGCTGGGACATGGCACGCTGGACCGGTGAGTGGGTACGCTGGCTCGAAAACGTCGCATGCGGAGCGCAAGTTCCGGGCCACACTAGCCTGAGGGCCTTACTCGGGGCTTAACCATCCAAGCGCGAGCGCCGATGGGGGTGGATGAAGGTGCGGGTGACGTCGCCGGCACTTGACACATAAACATATCTTTATATGCTTCGGCGCGATCTGCCCGGAGCGATGCAACGCAGCGGTCGGGATCGAAACACTCCGTCGCAATCGGAAGAACCCACGCGAGCGCAGCCGCATGTCGTCCGACGTCGCCCTCAATAACCGGGAAATGGTGGTCGCGCTCAAGGCGGCCGCCGAGCCGACGCGCCTGCGCATCTTGCGGCTATTGAGCCATGGTGAGTTGAACGTCACCGATCTGACCCGCATCCTCGGCCAGAGCCAGCCCCGCCTGTCGCGGCACTTGAAGCTGCTGGTGGAGGCGGGGCTCGTGGATCGGTTCCGGGAGGGCAGCTGGGTCTATTTTCATCTATCCGACCGCCACGGTGGCGGGCATTTGGCGCGGAGCCTCCTGACCGCGCTTGCGGCAAGCGATCCGGTGGGCGATCGCGATCTTCTGCGGGCCCAGCATCTCAAGGACGAGCGGGAGGCGGCGGCCCAGGCCTATTTCCAGAAGCATGCGAGCGACTGGGATCGGATCCGTGCCCTGCATGTGGACGAGCACGATGTCGAGGTCGCGATGCGCGACGCTCTGGGCCCCGGGCCGTTCGGCTTGTTCGTCGACCTTGGGACTGGCACGGGCCGGATGCTGGAGGTCTTCGCCGACCGGTTCGAGCGCGGTCTTGGGATCGACGTGAACCAGGCGATGCTCGCCTTCGCGCGGTCGAATCTGTCACGGGCTGGGATCACGCACGCTCACGTTCGCCACGGTGACATTTATAGCGTGCCGATCGACAACGGCGCGGCGCAAGCCGTAACCATGCACCAGGTGCTTCACTTCCTGCGCGATCCCGCCAGCGCCATTCGGGAAGCGGCGCGCATCCTGGCACCAGGTGGCCGATTGCTGATCGTCGACTTTGCACCGCACGAACTGGAATTCCTGCGCGATGTGCATGCGCACGTGCGGCTCGGCCTTGCCAGCGGTCTCGTTCGGGATTGGCTCCTAGAAGCCGGTTTGGGTGCCGGGCGGCACGTCGCGCTCGCACCGCCTGAGGCGGGCGCTGCCGATGCGTCCGGCGACGGCCCCTCCCCCGCGACCCTCACTGTTTCTTTGTGGGTGGCAGAAAAGCCCGGCGGCGTGCGTGGCGGCCGGCGCAACAAATCCCTCGCTGTCGAGGAGAATGCCTGATGACCGAAACGCGCGAACGCAAGAGCCGCCTCGTCGGGGCCGGCGACATCGAAGTCTCATTCGAGTTCTTCCCGCCCAAGACGGCGCGGATGGAGGAGGCGCTGTGGGGCGCCGTCACGCGGCTTGCGCCACTGGAGCCGGAATTCGTCTCGGTGACCTATGGGGCGGGTGGCTCTACGCGCGAGCGGACCCATTCGACCGTGTCGCGGATCGTGCGCGAGACGCAATTGGCACCGGCGGCGCATTTGACCTGCGTCGATGCCACGCGAGATGAGGTCGATGAAGTAGCCCGCGCCTACTGGGCGGCCGGCGTTCGCCACATCGTCGCGCTGCGCGGTGATCCGCCATCGGGTGCGGGTACGCACTACGAGCCGCATCCGGGCGGTTATGCCAACGCAGCGGAACTGGTCGCGGGCTTGAAGCGCATCGGCGACTTCGAGGTATCGGTGGGCGGCTACCCGGAGGTCCACCCCGAGAGTACGTCGCTGGCCGCCGATCTCGACAATCTCAAAGCGAAGGTGGATGCGGGCGCGGACCGCGTCATCACTCAGTTCTTCTTCGACAACGCGCACTACCTGCGGTTCCTGGAGCGCACGCGCAAGGCGGGCATCTGGGTTCCGATCACGCCGGGGATCGTGCCGATCCACAACTATCGGCAGGTTTCGGGCTTCGCGGGGCGGTGCGGCACGACGATGCCGTCTTGGCTCGCGCGTCGCTTCGAGGGTCTGGAGGAGGATGCGCAGACCAACAACCTGATCGCGGCGGCGGTCGCGGCGGAGCAGGTGATGGACCTCGTCGACGAGGGCATCAAGCGCTTCCATTTCTACACGCTCAATCGTGCCGATCTGGTCTACGCGATCTGCCATCTGCTGGGGCTGAGGCCGCGCCAGCCGGCAGAACTGAAGACGGCGGTGGGACAATGACCATGACGCGAGACCAGCGGATTGCGGCGCTTCATGCAGCCGCACGCGAACGCATCCTCGTTATAGACGGTGCGATGGGGACGGAGATCCAGGCGTTGAAGCTGGACGAAGCGGGCTACCGCGGGGCGCGCTTTGCCGATCACAGCCACGACCAGAAGGGCAACAACGACCTGCTCGTGCTGACGCAACCGGAGGCGATCCGGCGCATCCATACCTCCTATCTGGAGGCCGGTGCCGACATCATCGAGACGAACACGTTCAATGCGCAGGTGATCTCGCTGGCCGACTACGGGCTGGAGGCGGTCGCTTACGAGTTGAACGAGGACGCCGCGCGGGTCGCACGGGAGGCCGCGGACGCGTTCATGGCGGCGCATGCAGGAAGAATTTGCTGGGTTGCCGGCGCCATCGGGCCGACCAACCGGACCGCTTCCATCTCGCCGGACGTCAACAATCCCGGGTTCCGCAACACATCGTTCGACGGTCTGCGCTCGGCCTACCTGGAGCAGGCCCGCGGACTGATCGCGGGCGGTGCGGATCTGATCTTGATCGAGACGGTGTTCGATACGCTGAATGCCAAGGCAGCGGGCTTTGCCGTGCTGGAGGCCTTCGACGAGGCGGGCGTGGAGCTGCCGATCATGATCTCGGGGACGATCACCGACCGGTCGGGGCGGACGCTATCGGGCCAGACGGCGGAAGCGTTCTGGTATTCGGTTCGTCACCTGAAGCCCTTTGCCATCGGGCTCAACTGCGCGCTCGGCGCGGAGATGATGCGGCCCTATGTGGCGGAGATCGCGGCGATCGCCGATACGCTGGTGTCGGCCTATCCCAACGCCGGGCTGCCCAACGCGATGGGCGAGTACGACGAGACGCCGCACGAGATGGCGTGCCACCTGGAGCCGTGGGCGCGCGACGGCCTCGTCAACATCGTCGGTGGGTGCTGCGGCTCGACGCCTGAGCACATCCGCCACATCGCCCAGCACGTCGCGGGCGTGGCGCCGCGGACGGTGCCGCAGATTGCGCCGAAGCTGCGTCTTGCCGGGCTGGAGCCGTTCGTCCATGGTTGATCTCATCGGGTTGCGGGACCAGACGATGGGGACTGCCGGCGGCGGGGGCGGCTGGGGGACGTGGCGTCATGCGTGTCATCAAGATCGATCTGCCGGCCGTGCTGGGCTCGGCCGACCCGGAGGTAACTCTCGCCTCCACCGAGATCCGCGCACAGCTCTTTCGGGAGCTTGCGGCGATGGACTACGACCTGTCGGAGAGCGTGCGCCAGCGCGCGTCCACCTACTTTCCGCAGACCTACACGGTGTTTGCGCGCACGCGGCTGAAGCCGGAGAAGATCGGCACGGTCACCGAGCTTTGGGTGGTCGATCCCGACGTGCGCTGGCCGGCCGGCCTGCTCGCGCGGCGGGCCTGGCAGCTGTTCATCCCGGTTCTAGGAAATCTGGTGCGCGAGACGATCGAGCAACGCCTGACGGCGGTCACGGTCGACATGCAGGAGAAGGACGCCAGCGTCACGGTCCTGGCGCCGACGCGGACGTGGCGCGATCCCGTCGTCGTCGCGGTGGCGGCCTTCATTGTGACGTCGCTCATTTGGGTCGCAGCGAGTCCGGCACTGCGCGCAAGCTTCAGAGCCCTCGTGAGCGGGTGAACGACGCCCTGCCCTGCCATTACCTTCCGACACTGACGGTCGTACGGCTGGCCAAGATGCCATGCCGGACGCGAAAGGTTTCGTCATGACACAATCGACCTCTGGCGCGTCCTTCATCAACGTCGGCGAGCGCACCAACGTCACGGGCTCGGCGAAGTTCCGAAAGCTGATCGAAGCGGGCGACTATACGGCGGCACTCGCCGTTGCGCGCAGCCAGGTGGAGAACGGCGCGCAGATCATCGACGTCAACATGGACGAGGGCCTGCTCGATTCCGAGAAGGCGATGACGACATTCCTCAACCTGATTGCGTCGGAGCCCGACATTTCGCGCGTGCCGGTGATGATCGACTCTTCGAAGTGGAGCGTGATCGAGGCCGGCCTGAAGTGCGTGCAGGGCAAGGCCATCGTCAATTCGATCAGCATGAAGGAGGGCGAAGGCCCGTTCCTGGAGCAGGCCCGCAAGGTCCGGCGCTACGGCGCGGCCGTGGTCGTGATGGCTTTCGACGAAGTCGGCCAGGCCGACACGATCGAACGCAAGGTGGAGATCTGCGCGCGCGCCTACAAGCTGCTGACAGAGCAGATCGGATTTCCGGCCGAGGACATCATCTTCGATCCCGAACATTTTCGCGGTGGCGACGGGTATCGAGGAGCACAACGGCTATGGCGTCGCGTTCATCGAGGCGACGCGCCAGATCAAGGAGAAGATGCCGCTCGTCCATGTTTCCGGCGGTGTCTCCAATCTGTCGTTCTCGTTCCGCGGCAACGAGCCGGTGCGCGAAGCCATGCACTCGGTGTTCCTCTATCACGCCATCAAGGCTGGGATGGACATGGGCATCGTCAATGCCGGGCAGCTCACGGTCTATGACGACATCCCTGCCGCATTGCGCGAGCTGGTCGAGGACGTGGTGCTCAATCGGCGCGACGACGCCACGGACCGGCTGCTGGAGGCAGCGCCCCGTTTCAAGGGTGAAGGCGGTGCCAAGCGGCAGACCCAGGACACCGCATGGCGGGCGTTGCCGGTCGCGGAGCGGCTGACGCACGCGCTGGTTCACGGCATCACCTTGCACATCGAAGGCGATACAGAGGAGGCACGCAAGGCGTCGGCGAAACCGCTGGACGTGATCGAGGGCCCGCTGATGGCGGGCATGAACGTGGTCGGCGACCTGTTCGGGGCGGGGAAGATGTTCCTGCCGCAAGTCGTGAAATCCGCGCGCGTGATGAAGCAGGCCGTGGCCTATCTCCAGCCCTATCTGGAGGCGGAGAAGAAGGCGCAGGGCGTCGACCAGATGCCGGCGGCGGGCAAGGTGCTGATGGCGACGGTGAAGGGCGACGTGCACGACATCGGCAAGAACATCGTCGGCGTCGTTCTCCAGTGCAACAACTACGAGGTGCTCGACCTCGGCGTGATGGTGCCGGCGGCCAAGATCCTGGAGACGGCAAAGCGGGAGAAGGTCGACATCATCGGTCTGTCGGGGCTGATCACGCCGTCGCTCGACGAGATGTGCTCGGTTGCCGCGGAGATGGAGCGGCAGGGCTTCGAGGTGCCGCTGCTGATCGGCGGGGCGACGACCAGCCGGGTACACACCGCGGTCAAGATCGCACCGAACTACACCAAGGGGCAGGCGGTCTACGTGACGGATGCGAGCCGGGCGGTGGGCGTCGTCTCCACGCTGCTGTCGGAGACCGAGCGGCAGGGCTACGTCGCCAACATTCGCGCCGAATACACCAAGGTTCGCGACGCCCACTTGAGGTCGGACCGCAACAAAACGCGGATTACCATCCAGCAGGCGCGCGACAACCGTTTCCGCACCGACTGGACGGCCTATGTGCCGTCGAAGCCGACGTTCACGGGGACGCGCACCTTCAAGGCGTGGGATTTGTCCGAACTTGTCGCCTACATCGACTGGACGCCCTTCTTCCAGACGTGGGAACTGGCGGGGCGCTATCCCGCGATCCTGAACGACGACAAGGTCGGCGAGGAAGCCCGCAAGCTGCTGGCGGACGCCAAGGCGATGCTCGACCGGATGGTCGCGGAGCGCTGGGTGACGGCCAATGCCGTTGTGGGGTTCTGGCCAGCGCAGGCGCGCGGCGACGACATCGCGCTTTTCACCGACGACGCACTCACGACGCCGCTTGCGACATTGCATACCTTGCGCCAACAGATCGCACGCGACCCTAGCCGCGATCGCGCGCACACCGCGCTTGCGGATTTCGTCGCACCGCAGGACAGCGGCGTGTGCGATTATGTGGGCGGGTTTGCGGTGACGGCGGGTATCGGCGAGGAGGCCGCCATCGAACGGCATATCGCGAAGACCGACGACTACGGTCGCATCATGGTCAAGGCGCTGGCGGATCGGCTCGCGGAGGCCCTGGCGGAAGCACTGCATGCCAAAGTGCGGCGTGAGCTTTGGGGCTATGCCGGGGACGAGACGCTGTCGTGCGAGGAATTGATCAGCGAGAAATACCGTGGCATCCGTCCGGCACCGGGCTACCCTGCTCAGCCCGATCACACGGAGAAGGGTACGCTGTTCCAGCTGCTCGATGCGGAGGCTCAGGCGGGCATCCAACTGACCGAGAGCTTTGCCATGTGGCCTGGCGCGTCGGTTTCGGGGCTCTACTTCGCGCACCCCGATAGCCACTATTTCGGCGTCGGTCGGGTCGAGCGCGACCAGGTCGAGGATTACGCGCGACGCAAGGGCTGGTCGGTCGCGGAGGCGGAACGGTGGCTTTCCCCGGTGCTCAATTACGAGCCGAGCGCGGTGCGCAGCGCCGCTGCGTGATGGGGATGGGTCTGCGGTCGGCCCGTTGCGGCTGGCTGCTTGATCAAGGTCAAATCTTACCGTGGCAAAATGGGGCTCCCTCCCCGCCTCGGCTCGACGCTGTCGCGCCCGCACCGCCCGGGTTCCGCAATGAAGCAACGCCACGCCTGCGATGCCTGCCTCGTTCGCCACAGCGGTGTCTGCCGGGCGCTTCCGGACGATGCCCTGCAGCGGGTGAGCCGGCTGACGCTCCACCGGCGTGTGCCGGCCGGTCGCATGGTGGTGTTGCCCGCCGACAAGCCCGACAGCGTGGCGACGATCGTATCGGGGGTCTTGAAGCTCGTTCGGTCATTGGAGGACGGTCGCCAGCAGATCGTCGCCTTACACTTTCCCGGTGATTTCGTCGCCGGGCCTCTTGGCGACGTGGACCAGGCGGTGGCCGCGACCGAGGTCGACCTATGCTGCCTGGAGCAAGACCAGCTGGCGAGTGTGACCGAGGCCTATCCGCGCCTGCTGACGGACCTGTTCAGGCGGGCGCTGGCCGATCTGGATGCGGCGCGCGAATGGATGCTGCTGCTTGGCCGGAAGACCGCCGAAGAGCGGGTAGCGAGCTTTCTTGTTCTTGTGGCCGAACGCACGCAGCCGGAGGCTTGCGCCCGTGCGGGTGGGCCTGTCGCGCTGCGCGTGCCGATCTCGCGGACAGACACGGCCGATTTCCTGGGCCTGACCATCGAGACGGTCAGCCGGCAGATCCACCGGCTCAAGGATGCCGGTATCATCCAGGTCCGGCGCCAGCGCGACATCAGGGTCCCCGAACTCGACCGCCTGCGCCGGGAGGCGGGGCAGGCAGCGATCTGACAGGTGGGGTCGGCTGTCCCCGCCCTCGACAAGGCGCGCCGTGCGGGTGCGCCTTGTCGAGGGCGGGGACCATCCGATAGAACGCGATAATCGAGATTGAACCCGCGAGCGCGAGGAGACGCAGGATGGCCAAGGTTGCATGGATCGGTCTGGGCGTCATGGGCTACCCCATGGCGGGTCACATCCTCAAAAAGGGCGGCCACGAGCTCACGGTCTACAACCGCAACGCGGCCAAGGCCGACGCCTGGGTGAAGGCTTACGGCGCGGGCCGGACCGCCAGCACGCCAGCACAAGCGGCAAAGGGCGCCGATTTCGTGTTCGCGTGCGTGGGCAACGACGACGACCTGCGCTCGGTGACCACCGGCAAGGACGGCGCCTTTCATGCGATGGGCGCCGGGCAGGTCTTCATCGACAATACGACGGCATCGGCCAACGTCGCGCGTGAGCTTTACGCGGCGGCCAAGGCGAAGGGCTTCGATTTCCTCGATGCTCCTGTATCGGGCGGAGAGGCCGGCGCGCAGAACGGCGTGTTGACCGTGATGATCGGTGGCGAGACGGCGGTTTACGAGAAGGCCAAGCCGGTTATCGACCACTACGCACGCATGGCGACGCTGATCGGGCCAGCGGGCTCTGGCCAGCTGACCAAGATGGTCAATCAGATCTGCATCGCCGGGCTCGTCCAAGGACTTTCGGAAGGCCTGCACATGGCTGAGAAAGCGGGCCTCGACATTCCCGCCGTGATGGAGACGATTTCCAAGGGTGCCGCGGGCTCGTGGCAGATGGAGAACCGCTGGAAGACGATGCGCGAGGGCAAATACGATTTCGGGTTCGCAGTGGACTGGATGCGCAAGGACCTCGCCATCTGCCTCGACGAGGCGCGCCGCAATGGCGCTTCACTGCCGGTCGCCGCGCTGGTCGACCAGTTCTATTCCGAGGTCCAGAAGATGGGCGGCAGCCGCTGGGATACGTCGAGCCTGCTGGCGCGTCTCAACAACGCAGACAAAAATAGCTGAGAGCCCCTAGATCGACGAGCGGGCGTGGGCGGATGTCCCGCCCACCGAGTGCGGGGCTGACCCTGCGCGCGCCCGATGAGCGCGTCCAAGCCACCGATCGTTTCTGACCGAGGACTTCCACGAGATGACTGTTGAGCCACTGCCCCGCGCCGAAGTGATCAAGATCCTGGCCTCCCGCAACCCCGTCTATCACATGCTCGGGATCGAGTTGATCGAGGCCGTGCCGGGGCGCACGCGGTTTGCGATGACGGTCAAGCCAGAGCATGCCAACTCCTTCGACACTTTCCATGGAGGCTTGATTTTCGCCTACGCTGACCTGGCGCTCGGCTTCACCTGCAACGCTGCGGACCGGCATTCGGTGACGGCCGACGCGAAGATCGATTTTCTGGCGCCCGCGCGCACAGGTGACCGGGTGATCGCGGACGCGGTGGAGACCTACCGCGAGGGGCGTAACGGCATCTACGACGTTCGGTTGTGGCGGCAAGCGGACGGGACGACGATTGCCCATGTGCGGGGCAAGATGCGCATCATCGGGGAGCCCGGCAGCGTGGTGAATTTCAAGGGCGCCAAGCACTGACGTGGCCGTTTCGGCCGCTGCCCCCGCCAGCCGCGTGCTGGCGCGGTGGCGGACGGTCGTCCTGGCGCTATTTCGTCCGGGACTTTTGCGGGCGCTTTCGCCGGGTGCCATAGAGCTCGAGCCGGTGGCGGACGATGTCGTAGCCGAGCTCGCGGGCGATCTCGGCCTGAAGGCGTTCGATCTTTTCCGACTGGAATTCGATGACGCGGCCGGTCTCGATGTCGATCAGGTGGTCGTGGTGGTCCCCGTCGGCGTGCTCGAAGCGCGAGCGGCCATCGGCGAACGCGTGCCGATGGATCGCGCCGGACACCTCGAGCAGGCGCATGGTGCGATAGACCGTCGACAGCGAGATCGACGGCTCCTTCTCGTAGGCGCGGTGGAAGATGTCGTTGGCGTCGGGGTGGTCCTCGGTCTCCGCGAGCACCCTCAGGATCGCGAGACGCTGGCGCGTCATGCGTACGCCGGCGCGACGCAGGTCGTCCTCATAGCGCTTGGCGCGTTCGTCGACAGTCGTCATGCTGGACCGTGTTCCTCCTGTGCATGGCCTTACCGCACTTGCTAGTCAGGTGCAAGTAGGACCGCCTGTTGCGAACCGTTCGCAAATGGTTTGACACGGCGGTGCTGGCGTGTCATTCGATTCACCTGCAGATGCAAACGAGTTGCATAAGAGGGTGCGCGTCATGACGAGCCTGCCGTCGGCCTCGAGCCGCGGTCTGTTGCTAACGCCCGGTCCGACGATGGTCGCGATCGCCGCAGTGCTGCTGTCGATTCTTGCGTCGGCACCGTCGCTCGCTGCCCAGCCCGCCGGCAAGCCGGTCAAGGTCGTCACCACGTTCACGGTCATCGCCGATATCGCGCGCAATGTGACGGGATCTGCTGCGGGGGTGGATTCGATCACCAAGCCCGGTGCGGAGATCCACGACTACCAGCCCACGCCGCTCGATATCGTGAAGGCCCAGCAGGCAAACCTCGTCGTCTGGAACGGCATGAACCTCGAGCGCTGGTTTGCGCGCTTCTTCCAGAACGTCGAAGGGGTCCGGAGTGTGGTGGCTTCGGAAGGCATTTCCCCGATCCCGATCAGCTCGGGGGCCTACGCATCAAAGCCCAATCCGCACGCCTGGATGTCGCCCAGCAGTGCGCTGGTCTACGTCGAGAACATCCGCAAGGCGCTCGTTGCGCTCGATCCCGGCAATGCCGAGACCTACAATCGCAACGCAGTTGCCTACGCGGGGCGCATCAAGGCGATCGACGCGCCGCTGCGGGAGCGTTTGGCGCGTATTCCCGAGGCGCAACGGTGGCTGGTGACCAGCGAGGGGGCCTTCAGCTATCTCGCCCGCGACTACGGGTTTCGCGAACTCTACCTGTGGCCCATCAATGCTGACGAGCAAGGCACGCCCAAGCAGGTGCGTCGGGTGATCGACGAGGTGCGCCGCCTCAAGATCCCGGTCGTGTTCAGCGAGAGCACGATTTCCGATCGCGCGGCGCGACAGGTGGCTAAGGAGACCGGGGCGCGATACGGCGGCGTGCTGTACGTGGATTCGTTGAGCGCGCCAGGCGGGCCCGTGCCGACCTACCTGGATTTGCTGCGAGTGACGGTCGAAACCATTGCCAAGGGGTTCGGGACGTGACCGCGGAGGCAGGACCCGCGCCCGGCTCGTCCTCACCTACCCCGCGCGGCGTGCCCGCGACTGCGGGCGCGCGTGACGTCTCGCTGACGGTCCGCGACGTCACCGTCGCCTATCCCAACGGCACATTGGCGCTGGAGCGTGCCGCGTTCGATCTGCCCGGCGGGACGATCTGCGGGCTGGTGGGCGTCAACGGTTCGGGCAAGTCGACGCTGTTCAAGACGATCATGGGCTTTCTCAACCCGCGCGAGGGCGAAGTGCGGATCGCCGGGTTACCGGTGGAGGCCGCGCTGAAGCGCAACCTCGTCGCCTACGTGCCGCAGAGCGAGGACGTCGACTGGAACTTTCCGGTGCTGGTCGAGGACGTGGTGATGATGGGTCGTTACGGGCACATGGGCTTCCTGCGGCGGCCGTCGGGGGAGGACCGGCGAAAAGTCGATGCCGCGCTGGAACGGGTCGGGCTCTCCGCTTTGCGGCAGCGGCAGATCGGGGAGTTGTCGGGTGGCCAGCGCAAGCGCGCGTTCCTGGCCCGGGCCATTGCGCAGGAAGGGCGTCTTATCCTTCTCGACGAGCCGTTCACGGGCGTCGACGTAAAGACGGAGGCGGCGATCATCGCACTGTTGAGAGGGTTGCGTGACGAGGGTGCGCTGATCCTCGTTTCGACCCACAATCTGGGCAGCGTGCCGGAGTTCTGCGATCGCGTGGTGCTGCTTCTGCGCACAGTGCTGGCGGCGGGGCCGACGGCGACGACGTTCACGCAGGCCAACCTGCAGGCGGCATTCGGCGGCGTGCTGCGGCATTTCCGGCTGGATGGCACGCAATTGCATGCCGACGACGATGCGCGGGGGCTGACGGTGCTGAGCGATGACGAGCGCCCGCTGGTGTTCTACGGCGGCGCGCAGCCGGCATCGGGCAAGGGCGATGGTAAGGGGCGGGGCAAGGGCGGAGGCGCGTCGTGAGCGAGCTTCTGGTGCCCTTCGCCTACGACTACATGTTCAAGGCGATCTGGGTGTCGGCTCTGGTTGGCGGTGCGTGCGCCTTCCTGTCGGCGTACCTGATGCTCAAGGGCTGGTCGCTGATGGGTGACGCACTGGCGCACTCCGTCGTGCCCGGTGTGGCCGTCGCCTATCTGCTGCAATGGCCCTACGCGGCGGGGGCGTTCATCACGGGCGGACTTGCGGCGATCGCGATGACCGTGGTGAAGGCGCGCACGAAATTGCGCGAGGACACCGTGATCGGCCTGGTGTTCACGACCTTCTTTGCAGCGGGGCTGCTGATTGCCTCGATCTATCCGACTTCGGTGAGCATCCAGACGATCGTGCTTGGCAACATCCTGGCGATCTCGGATGCGGACGCGCTGCAAGTCGTGATGATCTCGGTTGTGGCGCTGGCGGTTCTGGCGTTGGTCTGGAAGGACCTGATGCTTGTGTTCTTCGACGAGAGCCACGCGCGCACGGTGGGGATCCGCGTCGGCGCCATGAAGATCTTGTTCTTCACGCTCTTGAGCGCGGTGACTGTGGCGGCACTGCAGACGGTCGGGGCGTGTCTTGTCATCGCCATGGTGGTGACGCCGGGCGCCACGGCCTACCTGCTGACGGACCGTTTCCCTGTGCTGATCGCGCTGTCCGTCGCGATCGGCGTTTCCACCAGCGCCTTCGGTGCCTACCTCAGCTTTTTCCTCGACGGGGCGACGGGTGGCGTCATCGTCTGCCTCCAGACAGCGATCTTCCTGGCTGCGTTCGTGTTCGCGCCCAAGCACGGGATGCGCGCGGGGCGTCGGCGGGCGGCGGCGACTGGTGCGGCGAGCGATGGGGCGGGGCGACGATGAGCGGGCTTATCGACCTCGTCGCGGTGCCGCTGAGCTACGGCTTCATGCAGCGCGCGCTCGTCGTGGCCGTGCTCGTTGGCGCGGTGTGTGCGCTTCTGTCCTGCTTCCTCGTGCTCAAGGGCTGGTCGCTGATGGGTGACGCTGTCTCCCACGCCGTGCTGCCGGGCGTGGTGCTGGCGCACGTGGCGGGCCTGCCGCTGGCGGCGGGGGCGTTCGCAGCCGGGCTCTTTTGTGCTGTGGCCACCGGGTACCTGAAGGACAACAGCCGGGTGAAGGAGGACACGGTGATGGGGATCGTGTTTTCGGGCATGTTCGGGCTTGGTCTCGTGCTCTTCACGAAGGTGCAGACCGACCAGCATCTCACGCACATCCTGTTCGGCGACATGCTGGGCGTGACGGCACGCGATCTCGTCGAGACGGCGTTGGTAGCCGGTGTGACGATTGCGCTGGTCCTGGGGCGGCGGCGCGATCTGATTGTATATTGCTTCGATCCCCAGCACGCCAAGGCCATGGGGATCGACGTGCGCGTCCTGCACTATGGTCTGCTCGTGCTTCTGGCGCTGACGATCGTCGCTTCGCTGAAGGCGGTCGGCATCATCCTGGTCGTGGCCATGCTGATCGCGCCGGGGGCCATCGCGCTGCTCATCACGCGACGCTTCGGCCCGATGCTGGCGGTCGCGACGGCGGTGGCCGTCGGATCGTGCGTGACCGGCACCCTCGCCTCTTTCCACATCAACGGCGCGACGGGACCGACGATCGTGCTGATCCAGGCCGCGATCTTTCTTGCGGCACTGGGGCGCGCGCATTTCGTGGCGGTACGGACCGCGCGGGCGGCGGGCTGAGCGGCTGCGTCATCCGCGCCGTTCGCGAACGGCCTGCCAGACCGCACCGCCGACGAGGCGGCCCGCATTCATGGCTTGGGTCATGACCGTGCGCCAGTTGCCCTTGCCAAGGTCGTCGATGAGCCGTGACAGGCGCGCGCCTTCGGCGTCCGGAAGCGATCCGGTCATGCGCGCCCACACGAGGTCGACGTTGGCGGGTGCAACGCCCGGCGCGAGGCTCACCGGAACGATGTCGGCAATGGGGATGAAGAGGTCGGCGGCAGCGGCATCCATCGCCGCGCGGATTGAGCGGGCCTTTTCGGTTGCAGGCTCGGCGACATCGTACGGGGGCTGCCACTCCTGGAAGGGACGCAGGCGATCGATGTGGGTCAGCGCGAGCAAGATGGGCGGGGCGCGGCGATCCAGGCGCGCGGCATATTTTGCGCGCAACGCGTCGAGCGCGCGGCGATCGACGTCGCGGTCGGCGCGGTTGGCGGCGGCGACCCAGATGACGACGTCACTTTCGAGCGCGGCGTCCGCCAATTTCGCCAATGCGGGCGCTGCGGGCCCGACACCGGCACTGTCGACCAGCACCGCTTCGGGCATGCCCTGGCGCTGGAGTGCGTAGGCGGAGAATCCGGTGGTTGCCGGGAGCACGTCGACCTTTGCGGCGGTGCGTTCGATCAAGGCATTCACAAGGCTCGACTTGCCGGCGCTGGTCTGGCCGGCGACGAGGATGCGCAGGGGCGTCGTGGCGGCTGGGGCGAGCGGCGGTCCGGACGATGGCGCGACGCCCGGCGGCAAGCTGCCGTGAATGCGCAGGCGACCACTGTAGAGATCGATGGCTGCGCGGCCCACCTCCACGACGTACGCACGCACCATCCGGCGCGTGACCTCGTCCTTGACGCCCTCGTAGAGCTTTTTCGTCATGCGCTCCCGGGCTTCCTGCGTCAGCGCAGTCAAGGGGTTGGCGAGGCGAACGATGCGCCAGAGGTCATAGGCTTTCTCGGCGACGTCGACGGCGCCGCGCCAGCGATAAAGCCGCAAGGCCTGGCCCACGGTGATGCGGTCCCCGAACGGCACGTTGTCGACAATCATCGGCCGCAGGCGTGCCGCCGTCGTCTCCACGAGCGCCAGCGCTTCGGGCAGCGTGAACTTCCAGACCGGCTCTTCCTCGCCGGGATGCATGTGTGCGGCCACGGTCTCGATCGTGGTGACACCGAGCGCCAACATGGCGTCACGGCTCTGCAGGGTATCGGGGTCGGTTGCTTCGGCCAGTTGCTCCACGGCCTCGCGGGCGGCGCCTTCGCGTGGCGTTTCGGGGGGCGCGAATGGCGAGGCCGCGGGTGCGGTGGACGCGGTAGCACTCAGGTGACGCGTCAGCCACCACTGTCCCCAGAAGGCCAGCATCGTCGAGACGAGCAGCGCCGCCACCCACCACAGCGCATAGCCTTGCTGCCACAGCCAGATCCAGCCGAATGGGACGAGCGTCATGGCCGGCAACAGGAAACCCGCAGCGACCAGAAGGCGCCGCAGGAGCCGCAGTCCGGACCTTGCTTCAGACACCGCGTGTCTCCTTGGCGGGAGCCTGCGTTCGCGTGGGCTCGCGCGGGCCATCGGCTGTCGCGGGCTCACGGCCGGTGCGGTCCAGGCCGCGCTCGCGCGCCAGCTTGAAGGCCGCCGACAGACCTTCGCGATAAGCGGCTGCCACGCCGTCTGGATCGACGGCGCCGACGCGCCGGCGCGCAAGGAAGTGGCACGCGGCTTTGCCCAAGGCAAACGTCACAGCGAAGCTCGTGGCGGCCGCGGCTGCGGCACCGGCGGTCTGGCCGTAAATCGGGACGAGCTTGGCGAGCTCCCGGGCGCCGAACCCGGCGGCCATGCGCACCAGCGCACCGGTTCCGACAGCCGCGGCAAATTCGGTCAGAGCCTGGCGGTCCCAATCGATGCCGTAGATGTGGGCCAGCGCGTGGAGCATATTGGCCTGGACGCCGGGGACCGCGACGAGCCCCGCCACGGGGACGAGATCGGCAGCGGCGGCGGCGGTGGCATAGCCGAGGACGTGAGGTTGGGCGCGTGCGGCGAGCGCGGCGCTGCGACCACCGGCCAGCGCACGCACGGCCGCTTTCAGCCCGGCGGGTGCAGCCGATTCCAGCGCGCGTGTGAGGGCGTCGAAGCCATAGTCCTGGGGCGAGAAGCCATCGCCCGGCTGGGTGAAATCGATGGGCACGAACAGCACGGGAGCTGCGCCCGGCAACTTCGAGAACGCAGCGCGCTGACGGGCGAGCGCGCGGATCAGGTCGGGGGGGACGCCAGGTGTGGCCGGCGTCAGACCGCCGTCGGCTGCGAATGGGTAGGGGGCAGGGTGGTGCTCGCCGTGGGCGTAGGCGTCGTGGAGCGTCGTTTGTGCGACAACGACGGGCCATTCGGGATGGCGACGGCGCACTTCGGCGAGGACCTTGACCAGCTCGGCGAAATCCTGGTCGAGCGCGCGGACGACGGCGAGCACGAGGTGTGCGCGGCCCTCGGACACGGCGATATCGGCAGAGGGGTCATAGGCCGCCTCGCCCAGGCCACGGGTGTCGAGAAAGCGGATGACCGGGGCGTCAGAGGGGAACTCGAAGATGCGCGCGGTTTGCGTGGTGGGGCGGAAGCCTGCGCCGATCTCGGCGTCGCCTGCGCCCGTGATGGTGCGCACAATGGAAGTCTTGCCGGACTGGACCTTGCCCAGGAGCCAGACGACGGGTGCCAGCGAGCGCGCCTGTGCGGCGACATCGATCGCGTCGGGATCGGGCTCTACGGCCGGTCGCATCACGCGGGCCCATGCGGACTGCAGGCGCGTGCTGATCCCGTCGGTCCATCTGTCCGTTGCCATCATGCTCCTGTCGCCGATCGTTGGCGGGCCCAACCCTCATGTAGGCCGTCCGGAAGCGCGTTGCGAGGCCGGACAGGATGCTGCTGACCCTGCCCTTGCCGGCCCGCGCACGGGTCGAGGGCCTGCAGACCAAGGGTCCGCAGGCCCGGCCCCGAGCGGAAGGGGAGGGGGAGGGGACCCGCTCGAGGCCTCACTGCAAACGCGCTGGTCTGCTGCGGGTTCCATGGGCGTGGTCGAGAAGGCTTTGGAAGGCCGGGACGTGCTGCAGTGTTCGCGGCCGGGCGCAACGAAGCCCCCTGCCCTCCTACAGTCCCGGTCTCAGCCCGCCTGGGCTCTCGCGCACGCCTCGTCCCTTTCGGCCGCCGATGGTGGCGGCAGGTCTCACGCCGTCAGGCGGCGAAGGTGCCGCCCAGCTCGTCGGCGATGTGGGTGCGAATGATGTCCTCGAAGGCGCTTTCGGCCTTGAAGCCGAGCGCCTCGGCGCGGCGGGCGGCAAAGTTGCGCGGCCAACCGGCGACGATCTTGATGATGTCGGGATCCGGCTCGCGCCTGATCCGGGCCACGACCTGATCGCCGGCGACCTTGCGCAAGGCTGCGATCTGCTCCCCAACCGTGCACGACACACCGGGCATGGACAAGTTGCGGCGCGGACCGATGGTGTTGGTATCGAGCGTCGCCGCGTGCACGAGGAAGCCGACGGCAGACCGCGGGGTCGCGTGCCAGTGGCGCACGTCCTCGCCCACGGGCAGGACCGCCTCCTGGCCGGCGAGCGGCTCGCGGATGATATTGGAGAAAAAGCCGGACGCTGCTTTGTTGGGCTTGCCGGGCCGGACGCAGATGGTGGGCAGGCGGATCCCGACGCCGTCGAGAAAGCCCTTGCGGGTGTAGTCCGACAACAGCAACTCGCCGATCGCCTTCTGCGTACCGTAGGAGGTCAGCGGTGTGTGGTGGAAGTCGTCCGGGATCGCGTCCGGGAACGGTGCGCCGTAGCAGGCGATGGAACTCGTGAAGACAAGGCGCGGCTTGTGGCCGGTCTTGCGCACGGCCTCGAGCAGCCCACGCATGCCGTCCAGGTTGATACGGTAGCCCTTCTCGAAGTCTTGCTCGGCCTCGCCGGAGACGATGGCGGCCAAGTTGAAGATCACTTCGGGCCTGGAGGCGACGAGACGCTCGGCTTCGCCCGCAGCCGGGAGGTCGCCCTTCAGGATTTCGACGGGCATGTTGGCGGCAGCCGGCACCGCGGCGGGGACCACGTCGTAGAGGGTCATGCCCGAGATCTGCTGGCCGCCCAGCTGGCCATCGGCCGCCAGGCGCTCGGCGAGCTTGCGGCCGATCATGCCGGCGCCGCCGATGATGAGTACGCGCATTGTGCTCTCCACGCTGTCCCGCTGGCAGGTGCACCCGGCGGGGCCGGCTATTCGTTCCGTGGGCAACAGACGACAACTTTGGAAAAGAGTCTACTGTGATGCCGCGCCCGGCCCCGTCGCCAGGGCATACACGCCATGCTTTGATGGACCGGACTTATAGCCGTCGCAGGGAGCCCAGCGCCATGTCGGAGATCCTCTCGTCGCCTGACGTCCAGATCCATCGCGTGATCGAGAGCGAGGCGCGGTTCTTCAAGGTTCGGGAGTTCTTCCCGGCGCTGACGCCCGAGATGCTGGAGGAGAACCGGCACTGGCTGCAGCCGGTCTATCTCGACCCGGCCAACGACGGGCTCGTGTTGTGCATCCAGAGCCACGTCGTCAAAACGAAGCATCACAATATCCTGATCGACGCCTGCGTGGGCAACCACAAGCCCCGCGCCAGCTACGGTCCCTGGAACCAGATGGCGTCCGACGCCTACGTGCGGTCGCTGGCGGCCACCGGGCTTTCGTTCGCCGACATCGATTTCGTCATGTGCACGCACTTGCATGTCGATCACGTCGGCTGGAACACACGTCTCGACAACGGGCGGTGGGTGCCGACATTCCCCCGCGCGCGGTATGTGTTCGCGGAAAAGGAACTGGCGTTCTGGACGGAACGGCACAAGGCCAGCCCGGAGCTGTGCCCATGGATCACGGACAGTGTGCTGCCGATCGTCGCCGCGCAGCGCTGCGACGTGGTGGCTAACGACTTCGCGCTCAACGATCACATCCGGCTGGTGCCGACGCCGGGTCACACGATCGACCACGTCTGCGTTGAAGTCGGCAAGGGCAGCGTCGACGCGTTCCTGACGGGCGACATGATCCACTCACCGCTGCAGGGGCGGTACGTGGACCTCAGCATGCGCGCGGACCACGACGGCGCCGAGGCCGGCCGCTCACGTCGACGCGTGTTCGAGCGGTTCTGTGATACCGAGACCAAGTTCTGCATGGCGCACTTCCCGTCGCCTGCGACCGCGGTCGTCAAGCGCTGGGGGGACGGCTTCCGGTTCGAGGGTTCGTGATGGGCGGCGCGCTGGGGCGTCAACGTTATACCTTCACCCGATCGTCACCCCACATGCCTTCGGCCAGCGTGCGAGGCCTTCCAGCGTGGTCGTGCGCGGCTTGTACTCGCAGCCCATCCAGCCGGTATAGCCGGTCTCGTCGACGAGCTTGAACAGGTAGGCGTAGTTCATCTCGCCATCGTCGGGCTCGTGGCGCAACGGCGGGTTGGCGCACTGGTAGTGCTTGGCCAGATGACCGAATTCCTCGATCGCCTTGGCAGTGTCGCCCGAGACGATCTGGCGGTGGTAGAGGTCGAACTGCAGGCCGAGCGCAGGTTCGGCGACCTCGTGGATGATGGCGCGCGCCTGATCGAGGGTGGTCAGAAAGTAGCCGGGATTGTCGCGCTCGTTGAGCGGCTCGATGATGAGATCGACGCCTGCGCCCGCCGCCATCCGGGCGGCTTTCTTCAGGTTGGCGACGTACACCTTGCGATTGGCGCCCGCCTGCCGCGTGCCGCACATGGCGTGGACCGTCTTGCAGGACAGCGCCTGGGCGTAGTCGATGGCCTTGGCCATCGCCGCCTCGAACTCCGCCTCGCGACCTGGGATAGCCGCCAGCCCGCGCTCACCTTTGTCCCAATCACCGGGGGGCAGGTTGAACAGCACCTGCGTCAGCCCGTGCGCTTTCAGCCGCTCCGCGATCTCGTCGGCCGGGAAGTCGTAGGGGAACAGGTACTCCACACCCTTGAAGCCTGCCTGCGCCGCCGCCGCGAAGCGGTCGAGGAACGGCAGATCGGTGAACAGGAAGGAGAGGTTGGCGGCGAAACGGGGCATGGCGGGCGTCCTTGGCGCTGATTTGCTTCGCAAGCAGGGCTGCTGCCCTGCGACCCGCCTGAGGGGACACCCCTCGAACTCCCCGTTTTCCCGAATTGAAAAAGGCGGGTGGTCTGGCGGGTGTCCCGCCAGCCGGGTCGAGGGCGGGAGCCCTCCTCGCGACAGCGAACACTGGCACAACGCCTGGCGTTCTGCACCCCTCCCCTCCCGCACCGCAGCACGATGTCTGGACCGCCCCGGCGGGGGTTGCTACACGTCCGGCCGACATGAAGGATTCCGGACATGCCAAAAGATTCTGGGCCGAAAGACAACGGCAGCGCCGCAAAGACCGACCCGAAGGCCGACAACGAGAACGGCCGGGACTGGTCGAAGACGCTGTACCTGCCCAAGACCGACTTCCCGATGCGCGCGGGGCTCCCCGAGATGGAGCCGAAGATGCTCGCGCGGTGGGAGAAACTCGGGTTGTACGAACGGCTGAGGGTGCAGTCGAAAGGGCGCGACAAGTTCGTCCTCCACGACGGGCCGCCCTACGCCAACGGCAACATCCACATCGGGCATGCGCTGAACAAGATCCTGAAGGATCTCGTGACCAAGTCGCAACAGATGGCGGGGTTCGATTCCAACTACGTGCCCGGCTGGGACTGTCACGGCCTGCCGATCGAGTGGAAGATCGAGGAGGAGTACATCGCCAAGGGCAAGGCGAAGCCGAACCTCGCCGATCCCGTCGCCATGACCGCCTTCCGCCAGGAGTGCCGCGCGTTCGCCGCGCACTGGCTCGACGTGCAGCGCGAGGAGTTCAAGCGCCTCGGCGTGATTGGCGACTGGGCGCATCCTTATTCAACGATGACGTTCCCCGCCGAAGCGCAGATCGCGCGCGAATTGATGAAGTTCGCAGAGACGGGCCAGCTCTATCGCGGGTCAAAGCCCGTGATGTGGAGCGTGGTCGAGAAGACCGCGCTGGCGGAAGCCGAGGTCGAGTACCAGGACTACCAGAGCGACATGGTCTGGGTGAAGTTTCCGGTCAGCATGACCACAACGAGCGCGACGACGGCGACCGGTGCAGCAGAAAAATCCGACCCCGTGCTCAAGGCGTTCGTCGTGATCTGGACCACGACGCCGTGGACGCTGCCCGGCAACCGCGCGATCTCGTTCAACTCGAAGATCGACTACGGCGTCTACGAAGTGACGAAGGCACCGGACGGCAACTGGGCCAAGGTCGGCGAAAGGTACATCCTCGCCGACAAACTCGCTGAAGAGGTCATGAAGGCGGCGAAGGTCGAAGCCTACGAGAAGCGCTTGGCCGTCACACCTGAAATTCTCAATGGGATCGACTGCGCCCACCCGCTCCGCTCGGCCAACCTCGGCGGCTACCAGTTCGACGTCCCCCTGCTCGACGGCGACCACGTCACCGACGACACGGGCACGGGCTTCGTGCACACCGCGCCCGGTCATGGCCGCGAGGACTTCGACATCTGGACGGCGGCCGCCACCCAGCAGATGCTCCGCGCGCGCGGCATCCCGACCGAGATCCCCACCACCGTCGACGCGGACGGGGCGTACACCAAGGACGCGCCGGGCTTCGAGGGTGAGCGCGTCATCACGGACAAGGGCGAGAAGGGCAAGGCGAACGATCGCGTCATCAAGGCGCTTGGTCCGAGGAGCCCGGCGGCGAAAGCATGATCATTGCGCGCGGGCGGCTCAAGCACCAGTACCCGCACTCGTGGCGCTCCAAGAAGCCCGTCATCTTCCGCAACACGCCGCAGTGGTTCATCCACATGGACCAGGAATTGCCATTCCTCGAAGACCTCGCCAGACAGCATCGTGACCAGCTTCGCGCAGCCGGCCGCGGCAACGCGCACAACGAGCCCCTGCCGAAAACACTGCGCGACATCTCCCTGCAGGCGATCCGCCAGACCGAATGGGTGCCCGCGTCTGGCGAGAACCGCATCACCGGCATGATCGAGGCCAAGCCCGACTGGGTCGTCTCGCGCCAGCGCGCCTGGGGCGTGCCGATCACGGTGTTCGTCAAGAAGGGCACACACGAAGTGCTCGTCGATCCCAAGGTCAACCAGCGCATCTTCGACGCCATGTATGCCGAAGGCGCGGACGCCTGGTTCGCGGACGCCGACGGCGCGCGCTTCCTGAAGCCCGACTACGATCCCGCGGAGTACGAGAAGATCAACGACGTGCTCGATGTGTGGTTCGATTCAGGTTCCACGCACACCTACGTGCTGGAGGACCCGAAGCACTTCCCCGGGCTCGCCGGCATCAAGCGCAAGGTCGACGGCGGCCAGGATACCGTCATGTACCTGGAAGGCTCCGACCAGCATCGCGGTTGGTTCCATTCCTCGCTGATCGAAAGCTCCGGCACGCGCGGCCGCGCGCCCTACGACGTGGTGCTCACGCACGGCTTCTGCCTCGACGAGAAGGGGCAGAAGATGTCGAAGTCGCTCGGCAATGTGACCGCCCCGCAGGAGGTAATCGCGAAGTCCGGCGCGGACATCCTGCGGCTGTGGGTCGCGGCGTCCGATTATTCCGACGATCTGCGCATCGGGCCTGAAATCCTGAAGACGTTCGTCGAGACCTACCGCAAGACGCGCAATACGCTGCGCTGGATGCTCGGCACGCTGGCGCATTACGATGCGGGCAAGGCGGTGGCGCACGCCGACATGCCCTCGCTCGAAAAGTACATGCTGCACATGCTGGCCGAACTCGACCCGCAGGTGCGCAAGGCCTACGCGACCTACGACTACAAGAAGGTCGTGTCGCTCTTGTCGCACTTCATGAACACGGACCTGTCCGCGTTCTACTTCGACATTCGCAAGGACGCGCTCTACTGCGAAGCGCCGTCGAGCGCCAAGCGGCTTGCGGCGTTGACGTGCGTGGAGGCGATCTTCCGCCACGTCACGATCTGGCTCGCGCCGATCCTGTCGTTCACGGCGGAGGAAGCCTGGCTCGCGCGCTACCCCGAACTGGGCGCAGACGGCTCGGTACATCTTGAGACGTTTCCGGACGTGCCGACCGCCTGGACGGACGCCGCGCTCGATCAGCAGTGGGACGCTATCCGCAAAGTCCGCAGCGTCGTGACTGGCGCGCTGGAGATCGAGCGCGCGGCCAAGCGCCTCGGCTCGTCGCTCGAAGCCGCGCCCGTCGTGCACGTCACGGAGCCAACGCTTGCCGAGGCGCTGGCGGGGATCGATCTTTCGGAAGTCGCTATCACCTCCGGTGTCAGCGTGGTGGCGATCCCGCCTCCGGCCGAGGCATTTCGGTTGCCTGAGGTCGCTGGCGTCGCCGTCGTTCCCCAACGCGCCGAGGGCCAGAAGTGCGCGCGCTCCTGGCGCATCACGACGGATGTTGGGGCGGACCCGGCCTACCCCGACCTATCGGCCCGCGATGCCGCCGCCATGCGCGAGATTGATGCCGCCGCCAAGGCGGGGAGCTGAGACCGGATGACGACTCCCCTTCCCGGCTCGGGTCTCCCCGGCTCCGACAATGCGTCCGGGCCGCCCACAGGCCTCGGTGCATGGCTCTGGGGGCCCTGGTCCAGGCTCGGGCTGTCGATTGCGCTCGTGACCATCGCCATCGACCAGTCGCACAAGTGGTGGATGATCCTGGGCTACAAGATCGCGGAAAAGGGTCGCGTGACCGTGATGCCGTTCCTGGACCTCGTGTTCGTGAAGAACATGGGCGTCAGCTACGGCATGTTCACGCAGGACGGACCGACGGGACAGCGTGTTCTCGCTGCGTTCGCGGTGCTGACCAGCCTGGCGCTGACGATCTGGCTGGCGCGCGGGGCGACCAACCGCTGGATGGCCTGGGGCATCGGTCTGATTATCGGAGGGGCGATCGGCAACGCCATCGATCGGGTGGCGATCGGCGGCGTGGCCGACTTCTTCTCGCTGCACGCCTTCGGGTTCTACTGGTATGTGTTCAACATCGCCGATGTGGCTATCGTTGCCGGTGTCGCCGCGCTCTTGTATGAATCGATGATCCTGAGTTCGCAATGGTGCCGCAAAGGCGGGCTAGGGCTCTGGACGATTGGGGATTTTCGTTCTGCGTCGCAGGGGACCGGCCGGTGGGCCGGGCTTCATCCGCTGGGGGCGGAGACGCCAGGAGATGACGACCATGTGGGGGCTCATCCGCGCCGGACTGATCGCCGCAGGCCTTGCCGCCTTCGCGGGGCTGGGTGGCTGTGCGCCCGGCGACGTCCAATTGAACGGGAAGATCTTCGACGCCGTGGGCCTCGGTGGCAGCCAGCAAACCGGCTCCATCCCGAAAGTGGCCGAGCGCGCGCCGCTGGTCGTGCCGCCGTCGCTGGAACGGCTGCCGCAACCAGGCTCGACGCCGGGTCCGGTGGCAGACGGCAACTTCCCGGTCGATCCCGAACGGTCTGTCGATCAGAAGCAGGCCGCGCTGATCGCCGAGCAGACGGCCTACTGCAAGGAGCACTACGACAAGCAGATCGCCCTGGGTAACAGGGTGTACGCCGACGCTGCGATCGGCCCGATGGGCCGCTGCGGCTCGTCGGTCCTGTCGGTGCTGGGCGACGAGAACCCCCTGAAGAAAGTCGAGAAATAAGACGTCTGCGACCTCCAAACGGTCCTCTGGTCATTCGCTTTTCGGTGCTAGTCCGACCGCGTATAGCCGGTGGGGCTATCGGTGGTCGGGCCTTTGTGGGTGTGCCGGATCGAGGGACTTGCACACGTCTCGTCCACCACAGTCCAACATGACCACGTTGTCATTTGACTTGGACAGCGGCGCACGGTGACATGCGGGCCTGACCGGTGCCAATGCGAGGGTGCCGTACGGGGACTGACGTCATCATCGAACCCCCGTTCGCTGCACGCTCTTTCAATCCACAGGTTCGGCCGCGGTGCCCGGTCGGCGGCCACCTGCCACCCGAGTGCCTCTGGCGTTTAGGATCATCGCCTCATGGATCCCAACAGGACCTCGCTCGTGCCCCTCTCCCGCTTCTCCTTTCTCATTCTGGGCCTGCTCATGCTCGCTGCCTCTACCCTCGACGTCCACGCGAACAACGCAACGCGCGCCAGCACCTTCAAGCTGTCCAACGGCATGCAGGTGGTGGTCGTGCCCGATCATCGCGCACCGGTGGTGACGCACATGGTTTGGTATCGCGTGGGGGCAGCCGATGAGCCGCGCGGAGTGTCGGGGATTGCGCATTTCCTCGAGCACTTGATGTTCAAGTCCACGGACAAGATCCCGATGGGCGAGTTCTCCAAGATCGTGTCGCGACTTGGCGGGCAGGACAACGCATTCACCGGCAACGACGCCACCGCCTATTTCCAGCGCATCGCGAAGGAGCGGCTGGGCACAGTGATGGAGATGGAGGCGGACCGCATGGTCAACCTGCGCCTCACGGAGAAAGAGGTGCTGACGGAACGCGACGTGATCCTGGAGGAGCGGCGCAGCCGGGTCGACAACAACCCCGGCGCGATCCTCGACGAGCAGATGAGCGCGGCGCTCTATTACAACCATCCCTATGGCGTGCCCGTGATCGGTTGGGAGCACGAGATCGCCAAGCTGACGCGGGAGGACGCGCTGGCTTTCTACAAGCGCTACTATGCGCCCAACAACGCGATCCTCGTGGTCGCGGGCGACGTGACCAACGACGAGGTCAAGGGGCTCGCCGAGAAGACTTACGGCCGCATCCCCGCCAATCTCGAGGTGTCAGCGCGCGCGCGGCCTCTGGAACCACCGCAACTCGCCCCGCGCCGGCTGACCTACAAGGATCCGCGCGCGGGCAAGGCGTCGTTCCACCGCAATTACCTGGCGCCCAGCTATCAGACGGCGAAGCCCGGTGAGGCGGAGGCGCTGGACCTCTTGATGAAGATCATGCTGTCGGGGCCAACGAGCCGGCTCTATCGCGCGCTGGTCGTGGACAAGCGGCTCGCGTCGAGTGCCGGCGGCTGGTACTCGGGAGCGGGTCGCGACTACGGCAAGATCTCGATCTACGCGGTTGCCGGCGACGGCGCGACGCTGGACGCCGTGGAAGCCGCGATCGACGAGGTGATCGCAACCGTGCGCCAGACCGGCGTGACGTCGGCGGAACTCGAGCGCGCCAAGAACCTTTACATCGCCGAGCATGTCTACGAGAGCGACAGCCAGAATTCGCTGGCGCGCCGATACGGCTGGAGCCTCGTGGTCGGGCAGACGATGGAGCAGATCGAAAGCTGGCCCGACATGATCGCCAAGGTGACGCTCGACGACGTTAAGGCGGCGGCGGCCAAGCATCTCGATCTCAAGCGCTCTGTGACGGGCTTCATGCTGCCGGAGGCCGATGGCCCGGCACCGGTGCGCAAGCCGCGCCAAACCGTCGAATCGCAGCTAAGCGAACGCACATCCTGGGAGAGTGAGATGTCCTTCCTACGCGCTGCGCACCGCGCGGATTTCGCCTCGGTGGGGCGTCGGTTTCTCGGCGTTGCCACATCGCTCGTCATCGCCGCACTCGCCATCTCAACGGGGGCTCATGCCATGAAGATCCAGGAGGTGACGAGCCCCAAGGGCATCAAGGCCTGGCTCGTCGAGGAGCACAGCGTGCCGCTGCTCGCGTTGCGTTTTGCTTTCGACGGCGGCAACGCGCAGGACCCCACGGGCAAGGACGGGGTAGCGAACTTCCTCACGGCGATGATGGACGAGGGTGCGGGCGATCTCAACGCGCTCGCGTTCCAGGAGCGCATGGAAGAGATTGCCATGCGCATGAGTTTCGAAGACAGCCGCGACATGATCTACGGCAGCTTCGAGACGCTGACGAAGTATCGCGACAAGGGCTTGGATCTGCTGCGGCTGGCGGTCAACAACCCACGCTTCGACGCCGACGCGGTCGAGCGCATCAGGAATCAGTTGCTGGCGAACATTGCCTACTCGGCGCGCGATCCCGACAAGGTCGCGTCGGAGACGTGGAGCGCAATGGCGTTTCCCGGGCACCCTTATGGGCGCAATCCGGCTGGCACAAAGGAGAGCGTGAGTGCGATAACCGGCGCAGACCTTGCCGCTTACCGCAGCCGCGTTTTCGCGCGCGACGGGCTGAAAGTCGTGGCCGTGGGCGACATCGATGCCGGCACGCTCGGCACGCTGCTCGATACCGTGTTCGGGGACCTGCCCGCCAAGGCGGAGTTGTTGCCGGTGGTGCCAACCAAGCCGCAGCGGCGGATGGAGAAGGTCGTGGAGATGGATGTGCCACAGTCGGTGGCCATCTTCGGGTTCGGCGGCATCGACCGCAAGGATCCCGACTTCGTGCCGGCGTTCGTCGTCAATCACATTCTGGGTGGCGGCAGCTTTGCCTCGCGTCTGATGGAGGAGGTGCGCGAGAAGCGCGGGCTTGCCTACTCCGTCTACAGCTACATGCAGACCTACAAGCACGCATCGATCTTCGCGGGCAGCGTGGCGACCAAGAACGACGCCATCGGCACTTCAATGGACGTGATCAAGGGCGAGTTGACGCGACTGGCCACCGACGGGCCGACAGCGGTCGAGTTGGAGAACGCCAAGAAGTATCTGACGGGCTCCTATGCGCTGCGGTTCGACAGCAACTCCAAGATCGCCAACCAGTTGCTGGCCATTCTGCGCGACGACCTGGGCATCGGCTACGTCGATGAGCGCAACAGCCTGATCGAGAAGGTGACGCTGGAGGAAGCCAAGCGCGTCGCCGCTCGGCTGCTACGCACCGACGACCTGATCGTAACGATCGTGGGCAAGCCGACGAAGCCGCCCGGCTAGAGCCGCGCGCCAGGTGGTGCACACCAGGTCTGGGCACCAGGCCTGGGCGCGCCTGGATTGGGCGCGCCTGGATTGGGCGAGCGGGCCGCACGGACGGGCCTCGTCCACAACGCTGCGCGCGCAGGGGTTGACCCGCTGTCCGGCATCAGGCGCGGTGGCGTCAGGCCCCTCACCTGCAATTCGGCGCCCAGCGCCCGCGCTGTCGGGGTCGATCTTTCGCGCGAACCACCGGGGACGGCGCCCGTGCCCATCCGCCAACTATCGCCTGAGACCATCAATCGGATCGCGGCCGGCGAAGTCGTCGAGCGGCCGGCGAGCGCCGTCAAGGAACTGGTCGAGAACGCCATTGACGCCGGTGCCACGAGCATCGACGTCGTGACCGTCGGTGGCGGCCTTTCGCTGATCTCGGTGACGGACGATGGGCGGGGCATGGGCGCGGCGGACCTCGGGCTCGCCGTGGACCGGCACGCGACCTCCAAGCTGGACAGCGAGGACCTGTTCGCCATCGCGACGCTGGGGTTTCGGGGCGAGGCGTTGCCCTCGATCGGTTCGATTGCGCGCCTTGGCATTCAAAGCCGCGATGCGGCGAGCGGTCAGACCCACGCCATCGTCGTCGACCGGGGACGCAAGAGCGAGGTGCGGCCGGCTGCCGGCAATCGGGGGACGGTGGTGGAGGTGCGCGAGCTCTTTTCGGCGACGCCAGCCCGGCTCAAGTTCATGAAGTCGGAGCGGGCGGAGAACGCGGCCGTTTCCGATGTCGTGAAGCGGCTCGCCATGGCCCATCCCACCGTTGCGTTTACGCTGACGATGGGCGAACGCGCCAGCCTCAAGCTGCCAGCCTGCGAGCCGGGCAGTGACGGCATGCTGAAGCGTCTCGGCCGGATCATGGGTCGCGAGTTCCTCGACGACGCGCTCGCGGTCGATGCGACGCGCGATGATCTGGGGGTGATGGGGTTTGCCGGGCTGCCGACGCTGCATCGTCCTGATGCGACGCAGCAGTTCCTGTTCGTCAACGGCCGGCCGGTGCGCGACAAGCTGCTGATCGGCGCGGTGCGGGGCGCATATGGCGATCTGGTGCCGCGTGGGCGCCATCCGGTGATGGCGCTGTTCCTGGAGGTGGCGCCGCGCGACGTGGACGTCAATGTGCACCCCGCCAAGACGGAAGTGCGCTTTCGCGATGCGGGCCGCGTGCGCGGTTTGATCGTGGCTGCGCTGCAGCACGCGCTGCACGAGGCCGGGCACAGGGCGTCGGCTTCGGGCGGGGCGGCGACGTTCGATATTCTTGCGCGTACTGCGGCCGGGGGAGCGCCCGTCAGTGCAGGCGAGCAACCGAACTGGGAGGCGTCGCCTGGTCGAGTGGATTATGGCGGCCTGCACGGCCGGTCGGCGCCGTTGCCACGGTGGTCGCCGGGCTTTGCGGAGGCGATGCAGGCGCCGCTGACGGGGTTCGGCGCTGCGGCTCGATCGGCGTCGTCGGCGGGCACGGACGAGGCGACGACGCGGGGGGAACCGGGGCCGGACGAGGATGCCGCTGCACTCGACCGGCCGCTCGGGATCCCGCGGGGCCAGATCGACAAGACCTACATCGTGGCGGAGACGACTGACAGCCTGGTGATCGTCGACCAGCACGCGGCCCACGAACGGCTCGTCTACGAGCGGATGAAGACGATGCTGGCGCGGGGCGACGTTGCCCGGCAGGTGCTGCTGATCCCAGCGGTGGTCGAGTTGGCGCCGGAAGAGGCGGAGGCGCTTGTCGAGCGTGCCGAGGAACTCGCAGCGCTCGGGTTGGTGCTGGACTCATTCGGGGGCGGCGCTGTCGTCGTGCGGGAGAGCCCTGCGCTGCTCGGGCATACCGACATCGACGGCTTGGTCAGGGATCTTGCCTTCGAGGTGCTCGGCGAAGGTGATGGGCGGGCGTTGGTGGACCGGCTGGAGGCGGTGTGCTCGCGCATGGCATGCCACGGCAGCGTGCGTGCGGGTCGGCGGCTGACGCTGGCGGAGATGGATGCTCTGCTGCGCGAGATGGAGGCTACGCCTCATTCCGGCCAGTGCAACCACGGTCGTCCGACCTATGTGGCGCTTAAGCTTGCCGATATCGAGCGGTTGTTCGGGCGGCGCTGAATTAGGGGTTTGGGCCGCTATCGATCCGGGGACTGGGGTGTCGACCCGTCCGGTGCGGTGCTGGATTTGCCTGGTGCGTTGTTGTCCCTAATCGGCCTCTTGAGCCGGGCCTCGCCTGCGTGATAGCCTCCGGCCGATCCGGAGGTCCGGCGCCCGCACACGGGCGATCGGGAACTGCCGACGGAGAACGAACGCGCCCGTTGACGGGCCGCGAGGAGACCATCAGCCGAACACACGTGATCGCATCCCGGTCGTCCATGAGGCAGGCCGGTCGGTGCCGTTCGGCTCGCAATGACCCTTTCCAGGGAGGATTGAATGACGAGACGTTACGGACTGCGCGCCGCACTCGGCGTGGTGGCAACCAGCATGCTGGCGACGGGTGCCCTTGCCCAGTCTCCGGACCTGACCGAGCAGGAAAAGAAGCTGATCGAGGCCGCCAAGGCGGAAGGCTCGGTCACGGTGCTCAATGCACAGTTCTCGGACCTGACGGCCCAGCGCATCCAGCAGAACTTCGTGAAGCGCTACAATCTGGGGCCAGACTTCCGCTTCAACAATGTGCGCAAGGGCACCGGCCAGACGGTGGCGCAGACGCGCCAGGAGATCCAGGCCGGCAAATTCACGGTCGACGTGCTGATCGTGTCTGGCCCGAGCTTCTTTGCCGAAGCCAACAAGCGCGGCGCCTTTGAGGCCCTCGACAGCGGCCATTGGAAGAACCATGAGGAGCTTGCCAAGAAGTCGGGCCAGTACTTCTCCTATCCGCACGTCGTGACGCCGTTCGCCTACACGTTCGTTCCGGTTTGGAACTCGGCCTGCCCCGGCATGGAGAACTTCAAGGTTGAGAGCTATGCCGACGTGGTCGGTCCTGCGCTCAAGGGCAAGACGATCTCGTCCGACCTGACCAAGAGCCTGACCTACACCAACACGGTGATCGCGCTCGAACAGGCCGGAGTGATGGACTTCAAGAAGTTCTGGGCCGACCTGAAGGCGACCGAACCGCTCGTCGAGTTCCGCACCGAGCCGAAGATGCAGATGGTGATCGACTGCAATCGTCCGCTCGATATGTGGAACCTCGGCGGTCGCGTCTATCAGAACGTCGTCAAGAAGCCGGAGCTTGCCAAGACCATCAAGACGGGTACCTACAAGGAAGGGCAGGTTATCCTGGGGAACCAGGCGGGCGTGCTCAAGGGCTCTGCCCATCCCAACGCCGGCAAGCTCTTCATCGAGTTCCTGCTGTCGAAGGAAGGCACCGACACCTTCATGAGCGGCGAGGCGATCAACACCTTCCTGAAGGACTACGATCCGCCGGCTGAGGTGAAGCCCTGGTATGTCGACCTGTCGAAGGTGAAGCCGCTCGGCCTCAAAGACTGGGTCAACACGGCAGCGGACGTGAAGCGCGTGCGCGGCGACTGGGAAGTCACGTTCAAATAGGCGGACGATGGCACGTGCCATCGTCGGTGCACCACGGGGGCCGCGCAACCGCGCGGCCCTTTCCTATTGGTCGCAGCGCCTCAGGCCTTGTCGCCGATGCGCTGGCGCCGTGCGGCCCACACAATGATGAGCACGCCGATGATGGCGAGCGCGATGGAGGGCACAAGGCGCCAGTCGAAGCCGCCGAAATCGATGAGGCCTGTGGATTCAGCGAGCCACTGCACACCAAGCGTCATGACCGGCGTGAAGGCGGCCGACGCGATGAAGTTCGACGAGCCGATCTTCACCACGGACGAGAACCCGAGATACTGCATCGCCGAATAGATGACGCCGCCGACGAGCACCGCGAGACCGATCGTCGGCAAGTGCGTCCAATGGTACGGCTCGGGAATGAGCGGCGATGGCGGCACGATGCCGTTGGCCAGCAGGAGCGTCAGCGTTCCCCACAAGATGAGCCCTGCCAGCGCCGTGGTCATCACGACCACACCGGTGACGCGCATCTTTTCGGGCACGGTGTCGGCCCTGCGGTTCCAGGGGTGCATTTCGGTCGCGTATGACCGGACGTTGATGATCACGCCGCAGATGAGCGCAGCGAGCAATCCGCCGAGCTGGGCGGGAAGCTCCAGGCCGAGCATGATGAGGAGGACGCCGGACAGCACGAGGAGGCCGCCGAGCCAGCCGAGCGGCGTCACGCGGCGGCCAAAGAACACTAGGCCGATGATGAGCGACAGGGGGATCGATGAACGGATGATCAGACTGCCGTCGGCGGGCGGCATGTAGCGCAGGACAATGAAGTAGAACACTTCCATGCCGATGATGCCGGCGCCGACCAGCCAGCTGATCGGCGAGGCTGCGATTTGCATGGCGTCGCGGCCGGGGCCCTTCACCATCAGAAGACCGATGGCGCCGACGGTCATCGAATAGAAGATGAAGGTGATGACGTGTGCGCCGGAGCGGATGGCGACGGCGTAGGCCAGCGACATCAGCGCGATCGCGAGGTTGTAGGCGAACGCCTCGATCCATCCGCTGAGTGTGGCCGGCGACGCTGTCTGCGGCGTGCCGCTCATGGTGTCGTCTCGATCGTAGGCGTGTCGTTGGGAGTGCGATAGCGCAGGAACGCGACGGCGGTATCGCCATACGTCCGCCGGTCGATCTCTTCAAAGCCCCGCGGCAGGGCCAGTTGCACGTCGTCACGCTCCTCCACGACGCAAACGGCATCGGGGGCGAGCCAGCCGCCCTCGGCGGCCGACTGCAACGCCTGCTCTGCCAAGCCCTTGCCGTATGGCGGATCGAGGAACGCCAGATCGAAGGGCTGCATGGTGCCGGCCGGGCCGAGCGTGGTGGCATCGCGTCGGAAGATCTTTGTCTGCCCGGTCAGCCCGAGCGCCTCGACGTTGCGACGGACGAGGGCGCGTGCCTCGGCCGCTTCCTCGACGAACAGCGCGTAGGCTGCGCCGCGCGACAGCGCCTCGATGCCGAGAGCACCGGTGCCTGCGAAAAGATCAAGCACGCGCCCGCCCGCGAAGCTGACGCCGGGTGCCCCGTGCTCGAGGATCGAGAACACGGCCTCGCGCACGCGATCGGACGTGGGGCGCAGGCCCGCGTGCTGAGGCCCCACAAGCGGGCGGCCCCGATAGATGCCGGCGATCACCCTCATTCCGCGAGCCCGTCCCCGGGGTCATTGCGTTGGCTGGGGTCGCGCTCGCGTCCGCGGCGGCGGTGGCGGTCGCGGCGGGCTTCCTCGGCCTGGGCTTCGTCGCGCAGGCCGAACTGTTGGGCCAGCGCCGGTCCAAGCTGATCGGCAAGCACGCGCCGCTTGACGGCATCGATGGCGCCGGGCTGGAGATCCTGCAGCTGGAAGGGGCCGTATGACACGCGGATCAGGCGGTTCACGTCGAGGCCGAGCTTGCCGAGGATGTTGCGGACCTCGCGGTTCTTGCCCTCCTTCAGACCGATCGTCAGCCAGACGTTGGCGCCCTGCTCGCGATCGAACGTCGCCTCGATCGGGCCATAGCGCACGCCGTCGACCACGACGCCATCCTTGAGGGCGTCAAGATCCGCCTGGGTGACCTTGCCGTGCGCGCGCACGCGATAGCGGCGGGTCCAGCCGGTGGCTGGCAGCTCCAGGTGCCGGGCGAGCTCGCCGTCGTTGGTCAGCAGCAGCAGGCCCTCGGTGTTGAAATCGAGGCGGCCGATGGAGACGACGCGCGGCAGCTCCGGCGGCAGCGCCTCGAACACGGTCGGGCGACCTTCCGGGTCGCGGTGGGTGGTGACGAGGCCCTTTGGCTTGTAGTAGCGCCACAGGCGGACGGGCTCGGCGTCGGGCAGCGGCCTGCCGTCGACCAGGATCGTGTCCTTGGGACCGACGTCGCGGGCCGGGCTCTTCAGGCGCTCGCCGTTGACGGTAACGCGGCCTTCCTCAATCCAGCGCTCCGCCTCGCGACGCGAGCACAGACCTGCCCGCGCCATCGCCTTGGCGATGCGCATGGGCTCGTCGGGGCGCGCGCGGGCCGGCGCGGCGGGCACCGTGAGGGTGCGCCGGGACGGTCTGGGCCGGCCCTGACGGGGAGGCTGGTCGGCGTCCTCGCGCAGTTGGTTTCGGTGGCCGCGTGCCTTGGCGCCGCGCTGGGGCTTTTCGTTGCGCGGCTGGTCGGCACGCTCGGGGTGCCCGGGGCGCGGGTGTGCACTGCCACGGCCGGGCCTGGCGGACGTGTCGGGCGCTCTGTCGCGTGTGCTTTCGCGGCCGGGTTCGCGATTTGCGTCACGGTCGGGGCCACGGCCGGGGCGACGAGCGGCCTCACGAGTGCCATCGCGGGCGGGGCGCTGTGGTCTTGGGCCTGCCTTGCCCGGCCCCCTGCCCTGCGCGGCAGCGGGCCGCGCGCGACCCTGACGTTGACCGGAGCCGGGTTTGCGCATGTGATGGTTGTCTTCCGTATGAACGTTCGGGGCCCTTTATGACACCGCGCGATGCCCGCGACCACAGGGATGGCTACATGGCTGCCGCGCTGGCCGAAGCGGAGGCGGCGGGGCGTCGCGGAGAGGTGCCGGTGGGGGCCGTTGTGGTGTCGGCTGCGGGGGAGGTTCTCGCGCGGGCGGGCAACCGGACGCGGGAGCTGTCGGACCCGTCCGCGCATGCGGAGATGCTGGCTATTCGGGTTGCATGCGCTGCGCTGGGGTCGGAGCGGCTGGTGGGTTGCGACCTCTACGTGTCGCTTGAGCCCTGTCCGATGTGCGCGGCCGTCATCTCGTTTGCTCGCATCCGACGCCTCTATTATGGCGCGGGTGATCCCAAGAGCGGGGGCGTCGAGCATGGCCCGTGCATTTTCGCCCAGACGTCCTGCCATCACGCGCCGGAAGTCTATTCCGGCATCGACGAGGTGCGCGCGGCGGGGCTGCTGAGGGACTTCTTCGCGGCCCGGCGCGATTGACACGTCTCCTGCGGGTGGACCACCCGGCACGCAATCTATCGCAGAGGCCGCCTGGCGACCGCGCGTGCGCTGCGGCGTCGGGTCATGCGTCTTCGCGCGGGCCAGTGAGCTTGCGGGGCGGCTTGGGTAGGCGCTTTGGCTTATCGGGCTCGGCTACCGGCTCGGTCTCGGCGAGCGTGGCGCCGAGGATCTTTCGCAGGCGCTCCTTCAGCAGGGCCTTGGCCGGCTGGGCCGCCTCCAGAATTTCGGGGTAGCGGTGGAATTCCAGGACATGGAACTGCTCGACGGCGACGTCGACATAGACGTCGGGTTGGCGTGAGCGGAGCTTTTCCTTGACGATCGCGCGCTGGAGGATCTGGGAGGAGCCGACCAGGGCTTCGATGGCGGTGGGCGCGGCGTGCTCGTCGGGCGTGCGGGGGATGCCACTAACGTCGATGGCGACGGTGATGTCGACATCGGGCCCGAAGACGTCGAAGGGCAGCGGGTTGACGAGCCCGCCGTCCATCAGCGCCATTCCGTCGTGGGCGACGGGTGCGAACAGCACCGGCAGCGCCATGCTGGCGGCGACCGCTCGGCGCAACGGTCCGTCGGTGAACACGACGCATTCCTGGCGGTGGAAATCGGTCGCGCAGATGCGCAAGGGGATCTCGAGGGTGGCGAAGTCGCGGGCAACGCGCGTGGGCAGCACCAGGTCGAGCAGGGCTTCGCCGTTGAGCAACGCCGTTTTGAGCCGGAACAGGTTCATCAGTTGCGGCACGGGGGCAGCACGTGACTGGAAGAGTTGGCGGGCAAGATCGAAGCGCTGGTTCAGCACTTCTTCGGTGTAGACGCGGATCTGGTGGGCGGTGAGGCCCGAGGCATAGCAGGCGCCATAAATGGCGCCGATCGATGTGCCGGCGATGGCACTTGGCCGCAGACCCAGCTCCTCGAAGGCTTCGAGCATCAAGATGTGGCCGAGCCCACGCGCGCCGCCGCCGCCCAACGCAAGGCCGATGCGCGGCGGCTTGGCTGGGAGTTGGGTGGACTTGATCGCGATGTCTTTCGTCACGGCTGTGTCCTGTTCAACCGTTGTGCAACGGGTCGGCAGCGCGCCCGGCGCCGAGCCGGAAAGATCTCGCTCTTTCCGGACGGCCACGCCGGGGCCCTGCAGCAGCGCTTGTCTCGTGGCACGTATGCTGGCGCGTGCGGCAGCGGCACCGCCCGATCAGCAGGTGTCACGCAAGAACGGCAGCAGCGCGGCGAGCGTGGCGTCGGGGGCTTCTTCCATGACGAAATGGCCGCTGTCGACGGACACGGTTCGCACGTCGGTGCACCAGCGTTGCCAGACGGCGCCTGGATCGCTCCCGCCGCGACCGAGATAGTGCGTGCTCCACACGACGAGCGCGGGCACGCCGATCTGGCGGCCGGCGGCGCGGTCGGCGGCGTCGCGCTCGCGGTCGATGGTCGCGCCTGCGCGATAATCCTCGCATACGGCGTTGAGGCTTGCCGGATTTTCCAGGAGCACGCGGTAGTGCTGCAGAGCGTCCGGTCCAAAGCAATCGAGCGATTTCGTTTTGGTCCAGCTCTCCAGCGTGTGCAGCACGTAGTAGTCGGCGTCGGCGGCGATCAGCGTCTCGGGCAGCGGATAGGGCTGGGCGAGGAACGGCCAGTGGTAGGCCGCGATCGCCTTCTGCCACGTCATGCCTTCCCAGTTGTCGAGCGTTGGTACGATGTCGAGGAGGGCGACGCTGGTCAGGACATCGGGTTCATCGAGCGCGAGGCGATAGGCGACACGGCCGCCGCGATCGTGACCAGCGAGCGCAAATCGCTGAAAGCCCAAGGTCCGCATGAGAAGGACGGCATCGCGCGCCATCATGCGCTTGGAATAGTTCTCGTGGGCGGTGTCGGCTGGTGGACCGACGCTCGCGCCATAGCCGCGCAAGTCGGCGCAGATGACCGTGAACTCCCTGGCCAGCGCCGCTGCGATCTTGTTCCAGCAGGCGTGCGTCTGGGGATAGCCGTGCAGCAACAGCAGCGGCGGGCCCGAGCCGCCGACGCGCGCAAAGATCTCGGCGCCGTCGGTGGCGATCCGGTGCGTCGCAAAGCCGGGAAAGAGGTCGGGCAGGGCCGTCATGGTGCGCTCGTCACTTGGTGTGTGCGGTGTTGCGGGCCTCAGGGCCTCATGTCCCGCCGGATTCGCGGGCAATGGCGCGCCAGCCGATATCGCGGCGGCAGAATCCACCGGGCCAGTCGATCTGGCCGATCCCCTCGTAGGCGCGCGCCTGCGCCTCGGCCACGGTCTTGCCGCGCGCGGTAACGTTCAGTACGCGACCACCGTCCGCAACGAGGCGATCGTCGATCATCCGCGTGCCGGCGTGGAAGACCTCGACGCCCTGCACGCGCGATGCGCGTTCCAGACCCTTGATCTGGGAGCCCTTCTCCGGGGCGTCGGGATAACCGCGGGCGGCCATCACCACGGTCAGCGCGACATCGTCCCACCAGCGCAGGTCGAACGAGGAGAGCACGCCGTCGCACGTTGCCAGCAGCGCAGCCAGAAGATCCGATTTCAAGCGTAACACCAGCACCTGGCATTCCGGGTCGCCGAAGCGGCAATTGTATTCGATCAGCTTGGGGCCATCGGCGGTGATCATCAAGCCGGCGTAGAGCACGCCCTTGTAGGGTATGCCGCGCGCGGCCATGCCGCGTACGGTCGGGATGACGATCTCCTCCATGGCGCGGCGCTCGAGATCGGCCGTCATCACGGGTGCGGGCGAATAAGCGCCCATGCCACCGGTGTTTGGCCCCTTGTCGCCGTCCCCGACGCGTTTGTGGTCCTGGGCGCTGGCGAGCGGTAACGCCGTCGTCCCGTCGACGAGGGCGAAGAAGCTCGCCTCCTCGCCGTTCATGAACTCCTCGACGACGACCTCGGAGCCGGCCGCGCCGAAGGCGCCGGCGAAACAGGCGTCGATGGCGGCCTCAGCGGCGGCCATGGTTTCGGCGATGACGACGCCTTTGCCGGCAGCGAGACCGTCCGCCTTGACGACAATCGGGAGCGACTGGCCGGCGAGATAGACCTTGGCGGCGGCGGCATCGCGGAAGCGGCCGTAGGCGGCTTGCGGGATGGCAAGGTCGCGGCACAGGTCCTTAGTGAAGCCCTTGGAGCCTTCCAGCTGCGCGGCTGCCTTGGAGGGGCCGAAGACCTTGATGCCGGCGGCCGTCAGATCATCGGCCAATCCGGCGACCAGCGGCGCCTCGGGACCGACGACGACGAGATCGATACGCCGCTCGCGGCAAAAAGCAGTGACCGCCCCGTGGTCGGCGATCGGCAAGTCCACACACTCGGCGTGGCGACCGATGCCGGGATTTCCCGGCGCTGCATAGAGCTTGGTCATCAGCGGGCTGGCCGACAGTGACCAGGCCAGGGCGTGCTCGCGGCCACCCGATCCAATGAGCAGAACGTTCATGGCTACCCGTTCTCGCGCCCGTGGGAACGGGCGCCCCGCGCGGCCCCGGGTTGCCGGGGCATCCGATTCCTGGGAGAAGCCTGCCGGAGCCGGCTTCGCGACCACCGGGTTCCTATATCATGGCTTGAGTCGTTCCACAGGGATGGATTGTGGCCGAGACGCTGCGTCAACAGCGGAACGCCCCGCAGGCCGGGGCCAATGCCGCCGAATTCTCAGTTTCCGATCTCGCGGGCGCCATCAAGCGCTCGCTGGAGGACGGGTTCGGCTACGTGCGCGTGCGCGGCGAGATCTCTGGCTATCGGGGGCCTCACTCTTCCGGCCACTGCTACTTCTCGCTCAAGGACGACAAGGCCAAGATCGACGCGGTCGTCTGGCGTGGCTCGTGGGGGAAGCTGAAGTTCAAGCCGGAAGAAGGCATGGAGGTGCTGGCACAGGGCCGCATCACCACCTACCCCAATTCCTCGAAGTACCAGATCGTCATCGAGGCGATGGAGCCGGCAGGTGTCGGCGCGCTGATGGCGCTCTTGGAAGAGCGCAAGCGCAAGCTCGGCGCGGAAGGTCTGTTCGAGGACGCGCGCAAGAAGCGGCTGCCGTTTCTGCCCGCGGTTGTTGGGATCGTGACCTCGCCCACCGGCGCGGTGATCCGCGACATGCTGCACGGCTTCACAGAGCGGTTTCCCACGCGCGTCCTGGTTTGGCCGGTGCGCGTCCAGGGTGAGACGAGTGCCGCGGAAGTGGCGGGCGCGATCCGCGGTTTCAACGCGCTCACCCCGGGCGGGGCGATCCCGCGCCCCGACGTTCTGATCGTGGCGCGCGGTGGCGGCAGCCTGGAGGATTTATGGGGCTTCAACGAGGAAGCCGTGGTGCGCGCGGCCGCGGAGAGCGAGATCCCCTTGATCTCCGCGGTCGGCCACGAGACCGACTGGACGTTGATCGATCTCGCCGCCGACGCGCGCGCACCGACGCCGACCAAGGCTGCGGAATGGGCGGTGCCCAAGCACTCCGACCTCGTGCATCAGGTTGGTGAAGGCGGCATTCGCCTGCAGGTCGCGATCAGCCGTGCGCTGGAGGGCTTGCGCACGCATCTGCGAGCGGCGGCGCGCGGTTTGCCGCGGCTCGTCGATCTGCTCGCCCTGCCCCGCCAGCGGTTCGATGCAGTGGAGCGGCGGCTCGGGCGGGCGCTGCTCGCCAACACGCACCAGCACAAGACACGGTTGACGCGGGTCGGCGCGCGGTTGCAACCACGACTGCTCGAGGTCCGGCTGGAGCGGGCGGGCGAGCGCCTGGCGCGCACCCAGCAACGCGCCGCGCAGGCGCTGGAGCGGGGCACCGGCAATCGGCGCTCGCGTTTCGAGCGTGTCGGCGGACGGCTCAACGTGCGCGTCATCGCCAACATCGTCGAGGCGCGGCGTGCGGGTCTTGCCGGTGTGGGCAAGCTCCTGGGGACGCTGAGCTACCAGAGCGTGCTGGAGCGCGGGTTCGCGCTGGTGCGCGATGGCGAGGGACGGACGATCCGGAGGGCCTCGGGGGTCACAGCTGGGGCGCTCCTCGAAATCGAGTTCGCCGACGGCAAGCGGGCGGCGACGGCGACCCCGGGTGAGCCGCCCGAAGGGACATCGTCCCGCTCAGCTGATGCGGCGGGGCCGCCGGAGCCCGAGGCGCGCGCGCCTGCCGGGAGCGGGCTCGCCACGGGGGCTGTGCGCGCACGCCCGCCGCGGCGCAGCGACGGTGGGCAGGGCTCTCTTTTCTGAGGAAAGCGTCCGCGCGTCCGCGCCGACACAGGCGTGACGGCGGGGCCAGCCGGGTCTACGGGGCTGACCTCGGTGCCACCACAGACTTGACGCCGCGCGGCCGTGGGCTCATTCATCTGCCAGCCGACCGGCGCGTTTGCGCGCCCATTTTCTGCGTCGGTTGCCGAGAGAGGCCAGCATGAACCGGTTCGACCGCATCTTCGGGCTCAAGGGCGAGGCCCGCGTGCGCTATGCCGATGGCGAGTTCCACGTCCTATCTGCGGGCGATTTCGTGCGCTGTGCGGTGACGGGCGAACCGATTCCGCTCTCCGACCTGCGCTATTGGAATGTGGAGCGGCAGGAGGCCTATGCGTCGGCCACGGTTTCCATGCAGCGCACGCGCGATCTTGCCGCGCAGAAGGACAGTCCGGCTTGATCACGCGCGGCCATTCGCGCGCCTTTCTCGCCACGGCAGCGGTTGAACGCGCCCTAATCTGCGACCCGCGCGCGCGATATTGCCCCGTCCAGCAAAGAGTCCAGCCGTTTTGCGTCGTCCTGCGAGAAGGCCAGTCGGAACGGCAATGCGTAGGCGGCTTGGGCCAGCGCGCCGCGTGCGCCAGCGTGGCCGAGCAAGCGCACCCAGTCCTTCTCCGTGGTGACCAGTTGCCGGCCGTCGTTGGCGACCTTGGCCAGCAGCGCCTGCGCGTCTCCTTCGGTGAAGGCGTGGTGATCGCGGTAGGCGATCGTCTCGCTGACCGTCACGCCCGTCGCCTTGAGCAGGTCGAAGAAGCGCGCAGGGTTGGCGATGCCGGCGAAAGCGACGACGGGGTGCTCTAGCAGCGTGGCCGGCGGCTGTACGCCTTCGGGCCGGGCTGTGAGAACCGGCCCCTCGAAATGGCGGCGCAGCCAGGTGGCCGCACCGGGATCGTCGTCGCTGCCGGGCGGACGGTTGACGACGATGGCATCGACGCACGGCAACTGCGCCTCCATCGGCGCGCGCAGTGGCCCCGATGGAATGACCTCGGCGTTGCCGATGCCGCGTCGGGAGTCGACGACGGCAAGGGTGAGATCCTTGGCGAGGTCGGGGTTTTGAAGACCGTCGTCCATGACGATCAGGTCGTAGGGCTCGTCCGCCGCCTCGATCATGCGCGCGCCGGCGACGCGGTCGCGGGCGATGAACACGTCTCCGGTGCGGGCAAGAAGCAACGGCTCGTCGCCCACTTCCTCGGCGCGATCACGGTCGGGGTCGATGCGACGTGGCCCGCGTGCGCGCCCGCTATGGCCGCGACTGAGGACGGCTGCGCGGAGATTGCGGGCGGCAAGGATTGCCCGACAGGCCTGGGTCAGGGGTGTCTTGCCAGTGCCGCCAGCGGTGAAATTGCCGATGCAAACGACCGGTAACGAACTGCGGTGACGGGGCGGGCGTGACATCCGCCGCGTCGCGACCCAGCCGTAGAGTTGCGAGAGGGGGCGCAACACCTGCGCGCGCGGGTCCGTGTCGCCGGCGTACCACCACGGGGGTTCGTCAATCGGCACGCGCGACGTCCTTTGCGACGGGCAACAAGGCCAGCAGCCGCTCGACCGTCAGGGCCAGCGCGCCCGACAGTCGCTCGAGTGCGGCCGTGGCGCCGGTCCGCATCGTATCGCGCGCTTGAGGGTCGGTGAGAAGGCGGGCGGCGGCGACGGCCAGCGTGTCCGCGTCCGTGACCTCGATAATGCCGCCGCGCCGGGCGAGAGCGCGATAGGCGTCGTAGAAATTTCCGACGTTGGGGCCGACGATGACGGTGCTGCCCAGGCGCACGGGCTCGATCGGGTTCTGGCCGCCGCGGGGGGCGAGCGAGCCGCCGACGAAAGCAACGGGGGCGAGCGCGTAGAAGGAGCCGAGTTCACCGATGGTGTCGGCCACGTAGATGTCGGTCGCCGCCCCGGGCATTCCGCCGAGGGAGCGCTGCGTGACAGCGAGGCCCAGTCCCTTGGCCAATTCTGCGATCGCGGTGCCGCGTTCGGGATGGCGTGGTGCGATGATCGTCAACAGGCCCGGCAGGTCGCGCACCATGCGGCGGTGGGCGGCGATCACGATCTCGTCCTCGCCCTCATGCGTGCTCGCAGCCAAAAACACGGGACGATCGTTGAGTGCTTGGCGCATGGCGGCCATGACTGTTGGATCGGCCGGCGGCGGCGGCGAATCGATCTTCAGGTTGCCGCCGTCGATGGGCTCGCGGGCGCCGACCTGGGCGAGCCATCGTGCGAGCTTGTCATTTTGGGCGAGGACGACGTCGAAAGCGGAGAACAGCGGGCGGGCCGCCGGCAGATTGCGGCGCCAGCGGTCGAAACTCCTGGAGGACATGCGCGCATTGACGAGCGCCAGGGGGATGCCGCGCGCCTGGGCGGCGAGCACGAGGTTCGGCCAGATCTCCGACTCGGTGAACACCGCAAGATCAGGCCGCCAATGATCGAGGAACCGGTTGACGTATTGGGGTGCGTCGAGCGGGAGGTACTGATGAACCGCGCGCGCGCCGAGGCGCTGGGCGGCCAGCCGCGCCGACGTTGTGGTGCCGGTCGTCAGAAGGAACGACAGATCGGGCCGGGCAGCAGCCAACGCGTCCAAGGTGGGCAGGATGGCATTGACCTCGCCGACGCTGGCGGCATGCAGCCATACCAGGGAGCCCAGGGGGCGCGGTGCACTGGCCACGCCCAACCGCTCGCCGCGCCGCCGCCCCTCCTCCTTGCCCTGGCGCTCACGCCAAGCGAGCACCGAGGGCGCGACGACCGGGGCGAGGCGCATGGCACCGCGGTAGGCCTTGAGCCGGAGCGGCAAGGGCGGCGGCGGGGCGCCCGGCGCGCCGTGCGGCATGGCGCGGGCGAGATCGCCACCGCTCAGCTCATAGGCCCGGACCGTCAGGCGATTGAGCTCATCCTCGAGCTTCTGGCGCAGCGCCTCCTGCGTTGCGGCATCGGCTTCGCGGGGCACATGGATGGGATCGCCGCCGACGTAGGCCACCTTCCCAAACGGCAGGTTGACCGTCATGCGGCTCCAGGTGTCGAAGCTCTTGAAGCGAGAGCTGGCTGCGGCCACCGGTATGATGGGCCGGCCTGACAGGCGTGCAAGGGTGATGATGCCCGATCCGGCGCGGCGCGCGGGGCCGGGCGGCACGTCGGCCGTCATGATCAGGGTGGCGCCGTCGTCGAGCGCGCGCACGGAAGCGCGCAGGGCATGGCTGCCGCCGCGGTCGCGGCTGCGACCGCCGGCTCCTGCCCCACGAATGAGGTCGACGCCTGGGAAACGTCGTAGGGCCTCCGCGATGACCTCGGCGTCGCCGTGTCGCGCGACCATGACGCGGACGGACACGCCGGGCTGCGACAGGAGGGGCACAAGCAGGAACTGGCCATGCCAGACGCCCATGATGAAGGGATGGGCTCCGACCAGCCGCGAAACCAGATCCGGCGGCTCGTGGACCGTCTTGGCGGTGCGCGCGACGAGGCGGATGTAGCCCGCCAGAGAGCGTCCCGCGAGCGCGCGCATCCGTGCCTTATTCTGCCCGCCGAGCGCCATCGAGAACTCTGTTCGAGATCAGGGAGCTGTGCGCTGCGGTGCCGCGCGCGGGCTCTCCCCCTTGAAGGTGGTCTCTACAGCGGATATCTAGCGAACGCAAACAGGCAACGTCGCCCGGCTCAGGTCCAGCCGTAACGCCCCGAGGGGCATCCGCGCAACGATGTCTTCCGTCCTCCCACGCGCAGCGGGTGATCGCGCAACGCGCCTTCTTGCGAAGACACGGTATGCCGAGCCTAGCCAAACGTACCCGACGCGCGATGAAGCGCATTACTCTGCCCTGGCGGCATGCGATCATCGACAACGCCCCGCCGTGGGCCCGGCGCACGCTGGGGCCGGCGACGAAGTATGCCGACATGCTGCTGGTGGATCACGGTATTTTCCGGGTCATCTACGTCAACCGGCACCGGCTGGGAAACAAGGCGTGGCGCTCAGCGCAGCCGGCGCCACATCAGATTGCCAGCCTCGCCCGTGAGGGTATTCGTACGATCGTAAATCTGAGGGGGCCGCGCCCCTGCGGCAGCTACTGGCTGGAAGAAGAGGCGTGCGCGCGACACGGGATCCGGCTGGTGAACTTTCAGGTGCGCTCGCGCGCCGCACCCTCCCGGGAGGAAGTGCTGGCGGCCCGGGATCTGCTGCTGTCGATCGAGTACCCAATGCTCATGCACTGCAAATCCGGCGCCGACCGGGCGGGCCTGATGAGCACGCTCTACCGTCACGTCGTCGAGGGCGAGCCGATCGCGGAGGCGGTCAAGCAGCTGTCGTTGCGTTTCGGCCACATCCGGCAGGCCGATACCGGCATCCTCGACGCCTTCTTCGAGCGTTATCTGGCGGATTGCGCCAAGACGCCGATCGCGTTCTTCGATTGGGTCCAGACGCTCTATGACGCCGCGGAGCTGCAGCGCACGTTCCAGGCCAAGGGCTGGGCCAATGGTATCGTGAACGCGGTGCTCAGGCGCGAGTGACCCGACGTGGCATGACCGCTTGTCACCCTACCGCTGCGCGGTTCAGCGCAGCATGGGGTTGGCGATCCCGGTGAAGAAGTAGCCGCCCAGTCCAATCGTGAAGATCAGCCAGCCGTACAGCGTATGCTCCAGGCAGACCGCCCAGAAGGAGCGGGTGGCGGTGTAGCGCCAGGCAAACAGGCATCCGCCCAGGAAGGTGCTGAGAAATGCGACGGGGTTGTAGAACATAATGTGGGCAGTGGCGAACAGGGCGCCGTTGACGAGGATGGCGAGCCAGCGTCGCTCACCGAACAGCGGCCCGTATCGGTGAAAGAAGAACGTGCGGTAGACGAGCTCCTGCGCCGCCACGGACAGGACCGGGTAAAGCACGAGGATCGTGATCCAGACCCGGGGCCGGTTGCGCGGCATCGAGAGGAACTGGCGCGGCATCTCGCTGGCGACGTAGCCCGCGATCAGGCCGCCGATGACGCAGAACGTGGCGAGAATGGCGATGACCGTCAGCAGCGACACGTCGCGTGCAAGCTCCCGCCGGATATCGAAGGAACGGTCCCACAGCAGGAAGGCGATCACGGCCAGCAGGACCGGGGGCAGAACCAGGAATAGTGGCAGGCGCAGGCCGTAAACGACGAATGTCACCATCAGCGGCGCGCCGACGTAGAAGACAGCGATCTCGGACAAAAGCCGGATGCGGCGCCAGATCGCTGGAGTGGCGATGGTTTGGGGGCGCGGCCGGCTGCCAGCGGCCGTCAGTTCCGACGCGAGCTTGGTGTGGCCGCCCATCGGCTGGTGTTCTCCCGGCGCCCGTGGGGGCCCCGCCGACTGGATAACGCGAGTCGGCCGGCGGCGGGTGCCGCCGTCACTCCAGCCGGTCGCGAAGCAGAATCAGCCGGTGGCCGTAATCTTCTTGACGGCTGCCGACAGCTTGTGGCGGACGCGGTGCCAGCCTTTCGAGCCTTCACTGGTCATCCAGTTCATCTGCAGCGAGCGGCGCGGGCCCTCGAAGGGATGATGGCCATGCCAGGAGTTGTCGGAGCGCTTGAAGACCAGCAGCGTGCCGTTGTCTGGAGCCACCTCGGTGACGAAGTCGTCGACGTCGTGCCCGTTCTTCAGGATGCGCAGGCGGCCGCCGTCCTGGTTCCAATTCTCGTTGAAGTAGAGCAGGACGGTGATGATCTTGTCCTTGCTGTCGGTATGGATCTGGCCGTCCTTGCCGCGGGTGTAGCCGCGCAGCGAGTACATCTTGGGCCGGTCGGTCAGGTCGACGCCGAACTTGTCCTCGATCGCCTTCTGGAAAATGGGACCGTCGAGTTCGTCGATCACTTCCTTGATGACCATGTCGGTCCTGAGCGATTCGATGGGGAACGATCCGCCCTGGCTGATGGACGGATAGGTCTCGATGACGCGACGCAGGCTCTCGGCGGAAATGAAATTGGGGACCACGGTGTACATATACGGCTCGGTGTGAAGCTCGGCGGCCGCGAGCCTTGCAATGTCGAGATGCGCCATGTCGATCGTCCTCCACCCTGCCGGACCTGAACCGGCGGTCTGCCGCGTCTCACGTGCCTGCGGTCAAGCCCCCGAGCATGGCGCGGCGCCGTGTCCACCGCCGTTCGATCTCAGCGGCGATCTCTGCCGCCGAGAACAGCGGCGCATAGGTCCATGTCTGCCAGCTTCCAAGGTGATCGGGAAGCGGTCGTGTTGCCCCAGCCTGGTTGAGGGCGGCATGAAAGCGGGCAAACTTGTCGCTGCCGCCGGAGGGGGTGAACACGAATACGGGCCGGCCGCTGGCGCAGGCCTCCCCCGTCATGTTGACGCTGTCGGCGGTTACGACCAACGCGTCGGCGTTTGCCAGGAACTGGGGATAAGGGTTCTCGCCAGTGGTGTCCCAGAGGATGCGCGGGCTTTGCGCGGTGCCACGGTCGGCGGCCTCGATCAGGCGGCGGTGCGTACGCCTCGAGGGTGTGATCATGAAGCTTGCGCCCAGGGCCGCCAGGTCGCGCAAGGCCGCCTCGAGGCGATCGTCGTCGGCCTCGGTGAAGCGGTAGACGCCGTTCTTGCCGCCTAGGATCACGGCTACACGCGGCGTCGGCAAGGCGGCAATCTCCGGCGGCGCGCTGGCGCGCAGGGCCGACAAGCGCTCGTGCGAGAAGGAATGAGGCGCGGTCAGCGTGGTCATCACGTTGGGGCCGCGCAGCTTGTCGTGGGCCGGCACCCAGATGAGATCGGCGGCCTTCGCCCCCGTGCGCGGGTCCTGCAGAATGACGGTGAAGGTCTGGGGCCCGGCCAGACGCTTCAGGCGGCGGATATAGGGAATGCTGGCGCGGCCGGTGGCGATGGCGACCTGGGGCCAGGGCGGCGTGAATTGCGATCCTGGCGCGCCGAAGCGGTCGTGGGGCTGGACGGGGCCCCACGGCGCGGTCAGGCGCGCCCAGCCGCTCAGCTCGACCGTCTTGGTCTCCACGACGAGCCCCAGCGCCTCGGCGACGCCGCGCGCCTGGACGACCATGCCGGCCTTACCATCGGTAATGATCCAGCCGCGCGCACCGGCGAGCGGGTGAGCGGACGTGGAGGGCGTTGGGTCGGCGGTCGGCATGGACCTCGTCTCGGGCTTTGGGTTGCGTCTGCCCGGCACTGCGGTTGCGGCTGTGTGAAGCGTGTCTACCGGTGCAACCGCGGTGTCGATAGCACGCACCGCCGCAGCCCGTCATTGGCGGTGGAGGCAGCGGGGCTCGGGTGGTTTTCCGTTCGATTCGGTCGTTTTGCTAGCGTGTTTCTTGCCATTCATTACCCGTTTGGCTAGGTGTGGGCGAAGGGTGATTGCCGTGAGGAGGAAGCCCCGACGTGCCGCGCCGCGATCTGCTCGATGCCACCGACTGGCGTATCCTGCGCGAACTGCAGGCCGACGGCCGGCTGACGAATGTGGCGCTGGCCGCCAGGGTGGGCCTTTCTCCTCCGCCCTGCCTCAGGCGCGTGCGGGCACTGGAGGATGCCGGACTGATCACGGGCTATACCGCGCTGCTCGATGAGGCGGCGCTGGGGTATCCAGTCACCGCCTTTGTCATGGTGGGCCTGCACAGCCAGGCCGAGGGCGATCTGCGCGCCTTTGAGAACCGTGTGCTCGCCTGGCCGCTTGTCCGCGAGGCGCACATGCTATCGGGGGAGAGCGACTATTTCCTGCACTGTGTCGCTCCCGACCTGCCCGCGTTCCAGGAGTTCGTGACCCGCGAACTTACGGCAGCGCCGAATGTGGCAACAGTCAAGACAACGCTGGCGATCCGCCGCGCGAAGCGGGAGCCGGGCGTACCGATCCGCGATGTCGCCAGCCGCGGGGACTGACACCGGCCCGACTTGCCTCCACAGTGGCAAAGGTTTCGGGTGCTTTGTTAATGGATTGACGCGCATCGTCGCTCTCCTGGTGATCCGCCACGCGATCGGCGTGTCGTGCCCCATCGGCAAGGCGACCAAGCGGAGACGGTGACGTGTGGATGGCGATCGTTGGGGCAGCGTTGATCGGATCGGTGGTCACGGGCTGGGTCGGGTATCGGGCGCTGACGGCGCGCCAGGCGAGCCAGAAGGCGCTGCGGGCCCAGCAGAGGGCCCAGTTTTTCGGAGGGCAGGGCGGTGACGCCCGGCCGCCGCGGCGGCGCAAGGGGGCGCAGGCGGACTTCGGCCGGCGATGATTTCCCCTGGGTACGCCCGCACCTGCTAGGGTGGCGGTCTGGCGGCCTTTCGGGGCTCGCGTTCACCACCAGGAGGAGCGACCCGTGGCAGCTCACAAGTACAAGATCGGTCAGTCCGTGCTTCTCAGGCCAGCGCGGCTGAACTCGCTCGCCTCATCCACGCGCTACAAGGTGCTGCGGCTGATGCCGCCCCTGGAGGACGGTCAGAACCAGTACCGGATCAAGGGCAGCTCGGAGGCCTTCGAGCGGATCGCCAAGGAGAGCGACCTTTCCCTGGAGTAGCCTGGTCTCGGGCGCGCTGCCGGCGCACAGGGCGCGTTGACAGCACTCTCCTGTGCGTATCCAATACCGGACGACTGGGCGGGCTGGAACGTAACGCGCCGTCCGACCGGGGGATCGCCGTTTGGCCCGTATCGAGGACATTCCCGAGCCGACGCGGGCGAATATCGTCGCGCTCGACTGCCCGACGCCGGCGACCCGGCCCTGGGTGCAAGGGGCGCCGCTGAGCGAGCGGCGTGTGGCCATCATCTCCTCGGCGGCGCTGTTTGCGCGCGGCGAGGACCCGTTACCGCCGGGCAGCGCGGGCTTCAAGGAGTTGCCTGCCGCGCTGGCGACCGGCGACATCTTGATGAGCCACCCCTCGATCAACTACGACCGGGTGGGCTGGCAGCGCGACATCAACACCATCTATCCCATCGACCGGCTGAAAGAGCTGGCGGCCGAGGGTGTGATCGGCAGCGTTGGGGACCGGCACTACGCCTTCATGGGCTCGACCGATCCCAAGATGATGGAAGAGACAGCTGACAGCATCGTGGAACGACTGAAGCGGGATCGCATCGACGCGATCCTCTTCAGCCCTGTCTGACCACTGTGCACGCGCGCCGTGAGCGCGCTGGCCCACATGATCGAGCTGCGTGGCCTGGCGACGACGGTGCTTGGCATCGTGCGCATGCACATGGAAAAGAGCCTGCCGCCGCGTGGCCTCTATGTGCCGTTCCAGTTGGGGCGTCCTGTCGGGGAGCCTGGCGACGCTGCCTTCCAGCGTCGGGTGGTGATGTCGGCGCTCGGCCTGCTGGAGCGGACCGACGGGCCGTTCATTCTGGAAGACTTCCCGGACCAGGCGCCGAGCTGGAGCGACAGGGCAGGCTGGCGTCCGCCGTTCGCCTTACCGTCACCGCGCCTTCCCGGGCTCGGTGAAGAGTGGTCGGCGGCCCTGGCGTCCGAGATCTCGTTGCTTGCGCCCCATAACGCGGCGTTCAAGCAACGGTTCGGGCGTTCCACCGTCGGCACCAGCCGGATGGCGCCTGAGACGTGGCCGGCGTTCATGTCGGAATTCCTGGAGGGGCAGATTGCGGACGCCGGGAACGGCTTCGCGCCGGCGCTGGCGCTGCGCTACGTGGTCGACGATCTCAAGGCCTACTGCTACGAGGCTGCGCAAGCGCAGGGCGAGCAGCCAGCCGCACGTCAGGTCGACACGTGGTTCTGGCGCGAGACCACTGCGGGACTGGCCATGCAGGCGTTGCGCGTCGCGTCGCAGGCGAGCGCGCACAATGCCTTCAAGACGGTCGGCGGGCGGTTTTTCGTGCCTGTGCCCTACATCGCGCCTCTGCCGGCGTGATGCGCCCGGGGGCCACGCGGGGTGACCTGCACGGTCCATGTCGGCGAGGTCCTACGCGAAGAGCGGGGCCGAACGCGATGTCCGGCCCCGCCCGCGTAGTGCCCCGTTCATGTGTCCGAATGTGGCCGCTCGGGCTGTTGGTCAGCTCTTTTCCATGTACGGCAGCGGGTCGACGGGCTTGGAGCCCATCCGCAATTCGAAATGCACCTGCGGCTGATCGACGGTGCCGGTCTTGCCGGCCTTCGCGACCACCTGTCCGCGCCGGACCTTGTCGCCGCGCTTGACGAGCAATTGGTCGGCGTGGGCGTACGCTGTGACCCAGCCGTTGTCGTGGCGGATCAGGACGAGGTTGCCGTAACCCTTCAACTCGTTGCCGGCGTAGGCGACGACACCGCCCTCGGCTGCGTGGATATCGGTGCCCAGGGGCACGGCGAGGTTGACACCGTCGTTGTGGCTCCCATCGGCGCGGGCGCCAAAGTTGGCGACGACCTTGCCCTTTGCGGGCCAGCGCAGCTTGCCCGACATGGCAGGCATTGCATTCGCTGACGGGGCGGGATCCGGGCGGATCTCGGCCACCTTCACGGGTTTGGATTCAACGGAGGGCAGCGGCGGCACGACCGGTCGCGCGTCGCTCACCGTGGTGGCCGGCGCGGACGCGACCTTTGCGGCCGTGCCGTTGACGATCGTGGGTACGACGCTGCCCGCGGCGGGACCGGACGGCGGCGCCGGCGCGATCGCTGCGACGCTCGAGACCGGCTCGCTGACGGGACGCAGGGGCGCGGGGGGCGGGTTGGCGGGGGCGCGGGCGGGCGGTGCTGCGGCCAGCGTCGCCCCGCCGGCGCCCGGCAGCGTCAACACGGTGCCCGGCCGAAGGGCACGCGGGTCGGAGATGGCGTTGGCGGCCTTCAGGCTGGCGACGGTGGTACCGTGCTGACGAGCGATCTTGTAGAGCGAGTCGCCGGGCTGCACCGTGTGAGTGCCGGCACCGCCGCTGTCGGGGGCGGGGGCGACTGCGGCTGGACGCACGGGCGTGCGGTGGGGCCGCGCGGAAGGGGCGGCGGAGACCGCGCCGCCGGTAGCGGGCAGGCTCAACTGCTGGCCGGGGCGGATGCGCGGGGAGGTCAAACCGTTGACCGACATCAGCTCGGAGATCGAGACGTGGTGCTTGCGCGACAAGCCATAGAGGGTGTCGCCGCTTTCGACGGTGATGACGTCACCCTTCTCGAGCTCCCGGGCAGGCGGCGGCGATGCCGCGGCGGGGCGCACGGCGCGCAGATCACGACGCGGGGGTGGAGCGGAGTTCAACGGCGCAGGAGCGGCCGGCTCGGGCAGAGCGGACATCTGCACGCCGGGCGTCGGGGGCGTCACGCGCTGGGGCGTGTAGATTGAGTTGCCGGAAGGCCGGTAGGCGGGCTCGGGGCCGCCGATGCCTGAATCGGTCGCGGCCGGGGCCGACATGCCGACAGGCGGCGTCGTGGACGACGTCGTCGTGCGCTGGCCTTCGGTCAGATTGAATGTGGGGGGATAATCGAAGCGGGCGATGTCGGCACTGCAGCCCGAGAGCAGCACGGCGGCACCGGCTGCGAGGGTTGCGGTCAAACGATGGACCGACGAGAGCTCGAAACGCACGAAACGGTTCGCATGGGACATGTGACGCACCTCTACACTCACCTTCGATTAACCGTCCTTGGGTTAATGTCGCGTTAACGACCCTGGACAGTTCTGGTGAGCCCCTCCTCCGTCGGCACCGACCGCAAGCGCACTCGTCGGTCCGCCTTCCGCGCGTCGCCGCGGCATCCCCGTTTGCCCGTTGGGAATGGGAGGCGATGCGCGCGGCGGCATCGGGAACGATAGCGTGACGCGCAGTCGAGCAGTGTCGCTGGTATACGGAAGGAATGCGCTGATAGCGCGGCGCGTTTGTGCCGAACTCGCGGCGATTGTGTTTCCGATTTCTGAAAGAGTGCCTGCGGATCAGCGCTTTGTGGAGAAACGCTGCTCGAGGCTCTCACGCGTGCGGTCGTGCGTGAGGTTCAAATAGAGTGGCGTCACGGAAATGCGCCCGCCGTAGATCGCGGCGAGATCGGTGCCTTGGGGCGGGTTGGAGCGGCGGCGCTCGAAACCGAGCCAGTAATAGGGCGTTCCCCACGTATCGGCGCGCTGGTCGATGTGCAGAAGTTGCTGGTCGCGGCGACCCTGCCGGGTGACGTCGATACCGGCGACCTCGTCGGGCACGCGGTCGGGGAAGTTGACGTTGATGGCCACACCTTCAGACCATTCGGCGGCCAGCAGGTCGCGCACGATGCCCGGGCCGTGCACTAGCGGCGTCTGCCATTTCAGTCCACCGTTCTTGTCGAACCCGTAGGCGAGGCTCATGGCGATCGAGCGCACGCCAAGCAGCGTGCCCTCGAAGGCGCCCGCGATCGTGCCGGAATAGGTGACGTCCTCGGCGAGGTTGGCGCCGCGGTTGACGCCGGACAGGACGAGGTCGGGCGGCGTGTCCTTCAGGATGTGGCGCACGCCCATGATGACGCAATCGGTCGGCGTGCCGCGCACGGCGAACGAGCGTGGTCCGACGGCGCGGCAACGCAACGGCTCGTGCAGCGTCAGCGAGTGGGAGGCGCCGGACTGGTTGGTCTCCGGCGCGACGACCCAGACGTCGTTCGACAGCTTGGCCGCGATCTCGCGCATGACGTCCAGGCCGGGCGCGTCGATGCCGTCGTCGTTGGTGACGAGGATGCGCATTGATGCTCCGCTCAGGGCTTGGCGATGACGTCAAGCCCACCCATATAGGGCCGCAACGCTTCGGGGACGACGATCGAGCCGTCGGCCTGCTGGTAGTTTTCCATCACCGCGATCAGCGTGCGGCCGACCGCGAGGCCCGAGCCGTTCAGCGTGTGGACGTAGCGGACGTCTTTGCTGCCGGCCGGCGCGATAGCGCGCATTCATGCGGCGCGCCTGGAAGTCGCCGCACACCGAGCAGGACGAAATCTCGCGATAGGCGTCCTGGCCGGGCAGCCAGACCTCGATGTCGTAGGTCTTGCGCGAGGCAAAGCCCATGTCGCCGGTGCACAGCAGCATGGTGCGGAACGGCAGGCCGAGGCGCTTCAAGACTTCCTCGGCCGATGCGGTCATGCGCTCGTGCTCGTCGAGCGATGTTTCCGGCGTCGTGATCGAGACCAGCTCGACCTTGGAGAACTGGTGCTGGCGGATCATGCCGCGCGTGTCGCGGCCGGCTGCGCCGGCTTCGGAGCGAAAGCACGGCGTCCACGCGGTCATGCGCATCGGCAGTTGCGCCTCGTCGAGGATCTCCTCGCGCACGAGATTGGTCAGCGAGACTTCGGCGGTGGGGATGAGCCAGAAGTCGTTCTCCGTCTGGAAAAGATCCTCCGCGAACTTCGGCAGATTGCCCGTGCCATACGCCGCTTCGTCCTTCACCAGCATCGGCGGGTTGACCTCGGTGTAGCCGCCGGTCTGGCCGCTCGCCGGGGCGGTGTGAATGTCGAGCATGAACTGCGCGATCGCGCGCTCCATGCGCGCCAGCTCGCCCTTCAGCACCACGAAGCGCGCGCCGGAAATCTTGCGCGCGCGCTCGAAGTCCATCAGGCCGAGCGCCTCGCCGAGTTCGAAATGCTCCTTGGGCTTGAAGTCGAATCTTCGGCGGTTCGCCGACGCGGCGCACTTCCTTGTTGCCGGTCTCGTCCGCGCCTTCCGGCACGTCGTCGCGCGGCAGGTTCGGGATCACCTCGAGCGCTGCGCGGATCTCGGCGTCGAGCCGGCGCTCCTCCTCCTCGCCCCTGGCAAGATCATCCTTGAGCGCGGCGACCTCGGCCATCAGCGCGCTCGCCTTGGCCTCGTCCTTCGCCTTCTTGGCCGCGCCGATCTCCTTGGACGCCGCGTTGCGCCGTGCCTGCTTGTCCTGCAGCGTGGTGACGTGCTGGCGGCGCTGGTCGTCGAGCGCGATCAGCTCTTTGGATTGCGCCGGCAGCCCGCGCTTCCTCAGGCCGTCGTCGAAGGCGGCTGCGTTGTCTCTGATCCATTTGATGTCGAACACGGGTGGTCTCTCGCGTCTGGTCGGTCGAGCCCTCGCACACGTTACGCAATCGTCCCGGGGTTGTCCTGGACCGGCGCGGTGCCATGGATCCCGGGCACGAGGCCCAGGATGACAGAGGCGTCGCTGTCATAGCGAGGTCTATAGGCGCTCGGACGTAGACGGTCCAGGGTGGCGGGTGGGGCATGGGAAGAGCCTGGTGGCGCTTGCGGGGCTTACGCCCCACGACCGAACCGCGAGGACACCTCCCGGACCCATCGCCCTCTCGCTCCCACAGCCTGGTTGTTCCCTGAGCGTCGGGCATCGCGCGGCCGAGAGGTTTCCAAAGGGCGAGCCCTGTGGCGGGGTGCAGGGGCGGCGCCCCTGCAGCCCGCCCCCCCTCACCTCACGCCGGCGTGGCGTCGTCGGTCGGCTGGCTCGCCGCGCGCATCTTCTCGATGCGGGCGACGGCCCAGATCGAGCCCTCGTAGAGCAGCACCGTGGGCAGCGCCATGGCGATCATGGAGAACGGATCGGGCGGCGACAGCACGGCGGCGAAGCCGGTGATGGCGACGATGGCGTAACGGCGGAACGAGCGCAGGGCCTCGGAATTGACGATGCCGGCGCGCGCAAGCAGCGTCAGCACCACCGGCAACTGGAAGCAGATTCCAAAGCCGAGGATCAGCGTCATGATCAGCGACAGGTAGTCGGCCACGCGCGGCAGCATCTCGATGTTCAGCTCCGCGCTGGAGAACTGCATCTTCAGGAAGAAGTACATCATCATCGGCGCGACGATGAAGTACACGACGAGGATGCCGGTGATGAAGAGGATCGGTGTGGCGATCAGATAGGGGAAGAAGGCATCCTTCTCGTTCTTGTAGAGGCCGGGTGCAATGAACTTGTAGACCTGCGTCGCCAGGTTGGGGAACGACAGGCACACGGCGCCGAACAGCGCGAGCTTGAGCTGCGTGAAGAAGAACTCGGCTGGGTGCGTGAAGATCATGTTCACGTCGGACTTGCCGGTCGCCCACATCGCGGCCCACTGATAGGGCTTTGCGAGGATCGTGTAGATCTCGCGTGCGAAGGCAAAGCACAGGATGAAGGCGATGCCGATGCCGATCATGGAATAGATCAAGCGCTGGCGCAGCTCGATCAGGTGCTCCATCAACGGCGCCTTCGACGCCTCGATATCGTCATGGCCCGCGCGCTCGGGATCGCGCTCGGCACCATTGCCGGGGGTCATGTCCTGCACGGCTCACACTCCGCTCTTGGAGGGTTGCGGGGAGGCAGAGGGGGCGTCGGCGGCCGCGGCGGCTGCCGCGACGGCCGGACTTTGGGGCGGTGCGGCCTCGCTTGAGGACAAGGCCGGCTCGTTTGTCGGTGTGGCGCCGTCGACGTCGCCCGATGCGGGCGTCGTGGTCGAGGCGGGCTCGGCGCCGTTCGGCTTGGGCTCAAGCTCGTTGCTCGCCTTGTCGAATTCTTCCTGAGCGGAGCGGCTTGCGTCGCGCAACGTGTCCTCTGCTTCACGGCCGAGGTTCTCGACGTCCTTCCTCAGCTCGCTGAGCTCGGATTCGCGCATCGCCTCGTCGAACTGCTGGCGAAACTCCGCGGCTTGCCGCTTGATCATGCCGAGGTAGCGGCCGATCGTGCGCAGCAGAACCGGCAGATCCTTCGGTCCGACGACCAGAAGGGCCACCAGCCCCACCAGGAGCAGCTTGCTGGAAGTGAGATCGAACATGTCTCGTCCCGCCTGATGCCTTCCCGCCTGAACCTGCCGCCCGTCGCCCGCGCTGCGGTCACGTCGATCGTGACTTGCCGGGAAACGGGCGCGCCGCACCGGGCGCCAAATGTGAAGCGCCGCCCATGCCCACGCTGGGCCGAGCGGCGCTTGCAACCGGACGGTGCGTCGGTCCTGTTGTTACGTCAGCTCGCCTTGGTGGAGCTTTCCTGGCCGACGCGCTCCGAAGAGACGGGGGTCGCCTGGTCGATCGATTTGGGGGCGGGGGTCTCCGCCTTCTCCTCGTCCTCGGCCATGCCCTTCTTGAAGCTTTTGATGCCTTTGGCGACGTCAGTCATGATCGATGAGATCTTGCCGCTGCCGCCGAAAAGAAGGAGCGCGACGACCAGGAAGATCATCCAGTGCCAGATGCTCAAGCTACCCATTTCTTGCTCCCTTTGCGAGCGCCGCCAGGCCTTCAGCTGCTGGCGAGTGTGATCTAGGTGCCACTATCGCAGAATGAAAGGGGTGGGGCAAGCCGCGGTACCCCTCCCCTGCGCAACACTTAATTCACGTGTTGAGAGCAGTTCTCGTCGAAATCATGGCGGTAGGGGACTGGCGTCGACGAAGCGCCATGCGCGGGGGCGGTTGGGGCAACATTGTTCATTCGGACGGGGTCGCTTTTGTCTGCCCCGTCGTCCGGGTCCGGTGTGACTGCTTTCCCACACCTCGCATCAATGGAACGCTGTTCAAACTTTTGCGCCGCGGGCGCCACAATCCGGGCCACGGGCTGCCACACGGACATGGCTTGGTGGGATGCGGCGAGGCAGTGGCCTTGCGGAGGCGGATGCGGAACGGGTGCGGAGGGAGATTCTGGTGATGCGGCAGTCGAAAGAGACCTTGGGGCGCGGGGGACGGGCGGGCCGGCAGGGCGTGTTGCGGTTCGTGCGTGATGGTGCTGTTGGAACTGGCGTGTTCGTGGCGCTGGTGGTGTTGGTCGCCGGCCATACCGGCGCGCAAGCACAGGTACCCTCGGGCGATCTGGTGACGTTCACCATCGATAGCGTAGCGCTGGGCCAGCAGCTCCTGGCGCAATTGCCGCTGACGGGGGAGCCGATCTATGCCTCCTGGCTGCCGGGTAATGTGTTCCGGCGGGCCGACCCGGTGATGGCGACGGTGCTGCTCGGACTTGTTTTCTCGATCCTGACGGCGCTCAACATCGGTTTCTGGCGCCATCTGGTACAGGCTTACGCCTCTGAGCGGGCAGTGGTCGGTCGGCGGTCCCGCTAAGCTGGGCCCTTATTCGGCCGCATCGCAACGCCTATATTCGGGCAGAACCGAGTTGGCGAGGAGATGAGGATGGCCGGGAACCAGCGCATCAACCGGATCGGACTTTTGGCCGGAGCCGGCATCCTGGCTGGGGGGCTGCTGGCGACGGCATCGTGGATCTCGAGCGACAGCCTGCTGGAAGTCGGATTTGCACGCGCGCTGGCGGAGATGCCCGGTGGTGCGACGACGGTGGCAGTCGTGAACTCGGGCGGTGCGCCGGTGGCCGGCTCCGAGCAGTTCTGGCTCGACGGCCAGCCGCATCCTTCCGGTCACATCGTGCGTACGACGGCCGGGCCGGCGCGGTCGGACAGCCAGGGCAAGGGCCTCCAGGTCGGCCAGCAGTTGTCGCTGACAGGTGGCGATGGAACGGTGCGTACCTACGCGGTGGTCGAGGTCCAGCCCGTCGAAGGCAACGTGCTTCGCACGGCGACGGATCGGACCGGTCAATCCTTCGTTCTGGTCGTCTGGCGCGAGGTGGGCAAGGCCGCCGCTGAGGCACGCGTTCTGCGCATGATCGTCGATCCAGCCGGTTTCGATGGCGCAGGCGGCCTGGGTGAAGGCCGGGTTCTCTGACACCCCTTCCCTTCTTCAGTCGCCCGCTTGACGTCCAGCCCTTGCGGATCCGTTTCAGCGGTACATGGCTCGCCGTGACGCCGGACAGGGCGACAAGCCGGTCCGGGTGTCGTAGCATCGGGCGGTCGGTTTCGTGCTTGCTCGAGGGAGCCTTTGTGGAATGCGTCTCAATCCACCCTCCATTGCCGTTTTCCTGATTTCGTTCGTGCTGGCGGCGCTGGCGATCGTCACCAAGCTCGGCTTCTTTCCGGTGCCGCGGTATCTGCCGCATCAGGAGTTCTGGCTCAGCATCGTCGCCTATTTCACGCTGATGGTCGGTAACCTCGTGCGCGGCCTGTAACGGCTGGCGCTCACGCCTTGCCATAGAAGACGAGCGCTGCGCCGGCCGCGATCAGCGCGAAGCCCGCGGCGTGGTTCCAGCCGAGCGGTTCCTTCAGCACCAGCGTCGAGAATGCAGCAAAGACGAGCAGCGTGATGACCTCCTGGATGGTTTTCAACTCCGCTGTCGAGTAGACGGCGTGGCCCCAGCGGTTGGCGGGCACGGCGAGGCAATACTCCACGAATGCGATGCCCCATGAAACGAGGATGACCAGGGGCAGCGGACTGGTGGTGAACTTCAAGTGGCCGTACCAGGCCGTCGTCATGAACACGTTGGAGGCCAGCAGCAGGAGGATCGGCGTGAGGTAGGGACTGAGCGTCATGATCGTCTCCACGGGGAGGGGCTCTATCCGGATACGCCCTGGGGCCGGGCGATGTCGACGTTGGTGCTTGCTCCCTCCCCGCTTGCCCGCTACCGCTCACGGATGCGCCGCCTGCACGCCGACCTTCTGCTGCTTGCCTGTGCCGCCGTCTGGGGGCTCGCGTTCGTGTTCCAGAAGACGGCGATGTCGCACATCGGGCCGTTCACGTTTATTGCCGCCAGGTCGATCGTGGCCGCGCTCGCGCTGATGCCGCTGGCCGTCATCGAAGGCCGTCGGGGTGGGCCGCTGCTCGTTCCGCGCGAGGCGGCGGGTGTGATCGTCTCAGCGGGCGTTCTGTTCTTTCTCGGAGCGGCGTTCCAGCAAAGTGGCATCGTCACCGCGAGCGTGACGAACACGGGTTTCCTGACCGGCCTCTATGTCGTGCTGGTGCCACTGCTAGCGTGGCTGTGGCAGTCGCGGGCGCCGCGGGCGGCGGTGTGGGCGGCGGTCGGGTTGTCGTTTGCGGGCACGTGGCTTCTCGGCGGCGGCACGCTCGGCGGGTTCGGTGCGGGCGATGTCCTGGTGATGATCTCGGCGGTGTTCTGGGCCGCGCATGTGATCGCGGTCGGGGCCTCCGCGCGGCTCAATCGTCCCGTGGCGTTCACGGCGGCGCAGTTCGTGGTCGTTGCGGTGCTGGCGGTGATCGGGGCGTGCGCGGCGGAGACCGTGAGCCTGGAGGCCCTCCAGCGCGCGGCGCCGGAGATCGCCTATGTCGGGCTGATGTCGAGCGCCCTTACCTTCACGCTGCTGGCGGTGGCGCTGCGTTACACCGGGCCATCGGAAGCCGCGGTGCTCGTGAGCATGGAGACGGTGTTTGCCGCGCTGGCGGGGGCGGTGCTGCTGGGCGAGCGCCTGTCGCCGATCGGTTGGGCCGGGGCGGCGATGATCGTTTCGGCCACGCTGGTGGTACAGTGGTACGCCCAGCCGCCGGCGAAGCCGTGAGCGGGTCCCGCGCCGGCAGCCTCATGCCGTCTTTGCGAACAGCTCGCGGCCGATGAGCATGCGCCGGATCTCGCTGGTGCCGGCACCGATCTCGTAGAGCTTGGCATCGCGCAGCAGGCGGCCGGTGGGGCTGTCGTTGATATATCCGGTGCCGCCCAGGAGTTGTATGGCGTCCAACGCCACCTGCGTCCCCTTCTCGCCGGCCAGCAGAATGGCGCCGGCGGCGTCCTCGCGGGTCGTCTCGCCGCGGTCGCAGGCCTTGGCCACGGCGTAGACGTAGGCCCGGCAGGAATTGAGGGTCACGTACATGTCCGCGATCTTGCCCTGGACCAGCTGGAACTCGCCGATGGGCTGGCCGAACTGCTTGCGCTCGTGGACGTACGGCAGGACGATATCGAGTGCGGCCTGCATGATGCCGAGAGGACCGGCTGCCAGCACGGCGCGCTCGTAGTCGAGGCCGCTCATGAGGACGTTGACGCCCCTGCCGACCGCGCCGAGCACGTTTTCTTCCGGGACCTCGCAGTCCTCAAACACCAACTCGCCGGTGTTGGAGCCGCGCATGCCAAGCTTGTCGAGTTTCTGGGCGACGCGGAAACCCTTGAAGCCCTGCTCGACGATGAAGGCGGTGATCCCGCGCGAGCCGGCGTCGGGATCGGTCTTGGCGTAGACGATCAGGACGTCGCCGCCGGGGCCGTTGGTGATCCACATCTTGGTGCCGTTGAGGATGTAGCGGTCGCCTTTCTTCTCCGCCCTGAGGCGCATGGAGACGACGTCGGACCCCGCACCGGGCTCCGACATGGCGAGGCCGCCGACGTGGTCGCCGGAGATCAGCTTGGGCAGATAGCGGCGCTTCTGGTCCTCGCTGCCATTGCGGCGCAGCTGGTTGACGCAGAGGTTGGAATGGGCGCCGTAGGACAGGCCGACCGAGGCAGAGCCGCGGGTGACCTCCTCGACGGCGATACAGTGCTCGAGATAGCCGAGGCCCGAGCCGCCGTATTCCTCCTCGACCGTGATGCCATGCAGGCCGAGTGCGCCGAGCTTGGGCCAGAGATGGCGCGGGAACTCATCGGTGCGGTCGATTTCGGCCGCGATGGGAGCGATCTCGTCGGCCGTGAACGCGCGGACCGTGTCGCGCAGGGCGTCGGCGGTCTCGCCGAGGTCGAAATTGAACATCGGGGCTGCGTTGGGGATCATCGTCTGGCTCCTCCCTGCTTGCGCCCTTGGTATCACGACCGGGGGCGCACGCGGTACGGGCCCGTGAGAGGGCCACTCGATCTGCGAAAGGCAGAGAGTGCCAACGCGGTCGCGCGGTGCACGAACGGGGCTCTGCCCGCCCAAACGCAAAAACGGGAGCCCAGGGCTCCCGTTCGCGTCTGGAGTGTCCGGGCCGGAACCCGGGGCCCCCTCTCAGAACTTGCGGCGCAGCGTGCCGCGAATCGTCAGGTCGTCGGACCCCGTCACCGCCTCGTTGCGCTCGCCCTCGAGCCGGCGCGTATCGTTTGCGCCATAGAGCAGCTCGAGACCGAAATCCATCTTGGGCAGTACGCCCAAACGACCGAGACCGGGGATCCGGACCTCCGTGCCCTCGCCGGTCTTGGCGGCAGGCGCCTCGATCGTACCCAGATTTGCAGCCGGCGCGGCGTTGGCCGGCGCCTTGCCGGGCGCAGCCGGGGCCGCCCCGCCCTGCTGCTCCTGGAACGCCCACGCGGCGGTGCTGGCCAGAGCCAGTGCACCTCCCAGGACGATCATGCGTAGTGCTCTCATATCGACCCCGCAATGGGACTCAGTCATGTCCCGCGCTCGGAAAATGCCCCCTCGCATGTGCGAAAACAAGGCGATACGCACACAATCGGCCGCCGCGACCACGTTTCATTACAGGGTGTGGTGGAAGCGCCATACGGGCGCTGGGGCGGTCTCACATGGTAGTCCCGAAAGTGTCACCAAAAAGAGAAGAGCCGCCCGAAGGCGGCTCTTCCCCGTGTCGATTTGGCTTCGGATCTTGGATCAGAACTTGATCACACCGCCGACGTTGATCTGCTGGAAGTCCTCAAGGTCGGCCTTGGCCAGAGTGCCGGCGTCGTTGACCATCACGTCAGCCGAGTGGTTGCGGAAGCCGATGTACAGGTCCATGGCAGCTGCATCGATGGTCTGTACGATCCCCAGGCCCCAGACGTCGACATCGGCGTCGACGATGATGGGAGTGCCGCCCCCCCCCACCCGCGTGACTCCACCATTGGACAACGGAGTGGAGCTCATAGCGATGTACTCACCGTAGAACGTCGTCTTGCCGATGCCGAAGAAGTTCCTCTCGATGCCGGCGTTGACGTGCCAATGAGTATCCTCATCCGAGAAGCCTGCCGTAGTACCAAACAATCTAGCGCGACCGTCATCCTCGCGACGTTCGTAGCCAGCGCTGACGAAGAGACCCGTTGGCACGTGCATGAGCGAGCCGCTCATCGCCAGGCTCGAGCAGTCTCGATCATTGTTCGTGACGTTGTCAGCACAGCCATTCCAGTGATTGGAGCCGGCTGAGTTGTTCTCGTTGGCGTCGGTGACCTGAGCGTAGCCGATGCCAGCCGCGACGCGGACACCGTTGAACTCATTGGCGTACTTCAGACCCACATCCCAATAGTCATCTTCGCCGACCGTGGCCCCGAAGATAAAGCCCGCGACTGTGGGCGAGATATACTTCACGACATTGTAACGCGTCTCGGAACCCAGGCTCATCTTGCCATTGTTGCCGCCCAGGATGTTACTCCACGAGCGATCAAAAAGGGTACCGTCCGTGCCGCGCGCCCTGAAGCCGCCCATCAACAGGCCAACCTTTTGATTTGCCACGAAGTTGGTATTGGCAAGGGTAATCGCCTCGATACCGTCCGTCGCGGATGACGTCAAACCGACCCAGACGCGACCGAGGCGCTTGCTGTCGATCCACCAAGTTGAGTGACGGGTATTCACATCCGTCCGACCGTTGTTTTGGTCGAGCTGGTTGTTGGCCGAGGTGTTCGACTTCCCGAGTGGCTCCATCTCAATCAAATAACCCGCGGACCACTCGGCGTCGATCTTGGCCTGCCCGACCAACCGGAACCGGCTCGACGTGTTGATGTTGTTCGAGCCGTAGTAGGTGTTGCGCTCAAAGCCATCGTCCCAGAACAGGATCGATTGATGCACCCAGCCCGAAAGCGTGAGCGACACTTTGCGGTTGCCCTTGCGGACAGTCGTCGCCTCGAGCTCGGCAATGCGCTCTTCGAGGTCGGCGCAGCAGTTACCGCCCAGGTCGGCTGCCATGGCGCTCGTCGCAGCGAAGCTCGCTGCCACTGCGGCCAAAGCCGTCCGGCTGGTGGTTTTGAACAGTCCCCCGTTCATATGGTCCATCTCCTTTGTGTACGTTTGGTGCAGAAAGCAGCACGCGCAGCCCGGCACTGCTTGGACACGCCTGGACCGAGCAGCACGCACGCGCGTGAAAGCGCACGCGGCTCGGACCGGACGCGGACAAAACGCAACGATGACAACGCAGGAGGTACGGAGTGCGGCGAACGTGTTCGCTTTGCCGGGCTTGCTTCCTGCAGGCGCCGGACACCCGGACAGGGTGTCTGTAACGCCGGTTCAGCCTAGGAAGGCCCTGCCGCACGACTCATGACAGTGATTTGTGGATAGTCGAATGCATGTGGGGCCGACAACCTCCACATCCTGTCGGCGTGGCGGTTCGGCCCTGTCGAGTTGCACGAATGTCACGAAATGGCCAGCGCGGAGGCTGCGTTCCGCCTCCGTTCTTATTTTTCTGCCGGTTGAAGCCCGCGACGCGTCCCGGAGATGGAGGGACCAGGGGCTTCTCCCGACAGTCTTGCCGCCGTTCCGGTCCGAATCGTGAGGCCGAGGGCTGAATCCCGGCGTTCAGATCTGGTTGACACGGAGCTGCCGCGTCGCCGGTCGGGGTTTTGAGTTTGGCGCCGGATCTGGGCCGGTCGCGTCTACCTCCTCAGATGAACGGGGGATCAGTTTCTTTGGCAAATGGCCTAATGAAATGGCGTAAGACAAGGCGAGGGACGGGGTTGGGTCTGATCTTGGGACGTAGGCGGGGACCGGAGCCCCCGCCTGAAGTCTTTGCAGGATGGGATCAGAACCTGATCACGCCGCCGGCGTTGATCTGCTGGAAGTCTTCCACGGCTGGGCTGCTGAGCCGACCAGACGTATTGACCGTCACGTCAGCAGAGTGATTGCGGAACCCGATGTAGAGGTCCATCGCGGCAGCATCGATGGTCTGAACCATTCCGATGCCCCACACATCCACGTCAGCGTTTACGACAGTGCCGCCATTGAAGCCCGTGGTTCGTCCATCAGTCAGCGGCGTCGAGTCCATATTGATGTATTCACCGTAGAAAGTGGTCTTGCCGATGCCGATGAAGTTCCGCTCTACGCCAACGTTAACGTGCCAATGGGTGTCCTCATCGGAGAAGCCGGCGGTACCACCGAACAAGACAGCGCGCCCGTCGTCCTTGCGCCGCTCATAGCCGGCGCTAACGAACAGGCCCGTCGGCACGTGCATAATGGAGCCACTGAGCGCAAGGCTCGAGCAATCACGGTCCTTGTTCGTCCCGAAGTTGTCAGCACAGCCATCCCAGTGATTGGAGCCCGCCGTGTTGTTCTCGTTGGCGTCGGACACCTGAGCATAGCCGATGCCGCCCGCGACGCGGATGCCATTGAACTCATTGGCGTACTTCAGCGCCGCGTCCCAATAGTCATCCTCACCGACTGTCGCACCTAAGATAAACCCAGCGATCGTTGGAGATTCGTATTTCACCACGTTGTGGCGGGTCTCAGAACCAAGGCTCATCTTGCCGTTGTTGCCAGCAAGAATGTTGCTCCAAGTTGCATCAGCAGTTGCTGTGCGCTGAATGAAGCTACCGTCCGTGCCACGCAGGAAGAAGCCGCCCATCAACAGGCCGACTTTTTGATTGGCGATAAAGTTGGTGTTGGCAAGGGTAATCGCCTCAACACCGTCCGTCGCGGCTGACGTCAGACCAACCCAGACGCGACCGAGGCGCTTATTGTCGATCCACCAGGCAGAGTGACGGGTGTTGACGTCCGTCCGATCGTTGTTTTGATCGCGCTGGTTGTTGGCCGAGGTGTTCGACTTCCCGAGTGGCTCCATCTCAATCAAATAACCCGCGGACCACTCGGCGTCGATCTTGGCCTGACCGACAAGGCGGAAGCGGGTCGAAACGTCGATGTTGTTCGAGCCGTAGTAGGTGTTGCGCTCATAGCCATCGTCCCAGAACAGGATCGATTGGTGCACATGGCCCGACAGGGTCAGCGACACCTTGCGGTTGCCCTTGCGAACCGTCGTTGCCTCGAGATCAGCGATCCGCTCCTCGAGGTCAGCGCAGCAGTTTCCGCCGAGATCGGCAGCCATCGCGCTCGTTGCGATGACGCTCGCTGCGGCGGCGATGGCCAGACGACTGGTCGTCTTCATCAGTCCCCCATTCATTTGAATGTTCTCCACGTGGTTGTGCTCGTTTGTGCAGGAAGCAGCACGCGCAGCCCGGCACTGCTCTCTCGTGTCAGGACCGAGGCGCACGCACGCGCGTGAAGCGCACGCGGCTCGGTCCGGACGCGGACAGGGACGCAACAGTCACAACGCTGGGGACAAAGAGTGCGGCACAGACGGATGGTTCTGCCGGGCTTGCTTCCTGCAGGCGCCGCGAACGGATCTCACGATCACGCTCGAAACCGCCGTATCAGCCTAGGATGGCTAGCCGCACGACTCCTTACGGTGGTTTTACGTACTCTATGGATTTGAGGCGGGCAAACGGGTCTGCCTGAAAAGTGTCTCTTGAGGCGCATTGTGTGATAATATAAGCACAAAATCAGCTTTGCGTGGCTGATGTTTCCGGTTCGTTTCTGTGATCAGGGTATCAATTTAGGTGTCTTTGCTTAGGCAGTTTTCCCACTGTTGTTTCTTACTCGGTGGTTTTTCCTAAGAATTCGTCCTTTTCGAGTTGCGGAAGGAAGGCGGAAATGGCAGCTGGCTCCCAGTCCGTGAGCGGGTCTGGTTGCCCCAATGGGCCGGCTCTCGGCTGGGACGCGTGTGCGGTGGCGCTGCATCGCCCGCGAGTTCTGCCTCCGTGACGGGAGGCCCGACGACAGCGGGGGCGGGCGCGGCCTTGGACACATGCGGTCGCAGCGGTCGGCTCAACCCAAGCGGGCATCGAGCGCCAACGGGTGGGCGAGGCGGTCCCGGGCGCCGACGCGGCGCTTGACGTGACACGGGGAACCCGCCCACCCCACCGGAGTGGCGCGATGAGGTAGACGGCCGACCGCTGCGGACTGGAGATCAGCCGGCGCAATCCCGTCGGCGGCGGGCGTGCGGCGGTGGTGCGGGGGTGGGCGTGGCTGTTCCGGGTTCGGCTTGGAGCGCTGGGGGCGATCAGGCGTCATGTCGGGGCGGGCGCAGCCGGGGGGAGTGGGACCGCTGCGCGGGGCGTGATGGGGCGTGTGGCCGATCGATGGGATGCGTGTCGCGCCGGGGCGCGCGCGAGGCGCGCGAGCGGGGCCTTCAGCCCCGCACCCCGATCGGGGGACACCCCCGATCCCCCGCTTTTTTCGTGTTTGCGGGGATGGGGCGCGCCAGACGCAGAAGAGCCGGCCCGAGGGCCGGCTCTCCTTGTTTGGCAGAGAAGGGTGCACTCCTCTGGTCTGGTACTTCGCCCCGAAGGGCTGCGATCAAAACTTGATCAGGCCGCCGGCAGAGATGACCTGGAAGTCTTGGGCCCCCACAGCTGCAGTGCCGTTATCCAGCGTCAAGTCCGTCGAGTAATTGCGGTAAGCGAGGTAGAGATCTAGCGCAGCGGCGTCGATGGACTGAACAACGCCAAGGCCCCAAATCGTGACTTCAGAGGAATGGAGCGTGCCGCCCAGGGCGAATGCTGGATCCGCGGCAGCAATACCGAGTATACCGTCATTTGCCTTCACGTTGCCTTCGTGTTGACCGTACTCGCCAAAGAGTGTTGTCTTGCCAAGACCCGTCCAGTTCTGCTCGAGACCAGCCTGGACGTGCCAGTTGAAATCGTCCCCGGTGCGGCCAGCGGAGGGGGTCACGTTGTCGTCGTCCAAGGTCGCGTAGTGGCCCGAAGCGAATAAGCCGGTTGGTACGTGCATAAGGGACGCGCCGACATTGATGCTGGAGCAATCGCGATCAGGCGCTCCGGCAACCTTAGCGCAGCCGCCGAAACGATCTCCATTACCATCACTGGTCTGAGCGTAACCGATGCCAGCTGCAATCTTGAACCCGGAGAATTCACCGGCATAACGCAGCGCAACGTCCCAGAAGTCGTCCTCGCCCCAGGCTGCTGAGAAGATGAACCCGGCCAGGGTCGGCGATACGTATTTGATGACGTTGGTTCGCGACTCCTCGCCCAAGCCGTTGGACATGCCGTTTTGGCCCATCACGTCAGACCACTTCACGCCAGTAAGAGCACCGGTCGACGACCGCAGCAAGAAGCCGCCTGCAAGCAGCGATGGCTTCATGTTCGCGGCGGCTGCCGTGTTGGCGAGGTTGATCCCGTTGATACCACCCGTAGCGGAGTCCGTCAGACCCAGCCAGATCCGACCCATCGACTTGCTGTCGATCCAGAACGCTTGATGACGCGTGACCAACGCATACCCTCCGGCCCCTGTCGCCGGCATCACGGTGGTCGAGGAAGTCTTGATTTAGGGCGCTAGAGTTGGATCCATTGCCGGTCTCCATCTCATACAGGTAGCCCGCCGACCACTCAGGATTGATCTTGGCCTCGCCCACGAAACGGAAGCGCGACGACGAGTTGATGTTGTTCACGCCGGCGTAGACGTTCGACTCAACACCATCGTCCCAGAACAAAATCGATTGGTGCACCTGACCTGAGAGGGTCAGCGAGACCTTTCGGTTGCCCTTGCGGACAGTGGTCGCCTCCAGCTCGGCAACACGCTCTTCCAGATCCGCACAGCAGTCGCCGCCAAGGTCGGCAGCCTGAGCGGAAACCCCACCCGCCAGGATGCCAGCCGCCGCGACAAGCGCCAGGCGACTAGATGACTTGAACAGTCCCCCGATCATTACTCTCTCTCCTTTGGACTAAAGCAACTGGTACCCACAAGTCACCGCGACTTCAGACACCACTTGACGCTCCACCAGGGTGAGGTCGTTGAAACGACAACCGGCCCACGCGGCTTTGCTGCCGGTAGGCTTAACGCACCTCTTAACGGACCGTAAACAGCGAAGCCCCCAAAGCTGGGGATTTGCAGTATCTGCGTGGCGGAAACATCACAATTGTGAGTTGCGGCACAGCCGCCCTAGACCCAGGAGAGACGGGTGTCGGACCTTGAGTTTCAACGACTTGTAGTCGTTAACGTAGCTCTCCCGTGCGCTCGGACGACTTTTGCATCCGATCGCTGGCAGGAATGCCCTCAAACGGCGGCTTCCAGCTGCCTCGCGGGGTGCTCAACCCCAGATGGCCGTCAGCGGCCTCGTCTCCCTGGTGAGTTGCGTCTCGTGGTCAAACCCGATCCGAAGGGCGGTGAACCTTCGGGGCGGGGCGCTGCCGGAGGGCGGTGAACCTCCGGTCGCATGGGGCCTTCATCTTCTGCCGTGGCGGCTGCCGGCCCAAGGAGAGAGGGAGGGCCAGGTTCCGCATGGGGCTTCCGAGTGGGCTCGGGGGAGACGGCGGGTGCGGGGACCGGAGAGAGCTTGGTCCGTCGGATCTGCCGTCTCGCTCGAGGCCACCTGTCCGGAGGGTTGCCACGCCCTTGATGCGGCAGGCTTTCCGGTGTGGTGCGGTGGGGGCTCGGGCGAGCCCCCACCGAGTGGCTTCGATCAGGTCCGGCGGAGTTCAGAACTTGATCAGGCCGCCGGCAGAGATGACCTGGAAGTCTTGGGCCCCCACAGCTGCAGTGCCGTTATCCAGCGTCAAGTCCGTCGAGTGATTGCGGTAAGCGAGGTAGAGATCTAGCGCAGCGGCGTCGATGGACTGAACAACGCCAAGGCCCCAAATCGTGACTTTAGAGGAATGGAGCGTGCCGCCCAGGGCGAATGCTGGATCCGCGGCAGCAATACCGAGTATACCGTCATTTGCCTTCACGTTGCCTTCGTGTTGACCGTACTCGCCAAAGAGTGTTGTCTTGCCAAGACCCGTCCAGTTCTGCTCGAGACCAGCCTGGACGTGCCAGTTGAAATCGTCCCCGGTGCGGCCAGCGGAGGGGGTCACGTTGTCGTCGTCCAAGGTCGCGTAGTGGCCCGAAGCGAATAAGCCGGTTGGTACGTGCATAAGGGACGCGCCGACATTGATGCTGGAGCAATCGCGATCAGGCGCTCCGGCAACCTTAGCGCAGCCGCCGAAACGATCTCCATTACCATCACTGGTCTGAGCGTAACCGATGCCAGCTGCAATCTTGAACCCGGAGAATTCACCGGCATAACGCAGCGCAACGTCCCAGAAGTCGTCCTCGCCCCAGGCTGCTGAGAAGATGAACCCGGCCAGGGTCGGCGATACGTATTTGATGACGTTGGTTCGCGACTCCTCGCCCAAGCCGTTGGACATGCCGTTTTGGCCCATCACGTCAGACCACTTCACGCCAGTAAGAGCACCGGTCGACGACCGCAGCAAGAAGCCGCCTGCAAGCAGCGATGGCTTCATGTTCGCGGCGGCTGCCGTGTTGGCGAGGTTGATCCCGTTGATACCACCCGTAGCGGAGTCCGTCAGACCCAGCCAGATCCGACCCATCGACTTGCTGTCGATCCAGAACGCTTGATGACGCGTGACCAACGCATACCCTCCGGCCCCTGTCGCCGGCATCACGGTGGTCGAGGAGTCTTGATTTAGGGCGCTAGAGTTGGATCCATTGCCGGTCTCCATCTCATACAGGTAGCCCGCCGACCACTCAGGATTGATCTTGGCCTCGCCCACGAAACGGAAGCGCGACGACGAGTTGATGTTGTTCACGCCGGCGTAGACGTTCGAACTCAACACCATCGTCCCAGAACAAAATCGATTGGTGCACCTGACCTGAGAGGGTCAGCGAGACCTTTCGGTTGCCCTTGCGGACAGTGGTCGCCTCCAGCTCGGCAACACGCTCCTCCAGATCTGCGCAGCAGTCGCCACCGAGATCCGCGGCTTGGGCAGCGATGCTGCCCGCCAATACGCCAGCCGTAGCGACGAGCGCCAGACGGCTAGCCGACTTGAACAGTCCCCCGATCATACTCTTCTCCGTTGGACCTAAAGCTACTGGTACTAGGTTACCACAACCCAACACCCACTCCTGCTCGGCCAATGCGCGGATGGTGAAAGCCATCCCCAGCCCCACTCGGCCTTGCTGTCCACACACCTACCCTACCGCTGGTCAGTATTTAACCCCTAATTAACCTACTCTAGGGTCTTTGCGCTGTCGACGTGGCGTAAAGGCCACAAATACGATTCGTTTCGGGTAGCAGCTTCAGTCTGCCATAAGGTGTTTTTCGGAATGTACATCTGGGTACGGGTGATTTCGGAAGCATCTGCTGCTACGTGTTTTTTTTTCGCACAGTGGAGCGGCGTGCTTCCGCTGCCTGGGCGGGCCGCGTCTCGTGTTCGTCTTCGGCCTCGTTGCAATGCCCACGGCCGCCGCTTGGACCCCATGAGCCACCTGGACGCGCCTCACCTCCCCCTTGCCGTCGCTGTCGTCGGGACCGGCCCGACGGGGATCGCCGCAGCCCTTGGTTTGGCGCGATTCGGGGCTCGGATAACGCTTGTCGGTCTGGAGCCGCGGTCGTCGGATCCCCACACGGCGGCGCTGCTCGCCGGCAGCATCAACCTGTTGAGACATTTGGGCGTATGGGAGGGCGTAGCGACGTCATCGGCGGCGATCCGGGCGATCCGGATAGCCGATCGACTGGATGAGGTGGTCGACGAGGGCGGCCAGCCGTCGGAACCTGGGAGGGACCGCTCTCATCCGGGTGTCAAACACTGCCCGGAATAGAGTTGCTGCTCCGGCGGGGCCATCGCGGCTGGAGCGACTGCGGTGTCTGTGCCCACCGGCCATCCCTAGGCCCTGGGCGGGGACCCGGCCCCGCGGGGTTCGCCGACCAATTACGGTGCTCTTGTGCGGAACAGCGTGCCCCTGCACGGGCAAGGAGGGGTCCATGGAGGCTGACCGCTTAGGTTGCGTGCGTCATTCTCTCGGTGTTGGGGTGTGGCCCCACCCTCGGCTACAGACCACCAGACGAACCGGCGTCAACGGGCTCGGGTAGCTCTCACGGAGGGGCGGCTTTTGCGAGGATCCGACCGTCGGGCGTCTCGAACCAGTCGTCGACCACACGCACGTCGACGGTTCGCTGCGGCGGCGGCGTGGTGCGCCGGACGACCTGGACCTCGTGAAGCAGTTTCAGGGCCGAGACTAGGTCCCGCTGCATGCCGCGCTCATACCGGCTCAGCTTGTCAAAGGCGCCCCGCTCCAGAAGGCTGTCAATCACGCGGCCAAGGCGGAGGGGGTCGACGAGGTCGGCATCAGTGCCAGCGAGCTCATCGAACTGTACATTGCGCCCGGGCTCGTAGTCGTCGTTGATCCCGTCGTGTTCCACTGCCTGCAGATAGGCCTCAAGTTGTAGGAGCGTCTTTTCGTAGACCGGCAGCCGTCGCATCCGCCATTGCAGGTCGGCGATGCGCCTCGCAAGTTCCGCCTCGACCCGGCCCTTAGGCCGCAGGGCCTTTTCCACTTGCCCGCAGTGGCGCATGTATTCTTGCGGGTCTTCTCCTGGGAGGATGAGGTGCGCCGTCAGCCCATGCTTGATGGCGTTCTGGCTGCTGCGTTCCTTGCCTACAAGGGAGCGCGGCCCCGTGCTCTTCAGGGCGTTCTGGCGATTGGCGACAATTTGCTTCTCCGTAGCCATGGGAGGTCGCTTCGTGCGTTAAGTTTACCTGCCCCTCGCAAGAGCATCTTCTGTGCCAAGGCCGGCAGTTTGATTTTGGGACATGTCGTGTCAAGTCAAGCCGCCGATCTGACCGAACCGCCTGGAGCATGTTTCCCGATTGACGCGTGACGTCCCTGTTCGCGAACGCATGGTCTCCCCGCGGAAAGGGTGGCGCGGAACGGTTGCGACACACCCGCATCACGTTTGCCGTTGTCGCAGCTCTCGAATAAGCCCTTCGGCCTGTCGCAGAAGATGCGCCTCATACCGACAGAGCTTTCCAAGCGTGTCCGTCTTGGCGAGGAGAACGTCGAGGTGCGCGAGGACGTCACGCTTGTCCTTCTGGAGATCAGCGATAACTTCCTGAACTGGTTCCGCGTCCAATGGCGCGGACTTCGCGCATCGCCGAGCTGCGTTCAAGGCTACGTGTAGAGAGCAACATCGAATGGCTACTCGGCGTGATATCCCAGTCGAAGGAAACTTCTATCTCATTGGTGTGGAGCCAATCCCGTACAAAACAACAGGACATTGCTGATAGTCGTCGCTCGCCCCGCCATGTCGGCAGAGACGCCACGGCGAGCGGCGATGATGTCCTCGATCTCCTGAACCGGCACGACGATAGCGTCGGCGAGCTGACCCGCGCTCATGACGCTCGGCCGTAGAAACGCCAAGGCCCAGGATCTCGCCCGGGTGGGGGCGAACGCGCATGACCTGCCCCGCAGATCGCGTCATAATTCGTCGCTGCAAGTCCGACTTCGCAACGGCGCCGTCTCGCGTATGGCGCGACGATCTGGATGAGAGCCGCGTCGAGCTATACGCGGAAGTTGGTGACGGGATGAATCGGTGAAGGCGGCATATCGTGGGGTTGCTTGACGACCTCACTTCTCCACTGAAGGAGCGATATGCCGTGCCGAACGATAACGTGACCAAGCTGATTCAGCCAGGCGGCTTCGAGGATCCGCTCACAGAAGTCGTCCGCAATGGCGCCCGCGCTCTGCTCGCGCAGGCGGTCGAGGCTGAGGTTGCCGAGTTTCTTGGCAAGTACGCTGACCTCAAGACCGGGGATGGGCGTCAGCGGGTTGTCCGCCATGGCCATCTGCCCGAACGCGAAGTGATGACCGGCATCGGGCCGGTCGCTGTGAGCCAGCCGCGCATTCGCGACCGAGGGGCCGCCGCGGACGATGCCGGACGCATCCGCTTCACGCCGATGATCCTCCCACCTTACGCACGGCGCTCGCGGAGCCTGGAGGTGCTGATCCCCATCCTCTACTTGAAGGGCATTTCCACCGGCGACTTCGAGGAGGCTCTGTCGGCCCTGCTCGGCAAGGACGCACCTGGGCTCTCGGCATCGACCATCTCCCGGTTGAAGGGGATCTGGACGATGAGCACGCGCGATGGAAGCAGCGCGATCTGTCGGCCCGACGCTATCCCTACGTGTGGGCCGATGGCATCTACCTGCAGGCGCGGTTGGAGGACGAGAAGCAATGCATCCTGGTGCTGATCGGCGCGACACCTGAGGGCAAGAAGGAATTGATCGGCTTCACCGACGGGGTGCGTGAGAGCGCACAGGATTGGCGCGAACTGCTGCTCGATCTCAAGCGCCGCGGCCTCTCGATTTCGCCCAAACTCGCCGTCGCCGACGGCGGCCTGGGCTTCTGGAAGGCGCTCGGTGAGATCTGGCCGACGTGCATCGAGCAGCGCTGCTGGGTTCACAAAACGGCGAACGTCCTCAACAAGCTTCCGAAGAGCCAGCAGCCGAAGGCCAAACGGTCACTGCAGGAGATCTGGATGGCTGAGACACGGGACGACGCGGAGGCCGCGTTCGACGCTTTCATCGAAAGCTACCAGTTGAAATACGAGAAGGCCGCCGATTGCTTGGCCAAGGACCGCGAAGCGTTGCTCGCCTTCTACGAGTTCCCCGCCGAGCACTGGAAGCACCTCAGAACGTCGAACCCCATCGAGAGCACATTCGCGACCGTGCGTCACCGCACCATCCGGTCGAAAGGCTGCCTGTCGAATGCCACGGCGCTCGCCATGGTCTTCAAGCTGGTCGAGGCCGCACAGAGAAGCTGGCGCCGCCTTGACGGCCACAACCAGTTGCCCAAGGTCGTGCTGGGTGCGAAGTTCAAGGATGCGCTGGAGGTCGGGCAGGCCAACGACCGTCACCCGCAAGCCGCCGCCTGAACCCTCAGGCCGTCACCAAGATTTGGCGATAGCTCAGCCGCGTCAATCAGGATGAGAAGCGGCGGTCGGGTGGAGAGATGATTGTCGCGGGCCGCCGGCTTCGCAAGCGTTGATTGACGCGGAACGACAATCAGGCGGCATCGCCGAGCGTCAATCAGGAGCCTTTTCCAGCTCCTTCGGCGTCGTGTGCGCGGGCGGCCGGCCGCGTCCGCGTTTCCGGTCGAGCGCGGCCTTGCAGCGGTAGCTCTCGAGGTTCATCTCCAGGATCGTGGCGTGATGGACGAGGCGGTCGATGGCCGCCAGCGTCATGGCCTGGTCGGGGAAGATTTTGCCCCATTCGCCGAACGGTTGGTTGGCCGTGATCAGCATCGATCGCCGCTCATAGCGGGCGGCAATCAACTCGAACAGCACGCTGGTCTCGGCCTGATCCTTGGTGACGTAGGCGAGGTCATCGAGGATCAGCAGGTCGTAGCGGTCGAGCTTGGCGATGGCGCTTTCCAGTGCCAACTCGCGCCGTGCGATCTGGAGCCGCTGCACGAGGTCGGTCGAGCGGGCGAAGAACACCCGTCGGCCATTCTCGATCAGGGCCAGACCGAGCGCCGACGATAGATGGCTCTTGCCGCCGCCGGGCGGCCCGAACAGTAGGATATTGGCGCCCTTCGCCAGCCATTCGTGGCCCGATGCCAATGCTGCCACCTGGGCTTTGGAGATCATCGGCACGCTGTCGAAGTCGAACGTGGCCAGCGTTTTGCCGGCTGGCAATCGCGCTTCGGCCAGATGCCGTTCCATGCGCCGGCGACCGCGATCGACCATCTCGTGCTCGGCGAGTGCGGCAAGGAAACGGGCCGCCGGCCAGCCTTCCTTGTCGGATTGCTCGGCGAGCTTGGCCCACATCAGCTTGATGCCGGGCAGGCGCAGGTCGCCGAGCAGCAGTTCGACGCGCGCGGCGTCAACGTTGGCTTTGCTGGTCATGCCACCATCTCCATGCCGGAGGTGGCGTTGTCGACAGTGTAGATGGCCGCCAGCTCGTCGTAGGCACTGAGCGGGACCAACTCGACCTCGATCACCGGCACCGATCCTGGACTTGGCCCGAACCGCTCTCGCAGGGCCATCAGATCCGGCAATCGGCCAGCATCGAGATCCGCGTCGATGATCTGCGCCAGCTCGGCCTCGCAGGTGCGCTCATGCGCCAGCGCCAGAAGCTCGACCGTCACCTTGCACGCGCGTTTGTCGCCGGCCTCGATGCACAGCGTCTCGAAGGCGCGGCGGTAGGCAGGCCGTGGAAACAACTGGTCGCGGTAGACCAGATTGAGCAAGGCCATCGGCTTCTTGCGCAGCGCATGTATGACATGGCGATAATCGACGACGTGACCGCTTTTGTCGGGGGAGGGTTGCCGCCCCCGCCGCAACGTCATCATCGGCGTCGAGCCCAGGAAGCAGTCGAGCCGGTCGTCGTACAGGTGAACCCGCAGGCGATGCCCGATCAGCCGCGAGGGGGCCGTGTAGAACACCCGACGCAGGATGAAGCCACCGCTGGACGTCACCGTGACGACCTTCTCCTCGAAGTCGGCCGTGCGCCGCTTGGGCAGGTCGTCCAGGCTGGCGTCCCTTGAGTTTCTCTAATCGCATGGCTCTGTTCCGCCTCAGTGTTGTGAGACCTTGCTGACCACTGATTTGGCGGCAGCGGGGATATCATGAAAGCGCAAGACTTCCGGGCACTTGTCGAGCAACTGGGCGACCTCAGCCAGGTCCAGCGCGACGCGCTGGTCGAGGCGCTGTCTGCGAAGGGGGCCGGCGAGGAGGTCGTCGCCATGATCGAAACGCGGTTCGCGGCAGCGCCGGCCTGCGGCCATTGCGGCGAGGTTGACTTCAAGCCGTGGGGCTCGGCCTCGGATCTCAAACGCTATATGTGCAAGGCGTGCGGGCGCACCTTCAACGCGCTGACCGGCACGCCGCTGGCGGGTCTGCGCCTGCGCGAGAAGTGGCTCGACTATGCCCGCTCGCTGGTCGACGGCGTCAGCCTGCGCAAGGCGGCGGCGCGCACCGGCATCCGTCTGGACACATCGTTCCGCTGGCGCCATCGCTTCCTCGCGACGGCCAGGGACAAGAAGGCGAGCGCGGTGACCGGCATCGTCGAGGCGGACGAGACGTTCATCCTCAAGTCCGCGAAGGGCTCGCGCAAGCTGGTCGGCCGCGCGCCCAGGAAGCGCGGCGGAAAAGCCAAGAAGCCGGGCCTTTCCACCGATGAGCACGATGCCATCCTGATCGTGCGCGACCGCCATGGCGAGACCACCGACGCGATCCTCTTCGACCTCAGCGGGGAGACGATCGGGTCGCACCTAACAGGTCCCTGAAAAACCGTCGGTTAGAGGGCGGATGTGGTGGCTGAAGGCATCTGAGGTGTCTGATGCTGTGGCCGGGCTTGGCCGTTTCTCATCCCTCGGCGGCTCAGGTCGGGAGCAGTCTTGGCAGCCGGGCGAGATTGTAGGCTGCCATGGTCAGCGTGAACTGGGCGCCGACGCGGCTCAAGCCGCGCAACATCGTCTTGGCGATCGGGCCGACGGTCTTGCCCCAGCCGAATGGCTCCTCGACCAGCTTGCGTTTCCTCTGGCTGGTCGCATAGCCGGCATGCCGCGTGGTGCGGGCGTCGATGGCCGAGTGCCTCGCCTTCGCCGCCACATGTGGCGTGACGCACATCCCTCTGAGCTTGGCGACGAAGCCGCGATCGTCGTAGCCCTTGTCGGCGCCGAGCGTGATCCTCCGCGTCGAGCCGGGCGAGGCGCGCTCGATCATGGCGAGGGCGGCGCGCCACTCGGCCGTGCCGTCCGCATGCGTGAGGTCGGTCGCGACGACGAGCCCGTGCCGGTTCTCGGTCAGCGCGTGACCCATGTAGCAGAGCTGCGCCGGGCGGCCTTTGGCCTTTCGGTAGAGCCGCGCTTCCGGGTCGGTGACGGAGGCATGCGTCGCATTCGACCAAGTCTCGCCGCGCCAGTTGCGCTCGACGTTACGACCGATTTTGCCCTCGCCTTTGCTGCCGTCGCTGTCGGTGCCTGTCGCCATCTCGCCTGCTCCCGTCCTCGTCGCCTCGTCCGCCGCCTGTCCCGCATCCTGGGCTGCCGACGGCGGTGGCGCTGGCCCATCGGGCAGCGGCGTGTCGTGTGCGGCCGGCTTCGGCCGGAAGCTCTTGAAGGACGCCCATGCCTCCACCAGCGTGCCATCGACGGAGAAATGATCGTCTGACAGCAGCGGCGCCACCTTCTCGTGGGCGAGGATCGCCGTCAGCAGTTTCTGCGACATCTCGGTGTTGAGCAGCCGGTCGCGGTTCTTCGTGAACACCGTCGCCACCCACACCGGCTCGTCGATCGACAGCCCGACGAACCAGCGGAACAACAGATTGTACTGCAACTGCTCCATCAGCTGCGTTTCCGAGCGGATCGAGAACAGGATCTGCACGAGGCTCGCGCGCAGCAGCCGTTCCGGCGCGATCGAGGGGCGTCCCTCGTCCGCGTAGAGCGCCGCGAAATCGGCATCGAGCGAGACCAGAGCGGCGTCTACGACGCCCTTGATCTTGCGCAGCGGATGGCGCGCGGGAATGCGCTCCTCCAGGTTCACGTACGAGAACAGCGATCCCGTCTGCTTGTCCGATCCGCGCATGCCCGCCTCCCATGTGCGCGCAACGAAATCATGTTCGCGACGCCGTGTCAGCACGCGGCTGGAGGGTTTTTCAGCGACCTGCTAAAGCCCGTCGTCGCCAAGGACGCCGTGCTCGTGACCGACGGCAACAGGGCCTACGAGGCATTCGCGGCTGCGACAGACATCGTCCAGATCGCGCTCGTCGCCAGCGCCGGCGAACGGACGATCGGCTGCTATCACATCCAGAACAACGCCTACCAGAGCCGCTTCAAGGGATGGATGGCTCGATTCAAGGGCGTGGCGTCGAAGTATCTGCCGAGCTACCTGGGCTGGCGCCGCATGATCGAGCGCGACGGTGACGCGCTCACGCCGCGACATTGCCTCGCCGGAGCGATGGGGCAGCGGGCCCTGCTACATTGAAGCGGAACAGAGCCAATCGCATTGGTCAAGGGCTGATCCAAGCTCCAATGGCCTACGTTTAACCCGCAAATCCAGTATTGCTCCGCCGTTCACAAGGTTGACGTCACTTTCACTTATTGAATACTCTCGAGTTGATCACCTGGTGATCAGCCTCGACTTGGCGCAGAAGGCCTCGGCGTGGTCTGGGCGAGTGAAATGGAGAAGGCGAATATGTCCGATCACGACGCGTCCAGCCTCGCGCGACTGTGCGACATCGGCCTATCCTTAAACTCGCAGCGAGTCGCCCTCATCCAGGGCAACCGGTCGATGACGTATGCAGAGCTCGAGCAGCGCATCAATCGGGTCGCCAATGGGCTGATCTCGCTCGGAGTCGAGCGGTTCGAGCGCGTCCTCGTCATCTTCGAGAACGACATCCGCTTCCCCGAAGTCCTGCTCGGTATCGTCAGGGCCGGCGCCGTAGCGGTCCCGGTCAACTTCAAGTTCCCGCCGCCGCAGCACATCGATCTGGCTCGAGACTGCGGGAGTCGAATTGTCTTCGGCAGTGCCGGGATGGCCAAATCCGTCCTCGCCTGCCTGGCCGACGGGGTTGCCGAGGTCGGTATCGTCGTCGATGCCGACCGGGGTCCGCTTCGAAGCTATGAGGACTGGCTGGCCTCAGCTTCGCCCGAACGCTGCGATCATGGGTCGGCCGGCAGCGACGTCTGCATCCAGGCGTACACCTCGGGCTCGACCGGACGGCCCAAGGGGGTTCTTCTCGCGCACCGTGGGCTACTGCGTAACGCTCAGCTCCTGGCGGAGTCCAACCGGATCGACGAGAACTCACGGGTCTTGTTGTCGACGCCGCTCTTCCACATGAACGCCACTGGCGCGGGGCTCCTCCCGTGCCTGAGCCAGGGCGGCTCGGTGGTCATTCTCAAGGAGTTCGACGCGGAGCGCGTGATCGATGCGATTGAGACGCACGGCTGCACCTACACCACCGGTGTACCGTCCACGTACAAGCTGATTCTGGATGCCGCGCGACAAAGAACGCACGTGGATGTCTCCAGCCTCGAGTTCATCGCAGTGGGGTCTGCTCCCATGACACGCGCGCTTCTCGACGAACTGGTCCAGACCTTGCCTGGTGTCGATGTGATCGAAGGGTACGGGCTGACGAAGTCTGGGCCCATCATCACCATGAACCCACGCGGCCGAAACAAGCTGGGCACGATCGGTCCCGCTCTTCCGGGCTTCGAGTGCAAGGTCATCGACTCCGACGGGAACATTTTGCCACAGGGAGAGGCGGGGGAACTTGTCGTGCGGAGCGAGTGCAACGCCCTCGGCTATTACAACCGGCCGGACGCCCAGGCGGAGCGCTTCCGGGACGGCTGGGTCTATACCGGGGATATCGTGGCGTGCGACCCCGACGGCTGGTACACCTTCAGGGGGCGCGTCGATGACCAGATGCAAGTGGGAGGCGAGAACGTCTTCCCGGCCGAAGTCGAGAACATCCTCGCCACTCATCCGGAAGTGCGGGACGTCTGTGTCGTTCCCGTCCCCCACGAGGTGAAGGGCCAGGTTCCGGTGGCCTTCGTCGTGCGCAACGTCGGGTCGAAGCTCGGCGAGAAGGAACTCATTGACTACTACATGACACGCGGACCCGCGTATTCCCATCCGCGCCATATCTACTTCATCGACGAGATGCCGCTCTTGGGGACCGGGAAAACCGACCTGCAGGCTCTTGCAAGGCAGGCTCGCGAGGCAGGCTCAGGAACGGGGCCCTCGCCCCTCGCCCGCTGACTTGCCGTAGTGGACTTGACCGCGGCGAAAGATCCACCATCTGCAAGCGACGAAATTTAAGTAACCACAGGACAGGAACAGAGTAACATGGCAAATAAAATCGTACCCAAAGAAGAGCTCGTTAATTTCATCGGGACCAAGGTTGAACCAACCGAATGGTATGAAGTTACGCAGGAACGCATCAACGAATTCGCCCACTGCACAGGCGATGACTACTTCATGCATGTTGATCCCGAAAAAGCGAAAAAAACCGATATGGGTGGAACCATTGCTCACGGCTTGCTGACGCTGGGGTTGACACCTTACATTATGGCTAACTTTCCAGTGCCTGAGAACATGCCACATGGGTTCAACTATGGTTATGACAAGATTCGTTTCCTGGCCCCGGTACACACTGGTAAGCGGGTACGCATACACGGCGAGGTTAAGGACGTTCAGTGGAAGGATGAGCACAACTGCAAGTTCATCACTGCTTTGACCGTTGAAATTGAAGGTGAGGAAAAGCCAGCACTGTACGCCGAATGGATTCTCTACTACGAAACCACCGACTAAGTCTGCCGCTGAATCTGCTCGCTCACCCGATATTACAGGGTGAGCGAACCATGAACTGAACTAGCATCCAAGGAGACGTACATGTCAGATACTTCTAATCTTCCGTTGGACGGAATTCGCGTTATAGATTTCACGCAGGCCGAGCAGGGTCCCGTTGGCACTCTAATGCTCGCTGATTTCGGTGCCGATGTGATCAAAATCGAGCGCCCGGGCGTGGGTGATCTAAGTCGGCACACCGTTGGCGGGACTTCTATAGAGGCGACGAACAATCCGACGTATGTCGCCATGAATCGTAACAAACGTTCGATGGAACTTGATACGAGAACCGAAGCCGGAAAGAAGGTTATTTATGAGCTCGTCAAAGTGTCAGATGTGGTCGTAAACAATTTTCGCCCTGGTGTGATGGATAAGCTCGGCTTCAGCTATGAGAAGCTTAAAGAGATTAATCCACGCATTATTTTTGCGTCCGCAACAGGCTACGGACCTGTTGGACCAAATGCCAAAAAACCTGGGCAGGACATGGTGGCCCAAGCTGTAACGGGCTTTATGTATGAGACTGCGGACCCGTCAGTTCCACAATCGATAGTTCCAACAGCTGTCTGCGATTATACCGGCGGAATGCATCTCTGTCAGGGCATTATGGCCGCGTTGATAGGGCGTCAAAAAACCGGCCTTGGTAGAAAAGTAGATGTGTGTCTTTATGATTCGATGTTTCATACGCAACTTCAGGAAGTGGCCTACTGGAGCAAATACAAACAAGTTCTGAACTGGGCGGCAATGCCACTTGCTATTCACGCCGAGGCCAAGGATGGACCAATTGTAGTGATTGGTGCGTTTATGCCCAACCCGCTACAGAATATGTGTGCTGCATTGGAAATAGATGATCTTACCGTACCTTATCCAGATATGGCTTCACAGATCAAAAACAAAAAGCTTATACAAGATACACTGCGCAAGGAAATTGCCAAATATACCATGGAAGAAGCATTGGCACGATTTGAAGGGCAGGATGTACTTTGTTCCAAGGTCCGTAAATTGAGTGAAGTAATGGATGACCCGCAAACGAAGATTAACAATATGCTAATAGATATAGATCACCCGATTCTTGGTAAAATTACAACCGTTGGCTGCCCTGTTCATATCAGTGACGCTCCTGTTACTACGAGAATAATGGCGCCACAGCTCGGTGAACACACCGAAGAGATCCTTCGCGAATTAGGGTTGGCCGCGGGTGACGGTAAGTAAGAGCGCCGGATGAGTGTCCTGTTTGACACAAGTGACGGCGTACTCGGGTTGCGATTGATCGTCCAACGAGGATGAATGCAATTGATACCTCCAGCCGCAGACGCGGCTGGAGGAAATCCGGGATCAGATTAAGCTAGCGGAAACGCAAACAGTAAAAGAAAGCGATGAGGATATGGCTACGAGTTACGAAACGATCAACACATATGAAAAAGACAATATTTTCTATCTGGAAGTAAACAGGCCCGACAAGCTGAATGCATTGAATAAAATGGTGTTGGATGAGATGTCGGATGCGATAAAAAGTATCGATGTTTCAAAATATAAAGGCGTTATTCTAACAAGTGTTGGAGAAAAAGCTTTTATGGCAGGTGCAGACATAGAAGCCATGTCTGAAATGACTCCGCAAGAAACAAAAGTCTTTGCCGAAACAGGACAGGCCGTCACCTTGGCAATGGAAGACTTGGCCCTGCCTATGATTGCCTGTGTTCATGGCTTTGCACTTGGCGGTGGATGTGAAATGGCAATGTCTTGCGATTTCATTTATGCTTCGAAGCAAGCAGTTTTTGGACAGCCTGAGGTTAAATGGGGTGTGTTGCCTGCTTTTGGTGGAACCCAAAGGCTTTCAAAGTACATTGGTCGAAACCGGGCAAAAGAGCTTATCTATTCGGGCACTTTCATAGATGTTGATAAAGCCTATGAGTGGGGATTGGTGAATAAAGTAACAGATGATAAAGCAAGCTGCCTGGAAGCAGCAGTTGAGTGTTTAAAAGTTATAGGAAGAAATGGTCCACTTGCCGTTGCAAGTGCGAAACAGGTCATGAATGCTGGAAATGACATGTCAAATAAAGATGGCATCCACCAGGAAGCATCAGTCTTTGGAGTAGTTGCTAATTCTCATGATAAGGCGGAAGGGACCAAAGCGTTTGTCGAGAAAAGACACCCAGTGTTCACAAGAAGCTAAAATGATCAGCGTGTAATTCGCTTACGACTCATAGATACTAGAGGAAGAAGAAGATGAGTGACCAAAAAGTACGCGTTGAGATCGATGGCGGCGTGGCGACCGTGTTCCTGGTTAACCCGCCGATGAACGTCATGACACTGGATATGAGGCGCGAGTTGGACGCGGCCCTGACCCGCCTGGAGGCTGACCCAGCGATAGGAGCGATTGTACTCACAGGCGACGGTGACCGCGCTTTCGGCACCGGCTCCGACATCAAGGAATTCCCCGAACTCTTGGCGGACGGTTCCGTCGTGTCTCGCAAGCTCGCTCCTGAGAACGAAACATTCACCAAATTCGCCAATTTCCCGAAACCCACAGTCGTGGCCATTGAAGGCTATGCGCTAGGCGGCGGCATGGAACTCGCAGCCGGCGCCGACATCATAGTGGTCGCCGAAAATTCAAAATTCGGCGTACCCGAAATAAACCTTGGCGCCATACCCGGCAGTGGAGGCTCAGTGCGTATAACACGGCGTATCGGTATTGGCCGCGCCAGTGAGTTGTTTTTGCTGGGCGATATGATAGATGCGCAGCAAGCGCTCGCGTGGGGCTACGCCAATCACATTAAGCCTAAGGGCGAGGTGCTCGCACACGCGCAAAAACTTGCTGCAAGGCTTGCAAGCGCTCCGAAGCAGGCCATTTGTGCCGCCAAGCAGGCGTTGCGGTATGGCATTTACTTGCCCGAGGAGCAGGCAATCGCGAAGCTGCTTAACGTGCTCGATGTGCTACAGCGTACGCAGGACCTCCGCGAGGGAGCCGACGCCTTCATGAATAAGCGCAAAGCGAATTTTCAAGACCCGCTGGACACCTCAAAATTTGTTGGATGCATGTTTCCAGAATAAGCTCGCGCCCCGTACGAAGCGGGGCTCGAAGAGACTCAGGTGGTGAGGCCTGAGTTGGCGAACGAATTGCGCAAGAAGGCCGAGGACCTCGGCCTTCTTGCCTTGGGGTTGCAATGAACCAATCAATGAATAATGACGAGGAGCATGCTTCCGGAACTGCCGGACCACACGGCGAATTGCTCTTGCGCACGTTGGCCATGCCGGCGGATACCAATCCGAGCGGTGATATTTTTGGGGGCTGGCTGATGTCGCAGATGGACATGGCCGGGTCCATGCTGGTGCGGGAGCTCACCCGCGGACGCGTTGTCACCGTGGCGGTGGACACATTCAAGTTTCAACAACCGGTCAAGGTGGGGGATGCGGTGGGTTGCTATGGGCGGGTGATTCGGATTGGAACCACGTCCGTGACCCTGAAGCTGGAGGTTTGGGTCAAGCCGCGCACACCAACGGGCGAGCCCCAGAAGCCGGGGTTCCAGGTGACCGAGGCCATCTTCACCTACGTGGCGGTGGATGAAGCCGGAAAAAAACGACCGGTGCCGGACTCGGCGCGTGCGGCCGGGTAACCGAAACGGCGATACTCCTTTCGCAAGCCTCCGGTGAAGACCGCCTTGTTCGGGCGATGATGGTGGGCGAGTTGATCTGCTCCTAAGTTTTCATCCAGCCGAAGTTGGACTCCGCAGGTTGATGGTAGCGGCTTCTCCGCCGGTAGCAACTGGCCGGGCTGCGTAGACCTCACGTATCGGAGCAGGCCTGCCTGTTGCGGGTTTCTCGGGTGATGCGAGGGCGGCATGCACCTCGCTCGGCGTCCGGTAGCCGAGCGCTGAGTGCGGACGCTGTTCGTTGTAATCGTAAGCGAGGGTTGCGGACTACGGCGCTGCTTTCGCTTTCCGCTTGACGGAGACTGGATCAGGCGGCGACGCTGCGCGTCGCCGGTGGCGACCAGTTCCAGGGCACCAGCTCGGCCAGCCGATTTATCGGATGGGCTCCGATGCGGGCGATGACGTCGGTGAGCCACGCCTCGGGCTCGATGCCGTTCATTCGCGCTGTGCCGATCAGCGTGTAGAACGCGGCTGCACGAATGCCGCCGGCGTCCGATCCGCAGAAGAGCCAGTTTTTCCGGCCCAAAGCTGCTGGGCGGATTTTGTTTTCCGCCGCATTGTTGCTGATCTCGAGCCGACCATCCTCGAGGTAGCGCGTCAGGGCCGGCCAGCGCGAGCGGGCATAGCGGATGGCTTTGGCGAGATCGCTTTTGCCCGGGATTTTCTGGAGCTGTGCATCGAGCCAGATCGCCAGCTCGTCGATTTTCGGTCGCGCTGTTCTCTGACGGACGGCGCGCCGAATGTGGGGCGGCGAACCGGAGATCGGTCGCTCGATGTCGAAGAGGGCCCCGATGCGATCGAGCGCTTCCTTCGCGATTGCGCCCTTGTGCTCGACGTACTCGTCGAAGAAGCCGCGCCGCACGTGGCTCCAGCAGCCGACCTCGGCGACGCGCGGGGGACCGTGCACCAGTATGGCGTCTGACGATTTCTGGCCGGCGATCTCGTAGAGGCGGCCGAACCCGGCGTAGCCGTCGGCGTGCAGCCAGCCTGTGAAGCCGGCAAGTTCCTTGCGGCAGTGCTCGCCCTTCCTGTCGGGCGTATAGCGATAGAGCACGGCCGGCGGCGCGGTCCCCGCATGCGGGCGCTCGTCGCGCAGGTAGACCCAGAACCGGCCCGTCTTCGTCTTTCCGCTGCCCGGCGCCAGCACGTCGACGGGGGTATCGTCGGCATGCACGACACGACCGGCCATCACCTGGGCCGCCATCAACTCGACGAGCGGGGCATGCAGCCAAGCCATGTGCCCGAGCCATTCGGCGCGCTGGCTGCGATCGATCTCGACGCCGGCACGCGCATCGATCTCGGCCTGGCGATAGAGCGGAACGTGGTCGCAGAACTTGGCGACGATCATGTGCGCGAGGAAGCTCGCATCGACCATACCGCGCGGGATCGGCAGCTCCGGCATCGGAGCCTGCACCATGGTCTCGCATTTGCGACACGAGCACGCCGGACGCACGTGACGGATCACCTCGAAGCGAGCCGGGACGTAGCTCAGCACCTCGGTGACGCTCTCGCTGACGGTGCGCAGATCGCTGCCGCCGCAGGTTTTGCATTTGGCCTGCGGCATGTGCACGACATCGCGGCGCGGCAATTCTGCCGAGAACTGGCGGCGCTTTTTCTTCTCTGGAACGCGGGCCTCGGCGTTCGTCGCATCCGCCTCGGGCTGCTGCGGTTGCGCAGCAAGTGCCTCGGCCTTGGCGGCCTCGGCTTCCTCCAGCGCCAGCTCGAGCTGTTCCAGGACCCGCTCGATCCGCTCAGAGCTCGAACCGAACTTCCCGCGCTTGAACTTGGCGATCTGGGCTTTCAGCTTCTCGATCGTCAGTTGCGTGACGACGAGGCCGTTCTTGGCCGCCGCAAGCTCAGCGACGCTGGCGGCAAGCTCGGTGTCCTTGGCAATCAGCTCGGCATTCTTCGCGAGCAACAGCCGCTTCAACTCGGCGATGTCATCTGGCAGCTGTTCGAGCGTAAGCGGCATGCCCAAGATTTATCTGCTTCGCGCGACGCGGCAGCGGAGTCACGTGGTCGCAGTCCACAGATCATCCCGCCAGCGTCGGTTGCCATGTCGGTCGCGGCGCCCGCCAGTCCAGCCCTTCCGTGAGCATCGACAGCTGGGCCGGTGTCAGCGTCACCGAGCCCTCCTTCGTGACCGGCCAGATGACATGACCTTTGCACCGCCCGGTAGCCTGCTGAGAGTAGGGCTGCCGGGGATGCCGGCACGTCATCGGAGGTCATCATGGAAGAGGTTCGCGCGTTTATCGGATTGGACTTGCATAAGGAGACCGTATCCGTTGCTGTCGCCGAAGCCGGTCGTGGTGGGGAGGTCCGCCATATTGGCAGCTTTAGGAACACCCCCGAAGAGGTTGCCAAGCTCGCCCGCAGGCTCCGCCGCAAGTTCTCGACACTCGAATTTGTCTACGAGGCCGGCTCATGCGGTTACAACGTCCAACGACAGCTCGCCGAGCTTGGCCTGACTTGCCGGATCTGCGCGCCGTCAATGACACCGCGTCGGCCAGGGGATCGGATAAAGAATGATCGGCGGGACGCCATTACCCTGGCGCGTCTCCTGCGAGCCGGAGAGCTGACCTGCATCTGGATCCCCGACGCCCTGCATGAGGCGATCCGCGATCTCGTTCGAGCGCGCCATGCTGCTGGCGTGGATGTGCGCAGGGCGAGGATTTGGATCCAAGCGTTCCTATTGCGAAATGACTTGAGGTTCGAGGGCAAGGCCTGGAGCCATCGCCATAAGATGTGGCTGTGCAATCGGCGGTTCGAGCAGCCGGCCCAGCAGATCGCATTCCAAACCTATCTCAACGCCCATGAGCATGAGGAGAACCGCAAAGCGATGCTGGACGCACAGATCAAGGAGGTTCTGTCGACTTCTCCCTGGGGCAAACTTGCGGCTGCGCTGCAGGCTCTGAAGGGTGTCGGCCCCACTGTCGCGGCCACGATCATCGCGGAAGTCGGTGACTTCAATCGATTTCCTCATCCACGTCAGCTCGTTGCATATTTCGGCTTGGCTCCCGGCGAGCATTCGAGTGGAGGGACGCTCCGGCCGCGCGGCATTACGAAGGCTGGCAATGCGACGGCCCGAAGTGTCCTGTGCGAGGCCGCCTGGAACTACAGGACCACACCGAAGGTCGGTCAGTGGATGAAGCAACATCGGCCTCCAGTCACTCAGGAGATCATCGACATCGCCTGGAAAGCCCAACTCCGACTGCACAAGATCTACAAGCGCTTGACGTCGAGAGGGAAACGCTCGGTCGTCGCGACAGCTGCCGTGGCCCGCGAGCTGCTGTGCTTCATCTGGTCGATCGGACAACTTGTCCCGTTAGCGAGGTAGCCACCCACTTCCATCGTGGCTATCGATATCGGCCAGGGCGCCGAAAGCGGTAGAGGGAATCCTCGAATTTGTTTTGGACGAGCAAACATGCTGACGTCCGTGGCCAGAGCGAGACAGCCCTCCGACGCACCGTCATCATGGGGTATTCAACCCCCGAATAAGAGTCTGAGCGACCGTCGAGTAAATTCGGCGTCCTGACCCATGTCGATCGCCTCCGAACCTTCAATCGCTGCGGCCCGTTCGCAGTGGGTGACCGCGTCGTGGGTTGCGTCTTGACAAAGGGTCATAAGAGGTAAATCGGCCCTTCTCCAACCGCTTGGCAAACAGGCAGAAGCCCTGACCGTCCCAATACAGAATTTTGACGAGATCGCCCCGGCGTCCGCGAAAGCAAAACAGGTGCCCAGCGAACGGGTCCTGTTTCAGAACGTCCTGCGCCAGCATCGATAGTCCGTCAAATCCCTTGCGCATGTCGGTCGTGCCACACGCCAGATAGATGCGCACCCCGGCTGGGATCGTGATCACGAGCGGCCTCCGTCCAGCGCGGCGACAAGCTGAGCCAAGGCGGCAGGATCGATGCACTCGTCGACCTTGATGACGCGGCCATTGGTCAGGGCGATCTCGACCAGAGCTGGTCTGCGGCCTCGCGAGGGTAAGCGTGGTGGTGGCGGATGATCATCGGCCCTCACCTCTGGCACAGGTGCGTTCGCCGGTGCCTCGATCCGGATCGGCACGAATGCGGAAGTCGGTCGCGGAGTGATCGAGATGCCCGGCATCTTGTCGTCGCGCACCAGCCGCAGCCACGTGTAGAGCAGCGACCGGCAAACGCCGTTCCGATCCGCCACCGCGGCGATCGAGGAGCCGGCCGTCAGCGCCTCCTCGATGATCCGCAGTTTGACCTCAGTCGGCCAGTTCCGCCGACGCTCGACCGTCGAAATGATTTCGGCTGCCATGTGCCTTACTGTCCTTACCCACGTGCGTAAGGACACCAAGCCACACGATCCGCCCCGCGCGCGCACCTTCTCCTCGAACATGGGATCGTTCGAGATCTTGAACGAGCGCGTCAGGTGCGGCTTCAATCCGGCTTCCCGCCAGATCCGTTGCACGCTGGTGTGGCTGATGCCGACCGCCTTCGCCATGCTGCGCACGCTCCAGTGCGTGGCATCCGGCGGCGTCTCGCGCGCCGTCTTGGCCAGCACCTTGCGCTTGATCGCGGCCGAAAGCGGCGGCTTGCGGCTCGGCCGCGTCTTATCGCGCAAGAGCCCCTCGACACCCTCGGCCGCGAAACGCTCCTGCCAGCGCCAGACGCAGGGCTTCGACTTGCCGGACCGGTGCATAATGGCGTTGGTCCCGAGACCGTCGGCGGTGGCAAGGATGATCCGGGCGCGCCAGACGACCTTGGCCGGCGTATTGCGATCGGCGACAAGCGCCTCGAGCCGCTTGCGGTCGGCCGGCGTGACGTGAAGGGTGATGTTCGCTCTCATGACCGCAGTTTGACTGATTTGCAGCCGCCAGGGAATCATCCGTTAGTTACGGAACACTAGCCGCGGACCAAGAAATAAGGCAACGTCATCGCGCCAAGCCGGAATTGGCTTATCAAAAATGCCGATCTGTTCGCGGCCATACGCCATAAAGCGACTGAAATCATGCGAATTTTGTGATCGAAATTCGAGCCATGCCCTCCGAACGGAAGCCGCCAAGTCGATTCGCTCGATTTGGAATAGTTTCGGATTGCCGACAGCATCGCTGTCGCGACGTCGTTTCGCGTCGCGGATGACAACTCCGACGCATCCGCTCCCATTGACGCTGCTCGATCTGAGTAGCCCCCTGGGTCCGGTAATGGCTCGCTATGCCGACAAGGATATCCTGCGCCTGTTCCGGGCCGACGCCGCGTTCGCGCTTCCCTCCCTCTACGTCACCTTGGAGACGGCGGGATACCTCTACGCCATTCGCCTGCCAAAGAACGCGACCTTGCAGGACCGGATCGCCGAGCTGTTGAAGCGCCCTGTCGGCCGGCCGCCGAACGAGGTGCGCCGGTTCTATGGCGACTTCGAGTACCAAGCTGGCTCCTGGGAAAAGCCCCGCCGGGTGCTGGCCAAGATCGAATGGCATCCAGGTGAGTTGCTGCCCCGTGTCGGCTTCCTGGTCACCAATCTGCCCTTCGAGCCCGAGCAGGTGTTCGCCTTCTACAATCAGCGCGGTACCGCCGAGCAGCACATCAAGGAGGGCAAGATCGCGCTCAGGTGGACCCGGCTGTCATGCCGGACGATGGCGCAGAACGAGGTCCGCCTGCAGCTTCATGCGCTGGCCTACAACCTCGGCATGTTCTTGCAGGCCGCCGAACTGCCCGACGAGGTCGCGTCCTGGTCGCTGACGAGCCTGCAAACGCGGCTGATCAAGATCGGCGCCCGTGTCGTCCGCCATGCCCGCGCGATAACCTTCCAGCTGGCCGAGGTCGCAATCCCGCGAGACCTCGTCCACCAGATCCTCGCCGCTATTCATCGGCTGCGTCCGTCACCAGTGCCATCATGACGAACGATCTCGACCGCTTCGCATGCAGTCGACCCGACCGGCACGAACGTCACGGCGGCGCGTTGCCCGAGTGCGCCGGGAACGATGATCCGAGCGCGGCTGCTAGCCACTGCGCCGGTTCCGAACACTGCGGATCACGATGCGACAGCGGCTGCGGGCGCTTCCGAAACTGTCTGGGGCATTGCAGACGCACGGCTGGCGGCTTAGTCTGGAGCTATCCCAAGGCTACTTGGGGAATGTCGGATAGATTGTAGACTTGGCGGGAACGGTATGGGGCGGGGATGTCGTGTTGCAGGATTGTCCGGGCGGTTCACTTGTTGGCATTCATACTGCTCGCGCCTGGGCTAGCGGCTGCTCAGGACCCGTCGAAAACGGCTGATCCGCCAGAATTACCCGCAGAGACAAGAGAGACGCCGGCCGCAATTCTCCAGCCAAAGCCGGAACAAGAACGGCCCTCGGTCTGGGGCGAGCCGACAGAAGTTAGGGTTGGCATATATGTGATCGATGTAGACGGCATCGACTCGGCGAACCAACGGTTCTCGGCAAGTGTCTATTATGAGGCAAGCTGGATTAACCCCCTGCTTCGACACGAAGGACCTGGTCCAGTCGTTCGACGGGCGACAGATGTTTGGACCCCACGTCTCACTATTGTAAATCAGCAGCAGGCTTGGACAGCTTTTCCAGATTTCGTCGAGATAAATCCCGAAGGTGGGGTCACACTCCGTCAGAAGACATGGGGCTGGTTTTCGCAGCCGCTCGACCTGGCCGAATTTCCGATGGATCGGCAAGTCCTGACCATCCATCTGGTTGCGGCCAGTTTGTCGGCGAGAGACGTGGCGATGCTCCCCATCCTACGCGAGGGGGGTAACAAATCCGGGATTGCCAGCAAATTTTCGATGCCGGACTTTGAGGTATTGGCTTGGGAGGCGGAACCGCGTCCCTATGTAGCCTTTGAGAAGACGGCTGGATCAGCGGGCTTCGTGTTGGCGATTGAGGTACAGAGGGTGCCAACCTACTATTTCTGGAAAGTGATTTTCCCTCTTTGTCTGATCGTCATCATGTCGTGGATTCCGCGCTGGCTTGATCCAAGGGAAAGCAGCACGGGTATCGGTATTTCGACCACCGCCTTCTTGACGCTAGTCGCTTATCTGTTTGCTATCACTGTTCTGCTCCCGAGGGTGTCCTACCTGACGCGGCTGGACGAGTTTATTCTTCTTGCGACAGTTCTAGTTTTTGCCGCGCTCATGCAAACCGTCGCACATGTCTGCCTTGTCGAGCAGCAAAAGACTGAGATGGTCCGACGAGCCAATATTGCCTCGCGCATCATTTATCCCGTGGCACTCCTGGCTGTGCTTGGCGCATCGTTCTTCTAAAAACGGGTGAGGGTTCTGCGCACGACGGTTCCTGTGCAGGTTTCTCGGACGCCGGCGTGATGGTGGCGCGGCTGGGTTCGGGCCGGCGTCGGAGAAGCGCCAAGGCACGAAGTCGCGGGAGGTCGGGCACGGCGGGTGCAGCGGGCTCTATGGCGATTTGATCGCGTCGCCGGTGCCGAAGGTCGTCGCAAGAACGGCCGAGGCCGGTGATCGTAAGCCCGATCCTGCCTCCGGTGAGGTGCGCCTTTGGCGTCTCGTTCGACCCGGCGCCGTGGTTCGTCGCAAGTGGCAGTGCCGTTGAGGACGCTGTGGCCGAGCACCATCGATGCCGCTGGGCGACCAGCCAGCAAGACCAGCAGCATGGTGCGGAAGACTCCCCTCGCTCATGACGTGTCGATCCTGATCGCTGGCGAGGTCGGTGCCGGCCGCCATCTCGGCTCGCAGCCACGCGCGAACACCTCGATGACGATCATGCGTCCGCCACAGCGCGGACAGGGGCAAGGCAGGACACGCGGCTCGTCGGCCGCTTTCGCGACCTCGGGCTCGCTCGCGGGAGCGGGAACGCCGAGCAGCTCTCTGGCCTTGGCGATGTTGTCGGCGCGGTTGCCGTTCGCCAGCAAGCCGTAGTGGCGGATGCGATGGAAGCCTTTCGGCAGGACGTGGATCAGGAAGCGGCGGATGAACTCGCCCGTCGCAACCGTCATGGTCTTGAAGCGTGCGAGGTCGTCGGCGCGATAGTCCTTGTAGTTGAACGTGACCGTGCCGGCGTCGGCGGCGACGAGGCGGCGGTTCGAGAGCGCGACGCGGTGGGTATAGAGGGACAGGTACGCGAGCACGGCCTCTGGCCCGGCGAACGGCTGCTTGGCGTAGACCACCCATTCGCACTTCTTCAGAGGCGCAAGGAAGGCCGCGAACGCCTCCTTGTCGACAAGCCCGGCGTGCTGACCGAAGAACACGAGCTTGCCGGCTTCGTGCGCTGTCGCCAGCATCTCGATCACCAGCCGGCGGAACAGCCGCGATAGAACACGCACAGGCAGGAAGAACTCAGGGCGGCACGCGATCCACCTGCTGCCGTCCTCAGATAATCCGCCGCCCGGCACGATCATGTGCACGTGCGGATGATGCGTCATCGCCGAGCCCCAGGTGTGGAGCACCGAGGTGATGCCGATCCTGGCGCCGAGACGCTTCTTGTCGGCTGCGATCTTGATCGTCGCCTCGGCGCTCGCCTTGAACAGGATGTCGTAGACGACGGCCTTGTTGGTGTAGGCGATGTCGGCGATCGGCCCCGGCAGGGTGTAGACGACGTGGAAGTACGGAGCCGGCAGCAGCTCGGCCCGGCGTTCCTCCAGCCACTCGCGCGCTGCCGCCCCCTGACACTTGGGGCAGTGGCGGTTGCGGCAACTGTTGTAGGCGATGACGGTGTGACCGCACGCGCCGTTCTCGCAGCGCGCGACGTGTCCGCCGAGTGCCGCCGTCCGGCAGCGCTCGATCGCACTCATCACCTTCATTTGCTGGAGGTTGACGTGACCGCGGCTGGCATCACGCCACGCGCGACCGTGATCGCGGAAGATGTCCGCGATCTCCAGGCTCGGCCGTGACACCGGCGATTACGCTGACCGGCGGCGCTTGGCTTTTTTGCGTGGCACGGACAGCTGATCGAGTGGGCTCTCGACCGCCGTGATCAAGCCGGTCGCAACACGCGTGTAGCGCGCAGTCGTCTCCAACTTCTCGTGGCTGAGCGGCCACGACGCATAGTGCACCTCAGGTTAACTCATTAAAGATCCAGGACTGACTGCGTGGGGTTTGGTGTTAGCGGACGCCGCGCTCGCTTCTGGCCCGCGAAGTCGGCCAGATCCGCGGTCTTGATGACCCAGGGGGCGCCAGGACAGACCTGTTTGCCCTTGATGTCACCACGGCGGAGCATGCGAAGCGCCGTCATGTTGCAGACCCCGATGACCTCGGCGGCGGCCTCGAGTGAGATCTCGCCGCGCTCCGCCCACTCGCCGTCACGATAACGCGCGATCCCGTGGTGATTGCGGAAGCCGCGGACGCGCAAGATCGCTCTCAAGTGCACCCGGCTGTCGTGCCGGACGATGGCGCAGAACGAGGTCCGCCTGCAGCTTCATGCGCTGGCCTACAACCTCGGCATGTTCTTGCAGGCCGCCGAACTGCCCGACGAGGTCGCGTCCTGGTCGCTGACGAGCCTGCAAACGCGGCTGATCAAGATCGGCGCCCGTGTCGTCCGCCATGCCCGCGCGATAACCTTCCAGCTGGCCGAGGTCGCAATCCCGCGAGACCTCGTCCACCAGATCCTCGCCGCTATTCATCGGCTGCGTCCGTCACCAGTGCCATCATGACGAACGATCTCGACCGCTTCGCATGCAGTCGACCCGACCGGCACGAACGTCACGGCGGCGTGTTGCCCGAGTGCGCCGGGAACGATGATCCGAGCGCGGCTGCGAGCCACTGCGCCGGTTCCGAACACTGCGGATCACGATGCGACAGCGGCTGCGGGCGCTTCCGAAACTGTCCGGGGCATTGCAGACGCACGGCTGGTGGCTTAGTCTGGAGCTATCCCAAGGCTACTTGGGGAATGTCGGTTCAAATGAAAGAGCCAACTCATGAATTCTTCTGAAATCGAAACCATTCGCGGGGTTGTTCACGCATGGGAGTGCGATGCTGTCGAACATTTTACCACGTCAGCCTATTTCAAGAAACTCAGCAGTTCGGCCGGAAGAATCCTCAAGTTACTCGGAACAGTATTGGATGATCCTTTAATTCCATGGACTTCCAAATGCCGGGCACGATTTATAAGAGAATTGACGGTGGGCAGCGTCTATCACATGACCGCCGGTGTGGTCGAGGAAAGGAACGGTAGCCTCATCCTCGGCCATCGCCTGTTCAACTCCGAAACCGGCGAGCTTTGTACGACCTTTCTTCAAGAAGTCAGCCCCGGCGCGCGCGGTGATACGTCTCAATTGATGATGAGTTGGAATGACTGTGATTCCGAGCGACGGCCCGATGCGGAGAAAGCCTCGAATTGGATTCAAACAAGCGCGTTGATCGTGAGACCGGATCAGGCCGACTGGTCTGGCCGTTACGAACTAGGCGCAATAATAGAACAATTCACGGCGGCCAACATCCAGGCGCAAAACGCAATCGGCATGAGCCCTTCGTACCTGCGATCTAAGAGAAAAGGCTTTCCAACGGCTGAGTATCAGCTGGAGATTTTTAAAATGCCGCCCGGTATCGGAACGTACATGGTATCCAAGAGCGCTGTCGTGCATGTCGGACGCACATCACTCTGGTTTGTCCATGAACTCTATAACCAGGACGACAATCAATTGTTTGCACGCTTGGGGCAACTCGGTGTTCATCTCGATCTCGATACGCGCAGGCCTGACCCTTTACCCGACGGCATTCGGACCCAAGCGCTTCAAGGCTTAAAACAGGAGGGCTAACTCCGTGCCTCTGATTGGGCGCCAAACGGCGAACGCAACCAGAGGCGAAATTTCCGGCGACCGGGCGCTGCCGGGATGAGTTTTACGGAAGCAGGTCGCAACCCATTAAAACGGCTCTGTTCCGCCTCAGTGTTGTGAGACCTTGCTGACCAGTGATTTGGCGGCAGCGGGGATATCATGAAAGCGCAAGACTTCCGGGCACTTGTCGAGCAACTGGGCGACCTCAGCCAGGTCCAGCGCGACGCGCTGGTCGAGGCGCTGTCTGCGAACGGGGCCGGCGAGGAGGTCGTCGCCATGATCGAAACGCGGTTCGCGGCAGCGCCGGCCTGCGGCCATTGCGGCGAGGTTGACTTCAAGCCGTGGGGCTCGGCCTCGGATCTCAAACGCTATATGTGCAAGGCGTGCGGGCGCACCTTCAACGCGCTGACCGGCACGCCGCTGGCGGGTCTGCGCCTGCGCGAGAAGTGGCTCGACTATGCCCGCTCGCTGGTCGACGGCGTCAGCCTGCGCAAGGCGGCGGCGCGCACCGGCATCCGTCTGGACACATCGTTCCGCTGGCGCCATCGCTTCCTCGCGACGGCCAGGGACAAGAAGGCGAGCGCGGTGACCGGCATCGTCGAGGCGGACGAGACGTTCATCCTCAAGTCCGCGAAGGGCTCGCGCAAGCTGGTCGGCCGCGCGCCCAGGAAGCGCGGCGGAAAAGCCAAGAAGCCGGGCCTTTCCACCGATGAGCACGATGCCATCCTGATCGTGCGCGACCGCCATGGCGAGACCACCGACGCGATCCTCTTCGACCTCAGCGGGGAGACGATCGGGTCGCACCTAAAGCCCGTCGTCGCCAAGGACGCCGTGCTCGTGACCGACGGCAACAGGGCCTACGAGGCATTCGCGGCTGCGACAGACATCGTCCAGATCGCGCTCGTCGCCAGCGCCGGCGAACGGACGATCGGCTGCTATCACATCCAGAACGTCATGTGTGGACGACGCCCGCGTTGCAAGAGGAATTTGACGTGCTGCTTGCGGTCGGGTGCAAGTCATGTGTCCGGCCTGTTGTCGCGGCGCATGACCGCCGGCCCTGATGTGGTTCGCTGATCGAGTCCCAATCAACGCAGCGCGCTATCTCATCGCATCACGTTCTACGGGTTTTCTCAATCGACGGCTCGACCGTTTCGCATCACACCATCATCACCCCCGCAATTCGGTGACGCCTTTCGGCCCTATACTAATCCTTCATCGCCGAGCCTCTTAAGGCGGTTCCCGCAAGCGCCGGCGCTCGATAGGCTTCACCTTTGGCTAGAACCGCCCAGGCGATGCGCGCCATCTTGTTGGCGAGTGCCACGGCAACGACTTTGGCCGGTTTGTGGGCCAGGAGCTGCATCAGCCAGGGATGTTTCTCTGGATGGCTACGTGCGTGTCGCAATACAGCAGTCGCGCCGACGATCAGAATGCGCCGTAGATATCGGTCGCCTTGCTTGGTGATGCGGCCGAGCGGTTCCTTGCCACCGCTCGAGTTCTGCCGTGGTACCAACCCGATCCAAGCAGCAAACTCACGACCGGACTTGAATACGGCTGGGTCGGCGACCGTGGCCGCGATCGCTGTGGCACCGATGACTCCGATGCCCGGGATGGCCTGCAGGCGCTGGCTTACCTCGCTCGTGCGATGCTGCGCGTGGATGCGGTTCTTGAGTGCGCCGATCTGCTCCTGCAGAGCCACGAGTTGTGCGACGAGCGCCTGCAGGGCATCTCGCATGGCCCCGGGCAGTCGATCCTTTGTGTCATCTGTCACGATGGCGATCAATTCCTGCAAACCGTCGCGGCCTTGAACCGCTACCATCCCAAGCTCAGCAAGATGGGCGCGCATTGCATTGATGAGCTGCGTCCGCTGGCGGATCAGCAAGTCCCGCGCCCGATGCAACATTAGACAAGCTTGTTGTTCCACCGTCTTGACGGGCACGAAACGCATACTCGGCCGTGTCACAGCCTCACAAATGGCTGCAGCATCAGCGGCGTCGTTTTTGCTGCGCTTGACGTAAGGCTTCACATAGCTAGTGGGCATCAGGCGCACCGTGTGGCTGAGTTTGGTCAACTCACGTGCCCAATGATGAGCGGTGGCGCACGCCTCCATACCGACAAGGCACGGGGGGAGCTTCTTGAAGAACTCGAATACTTGGTTGCGACGCAACTGCTTCATGATGACGACCTTGCCAGCCGCATCCACGCCGTGGATTTGAAAGGCGCTCTTGGCAATATCGATTCCGATCGTGGTAACTTGCATGTGGACGACCCCCTCAAGTGATTCGTTCTTCAACGAACACCCTTTGGCACATTTGATGCCGGGAGCGGGCGTCGTCCACCCCAACGCCTACCAGAGCCGCTTCAAGGGATGGATGGCTCGATTCAAGGGCGTGGCGTCGAAGTATCTGCCGAGCTACCTGGGCTGGCGCCGCATGATCGAGCGCGACGGTGACGCGCTCACGCCGCGACATTGCCTCGCCGGAGCGATGGGGCAGCGGGCCCTGCTACATTGAAGCGGAACAGAGCCGGTTTGAAAGGTTCGATCCATTGCAGGTCAGCGGTCAGTCTCAGCCATGGGGTAACCTGATTACCCCGTCATCTCCGCTGGCCCTCTGACGAGGGCGATTGATCTGTAGGGCCGAGGCACAGTTCGCAAGGCGGCGCGGGCCAATCGCTCGATATTCTTGTCCAGCTCGAAGCGGCGGTTGAAGCGCCACTCGTATGCGGCGAGGTATCGGTCGGTGTGTTGGACATCGAAGCTGCGGCAGGTGCCGGTGATCGCGCTCTTGAGATTGCCCAAGCCGGTGTTGATGACCCATTTGAAGAGCGCGTTCTTGGGACGGCCCCCGCCGGTGACAATCGGCACGTGCCGCATACCCGCCGCGGCAAGCCCAAGGAAGCAGCCGAGACCGTCGCTGACAACCCAGCTGCCGCGTACGATGTTGGCCTCGGCGTAGGACTTGATGGCTTCCTTCGTGAAGCCCACGACCCGCCGCAACTGCGTGTAGACAGCCTTGCCTTTACGCGTTGCGACGGCCACGACGAAAGGGATCTTGCCCTCCGCTCCACGTCCTGCTTTCCCGGGCTTTTCCCGCGCTTCGCCGCCGAGATAGGCATCGTCGATCTGCACGTCGCCGGAGAGCTTGTACATCGAGTTGCGCTGCCGCATGGCCGTAAGCGGTGCACCGTTGTCACCTTGACACTCAGGCGGCGGCCTTCGTGTAGGCCCAGGGCATCAGCTCGTCGATACGAGAGGCTGGCCACCGGTTGACGAGCCTTGTCAGGGTGTCTGTAAGCCAAGCATGCGGGTTCACGTCGTTGAGCTTGCAGGTCTCGATCAGCGAGGCGATGGCGGCCCAGTTGGTAGCGCCTTCGTCGCTACCGGCGAAGAGCGCATTTTTCCGGCTCAATGCAATCGGCCGTATCAAGCGCTCGACCGTGTTGGAATCCAGCTCGACACGGCCGTCGTCGAGGAAGGTGCAGAGGCCCGCCCAGTGGTTGAGGCCACCGTAGCGGATCTCCTTGGCAAGCGTCGATCCCTTCGACAGGCGCGCGAGCTGTTGCTTGAGCCAGGCCTCGAGCCCATCGACGAGAGGCTTTGTCCGCTCCTGCCGAATGGCCCGGCGCTCGTCGGCACTCCTGCCTCGGATCTCCTCTTCGATTGCGTACAGCGCCGCGATGCGGATGAGCGTCTCACTGGCGATCGGCGCGTTGCTCCCTTTTGCGATGTCGTAGAATAGGCGGCGGAAGTGCGACCAGCAGTGCGCGAGCACGAGCGGGCCGCCTGCGCGAGCCGCCTCTGTCAGCTGCTTGTAGGCGACATAGCCGTCGACCTGCAGCGTGCCCGAGAAGCCGGCGAGATGGCGCACGGCGTGTTCGACGCCGCGACCGGGCGCATACATGTAGGTAACGGCCGGCGGATCGGCCCCGCCCCACGGTCGATCGTCGCGTGCCAGCGCCCACAGATAACCCGTCTTGGTTTTCCCGCGCCCGGGATCAAGTGCCGGACATCGGGTCTCGTCGGCGAAGAGCTTGGTCGAGGCCTTGAGACTGGCGACGAGCCGATCGTAGACCGGCATTAGCTCGAAGGCGGCGAAGCCGACCCAGTGGGCGAGCGTCGAGCGATCGATGTGGATGCCGTCCGTCGCCATCTGCTGTGACTGGCGATAGAGCGGCTGGTGCCACGCATACTTCGAGACGACGACGTCGGCGACGAGCGCCTCGGTCGGCAGACCGCCCTCGATCAGCCGCGCCGGAGCCGGGGCCTGGATGATACCGGCCGTCTTGTCGGCACCGGTGCGCTCGCAGGTCCGGCAGGCGTACTTGGGGCGTCGCGTGACGATCACCCGATACTTGGCCGGCACCTTGTCTAAGCGCTCAGAGCGATCCTCGCCGATGACGTGCAGATCGCCGCCGCAGCAGGGGCATGCCGTGCTTGGCGGCTCGATGACGATCTCTTCGCGCGGCAGATGGTCGGGCAGATGACCGCGATTGACTTTGCGCGCCGCTCTACGCGACGCTGCCAGCGTCGCGTCGGCCTTCTCGCCTGCGGCCTCGCCCGCGGCAATCGCGGCCTCCAGGTCTTCGAGCCCGAGATTGAGCTGGTCCTCGCTGAGCTTCTCCGACTTCCGCCCGAAGTGATTACGCCGAAGCTGCCGTAGCATGTGGAGGAGGCGCTCGTTCTGGTCCGCCAGCCGAGCTTTCTCGCTGCGCTCGGCACGCAGCAGCGCCTTCAGGCTTTCGATGTCGTCGGGAAGGTCGTCGGGCGAATCCGTCATGCCCGAGAGCATGCACGACGGCGATCGCAACGGCAGCGGATCATTCGGTCGCGAGTCATCGCGCCACGGGGATCATAGCGTCGCCTGTGGCGAGCGCACGCGGCGCATGTGCACGCGCGACCAGTCCAGGCCCTCCAAGAGCGCCGCAAGCTGCGCCGGCGACGGGCGCATGACGCCATCCTGGATCGCCGGCCAGTGGAAGCGCGCATCCTCCAACCGCTTCGTCAGCAGAACAAGCCCCGTCTGGTCCCAGAACAGAAGCTTGACCTTGTCGGCGCGCTTGGATCGGAAGACGTAGACGACGCCACTGAACGGGTCGGTCTGCAGCTGCTGCTCGACGTAGGCCGCAAGCCCGTCCATGCCCTTCCTGAAGTCGACGGGCTTGGTCGCCACCAGCACCCGGACGCCGGTCGGAGGCACAATCATGCCAACACCTTCAGCGTCTTCAGCACCACGGCCAACGTCTTCGCATCAACCGCGCCGCGAATGCGGACCGTCGCACCTCCGACGCTGACCTCGATCGAGCCCTCGACAGGATATTGCTGCGGTGTAGCCGGCGTCGTGCTCATCAGGGCAGGCTCCACGATCGCGGGAGCGAACGTCGGCGTATTGTCCGGCGGTGCAATCAGTCCGGATGCCTCACGGCGAAAGCGCTTCCTCCAACCGAACAGCTGCTGCGGATTGAGGCCATGGCTGCGAGCGACCGCCGAGATGTTCACGCCCGGCGCAAGGCTCTCCACCACGATCGCGATCTTCCTTTCATCCGACCAATCACGCCGCCGCTCCGGGCCGGTGAAGACCTCGACCCGGCGCGGCCGAACGGGAGACGTTTCATCGCTACGGTCAAACATAATGTCAAATCGATCCAGCCTCACCGGCGAGATCATGGCTGGAGATCAGCCCACCAGCTAGGTGCGGGCGGGGCACCGCTTACCGAGCAGCACATCAAGGAGGGCAAGATCGCGCTCAGGTGGACCCGGCTGTCATGCCGGACGATGGCGCAGAACGAGGTCCGCCTGCAGCTTCATGCGCTGGCCTACAACCTCGGCATGTTCTTGCAGGCCGCCGAACTGCCCGACGAGGTCGCGTCCTGGTCGCTGACGAGCCTGCAAACGCGGCTGATCAAGATCGGCGCCCGTGTCGTCCGCCATGCCCGCGCGATAACCTTCCAGCTGGCCGAGGTCGCAATCCCGCGAGACCTCGTCCACCAGATCCTCGCCGCTATTCATCGGCTGCGTCCGTCACCAGTGCCATCATGACGAACGATCTCGACCGCTTCGCATGCAGTCGACCCGACCGGCACGAACGTCACGGCGGCGCGTTGCCCGAGTGCGCCGGGAACGATGATCCGAGCGCGGCTGCGAGCCAAGGAGACCGGGGTTACCTCGTCGCAGGCCGGCGTCCGAGAAACCTGCACATAAGCGCCATAAGCCAGACCCGGATCATCAGCCGAGGTGTGCTCTCCGCGCACCTGAAGTCGGTGGAAGCCGTCGCGAAAATTGCTGCGGCGCACGACGTCGGTCGCGGGTTTCGGCTTGTGGCGACTGCTTTCGGCCCTACCGCGTCGGTCGGCACTCGAACAGCAGATCGGGAGTTTTGACCCATCTCGACCGTCGGCCTACGTCGCAGAGGTTTGCCTTTCCATGTCCGCTACCGTTGGATGCAGACAAAGATAACCGAGGCAGAATGTGCCAGAGAACAGACGCACCCTGCAGTTGATTTTGCGCCTGGGCTACCTATTCGACAGCCCCAGGGAGTTTCGGGAGACGATCTGCTTCGCGTAGCTTGAGCTCGCGTTGGACGTCGACCATGTAATCCCGGCGGATGGGGGAGGCATCGCGCTTACGGGAGAGTTGGAGGTGGAAGACTTCCTGTGCGCCGGTGCGGAACATCATTTCGGCACTGACGAGATAGAACTCCCACATGCGGCAGAAGCGCTCGTCGTACATGGCCTGGATTTCGGCGCGATGTGTCTCAAAGCGGGTGTTCCAGTGCTTAAGTGTCATTGCGTAGTGGAGCCGGAGGAACTCACAGTCGGTAACCCAAAGGCGATTACGTTCGACCGCGGGGAAGACTTCCGAAAGCGCTGGCGAGTAGGCGCCGGGGAAGATGTATTTGCGTAACCAAGGGCTCGCCGTCGAGGGTGGGCTCATGTGTCCGATCGAATGCAGAAGCATCACGCCGTCGTCGGGCATCAGTTTGTTCACATGTTGAAAGAACTCATTATAGCGAGGCACGCCAACGTGTTCGAACATGCCGACGGAAACTAGGCGGTCGAACTTCTGATCAAGCTCGCGGTAGTCGCGAAGTTCGAACTTGACGCGGTTTGACACACCGGCCTTTTGGGCGCGCTCCTGAGCGAGTGCTTGCTGTTCTTTCGAAAGCGTCACACCCAGGACTTCGACGTCCGCCATCTGGGCGAGATAGATTGCAAGACCGCCCCAGCCGCTGCCGATGTCGAGAATTTTCTGCCCTGGCTTCAGGCCGAGCTTTGCGGCGATCAGCCGGCACTTGGCCCGCTGAGCGGCTTCGAGGGTGTCATCGTCATTCTCGAAATAGGCACAGGAGTAGAACAGCCCCTGGTCGAGGAACAGTCGGTAGAGTTCGTTGCCGATGTCATAGTGGTGGGCGATGTGCTGCTGCGCGCGGCCAATAGGGTTAGACTGCTGGAATCGCTTGAACGTCTTGGCGGCGGCCCCAACGGCGCGTTGAACTGGTGTTGGCGGGCGGTCGTTGCGGTTGATCGAAATGAGCTCAAGAAACGCGCGCAGACTGGAACCGGGGAATGTCAGTGTGCCGTTCATGTAGGCCTCGCCGGCGGCGAGTTCGGAGTTGAGCACAAGGGAACGATAGAGGGCTGGGTCGGATAGTTTCATCGAGACTGCAGGACCGGGTAACTTGCCGCCGAAGGTGTGCAGTCCACCGGTGGCATCGGTCACCGTCAGCGTACCGGTTCGGATCATGCGGGTAAGTAGGGATGACAGGGGGAACATGGGGTCGGTGCTCTGCGGAAACTGTGAAGGAATAGTGCGATGTGCCGGTTATCGGTGACCAGCCCCCACCGAGTGGTCCGGGTGGAATGTTAGTTCATGGGTGGTCTTTTTGCCAGACCGAGCGTGGCTGCCGGAGCCCCTACGTGTAGCGCAGGCGGCCACGCGGCGAGGCCGGGCACGAACACTTCGGGGGCCGGCGCCTGGTAGCCCAGCGATGCGTGCGGTCGGATGCTATTGTAATGGCACCGCCAGCTCTCGATGATGATTTGCGCCTCCTTCAACGAGTAGAAGATTTCGCCGTTGAGCAACTCATCACGCATCCGGGCGTTGAAGCTCTCGACATAACCATTCTCCCACGGACTGCCCGGCGCGATGTAGGCGGTCTTGGCCCCTACCGCCGTGATCCACGCCCGGACCGACTTGGCAATGAACTCTGGGCCATTGTCTGATCGAATGTGTCCCGGCACACCGCGTAGGATGAAGAGGTCCGACAGAACGTCGATGACGTCGGTCGACTTAAGTCGTCGAGACACGCGGATCGCCAGGCATTCGTGGGTGAACTCGTCGACCACGTTGAGCATGCGGTATTTCCGACCATCGTGCGTGCGATCTTCCACGAAGTCGTAGGACCACACATGATCGCGATGCTCGGGCCGCAGCCGCACGCACGAGCCGTCGGTCAGCCACAGCCGACCACGCTTGGGTTGCTTGGCTGGCACCTTCAGCCCCTCTTGCCGCCAGATCCGTTCGACCCGCTTGTCGTTGACCACCCAGCCGGGCCAGGTCCGCAGCAGCTCCGCGATCTTGCGATAGCCGTAGCGGCCGTATTGCCGGGCGAGAGCGACAATGTCGGCCGTCAGTGCAGCCTCGTCGTCGCGTCCCCTCGGTGTCTTGCGCTGTGTCGAACGGTGCTGGCCGAGCGCCTTGCAAGCCCGGCGCTCGGAGACGGCAAGTGTGCGTCGGACATGCTCGATGGTGGCACGCCGACGCGCGGGGCTTATCAGTTTCCCTTGGCAGCCTCTTGCAGGATCAGCTTGTCCAAAGTCAGATCGGACACCGCTCTCCGCAGCCGAGTATTCTCCTGCTCAAGCTCCTTGAGCCGCTTGACCTGGTCCGTCCTCAACCCACCATACTCCTGCTTCCACCGGTAGTACGTAACCTCAGTCACACCAATGGACCGGATCGCGTCCGCGACGGCCTTGCCTTGCGCAACTAAAACGTCAACCTGCCGAAGCTTCGTGACGATCTCCTCAGGCTTGTGTCTCTTTGCCATTGCAGTCCTCCTTGGGCTCGAAAGCCATACCTCAGGTCGGACCACTTCAAGGGGGGAGGATCAACGATCCTTGCGGCCCTTCGATTGCTCAACGCGGATGACGCCGAGGTCTTTGTCGATGTGCTTGACCTTGAGGCGGACCACCTCGCTCACGCGCAGACCCGCGCCATAGCCGATCGAGAGCAGCACGCGGGGTTGCGGAGCCGCCATCGTCAGCAGCCGCTTGGCCTCGTCGGCACTCAGGATCTGCGGGATCTTCGTCGGCTCTTTGATGTGAAAGATCTCGGCCGCGAGATCGTGCCGACGCATCGTCACCTTCAGCAGAAAGCGCACGCCGGTCATGGTGCGGTTGCGGTTCTGGATGGTGAGGCCGCTCTCCATCAGGTGGAGCTGGAACAGCTTGACGTCGTCGGCCGTGGCCAGCTCGGGCGAGCGCTTCAGATAGGCCGCGAACCGCTTGCAGGCGCGGATGTGCCTCTTCTGCGTCTGCGGGCCGAGGCCGCGCGCAACCATATCGTCGATCATGCGCTGGCGTAGTGGGGAAATGCCGGTAGAGTTCGTCATGGGGAGACTTGTCCTTGAGTGAGGTTGCTAAGACCTCGATCCTCAGGATGGGGCTCCCCGCCCCGTTACATCAGTCGTCTCAACTGGTTACCGACCCCTCGGCCAAGCGCCCGCATCAGCGGGCTGTCGCGCAGCGACTTAGTGCCCGGGGCAGCCTCCACGGTTATCGGCTCTCTCAAACTGTCGGCAAACCTATCAATTTCCGGACGAAATTAAAGCCCTCCGTCGACGAATCGGCGACGGTCAGTCCTGGCCCTCCTCGACGTTACGCTGCAGCGCAGCAGGACGGAGGCTATCGGGCCTATCGCGTCGCCGTCGCCCGACGGTCGCGCGAACCGTCGCGAGCGGAGGCACTCCGGACGCCAGCCGAACATCGCCCAAGCCTGCCCTCGACCCACACCGCACCTGAGCACGTACGCCATGGCCGGGACAGCGATAGCCGTCTTGCGGAGATTTCCGACATGCGCCAACAGCCTGGGGTCACCTTGGCTTGGGTTCTCGGGCACAACGGCAGTACCCCCAAGACCGACCGACGGTGGTCCGACGCCATGGGCACACTAGCGCCACAAGCCAGATGCGGATTATCAGCTGGCCTGTGCTTTCCGCGCATATCAAGTCTGTGGTTGTCGACGCGAAAATCGCTGCAGTGCATCGTGCCGACGCCGGATGAGCTATCGCCAAATCTTGGTGACGGCCGGGCCGGTCAGGCGGCGGCGGTATCGGGCTGACGGATCGCCTTAGCGGTGACCTCCAACCCGTCAGCGAATTTCACCCCCAGGATAAGTTTTGGCAACTGGGTATGACCGTCGAGGCGGCGCCAGCTTTTCTGCGCGCCCTGGACCAGCTTGAAGACCATCGCGAGCGCGGTCTTGTTCGACAGGCAGCCCTTCGCGCGGATCGTGCGGTGGCGCACCATTGCAAACGTGCTCTCGATCGTGGTGCGAAGGTGCTTCCAGTACTCGGCGGGGAAATCGTAAAATGCGAGCAGCGCGTCGCGGTCCTTGGCGAGGCAGTCGGCGGCCTTCTCGTATTTGAGTTTGTAGCTTTCGATGAACGCGTCGAAGGCGTTCTCGGCAGCGGCCTTGGTCTCGGCCATCCAGATCTCGTGGAGCGCACGCTTGGCCTTTGGCTGCTGGCTCTTCGGCAGCTTGTTCAAGATGTTCGCGGTCTTGTGATGGCGTGGATGGCCCCTTCCGACAGCACTGCCTTGTGGCAGATTGAGATAGGCACGGATCAAGAAGGAGGAGCTCTATGCAACAAGTCACCCTGATTGGTATCGATCTCGCAAAGCGCGTATTCCAGGTCCACGGTGCGACAGCCGCGGGTAAGGTGCTCTTCCGCAAGAAGCTGGCGCGGGAAAAGCTGCTCCCGTTCATCGCAGAGCAACCCCCTTGCACGGTGGCGGTCGAGGCCTGCGCGACAGCGCATCATTGGGGCCGTGAGATCCAAAAATTAGGGCACAAAGTCCGCCCCGTTCCACCTGCTTACGTGAAGCCATTCGTCAAACGACAGAAGAACGACGCCGCCGATGCAGAAGCCATTACAGAGGCGGCATCGCGTCCGACGATGCGCTATGTCGAAATCAAGACGGAAGACCAACAGGCTCGCACAATGCTTTTCAGGACGCGCGACTTGCTCCAGCATCGCCCAGATGTGGCGCGGACATGGCGGCATCTGTAGTCTCGGTCATGGCGTGATCTCCCTGGCGGTTGCAGCCGCCGGTTGGGTGGGTTTCAGAACACCCGGAGATTACGCCGCCCGACAATTTCAACCACTTCCGCGACACGACCACCGAGAACGCCAACATCTTCCGAACGCTGTCGCGCGAGACGCCGAAATGCCGGGCCGCTTCGCGCTGGCTCATGCCCTCCGCGCACGCCAGACGAACCTTGCGATACATGTCCACGGTGATGATCCTCCCGCCCTCCCCAGCAAATCCAGGAAGGACAAAGGTGGACGACTATTGCGCCGCCCGCAGCGGGATCACCCCGCCGCTACCGTGGCCGACTTTTCCACCGCCGTTCTCATTGGTACCTGAATTGGCAAATCTTCGCCGCATCAGGGGTCGGTTGCCCGGCAACCGACAGGGTGGCTTCGTTCAGGCACGTGAGCGGACCAATGCCAGCGCGTGACGTGCCATCATCAGTTCCTCATTGGTGGGGATGACATAGCAGGCAATCCGGCTCTGCGCGGCGGAGATCCGCGGGCCATGCCGGGCATTCGCGGCCGCGTCGATCTCGAGACCCAGCCAAGCGAGCCTGGCCCCGATGGCATCGCGTACCGGCGCAGCGTGCTCGCCGACCCCTGCCGTGAACACCAGCCCGTCGATCCCTCCCATCACGGTCGCCAGCTCCGCGACCGCGCGGGCGCAGCTCAGGCTGAAATAGTCCAACGCTATCTTCGCGCGGGGATCGTCGCTCTCGAGGAGCGCGCGCACGTCGTTGCTGATCCCGGACAGGCCCTTCAGGCCGGATTCCTTGTACAGGAGGTCTTCCACGGCTTTCGCCGACATGCCTTTGACCTGAAACAGATACAGCACGACGCCGGGATCGAGTCGACCGGGCCGCGTACCCATGGTCAGCCCGTCCAGGGTGGAGAAGCTCATCGTAGTCTCGACGCTGCGCCCACCGACCAACGCGGCCATCGAGCAGCCGCTGCCGAGGTGAGCGACAACGACCCTCCCGTCGGCGATGTCGGGCGCGGCCGCGGGCAGGCGCTGTGCGATGTACTCGTAGGAGATGCCGTGGTAGCCGTAGCGGCGCAGGCCTTCCCGATAATACGTATCGGGCAGCGACAGCCGCTCGACGACCTCGTCGTGCCCCCGGTGAAAGCCGGTATCGAAGACCGCGACCTGCGGCAGATCGGGCAGACGCGCGCGAATCGCTTCGATCGGCGCCAGCTCGGGCGGCAGGTGCAGCGGCATCATCGGCACCAGCGCGCGCAACTCGGCGAGCACCGCGTCGTCGATCCGGACGGGCGCCGCGTAACGCGTGCCGCCGAACACCACGCGATGGGCGATCACCACTGGCACGACACCGTTGAGCTGATCGCGCAACCATTGCAGCAACATCGGCACCGCCGCGCCGGTGTCGGGCGCCTGCGCGGGGCTCAGTTGCCGGTCGACGAGCGATCGAGCGGCGCCGTCGGCCGCCTTCAGATGCGGCTTGACGCCGATACCGTCCAACTGACCCTCGATCGAGACCGACAGTCCGCCGTCGGCGAGCGCCTCGAACAGCTTGAATTTGAGGCTCGAGCTGCCGGCGTTGATGCAAAGAACGGTGTCCGTCATCGAGCTTTCCCCGCCCGTTCCTTTTGCTGCATCAGGTAGTGGGCATAGAGGGTTCCCACTGCCGTCGATGCCAGACGCGTGCGCACGCTGTCGGCGCGGCTCGTGAGGATGACGGGCACCGCGGCCCCGAGAACGATCCCCGCGGCATCAGCGTTGGCGAGGAAGATCAGGTTCTTCGCCAGCATGTTGCCCGCTTCGAGATCCGGTACCACCAAGATCTGGGCGCGGCCTGCCACCGGCGAGGAGATGCCCTTGATCTTCGCAGCCTCCAGGTTGATCGCGTTGTCCAGCGCGAGCGGGCCATCCAGAACGCCGCCCTTGATCTGGCCTCGGTCGGCCATCTTGCAGAGAATCGCCGCGTCGGTAGTTCCCGGAATCTTCGAATTGACCACTTCCACCGCCGACAGGATCGCCACCCGCGGCTCGCCCAGCTCGAGGCCGATATGCAGGTCGATCGCGTTCTGCACGATGTCACGCTTGCAATCGATGTCGGGAAAGATGTTGATCGCGGCGTCGGTGACGAACAGCACGTCGGGATAGGTCGGCACGTCGATCAGAAAGATATGGCTGATGCGCCGGCTGGTTCGCAGGCCGCCCTCCTTGGACACCACGGCATGCATCAGGATGTCGGTATGCAGGCTGCCCTTCATTATCCCGTGGGCCTTACCTTCCTGGACCAGGCTGACCGCGCCCGCCGCGGCCGACTCCTCGGTGGGAAAATCGACGATGTCGCAGCCGGCCAGGTCGAGGTTCGCCTTCCCGGCCACGTCCCGGATGAGCGCTTCGCTGCCCACCAGTACGGGCTTGATGATCTTCTCCCGGGCGGCCTCGACCGGCCCTTCGAGGGCGTGGACTTCGCAGGGCCAGGCGACCGCGGTCCGGATCGGCGGGACGCTCTTCGCCCGCGCGATCAGGCGCTCGTATTTCTCGTGCTTGCGCTCGGGGTGCGTGATGTGGGACTCGGCGGCGTCGTCGGTGAAGCCTGATGGGGTCGTGACGGCAGTCATGAAAAGGTTCCTCCAACGGTTCAGGGAAATCGTGGACGCGGCGTGCCGGGCGCCAAGCGCGATTGATGCGCCTTCGTCGCCCCGGCTCCTTCTAGGTTGGTCCTGATGCGACCACTCTGGTCGCGAGCGGCCGGCCTTTTTCGAAATCACTGAACGCCTGCAGCGCGGTCTGCGCATTATCGCTCAGCGCGTGATCGGTCAAGTACGCCATGTGCGACGTCACGATGACGTTGGGAAACGTCATCAGGCGACAGAACGCGTCGTCCTGCAGCACGTCGGCGGAACGGTCACTGTAGAAGATCGGCCCCTCGTCCTCGTAGACGTCGAGCGCAGCGCCGCCGATTTGTCCGCTCTTGATGCCCTCGACAAGCGCCTGTGCGTCGATCAGCCCGCCGCGACCGGTATTGACGATCAGCGCGCCGCGTTTCATCCGAGGGATCGTTTCCATGTTCACCATGTGCTTGGTTTCCTTGGTCAGCGGCACGTTGAACACGACGATGTCACTGTCGCGGGCCAAGTCGGCGATCGAAACGAACTGCGCGATGCCTTCGAGATCGGCATGCTGTTGAATGTCGTGGTACACGAGCCTGCAGCCGAAACCCGCAAGTGCGTTGAGCACCAAGGTGCCAATCTGGCCAGCGCCGATCATGCCGATGGTCTTGTCCGAGAGCTGGGTCCCCGACAACCCTGTCAGATTGAAGTTGAACTCACGGCCCCTCAGATACGCGCGGTGAATCTTGCGCGTGAGCGTGAGAATCAGGCCGACGGTGAATTCGGAGACCGAATTCGGGGAGTAATGAGGGACGCGCGCCACCCAAATGCCGTTGCGTTTGGCCGCAGCGAGATCGATCTGTTTGAAGCCCATCGAGCGCCATAGCTTACTTCCGGAAGCGGCTCACAGTGAAAACGAGAACCAAACGGGTCTCGGAGTTCAAGCGGACATTCCCAACGCACATGTCGTTGCGAACGAAATGTTGCAGCGCATCACGCGCAGAGCCGTTCGTTCGCGCTCGACGCAACACATGTGTTGAACACAAGCACTTCGGCCGTTGTGGGGCAGAAATGCACGATCCGGCGGCGTGGGCCCGGCTGACGCGCTAGGGTCGAAAGCGGTCGCCAGACGCCGGAATACGCCGCTCGCGTGACGCACTGCAACGATTTTCGCGACGTCGACCACCTGCTCGTCGTGCACGCAAAGCACACGCGGTCCGATGATCGGTCTCTAGCCACAGGCTAGTGCTCTGACTCCAACGCTTGGTACCCGGTTTTGATGGCGTCGAGGGCGGCTTTGGCGCGGGCCTCTTTGGCGAGGATGACTTCGGCGGATTTGCTCCACACGAAGGGCCTAGGTTCAGCGTTGTGATGATCGAGGTAATCGCGGATGGCCTGCTCCAGTTCGGCGACGCTGGCGAAGGCCCCGCGCCGGATGCGCTTTCTCGTGATCTCGGCGAAGAAGCGCTCCACGAGGTTCAGCCACGAGGCACTGGTCGGCGTGAAGTGGCAGTGAAAGCGCGGGTGCTTGGCCAGCCACGCCTGCACCTCGGCCGTCTTGTGTGTCCCGTAGTTGTCGAGCACGAGGTGCACGTCGAGAGCCTTCTTCACCGCGCGGTCGATGCGGCGCAGGAAGCGCAGAAACTCCTTCGCACGGTGCCGCGGCAGGCATTCGCCGATGACGAGGCCGCTCTTGACATCGAGCGCCGCGAACAAGGTCGTCGTGCCGTGACGCTTGTAGTCGTGCGTCATGGTCGCCGCGCGCCCCTTCTTCAGGGGCAAGCCGGGTTGCGTGCGGTCGAGCGCCTGGATCTGGCTCTTCTCGTCCACGCAGAGCACGAGCGCCTTGTCCGGAGGGCTCATGTAAAGGCCGACGATATCGGTCACCTTCTCCTCGAACATGGGATCGTTCGAGATCTTGAACGAGCGCGTCAGGTGCGGCTTCAATCCGGCTTCCCGCCAGATCCGCTGCACGCTGGTGTGGCTGATGCCGATCGCCTTCGCCATGCTGCGCACGCTCCAGTGCGTGGCATCCGGCGGCGTCTCGCGCGCCGTCTTGGCCAGCACCTTGCGCTTGATCGCGGCCGAAAGCGGCGGCTTGCGGCTCGGCCGCGTCTTATCGCGCAAGAGCCCCTCGACACCCTCGGCCGCGAAACGCTCCTGCCAGCGCCAGACGCAGGGCTTCGACTTGCCGGACCGGTGCATGATGGCGTTGGTCCCGAGACCGTCGGCGGTGGCGAGGATGATCCGGGCGCGCCAGACGACCTTGGCCGGCGTGTTGCGATCGGCGACAAGCGCCTCGAGCCGCTTGCGGTCGGCCGGCGTGACGTGAAGGGTGATGTTCGCTCTCATGACCGCAGTCTGACTGATTTGCAGCCGACAGGGAATCATCCGTTAGTTACGTAACACTAGAATGCGCTGCAGATCCTTGGCCGAGATGCCGGTGCGGCGGGTGCTGATCTCGAACACTGGCCGGAACCAGACCTTGAACGGCTTTCTCGTTTTCTCCAGCAGCGTGCCCGACGTCAGGCTCGTCTGGTGGCCGCAGTCCGCGCACTCGAACAGGAAGCCGTCGCGCTCGGTCCATACCCGCGTGCTGGTGCAGCGGGCACAGGCGGGTTGGCCACCCCAGCGGGCCTCGATCCAGTACGCGCGGCAGTCCTCCTCGGTTGCAAACCGAGCCTCGAACTCCATCGCCGTCTTCGGGAAATCTCGCCAAAGACCGTCTTGCTTCCGCTTGCTCATGGCCCAACTCCTCCTGGGCCTTCAATGACTTACGATTGCGCCGGAACTAAGGGCATAGGCATGCCACAACAGTCTCTGGAGATCCTCATTGCTGCCACATTCGCAACAAAGAAGTGCGTTTCCGCGACGCGCAATGCACCGACAGGCAGCTTCACTGCTGAACGGAGTGGTATTGGCGTTGTTGTCGCCAGGGGTTTGGGGAAAGCGTCCGAATGATAAAGTTTGCGTCTACTCGCCAGATCGCGGGGGTAATTATTGCTGCGGCCTTTCTGCTGGCAAGCCCAAACGGACTGTCAGCACAAAATTCCAATCCGCTGTTAGCTATCGACACCAGCAGTCCGCAAGCGACAATGCGGACCCTGTTCAATCTCGCAGATGCGCTTGAGATCAAATATCTTGACTATCAGGCTCATCCCAGCGCCGCCTCACAGGCGGAAGTACAGCGAGTTCAGCTTGAAACTGCTGCGCCTTCTCAATTTGAGCCAAGTACCTCCGGCATCGCGCAAGAGCGTCGGTGGCAGTGCAATTGTATTGCTTATTGATGTTCTCCGCCGCGTCGACGTTCCACAGCTCGAAGCAATTCCCGACGAAAAAGCGTTTGCGGAGGCTGGTCCACCGGCAAGCTGGTCGGTGCCGGGCACCGAAATCACGATAGCTCGCTTAACAGAGGGCACAAGAAAGGGGGAATTTCTCTTCGACCCCGAGACCGTTCGTCGTGTGGGAGAGTTCTATTCCTTGGTTGAGACACTCCCTCTGCGGCACGCAGCCGAAGTAGCGAGTTGGCGAAATGTTCAGCTCCAGGCGCATGGCTGGATGATCCCGGCGCAGCTCGTCCCCAACCTGCCTGATAGTCTTAAGCAGACGGTGCTGGATACCCCAGTATGGAAGTTGATTGCGAGCGGCCTGTTTATCCTCTTCGCTGCCCTGCTGACGTTGATTTGGCATTGCCTCACCTGGCCACGAGGGTCTGGCCGGAGCCCAGGGGGCTATTTGCAGCGCTTGTTGACGCCACTGGCAGTGGTGGTCGCGATTTTTGGCGCTAAATCTCTGCTTTTCGGGCAAATCATAATTATTGGAAGTTTCGCAGAGCTTATCGAACTCACCACGGTAATAGCCCTTTACGTCTTTGCCGCCTGGGCTTTGTCACTCTCGACCTCCTTGATCACTGAATGGATCATTACTGGCCCAGCAATCCCCAATGAAAGCCTCGATGCGAACCTGCTCCGCTTGCTAGGCCGTACCATCGGCATCGTCGGTGTCATCACCATTTTAGGCTATGGTGCGCAACAGCTTGGAATTCCTATATTTGGAATTGTCGCCGGACTGGGAGTGGGTGGTTTGGCCGTGGCGCTCGCGGCTCAAAGCAGCGTTGAAAATCTAATTGGGGGACTTAACATCTTCGCTGATCGTCCAATACGCATCGGAGATTTCTGTGAGTACGGCACCATCAAGGGACATGTCGAGCACATTGGGCTTCGGTCAACTAAGATTCGCGGCCTCGATAGGACGGTAACTTCGGTGCCCAATTCCCAATTGGCTAAAGCCAACATTACAAACCATGGGCTTCGTGATCAGATGCTGTTTCGAAATGTTCTCGATCTGCGCTACGAGACAACGACGGATCAGCTCCGATCTCTGGTCAAAGGCATCCGAGACTACCTCTCGTGTCATCCCAAAGTCCGTAATGATATAGCCATACCACGCGTCCATGTCGTCGGTTTCGGCGACTGGTCGATCAAGATCGAAGTCTATGTGTATATCGACACAACAACTTTCGCTGAGTTTCTTGCCATCCAAGAAGAGCTCATGTTGCGCTTCGTCGAGCTGGTCAACGAATCTGGATCCGGCTTTGCCTTCCCGTCACAGACGACATACATCGCGCGCGATCCGATTGCGCCGCCAGAGCGGGAAGGCTCTAGCAAAACAGAAGCCGAATTCGGGAGTGCACAATTGCTACCGTTCGCTGAGTGGAAGAGGTGAGTGGCAACGCGGGCGCGGCTCAGATTTCATCAAAAACTCGCCGTCCACTCATGACCTTTTAGGGTCCAAGTTTAAGTCGGACCGTTGGCCGAAGTCGCCCGCGAGGCGGCAGAAGTAAGGTATTGCGTCCTGCAACGTGTCTGACCGTCTATGCGGTACGTTTGCTGACCTACGTGCCGCTGTCACCAACCGGTGCAGAGCTGCTGTTCGAAGTCTTCTCGCAAAGATACGAACGCGGCTCCACGACCGCCGCCCGCCCCGTCGTCCTCAAAAGCTCTGCCATCAGGATCAAACCGCACTCCGACCGCTCACGAGAGCGAGGTTCCACCCACTCAGTTCAGTGAGGAGGCCATTTATAGAGGTGCCCCATAGTCGAGAGAGCTGTCAGGAAGGAAAGATTGTCTCTCGGGTCAGGGCTATTCCCCGGCAAGTTGTGTCGCCGCTTCCCGAAGATATCCCGGCATCAAGTCGGGAGCGAGATTCACCGGGGAGGTGGCAAAATGTTCGTCCACGCTGACCCACTGCTCGTCCTTATTTCGGCATTCGATCGAGCTGATCGAAGGATCGATCGCATAGGGCAATTCGCGCACCGCCCCTCTCTCCACTTGAGCGGTCTTGACGGATTGGAATTTGCTTTTTCAAGGAGTTCTTATCCGACACTGCCCTTCCGTGGCTCCCCGCTATTTCACGTGGGTAGTTTCAGATCGAGCTTTCCGGCGATGAGGTAGGTGATGGCCTTCAGCGTACGGGTGGAACGGTAGCCTCTCGCTTTGGCCTTGGCGGCCTGGACGAGGGAGTTGATGCCCTCGATGAGGCCATTGGCGATGTGGCTGTCGAACCAGGCAAGGATGCCTTCGCGGTGCCTCATCACGGTGCGGGCCGCGTCCTTGATGGGATCGAGGCGCGAGCGGATTGCCCAGGCGTACCAGCGGTCGAGGAACAGCGCGCCCCATTCCCACGTCGGCTGCTTGTAGATCTCCTGGAAGGCGAGGCGGATCTGGTAGGCGCGTGCGGTCTTCAGATGGAGGCGTGTCAGCGCTTGCAGATTGGCCCGGCTCTGTGCTGACAGCGACGGCTCGTTGCGCAGCCAGAGATAGCGGCTTCGCTTAAGCTCAGGCCTGCCCTTGCTCTCGGCGCGTCGCACTTTATCGACGGCGTCGTTGATGAGTTTGACGGCGTGGAACTTGTCGAAGGTGATCTGGGCCTCGGTGAGGTTGTCGGTGACGCCCTTGATGAAGGCGCCGCTCATGTCGATGCACACCTGCTTGATGCGGGAGGCATCGCCGTTGTGCGCTTCGAGGTCGTCGGCGAACGTCTCAACTGTATCGGCGCCACGGCCCTCGGTGACGAACAGCACGCGGCGCTGATCGATGTCGACGAACAGCGAGAAATAGTCGTGTCCGCGCCTGGCTGCGGTCTCGTCGATGGCGACGCGACTGACGTCGGCGTAGTCGGCTTGGCTGCGGGCCTGCTCGACCCAGTGGTGCAGCACGCGCCACATCCGCGTGTCGTGCTCGCCCATGAGGCGTGCGGCAGCGGCGACCGGCATCGCGGTCATCAGCGTCATGGCGAGCGCCTCGAACAGCAATGTGAAGCCGGAGCCCGCCCGCGCCCACGGCACGGCGATCTGCCTGACGCCACAGTCGGGGCATATGATGCGCGGCGTTCTGGCGTGCAGGAAGGCTTGGTGCTGGAAGAAGTCGAGATGCCGCCACGTCTGCATCGATGTGTCGTGCACGGGGCAGTCAGCCTTGGCGCAGTGTGAGCACGGGAAGCGGCCGCCCTTGGCGAAATCGATCTCGATGTCGAGGCGGCGCGCCTCAGCATCGAAGCTGGCGGTCTTGACCATCCAGGGCGGCACGAGGCCAAGGGCAAGCTGCAGAAGGTCGGTGTCGCGCATGTCGGTGCCGGGGTTGTGACTGATCCTGGCGTCCAGTGTGCTGCCGAGCCGGCCGCCCCTCAAGGACTTCGCCCCCATGGGCGCGCGACATGCGCGTCCTTGACCGCCGACCGTCCCGTCAGCGCCCGCTCTGCCAACACGATCAAGCCGCACTGCGACCGCTCAACCCACTCGATTCAGCGAGGAGGCCCTTCCCGTTCGGTTGTAGTTGGCTATTTTGAATACCTCGCTGTTGAGTTGGAATCGTGTTTACATCGGGCTTAACTTTTGAGTTCGACATCGGGGCTCGGTATCAGCCCCAGGCCGTCGAAACCGAAGAGAATCAACTGCACAGCCAGCGCGCAGAGCAAGAGTCCAACGACGCGCAATACGATCTTGAGAATTTCGGGCGGAATTTTTGCAAAGATTCGATCTGCAGCCAGCAGGAAGCCGAGGTTGAAGGCCATAACGCACAGAATGAGCGCGACGAAGATCACGGCCTGCGTCACTCCCTGAGGGGTCGCTTCTATCGCAACGATTGCCACAAGACCATGGGGAGACGCCATCAGCGGCACCGCGAGCGGAAAGCTTGCGATCTCGATTGATGGCGCAGGCGGCGGACCCTCCGACGTCGCCTCTTTGTCGTCACCGAGTATCAGCTGAAGCGCGAAGATAAACAGTATCGCACCGCCAGCAATCAATAGGGCCTCGACACTGACCTTGAGGCCCGCCAGAATGCCGGCTCCGAGCAGGGCAAACACGACACAAACGACCGCGGAAATCGTAACGGTGCGAATGGCGATGGCGCGCTTCAGTTCGGCATCGGCGGACTTGGTCAGACTGAGATAGACAATCGCGGCACGCACCGGACCGTGATGCGAGAACTCGATGACGCGCTCGGGCTGTCCGATCTGGCGTCAGCGGCATTGCGTGATACCCGTCGCGGCAAGAACACGGTCCATCGGCGTGACGGGCTGTTCCGGCAATCCGTGTTCGGGCGACTGGCGGGACATGAGGATGTCAACGACGCCGAGGGCCTTTCCCTTGATCCGGTAATGCGCCAGATCGTAGGTGGCCGGGCTGTCGATGCACAGGCGGCATCGGCCTCGCAGATGGAGCGGTTCGAGACCGAGACTCTGGCCGCGCCCGAGAACCGGGAAGCGCTGGCCGATCTGAACGGGCAATGGATCGACCGCTTCCATGATCGCAAAGGGCTGAAGTATATCGTGCTGGACATGGATAGCTCCGTCAGATCGACCTACGGTGATCAGGAAGGTTCTGCCTGGAACGGGCATTTCGACTGCACCTGCTACCACCCGATCTTTCTGTTCAACCAGTTCGGCATGCTGGAACGCTGCGCCCTGCGCAATGGCAAGGTCCACAGTGCCGATGGCTGGCAGGAAGTTCTGGACCCGGTGATCGCCCGATATGCCGAACGTGATATCATGCGCTTCTTGCGTGCCGATGCCGCCTATGCCAACCCGGCGATCTATCAGCGTCTGGAAGAGGCGGGCTATTTCTACGCCATCCGTCTGCCCGCGAATGCCTTGTTGCGCGAGAAGATCGCGCACCGGCTGACCCGGCCGGTCGGCCGCCCCTCGCAGACAAAGGTCAAGCGGTTCTGCGAGGATTTCCAGTATCAGGCTCAGAGCTGGGAGGACGAGCGCCGGGTGATTGCCAAGGTCGAATGGCATCCGGGCGAGCTCTTCCCCCGTGTCGGCTTCATCGTCACCAACCTGCCGACGGAGCCGGATTGGGTGGTGCGGTTCTACAATCAGCGCGGCACCGCGGAGCAGCACATCAAGGAAGGCAAATACGCCTTCCGCTGGACGCGGTTATCCTGCAAGCGGTTCCGCGACAACGAGGTCCGGCTGCAACTGCATGCGCTTGCCTACAATCTGGCCAATTTCCTGCGCTGCATCGAATTACCCGCGGCGATGGCCGATTGGTCGCTGACCAGCTTGCAGCTCAAGCTGATCAAGATGGGCGCCCGCGTCGTACGCCACGCCCGCGCCATCACTTTTCAGTTGGCCGAGGTCGCGGTGACCGGCCCAATGGTCAGGGCCATCCTTGCCGCTATTCACCGATTGCGGGTGCCGACGCTATGCGCGTGTCCGCGATCCAGGCCCAAAGTGAACGAAAACGGCAGGACAGGTCTGTCTGTCGCGCTCAAAATCCTCGCCTCCGGGCCAGCAAGGCACCGGTTCGAAGCATGAGGCACCCGCCTTCGGGCGTTTCCGCAACTCTGGAGATCCTCAGAGGCAAAAGATACTTGATCCGCAGGCCTGATCAGGCGATCTTCGCGTCAGATGGCAGGCCACTTGGGGAATGTCGGATAAAACAGAGGTTCTCACATGATGGGAAATAGCGCCCCATTCAGAAGGTATGAAAACAATTGCTTCCGACAGAAGGCTGGACTGCTAGCTGTGCTTATCGCCGGCATGGTCATTCTGACTGATGCAAGTGTGGTGCTGGCCGCTGAATCAGGCATTAAACCGTTCAAGATCGAGCCGTTTCCTTTGGCTCAAATTTTCACCTTTATGTTCATTATGATAGGGCCGTTCAAAATAATTGGCCCCTTTTCAAAAATGACAAAGAATGCGGATGCCAATTTCGTCCGGCAATTGGCTCTGCGGGCGACACTGTATTCGAGCCTCGCCCTCTTGTTAGCGGCCATATTGGGTGACTTCCTTCTGGGCAGGTATGGTATTCCGCTGCCGGTTTTAAGTCTTGCTGCTGGCATCATTCTTTTCCTGGTGGCGCTACTGAACATTGTCCAACAGTTCGCGCCTGTTCAGAGTGACACTGTCACTGATCCCAAACCTACAATGAGTATGGCGCTGACGCCGCTAGCTTTCCCTACGATCGTTACGCCGTATGGAATAGCAGCGCTAGTCGTTTTCCTAGCATTCTCTAAAGATCTGCAGGGTCAACTAATGGTAGGAGTAGTTGTGTTGGCGATCATGATTTTGAACCTGATAGTCATGATCCTGACGCCGAAAATTCCACTACTTCTCGGTACTTTGCTGCAGATTCTCGGCGTTGTTCTTGGGGTAATCCAGGTGGCTCTGGGCCTGCAGATTGCAATTTCCTCGCTGAGGGTGCTGGAGATCGTTTGAGAAGATAGCTTTGTGGGTATGAAATTAAAGGGTTCCCCGCTATTTCACGTGGGTAGCCTGAGGTCGAGCTTGCCGGCGATCAGGTAGGTGATGGCCTTGAGCGTTCGGGTCGAGCGGTATCCGCGCGCTTTAGCTTTGGCGGCCTGGACGAGGGAGTTGATGCCTTCGATGAGGCCGTTGGCGATGTGGCTGTCGAACCAGCTCAGGATGCCGTCGCGGTGCTTCATCACAGTTCGTGCGGCATCCTTGATCGGATCGAGGCGCGAGCGGATGGCCCAGGCGTACCATCGATCGAGGAAGAGCGCGCCCCATTCCAACGTCGGCTGCTGATAGACCTCCTGGAAGGCGAGGCGGATCTGATAGGCGCGCGCGGTTTTCAGGTGGAGACGCGTCAGCGCGGCGAGCGTGGCCCGGCTCTCAGCCGAGAGTGACGGCTCGTTGCGCAGCCAGAGATAGCGGCTTCTCTTGAGCTCCGGCCTGCCCTTGCTCTCGGCGCGGCGGACCTTGTCGACGGCGTCGTTGACGAGCTTGACGGCGTGGAACTTGTCGAAGGTGATCTCGGCCTCGGTGAGGTTGTCGGTGACGCCCTTGATGAAGGCGCCGCTCATGTCGATGCACACCTGCTTGATGCGGGAGGCATCACCGTCGTGCGCTTCGAGATCGTCGGCGAATGTGGCGACCGTGTCGGCGCCACGGCCCTCGGTGACGAACAGCACGCGGCGCTGATCAATGTCGACGAACAGCGAGACGTAGTCGTGTCCGCGCTTGGCGGCGGTCTCGTCGATGGCGACCCGCTCCACGTCCTTGTAGTCGGCACGTGCACGGGCCTGCTCGACCCAATGATGCAGCACGCGCCACATGCGGGTGTCGTGCTCCTTCATCAATCGCGCCGCGGCGGCGACCGGCATCGCGGTCATCAGCGTCATGGCCAGCGCCTCGAACAGGAGCGTGAAGCCGGAGCCCGCACGCGCCCACGGCACGGCGATCTGCTTGACGCCGCAATCGGGGCAGGTGATGCGCGGCGTCCTTGCGTGTAAGCGCCGGAGACAAAATCCCTCAGTGAGGCAAGCGAGTCGGTCGGTTGCGCCGGAGTAAAACTCCGTCAAATGGAGCCCTGTGCCGCGTTCGGCCGAGGGCGGGTATAGCGCGGCGATCTGGGTGAGAACGGCGCGTCAATCAGGATGAGACGAGGCGGCCGAGCGGAGTGATGATTGACGCTGGCCGAGGTGTTGGCAAGCGTCTTGATTGCCGCTCAGCGTCAATCAGTCTTCGGACGTCTCGGTTTTCTTGATTGTCGCGTGCGTCGCTGGCCGGCCGCGCCCGCGTTTGCGATCGAGAGCTTCGCGCCGGCGGTAGCTTTCGACGTTCATTTCCAGGATCGTGGCGTGATGGACGAGGCGGTCGATGGCCGCCAGCGTCATGGCCTGGTCGGGGAAGATTTTGCCCCATTCGCCGAACGGCTGGTTGGCCGTGATCAGCATCGATCGCCGCTCATAGCGGGCGGCAATCAACTCGAACAGCACGCTGGTCTCGGCCTGATCCTTGGTGACGTAGGCGAGGTCATCGAGGATCAGCAGGTCGTAGCGGTCGAGCTTGGCGATGGCGCTTTCCAGTGCCAACTCGCGCCGTGCGATCTGGAGCCGCTGCACGAGGTCGGTCGTGCGGGCGAAGAACACCCGCCGGCCATTCTCGATCAGGGCCAGACCGAGCGCCGACGACAGATGGCTCTTGCCGCCGCCGGGCGGCCCGAACAGCAGGATATTGGCGCCCTTCGCCAGCCATTCGTCGCCCGATGCCAATGCTGCCACCTGGGCTTTGGAGATCATCGGCACGCTGTCGAAGTCGAACGTGGCCAGCGTTTTGCCGGCTGGCAATCGCGCTTCGGCCAGATGCCGTTCCATGCGGCGGCGACCGCGATCGACCATCTCGTGCTCGGCGAGTGCGGCAAGGAAGCGGGCCGCCGGCCAGCCTTCCTTGTCGGATTGCTCGGCGAGCTTGGCCCACATCAGCTTGATGCCGGGCAGGCGCAGGTCGCCGAGCAGCAGTTCGACGCGCGCGGCGTCAACGTTGGTTTTGCTGGTCATGCCACCATCTCCATGCCGGAGGTGGCGTTGTCGACAGTGTAGATGGCCGCCAGCTCGTCGTAGGCGCTGAGCGGGACCAACTCGACCTCGATCACCGGCACCGATCCTGGACTTGGCCCGAACCGCTCTCGCAGGGCCATCAGATCCGGCAATCGGCCAGCATCGAGATCCGCGTCGATGATCTGCGCCAGCTCGGCCTCGCAGGTGCGCTCATGCGCCAGCGCCAGAAGCTCGACCGTCACCTTGCACGCGCGTTTGTCGCCGGCCTCGATGCACAGCGTCTCGAAGGCGCGGCGGTAGGCAGGCCGTGGAAACAACTGGTCGCGGTAGACCAGATTGAGCAAGGCCATCGGCTTCTTGCGCAGCGCATGTATGACATGGCGATAATCGACGACGTGACCGCCTTTGTCGGGGGAGGGTTGCCGCCCCCGCCGCAACGTCATCATCGGCGTCGAGCCCAGGAAGCAGTCGAGCCGGTCGTCGTACAGGTGAACCCGCAGGCGATGCCCGATCAGCCGCGAGGGGGCCGTGTAGAACACCCGACGCAGGATGAAGCCACCGCTGGACGTCACCGTGACGACCTTCTCCTCGAAGTCGGCCGTGCGCCGCTTGGGCAGGTCGTCCAGAGCGGGGCGCTCCATCTCGATCCGCTTGCGGTTGTTTGCATTCTGCCGGCCAATGATCTCGTCGATGAAGCGCCGGTAGGCATCGAGGGTGTCGAAGTCCCTGGAACCGCGCAGCAGCAAGGCGTCCTCCAGCGCCCGTTTGAGATGGCCATGCGGGCTCTCGATGGAGCCGTTCTCATGGGCAACGCCGGGGTTGTTGCGCGACGGCGTCATCCGATAGTGACGCATGAGGCCCTGGTAGCGCTGCGTCAGGTCCTCCTGGGCTTCGGCGTCCAGATTGCGGAAGGCCGCCGACAGGCTGTCGCTGCGGTGCTCCTGCGGCACACCACCAAGCGCCCAGAGCGCATTCTGCAGGCCCTCGGCGAGCGCAACGAAACTCTCCCCTCCGAGCACGACATGGGCGTGGGCGAAGCCTGAGAACGCCAGCCGGAAGTGATAGAGCCGATGTTCGAGCGGGACCCCGGCAACGGTGACGCCCAACTCGCTGGTGTCGGTGAAGTCGGAGAGGCCCAGGCGCCCGGGCGGGTGCTCCTGGCGGAACATCACGTCCTGCTCGGGGCCGGCCAGCGCGCGCCATGTCCTGATGCGCCGTTCGAGCGTGCGCCGGACGCCAGGAGGGATCTCGGGATGGCGCCGCCGGATCTCGGCCAGCACGGCGATGGCGCGCAGGCCGGGCGCCGCCTTCAGGATCGGCACGATCTCGGCGTCCCAGACCTCGGCCAGCGGATCGGGCCGCCGCCGGCCTCTGGGCGTCTTCTTCTGCGACGGCAGGCGCGGATCGTCGTCAATCCGGTAGCCGGATGCCGTCGAGAAGCCGGCCTTCGCGGCCGCGACAGGGGTGTCGTTGGAGGATCGAAAACTCATGTACAGCCTCATCTGGTGGTCGGTGATGTGGAGGCCGGGCAACGTCTGATCCCCTCTATATCGAGACGAATCAGTGAGTTGACCCGGCTGCTCACAGCCGCCAGACGGGGTCTTAAGAAATACGCCGCCGGGGGTGGTCAGCCGTCAGTCGGGCTACCGCCCTCCCGCCGTCAGACCACCCCGGGCACAGTCTCATCCTGATTGACGCTGCCCTCGCACCTTGATTGT
>CAVONB010000012.1:0-226460 GCA_963697205.1 uncultured Alphaproteobacteria bacterium | reverse complement strand
TAACTCGATCGCTCAGCCAACGGAAAGTCGCTCTGTGCCGGCAATACCAAGCGCGAATCCCTCCTCGATTGTGAACCTGTTCAGCCTACGCCCTGGCTTACCCTGCCGGCGAGCGCGATACACTCGATCTCGCAACCGTTACCGAAGCGGAGTTCCATCGACCAGGACATACGTGCCGGCGGCTCGTGTGTGAAGAACTCGCGATACGCACGCTCCATCTCGGGCACGTCGGCGATGTTGGCGAGCACCATGTGGATGCGCACGATCCGCTCCATCGACGAGCCAGCCGACTCCAGCATGTGGCGCATGTTGTCCAGCGTCATGCGGACCTGCTCGCCGATCGGTCCGTGAAAGCGTTCGCCTGTAACCGGATCGGTCGGCCCCATGCCCGACAAGAAGATGTAGGGACCGGCCTTGATACCCGGCACGTGCGGGAGATTGCCCGTTCGCGACGCGTTGAGATTCGGATTCCTCGGCTCGATCACGGAGCGTGCAAGCTTTTCGACCATGATAGACCTCGTTTCGCCCTTCGGACTTCAGGCCAACGCAGTGCACTCGATGATGACCTTGACGCCATCGGGAAGGCGAGCGCCGCAGACGGTCCTGGCTGGCGGCGGTTCGGCGAAGAAGGTCGCGTACACGCCGTTCATGTTGGGCGCTTCGAGCATGCTTTGCAGCAGCACGTTCACCTTGACGACGTTCGACAGTGACGACCCGGCGGCTTCCAGCATGGCCTTGAGGTTAGTCAGGATCATCCGGGTCTCGTCGGCGGTGGTGCTGGGCACGCGGGCCCCGGTGACAGGGTCGACTGCGAACAGCCCCGAGACGAAGAGAAAATCGCCGCCCCTGACGATCGACGAGACCGGTAGTTCGAGGCTCGTGCGGATGTCGTGAGCAGGGGCGGTGGGCAACACGATCTGGCGGATGACGTCCATGGGCCTGACCTCAAGCTGCAGCGAGCGCGTCGATCTGGATCTTGAAGCCGGCCTCGCTTTGTGCGGTCCAGACCGTGCGGGCGGGCGGCCCGTTGGTGACGTATTGCCGATAGACCCGGTTTAGCACGTCGTACTCTATGCTGTCGTAGATCAGAGCATGCACCTGAACGAGACGGTCGAGCGAAGACCCTGCCAATTCAAGAACCATCTTCAGATTCTTGAAGATGACGTGCGCTTCGCTCGTCAGTGTGCCGTGCATTCGCTCACCCGTCTCGGCGTCTATCGGGAGCATGCCAGAGCAGAAGATGAGCCCACCGGCGCGGATCGCGATAGACTGATGATGGCCATAGTGAGCCTTGAGGTCGAGGCCGGGCCGGGGAGGCGGAATCACTTCGCGCACGTTTCTCTCCCTATTCTCATGCAGCTCAGGGGGACTGAAGCAGGCGCGACTCGACACATCGATGGCTGTCGGTTTGGGTGAAAAAGAGAAGCGCTTAAGAGGCTGACGGTTGAAGCGATCCGAAACGTCCGGCGAAGCAGCGCCACCCTGCTCAAGCTCGCACGAGCAGCGTTTCCGACGCAATACCTCCGATACCGACCGTGCCCGGTGACGGCCCATGACCAAGTCTGCTGCACGCTGGCGACGACCGCTTCTGTGGGATCAACCGCCAGCCGCCACTCTGGCAAACGCCCTCAGTCAATGGGGATGAACAGGCTCCGTCGCAATTCGCCCAGACCCTCCGACAGATGTCCCTTGCCCGTCGTATCCTCGACCAGCAGAACCTCGCCGGGGCCGATCACGCGGCTCTCCCCGTCGCTCGCGGTGATCTTCACGCCCGACTGCAGGTTGACGATGTACTGCCGGCGCGGCGCCGTATGCCAGTCGACCGTATTCTCCGGCTTGGTCTCGCGGAAGATAATGCCGGTCGCCGGCAGGCGCTCGGAAAGCTTGCTGCCCCGGCGCTCCTCGACCCAGTCGATCTCGATGTCGCGAAAGTGCGATTCACCGGTCTCGTCGGTGTAGAGATTGTGGATGCGCATGGGCTGTCCCCTCCGATGGCAAACTTCTCGGCGGTGCGCGAGTCGCGACCGCTTCCGCGCCTATGCAGGCTCACTAGTTTGCACCGGGGACATTTCAGCTCGCAACTTGGATCGAGCGCAGGACGTCGCCTGTAGCGGCGACGGCTCGCTCATCCGCGCCTCGGTAGCTGTTGTCGTGGGAACTCAATTCCCGTTCAGCCCATGCGAGCGGCTGAGCAGGACGCGCTTCCAGTGGCACTCGCGGGCGATCACATCGGCCTCGCCAGTGTGGATGTCCGCGATCTCCAGAATCGAGAACCGGAAGGCCTTGGCGCGGTCGATGCCGCTACCGTTGAGGAGAGCCTTGAGTTCCACATTGCCTCCGTGGCCCGTCGCGGCGTAGTCCGCCCAGCGCTGCCAGATCCCGCCCATGCCGGAAGCCGAACCGACATACAGGTGCCCGGTCTCGGTATCCGAGATCAGGTAGACGCCGGCGACGTTGGAGAGAGCTGCTCGCCATGACGCCAGCCCTTGCCCGACCACCAGACGAAGCTCGTCAAACGTCAGCTCGACCGACCGGTAGCCGGGGAAGTCGCCAATGGACAGGCGCGTGGGGTATACCTCGGCAAGGCAGATATTGTCAGACCATGTCTCTGCGTTGAGATAGGACTGACGGCCTGGCCGTTTGAAGGAAACGACGAGACGCCCCGTCAACTCTGTGGACCGCTCATCCTCCTCCAGTGGATAGTAGAAATATTCCTGTCCATTCTCTGGAGCGACGCGGCGCGTGCACGGCCCCGTCGATCGATGGACCCCACCGAAAAGCCACCGATCGCGGTCGACGAGCTTAAGCAGAGCTAAAACCCAGGGGCGCTCGAAGTTGCGCTGGGTCTGGGAGCGCTGCCACTCTGGGAAGCCACCGGACGCGAACACGTCGAGCCGGAACGGCGCGCCATTACCGGTCGCCAGATGAATCTTTGTCTTATGCGGCTCTAGGTCGGGCACAAGTTGCCGGAGCATGTCGAAGACGCGCATGGGGCCTGGGGTCCCTTGGAACTGGTTGGGACGGCAGGCTACTCGGGCGAGGTTGAAATTCGATGCGTGCAGCAAGGGTGAACGGCGTCCGCTCGCTGTCCGCTACCCCGGCTGCTACCCCGGAGCCAAAATCGGCCTACCGGCGACCTCGCCAGATCGCACTCAAACTATTGTTTTGATTGCTATTTTTATGGTGGGCGGTACTGGGATTGAACCAGTGACCCCACGCGTGTGAAGCGTGTGCTCTACCGCTGAGCTAACCGCCCGGGCGCCGGGATGGGCCGCAATTGCGGGCCCGGCGTCGCGCCGCCCATATGCGAGCGGCCCTCCCCGACTGTCAAGGGTCGGGACGCGCCAACCGGCGGGAACGCCCAGCGGTGAGCTGCCGACTACGCGCGCCGATCGGCGGCCGCGGCTGCGCGGGGGACCGGCTGGTGGCTCAGTCGGCCAAGCGGAAGCTCTCCGCCATGCGCTTGAATTCGGCCAGAAGAGCCGTGTCGTGCGCGGTGCGCGCGATGCCGATCATGCGGAAATAGCCGCCGTCCTTGCCCTTGAGCAGAACCTGATAGAGCCGCAGCGGCTCCTCGGTTGCAGCGTCAAGCGCCTCCGCATCGAGCTCGACCCCTGCCATGCCGGCTATAGTCAGCGGGTTGGGCTCGCCCAGCTTGACGGACTTGAAACCCGACAGCGTCTGCAGCAGGCGCTTGGCGAGGTCCGGCGTACTCGAGACCGCCATCTTGTCGAGCGAAGGCGCGACGATAAACGTGGGACGCAATTCGCCCTTGCGCTCCGGCTCCATGCGCCCGTCGAGCGTATAAAGCCGCGAGGTGCCCACGACGGTGCCGGCTTCCTTGAAGGGGCCAAGATAACCGAGCCGGTAGATCTCGCGGACCGCGGGCCGCGCGACGACGCTCGCGCTCGCCAGGATGGCCTCGATCTCCTCGGGCTTGACCGCGCCTGCGTCCACCGCCTTCTGCGGGACGTTGGCGGAGACAAGGACAGTCACATCGGGGCCCTTGAACAGCACGAAATACTTGGCGTAGTCGCCGGCGGGCGAAGACTGGCGGCCGCGCATATAGACGTGATCGTCCTGGCGGCGCAGCGTGCCGCGCGTGACGTCGAGGATGCCACGGGTGGCGAGCTTTTCCGGCGTGAAGCCCGCCGTCATCTCCGGGTAGGCCTTGAGCGGCGCCTCCAAGATCACGAACGACGTGCCGAAGGTCTCGTTCTGGAAACCGGAGAACATCTCGGCGGGCACGTAGCCGACGGGCAGGTCGAGCACAACGCGACTGTTGGGCGCCTGCTGCGCCCTGGCGAACGCGGGCGGCGAGGCCAGCGCCGCGAACACGAGCACAAGCGCGGTCGTCAGCGCGACGATCGCCCAGCGCCTGCGCGGACACGACGGCTGGGCGGGCGCGCCGCCGTCATGCCCCTTCATGCCGCGTCCCGGCAGGAGCCCCGCCATTTGTCACCTCGCTGTGGTCTGTCCGCTGCAGGCGTCCCGACGAGATCATCGCGCTGTTCTCCAGGCGTGATCAGATCTGGTCCGGCGCGGTCAGGCTGACGTCGGGAGGCGGACTGGAGCGAAGCGGTGCGGCCAATTTGGGGCGGGATGGTGCGACCGAGCCGCCCGTGTCACTTGCGCGACACTGAGGGAAAACGGCCTTCGACGGGGTACTGGGGGTCGCTGTATCCGGGCGTGGAGGGATGGCCGGGTGCCACCAGGCTGTCGACCAGCGCTTCATCTTCCAGCGTCCAGGCATAGGCGAGCGCGGCGTGGTAGCTCGCCCATTGCTCGTATGTGCGCGGGCCCGCGATCACCGACGTCACGGCCCGGTTGGCCAGCACCCAGGCGACGGCGAAATCGACGAGGCTCGCGCCGCGACCGGCGACATGGAGGCCGAGTTTTTGCGCGATTTCAAGGGTCTCGGGCCGCCATTCGGTCTCCGTCAGCCGCTTGTCGCGGCGCGCGGCGCGCGTGCCCGCCTCTGGTGTCACGTTGAGCTGGTATTTGCCGGACAGGACGCCGCGCGCAACCGGGCTATAGGATACGATACCCAGCCCCAGCGCGTGCGCCGCCGGCAGCACCTCGACCTCGGCCTGACGATTGACGAGGTTGTAATAGGGTTGCAGCGCGACGGGCGCGGGAAGTCCCATCTGGCGCGCCAAGTGCACGATGTGGGCGACGTGCCAGCCGCGCACGTTGGACAATCCCCAGTAGCGGATGCGACCGGAGCGGACGAGACCGCCGAAAGTTTCGACCACCTCCTCCCACGGCGTCAGCGCATCGATCTTGTGCACGTAGAGCAGATCGATGACGTCGGTCTGCAGACGGCGCAGGCTCGTTTCCAGCGATGCCATCACGTGCAGCCGCGACAGGCCGCCACGATTGAAGTCCGGTGCCAGCCGGTTGCCGACCTTGGTGGCCAGGAACCACTTCTCGCGCATGCCCTTCAAGCCCTTGCCGACCACCGTCTCTGAGTTGCCGTCACAATAGTTGTTGGACGTGTCGATGAAGCACACGCCGCGCTCGTGGGCGTCGGCGATGATGCGCAAAGCCTCGACCTCGGGCGTGGGACCGCCGAAATTCATGGCGCCCAGGCATAGGCGGCTGACCTGCACGCCGGAGCGGCCGAGGACGGCGGTGGGCATGGTGGCGGCGGTTTGCGACATCGGGGGCTCCATCTCGGGCGTCGCATGCATCATCGGATCAACCGCGACTGGCCGCAACCGCGCACTTGGCGGCATCGGGACCGCGACATCGGAAAAATCCGATGTTAGAAGATCCAGACGATAAAGGACGAGGATGGCGATGGCGCTCTACGCAGAAGCTCGATACCCCGTGCGCGCGGATCTCGAGGCGGTCCACGAGAAGCAATTGCGGGGCCTCGGCCGACCGGGCACCTGGGGCACCGGGGTGCAGCATCTGGCGGTCGCAGCGGCAACGCGCAAAGCCGGTGTTGACGCGGGTCTGCTCGACGCACCCGACGACGACAAGGCGCCGACGGTGGACCAGGTCCTGCCCAAGGTCGCCAGCGACGTCATCACCAAACTTGCCGCAATGCCCGCTGCATTCGAGATGGCCGACTACGAAGGCGCCTTGAGTGGCGGCCTGACGGACGCGGAATATGTCGAGATGGTCGGGATTGTCGCGCGGATGGTGGCGATCGACGTGTTCGCACGCGGCATCGGCGTCCCGTTGCGGCCGCTGCCCGAGACAGCCGAGGCCGGGCGGCCCTCACGCAAGCGCCCGCAAGCCGCCGTCATCGAGCAGGCGTGGGTGCCGACCATTCCCAATGCTCCGGCGGGCGGCGCGGAAGCGGCCGAGCTCTACGGTGGCCAGCAGCTGCCCTACATCATCCGCTCTCTGAGCCTCGTACCCGAGGAGTACCACGTTCACCGCGAGATGGAGGGCGTGCAGTATCTGCCGCTCGGCCGCGTATTCGATTATGCGTTCGAGCCTCACGAGGGTCTCAGTCGACCACAGATGGAGATCGTCGCGGGACGAATATCGGCGATCAACGAGTGTTTTTATTGAACCAGCAGTCATGCCAGGTTCCTCCGTGAGAGCGGCCAAAAACACAAACTGAACGTCAATCCTCTGGCGCTGGTGCAAACCGATCTCGACAGCGGCGTTGCCCATGGCCGCGAGCTGTCCGCCTTTTGCGATGCGTTGGTGTCGCGCGACCGCGCGCGGCTCGATGCGGCGCGCAACGCCGTGGAGGCCGCGCTTGGGCGCGCCGCGGTGGCAGGTGCGGCAGCTGTCGCGGCCAACTTTTCCAAAAACGATCGCCTGGCCAACGGGCTCGGTATCCCGATCGACGACTTGATGTTCAAGACAACCGTAGAGTTGCGCGAAGAACTCGGGCTCAATGCCTTCCGCTCGGCAGCCAACACGTTCCGGCATCGCCCGCGCGGGTGACGCTCGCCTCACGGGCGCATGCCATTTGTCCCTTGCGATCGGGCGCCGCCGGTTGGCGTGGGCGTGCGTGGTCAGACGCGGTCGCCACCCAATGGTGGCGGTCGGCGCTCGCGCCAGGGCCGGGCGTTTTCGAGCTCGCCCGCCAGCCGCAGAAGCGTCGCCTCGCCACCGACCCGTCCGAGCACCTGTACGCCGATCGGCAGGCCGTCCGACGACCACGCCAGCGGCACCGACATGGCCGGCTGCCCGGTCAGATTGGCGAGTGGCGTATAGCCGACCCACTGGAACGCTTCCTGGCGAAAGCGCTGATCGAGCTTGGCGATGAGCGGTGCGACGGGCAGCCTGCGCATCAGGTGGACGAGCGCGCTGTCGAGGCGGCCGGGACGCCCCGCGCCGATCAAAGGCGGCGGCGCGGCGAGCGTGGGCATCACGATCGCGTCCCAATCGGCTAAGAACGCGTCCATGGCGATCCGCGCGCGCTGTATGACGGCGAGGGCCTCGGCCACGCGCACCGCCGGCAGCTTCCGGCCGAGTAGACCCATCACCCAAGTCACCACCTCGAAATCGTCGCCGCGCGCGTGACGGCCCGCCTCTCGCTGTGCGCGTGCGAGCCCAGCCGCGCACTCCGCGCACCAGATGTCGAGAAAGGCATCGGCGAGCATGCGTGCATCGAGTGTGGCTGGGAAGGCGGTATCCACGGTGTGGCCGAGGTCGGTCATGAGTGCCGCGGCCGCCTCGACCGCCGCGCGGCACTCAGGATGCAGCTTATCGTTGAACAGCGGCGCAGCCAGCACCGCGATCCGCAACCTTGGCGAGGGCTGTTCCAGCGCGGCCAGGAACGACGTCGCGGGATCGGGGCTATCGAACAGGCTCCAGCCGGGGCGATGCATGACGACGTCGAGCGCGAGCGCGCTGTCGCGCACGCTGCGCGTGAGCACGTGCTCGACGGTCAACAGGCCCTTGAAGCCGCCGGTCGCATCCGATGGCAGGGGTGTGCGCCCGCGGCTCGGCTTCAAGCCGAACACGCCGCAACAGCTGGCGGGGATGCGGATCGAGCCGCCGCCGTCGCCACCGTGGGCGATCGGCACGAGACCTGCGGCAACGGCGGCCGCCGCGCCGCCGGAACTGCCGCCAGTGGAGCGATCGAGGCGCCACGGATTGCGGCAGGCGCCGTGCAACAGCGGCTCGGTGGTCGCAACGACGCCGAACTCCGGGCTGTTGGAGCGGCCGCAAACGATGAGGCCCGCGGCCTCGTAACGTCGCACCAGCTCCGTGCGCTCATCGACGAGGCGGCCGGCGAAAAGCCGCGAGCCGTCCGTCGCCGGCATGCCGGGATAGGGCTGGCCGAGATCCTTGATGAGAAAGGGCACGCCCGTCAGCGGCTGGGCCGTTCCGGGGGCGACATCGGCGGCTTCGTCCATCGCGGCCTCGAAGCGCTTGGCGACGACGGCGTTGATCGCGGGGTTGGCGCGCTCAATGCGCGCGATGGCGGCCTCGACGATCTGGCGGGCCGAAGCCTGACCGGAGCGCACGAGCCCGGCCAGTCCGACGGCGTCGCACGCGTCGAAGGCGTCCGGATCGCTCACGCCACCTCGAACCAGCTCTGCATGCCGCTCATCTGATGCTCGAGCATGTGGCAGTGGAGCATCCACTTGCCCGGATTGTCGGCGGCAAAAGCGATCAGCATCTCCTCGCGCGGCTGCATCAGGATGGTGTCGTGCAGCCAGTCCCTGGACGCGCCATCGGTACGTGCGAGCACCTTGAAGTGATGGCCATGCACGTGCATGGCGTGCGGCCATGCGGTGTTGTTGACCATCCGCAGGACGACCGTACGGCCGCGCGCAACTCTGAACAGGGCCGCGTCGTGGCTCTCGTGGCCGCCGGCGACGCCGTTGAAGGTCCAGGCCATGCCGGCCGCGATCAGCTCGCGCACGCCAAGGCGCTGGCCCTTGAACGTACCACCGTCGATCATGCCGCCGCGCATGCCACCCATGGGTCCGCCCATGGGGCCACCCATGCCGGGACCGCGGCCCATCATCATGCCCATGGCGCCGCCGCCCATGACAAGGTCGAAGCGGAACGGATCGTCATCGGGCGCAGGCATCGTGACGGGATTGGGCGGCAGCGTCACCGCGCCGTCGAGCGGCTTGGCACGGGAGGGCGCGCCCGTTGCGATATCGAACCCGCCCAGCACGAGCCGGTCGCGCGAGACTTCCGTGATCGCGGCCGCCGTCCCGGGGACACCGGTCATGTCGAGCACGAGATCGGCCCGCTGGGCGGGCGCGAGGACGACGCGGCCATCGGCGAGCGGCACCGGGGCGACGGGCTGGCCGTCGATGGCCACGAGCTGCGCGGTGACGTTCTCGAACCGCAGATCCAGGATGCGCGCATTGCATGCGGAGACGAGACGCACGCGAATGCGCTCGTTGGCGGCAACGGAAAAGCGGGCCTCGTCCTGGGCATTGATCGTGAGCACATTGCCGAGCCGGCCCGCGTGTGCACGATCGTGCATGAAGCCCAGGCTGCGCGTCTCGGTGGTGCCATCGTCGTTCAATCGCCAATCGTCGACGACGAGCGCGAGCTCGCGATCGACGGCGACCGGCTGCGGCTCCTCCACGATCAGCAAACCATAAAGGCCGCGATCCTGCTGCATGGGCCGGTGAGCGTGGGGGTGGTACCAGAAGGTGCCGGCATCGGGGACGCGGAAGCGGTAGTCGAATGTCGCGCCGGCAGCCACCTCGTCCTGCGTCAGGTGGCCGACACCGTCCATGCGATTGTCGATGCGGATGCCGTGCCAGTGGATGGTCGAGGGCTCGCCGATGCCGTTGACGAGGCGCGCATTCACGTCCGCGCCCTGCTTCACCCGGATGGTCGGTCCCGGCACCGCCCCGCCGTAGCCCCAGATCGGCGTCCTGGGCTGGCCCTGACCAAGCAGCGCAGCCGTGCCGACTTTGGCCTCGAGCAGCAGGGGCTCGGTCGCGGCGGCGCGCAGCGGGCGCGGCAACAGCGAGGCGCCCAGCGCCATGGCGCCGCCCGCCAGAATCGTCCGTCTCGAGTACACTGCTGTCATCGTTTGGCTGCGTCCCATCGGCTTCTATCCAGTTCGACGTGCTGTGCACTCTACACCTGCAGGCGGCGGCAACGTGGCGTTGCGCGGAAGGTGCGCCGGACCTGTCTTGGCCCGGAGCCTGGCGCCTCACCTGCCCATTGCATTTCGCTCACGCGGTGCGCGTTGACCCATGTCATCGCCATCCTGCACCACCTCGCCCTATCAATGCCAGCCGCGCGAGCCTATGCCTGGAAGCCAAACCCGCCGCGCGGAGGGGGCTGCGACGTGCCGATGCTGCGCATACTGCTGCTCGCGGTCGGCTGCGTTGCCGGCATTGCGGCGCCGCTCTCGAGCGCGGCCGCTGGATGTTCCGAGCCGCGATTGCAGATCTCGGACGCCTCGAAGGAGGAGGCGCAAATCATCTGCCGAGCGGTTGCCAAGGCACGGATGATCTTGGCGCAGTGCGGACTGACCTCCAACCAGGCGCTCCACATCGAAGTGCGCGGGGAAAGCGCGCCGCGTGATGGGATGCACGATTTCGCGGCGTACAACTCCGTCACGAAGATGATCCGTATCGCCAAACTCGGCCGAATGGCCGAGATGGTCAAACCCGGCACCATCTATGCCCAGATCCCGCCACCGTCACTCTATGAAGCGATCGCCGTGCACGAGGTTGCGCACGCGATCGTGTTCGAGAACCTCAATGGACGGATCATTCAGCGCACCGCACACGAATACATCGCCTATGTCACCCAGTTCAGCGCACTGGACGACGCTCTACGTCACAAGCTGATTGCGCAATTCGCGTCGAGCCCCTGGCGGGAACTAGAGGCGTTCGGCGAGTTGATGCTGATGATGGCACCGCACCGGTTCGGATTGCAGGCTTATTCGCATTTTCGCCTGCCCAACCACGGCTGCCCCTTCGTGCGCGACATCATAGCGGGACTGGTCCGCTTTCCCGTGATCGAATCGAAGCGCATCGATCCCGGCCGGCCTACGGGCCCCAGGCCGCTGGGCAACGGCCTCGACAGCAGCACGCCGTGGCGCTAGCGTCCGCGCCAATCGCTGACAACAAACCACAGGAGAAACGCCCATGTCCCGCGCTGTCGTCGCACACGATTTCGGAGGCCCCGACGTCCTCAAGATCGAGGAGCGGACCGTCGGCGCTCCCGGCCCCGGCGAGGTCAAGCTGAAGCATGCCGCCATGGGTATCAACTTCGCCGACATCTCGATGCTGCAGGGGCGCTACCTCGTCAAGCCGACGCTGCCGGCCGTGGTTGGCCTTGAGGGGGCGGGCACCATCACCGCCGTCGGGCCGGGCGTCACCAACCTGAAGGTCGGCCAGCGTGTCGCCTATACGAGCCTGATCGGCGCCTTCGCCGACGAGCGCCTCGCGCCGGCGGAGAAGCTCTTCGCGCTGCCCGACAACGTGCCGGAAAACCTCGCCGCCGCCTCCGTACTGAAAGGCATGACCGCCTACTACCTGCTGCACGAGACCTACCCCTTGAAGAAGGGTGAGACGGTGCTCATCCATGCCGCGGCAGGCGGCGTCGGCACGCTCTTGTGCCAGTGGGCGAACCATATCGGCGCGACGGTCATCGGCACCGTCGGCTCCGACGCCAAGATGGCGCTCGCCAAGGCGAACGGCTGCCATCACATCATCAACTACGCCAAGGACGACTTCGCCAAGTCATGCCTGGAGATCACGGGCGGCAAAGGCGTCGATGTGATCTACGACAGCGTCGGCAAGGATACCTTCGAGGGCAACATGACGGCGATCCGGACGCGCGGCATGTTCGTCAACTTCGGTCTCGCCTCGGGCCACATTCCGCCGATCGACGCCATGCGCGTCAACGCCAAGTCGATGTACTTCAACAAGTCCTCGCTGGTGCACTACTACACCGACCGCGCGAGCGGGGAGCGCATGTGCGCGGCCGTCTTCGACCTGATCGGCAAGGGCGTGCTCAAGCCCGGCGTCGACCACACTTATCCGCTGGCGAACATCGTGCAGGCGCTGAAGGACGTGGAAGGCCGTAAGACCACCGGCTCCGTCGTCATCGTGCCATGAGACGCCGCCCTCTCCCCGCCCGCGGGGAGAGGGCCATCGCCGGGTCGACCGCTGTCAACGCGTGCCGAGCCCCGGTATCCCAGGCTGCCTGACAGCGCCAGGACGGCGCGATGTCTTGGTCCCACTTCTGGGAGCGCTCACCCGTGCCAACACTTGAGACCATCGTGTGTACCGGCTGCGGCGCACTCAACCGTGCGCCGGCCGAGCGGCTAATCGCAGGCGCGGCGCCGAAGTGCGGCAGCTGCCATGAGCCGCTGTTTATCCACACGCCGCGCAACATCGACGCGGAGCAAACGCTTGACCGGATCGTCGAGAAATCGACCATCCCCGTCGTGATCGACTTCTGGGCCGACTGGTGCGGTCCCTGCAAGATGATGGCGCCACACTTCGCGGCGGCCTCGCACGCCCTGGCGCCGCGCGTGCAATTCGTCAAGGTCGACACCGAGCGGCTGGCCGTGTCCGCCGCCCGCTTCCAGATCCGCTCCCTCCCGACGCTCGTTCTCGTCCATCACGGCCGCGAGATCGATCGGCAGTCCGGCGCGGCCGATGCGCGGACGATCCAGCGCTGGGTGACGACGGCGCTGTCGGCTGGCCAGTCTGGCGTGGCGTGAGCGCCGGGCGTCTGCATACCGGCACGCGGGCCACACATCGCATCCCAAACCGCGTCCGCGGCCCGTTGCCTGACCTGACCGGCGTTGTCGATTGCGGCTCGGCTGCTAAGCTCCGGCCAGGGGATGAGGCCATCGGTGGGGGCGTATCATGGCGGACGGTGGGGCTGAGGCGCGGCGCGATCGGCGAACGGCGCGCGGCGAACTGATCGGGCGCACGGTCGACTACCTTTTCGGGCGCAACTCGCTGATCGGCATCGCCTCGCTGATGCTGCTGGTGATCTCGGGCTATGCCACGTGGTCGGGCATGCACGACTTCATCGTCGGCGTATCCACCTCGCCGGCGGCGCAGTCGCGCGACATCGGCGGCGGGCTATCGGTATCGAACGACCTGCTGGTCGCGGCCATCGTCGTGGCCCTGACCTTCCTGATGTGGCTCGCCCTGCGCGAGACGTTCGGCGCGGAGCGCAAGTGGCGCGAGCGGCTTGTCACGTTCCCCCTCTATCTGTTCCTGGCACTGTGGTCGATCGGCTTCGGCTACGGCTTCTGGTGGAGCCTGATCGCGGGCGAGGAGGCGACGCGCACGAGCCTGGCGGGCCTGCAGGAGGACGCGCGCGATGCCGGCACGTCGATCTCGGCGCGGCTCGATGCGGTCAGGATCCAGCTCGACAGCGTCGTGTCGTGGTCGGAGAGCCAGATGGCGCGCGAGGAGACCTGCGGCGGCAGCTGCGGCGTGCCGTCGGGAGCGGGACGCGGGCCGCTCTACAATGCGCGCCGCAGCGTGCGCGATGCCATCGCCTCGCTGCGCGACAACGTCGCCAATGCGTGGTTGGCGCCCGTGCAGGTCGATCTCGACAATCTGAAGGCCTCCGCCTCCGCACTCCAGGGCGACACGGTTCTCGAGCGGCAGCAGAACTTCGAGGCGATGGCTGCGCGCATCCGCGGGACCGCACGCGCGATCGCGGCGCGATCAAACGAGCTTGGCAAATCGACGGCGGCGGAGATGCGGGCGATTGCCCAATCGGTGGCCGCCCTGCCTAGTACGCCGGGCTTCTCCTGTTACGATCCGACACTTGCGGAGCGGCTGCGCCAGGCGGCCGCTGCAGGCCGACCAGCCCGCCGTTCTCAAGCTGCGCGAAGCCGCCTTCAACGAAGGGCCCGCTGGCGTCGCCAACGCCGTCAAGAACCTCTGGCAGAACCTGGGCACGTATCTGTCGAGCGCCGTGCGCTACGTGCTGTCCGCAGGCCAGGCCGCTGGCGCGACCGATGGCGGCACGCCGATCACAGGCCGCGACATGATCGCGCTGCTCGCGACAGTCGGCATCGACCTCGGCCTGTTCGTGCTGACGGTGCTCAACCCGACGTCGACGCCGCCCGTACGCCATCAGCCGAGCACCGCCGTCATCCGGCAGGTGCGCGCAGCCATGGAGACCGCCATGAAGCGCGCGCCCGATGTCGACATGGAGTGGCTGCGCCGCCATTTCCTCTACCATCACGGCGCGTCCTATCTCGTGACCCCGAACCTATATGGCTGCGATCCCGCCAACAAGGCGGAGGGTACGCGCGCGCTGGCCATGAACCAGCTCGCCGGCGTGTTCGACGATTTGAACCTCGTGCGTTGGCCCACGCGCAAGGAGCTGAAGGACATCGTCGCGGAGGAGACGGCAAACTCCCTGACCGACCTGACCGAGATCCGCCGCAAGCGCATCGAGGACCTGGAGGCACGCAACCAGAACGAGGGCGCGCGCATCCAGCTCGACCAGAAGCGCGCGGAGAAGCTGCGCACGGCGCAGCCGCTGCGCAATCACGGCCTGTTATCGAAGGCGGAGCGCGCCTTGGCCATCGCGGGCTGGAGCGACCATGCCATCCGTGACATCGAGATCTACCGCATCGTCGATACGGACGGTTTGACGCCGCTGCTGATGGTGCTCAACGACGCCGACGAGCCAGCGGCGAACATGGCGGGGCCCTCATCCGCGCCTCGTCCAGCCGCCGCCGTACCGGAGCGGTCGGGGCCGCCGGGTGTGGCGTAGAGGCGGGGCCGGCGCGTCGGCGGCTAGGCACTCAGGGTCCGGCACGGCGCGCAGAGGGCTCGATCCCGCGGCCGAGCAGCACGATCCGGCGCCCCTGCCACGTCATCGCGCCACGCTGCTGGAAGCCGTTACGGGTGTAGAACCCGACATTGCGGGCGTCCTCACCGGTGACGACATGGACGCCCGGGGCTCCTGCCGCAGCAGCCAGTTCGGCAAATGCTTCGACCAATCGCCCCCCCAGTCCCGCGCCGCGATCGCGCTCGGCGAGGTTGAGGTGGAGGTGGGCTGGGTAAAGTGCGGTGAGTTGGGCGAAGTCCTGGAAGTAGGAGAGGTCGGCGAACCGGCTGCTGCCCGCGGGATCGCGAAGGCAGCCGACGAGATAGCCCGCGACACGCCCGTCAGGCGCCAGGGCGACGTGGACCAGATCGGGCTCGTGGTGGAGGAACTGGCCAAGCCAGCGCCAGTGAAATGCGGCGCGGTCGGCGTCGGCAGCGAACTGCCGCGGTCCGGCGGCCTCGAAGAACACGCGATCGATGCCGGGGCGCAACTTTTCCCGCTCCGGTAGGTCCATCCAGCGCCTAACAACCGCTGCAGACCCCGAGGTCTGCGCGATTCGCGCAGCTTTCTCCGATTCTGACATCCCGAACCTGCTATTTCGCTAGTGCAATATGATTATTGCACCTGGCGTGCGACGAATTTATACCCATAAACGCATGATTTACGTGCGAACCGCCCTTCCTCCGTGGATCATGACTCCAATGCATAGCTCGCATGCGCACAACCATCTTCATCCCGCATTGCAACGTGGTATACCAGGCACCATGTCAAACAGGTGAGCGAGGCCAACCTCGCCCCGATCATGAGCAAGGACGATAGAACATGGCTACGAAACTCTACGATACAGCCCTCGACTTCATGCCGGACGCCAAGCCCGCCAAGACCGGGCGCGGCATCCTGGGCACGGCGAAGATCATCATCGAGGCCTTCGCCGACGCGCGCAACGCTTCGGCGCGCTACGACAGCCTCGTCAACCGCGGCGTTCCCGCGAGCAAGGCAGCCCGGATGGCCTTTGACACCGTCTACGAGCAGCGCTGACGCGCGCCGAAGTTCCTATCCCCTCTCCTCCAGGGGAGCCTCAGCAGCGCCCGGTCCACCGGATCGGCGCTGCTTTTTCGTTGGGCCTGCGGGTTCATCGGGCCGGCGGGTGGTCCTTCGCCCTGGCCATGGACTACCCCCTGGCTCTCCTCCCCCCTGCACCGCCCACCTCTCCCCTACCCAGTGCCCCCCGTCGATCCGGTCCATGTGGGAGGCGCGCTGCCGCTGCGCCGACGCGCCAGCTTCTAGCGGTGCGGCCACTCAACTAGTCTGATCCCGCATCCATGCGGTCGCATCATGCGATCGCGTCACGGAGACCCGGGTCATGCCACACCCCATCAAACGCCGCACGTTCCTGAAGGCTGCCGCGGCCACCGCCGCAACCGGCGCCGTCGCGCATCCCGCCATCGCCCAGTCGATGCCCGAGGTGCGCTGGCGCCTCACCTCCAGCTTCCCGAAAGTGCTGGCGACAATTTTCGGCACGGCGCAGGAATTCGCAAAGTACGTCGCCGAGGCGACCGACAACCGGTTCCAGATCCAGGTTTTCGCTGCCGGTGAGATCGTGCCGGGCCTGCAGGCTCTCGATTCCGTCACCAGCGGCGCCGTGGAGTGCGCTCAGACGCCGCTGTATTTCTACATCGGCAAAGAGCCAACACTGGCCTTCACCACCGGCATCCCGTTCGGCATGAACCACCGGCACCAGCATTCGTGGTGGCATTTCGGCGGCGGCCGGGAGATCACCGAGGAGGCGATGAAACCGTTCAAGGCGCGCGCCATCCTGGCTGGCAACTCCGGCACGCAGATGGGCGGCTGGTTCCGCAAAGAGATCAACGCGGTGGAGGATCTCAAGGGGCTGAAGTTCCGCATCGGCGGCATGGGCGGGCACGTGCTGGCCCGTCTGGGCGTCGTCCCCCAGCAGATCGCCGGCGGCGACGTCTATCCGGCCCTGGAGCGCGGCACGCTGGATGCCGCGGAGTTCGTCGGCCCCTACGACGACGAGAAGCTCGGCTTCTACAAGGTGGCCAGGTACTACTACTATCCCGGCTGGTGGGAAGGCGGCGCCATGCTGCACATGGTCGTCAACGATGCCAAATGGGCGGAGCTGCCCAAGCACTATCAGGCGATCGTCAACAACGCGGCGGAGGCCGCGGGCGCCTGGATGGTTGCCAAATACGACAGCGTCAATCCCGCCGCATTGAAGCGGCTCGTCGCCAACGGCACGCAACTGCGTGCCTTCCCGCAGCCGGTGATGGAAGCCTCCTACAAGGCGACGGAAGCGCACCTGGCCGAGCTCGCCTCCAAGAATCCGCTTTTCAAGAAGGCCCTCGACAGCCACAACGCCTACCGGCGCGAAGCGTACACGTACGCTCAGATCGCCGAGACCTACTACGACCACTACATGCTGGGCGCGCTGCGCAACCGCGGCTGAGGCCAGTGAAGACCAGGAAGGGACTGCAATGGCGAGGGAGGGGGCTGGCGGCATCGCGGCCGGCGGACAGCGTGCGAGCGTGGGGGAACAGATTGGCGACCAGCGTTGGCGGCATGTGCCGCTGGCGTTGTTCACAATCCCCATGTCGTTCGTCGGGCTCGGGCTCGCCTTGCGGCGCGCGGCAACGACACCGTCGATGCCGGCCTTGGCACCCGATGCGACGGCACGGCTTGCCGATCTCGTGCTGCTCGGCTCGTTCCTGAGCCTCGCCATCATTTTCTACGCCCTCGCGCACAAGCTTTTTCGACATCCCGACCAGCTGCGCGCGGACCTGTCACATCCCGTGCGCATCTGCTTTGCCGCCGCGCTACCGATGACGCTCGTGCTGCAGGCGGCCGCCGCGCTGCCGCACATGCCCGGCTTGGCGCACGCGTTGTGGCTGATCGGCACGGTGCTTTACGGCACCATCGCCGTTTGGGCCGTCGCGGTCTGGCAGCACCGCGCGCCGGTCGACCTGGCCGCGCTCAATCCGATCTGGTTCCTGCCGATCGTCGGCCACGTCCTCGTCGCGCACTGCGGCGCCAAGCTCGGTTACGTGGAGACGAGCTGGCTGGTGGTCGGCCTCAGCCTGCCGCTGTGGATCCTAGTGCAGACGCTGCTGTTTTATCGCAACGTTTTCTCGTCACCGTTGCCGCCGCGGCTTCTTCCTACGCTCACGATCCAGATCGGGCCGGCGCCGCTGATCTTCCTGGCACTGGCGGAATTGCAGACCGGCCTCGATACGCTGATGCGCATCACCTTCTATGCCGGTGTCGGCACGCTCCTGGTTCTGTGGCTGCCGCGCCTGCCGCAATTCCTCCGCCTGCCGTTCGCGATGCCGCACTGGGCGTTCTCGTTCCCGTTCTCGGCGCTGTCGGCATCGGTCCTCGTCTATGCCGATCGCGCGAGCTCACCGGGCATCTGGACGGCGGGCTTGATCTCGCTGCTCGTGCCGCTCGCCACGACCAGCACTCTGCTGTTGGCGACGATGAAGGCATGGCGCAAGGGCGCGTTCGCGCAGCCGGAGCCGTGAGCGCGGCCCAAGGGGTCTGCAACTTGGCGCTGTCGATGCGCGGCATCGACGTCCATCATGCCGACAACGCGCAGGATCAGCAGACGGCACTCAGATCCCGGTGAGATAGACGTAGAGGCCGCCCCCCAAGGCGGCGGCCAACACCAATCCGGTCACGAAGCCCAACCAGGCCTGGCCGCGCGCCAGGGGCTCATCGGCCGGCGGCAGAGGCACGGGCAACGGCACCGGCGGCGACTTGACAGGTAAGTGCACCTTTTGCGGCCCCGCGACCGCGGCGTCCTGCCAAGCCGGGATCCGTGCGTCGCCATCGGCATTGGACGCCGGCCATGACACTGGCGCCTCGCCTTCCTGCCCGCTCGGCATGGCAAGCACATCGCGCGTGTGATGCGGTGGGAGCGGGGGCGGCGGCGGCGTTCCACGATGGCCGGGGGCGGCCTGACGACGCCGCAGGTCGAGGGCGAGCAGCGGCTCGCGGGGCAGGCGCGCGGACCGGCGCTCGCCAAGACTATCGTCAACACCTTGAGCGCCTTGGGCAAGCACCTGGCGCAACAGACGTGGCGGGATCTCGGGGGCGTGCGGCTCTTCAGCCGTGCTGGCCGCGGGGTGTTCGAGGCCGTCGTGCCGGTTAGGGGACGCATCTGGCGTTCGATGGTCAGCCAGCGGCCCCAGGCTGGCAGCAACGGTGCCGCCGTCGCGGCCGGGCGCATGACCGTCAGCGAGCGCATCGATCAGCACGCCCCAGCCGGACGCCAGAGCACCGTCGGTCGCCGGGTCCGCGGGTCCGGCAATAGTGTCGCCAAAGGCGTCGGCGCTGGATGGACCCTGGAGGCCGGGAATGGTGACCGTGGTGCCGGACACGCTCGCGCGCTGCTGGATGTCCAGCCACGCCTCTTGAGCGGCGTGGGCCGCGCAGACGGCTGGCCTGGCAGTCGGCGCCCGTCCAGCTGCGGCGCTACGGTCGGCGGCCAGGGTGGCTGCGATGACGGCGGAGGATGGCAGGGGTGGCAGTTGAAAGGCTGACGGGGCGAGTGTCAGTCCGAAAGCCGCCAGGGGGACGGCATCGCTGATGCGGTAGGCCCTCGTCGCCGCTGTCGCCATTGGCCCAATCATCGACGGAGAATCGGATTGGGGTGCGGTGGCTCGGCGGGGGCGGGGGTGCTCGACATTCGAGGCGCGGCGGTGCCCAGGTTGCTGCCGCCGGCACGGAATGAACGGTTGGCACGACTGGACATCACAACATGCTCCTCGCGTAGACGCAGGGCGCCCTTCCGTCACACATACTCCCCCGCACCAACAACGAACGAGCCTAGGATTTCGTCGCGTTCGACAGCCGCTCGACGAGCCGCGCCCGCGGCCTCTCCTCGGTCGCTTCCACCGCCACCGCTTCGTTCTCCAGCGGGGCAATGCGATCCATGCGCTCGCGCAGGCGATCTCCGGATGCCGCCTCCCGCCCGGCTGCGCCGCCGAGGCTTTTCAGTAGGCCGCGCATGCGCGGCAATTCCTGCTGGGCCATCCGCTTGAGAAGTGCGGGGCCGCTGTCCAGCGCCTTTTCGGCGGTGCGCGCCACGGCAGCGGCCTGCTCCGAAATACGCTCGGCGATCGCTGGCCGGCCTGCTGCAGGCGCGGGCTCGGGGCTGGCCGGCGAGCTGGCCGGCTCCGCGCCGGTCGTGGCGATCACGCTTCCCGCCGACGCCTTGCCGTTCGCGCCGAGGCGCCGCATCTCGCTCATGTAGTGCTGCGCCTGCCGGGCCAGCCGCTCGTTGGCACTGGCCAACTCACCGCGCATGCGCTGGATGGTGGCGACCTGGGCCTCCCGCTCCGCCTCGAGCGCGCCCAGCCGGGCCTTCATGCCGATGCGCGTGTCCTTCATGGACATGGACTGCTCGCCGGACTCATAGGTCTCCAGCGCCGCTGAGAGGCGCGCGACCTCGGCCGCACGATCCTCGGCGACGGCGCGGATCTCGCGCAATTGGGTCTCGATCCCGGCGCGGGTGGCGCTGACGGGTTCCGGGCCGCTGCGCGCGGCCTGAAGGGCCGCCTCCGCGTCCGCAAGGGCGGCTCTCAGCTCGGCCACCTCGGCCGGGTCGATCGCGGCCTCAGCGCCATTCACAACGCGCGAGGGCTCGGCCGCCGGCCGCGCTGCGGCGCGTCGTGCCGCGGCCAGCTCCTTGGCGCTATCGCCCAGCCGGGCTTTCAGCTGCTCGATCTCGGCGCGCAACGCCACCTCGGCGGCGATGCCGGGATCGTTGAGGCTCTCGCGCGAGCGGGCCGCGTATGTCGCCAGCATGCTGTTGACCTTGAACAGCTCGTCGCGCTGCTGAGTCCGCTCGAGCGTCGTCTGTTCCAGCTCCCTGCCCTGCTCGTCCAGAGCGTGGCGCAGCTCGCTCAATTCCCGGTCCCTCTGGAAAGCGAGCTTGCGGGCTTCCGACAGGCGCTGCTCAAGGCTCGGCACGCGCTCCATGATGGTCTGCTCGAGGACGCGGTGCGCGTTCTCGTAGCCCTCCAACGCGGTTCGCATCGCGGCGATCTCGCCTTCAAGCGAGCTGATCGTGGCGTCGCGACGGTTGAGCTCGATCTGCTGGCGGGCGGAGGCGTGCGCCTGCTTGTCGCTGTCGACTTCGAGGCGATGCAGCTTGATGGCGTACTCGGCCCTGATCCGGTCCTTGTCGGCACGGATCTCGGATTCTGTGAGCGGCATGCTGGCGCGAATGCGCTCGGAGGTCAGACGCTCGGCGCGGCGCCAATAGGCCGGCACCAGCAAAAGCACAAGCAACGTCGCGAGCAGGAAGCCCAGCAGCACAAGCATCACCGATTGGATCGTGAGCACGCGCAGGACCTCAAGGCGCCTGACGGAGACGGCATCACCGGTGCGCGACCAGCCGCCCCCATCTCGTTTCAATCTCGCCGCGCTGTCCGACGTCGGCAGCGGCACTTACCGATGGGGCCCGACTGCCACGGAGCGAAGGCGCCGCAGCTCAGAAGGGATTCCATGTCGGACGCCGGGTATACTTCAAATACCCGACATTGGCACCTAGCCGCAATCCGACACCAGACCGAATCGGCGCCAGGACGATGTCGCCGTACTTCTGAAACTGGATGCTGACACCGCCGATGACGTAGGCGGAGCCCTGGACACCGCCGAAACGGGTATAGATTTCGGAGGGATGGCGCAGATTATAGACCAACACCATGGTCTTGGAGCCTTCGGCGCCGAAGTCGTAGCCAACCGAGGGACCCTGCCAGTAGACCTTGTGCTGTCCGGCGTCCTTCGTATAGAGCACGCCCTCGCCATAGCGCAGGCCCGCCACGAACGCGCCGCCGGCGTCCTCACCGAGGATGTAACCGTTGGGGCGGCCGGACTTCTTGAAGGCGTACTCGATCACGCTAGCGAGCCCGGAGCTCACCGAGCCGAAGAAGCGATGGCCGGTCCCCACGATCTCGCCCTGTGAGTACGACCGCCTGTCCTCCTCGTAGGGGCGCAGGCCGGGGTCCTCGTGCCGGGGACGCCCGCCGTAGCCGCGCTCATAGGGCTCGTTGGATGCGCGGCGGGGCGGCGCATAGGGCTCGCCGGGGCCGTCGTCGCGGTCCCGGCCGCGGCGGTCCTGATACTCGGGGGCGGGTGCGGCCTCACCGCGACGGTACTGGTCGACGTAGGGCTGCGGCGGTGGATCGCCAGACCGGTAGCGATCGTCGTAGTAGCGATCGCCGCCAGCGGCTTCGCCACTGGGGCGATAGGCGTCGTCGTAGCGGCGGGGCTCGGATCGGTCGGCGTCGTAGTTGCCGCTGCTGCCGTAGCCTTGAGCATAGCTGTCGCTATTACCGGATCCGCCACCGCTGAGCCAGGGCAGGCGTTCCTCGGCTGAGGCCGGCCCCATCAGCAGAAGAAGAGGCAGGAGCGCGCGCGTCAGCGTGCGGCAGACGGTGCCGGCGCGCGAGCGGGCCCCGGCGCGGTGATCGGGCAGCGCATGTGCCATCTTGGATATCCCACCGTTCGGCATGCATAGCCGGTTGTCGAGGCGACCAGATGCGAGTCGCGACGATAAGATCAAGACGTTGGTGAGAAAGTATCGCCAAAGTATGGCCGCCAAGCCGCGCCAGGCGCGGGACATCGGCCTGTTTGGGGGCTCCGCGGCGCCCGCCGCCATCCGGGCCGGCTCATCGCACCGGCGGGATCACACCACCCAGGCCCCAGGCGACGAAGTGGGGATTGAGCCAGCGGGGATCGCCCTTGCCATAGTCGAGTGGCGCGCCGTCGACGGTGGTGACGCTGCCGCCAGCGGCCGAAAGCACGGCATGACCGGCCGCGGTGTCCCATTCGCACGTCGGACCGAGCCGGGGATAGATGTCGGCGTCACCGCGCGCAATGGCGCAGAACTTCAGCGACGAGCCGGCCTGCCGATAGGACGCGATGGCATAGCTCGCGAGGAACTGCTCCGTCTCAGGTGTCTGGTGCGAGCGGCTGGCCAGCGCCACGAGAGCGGCGGGATCGGGCGCGCGCGCGGCCATGGGGGCCAGGTCCAGTTGCTCCAGCCGCCGGATGTCCTCGCAAGGCGCAATCTGCGCCTCCATCGCCGTCGACCGTCCCGTCGTCAGATAGAGTTGGCCAAGCGCGGGCGCATAGACGATGCCAAACACGGGGCGGCGCTCCACGATCAGGGCGACGTTGATCGTGAACTCGCCGCGCCGCTTGATGAATTCCCGCGTGCCATCGAGCGGATCGACGAGAAAGAAGCGGGCGCCGACAGCGGGCGCCTGGCCGGCGGCGGTGAGTTCTTCGGCCACCACGGGGACCGACGGCGCAATCGCGCCCAGCGCGGCGACGAGCACGGCCTCCGACTCGCGGTCGGCGGCGGTCACGGGCGAATGGTCGGCCTTTTCCTCCACGGCCACACCGGCCTCGTAGTAGCGCATCTGCACGACACCGGCCGACATCACCGCCGGCAGCAGGGCGTCCGCGAGTTGGCGGGGCTCGAGATCGCTCATTGATGCTCCTCGTCGTCGACGTGCCGTCGTGCGCGCGCCGGGGTCAAAGCCGAAGCCGGCCAGTTGCGGTCCAAACCAATTCGCTGGCCGGCGTCGAGCGTCGCTGGCACTCGCGCCGTGTCTCCAGGGCCGCAATCGGGTGGCAAAATCAATGCTTCGCGCCCATCGCCCGCCGACAGCCTTGGCAAGGACGGCGAGGCGCGTGTATCAGAGGCGAAGCATGCACCGCAAGCGGCCCCTGTTGGCTCGCGTATTCGCAGGACCTGCCACCGGGTTCTGCAACCGAGCTGCCGCCAAATGATCGAGCCGCGCGACATCGACGCCGGACGAACCAAACGAGGGGGCAACGATGGGCGCGACGGCACACCCGACCGATCTCGAGCTTGCAGCGCTGATCTCCAGCAAGATCTGCCATGACGTCATCGGACCGGTGGGCGCGATCTATAATGGTCTGGAGATCCTGGACGAGGACGACGACGCGGCGTCCAAAACGTACGCCCTGAACGTGATTCGCAACGTGACCGAACAGGCTTCGGCACGGCTCCAGTTCGCCCGGTTCGCGTTCGGCGCCGCTGGCTCGGCCGGCGCGCAGATCGACCTGGGCACGGCAGAGCAGATCTCGCGTGGGTTCATCGGCACGGGCAAGCACAAGCTGAGCTGGTCGGGTCCGGTCGGCTTCATGGGCAAGGACAGCGTCAAGCTCCTGCTCAACATCATCGCCAGCGCCGTATCGGCCTTGCCCCGGGGCGGCGAGATCGCCGTCGGCGTGACGGGCTCGCTGGAGAAGCCCAACTTCGACATCCGTTGCACCGGCACCAGCGCCCGCCCGCCGCTCTACCTGGTCGACTTCGTGGCGGGAAATCCGCCGGATCTCGATGCGCTGAACATCCAGGCCTATTACACTTGGCGGCTGGCCGGGACGGCGGGGATGCGTCTCGACATCGTCAAGGACGGCGCCGACGTCGTTCTGACCGCGCGGCAGGTGTGAGGGCCGATCCTTTACGGCTCCTTAACGTTTCACACTGAGAAGTCTTGCTCGTGGTGGCGTGAGCCGCGCCCGCTTGGCGCGTGGTCGATCCGGCAACCAGAGGAGCACGGCACGATGCGGCGAGTGCTGATCATCGACGATTCCCATCTGATCCGGCGCGTGGCGCGCGCCTACCTGGAGCAGATGCGCTTCGTGGTCGACGAGGCGGAGGCCGTGCCCGAGGCGATCGAGCGCTGCAAGGCGCAGATGCCCGACATCATCCTGCTCGACTGGCAACTGCCGACCATCGGCGCCTACGAATTCCTCGCGGCCTTGCGCCCGATCATCACCACGCAGAAGCCCTACATCGTCTACTGCACGACGGAAAACGATCCGATCGACATCACTAAAGCGATGAACGCGGGCGCAGACGACTACCTGCTGAAGCCGTTCAACAGGGACGACGTCGAGGCCAAGTTCGCCGAGATCCCCGCGGCGGCTTAGGCGCGCGACGGCACGGACAACAACACTTTGGAACTGTTCATAGGGCGGCCGTAAGGACCGCCCTTTTGCACTGCGCGGGCGCGCGCCATGGGCACGACGGGGCGGTTGGTTTCGCCTTCACGCCGCTTTGGGCACCTTGAGGCGAACCTCGTCGGGCACGGGCAGCGGTGCGTTGGCGCTGGTCTTGATGAACTCGACCACCGTGAAGGTCAGATCTGCGCTGCCCTTGTTCTCCAGGGCATGCAGCATGTACTCGCCGGGGGCGAACTTCATGTGGCGGGTTTCGCCCGCATAGTAGGTATCCTCGCGGGTCGTGCCATCCTCAAAGTAGTTCCTGGCGCGGCCGTCGCAGTGACACGTCCAGAAATAGTCGAGGACGTGACGATGGAAGCCGCAGCGCTGTCCGGCCCGCAAGGTCAAATGCCACACGCGTACCTCGTCGGTCTCGGAGACGAGGACGCCGCCCACGACGGCGTTGTCGCGATTGGCGTCGATCTCCCTCAAGATATCCTGCGTGTAGTTGGCGCGGGTGTCGCCGGTGGCGAAGCTGGCCGCTGTGCTCATGTCGGGTCACCTTTGTCGTCGAAGGGATCACCAACGAAGTTATGAGGCGGGCAGGCGAAGTCAAGGTCGGTGGGTGCCAACGGGGCGGCAGGGTCTGGCGGACTGCGGGGCCGGTCAGTGCGTTGGCCAGGTGAGCGATCGGAATTGACTTGGGTCGCTGCCTAGGGAACAGTCCCTAGAAATCGCCCAACGGAGGAAACATGCTGTCCAAGTCGTTGAAGCTGTCGGCGCTCTCGGTCCTGGTGGCGGGCTCGGCCCTGCTGGCTCAACCGGTTGCAGCCGAAGACATCAAGCTTCGCATCGCGTCGGGCCACGCACCTGCAACGCCCTACGTCAATCTGATGTCGACATTCTTTGCGCAGGAGGTCTCCAAGCGGGTGGCCGCGCGCACGCCGCACAAGGTGGAATGGATCGAAGGTTACGGCGGCGCCATGGTCAAGGTTGCCGATACGCTCGAGGGCGTGCAGACCGGCATCATCGACGTCGGCGGCTTCTGCTTCTGCTTCGAGCCGTCCAACCTGCCGATGCACGCTTTCCAGGTGATGCTGCCGTTCGGCACGATGAGCGCGGTGAAGAGCGGCAAGATCGCTCGGTCGGTCTATGACAAGGTCGATTACCTGCCGCAGACGTTCGAGAAGAAGTTCAGCCAGAAGCTGCTCGGGTTGATCGCCGACAACGGCTACAGCCTGAACACGACGTTCGATTGGAATACGCTGGCCGACCTCAAGGGCAAGAAGATCGCGGGCGCCGGCCTGAACCTGAAATGGCTCGAGTACGCCGGCGTCACCGGCGTGCAGTCATCGGCCGTCGAAGGCTACACGTCGATGAAGACCGGGGTCTACCAGGGTTTCGTCATCTTCCCGTCGATCACGGTGACGCTGAAGTGGTACGAGGTCGCCAAGCACTACACGCTGATCGGCTTCGGGGCGATCACCTGGCACGGCCTGACCGTGAACGCCTCGCGCTGGGCCAGACTGCCCAAGGACGTGCAGGCGATCATGCTCGAGGTCGCCCGCGAGTTCGAGGCCAAGACGGGCACGGTCAACGAGGAGAACTATCCAAAGCAGCTCGACTTCATCAAGGCGCAGGGCGGGACGGTAAAGTCCGTTCCCGAAGCGGTGACGAAGGAGTGGGCGAACTCGCTCAAGAGCTGGCCGCAGGAGAAGGCGACGGAGCTCGACGCCAAGGGCATCCCGGCGTCCACGGTGCTGCGCACGGCGCTGGAGGAGGCAGAGAAGCTCGGGCACGTCTGGCCTGTCCGCTACGACATCAAGACGCCTGTCGCGAAGAAGTGAACTGAGACTACTTCGGGGCTCGCTCCTTTTACTTGGCATCGGGCGAAGTGCTCCGGATAATGACGGGCGACTGCGGCACGCCATGGGGCGTCAGCCGCGGCGCCCGACGACACGGGTCAAGGGACCAACAGAGTCCCGGCCCGCTAACAGGAGGAAACCATGCCCATCACCCGTACGGGGGCTGCGATCGCGGCCGCCGCGTTGGCTGTCACGCACGGCGCCTTGCCTGCGTCAGCCGAAGAGATCAAGCTCCGGATCGCCTCGGGACATCCCACAGCCTCGGTCTACGTGGAACTTGCTCGACACGTTCTTCGTGCCCGAGGTGACGAAGCGCGTCGCCGAGCGCACAAAGCACAAGGTCGAGTTCGTCACGGGCTGGGGCAGCACGATGGTCAAGGTGTCGGACACGCTGGAAGGCGTGCAGGCCGGCATCATCGACGTGGGCGCCTACTGCTTCTGCTTCGAGCCGTCGAACTTGCCCGCGCACGCCTTCCAGGTGATGCTGCCGTTCGGGCCGATGGAACCGACCAGGAGCCTGCAACAGGCGCTGCACGTCTATGAGAACGTGCCGTTCATGCGCGAAGTGTTCGAGAAGCGCTTCAATCAGACGCTGATCGCACTGGCCGCAGACAGTGGCTACAACCTCATTACCAGCTTCGAGTGGAATTCGGTTGCCGACGTGAAGGGGCACAAGATCTCCGGCGCCGGGCTCAACTTGAAGTGGCTCGAATTTGCCGGCGCCGTGCCGGTCAAGACGACGCTGCCGGAGGTCTATACCTCGATCAAGACCGGTCTCTTCGAGGGGCTGATCATGTATCCGTCGGCCGTCAAGAGCTACAAATTCTACGAGGTCGCCAAGTACTACACCGAGATCGGTTTCGGCACGATCACGTGGCTCGGACTGACGGTTAACAGCGCGCGCTGGGCCAAGCTGCCGAAGGATGTGCAGGCGGTCATGCAGGAGGTCGCGCTCGAGTACCAGAAGATGAGCGGTACGGTGAACGAGGAGCGCTATCCCAAGTATCTGGACGACCTGAAGTCGCTGATGACCGTGAAGAAGCTGCCCGACAGCGTGCGTCAGGACTGGGCGCGCTCCCTCAAGGATTGGCCGAAGGAAATGGCTAAGGAACTGGACGGGAAGAAGCTGCCCGGCACGAAAGTCTTGAACCTCGCCCTGGAGGGGGCGGAAAAGGCTGGCCACAAATGGCCGATCCGCTACGACGTCGGCAAATAGTGGCGTGCGTGTGCGGTCGATCTCGCTCAAGGCCGGTACATCCAGCGTTTTTACTGGATTGGCGGACTTGAGCGTGGACTTGTCGCCAGGATTCAGTAGGTTGGCGGCATCCGGCCGAGGAAACGGACGGCCTCAAATGCGATAGAGGCCCTGAAACGGTGGGGCGACACTTGCCTTCCAAGGGCGAGTACGGCTAACCACTGTGCTACCAATAACGAGCAACAAGGGAGGAATTCATGCTCGTGAAGTCGAAACCATTGGCATTGGCGGCGGCGCTTGCGGGCGCGGTCAGCTTTGCTACGGCAGCGAGTGCGGAAGAGTTCAAATTCCGCATCGCCTCGGGCCATTCCGGTCCGACGCCGTACGTCCACTTGATGTCGACATTCTTCGCCCCGGAGGTGAAGAAGCGCGTCGAAGCCCGGACCAAGCACAAGGTTGAGTGGATCGAGGGCTACGGCGGCGCGATGGTGAAGACGTCCGACACGCTCGAGGGCGTGCAGACGGGCATCATCGACGTCGGCGGCTACTGCTTCTGCTTCGAGCCGTCCAACCTGCCGCTGCACGCGTTCCAGATCTATGTGCCGTTCGGCACGATGGATCCGGTCGTCAGCGGAAAGATGGCGCGCGCCGTGTACGACAAGACGCCGTACATGTCGGAAGTGTTTGAGAAGAAGTTCAACCAGAAACTTCTCGGGCTGATCGCCGACAACGGTTACAACCTGCACACCAAGTTCGACTGGAAGAACGTCTCGGATCTCAAGGGCATCAAGATCGGTGGCGCCGGCGCGAACCTGAAGTGGCTGGAGTTCGCCGGTGCGGTTCCCGTCAAGGTGTCCGCGCCTGAGGTCTACACGGGCCTGAAGACGGGCGTCTATGAGGGCGTCATTATCTTCCCGTCGCTGTCGGTCAACCTCAAGTGGTACGAGGTCGCCAAGCACTACAAGCTGATCGGCTTCGGCGCCATCACCTGGCACGGCCTGACGATCAACAAGGGCCGCTGGAGCAAGCTGCCCAAGGACGTCCAGGCGATCATGATGGAGGTCGGCCGGGAATACGAAGCGAAGACCGGTACCTTCAACAAGGACACCTATCCCAAGCAGCTCGAGCAGCTGAAGGGCTTCGGTGTGACGGTCGACGCGATCCCCGACAACGTCCGCCAGGATTGGGCGAAGTCGCTCGCCAGCTGGCCGCAGGAGAGCGCCACGGCGTTCGACAAGCAGGGCCTGCCCGGCTCGAAAGTGCTGCGGGCGGCGCTCGATGAGTCGGAGAAGCTCGGCCACAAGTGGCCGGTGCGCTACCAGATCAAGGACGCCGTCGCCAAGAAGTGACGTCGGGAACGGCGGCCGGCTTGCCGGCCGCCGTTCACCTTTGAGCACGTAATTTGCCACGGAGCGGGCGGCTCCAGGCCAAAAACAAACGGGTTCGGGGGCATGACGCCCACCGATGCTCTCCACGGGGACGAGCGCGCAAACAATCAGCCTGTCAGGCCGCTGATCCGGGCCGGGGCTGCTCCAGGGAGGTGGACGTGGGCGAAGGTATTCCCATCTGGCTCATGATCGCAGGGGCGATTGCGCTCCTGGTGCTCGTGGGCGGCTTTACCGAGGCCGGGCATCGGACGATCGATTTCATTTTGGCCCGGTTGTCGGAGATCCTGTTGGTGATCGCGGCGATCCTGGGCTTCCTGCTGGCCTTCGTGGTTTGCGCAGACGTCGGCGGACGCTACTTCTTCGACTATCCGATCCAAGGCACGCCTGAGCTCGTGTCGATGGCGATCGTGATGATCTGCTACCTGCAGGCCGGCTATGCCGTGCGCTCGGGCGGCATGATCGCGGTCGACGCCTTCTATGCGAACATGCCGACCTGGATGAAGGGTGTCGTGGCGATCGTGGGGTCCTTGCTGGGCTTCGGGTTCTTCGCGCTGATCTTCTGGGGCAGCTACGAGCGGGCTGTCGACGCATGGGTGTCGGGCGAGTTCGAGGGTGAGGGCGCGATGCGCGTGCCGGCCTGGCCGACGAAGTGGTCACTCGTGGTCGGCTGCGCACTTGCGTCGCTGTCCTACCTCCTCCTTGCCATCAAGCAGCTCGGCCAGCTCACGCGTGGCCAGGAGCCGACGATGGCCGCTTCCTCGCACTGACGGATCGAAATTCAGCCATGTTCGAACCTGGTCAAATGATCATGCTGATCGCCGTACTCCTGGCGATCGTGCTGTCGGGCGTCCATGTCGCCGTCGCTCTTGGCGTCACGGCGTTCCTCGGACTCTACATGATGAACGGCGACATCCATGTCGCCTCGACGTTCATCTCCAACTCCGCCTACGAGGTGATCCGCGATTACGTGTTCGCGGTGCTGCCCTTGTTCATGCTGATGGGCGAGTTCCTCGCCAAGTGCGGCGCGGCCACGGATCTGTTCTCGGTGGTCAACAGGGTGACGAAGTGGGTGCCGGGCCGCATCGGCATCGCCACCGTGTTCGCCAATGCGATCTTCGCGTTCGTGACCGGCTCGAGCATCGCGGCGGCCGCCGCGTTCTCGCGCATCGCATGGCCCGAAATGCGCCGCTACGGTTACAGCCGCAAGTTCGGCCTGGGCTGTATCGCGGGCTCGGCGTGCCTGGGCATGCTGATCCCGCCGTCGGTGCTGATGATCGTGTGGGGCGTCATCACCGAGACCAGCATCGGTACGCTGTTCATCGCGGGCGTTATCCCGGGCTTCCTGGTGGTCGGCTTCTTCACGCTGATCATCCTGACGACCGCGATCCTGCAACCGCATGTGGTTGGCGAGGCGCCGATGCCACAGGCGGTAGGTGCGGCGGCAGTCGGACGTCCCGAACGGTCGATCGAGCCGGAGCGTGACGAGAGCTTCGCCAAGACCGCGTTCGGCACGCTGCTGGTTCTGGCGCTGGTGTTCGGCGTACTGGGCGGCATCTGGGGCGGCGTGTTCACGCCGACAGAAGGCGCCGGCGTCGGCGCGGCTCTGGCGCTGCTGATGGCGGTCGCAAAGGGTGTGAGGCTGAAGGAGATCTGGGAGGTGATCCTCTCGGTCGGCCGGACGTCGGCGCCGCTGCTGCTTTTGCTGGTGTGCGCGCAGCTCTACAGCCGCGTTTTGTCGATGACGGGCGTCACCGGCCTCGTGCAGTCGATCTTCATCGGGTCCGGGATGGAGCCGTGGATGATCCTGACGATCATGATCCTGATCTGGTTCGCTCTGGGCTGCATCATCGATTCGATCTCGATCATCCTGTTGACCGTGCCGGTGTTCCAGCCGATCGCAGTCGCCCTCGGGTTCGATCCGACGGCGTTCGCGATCATCGGCATCCTCGCAATCGAGACCGGGTTGCTGACGCCACCCTTCGGGCTGCTCGTATTCACGGTGAAGGCGGCGCTGCCGGAAGAGGACGTATCGGCCGGCGAGATCTTCTCGGGAGCGATCGTCTATTGGATCGCCCTGCTGGCCGTCATCCTGCTGATCGCGTTCTTCCCGGAGATCGCGACCTGGCTCCCCAATTACGGCAAATAGCCAAGGCCGTACCAACGCAGCGGGCCCGGCGGAAACCCGGGCCCCTGCCCTCCCCTCCTCGCGGTATTCGCTCACGGTGCCGCGATCCCTTGCGGAACGCCGCATTGCGTGGATTCATTGATCGAGTGATCATCTAACTGAAGAGGTAGCCTGCATGGCCGCAAAGTCTCCCAGCCGTAATATCACTGTCTCGCGCGCGGCAATCGACGAGGCCTCGAAGGCGCTGTCGAATTGGGGCAAGTGGGGCAAGGACGACCATTCCGGCACGCTCAACTACGTGAAGCCCGAGCACATCGTCGCCGCGTCCAAGCTGATCAAGCGGGGGCAGGCGTTCGCGCTCGGCATTCCGCTGGATCGCAACGGGCCGCAAACGGGACTGTTCGGCGGCCGCTTCAACCCGATCCACCAGATGCTCGCGACCGGCACCGATGCCGCCATGGGCCGGCAGGACGAGGGCAAGCTGCGCTACGCCGACGACACGTTGAATCTGTGCGTGCAGGGGGCGACGCACTGGGACGCGCTCGGCCACATCTTCTACGAGGACAAGGCCTACAACGGCCACGACGCCAAGCTGATCGACAGCAAGGGCCTCGGCGTGCTCGGAATCGAGCACTCCCGGGACAAGATGACGGGTCGCGGCGTGCTGCTCGACATCGCGCGCTTCAAGGGTGTCGACTGCCTGGAAGACGGCTATGGCATCTCCAACGACGAGCTCAACGCCTGCGCCGACAAGCAGGGCGTGGAGATCCGCGAGGCGGACTTCGTGCTGATCCGCACCGGCCAGATGGAGAAGTGCCTGAAGACCGGTGAGTGGGGCGGCTATGCCGGCGGCGACGCACCGGGCGTGAAGTTCGAGAATTGCTACTGGTGCCACGACAACAAGATCGCGGCGATCTGCTCGGACACCTGGGGCGTCGAGCAGCGGCCGAACGAGACGAAGGACGCCAACCAGCCGTGGCACTGGGTCGTCATCCCGGCTATGGGCCTGTGCATGGGCGAGATCTTCTACATGAAGGAGCTCGCGGAGGACTGCGCCAAGGACAAGGTCTACGAGTTCTTCTTCTGCGGCCCGCCGCTGATCATCACGGGCGGCACCGGCTCGCCGATCAACCCGCAAGCGATCAAGTAAGAGCCGCCAGACCAGGGAGACGAGATATGGCCGACCTGCCACCACTGCGCGTGTGGTCGCGCGAGGAAATGGCGCCGCGCATCGCCTACTACAAGGATCTGAGCGTCAACTACGACGGCCTGCCGGACAGCCCTCTGCCGGAGTGCTATCGCGGGCTCGCCAACGTCATCGGCTTCAAACCGCCGGCAGACGAAGGCGCAAAGATCTCCTCACCCGTCGGCTCGAACGCGGCGCGATCCGCTGCGATCGAGATCAGCGAGGGCTTCAACCTGGGCTACGTGAAAGCCAAGCCCGGCTGCGGGCCGCTGATGCACAACCACGACACCAACGAGACGTTCATTCCGATGTCGGGGACGTGGCGCTGCTCGTGGAACGAGGGTGACGACCTGCTGTACGTCGACGTCGGACCGCTCGACTGCGTTTCGTTCCCGGCCGGTGTCGCACGGCGGTTCGAGAACGTCACGAAGGGCGATCCCGACACCGAGCACATCCTGATGGTCGTGATCGGCGGCGATGCGCCGGCGGCGGACTTCACGCCGAAGGCATGGGATCGCATCAATGCCTGGCGCAAGGATAACGGCGTCACGGGCTGAGCAGGGCCGTTCGACCGATTGGAAACATGGACAAGGGGTTGCGGCATTGCCGCGACCCCTTTTTTTGCATTGGTACGCCTTGTGTCTTGGGACCTGTGGGACTGGGCACCGGGGCAGAGCACCTGTCAGGGTATCGGGGCATCGGTGCGTCGCGCCCAAGGCGTCGGTATTCCGGCGGGAACAGCCCTCCTGGTCGTGCGTTGGTAGAACGTCGGTGATCGACGGCCCAACGCATGAAAGGAGGTTGCGATGCCGATGCCCATGAACTCACGACGCGCCGTGCGCGCAGCGCTCCGACATGCTTGGCTTGCCGGGTTGTCGGCGGGGCTGGCTCTTGCCGCCCCAGGACCGGCGGCGGCTGGTACGGCCGCCAGCATCGTGTGTGGGGAGAGAGGCGCCATCGTGCAGCTGCTGTCTTCGCGCTTCTCGGAGATCCAGGAGGACCTCGTCTTGCGCTCCGAGCACAGTCTGATGGAGCTGTTCGTCTCCACGCGCGGGACCTGGAGCATCCTGCACACCACGCCCAACGGGACGTCCTGCGTCGTGGCGAGCGGGATGGGGCTAGCGCCCGTGGCGCGGCTCTAAGGGACCGAGGGCGGCGAGGCGTGGCGACAGGGACGCGCGGCGCGCGTAACCATTAGAAAATTCGATCCATTTCACGCGAACATTTAATTTGGCCTGATCCCCTCGAGCGACCACTGTGCGTGCCTGTGCTTCGCGGGCGAGCCCCTTCGCCCGGAATATGTCCGCTCGAGGGAGACTTTCATGAAAATCGGGTTTTTTACGATGCCGATCCACCCTGTGGGGAAGGATTGGCGGCAAACGCTGCGTGAGGATCGTGAGGCGTTCATCCTGGCCGACCGGCTCGGCTACAGCGAGGCTTATTCGGGCGAGCACTCAACGGACCTGGCCGAGAACATCACCTCCTGCACCATGTTCATCGCCTCGCTGGTCGGCCACGTCCACAACATGCGATTGGGCACCGGCACGATCAACATGCCCAACACGCACCCTGTTCGCGTTGCCGCCGAAATGGCGATGCTCGACCACATGCTGGAAGGCCGGTTCAATTTCGGCATCAGCCCAGGCGGGCTACTGTCGGACGCGGAGGCGTTCGGCAACCTGGATGCGAACCGCCAGGAGATGTTCCTGGAGTGCATCAACCAGGTCCTGCAGATCTGGGACGGCGAGCCGCCCTACAATCTGAAGGGCAAGTACTGGAACGTCTCTACCGAACGCACGCTGGTCAAGGAAATCGGCCAGGGCTTCATCCCCAAGCCCTTCCAGAAGCCACATCCGCCGATCTGCGTGACGGCCGTCGCACCATTCTCCAAAGGTGTCACCGAGGCCGCCGCGCGCGGCTGGGATCCGATCTCGGCCAACTTCCTGATGCCGCCCTGGGTGAAGAGCCATTGGCCGAAGTACGTGGAAGGCTGCGAGCGGGCGGGGCGCAAGGCCGATCCTGCCAATTGGCGCGTGGCCAAGTCGATCTTCGTGGCCGACGACGAGAAGACCGCCAAGGCCTACGCGACCGGCGCCAATAGCCCGTACCGCTTCTACTACCATTCACTGTTCACGAAGCTGACGTCTAACGGCCGGGTCGACTTGTTCAAGACATCGCGCGACCAGCCCGATCACGAGGTGACCGAGAACAACGTGTTCAACACGCTCGTGATCTATGGAACGCCGTCCCAGGTCGCGGAGAAGCTGCTCGCCTTCCGCGAGGACGTCGGCGATTTCGGCACCCTGCTCTATGCCGGCAAGGACTGGGTTGACCCGGAGCTCGGCAAGCGTTCCATGACGCTGATGGCCGAGAAGGTGATGCCCGAGATCAACCGGACGATCGGGGCGAGCTGAAGTTCAAAGGGCGCAACCGCGCCACCGAACAATCAGACGACGGCCCAGCCGCTGGTGCGGCCGGGCCGTTGTTGCTGGCGGGACGTAGTTGCTGGCGCAGCGTGCCGGAGACGGCCGGGCCATTTACCGGCACGGGCAGCGTGATAGCCTGCGCCCATGAGCGATCCCGATGCCCACCACAACAAAGCAGACGGTCAGCGCGCCGCCCACGGCCATGGACATGACCATGGGCACGGACATGACCACGCCGGCCACGCCAGCGAGCGGCGCCTTGCCATCGCCGCCGGCCTGACCGCGTCGTTCATGATCGCGGAGGTCGCCGGCGGCTTCGTCTCCGGGTCCCTGGCGCTGATCGCGGACGCCGGCCACATGCTGACGGACTTCGCCAGCCTGGCGCTCGCCTGGTACGGCATCCGGCTTTCGCGCCGGCCGGCCGATTGGCAGCGCACCTACGGCTACGACCGCTTTGCCATCCTGATCGCCTTTGCCAACGGCCTTGCGCTCCTCGCCATCGCGGTATGGATCACCGGCGAAGCGATCGCGCGGCTTACGTCGCCGACGCCGGTGCTGGGGGACTCATGCTGTGGGTCGCGGTGACCGGTCTCCTCGTCAACATCGTCGCCTTCCTTGTCCTGCATGGCGGCAGCAAGGACAGCCTCAACGTGCGCGCGGCAGCCGGCCACGTTCTCGGCGATCTGCTCGGCTCGGTCGCCGCCATCATCGCGGCGGTCGTGATCGTGTCGACGGGCTGGACACCGATCGATCCCCTGCTCTCGGCGCTGGTCGCGCTGATCGTGGCCAGGACGGGCTGGTCCGTGGTCAAGCAGAGTGCGCACATCCTGCTCGAAGGCACGCCCGAGGGGATCGACACGCGCGAGATCGCCGGCCGGCTCGCGAGCACCGTATCGGGCGTGGTCGACGTCCACCACGTCCACGCCTGGTCGATCAGCGAGCGGCGTCCGATGGTCACGCTGCATGCTCGCATTGGCGAGACGAGCGAGCCGACCGCCACCATTGCGGAGATCAAGCGCATTCTGGTGCGCGACTTCGGCATCGCGCACACCACCGTCGAAATCGAGTATGATCGGTGCGCCGACAGCCCGGTGGACGTCGACGCGGCGGATGCTCGCGCGTGGTGAACCTCCGGCCGGTCACTGGGAAACGCCAAGGAGATCGAAACGATGCGCGCAGGATGGTACGAACGCGTTGGACCTGCCCGTGAGGTGCTGGTCGTCGGCGAGATGCCCGATCCCCAACCCGGGCCCGGCGAAGTCCGCGTGAAACTTGCCACCTCCGGCGCCAACCCGTCCGACTGGAAGGCCCGCATGGGGTCGCGCCCGATGATCGCGCCCAGGATCATCCCCCACAGCGATGGCGCGGGCGTGATCGACAAGGTCGGCGACGGCGTAGCGGCCAGCCGCGTCGGCGAGCGCGTGTGGGTGTGGAACGGACAGTGGAAGCGGCCGCACGGGACGGCGGCGACGATGATCGTGCTCGCCTCCGAGCAGGCTGTCCGGCTGCCCGAGAACACCTCCTTCGAAGCCGGGGCCTGCTTCGGCATTCCTCTGTTGACGGCCTACCGCGCCCTGACCACGGACGGCAGCGTTGCGGGCAAGACGGTGCTGGTGTCGGGTGGCGCCGGCGGTGTCGGTCACTATGCGATCCAGCTGGCGCGGCTGCTGGGTGCGCGCCGGATCATCACGACGGTCAGCACCGACGCCAAGGCGAACCATGCCAAGGCGGCCGGCGCCGACGACATCGTCAACTACAAGACCGAGAACCTCGTGGAGCGCATCCGGGAGCTAACCTTAGGACGCGGCGTCGACCGGCTCGTCGATCTCGACATTGCCGGTCATGGCAAGATCGTGCCGGACATCATCGCCAAGGACGGTCTCGTTGCCGCCTATGGCACGAACAACCAGCAGGTCGGCTTCGAATTCACGCGCATGATCGTCACCGGCGTGGGCGTGCGTTTCTTCATCGTCTACGAGTTGGCGAACGACGTGCGCTCTGCCGCCGTCGCGCATCTGACGCGGCTGCTGGAGGCGGGCACGCTGCAGCACGCGATCGGGGCGACCTATCCACTGGAGAAGATCGCGGACGCACACGAGTCCCTGGAACAGAGCCGGCACATCGGGAATGTCGTCGTCACGATGTGACAGACGGCACGCGTCCACGCGGTCCATGTGCCTTGAGCGCACGCACACGATGGCGGCGCGTTTTGCGCCGTCACGTCGTGTGAAGACTGCGACTGCCGCGGTAGGGCACGCTGACGCGCGGGGAATGGCGCCAAGCCGGCCAGCGTCGCGGCATCGACGCGCCCGCAGCCGGGACGCGAATCGAAGCCTCCGACAGTTTCAGATAGAAGGCGACGAACAGGCACCAGATCAGCTCGTTGCGCGTGAGGATGGCGACTTCCGTCACGTTGCGCACGAAGAAGCCGATGGCGAAGACAACGCACATCGAGGCCAGCAGCGAGCGGGGCTCGCGCCACAAGAGCTGCGTAAGGCGCCAGATGAACCGCAGCAGGAGTCCGGCGAAGATCACCAGACCCACCAGACCCAGCGACAGCATCAGCTCGAGTATGCCGTTGTGTGAATAGAACGGCCGATAGAAGATGCGCAGGGCTATGATCCTGACGGCCGTCTGCGTATCGACCCAGAACGCCTCATAGCCGTAGCCCAACCACAACTTGGCTTGCACGAAAGGCCACGTCGACAGCCAGAGCGGCACGCGCCCGGAGAACGACGCATCCTTGCCGATGCCGTCGACGAAATTCTCCAAGGTGTTGCCGTCGAGTGCAAACAGGGGCAGCAACAACAGCGGTGTCAGCACGACGAGGCCAGCCAGCACGTACGGGCGCAGGTGGATGACCGTGGTGCGCAGCGCAATGACGGCGGCGATGCCGACGACAAAGGCGATCTGACCGGTTGCCGAGCGGGCGCCGATCAGAAGGCCCGCGCAAATGAGAAGGCCCAGGATGACGAGGGCGCGCTCGGCCTGCCTGCCGGTCATGAGGATCAGGATCATGAAGCTGCAGTAGAACGCCATGCCGCCGCCCAGCGCGTTCTTGTGCAGGTAGGCACCGCGCCAGGTTCCCGACCAATCGCCGTCGGTATGCCGCCCCGCGCTCGGCATGCCGAAGATCAGCAGATACGAGACGATGGCGACGAGCACGCCGGCCATCGCGACGACCCGGATCAGGAGGCGCGGGGGAAAGCGTATGGCGAGGTAGTAGCCGAGAAGACTGGAGGCGAGGAGCGTGAATCCGCGAATGGCCGTGTCGGACGGACTGGTCGACCAGAAAGTGGAGAGCATCGGCGCCAAGAGGAACAGTGCAAGCATCGGCGCGCGAACGACGTGGCGCCAAACCTCCCTGAGGTGGGGCAGCAGAAGCAACCCCGTGACGCCATAGAGGGCGAGGCTTGCCAGCCGGAACAGCGCAGAGGGCTGGCCGGTGGCCGAGTTCAGGAACTGACGCAGGATATCGCAGCCGAACAGGAACGTGATCAGGACGGCGAGCGCGATCTCCATGCTGCCGGGCTGCTGCAGACCGGCGGACATCGACCGGCCTGCCGGGCCGCGCTCTCGGTGCCATCCGGAGTGGAAGCGCGTTGGAGACTGCATCGGATACATGGCTGGCATCGACCGGTCAGTTCGAGCGGGAAGGAGCGGTTGCTGGAGGCGTCATATCACCGGCCCTTCCTCGGAGATGCCCGTCACGATGGCTTGGAGCCTGGTTCAGTCGCGGGCCGAAACGCCCTGCAGCCGTGGCTGCTTGTTGCAGCTTCCCGTCTGATCGTCGGAGATCGCGGCCTGCAGCACGCGGCTCGCCGCCTGCCAGCTCGCTTCGAAATCATGCTGACAACCTCTCGGCGGATTGGCCATCAACCGTTCGATGCAAGAGGCATAGAGCCCGGCATCGTCGCAGCTTGCGACGAACTGCAGACCGCCGCGTGTCATTGCGTCGCCGTAGACCTCGTGGTGATCGAACTCCATGGGATCCTTCGGCGCGTTGACGACCACCGGCTTTCCCGACTGCAGGCAGGCCAGGACGCTGGCGCGACGCGAGGTCAAGCCTTCCTCGAAGGCATACACGAAGATGTCGATCTCGGAGAAAATCGAGAAGATCTCCTCGGCGGTTTCGACATATCCCGTGACGGTCACGTGATCGCCGAGATTGAGCCGGCGGGCCTTGGCCCAGAACTCGGCCTCGACGTTGTCGGTGCCTTTGATGAAGCTGCCGACGAACACGCCCTTGGCATCGTGGCCGCGACGCCTGAGCTCGGCGATGACGTCGAGCACCATATCGGAGTGCTTCTTGGGATAGATCGAGCCGAAATGGCCCATGATCCAGGATCTCTGCTTGCGCGCCTCAGTCAGCTTGAGTTGCAGAGGCGTCGATAGCGTTTGCTGCGGGCGCTGAATATTGGGCGGCACGGGGATGACGCTGTCGGTGCCGCGCGAGAAGCGGCCGAGCCCGGACTTGCGGAACTGGCGGCGGATCATCGGGGAGGAGAAGACAAGCCGGTCGGCCAACCAGACGTAGGGTGTGTAAACCAGCCGCCGGCGCCAATCGAGATCGGCCCATTCGTGGACGACGACGATCGTGCGGCGCCGCCTCATCTTCGCGTATGCCAACGCCATCAACGGCGAAACGATGACGCGCTTCCAAGCCACCAGTGGCAGATTGAAGACGACGGAGCCACCACTGCCGATCCGCCGAAACACGGCCGGCAGATCCCGGAACCCCTTAAGCTCGATGTCGGCCATGCGCAGACCTGCGCGGCGGCCGGCTTCACTCAGGCGGCGAGCAAAGGTCTCGATACCACACGGGCACGTCGATCGCGGTCCGACGAAGATGGCATCCGAGATGCGATCATCCTTCACAGCACTGCACCCCTACCAACTCCTGGGCGACCCGTCCCGCAATCCGGGTTTTCGCCTGCAAGATCCCAGCGGAGCAATTCCCGTGCCGGTTCGATGACTTGAAATCGATCTGCACACCGTAGCATTGTCGGCCGACGGCGGCCACAGGCGCGACGGGGCCAGGTGACAACACACCCGTGCCGATCCCACGCGTGGAGGATCTGGTGATTGGCACAGGGCACCGCATTCGAAGGTGAAACTCCCGATCCTAGGCCGCTACGTCCCTCCCCCACAACTTGCGGACCAGAGTCAAGATCCGTGTGCGGATTGCAAGGTCGCCGACGGCGCATCGTTAACCGCTTATCAATCGCCCACGCCATCGAGACGCCGGTCTTTCCACCAAGTAAGTCGCCATGCCCACAGTGCCCGGTCGCCTCACGCGATCCGGCGCCCGGTTGGGCGCCGGTTTTGCCGCCGGTGCCGCTCTCAGGAGACGTTACGCCGCTCCTCGACGGGGTCAGCCTCGTTCCCTGCCGCTGCGTCACGGTTCTCGCCGTTCGGCCAGGCATGGGTTGCGTTGATGAACCTCTTCAAGGAGCCCGAGGCCGTCGTTACCGGCTCGCTGGCCTCGGCAACCAGCGGACCGTGGTTGAGGACGATGCCGAGGACCTTCCCCGTCGCCCCGCTCCACTGGTCGACCGCGCATTCCCTGAGCAGGCGCTCCAGGTCCTCGCGCGTCGTTTGGCCTGCGTTGACGACCACCACGATCCAATCGACCAACCGAACGAGGAGGCGCGCATCGGGGAAGTCGAGCGTGCCGGGCGTGTCGAAGACCACGAATTCGTACTCTTCGCGCATGCGGCGCACTACGCCGGGGAAGGAACGCGAGGCCAGGACGTCTGCGGGACGGGCCATGGTGTGACGCGTCTCGGTCGCGGGATAGAGCATCAGTGTGGAGCGCGGATCCTTGACGACCGCGTTCTTCAGGCGCGCGGCGACGTCCTGGATGGCGGTCGGGCCGACGCTGATCGCGCCGGGATGGATGCGCTGCGACGCCATCGCGGTGCGCAGATCGGTATCGGCCAGCAGCGTCTTCAAACCCGCGCTGGCGGCGTAGCGTGCCAAATTGGTCGCCAGCGTGGTCTTGCCGTCGCCACTGCGCGGCGAAACGATCGCGACGAGCTTTGATCCGTTGGTCGGCTCGGCCTGCTCGATGACATGCTTGAGGGTGAAGATCGACTGCGTGTAGTCCGAATTGGGATGGTGCAGCACGTGCAGCGCCGCCATCCGACTGCGGAAATCGGGCGCATTCGCATCGCCGTTGCTGCCATTGCCAACCGGACGTTCCGACTCGTTGGCGATGTTGTCGAGCTGTCCCAAAACGGGAAGCCCGCTGACACGCTCCGCATCCCAGGCGTCCTGGATGACGGGTTGGCGCATGGCGCGGAAGAAGGCCAGGAAGAGACCCAGGCTGAGGCCCGCAAGCCCCATCCCCGCCATCGTCATCAGCGTCTTCGGACTGGACGGCTTCGACGGCACGACAGCGTAGGAGACGATACGCGCATCCGACGTCTGCAGCGATTCCTGCGATTGTGTCTCCTTGAGACGCATCAGAAACGTCGCATAGATGTTGCCCATCACGCGCGCGTTGACCTGGGCTTCCTCGGTCTTGAACTCCTGCACCTGCCGCTCGGCCTCGATCAGGCGATCACGCAGCTCATCCACGCGCGCGGACAGCCACTTGTTGGCCGCGCTCACGGTGTCCACCTTGATCCGCCTCTGCTCGGCGATATAGGCCTCCATGATCGCGTTGGCGACACGTGCGGCGCGCTGCGGATTGCGGTCGAGGTAGCTCACCTCGATGACAAAGCTGGTGCCCTTTCGCTGGGCAGAGAGGCGTCGCGCAAAGCCTTCGAATACCTTGTCGGGGATGCTGTCGGCTTCGCCGGTGGGCTGTCTTTGGCCGGCAGGTAGGGGCGTCGGCCGGGTGTCCGTCAGTTCGACGAGGCCGAAACGCTCGATGACGCGCTGAAGAATGAGCCGCGACTTGACGAGCTCGACCTGGCTTTCGATCACGTACTGATCGGCGCCGAGGCTTTGAAGGATCGGATTGCTGGAGATTACCTTCGGCTCTCTTAGATCGAAGACAAGCTCACCGGTCGCGGTGTACTGGGGCGTCGCCAGCAGGAGGTAGACGACCCCCAACAAGGCGCATGCCGCGATGCTTCCCGCGATCGTGCGGATGTTCTGCTTGATCGCGCGCCAGATCCACGGCAAGTCGATGATGGTCCCGCCAATCATGACGCCGCCAGACGCGTCCGACGCTCCCACCTCGGAGAAGCGGTCCGCACCGAATTGACTGTATCTCGTGAGCCGTTGTGACACGCAGGTGCCCTTCGCTACTGAATCAAACTGTTCGCATCCGGCGAGCCGTGACGTTTGCGTTCATGGCTCGACCGGCGCATTGGCGCGCATCCTCTGCACGTTGGCGCGCATCATGCATACTTCGGGCCAGCCCAGGCCAGTACGTCGCACGCGATTAATCATGAAGCCGGCCGCGCGCTTGCCGCCCTCCGCCACCTGCGGATAGGCGTCGGCACCCGGCAGGCTGCGGCGCTTAAAGACGCTGGCAGAAAGGGCTTCACGCGTTGCATGCTCCAAAGCATAGTGGCGCGCCGTTCGGATCGGTTGGTAGTGCGTAGTCTCGGCAGGCGTCATGCATCACAGATTTACAGCGTTCACGACAGCGATGGTCTCCACCCTGGCGCTGGCAGTTTGCCCGCTCGGCATTAACCACAGTGTCAATGCCGCAGAGCCCGGGCAGTTCCAGTCGTTCCAGCCACCGCCGACAACACGTCCCCGCGTCTGGGATCCAGATCTCTCGGTCGCTCCGGTCGGTCCGGAACAATACACCCTCAATCGCGGCGACAAGTTGCGGATCATCGTCTTCGGGCGCGAAGACCTGACCGCAGACTATCGCGTCAGCGACACCGGCCAGTTGCGCATCCCACAGATCGGCAGCTTCGATGCTGTGGCAAAAAGCACGAATGTCATCGAAGGCGAGGTTCGTACCGCGCTGGAGCGCCTGACACAGCGCCAGGCCTATGTGTCGATCGACGTCATCGAACGGCGACCGTTCTATATCGTCGGCCTCGTCTCCAAGCCGGGCGCCTACCCCTACGTCCCGGGAATGACCGTCCTGCACGCCATGGCCATCGCTGGTGGTCTTTACCGATCGGGCGGCGTCGCCGGGTGGCTCAACACAGAGATCACACGGGAAACCTATAAGCTTCAGCAATCCAAGGAGGACCTCAAGCGGCTGCTGGCGCAGCGGGCCCGCCTGCTCGCGGAGCGGTCCGGCAAGGCCGACGCGGAGACACCTGCCGAGCTCGTCAAGCTGGTGGGCGCGGATACGGCCGAGAAGTCCATGCAGCTGGAACAGGCGGCACTCAAGCGTCAGTGGGATCTCATTCGACGGGATCAGGAATCCCAGCGCGCGACAATCAAGCTCCTGGAAACCGAGGTTACCGCTCTCAAGGAGGAGCAGGGCCACCTCGGCGAGCAGCGCGCCATTCGCGACAAGCAGCTCGACGACCTGAAGAAGCTTGCCGGAAAGGGGCTCGCGCAGAACCAGCGGCTTTATGAGACGCAGATGGCGATCGCGCTTCTGGAGCGCGACAGCCAGGAGATCATCGCAAACATTTCGCGGGCGCAGCGCAATCTGGAGCGCGCGCGGCGAGACCTGGAGATGCTGCGGCTGGAGCGCAACGTCAAGATCGATCTCGAACTGGAGAAGATCGACGAGGCCATCACGCGCAACCGTGCGTCGCTGGATTCCGCACGCCGCATCACCGATCAATTCGCGGGCGTGCCTGGAAATTCGCGTTCGATGGAATTGGAGGAGCCCACGCTCGACTTCGAAATCATGCGGCGCGATGCCAAAGGCAGCATCAACTACGTCGAGGCGATCGAAACGACGGTCGTGCAACCCGGCGATGTGCTGCGTGTCACGCCCCGCATGAAGTAGAAGCGCCCGCTTGCGGCGAGTTGCCTTGAGGCCTATCTGTCGATTGGGACGCGCAGGGCGGGGACCATGAGAGTTGCCATCTGTATTCCGACCTTCCGGCGGCCGGAAGGGCTGCGCAAGCTGCTTGCCAGCCTCGATCAGCTGACATTCACCCGCGTGCCACCGCCGGGGATCAGGGTCTTCGTCATCGACAATGATGCCGCCGATCCACTCGGACATCGCATCGGCGACATCGGCACGTGGACGCGTCACCCGCTCGACTACCGCGTCGAGCCGTCGCAGGGCCTCGTGCACGCGCGCAACGCGGCTTTGGCCGCCGTCGATTCCAGCTTCGACGCCATCGCCTTCATCGACGATGACGAATGGGCCGAGCCGCAGTGGCTGGATGCACTGCTGGAAAAGTTCGTGACCACACAGGCTGCCGTCGTGCACGGCCCCGTGCGTCCGGTTTTCGAGACCGAACCGGCGCAGTGGATGCGTCTCGATCGCTATTTCGAGGTGGGCCCGTTCGACGACGGCGCGCGCCTGACGACGGCGGCGAGCGGCAATTGCCTGTTGAGCAAGGCCGTGCTCGACCGCTTGGGATTGACGTTCGACCTTCGGTTCAACATGTCGGGCGGCGAAGACGTCGCGTTCTTCGACCGGCTGGTGGCACACGGCGAGGTGATTGTCGCGGCAGCGGATGCCGTGGCCTACGAGACGATCCCCGCTGCCCGGATCAGCACGGCGTGGATCCTGCGTCGTCGGTTCCGCTCGGGCCACACCCTCGGCGCCATCAGCCTGGCGTCCGCACACCGCGGCCGGCAGGTGCAACGGGTGGTCAAGAGCCTGCAGCGAATTGGCTTTGGCCTTGTGCAAACAGCGTCGCTGGGGCTTTTCTCGCCGCGTTATCGCATGAAGGGCGCAACCAACATTGCGTTCGCACTCGGCAGCCTTGCGGCCCTGGCGCGTCGTGAGGTCGATCAATACGGCGCCGCGCCGGCTGCCAAGTCCTGACTCCGCACCGTCGGCCCAGCCGCCCGCGTCCCTCGGCGGTCGCGGCGGTCTTGGCGCGCGGCGAGACGCGCTGGCTGCCACTGATCCTCGGATCCCACGAAATGCAGCGGCCCGGATCTGGAGATCCGGGCCGTTTGTCGTCGTGCCGCGCGCGCGGGCCGCGTGTCAGCTCACCAGCAAGTCGGCATAGACCTGCAGGTTGTCGATGCCATAGGATTCGTCGGACAACTCGCTGCCGAGCGTGCTGGCGAACTCCACCTTCAGGCTCGCACCGGGATCGTCGATGACCACCTCGACATGATGGATCTGATCGGTCTGGTACCACGCGCTGCCGAAGCCCAGTGATGTGCCACCGCTGGTGACCGGTGTGATGGTCCAGCTCATGCCGGGTGCGATGCCCGTGCGCACGGCGGCGTCGACCGCATTCACACCCTGCAGATTGGCGTGCTGGAATGCCTCCATGAACACCAGCGTGTCGTTGACGGTCAGGTTCAGGAAGTCCCAACCGCCGGTGCCGTCCCAGCTGTCGATCTCGTAGAAGTCGAACGACAGCGTCGCGCTGCCGGAACCGGCCGGCAAGGCGAACGTCTTCTGTGTCGCCGGGTCGCCGCCCACACCGAAACGACCCAAGAACTCTGTCAGCACCGCGCCACCATCCGTCGTCGTGTTCGACGACCAGCCGATTGCGCCGCCTTCGAAATCTTCCGCCGCCACCAGAACGGGCCCGCCGGTGCCGTCACTGACGCTCACGCTGACGGTTGCGGACGCAGTGTTGGTGCCGTCGCTGATCGTGTAGCTGAACTGGTCGGAGGGCCCGGTGAAGCCCGCGTTCGGCGTGTAGACGACGAAGTCGTCGCCGCTCACCAGGGGCGTGCCGTTGTCGTCGATGGTGACGACGCCGTTGAGACCGTTGCCGGCAGCGACGATGGACAGCGCGGCGCTCTCGGGATCGCTGTCGTTGGCGAGCACCGCGATGGCGACGGGCGTGCCGGCCAGCGTCGTGGCGACGTCGGCTACCGCCGTCGGCGGCAGGTCGACGGGCTCAGCGTTGACCGTGACATCGACGGTTGCGGACGCGGTGTTGGTGCCGTCGCTGATTGTGTAGCTGAACTGGTCGGAGGGCCCGGTGAAGCCCGCGTTCGGCGTGTAGACGACGAAGTCGTCGCCGCTCACCAGGGGCGTGCCGTTGTCGTCGATGGTGACGACGCCGTTGAGACCGTTGCCGGCAGCGACGATGGACAGCGCGGCGCCCTCGGGATCGCTGTCGTTAGCGAGCACCGCGATGGCGACGGGCGTGCCGGCCAGCGTCGTGGCGACGTCGGCTACCGCCGTCGGCGGCAGGTCGACGGGCTCAGCGTTGACCGTGACATCGACGGTTGCGGACGCGGTGTTGGTGCCGTCGCTGATTGTGTAGCTGAACTGGTCGGAGGGCCCGGTGAAGCCCGCGTTCGGCGTGTAGACGACGAAGTCGTCGCTGCTCACCAAGGGCGTGCCGTTGTCGTCGATGGTGACGACGCCGTTGAGACCGTTGCCGGCAGCGACGATGGACAGCGCGGCGCCCTCGGGATCGCTGTCGTTGGCGAGCACCGCGATGGCGACGGGCGTGCCGGCCAGCGTCGTGGCGACGTCGGCTACCGCCGTCGGCGGCAGGTCGACGGGCTCAGCGTTGACCGTGACATCGACGGTTGCGGACGCGGTGTTGGTGCCGTCGCTGATTGTGTAGCTGAACTGGTCGGAGGGCCCGGTGAAGCCCGCGTTCGGCGTGTAGACGACGAAGTCGTCGCTGCTCACCAAGGGCGTGCCGTTGTCGTCGATGGTGACGACGCCGTTGAGACCGTTGCCGGCAGCGACGATGGACAGCGCGGCGCCCTCGGGATCGCTGTCGTTGGCGAGCACCGCGATGGCGACGGGCGTGCCGGCCAGCGTCGTGGCGACGTCGGCTACCGCCGTCGGCGGCAGGTCGACGACCGCGCCATCAGCAACGATGCGCACGTTGTCGATGCCGTAGGACTTGTCGGTCAGGTCACTGCCCAGCGTGCTGCCGAAGCCAACCGTCAGGCTGGCGCCCGGGTTCTCGATCACGACCTCGACATGGTGGATCTGGTCGGTCTGGTACCAAGCGCTGCCGAAGCCGAGCGAGGAGCCGCCGTCCGTGACCGGCGTGATCGTCCAAGCCATGCCGGGGATCGAGCCGGTGCGCACGGCGGCGTCGACGGCGTCGACGCCTTGAAGATTGGCGTGCTGGAAGGACTCCATAAATACCGGCGTGTCGTTGATCGTCAGGTTCAGGAAGTCCCAACCGCTGGTGCCGTCCCAGCTGTCGATCTCGTAGAAATCGAAGGACAGCGTGACAGCCGACACGCCGGCGGGCAGCGCGAACGTCTTCTGGGTGGCGGGATTCGGACCGACGCCGAAGCGGCCGAGGAACTGGGTCAGGGCCGCACCGCCATCCGTCGTCGTGTTCGAGGTCCAGCCGACCGCACCGGTCTCGAAGTCCTCGAAGGCGATGACGCCGCCGCCCGTCCCTGAGTTGACCGTGACATCGACGGTTGCGGACGCGGTGTTGGTGCCGTCGCTGATCGTGTAGCTGAACTGGTCGGAGGGCCCGGTGAAGCCCGCGTTCGGCGTATAGACGACGAAGTCGTCGCCGCTCACCAAGGGCGTGCCATTGTCGTCGATGGTGACGAGGCCATTCAGACCGTTGCCGGCCGCGACAATCGATAGGGCGGCGCCCTCGGGATCGCTGTCGTTAGCGAGCACCGCGATGGCGACGGGCGTGCCGGCCAGCGTCGCTGCGACGTCGGCCACCGCAGTCGGCGGCAGGTCGACGGGCTCGGTGTTGACGGCCACAGTCACGGTCGCCGTGGCGGTGTTGGCGCCGTCGCTGATGATGTAGCTGAACTGATCGGACGGGCCGGTGAATCCCGCGTTCGGGGTATAGACGACGAAATCGTCGCCGGTGACCAGGGGCGTGCCGTTGTCGTTGATCGCGACGAGGCCGTTGAGGCCGTTCTCGGCCGCGACGATCGAGAGGGCAGCGCCCTCGGGGTCGCTATCGTTGGCGAGCACCGCGATGGCGACGGGCGTACCGACCAGCGTCGTTGCGACGTCGGCCACCGCGGTCGGCGGCAGGTCGACGGGTTCGGAGCCGACCGTCACGCTGACGGTCGCCGTGGCGGTGTTGGCGCCGTCGCTGATCGTGTAACTGAACTGATCGGACGGTCCATTAAAGCCTGCGTTGGGCGTGTAGACGACGAAGTCGTCGCCGGTGACCAACGGCGTGCCGTTGTCGTTGATGGCGACGAGACCGTTGAGGCCGTTCTCGACCGCGACGATCGAGAGGGCAGCGCCCTCGGGATCGCTGTCGTTGGCGAGCACCGCGACCGCGACAGGGGTGTCGACAAGCGTCGTGGCCACGTCGGCCACCGCCGTCGGCGGCAGGTCGACGACCACGCCGTCAGCGACGATGCGCACGTTGTCGATGCCGTAGGATTCATCGGCCAACTCGCTGCCGAGCGTGCTGCCGAACCCCACCTTCAGGTCTGTGCCGGGGTTGTCGATGACGACCTCGACATGGTGGATCTGGTCGGTCTGGTACCAGAGATTTCCGAAGCCCAGCGACGTGCCGCCGTCCGTGACCGGCGTGATCGTCCAGGTCATGCCGGGGATGGATCCCGTGCGCACGCCGGCGTCGACGGCGTCGACGCCTTGAAGATTGGCGTGCTGGAAGGCCTCCATGAACACCGGCGTGTCGTTCACGGTCAGGTTCAGGAAGTCCCAACCGCCGGTACCGTCCCAGCTGTCGATCTCGTAGAAGTCGAACGATAGCGTCACAGCCGTCACGCCCGCGGGCAGCGCGAACGTCTTCTGGGTCGCGGGGCTCGGCCCGACGCCGAAGCGGCCGAGAAACTGCGTCAGAGCCGCACCGCCGTCCGTCGTCGTGTTCGAGGTCCAGCCGACCGCACCGGTCTCGAAGTCCTCGAAGGCGATGAGCGACGTGCCACCGGTCCCGATGGCGACATTTGCCATTGCCTCGCGTTCGCCGTCGCTGATCGTGTAGGAGAAACTGTCGCTACCGGCGAAGGCGGCGCCGGGCGTGTAGACGACGAAGTCGTCAGTCGTGTCGGCCGGCGTGCCGTTGTCATCCACGGCAACGACGCCGAAGGCACCTTGCGTCACCGACACGATCGCCAGTTCCGCGCCGTCGGGCGGGGTATCGTTGGCAAGCACGTCGATGACCACCGGATCGGTTCCGGTGACGACTGCGGCGTCGTCGAGTGCGACGGGGCCGAGATACGTGATCTCGAGCTTCTTGACGGTGTTTGTGACGAGGTCGGCGATATAGATGTAGCCGTCCGGCCCCATATTGAAGTGCACCGGGCCAAACCCGAACTCGGCGGTGTAGAGGTAGGTCACGTTGCGGCTGTCGTTGATGTCGACAGCAAAGATCTCGCCCTGGGAAACGTCGGTGAAGAAGTAAGTGTTGGCCAACTCGGCCGGATAGACGTCGCCGGTGTAGATCGCGGAGGCGCCAACGATGGCCTGCACCTCGTAACCGGGATCGGCGTTATCGTGGCTGAACGCGCGGAAGCCCGGCAAAGGCAATTCGACCAGGCCGTTGGCCACGTCCTGATAAAACGCGATCGCTTCCGGCAGATTGGCGTAGGGCGACTGGAGCGCGACGCCGTTGTCGCCACCTTCGTAGAACGGCCAGCCGTAGTTCGCGCCGGCCGGGCCCGAGTTGATCTCTTCCCAGGAATACCAACCCGTCTCGGAGATGAAGAGGCGACCGTCATCGGAGAAGGTGATCGCGAAGGGGTTGCGCGATCCCAGCTGGTAGACTTTCGCCTGATTGCTGTCGAGCGCCAGTCCGGGCTCGACGAAGGGATTGTCCGGCAGACCGTCGCCCGTGATCGGATCGACCCGCAGGATCTTGCCGCTCAGCGAGGTGAGGTCCTGGACGGAGACGGCCCTGGGATCGATCTGATCGAAGGAAGCGCCGTCGCCAATGGCCACATACAGCGCGCCGTCGGGACCGAAGGCCAGGCCACCGCCGGCATGCGAGCGGGAATCGACCTTGATGAAGTCTTCCTTGTAAAGGCCGGTGAGCGGGTCGACCTCGGAGCTCGGCGCGGCGATGTCGCTGGTGCTGTCGATGGCGCCGGCGCCGCTCAAATCGCTGAGCGACTGCCCGGCACCGCCGATCAGGATCACCTCGCTGTCCTCGACGATCGTGGTGTAATCAGTCGCAGCGTCCAAGGTGTAGCGCGAGACATAGGCGAAGCGGTTGCCAGCGCCGTCCGGTCCGGCATTGCCCGTCAGTCCTTGCGTTTCCGGAGGATCGACGACGTAGAACGCGTAGAGATAGGGATTGTTCTCGAGGTCGGGATGGAGCGCGATGTCGAGCAGTCCGCGATCCTGGATCGAGTTGACGCGATCCTTGATGTCGAGAACCGTGCCGATGAACGTATTCGTCGCGGCGTCGTAGGCTTCGATGGCGCCGGTCTTGAGGACGACATAGAGAACGGGCTCGGCCTGGGGGCCCCATTCCAGCGCAACCGGCGCATCGAGCCCCGAGGCGATGACGGTCTCGGTGACGCTGTAATCTGAGACCAGAGGCGGGATCGGCGGATCGACGACCGGGTTCTCATCGTCGAGGATATCGATGTTGGCGGTACGCGGCGCCAGCAGCGTCGCCGTCTCGCCGGGCGTGAGGGCATCGGCGCTGATCAGGGAGACGGCGAAGGTCTCCGTCTCCTCGAATTCGGCATCGTTGAGGATGTCGACGGCAATGAAGCCGGTCGACTCGCCGGCGGGGATCTCGAGGAAGAGCGTCGTGGCGGGCTGGACGAAGTCGACGTCGGACGTCGCCGTGTCAGGCGTGACGCCATACTCGATCCTGATAGCACTTGTGAGATCGCCAGTCCGCACCACGGGAACAAACACGGTGCCCGCGGTTTCACTCACTCCGATTTGACTGGTCCCAAGAAACAGGAAGCTCGCCATGCCGTCCTCGCTATCGACTACTGCCGCCGCACTGGGGGCCCGGGCGATCGCGCGGCGTCGGCGTTCGTCCGTGAATGAATGCTGGGATCATCAAGCGGCCCAACGACCGCAACCAGCTCCGTCCCGAATTGGTACACACCGAAACATGCCGCTAGGCCGTTTGCAAATCGCCGGTGGGGGGAGAGTTAAGTCGATCCATCCGTCCACATGCAGATCCGTGATTGTCTCGAAACCGGCCGCTGCTCGAATCGCCAACGGCTTTGCAACATCGTCTCAATTGGTGGTCGTCGAACGTGTGGCCGCCATGACAATCGAGGCGTCGGGATGAGCATGATGAGCGGTGTGTGACGGGGTCATCGATCATCACGCTCGCACCTACTTGGTCCTTGCGCCGTTCTCGCTCTGGAAGCCCGCTGTGCGTGCGCCCGAGACGATGTGGCGAATTTCGATTTGAGATCCTAGTGTTGCGTCACTGACGCTTGGTTCCCGGTCGCCGCAAGGTGGTCCACCAAGCGTCAGTGACATAAGCAACACTAGAATCATTGAGTTGCTAGTGTTGCTCATGTCTCAGACATTTGCTCGGAACCTGGCCGCAATGGGAAGCAAATGTCTGAGACGGAACACTAGTGCGCATTTCGGCCCGACAGCACGGTCCACACGGTCATCAGCAGGATCTTCAGGTCGAGCAGCAGCGAGACGTGCTCGATGTAGTAAAGGTCGTACTCGACGCGACGGCGCATCTGGGCGACATCCTTCGTCTCTCCGCGGAACCCGTTGACCTGCGCCCAGCCGGTAATGCCCGGCTTGATGCGGTGGCGGTTGGCGTAGCGCTCGATCAGGGCTGCGTATTCCTCGTTGTGGGCCAGAGCATGCGGGCGAGGGCCCACGAGCGACATCTCGCCCTTGAGGACATTGATCAGCTGCGGCAGTTCATCGAGGCTCGTCTTGCGCAGGATGCGGCCGACCGCGGTGATCCTGTCGTCGTTGGCGCGGGCCTGCATCACGACAGGACCATCCTCCATGACGGTCATCGTGCGGAACTTGATGACGCGGATGATCCTGTTGTTGTAGCCGTGCCGCTTCTGGACGAAGAATACGGGGCCGGGACTGCCGTACTTGATGGCGGCGGCGATCAAGAGAAGCAGCGGCGACAGCAGCAGCAGGGCAACCACGGCGAGACAGCGGTCGAGCGCGGACTTGACCAGGAGGTGGAGAGCGTCAATCGGCCGAGGCTGCACCCGCCAGATCAACGCGGACCCTGCGGCGTCGACGGAGACGTGGGCTACCGGCAGGCTGATCAGCGCCGGGCAGACACTGATCTCGCAGGGCAGCACGGACAAGGCTGCAAGGATCCGCCGCAGGTAGACCGGCTCGGAGGCGGCAACCGCGACGATGACCTCGTCGCATTCGTGTGTCCGCGCGTAATCGATCAGTTCCTGAACGGCCTTGGACTGTTGTCCGTCGGTTCGGCGGACGGCTGCGGCGTCATCGGTGAAGACGGCCACGATCTCCACATTGTCCGGATTGTCCTGGACTTGAGCGAGAACGCCGTCGCCGTGTGCTCCGGCCTTGAACACGACGACGCGCCGCTTCAGGTGGCCGTCCGCCTTGGAGACACGCACGATCAGTTGCGCGATCTTGCGCAAGATGACGATGCCGAGCACGCCGGCGAGCCCCCAGGCAAAGATCCACGTGTCGAGCACGAGCGCGTGAAGGTTCAGGGCGCTCACCAGCAAGGCCAGGAAGGCAAAGCACAGCGCCACACTGGCGGCGGGTCTGGAGAGACGTGCGGGGGCGCCATTCTGTTCTGCGATGTTGTCGTAGCCGCCGGTCAGCGTCAGCATGACCAGGCTCATGCCGGCCATTGCCGACGTCAGCAGGAGAAGACCGATCCAATCGGGTGCTGTGGCGCCGGGCACCTGCGCGCCCAGGATCATCAGGCGGGAGACGATGCCGGAGGCGACGATCCAGCCGAACTCAAGGATGACGAGTGTCGCGACCAATAGCGCGGGACGGGACCAGGACGCTGCGTTGAGAGTGCCGTCATCTGCGGGAGACGGTGCCCGGGTGCGAACCGGGAAAGGCTCCACGGTGCCTGAGCGCGCTTCGGGCTTGTCTTCGGGGAGATCATTGAGCGACACGAGAACACACGCCGTCGTTGATTGCTTACACTTCACCGGCTCACTTGCGCCCCCCCGCCGTCTCCCCACGGCTTACAGGGCTGTTCGTTGCGCGGCACCGGTCCCCCCAGGTCCCGCGCAACGTCACGTTCGCACGTCCGTCGTTTGTCGCGTCATCAACCAGAGCGCATGCGCGTTGGTCGTGGCATAGCGCCAGAACAGGCGTCGCGGCTCGTTGGAAAGGCGATAAAGCCACTCCAGCGAGTAATCCTGCATCCACTGCGGCGCGCGCGGGTTCTTTCCCGAAAGGAAGTCGAACAGTCCGCCGCAGGTCTTGATCACGCCAACGCCGTGCAGGCGATCGACGTTGCGCATCGCGAATTCGTGTTCCTTGGGCACGCCGAAGCCGACAAGCAGAATGTCGGGCTTTGCCGCATTGATCGCGCCGACAACGCCCTCTTCCTCGTCTGCTGTGAAGTAGCCGTTGCGGCGGCCTGCCACGATCAGTCCGGGATAGAGCCGAACGGCATTGGCGACAGCGGTGGCGCTGACGTCCTCGTTGCCGCCGAGGAAGTAAAGCGAGAGCCCTTCCTTCGCAGCACGAGCCGCGACGTCGTGGAACAGGTCCGTCATAGCGCTGCGCTCGGGAATGGGCGTGCGCGTCAGCAGGCGCGATGCCCAGACCATCGGCATGCCGTCGGCCTCGATCGCATCGAAGCCGTCGAGAAGCGTGCGAAAGCGCGATGAGCGCGCGTAGAGCGATTGGACGTTGCCGTTGGCCGACGTGGTCAGGCGCGGGCGACCGCCCGTCCTGCGGTGATTGTGGGCAGCGGCAATCGTGTAGTCTGCCCACTCCGCGCGGGACAGCGCACCGACCCTCACACCTCCGACACGGACGACGGGAAACTGGCCATTGGCGATGGCCACGGCGCGTGACAGCCCACCACGGGCAAACTCGTACAACTCGACAGACACTGAAAGCCCCGCATTGACGACTTGACCGACACGCTTGCACCAATTTTGAGCGCGCGTCAGTAAGTCCTTAAGACTCAGTTAAGAACTGATCAAGTAAAAATTATCCTTGTGCGCCCTTCGCATGCGGATTGGTTGATCGATCCGTTTACCATTCTATTGCGCCAGCCGTTCGTGGTGTGCACAGACAGTCAATCATGTTCCGATTTCCCGCCGCCCGGTGGCTTCCTCCGCGTCGGGCTGTGCGGTAGTGATCGTGCGGTGGACGCGGTACCATCGGCTGCGCGCACAGCATCTGCGCACGCCCCTGACCATCGACGTACCAATCGTGCTTTCACTCGCGGACTTGTGATGAGCGTGAAAGAGTATGCTGCAGTTTCGCGCGGCGGACTGCATTACCCCCGGCCGGTCTTGCTGTCGGATTTCACCGGGGTCCGCCGCGAGACCTTGCGACCGAAGGAGCTGCAAGAGCCGGATTTTGCAGCGCGCTTCGACGACGACACGCTGATCTACGACGCGTTCTGGGATGCGGACGGGCGCACGATCCGCATGATCGGCCCACCGCTCTTGAACCTTGCCAGGGAGCTGGAAGGGCAGAGGGGCGTCGGTCTGCCGGGCGGTGCACCGATCACGATGCTAACTAAGGGGCTGCTGCGTCAGACCCAGTGGCTGGTCGCGCCTCTGGCGGCAGCGGGGCGGCTCGCTCTTTCCTGTCGGCTCGGCGACTACGAGGTTGATGTCGGCGAAAGCCATTGCGACATATTCGGCAGTTGTCGCGTCCTCACCACGCTGTCCAAGAACAACCGGCTGACGTGGATCAAGGACTGGATCCGCTTCCATCGCGATCTGCATGGCACCGATGCTGTTCTGATCTACGACAACGGCTCGACGGCCTATACGCCGGACGAACTCATGGCAGCGGTGTCGAGCGTGGGCGGGCTTCGGGCGGCGGTCGTCGTCTCGTGGCCGTTCAAGTACGGGCCACAAGGACGCGCTGACGGCTCGCTATGGGAATCCTACTACCTGCACAGAGCGATGCTGGAACATGCACGGTATCGCTACCTGCCGCAGGCCCGCAGCGTCATCCAGGGCGACATCGACGAGCTGGTCGTCTGCGACGGCAGCATTCACGAGCGGGCCGAGCGCTCGCCGTTCGGCATCATCAGCTACCAGGGACACTGGGTCGTCGACGGCGACACCGGGGGCGCGCGGGTTGCGGGCGCCGGGGTTGAAGATCCGGAGCCCAGACACGCGATGTTCAATATTTGTTCCGGCCGCGCGCGCCGCCGGCGCCTGATTGCACTGCGCAGCGATCCCGCGCTGTGCCCCAGCAAGTACACGGTGGTGCCGAAGCGGTGTCCGGCATATGCGCAGTGGGATTCGCATCGCGTGCGGCAATGGCTGCCCGGGCGATTTCTGACCACGTCGGTTGAGTTCCGGCATTTCCAGCCTATCAACACGAGTTGGAAGTACGACCGCACCTCGCAACTGTTCCCTCCCGAGGAGCGGGTGGTGGACGACGCGCTGGTGCGTAGCTATGCGCGCGTCCGGTGGAACACCTGACGGCCTGCTGAGGCAGGCGCCGGGGCCCGTGCGCGGCGCCGCCGGGCCAGGCACGATCCGAAGCCGCTGGCGTCACGATGCGCCGCCGGCACCGACACCGATAGCGGCGCATTCAGGTTACCAAGGGGCTTTCTTTGCACGGAGGCTATGGCGCGGGCACCTTGCACGCTCTGCATCGACGTGCCCGGCGCCTGATGTGTGCCGGTCGACCTGGGTCTGTGCCGAGGTTCTCGCCGACGATGCTGGAGCGCAGAGATGCCGCAGCAGCAGGGTAATCCATGATCACAAAATCGACCGCGACGGTCTCTGACTGGCCGGAGGAGGCGCCTCCACAAGGTTGGGGCTACGACGAAGTCGGCCGCCACGTGCGATCGCAACTGGGCCTCGAGGAGCGCGCCGCATCGCGACCGCTGGAGGTCCTGGAGGCCGGCGGCGGATCGGCCGGTCACGTGCCTCTGCCCAGGAACGTGCGGATCACGACGATCGACATCTCGCCGGAGCAGATCGCGCGAAACACCTATGCCGACGAAGCTGTCGTCGGCGACCTGCAAACCTTCGATTATGGCGATCGCACCTTCGACCTCGTGATCTGCTGGGACGTCATGGAGCATCTGGCACACCCCATGGCTGCGCTCGATCGCTTCGCGCACATCCTGAAGCCTGGCGGGCAGATCCTGATCGTCGGCCCCTTGCCGAAGACGCTCAAGGGGTTGATCACCAAATACACGCCGCATGGCGTGCACGTCGCCTTTTATCGCCACGCTCTGGGCTCCAGCACGGCGGGGCTTCCCGGACATGCCCCCTTCCCCACCGAGCATGCGAAAGGTGCCGACCCGCGCGACATGTCGCGGGAACTCCAGAATTGGGGCCTCGCGATCGGCACGTTCACGCCGTTCGAGTCGATCCATGTGACCCGATTGCGGGAGTTCAGCCGGATCCTCTATGTCGGCTATCGTGCCGCGGAATGGCTGTTGTCCAAGGTCACGCTCGGCCGTTTCGCCCACGGCGCCACGGATTTTGTGCTCATTGCGAGGAACTCGCAGGCTTATGCAGCGACCAATTCGGAGCAGCAAGCCGTGGCCGGGCCGGCGAGCAAAGCGTGAGCACTCGATGAGCGGCAGCCTGATCTCGGTCCTCATTCCCGCCTATAACGCTTCGGCCTTTATCGTCGAAACGCTGGCGTCTGTGCGCGCACAGACGTGGCAACGGCTCGAGATCATCGTCGTGGACGACGGATCGCGCGACGATACGGCGGACGTCGTCGCGGGCATCGCGGATGCGCGCATCCGATTGATCCGGCAGGACAACGCCGGAGCAGCAGCGGCCCGAAATCGCGCGATCTTGGAGGCTCAGGGCGATTTCATCCAGTTCCTGGATGCCGACGACCTGATCGATCCCGACAAGCTGAGCCTGCAGATGGCTAGACTGGCGGCACGGCCGGACTGCGTGGCCACGGCAGAGTGGGCTCGCTTCTGGAAGTATCCCGCCAACGCTGCGTTCACACCGCTGGCGAACTGGCGCGACATGGCGCCGATGGACTACCTCTTGTCGTCGGGCGAGGGGCTGCAGATGCTGTTCCCGGCGATCTGGCTCATCCCGCGCTCCATCGTGGATGCGATCGGCCCGTGGGACACGACGCTGTCACTGGGCGATGACTGCGAGTATTTCACGCGGGTCGCGCTGGCCGCGCGCGAGGTGCTCCACTGCCCCGGCGCACGTTGCCGCTATCGTGTCGGCGTTCCGGGCAGCCTGTCGAAATCGAAGTCGGCGCAGGCGTGGCAGTCGCAGTTGCGGGTGCTCGATTCGTGCAGCGCGCATCTCCTGGCGCGCGAGGACACAGAGCGCGTGCGCAAGACGCTGTCGATCCTCTACCAGCAACTCGCCCACGGCTGCGCACCTTATTCTCCCGAGCTGTGCGATACCGCGCTGGCGCGGGCGCGGCACTACCACGAGATCGTCATTCCGGCTGCGGGCAGCCCCGCCTTCCGCATGCTGGCGTCCGCCATCGGCTGGCGAAAGACGCGCCATCTGACGACGTTTCTGCGCTCGATGCTACCGCACTGATCATCGGAGACCGGGATCGGAATCTCGGTCGCCCCACCGCCCCTCGGGTCGCACGATCAGGCGCGCGGGCCGCCGCAAAACTTCTGCAGCATGTGCATGAACGGCTTCTCGGCATAGACGAAGTCCAGCGGCAAAGGCCGATTGCGGTAGCCGTCGGCCCGCTTGTGATACATCGGGACCCACGTGTAGCGATCCGTGATGCCCCAGGTCAGCACCGACGTCACGGGCGCGCCCGCGTCGATCGCCTGCAGGAAATCGCCGGCGCGCTTGGCAACGATCACGTCACGCTCGGCGATCTCGGCCGGCAGCTTGCCGTCGATCACGTCGAGCTCGGTGACCAGGATCGCCATGCCCTCCGCCTTCAGCGCGCTGGCAAGGCGGGAGACGCCGTCGGTGTCGATCGGCACCTCTCCGGGCAGGTGGCCCTGGAAGCCGATGGCGTGCAGCGGGGCACCCTTGTCCTTGATGTCCCGCGCCAAGGTCAGCAGCGCCTCGCGCTTCTTGCGCGACGGCCGCTCGTTGATGGCGAGGTTCATGTCGTTGACGACGAGTTGCAGATCGGGATCGACGGCGGCGGCGGTACGCAGCGCGATCTCGAGATAGCGCGGACCGAGATGCTTCAGCCAGATGCAGTCACGATAGTCCCTGGAATGACGGGGATTGTCGGCGATCGCCTCGTTGACGACGTCCCAGCTCTTGATGAAGCCCTTATAGTGGGACACCACCGTCTCGATGTGCTTAACCAGTTCGCGCTCTGCCTCCAGCGCGTTCGAAATGTCCTTCGTCCACTCCGGCAGCGCGGCGTACCAGACGAGTGTGTGGCCGCGCATGGACATCTTGTTGGCTTTGGCGAACGCCGCCAGCTTGTCGCCTTCGCCGAAGTCGAAGGTGTCACGCTTGGGACGCAGTGCATCCCACTTCAACGCGCCTTCGGGAACGATCTGCTGGCAGTACCGCTGCAGGGCCATGCGGTAGGCGCGATCGGTTTCGATCAGCTGGTAGTGGACGGCGGCGCCATAAGGGATGCGCGGCTGGGCAGCGGCCTTGGCTGCGGCACCTTCGGCCGCGAAGGCATCGCCCATGCGGCCCGACGCTGCGAGTGCCGCCGTGGCTGCCGTCGATTTGAGCAGGTCTCGCCTGCTGACGCGGGCTTCTGATTTCGTCGTGGTCACTTTGGTTACCCTGCTTGCTAGCTGACGCGGCTCACCCCTTCAGATAGCGAAGGAAGCTCGGCTTTTCCACCGTTGCGCACCCTTAGACCTAATGCCGGGTCGCTCGGATGGCGGGGCGTCATAGACCCTTGGAAGGACGCAGGCGGCCGACCCGCCGGAGGGCGGACACGAGCAGGTGGAGCTCGGTGCGCAGCAAATGCCCTGACAGATGGATGCCGCCGATCCAGCCGGCGAGCCCTGCGATCCCGGCCGCGACGGCGGCGGGCAGACCGATCCGGAACCCGCCGTTGCCCGCCGCCAGCACGATCAGCAAGGGGCCCACCAAGGTCGTCAGGGTGATGATCGCGCTCTTGCGCAGTGCGCCCAAGAATTCCCACCAGCTGAACCCGATCCTGCGCCTGATGAAGTAGAGCGAGATCCCGATCTGGATCGGAAAAATCGCGAACTGGCTGGCCACCAGCGCGGTGGCGCCGTGCATCGACGCCCAGATCACGATCAGCGCACATGGCACAATTGCCAGCACTTGCGCGCGGAAGGCGTCGGCGACGCCGCCGGAGGCGACGAGGATGGGATAGCCGAGCACCGCTGGGAAGGCCAACAACATTGATAGCGAGAGAATTGGACGAGGGGGACGACGCTTTCCCACTGTTGGCCAAGCAGCAAGAGCACGATGGGATGCGCAAGTAACGCGAGCATGACATTGAGCGGCCAGAACAGGCCGGACACGTAGCCCAGGCCCTTGAGATAGGCCTGCTTCAGGCATTGCCCCTCGCGGCTGGCCTTGGACAGCGCCGACAACGCCACCGCGCTCACGGCCGCCAGAACGAGGCGGTCGGAGAGCTGGCAGATACTGCGGGCGCGACTGTAGATGCCAAGCTCGGCCATTGGCGCGTAGCGTCCCAGCGCCAACGACGGCAAGACGATGAAAGCGCGGTCGACCATCATGGATGCGCTGGAGAACCCGCCGAAGGACAGCACCTCGCGCCATTCCTTGAGGCAGGGCTTGAAGATCCAAAGGTCGGGACGGAAGAAGACGGCCAACGCGATGGCGCTGGCGACGGAGACCAGAAGACCCAGGGCGAAGCTCAGGTAGCTGTAGCCGGCCAGCGCGAAGCCGATGGTCGCGATGGCGTTGGCTGCCTGGGACGCGACCGCGATGACCGCGATTTGCGAGAACTGCATGTCGCGGTTCATCAGCGCCATCAGCGTTCCGTAGAACGGATAGATGAGGAACGCGATGCCGATCAGCCTGAGCACCCAGGACACGCGCGGCTCGTTGTAGAACGCGGCGATCATCTCGGCGCCCGCAATCGTCAACAGTCCGATGACCGAGGAGACGAGGAAGGTGACCGTGAACGCGGTGCGTGCGCTGGTCGCGGTCATTTCCGGCCGCTGCACGATGTAGTTGGAGGCGCCGAAGTCTCGGATCGCTTCTCCGATCGAGCTCGCGGCGATGCCCAGCGCCGCGATGCCGATCTCGGTCGGCGTCAGCAGGCGCGAGGCGATGACGAGCGTGACGAAGTTGATGGCCAGCTGGAGGTAGCTCTGACCGGCCGACAGAAGCAGCGAGCGGCGAACCGTGGTGCTCATTCGCGGGCTACCGGCTCCCGTCCGGACATTGGCACAGCGCCTGCCGGACCACGACAGGCGCATCGGACTTGCAGCGCGGGCCCTTTTGCACCCATCGCCGTTCGGCGAGGCGGGTGGCCGACGCGCAAGCGGACGATCCGATGCGCTTTGGACCCATACGCCGGCAGCTGTGCCTGAGCGCCGACGTCACTGCCGACGACCCCGATCGGTGCGGGGGACGGTCCGCTGGCAACCTATCGATGCCCACGCGCGTGTCAACGCGACCGCCGTTTCCTCGCATATCAAGGTAACCAGCCTGACAACCGCGGCGCCACGGGGCCCGCAAACGCTGGGGCGATGCGCTGATGCCGGCTGAGCGCGGGAAACCTTAACGTGCTCCAGGCCGATTGCCGGGTGTGCGGAAGCGATCGTGGTGGAAGTTCGCTGGGCGGCTTCGATGTCGTTCGACACAGCCCGAAGCGGCTCAATCGGCTGGTTTGCTGGCGTGCGCCCGACATCGGATCGCAACGCTGACAGCCACATCATGCATCACATTGAAAAATGGTCGGAGCGAGAGGATTTGAACCTCCGACCCCCAGTCCCCCAGACTGGTGCGCTAACCAGGCTGCGCTACGCTCCGCCGCGCCTGTTGTGCAACGGGACCCCGGCGCGGTCAACAGCCGATCTCAGTCGGCGAGCCCGGCGCGACGTCGCGCGGCATCCTGGCGGCCGCGGCCCGGCCCGCTCGAAGCTTGCCGGTCCCTATGATCCGGCGCGCGCGAGGTCGGCATCGCGCGGGAAGGGGCGTATCTCCAATCCATCGGGCAGCGTTCCCGCGCGTGCCACCGAAGCCACGAGCGCGCGATCGGCGAGATCGAGATCGCGCACGCAGAAGAGATCGGCTGCCGCAATGCTCACGGTGCGCTCGCCGCCATCATGGAGGTCCGGTTCGGGTGCGGCCCTGCCGTCTGTTGCGGCCAGGTGCCCGCCCGCCGCGGCTTGCTCCGACGCGCGGTAGCGTCTGCCGCCGACCGCGCCGATCTCGGAGAGAACGCGCGCCATGCCGACGCCGCGTGCTTTCGCCAGTGCCTCCAGCCGCGTCCACGCCTGCTGCAGGCGGCGCGGGTCGCCCTCCCGCGGCAAGGGGGCGGACATGCGCAACGCTGCTGCGGCGCCTTCGATCAATGCTCTACGCGGGGCGTCGATGGCGACCGGCCGCAAGCGCTCGACGTCGATGCCGACACCGGCGCCGCGGCTCACGGCGATGAGCGCCACGCCCTCGATGTGAGATAGGCTGAAATCGAGGCCATCGGGCGCGAGCGACTCGTCTGTGCGCCAGTGTCGCGAAAGGACCGGCTTGCCGCTCGCCTGCCGCTCGAACGGTCGGGCACTTGCGTCGTCGGCGCCGTGGCGGGCCAGAACGAGGCGAAGGGCCACGTGGGCGGCCAGCCGCTCGCGACGGTGGCCGGCGTCGTCGAGCCGCAAGGCGCGGGCGCGGTCCTCTTCGGCGACGACGGGCGCTTGCGCATCACGCGCCAGCAGCGCGTCGGCGCAGGCCTCGATATCGACCCACCAGGCCTCGATCTCCAGCGCCGGGCTCGCGGGCCGTTGCCGATGCTCAGGCACGACGCGCACGGCGCGGCGCGGCCGCGGCGCGGGCCTCGCCGGCACCAAGCAAAGTACGACACGCCTCCAGCTCGCGGATCGCGCGCTCCAGCAGCTTGCAATGGGCGGCCGGCAGCGCCGTGGCCTTCGCTGCGCCGGCAGTGCGGCGCGTGGCCTTGGCGGGCGCGGGCGCGGGCGTCGCAGGCGCGGCCTTCGCACCGGACTGCCAGGCCTGCTTGACGAACTCCACCCCCTGCTCGCGCAGGATCTTCTGCACGCCCTTGATGGTGTAGGCCTGGGCGTGGAGCAGGTGGCGAATTCCCTTCAGCAACTCGAGGTCCTCCGGGCGGTAATAGCGCCGGCCGCCGCCCCGCTTCATGGGACGAATCTGGGGGAACTTCACCTCCCAGAAGCGCAGGACGTGCTTGGGGATTTCGAGTTCGTCGGCCACCTCGCTGATGGTCCGGAACGCTTCCGCGGCCTTGCTCACGGGCTTGCCTCCGTTGATGGGCCGGGGTTGCCGGCCAGCTGTCGCCGACGCTGGCGTGGCGTCACAGGCGACCTCGTGCGTTGCGGCGGGCCGCTCCAACAAGACGACGTCCCGCGCTCGGGTTGCAACATGATGCGCACGCTCTATGTACGCTCAGGCCCAGGGCTACTCGGCTGCCCGGCGGCGCGTCCGGCCCGCGTTGATGCGGTCCTTCATGATGTTGCTCGGACGGAAAACCAGCACGCGGCGCGGCGTGATCGGCACTTCCTGGCCGGTCTTCGGGTTGCGCCCGACGCGCTCGCCTTTCTCGCGAATGCCGAAAGAGCCGAACGAGGACAGCTTGACCTGTTCGCCGCGCGCCAGAGAATTGGAAATCTCCTTGAGAACCAGCTCGACGAGCTCCTGCGACTCGTTGCGCGGCAAGGCCGACTTTTCGGACCACTGCCTCCGCCAAATCGGCTCGCGTCAGCGTCTTGCTACCCATATCCGCACTGCCTCCCCTAGACCCCATGCGCGCGGGAGACTAGCCGCGACGGCGGACGGCGGTCAATCGACTGATGCAGTGCAAGACTCTGAAATTGCACAACTATTGGATGCGCCGCGAGGCCCGTTGCGGCGACCGTGTCCATTGCGCTACCAGCGGGCGAGCACCGCGCCCCATGTGAAGCCGCCGCCCATGGCCTCCATCAGCACCAGGCTGCCTTCCTTGAGGCGGTGTTCCTCGAAGGCCTGATTGAGGGCGAGCGGGATCGAGGCGGCCGAGGTGTTGCCGTGCTTGCCGAGCGTCATCATGATCTTTTCCGGCGGACACGCCGAGCTTCTTGGCGATGCCGTCGAGGATGCGCGCGTTGGCCTGATGGGGCACGTAGAGATCGATCTCGTCGGCGGCATAGCCGGTCATGAGCGAGCGTCTCCTCGATCACGCCGGAGATCTTCTGCACGGCATGGCGGAACACCTCGCGACCGTTCATGCGCAGGTGGCCGACGGTCTTGCGTCGATCCGGGACCGCCGTCGACATAGAGCAGATCCTCGAAGCGGCCGTCGGAGCGGATGCGCGTGGCGATGATGCCGCGATCGTCGCGGCTCGCCATGCTGCGGCTGGGCCTCGAGAACGACCGCGCCGGCGCCGTCGCCGAACAGCACGCAGGTGGCGCGATCCTCCCAGTCGAGGATGCGCGAGAATGTTTCGGCGCCGATGACGAGCGCGCGGCGGAACTGGCCGGCTTGAGGAAGTTGTCGGCGGTGGTCAGGCAGTAGATGAAGCCGGAGCAGACGGCCTGGATGTCGAAAGCGGCGCCCTTGGTGACGCCGAGCGCGGTCTGGATGCGCACGGCGGTCGCGGGAAAGGTGCGGTCGGGCGTCGCGGTCGCGCAGATGACGAGGTCGATGTCGACGGGATCGATGCCGGCGCGGACGAGCGCCTGCTCGCGCGGCGGCGATGCCGAGGTCGGAGGTCGTCTCGTCCGTCGTCGGCGATGTGGCGCTGGTGGATGCCGGTGCGCTCGGTGATCCACTCGTCGCTGGTGTCGATGCGCTTGGCCAGGTCGGCGTTGGTCAGCACGCGTCTTGGGCAGATAGGCGCCGACGCCTCGGATGACGGATCGGATGACTGGCCACGCGCGTCCCCTGTCCCTTGTCATCGGCGCCGACTGGCGGCGGCGTCCCTGCGAGGCCCGGCGCTGCTGCCTCGGACCGATACGATCGCCTCGACCGGCGACATCGCGACCGGACCGAAGTGCCTGGCGATCAGCTCTGCTCCAGCGTCCCGCAGACCCGCCAGCGCATCGTGGAAGGTGGCGAGGTCCGCCGTCAGCCGGGCGACCAGCCCGCTTTCCGCCATCTCGTAGCCGAGATCGACTGCGCTCGCAAAGCCAAGTGCATCCGTGCCGCCATGGCTCTTGATGGCGATGCCGTTGAGGCCGAGGAAAGTGCCGCCGTTGACCCGGCGCGGGTCCATCTTCTCGCGCAGCACGCGGAAGCCGCCCCGCGCCAGCAGCGCGCCGGCCTTGGAGAAGCAGGCTGCGGGTCATGGCCGCCTTGAGATACTGGCCGATCTGGCGCGCGGTGCCTTCGGCCGTCTTGAGCGCGATATTGCCGGCAAAGCCCTCGACGACGACGACGTCGACGACGCCCTGGCCGATCTGGTCGCCTTCGACGAAGCCGCGATATTCGAGCGGCAGGCCGGTGGCCGCCTTCAACCAGGCGTGGGCCTGCTTGACCTCGTCGGCGCCCTTGATCTCCTCGACGCCGACGTTGAGCAGGCCGACCGTCGGGCGCTCGATGTGGAACAGGGCGCGCGCCATGGCCGCGCCCATCAGTGCGAAATCGCAGAGCTGGCGCGCGCTGGCGCCGATGTTGGCGCCGACATCGAGGACGATGCATTCGGCCTTCACCGTCGGCCACAGGGCCGCGATGGCCGGACGCTCGATCGCCGGCATCGGGCCGCAGCATCGAGCTTGGCCATGGCCATCAGCGCGCCGGTGTTGCCGGCCGAGACGGCGACGTCGGCCTCGCCGCTTCTGCACCGCCTCCGAGCGCGAGCCACATGCTGGTGCCCTTGCCGCGGCGCACGGCCTGGCTCGGCTTGTCGTTCATGCCGATCGCCAACGTCGGTGTGGACGACGCGGGAGCGAGCCGCGAGTGCGGGATGGGCAGCAAGGGCGGCCTGGATGCGCGCCTCGTCGCCATAGAACGCGAAGTTGAGCGAGGGCTGGCGCACGAGCGAGATCGCCGCGCCGGGGATCACGACCTCGGGGCCGTGATCGCCACCCATGGCGTCGAGTGCGATCGTGCGTGGTGCGGACATTTCGACCAGGCGGCGCGGACGCCGTCTCCCCAGGGTAACAGGGCGACCGCTGCCCCCTCATGCGCGGTCCCGGCGTGAGCCGCCGCGGAACATAGCGATTTGCCCGGGCGTGGCAAGCGCCGAGGACTGGGCGCGCGCGTTCATTTTGAACTTTGATCAGCCCTTCGGCTTGAGCCGCGCCAGCCCGGCGAAGGGATGGGAGTCGTCGCCGGCGCCAGCGCCGGCCTCCCGGTGGTCGAGCGCGGCGTCCTCGGCGCGCGGAAACGGGTCGAGCGCGGTGGCGATGGTGTCGTAGACGACGCGGCCCACCTGGAGGCGACCGTTGCGGATGGGCTCAATGTCCTCCTCGTCGAGGATCGTCGCATCGGCTTCGGGCGCGTCCTCCCGCCCCGCCTGCCGGCGCGCCGATGCGCCAACCTCGGGGCGGAACTCGACGTCGAACGCCTCAGAAATCGTCGCGGGTACGGGCTCCAGCGAAACGACGCAGGCCTGCTCGACGCGGGCGTCCAGATGACCACGCAGCCGGAAGCGGCCGCCAGACCGCGGCGTCACAGTGTAGGTGACGTGGAGATCTCGGCAGGCGAGGATCTGGAGGGCCTCGGCGAGTGTGCGGCACTCCTCGGCTGTTGCGACGCGGGTGACGTCGATCCCGCCGGCGGCGGCGTCGATCAGATACTCCCAGGAAAGCGGTTCGCTCATGGATGGTCGTCCTCGCGAGCTCCGGGGCTGGGGAAACGCCAGCTTCCAGCCAGAAGATCGGCCGCAGGCACGGTCGCCAGGGCGGCCTGGGCGCACCGGACATAGCCTGCAAGGCCGCGCGCGGACGGCGCGGCGACGATCTCCTCCAGGAAACGCTCCAGTGTCGCGCGATCGGGATCGGCCAGAGCTCGACGATACTGCGACGAGCGCTCGAATAGGCCTGCGGCGGCGCGCTTGACCTTGCGCGGCACGGTGAGGTCGCCGACACCCATCTCCCGCATCTCGACGTCGGTTTCGCGCACGAACGTCTCGGTCACCGCGCGAGAGGTCTCGGCAGCCGGCTCCCCTTCCCGCTGCAGCCGGTCGAGGAGCAGGTAGAGATGTAGGACGATCATCTCGTAGCGCCCCTCCAGTGTGTCCGGCGCGCCATGGACGGTGTAGAAATCGGGGTGGCGGGCCTGTGCCACGACGGCGCCATAAAGCTCGCGTGCCCTATGCTGACGTTCGTGCCGTCGACGGAGCCAGGTCAGCACGGGCGCGCCTCCTCATGGCAAGCCGGCCGACGCCCATGCGGGGTGAGGCTGGCGCCCAGGAGGCTCCTGGGGGTGAGCTTGCGCCTCGCGTTGCCAACGCAAGAGGGAGCGGCTAAGCCGAGTCGCAGTGTGCAACGGGGAGATTCGCCGTTGCCCATCGCGGACCGGCCGGGGTTGGCCCTGATGGTTCGGTTCGGGCTCGCACGGCCACTATGAATTGGGGGAGCCAGGTGACGAGATCGCGCGCGAGACTTGCTGGCTGCGGCCATCGCACGGCCGGCTTCGCCGTCGTTTCGGCCGTGGCCGCCGGCATCGCGCTGGCCGGCTGCACCGGGCAAGTCATCAAGCATGGCCACCAGTTCCGTGAGACCGATCTCCAAGCGATTCAGCCCGGCATGAGCCAGGACCAGGTGCGCATGTCGCTCGGATCGCCAGCGACCACCGCCTCCGTGCCCGGCGGAAACGCCTACTACTATATCTCGAGCACGTCCACGCAGACCGCCTTCCTTCCCGAGAAGGAGGTCGACCGCAAGGTCGTCGCGGTCTACTTCACGCCGGTCGGCACGGTCGACAAGGTGGCCAACTACACGCTCAAAGACGGCAAGGTGTTCGACACCATCAGCCGCACCACGCCGGCGCCGGGCGGACGCGACGACGGCATCATCAAGCAGCTGTTCCGCAACCTCGGCCAGAAGCAGATGTTCGGCGACGGCTGAGACCGCAGCACCGCCCACGAATAGTCCTCGACATTTGCTGCATCGTGCCGGCACAGCCTAGGCCTTGCCCGTGGTGACAGCCACGATCTTCTCCAAGTTGGCACGGGCGCGGCCGTCATCGAGCGCGGCACCAGCCATCTGCGCGCCTTCGGCAACGGTTGCCGCCTTGTCGGCGATCAGAAGTGCTGCGCCTGCATTCAGCATCACGGCGTGACGGAAGGCCATCAGGCCCGACGACGTATCGCCCGCCAGCAGGGCGCGCACCTTGGCTGTGTTCTCCGCCGGCGCGCCGCCGAGGATGTGGCCCAGGGGGTGCTCTTCGAGGCCGGCATCCTCGGGCTTGAGGGCGCGCATCTCGACCTTGCCGTTCTCCAGCACGGCGATCTGCGTGGGGCCTGCGATGGAGATCTCGTCGGTTCCGTCCATGCCGTGGACGAGCCACGCTTTTTCAGAGCCGAGCGCACGCAATGTCTCGGCCATCGGCCTCAACAGGGCGGCGGAGAACGTGCCGGTCAGCTGCCGCTTGACGCCCGCCGGGTTGGTCAGGGGGCCGAGGATATTGAAAACCGTGCGCACGCCGAGCTCGATGCGAGCGGGCATGACGAAACGCATGGCGGCGTGATGGTTGGGCGCGTTCATGTAGCCGAAATGGGCTTCCCGCAGGCATTTCTCGATCACCGGCACGGGCGCGTTGATGTCGACGCCGAGTGCGCCCAACGCATCGGAGGCGCCGGATTTCGACGACTGCGCGCGATTACCGTGCTTGGCGACGGGCACGCCCAGGCTCGCCACGACGAGTGCGGCGGTGGTGGAAATGTTGAGCGTGCCCTTGCCGTCGCCGCCGGTGCCGACGATGTCGATGGCGCCGGCCGGGGCGGTGACGCGGGTCGCCTTGGCGCGCATGATGGTGGCGGCCCCGGTGATCTCCTCGATTGATTCACCGCGGTGGCGCAGGATCATCAGGAAGCCGCCGATCTGGGCGGGCGTCGCCTTGCCCGACATGATGATGTCGAACGCCGTTTCCGCCTCCGCCTGGGTCAGCGCCGCCTCGAGCGCGCGCGCGATGGTGGGGCGCAGGGCGGCGGGATCGGGCTCGGTCGACATTGCGGCTCCTCTCTTATTGTCAGCGTCTCGGACGGATCTCCCGCTGCCCGCGCTCAAGCCGCATCGCGGCGGCGGCTGGCGTTGCGGCGGCGCGGCGAGATGCCGGCGAGCTTGAGGAAGTTGGCGAGCAGGGCATGGCCCTCCTCCGACGCGATGCTCTCGGGATGAAACTGCACGCCGTGCACAGGATGGGACGTGTGCTCAAGGCCCATGATGATCCCGTCGGAGGTCTCCGCCGTGACCTGCAGGCAGTCGGGCAGGCTCTTTCGCTCCACGATCAGCGAATGGTAGCGCGTGACCTCGAAGCGCGAAGGACAGCCTTCGAACAGGCCTTTGCCCTTGTGCCGGATGGTCGAGAGCTTGCCGTGCATGGGCACGGGCGCGCGCACGACCTTGCCGCCGTACGCCTGGCCGATCGCCTGATGGCCGAGGCAGACGCCGAGCAGCGGCACGCGGCCCGCGGCCTCAGCGATGAGGTCGAGGCAGATGCCGGCCTCGTTGGGCGTACAGGGTCCGGGCGAGAGGACGATCGCCTTCGGCTTCATCTTCAGCGCGGCCTGCGGCGTGATCTTGTCGTTGCGCACCACCTCCGACACAGCGCCGAGCTCGCCCAGGTAATGGACGAGGTTGTAGGTGAAGCTGTCGTAGTTATCGATCAGGAGAAGCATGGGCGTGATCGTTCGTGTTCGTGTTTGGGTGCCTGGTCAGGGCTCTGACCAAGATTCCGGTCAGCGCTGGCGCGGTGGCCGGAGCGGAACGCTACGACCGAGCGGCGCTGACCGCTGCGCTGCGGCCTCCAGCCCCTCTAGCATGGCGGGTTGTGCTCCCGCGACTCCAACCTGTCTGATCCTGATCGCGGCCAGCATGCCCCTCCCATCGACAAGGCCCACGGACCAGCACCGCGCGCCTGGCGCGAAGCTCCGGCTCCTGGGTCGCGCCGGGGCCGCCCTGGAGCCGCCTTCGGGTCGCCCTGGGGGCGCCCGTGATGCCGGCGGGCCGCGCCACATGCGAAAGGGCTGCCGACGGCACCCATGCCTGGCTGCGATTGCGATTCTTTTGTTGGAGTCAAGACAGCTCCATGCAACAAATTGTGGACAGCCTGGGGAAAGCTCGCGCCGAGGGGTGCGGTCTTTGGGAGCTGTTGGGGGAATTTCGGTCATGTCGCGCGTCACCGAGCTGAGCTATCCGCCGTCGCAGGCCAACGATGTGCCGCTGATCCTGTCGGAGAGCACGTCCATCCTGGGTTGCCTGGAGATGCCCGGCGAGGTGGTGCTGCACGGCCAGCTCGAAGGCGAGTTGCACGCCACGCGGGTCCACGTCTCGCGCGCCGGCGTGATCTGCGGCACCGTTGTCGCCAGCGAGGTGGTGATCGATGGCGAAGCTCGTGACGCCATCATCTATGCCGACCGTATCGTCCTGCGCCGCGGCTCGACCGTCACCGGCGAGATCTATCATCGCGAACTGGTGCTGGAAGAGGGCAACTTCTTCGAGGGCAAGAGCCGGCGACATGCCGACCCGATGAGCCTGGCGCCTGTCGCCGCCTGAGACGCCGGTCCGTCTTCGATCGATCCCGCTCAATCGGGCTGAGGCAGCGTCCTCGGCGTGATGAAATGGCGAAGCTGCCCACGGCCGGGCCCGATGTCGCGCCAGGTGCGGCTTGTCTCGAACGTCAGCACAGCCAGCGCGGCCGTAGGGTACTTCATCGCCAGCCGCGCGACGGCGTCTTCATCCCCTCCCCCCGTCAACTCCAACGCCAGCGCGTGCATGCCGGGATTGTGGGCGATCACGAGGATGGAGCGCGCACCATCCACGGCGCGGATGTGCGCCTTGATCGTCTCGGGACCGGCGAGATAGAGCGCGGGCTCGGTGCGGATCTCGGCCGGCGGCGCCGGCAGAGCCGACAGCACCAGAGCCAGCGTGGCGCGCGTGCGCACGGCGTCGGAGCACAGCACGACGTCGGGTACCAGCCCGGCCTCGGCCATCCACGCGCCGATCCGGGGCGCATCGCGCGCGCCCCGCTCGGCAAGCGGGCGCTCGTGGTCGCCCAGCCCTGCATCGTCCCAGCTCGACTTGGCGTGACGCAACAGGCAGAGCGTCAGCGCCGGCTCCGGCCGTCGCGCCATTTGAACTCCCGTGTGATGGCGTTCAGGTGCGGCCCGGCAGGCCTGTGAAGCCACCGATCTCGCTCAACTCATCGGCCTCGTGCGCGGGGAAGTCGATGTGGATGTGGTTGCCGTCGGGATCGTAGACGTTGACCTGGACGAGGCCCGCGTCCCTTCACCGCGATCAGCTCGTACTCGACCTTGTGTTGCTTGCAGCGCTCGACGCACGCCTTCATGCCGGTCGCGGAGAAAGCGAAGTGCTCCAGGCGCAAGCCCTGCGTCGGTTCCTCCTTAACCTCGACCAGGTGCACCGTCGGCTTGTTGTCGCCGGAGTACATCCAGGCGCCGGCGAACGGGAAATTCGGGCGCCAGCCGTTGCGCATGCCGAGCACCTCCTCGTACCACTTGATCATCTGCGGCAGCTTGGCGGTGCGCACGTTGACGTGCTCGAGGGAGCCGATGTTCATGCCCTGGCTCATGCGAAGATCCTCCTGGCGTTCGGTTGTCTGGCTGAAGCAATCCTAGCACCGTCGAAAATCAAGCGTCAGCCGGCGTTGACGCGCATCAAGACTGCGCAACCCGCAACGCGTTGGCGGGAGACAAGGCTTTCGTGCCGCACGCCACAGTCTGCCGGGCTGGTTCGATCCGCGGCGGCGGCCCGGTAGGTTTCGACCACTCGTCGCCGGCCGACGGCACTGCCTGCACCGCCGACACCAACGGTCGCCCGGCCAAGCGCGACGCCGGCCCTCCCCAGCCATTTACCGAGATGCCTTGAAATAGGATGTGCTACTTACGTATTTTAACTTATTCTTGCTCGCATAACGGAAGAATTCATTTTGGTGCGGAGGAGGTCGCGGATCGCGCGCAACCGGTCCCTCTCGAATCACGGCGGATGGCCGGGTTCCCACCGGCAGCACATTGATCATCTCTACGGAGATCGGTCCATTGGAGTGACGGACAATGGCAATTGGCGACATCAAAACTTATGAAATCACTTATGCCGGCTTGGCGCTCGAGATCAACGCCATAGACATGGGCGACGGCACGGTCACCTTCGAGGTGAAGTGCACGACGGGCTATTGCGATCTCAACGCCGTCTATTGGAATGACGGCGTGGCCGACGGGTCGAGCTTCGACCTGGGCACCAAGAAAGACAACAGCCTCAACATGAACGGCTCCGGCGAGGACTGGGACGGCGGCATCAAGCTGTCGTCGACCGGGCTCGGCTCAGCCGGCACGGACAAGGCGACCTTCCTCACCGCAGGCGAGACGTTCGTCTTCAGCGCGACCACGAGCTTCAATCTTCTCGACACGCTCGGCGTGCGCGCAACGAGCACCAGCACGGCGGAAGGCAGCATCAAAGGCGTGGACGGCGATGCCGTCGTCACCCACTGCCCCGACATCAGCGTCAACGACGTCAGCGTGGCCGAAGAGGACGGCAACGCCGTCTTCACGGTGAGCCTGGACGAGCCCTACCTCTACGACGTGATCATCACCTACGAGACGTCGGACGGCACGGCGGGCTCGTTAGACTACACCACGACGACAGGCACCCTTACGATCAAAGCCGGCGAGACCACCGCTACGATCTCCGTGCCAATCCTGGACGACGCCAATCCGGAATCAACGGAGACCTTCACGATCACGTTGACGAGCGCGACCGCCGACATTCCCAATGTGCCGGGCGGCGCCACGATGCTCGCGATCAACGACTGCATCGTCGATGGCGTCGGGGTGGGCACGATCACGGACAGCGACACGGATACCCCGCCGCCACCGCCGCACGATCACTTCGCCGACAACGGTCACGATCTGTCGTACGCGACCTTCTATTTCGCGACGACCGACGGCGATACGCACGGCGTCTACGATGGCGAGCCGTCAAAGGGCACAAACACCCCCGACGGCGTCTACACGGTTAAGATCGACTTCCCAGCCGGAAGTGATGCCGGCAGCGATCTCGACGGCTCTTTCGATGCGATCATGGACTACCTGGTTCAAAATGATCAGTACGTCTTCGCCGACACCCCATTGCTTGGCGTTTCGATCCACGCCGGCGAAGGCAATCCGGAGCTCAACGAAACGTTCTACGCGATCGACAATGATCCCAATGACGTCGATCCGATTCCCAATCCTCCGGTGGACCTCGCCATCGGTAACGAAGTCGATCAAACCTACCAGTTCTCCAGCAGCTGGCTCAGCTGAGCCCGTCGTTGCTTGGACAAGCCCGTGCAAACGCAGTGACCAGGGCGCAAGCCCTGGTCATTTCGTTTTGTTCATTGCAAGGATCGAAGAGGCCGCCCTACTCCGCGGCGTCGGCGCGGGGCTTGCCTTTCTTGGCGCCGGCTTTCTTGGCCGGGGCTTTTTTCGCAGGCGCCTTCTTGGCCACAGACTTCTTCGGCGCAGCCCCGTCGTCGTTGGCGGGCTTAGCGGCCGCCTTGCGCGCAGGCTTCTTCTTGCCGCCGCCCTTGGCGATGCGCTCAGCGAGCAGCGCCAGCGCCTCGTCGACGCTGAGGGCGGCCGGTTCCTTGCCGCGCGGCACGGTGGCGTTCACCTTGTTGTGCGTGACGTAGGGCCCGTAGCGGCCGTCGAGCACCTCGATCTTGCCGCCTTCGGTCGGGATGCTCGCCCAGATCCTTGAGCACGGTCTTCTGCGCGGCGCGGCCGAAGCGACCCTTGCCGCCGCCAGCGCGCTTTTCCGCGAGCAGCGGTGACGGCACGGTTGAGGCCGACCTCGAACACTTCCTCGATCGATGTCGAGGTTGGCGTAGGTGCCGTCGTGCAGGATGAAGGGGCCATAGCGGCCGAGGCCGGCCGTGATCGGCGTCTTGCGTCTCGGGATGCTCGCCGACCTCGACGCGGCAGGTTGAGCAGCTTCAGCGCGCGCTCCAGATCGATGGTGTTGGGGTCCCAGCCCTTCGGGCAGCGACGAGCGCTTGGGCTTCTCGTCGTCGTAGTCCTTGGGGTCGCCGAGTTGCACGTAGGGGCCGAAGCGGCCGATGCGCAGCGTGACGGGAAAGCCGGTGTCGGGATCGTAGCCGAGCAGCTTGCCGTCGGGGCTGAGGCCTCGGCGGGTGCGTCCGGTCAGCGGTCTGGGAGAGCTGGCGCGTATAGCGGCACTCGGGATAGTTGCAGCAGCCGATGAAGGCGCCGAACTTGCCGGACACCTTGAGACTGAGGCGGCCGGCGCCGCACGACGGGGCAGGCGCGCGGATCGGAGCCATCGTCCTTGTCGGGGAAGATGTGCGGGCCGAGCATCTCGTTCAGCGCTTCGAGCACCTCGCCGACGCGCAGATCCTTGATCTCGTCGACGGCGGCGGTGAAGTCCTTCCAGAACTCGCGCAGCACCTCCTTCCACGTCGAGCTTGCCGTCGGAGATCAGGTCGAGCTTTTCCTCGAGGTCGGCGGTGAAGTCGTACTCGACGTAGCGCTTGAAGAAGCTTTCCAGGAAGCCGATGACGAGGCGGCCCTTGTCCTCGGGATCGAGGCGCTTCTTGTCGATCCTGACGTAGTCGCGGTCGAGGAGGACGGCGAGCGTCGAGGCGTAGGTGGACGGTCGGCCGATGCCGAGCTCCTCCATGCGCTTGACGAGCGTCGCCTCGGTGTAGCGCGGCGGCGGCTGCGTGAAGTGCTGGTCGGCGGCGATCGCCTCGTCGCGTCAGGGCATCGCCGACGGCGAGCGGCGGCAGACGACGGCCCTGATCTTCGTCGGCGTCGGGATCGTCCTTGCCCTTGTCGATGGTGCGCTGGCGCTCGTCGCGGCCTTCCTCGTAGACCTTGAGGAAGCCGTCGAAGGTGACGACCGAGCCGGTGGCGCGCAGCGTGTAGGCCTTGCCGTCGCGGCCCTTGACCTCGATGTCGGCGGTGGTCTGCTCGAGCTCGGCGGATGCCATCTGGCTGGCGACGGTGCGCTTCCAGATCAGCTCGTAGAGGCGGGCCTGGTCGCGGTCGAGATTGCGGCGCACGCTGTCGGGGGTGCGGCGTGGATCGGTCGGGCGGATCGCCTCGTGGGCTTCCTGCGCGTTCTTGGCCTTGGTCTTGTACTCGCGGACGAAGGGCGTGTACTGGCGCGCCGTAGCTTGCGGAGATCACGTCGCGGATCTCGCGACACCGCTTCGGGCACGATCTGGACGCCGTCGGTTCGCATGTAGGTGATGAGGCCGACCGTCTCGCCGCCGATGTCGACGCCTTCGTAGAGGCGCTGCGCGACCTGCATCGTCTGCTTGGCGGAGAAGCCGAGCTTGCGCGAGGCGTCCATCTGCAGCGTCGACGTGGTGAACGGCGGATAGGGATTGCGCTTCGTCGCCTTCTTGTCGACGTTGCGCGACGGTGAACTGGCCCTTCTCGATGGCCGCCTTGATGGCCGTGCGCAGGCCTCGTCCTTGATGTCGAGCTTCTTGACCTGGTGCCGGCGATGGCGGTGAGGCGGGCGGTGCACGTCCTCGTTCTTGCGCCGTCTTCAGCAGCTGCCTCGATCGTCCAGTACTCGTCCGTCCTGAAGGCTTCGATCTCGGCCTCGCGGTCGCAGACGAGGCGCAGCGCGACGGACTGGACGCGTCCGGCGGAGCGGGCGCCCGGCAGCTTGCGCCACAGCACCGGCGACAAGGTGAAGCCGACCAGATAATCGAGCGCGCGGCGGGCCAGATAGGCCTCGACCAGCGGCTCGTCGATGTGGCGCGGGTTGCGCATGGCATCGAGCACGGCCTGCTTGGTGACGGCGTTGAAGGTGACGCGCTCGACGGGGGTGTCCTTCCTGAGCACCCGCTTCTGGGCCAGAAGCTCCAGAAGATGCCAGGAGATGGCCTCGCCCTCGCGATCGGGGTCGGTCGCCAGGATCAGCTTGTACGCCCCCTTCACGGCCTCCGAGATCTCGCGCATGACCTTCTTGGAGCGGTCGTCGTCGACCTCCCAGTGCATCAGAAAGTCGTTGTCGGGCTCGACGGAGCCGTCCTTGGACGGCAGGTCGCGGACGTGGCCGTAGGAGGCGATCACCTTGTAGCCGGAGCCAAGATACTTGTTGATCGTCTTGGCCTTGGCCGCAGATTCGACGATGACGACGTTCATGCTCTGACCGCTCTCGGATCGCGATGATGGCCCCGGTGACAATTCCAGCCGGGTGGCCCGATTGCCGGACCCTTGCTTCATTATCGGGGCGCTTCGGCGGCAGAACATGGGTGAACTGGGCACCCCTGTCAAACGGGCAGGCCGCAACAACCGGGGAGCATTGCGCGCGACCCTTGCACATTCCGTCGCGAGACTATACGTTTTCTGCGCATTATATGCATTTTATGGAGATTGGAATGGCGGCGACACGTGCGGGAGCATCGCGGGCCATCGCGGATGCGGACATCAGCGGGCCGGGGACCGGTGAATCCGAGGGGCCAGCAGCCCCCGAACTGGCGGCCTCTCCAGGCCAGCGCGACCCGCGGGACATCGCGGACCTGCTGGACTACATCGCCGATATGCTGGAAGGGATGCAGGGGCTGGCACGACAGACCGGCGACGAGACCTTGCAGGCGCTGATGAAGCTGGCGCACGCCCAGGCCAGGCTGGAACAAGGGCGGCTCGACCCACGCCAGCGCTCCTGAGGGGCAGCGCGAGGCCCGGTAAAGGGCGTGGGCGCGCGGGGCCGTCCCGGTCTGGCCGGGGCGACTGTACGATGTGGGCGGTCTGGGAGGTCTGGGAGGCCTTTGATGGCCGTCAGCGGCCCGGGTCCGCGCCGTCTGAGCGCAGCGACACCAGCTGGCGGCCGTGATGCTCGATCCGGCCGGCCAGATCGAGTTCGACCAGAACCAGGCGAACCGTGCGCACGGGCAGCGCCAGGGCGCGGGCGACCTCGTCGATGTCGATCGGCGCGGGGCCGAGCGCGCCCGCCACACGCGCGCGCACGTCGTCGGTCATCAGCGGCGGGGGGGCCGGACGTGCCGTCGCGGAGGCGTGATCGGTCGTCCACGGCGCAACGGCCTCGTCGGCGCGCATCTCGCCCAGCGCGCCGCCGGCGATCGGTTGGAGCGCCTCGATGATGTCGTCGGCGCAGGTCACCAGCGTCGCGCCCGACTTGATGAGCCCGTTGGTGCCTTCCGCGCGCGGATCGAGCGGATGGCCGGGCACCGCGAACACCTCGCGGCCCTGGTCGCCGGCCATGCGCGCCGTAATCAAAGAGCCGGAACGGCGGGCAGCCTCGACGACCAGCACGCCCAGCGAGATGCCGGAGATGATGCGATTGCGGCGCGGAAAATCCTGGCCGCGCGGCGTATACCCCGGCGGCTGCTCGCCGACGAGGCAGCCCACCTCGCTGATGCGGGCCTGGAGTGTCAGCGTGCTCCGGCGGGTAGATGACATCGAGCCCGCCAGCGACGACGGCGACGGTACCGGTCTCAAGCGTCGCCTCGTGTGCGGCGGCGTCGATGCCGCGGGCCAGCCCGGAGACCACCACCACGCCCGTGCGACCGAGGTCCGTGGCGATGCGGCGCGCGAGCTTCTGGCCGGCGGCGGACGCCTACCGCGAGCCGACGATGCCGACGCTTGGCCGCGACAGCAAAGCGGCGTTGCCCTTGACGTAGAGCAGCGGCGGTGGCGCCTCGAGCGTGGCCAGCCGGCGCGGATAGCCGGGCTCGATGGTGAACACGGGCATGGCGCCGATCCGGTCGGCAGCGGCGAGTTCGTCCTCGGCGGCCGCGCGCGGCAGGATGCGAATCGGGCGGCCGCGACCACCGCGGCGGGACAGCTCCGGCAGCGCATCGAGCGCGGCCTGAGCGCCGCCGAAATGGTTGACGAGTTCGCGGAAGGTGATCGGACCGACGTTTTCTGAGCGGATGAGGCGCAGGCAGGCGATGCGCTCGGCCGCACCCAGGCGGGCAATGGGCAGCGGTGCGGACGTGGCCGCGGGCGCGGCCTCAGGCCTATCCTTTGGCACCGATCCGCGGCTCCTCGCCCTTCAACAGCCGGTCGATGTTGGCGCGGTGGCGCCAGATCAGAATGAGGCTCATGAGGCCGCTGGCCAGTCCAACGGCGGGATAGTCGGTCAGCCAGGCGACGACCGGCGTCAGCATGCCGGCCGCCAGCGCGGAGGCCGACGAGTAACGCGTGACGACAGCCGTCACCAGCCAGATGCCGCAGAAAACCAGCGCAAAGATCCAGCCCAGACCGATGAGCACGCCGATATAGGTGGCCACGCCCTTGCCGCCGCGGAAGCCGAGCCAGACGGGAAAGCAATGGCCGATGAAGGCGGCGAGGCCGCCGACGAGGCCGGACACGATGGCCACGCCCGCCGGCGCGCCGATCAGGCGGTCGGCGATGAGAACGGCGGCCGTGCCCTTCAACGCGTCGAGCACGAGTGTCAGCGCCGCAAGCTTCTTGTTACCGGTGCGCAGGACGTTGGTTGCGCCGATATTGCCGGAGCCGATGGCGCGGATGTCGCCGAGGCCGGCGAACCGCGTGAGGATCAGGCCGAAAGGGATCGTGCCCAACAGGTAGCCGAGGGCGCCGACAACACCAAGGGCAGCGTGAAACCGCCTGCGCTCATCCGATCACCGTCATGGCCGCTCGTGATTCCTCATCGCTCGGTCCGCTGCGTCTGCCGCCGTCGGTCCCCTCGACCCACGACCGCACCCGGACGCAGGTCCTGGACACCATAGCCTCAGGTCCGCTCGACGCCAGCGTATTGATAGACCGTCTCGCCGCCGACCAACGTGCGCAGCACGCGTCCCTGCATCCTCGCCTCGTCGAAGGGCGAGTTCTTGGAGCGCGAGCGCAGGTTATCCTTGCTGACCACCCAGGGCTCGTCCGCATCGAACAGGATCAGGTCGGCGGGCGCGCCTTTCTCCAGCCGGCCGCCAGGCAGGCCGAACAGCTTGGCGGGATTGACGGTCAGCGCCTTGAGCAGCGCCATCAGCGGCAACTCGCCGGCATGGACGAGCTTGAGGCCGGCGGCGAGCAGCGTCTCCAGGCCGTTGGCGCCGTCGGCGGCCTCCGCGAACGGGCGCCGCTTGGTGTCGGCGTCCTGGGGATCGTGGCTGGAGACGATGACGTCGATGTCGCCGGAAGCGACGCCGCGGACCATCGCCACGCGGTCGCTCTCGTGGCGCAGCGGCGGGCGCACCTTGAAGAACGTGCGATAGGGGCCGATGTCGCTCTCGTTGAGCGTCAGGTGATTGATCGAAACGCCACAGGTGACGGGCAGCCCGGCCTGCTTGGCCTTGCGTCACGACGTCGAGGCTTTCGGCGCAGGACAGTGTGGCGGCGTGATAGCGCCCGCCCGTCATGGCGACGAGGCGCACGTCGCGGTCGAGGACGATGGTCTCGGCGACCTTGTTGACCGAGGGCAGGCCGAGATGCGTGGCCACCTCGCCGGAGTTCATGGCGCTGCCCGTCGACAGGTGCGGGTCCTCGGTGTGATGCACGATCAGCGCGCCGAAGTCCTTGGCGTAGAGCAGCGCGTTGCGCATGACGCGCGTGTTGCCGACGCTCGACTTGCCGTTGGTGAAGGCGATCGCGCCGGCGCGCTTCAACAGTCCGATCTCGGTCAGCTCCGCGCCTTCCAGGCCCTTGGTCATAGCGGCCATGGTGTGCACGTGGACGACCGCGTTGTCGCGGGCGCGGCGCTGGATGAAGTCGACAAGCGCGACCTGGTCGATCACGGGATTGGTGTCGGGCATGACGACGATGGTGGTGACGCCGCCGGCAGCGGCGGCGTGGCTCGCCGTCTTCAAGGTCTCGCGGTGCTCGTAGCCGGGCTCGCCGGTGAAGACCTGCGCGTCGACAAGGCCGGGCGCCAGGACGTGGCCCTGGCAGTCGATGACCTCGCTGCCGTCGGGGGCGTTGCGGCGCAGGTGGCGCGCCGAGGTCGGCGATCATGCCGTCCTCGCACGAGCAGGCCGCCGGGCTCGTCGCGGCCGGAGGCGGGATCGATCAGTCGCGCGTTGATGAACACGGTCGGCTTCAAGGTACGGCCGGCGCTGGGTGCGGGCATGGCGCTGGTCCTCAGGAGACGTTCGGCAGGTGGCGCGCGAGCGCCTCGAGCACCGCCATGCGGACGGCGACGCCCATCTCGACCTGCTCGCGGATGACGCTGCGCGAGTGGTCGGCGACGGTGGAGGCGATCTCGACGCCGCGGTTCATCGGGACCGGGATGCATGATCAGCGCATCGGGCTTGGCGCGGGCGAGCTTCTCGTGGTCGAGGCCGAAGAAGTGGTAGTACTCGCGTACGGAGGGCACGTAGTTGCCTTCCATGCGCTCGCGCTGGAGGCGCAGCATCATGACGATGTCGGCACCTTCCAGGCCCTTCCACATGTCGGTGAAGACTTCCGCGCCGAGCGATCTGACACGCCGCCGGCAGCAACGTCGAAGGCGCGATGATGCGCACCTTGGCGCCGAGCGTGTTCAGCACGTTGATGTTGGAGCGGGCGACGCGCGAGTGCAGGATATCGCCGCAGATGGCGACGACGAGGCCGGCGATCCGGCCCTTGGCGCGGCGGATCGTCAGGGCGTCGAGCAGGGCCTGGGTGGGATGCTGGTGGGCGCCGTCGCCGGCATTGATCACCGAGCAGTCGACCTTCTGGGAAAGCAGCTCGACGGCGCCGGCCGCATGGTGGCGCACGACGATGATGTCGGGGCGCATGGCGTTGAGCGTCATCGCGGTGTCGATCAGCGTCTCGCCCTTCTGACACCGACGCTGGTCGCGACGTTCATGTTCATGACGTCGGCGCCGAGGCGCTTGCCGGCGAGCTCGAAGGAGCTCTGCGTGCGCGTCGAGGCCTCGAAGAACAGGTTGATGAGTGTGCGTCCGCGCAGGACGTCACGCTTTTTGTTGACCTGACGGCCGGTCTCGGCCGCCTTGTCAGCGAGATCGAGCAGCGCGTCGATTTCGCCCGCCGTCAAGCCCTCACAGGTGAGCAGGTGGCGGCGGGAGAACGAGGCGCGGTCGAGGGATGTGGATGGGGTGGTCATTAAAGCGGCTTCTATAGGCGCGAAACCTGTCCTCGGCAAGCGCGCAGCGTGTTCCAACGCACAGGGATGGCGCTTGCGGGCTGCCCCAGGTCAGTGGCTGGCAGAGTTCGCTGGTGCCTAGAGGCCACGCCGCGGCGGGCAAGCGGGCGCCAAGCGTGCTAAGAAGGGTGCGGGGACGAGAGGCCCGCCCCGTCCGGTTGCCGCTACCACGGAGGTATCGTCATGACCGACGCCCACGCTCAATCGAAACCCGGCCCTGCCGCAGCTTGGCACCCTGCCACTCCGCCTGCGCCGGCCGACCGCCGCCTTCACCACTCACGAGGTCACGAACCAGTCGCCGCCGTTCGAGGACATCGACCTGTGGGCGACGGACGCGGCCCTGCAGGCGGCGGTCGCGCGCGAAGGCGGCCTGTGGGCCCGCGCCAGCCTGTCCGCGTTCGGGCGGGTCTGCGGGAGCGCGGCGGCGGCCGAGCGGGCGCGTCTGGCCGAGCGCCATCCCCCGCGCCTGGAGACGCATGACAGACAGGGCCGGCGGCTCGATCGTGTGGTGTTCCATCCCGCCTGGCACGAGACGATGGCTGTCAGCATCGGTGCGGGTCTGCACGCGAGCACCTGGGCGCATCTGGCGACGCCGGGCGGCGCACCCGCGGGCTGGCGCGCAGGTGGCGCGTGCGGGGCACTTCTACATGGCCGCGCAGATGGAGGCGGGGCATTGCTGTCCGGTGACGATGACGCACGCCGCCGTGCCGACGCTGATGCAGGCGCCGGCGCTTGCCGCGGAGTGGCTGCCGCTGATCCTGTCGCGGACCTACGATGGCGCGTTCCGGCCCGCCGCGCAGAAGGCCGGCGTGACCATCGGCATGGGGCTGACGGAAAAGCAGGGCGGCACGGACGTGCGCGCGAACACGACAGAGGCCCGGCCGGTCGGTACCGCGGCGGCGGGCGAGCATCTCCTGACCGGCCACAAGTGGTTCATGTCCGCGCCGATGTCGGATGCCTTCCTGATGATCGCGCAGACCGCTGCCGGGCCGACGTGCTTCCTGGTGCCGCGCGTCTTGCCCGATGGAACCATGAACGGCGTGAGGCTGCAGCGGCTGAAAGACAAGCTCGGCAACCGCTCGAACGCCTCATCGGAGGTCGAGCTGGCTGGCGCACACGGCTGGCGCGTCGGCGAGGACGGGCGCGGCATTCCCGCGATCATCGAAATGGTGATGGCAACGCGGCTCGATTGCGCCGTCAGCTCGGCCGGCTTGATGCGCAACGCGCTGGCCCAGGCGCTCCATCACGCGCGCCACCGGACCGTTTTCCAGAGACGGCTCGTCGACCAGCCGCTGATGGCGCACGTGCTGGCGGACATGGCGCTGGACGTGGAGGCAGCCACCGCGCTCGCCTTCCGGCTAGCGCGCAGCTTTGACGGCCTGCGACGACGCCGGCGCGTTGGCGTGGCGGCGCCTGATGACGCCGGTGACGAAATACTGGGTCTGCAAGCTCGCCCCATCGCTGATCGTGGAGGCGATGGAATGCCTGGGCGGCAACGGCTACGTCGAGGAGTTTCCGTTGGCGCGGGCCTACCGCGAGGCGCCCGTGAACGCGATCTGGGAGGGCTCGGGCAACGTCATGGCGCTCGACGTCCTGCGCGTCCTCAGCCGCGAGCCGGAGACCGCCAAGTTGGTGCTGGCGGACATCGCGGCTGCGGCGCCGGGCGTGCGGGCGCTGGGCGATGCCGTGCGACGGATCGAGGTGATGCTGGCTCAGCCCCGTGAGCTGGAGTTTTCAGCGCGGGCCGTATGCGAGGCGTTCGCGGTGACGGCCGCCGGCGCGCTGCTTCACGCGTACGCACCGTCGGCCGTCGCGGATGCGTTCCTGGCGACCCGCCTCAGCGGGGGGCACAGATCGACATACGGCCAGGGGATCGCCCAGGCGAATGTGCGTGCCATCCTCGGGCGCACGGCCGGCGAAGCGATCTGAGACCGTCCCGGCAGGCGGGGTACGGTGCAGCCCGCGCGCGGCTCTCAGGACTTGCGTCCGTTGCGCGCGGGCGCCTTGGCCGCGGCCGGTGCGGCGCCGGTCATTTCGACGATCCGGTCGAGGGCCTTGAGGAAGGCGTCACGCTCCTGGACCGACAGCGCCGAGAGTAGGCGATCGTCCGTCTTCTTGGCGGCTGGCTCGGCGGACCGCAGCAGTGACTGCCCGTTGGGAGTCAAACGGACGGCGTACATGCGGGCATCGCGGCGCGTGCGCTTTCTTTGCAGCAGGCCACGATCGACGAGCCGGCGGACGATATCGGCCAGCGTAGAGCGATCGATGCCGGTCATTTCGACCAGATCTGTCTGGCTGGGCTCCTCGGTCTGCGTGACCGCGCGCAGCACGGCGAACTGACGCGGTGTCAGATCGCTCTGCCCTACCTGATCGGCGAACAGCTCGTCCGCCCGCTGACCAGCACGGTGCAGCAAGTGCAAAGCGGACAGTGAGCTTTTGGCGCTTCGCGGTTCGGCCATCGTGTGTCTCCTCTCGGCGTTCGACGGACTATTCAGTCTGCGCAAAAACCAACGCTGAAGCTGGCGTGCCGACAGGCGCCGACAGACGCACAGCGGCCTTAGCCTGCAGGCTTCCCGCGCCCGCCCCGGACAGCTGAACTGTCTTCAACGACAACCGTTCCATGATCGGCATACGATCGATCAGCCGTCCTGGATGGCACCGCCATCCTCGCCAGGTCTCGCGCCCGCACGGCACTCCCGGCACGTGTCGCCATGGCCGGGATCATCTCGACCCCGAATATGGCGCCCGGGCGCCTGGACCACAATGGTGGTCCAAGCAATTTCTCGTGAGTACGGAGGACACGGGCGACGGCGACGGTGGCGTTTTGCTCAGGGTTGTTCCGGCGTGGCCTGAAGAATGCGCGACAGCGCCTCGATGAAGGCGCGGCGCTCACGCTCAGTCAGCGGAGACAAGAGCTCCTCGTCCGCACGCTGCACGACGGGCTCGATGGCCTGCAGGGCCGCTTCGCCCGCCGGCGTCAGCTTGACGGCGTAGGCGCGCGCGTCGCGGCGTGTGCGCCGGCGCGTGAGCAGTCCCTTGGCGATCATACGTCGGATCATTTCGGCCAACGTCGAACGATCGATGCCCGTCTCGCGCACGATCGCGGTCTGGCTGGGCTCCTCGGTGGAGGCGACCGCGCGCAGCACCGCATATTGACGCGGCGTCAGATCGCTCTGACCGCTCAGTGCGGTGAAGTTTTCGTCGGCGCGCTGGCCGGCCCTGTGCAGGAGGTGAAGTGTGCTTGCGTCCATTGTTTTTGTTTTCATGGCTTTACCGAGAGAGGTCACGACGCACGACAGCGCCCATCTGCCCATGGGGAAGCTGACACGCCGAAATACGTCGCCTGGCTGATGATCCCGTTTTCAAACGGGTCGTCCACGGTCCGATCCGGCGGGGTTGCGAGTCCCTGGCCGGAATGCTCCGATCGCGTGGTTCGTAAACGTTCGATTAGGTGTGGAGCGCGGATACTTACTTACCCTTTCGCGCGCTGGAGTTGACCCCAGCCCCGTTCACGAACAAACTTGACCGCGAAAGCATATTTTCCGCGCCGGACAGGCGGCTCGCGCGCGGACTGCGGCTTCGTTAACGACGACTGGGAGGTCATGCAAACTCAAGCCATTGTCCGCAGCGGCGTCGTGGCAGAAATCTCCCGCCGACTGCGTCACATGGGCGTTCCGGTGAAGCCGCTACTTTCCGCGGCAGGGCTCGATTCGGCCGACGACGTTGACAATCCGCGGTCTGCGCTTCCCCTGGCCGCAACCATGCGCTTGTTCGATCTCGCCGCCGCTGCCACAGGCCAGCCGGATTTCGCGATCCAATACACTCAGGGATTTCGCACGCAGTCATCGGGGCTGTTCGGCGACATCCTGCGCAGCGCGGCAACCGTGCGCGCGATGCTCCAGGCGTTCGTCGATTACTATCCAGTTTATTCCTTGCCGATGGAGCGTGACTATTCGGAGGAAGGCGGTGTCGGCCGACTGACGTGGCGCTATCCCGCGACCATCGGCGTCTCTCACGTCCAGTACAACGTGTTCGTGGCCACCGCGCTGGTGGAGCGCATTCGTCGCACGCGCGAGCACACGCCCAATTGGGTACCGCTCTCCGTCAAGCTCGACCACATCGCGCCGGACTGCCCCGATGCGCTGCGCCGCGTGTTTGGCTCCCGCCTCACATTCGAGGCCGACGTCAACGCGATCAGCATCGACACCGCCAAGCTCGCCATGCCACTGGCGAAGGCGAACCCTTCGCGCTTTGCTCTCAACGTCGACTTGGCGCGCCGGTGGATAGAGGAGATGCGGATCGAGGCGGATACGGCGGCGCAAACGCAGCGGCTGATCGAGAGCCGACTCGGGTCGGAGCCGACCGACTTGGAAAGCTTGGCTGCCGCGCTCGGGCTGTCACCGCGCGCGCTGCAATGGAGGCTGGGGCGCACGGGGACGACTTTCGAGCGGCTCCTGTCGGAGGCGCGGCGGCACGCCGCCGAGCGATTGCTGGCCAACACGGACCGGTCGTTGACGCTCATCTCCTACGACCTCGGATTCTCCAACCCGAGCGCGTTCACGCGGGCCGCCCAGCGCTGGTTCGGCAAGTCCCCGCGCGAGGTGCGCAACGCGGCACGCCGAGAGCGGCCCGTGACTGGCAAGTGACGGGCCGGTTGCGGGAAAGTGGTGGACCAGACGAGCGCGCTGAGACCCGCGCGCCGGTAGCGGTCAGCGGCGATCAGGTGAAGAGCCAGGACGACACGCCGCAGCGTCTGGCCAAATCGGTGAGGTCGCCGTCGAGTCCGGTCATCGTGGTTGGTGTCAACACCTCGGGTAGCCAGGGCGCGCCACCCTTGCGCTGCCGGTAGGGGGCCAGCAACTGGCGCCAGAGCCCTGCGTTGGGGGTGCGCTCTGGCGCGACCACGCCCGACATCCGCTTGAGGCCGGGCTGGCGGGCGAGCCAAGCGTGCGCTGCCTGCCAGACGTCGAGGGGCGCGGGCATGTTGTGGCGCGCTTTGAGCTGATTGATCGCCAGAACGCCGGTCTCGCGGGGATGCGGGCCGATCTCCATGGTTGCCACGCGCACGGCACCGCGGCGTATGCCGAACAGCCGACATCGGTCGCGCACCAGACGATCGGCGTACTGGTCGGCGCAGTTCTGCATAGCGTGCGCCTCCTCCAAAATATCGGCAGCGCACAGCAGCGGCGTGAAGCGGTAGCCGTTGAGGGTCGCCTCGCCGAGCCAGGGATCGGCGATGACGCCTGGCGAGACCTGTACGACAAGGCGCATGCGGTTGAACCAGCTCTTGGCTGCGCACAGCGCCGTGTCGAGGCCGATCTCGGGGCGCCAGGGCACGACGATCATGGCCGCGGACCTGGTGAAGGGCTCGCCCGAGTACCAGCCGTAAGCGGCCAGGACGGCCAGCATGCGCTCGGGGTCGGCGCGATCCTCGAAGATCGGCTGCTCGGCAAGCCAGACGGCGAAATCCTCGTGACAGGCGCGGGCGGCGAAGGCGACGGCGGCGAGCCAGAACGCGCTCTCTTCGATGCTGGCGGGCATGCGATTGGCAATACGGCGGGCGAACACCTCGCTGGCGGGCAGCGCGGGTAGCGGCGCCGTATAGGCCTCCGGCGGCAGCTTCCTCAGCCAGAGCGGCAGGCCGAGCGCCTTGGCCACCGCCTTCAGCGGTGCGCCCTGCTCGACGAGACCAAGCACGTGCTGTCGTTCGGCGGCGGTGCCGTGGCCGGTCGCCAGCGCATAGACGGCGCCGGGAAACACGGTTGCCAGATCGGCCACCCGGCTCGAAACGCGGATCAGGCGGCGGATTTCGCGGCGGACGGCGGGCGCGAAACGCTGGGCGAACAGGTCGAGTTCGGAGGGCAAGGCGCTGACGTCCCCCACCAGCACGGGGTCGACGCGGCGCTGCAGTGGCTTGGGCGACATTCGCATGCGATCGCGTCCCGAACGGTGCGCCTGACGCCGGACCGGCCGCAGGATTCTACAGCCCCGCCACCAGCCCGACGGAAGGACCATGGCGCGACTTTGCGGCATGCGTTGGACGCGCGCGCGACCGAAGTTCGCCGACCGACAGCAGGGCTGCTGACGTCCACGGCGGCCGCAACGGCTAAGGCGCTGGTGGCGGCGATGGCGGGGTCAGGCCTCAGTTGCGGCCAGCCGCAAGCGGTCCAGCGCGCCCTGAAGAATGATGGCGGCTGCCATTTTGTCGATCACCTCGGCCCGGCGCCGGCGGCTCTGATCAGCCTCGATCAGCGTGCGCTCGGCGGCCGCCGTCGATAAGCGCTCGTCCCACAGCAGGATCGGCAGCGGCAAGACGGCGGCGATGTTGCGCGCGAAAGCGCGCGTCGCCTGGACGCGCGGGCCGGAGGTGCCGTCGAGGTTCAGCGGCAGGCCGAGCACCAGGCCGACCACCTCCTGCGCCTGACAAAAGGCGATGAGACGCCTGGAATCCTCCGCGAACTTGGTGCGCCGGATGGTCTCGGCGGGCGTAGCGATCGTGCGCATGACGTCGGACAGCGCGATGCCGATGGTTTTGGTGCCGGCATCCAGGCCGACCAGCCGGCCGACCGGCGGCAATACGGCGGCGAAGGCTGCGGGGGCCTCGTCAGCACGGCGCGGGGCATCCTCACGCGTCATCGGCGGACCTCCGGGGCGGGCACGTGTTGCCGCACCGTTGCAGCCGCCTGTAGAGTTGGCGACTTGCGGCGCGCCGACGTCCGCGCCCCCATGCCGCTTTCCCGGCGCAGGGCCGCGGCGCACACATTGCGGAGGATGCTGACATGAAGATCACCTGGTTCGGCCATTCCTGCTTTCGCGTCGAGACCGGCCGAAGCGTCATCCTGCTCGATCCGTTCCTGAAGGGCAATCCGACGTTCGAGGCGTCGGGGATCGCGTTCGAGACCGCGATCGCGGGCGTCACCCACGTTGCGCTGACGCACGGCCACGACGACCACATGGGCAGCGCCGGCGAGATCTGCAAATCCAAGGGCGTGCCGCTGTTCGCCAACTACGAGCTCGCGCTCTACGTGTCCAGCCAGAGCGGCGCCGACAAGCTGCAGCCGATGAACACGGGCGGCACGGTGGCGGAGGCGGATTTCCAGCTGACGCTGACGCAGGCCCATCATTCCTCCTCCTCCGCAAACGTGCCGCTGGGCAACCCCTGCGGCATCGTGCTGCGCACCAAGGAGGGGCCGACCGTCTACCACATGGGCGACACCGACGTGTTCGGCGACATGGCGCTGATCCACGAGCTTTATCAACCCGATATCGGCATGGTGCCGATCGGGGACAGGTTCACGATGGGCGCGAAAACGGCGGCCTTCGCGTGCAAGCGGTTCTTCAAGTTCAAGACGGTGCTCCCCTGTCATTACGGGACGTTCCCGGGTATGCTGGACCCAGACGCGGACGCCTTCGTGGCCGAAATGTCGGGTCACAAGGTGGTCGTCCCAAAGGTCGGCGCGCCGGTGACCGTGTAGGGCCTCGCCGGGCGGCGTGCCGGCCAGCCGCTTTTGCGGCGGACGGAAACAATCCCGCGGACACGGCGTTGGCAATTCGACGGCGCGAAGGCCATTTCACCGGCAGCCATGGTCGACACCCAACCGCCTTTCCAGGATCCGGCTGCCGCGCCCGCAGGCGCCGCCGCCGCCAGCCCGTCACCGGGCAGCCCTCTCCAGGGTCACCCAACTCCGGATGGCCCAAATCCGGCCAGCCTGGGGCCGGGCAGCCCACCGGCTGCCGCGCCTGCGCCTGCGCACACCGCCGCCGGCGCATTGTGGCTGTTCACGCCGACCACGTTCCTGTCGGCGCTGCTGTTGTTCTCCGTGCAGCCGATGTTTGCCAAAATGGTGCTGCCGGTGCTGGGCGGCGCGCCGTCGGTTTGGGCGGTGGCGATGTTCTTCTTCCAGGGCGCGCTGCTCGCCGGCTACTGCTACGCGCACGTGCTGATGGCCCGCGTGGCGATGGCGCGGACGGGCTTCGTGCATCTGGCGCTGACGCTGGCCGCCGTCGCGGTGCTGCCGATCGGGCTGCCGGACGGATGGGGCGAGCCGCCCGCCGGCGAGCCCTACCTGTGGCAGCTTGCGATGTTCACGGTCGCGATCGGCCTGCCGTTCATCGCAGTCTCGGCCAATGCGCCGCTGTTGCAGGCATGGTTTGCAGCGACGGGGCACCGGCAGGGCAAGGACCCCTATTTCCTTTATGCCGCCTCCAACCTCGGCAGCCTGCTGGCGCTGCTCGCCTATCCCTTCCTGCTCGAGCCGGCCCTCGGCGTCAGCGCGCTGGCGAAGATCTGGACCGTCGGTTACGTGCTGCTGCTCGCCTGCCTCGCCGCCTGCTTCTGGATGGTGGTGCGCGCGCAGAGGGCGGGCCTGCCGGCTGTGCCCGTGGACGAAGTGACGAGGGATGGGCCGGCGCCAGCCGATGCGTCACCGGATGCGGCGCCCCACGCGCCGGCGGGCCAGCCGACGTGGCCGGCGCGGCTCGGCTGGGTCGGCCTCGCACTGGTGCCGTCGGCGCTGCTGACGGCGGTGACGACGCACATCACGACCGACGTCGCTTCCGCCCCACTCCTGTGGGTGCTGCCACTCGCGCTCTACCTGCTGACCTTCGTTATCGTGTTTCGCGAGCGCGCGCTGATCCCGCAGCGAGTACTCCTGGTCCTGCATCTAGCCGCCGTCGTCGTCGCGCTGTTCCTGATCGCACAAACGAAGCACGAGGGCTGGGTGCTGTCGAGCACGGCCGGTATCGTCGTGTTCCTGACGTCGGCGCTGGTCGCCCATCGCACGCTCTATGACGCCCGCCCGGCCGCACGCCACCTGACAGAGTTCTATTTGTGGATGTCGCTGGGTGGTGCGCTCGGCGGTCTGTTCGCCGCGCTCGTGGCGCCGCAGATCTTCTCGGAGGTGTTCGAATATCCCCTGCTGCTGGCGCTGACGATGGCGTGCCGACCGGGTGCCGCCGACGTCTTCCGCCTGACGGGCCGGGCGATCGTCACCGGTCTGGCGCGGCTCGGCCTGCCCGTCGGCAACAGCGGGGCGGCGTTCACGCGCCAGGAGGGCGACGCACTCATGCGGCTGTGGCTGATCCTGGCGGCGGGACTGCTTGCGGTCTTCTGGCTGCCGTTCATCATCGAGCACTTCGATATCCATATCGAGGACTACGGCTCGACCGCAATCGTGGCCGGGCTGTTGGCGATCGCGCTGATCGCGCTCTACTGGTGGCCGGCGGGTCAGCTCGTGCTGGCGCTCGTCATGTTCGCGACCGTGGCCCTGCTGCCGTCGGGCGTGCGCAAGGGTGAGGCGCAGCGCTCGTTCTTCGGGGTCTACCGCGTGATGCAGTCCGACGACGGGCATTACAACATCCTGATGCACGGCACGACGCTGCACGGCGCGCAGCGGATCCGCGACGACAACGGCAATCTCGTCGCCGATATCACGCCGGGCACCTACTACTATCCCAAGAGTCCGATGGCGCAGTCCGTCGCCCTGCAGCGCGCGGCGCTCGCCACAACCGGGCGCGCGGGACGCTTCGGGGTGATCGGACTCGGCACCGGCTCGCTCGCCTGCCTGTCGGCGCCGGGCGAGACGTGGCGGTTCTTCGAGATCGATCCGGTGGTGATCGAGATCGCGGCCAAGTCGGGCAACTTCACGTTCATCGAGAACTGCCAGCCCCGCCTCGACGTCGTGATCGGGGACGCCCGCTTGACGATGGCGCGCGAGACTGACGCCACCTATGACCTGATCATCGTCGACGCGTTCACGTCCGACGCCGTGCCGGTGCACCTGATGACGAAGGAAGCACTGGAGATCTATGCCGCCAAGATCCGCGACGACGGCATCTTCGTGTTGCATATCTCCAATCGCTATCTCGACCTGGAGCGGGTGCTGGCGGGAACCGTCAAGACCGTGCCGGGACTGCAGGGCGTGGTGCTGTCGGACGACGAGGCGGACGGCAGCTACGCCTCGACGACATCGACCGTCGTCATCATCTCCAAGTCGGATGCCGCTCTGGCGCCGTTCCGCGACCTGGAGGGGGCGCACGACCTCGACACGGACACGACGCAGCGGGCGTGGACGGACGACTATTCCGACATCCTCGGGCCGTTGCTGACGAAGCTCGGGACGCGCTCCGACAGTTTGCGGCGGCTGTGCGATTACCTGTGCTGAGGGTGGTGCGCCGCATTGCGCGCAGCGGATCTGGGAACGGCGGCCTCGGCTGAGACCGCGACGGCTGATGCCTGCGCGGCCGTGACTGGCGCGGCAGTGACTGGCGCGGTGGTGATCCTCACGCGACCGGAATGATGCGGGCGCCCGTGACGCGCTGCAGGTCGTGGGCGGGGAGCGCGAACATGCTGTCGGGCGTGCCCGCCGCCGCCCAGACGACCTCGTGGGCCATGAGATCGCGATCCAGGAACACCTCGAACGGCTCGCGGTGGCCGAATGGGGGGATGCCGCCGATGGCGTAGCCGGTCACATCGCGCACGAACTGGGCGTCGGCCCGGCCCGGGGCCTCGCCGAGATGGGGGGTGACGGCGGCCTCGTCCACCCGATTGGCACCCGAGACAAGGATCAGGTAGGGCTTGCCGCTCGCCTTGCCGCGAAAGATCAGGGACTTGACGATCTGGGCGACATCGCAGCCGATGGCCTCGGCCGCCTCCCCCGCCGTACGCGTCGACCGGCCCATCTGGCGCACCTCGATCTCAAGGCCCAGCGCGCGGCCCGCCTGCGCGACACGCTGCTCGGCTTCCTTCAACCCACTCATGCGCTTCCCCATCGTCGGCTGGTTGCATGCCTTCGGCCCGACCGCTAAGAGAGCGCGAACCTATACCGGCTTTTCCGTCTCCGAAAGGAACCCAGAGAATGCAGGTCGACGAGGCGACCGTCCGGCGCATTGCCCGGCTCGCGCGCATCAAGATCACGGACGAGGAGGCCAAGGGGCTCGAAGCGGAGCTGTCGGGCATCCTCGATTGGGTCGAGCAGCTGAAGGAAGTCGACACCGAAACGGTGGAGCCGATGACGCGAGTCGTTCCCATCAGCCTGAAGATGCGCGAGGACAAGGTCACGGACGGCGAGATCGCCGACGCGGTGATCAAGAACGCGCCGATGTCGGAGGACCACTTCTTCGTCGTGCCGAAGGTGGTGGAATGAGCTGACGCGCCAGCTCATGGCGCCAGACGGTCGCCAGACCGGCGCAGACCTCGATCCCGACGCGACGACGACTGACGCCCATCGCAACGCGCTCCTGCTCGCCTGAGGCGGGCGCACTTCACAGCCTGGACCGAAGACGTGACAGATCTCACCAAACTGACGCTGGCCGAGGCCCGCGACGGGCTGAAGGCGAAGTCGTTTTCGGCGACCGAGTTGACGACGGCGTTCCTTCAGTCCATCGAGGCCTCGAACGCGGCGCTCAACGCCTACGTGCTGCCGACGCCGGAGCATGCGCTGGCACAGGCGAAGGCGAGCGACGAGCGGATCGCCAAGGGCGAGGCGCGGCCGCTCGAGGGCCTGCCGCTCGGCATCAAGGACCTGTTCTGCACCAAGGGCATCCGCACCACGGCCTGCTCCAACATCCTCGACGATTTCAAGCCGGCCTACGAATTGACCGTCGACGCAGAACCTGTGGGACGCCGGCGCGGTCATGCTCGGCAAGCTCAACAACGACGAGTTCGCGATGGGCTCGTCGAACGAGACGAGCGCGTTCGGCCCGGTCGTCAATCCATGGCGGCGCAACGGCACGGCGCCAGACCGACAAGCTCGTGCCGGGCGGATCGTCGGGCGGCTCGTCGGCGGCGGTCGCCGCCGACCTGTGCCTGGCGCGCCACGGCAACCGACACCGGCGGCTCGATCCGCCAGCCCGCGGCGCTGACCGGCACGGTCGGCATCAAGCCGACCTACGGGCGCTGCTCGCGCTGGGGCATCGTCGCGTTCGCCTCCTCGCTCGATCAGGCCGGCCCGATCGCCAAGACGGTGCGCGATGCCGCCATCCTGTTGCGGCACATGGCGAGCCACGATCCGAAGGATTCCACCTCGGTCGACGCGGCCGGTTCCCGACTACGAGGCGGAGATCGGACGAGCGTCAAGGGCCTGCGGATCGGTGTGCCGAAGGAGTACCGCGTCGACGGCATGTCGCAGGAGATCGACGCGCTTTGGGCCAAGGGCATCGCAGTGGCTGAAGGATGCCGGCGCGACGATCCACGACATCTCGCTGCCGCACACCAAGTACGCGCTGCCGGCCTACTACATCGTGGCGCCGGCGGAAGCATCGTCCAACCTCGCGCGCTACGACGGCGTGCGCTACGGGCTGCGCGTACCGGGCAAGGACCTGATCGACACCTACGAGAACACGCGCGCGCAAGGCTTCGGCAAGGAGGTCAAGCGGCGCGTTCTGATCGGCACCTACGTGCTGTCGGCCGGCTACTACGACGCCTATTACCTCAAGGCGCAGAAGGTGCGCACGCTCATCAAGCGCGACTTCGACGAAGCGTGGGGCACGGTCGACGTCGGTGCTGACGCCGACCACGCCGTCGCCTGCGTTCGCACCGGGCGAGAAGCTGGCCGATCCGATCGCCATGTACCTGGAGGACATCTTCACGGTGACCGTCAACATGGCGGGCCTGCCGGGGATCTCGGTGCCGGCGGGGTTGTCGGCGGAGGGCACGCCGCTCGGCCTGCAGCTGATCGGCAAGCCGTTCGACGAGGGGACGCTGTTTCGAGCCGGGCAGGTCATCGAGGATGCCGCCGGCCGGTTCAAGGCGCCGGAGCGGTGGTGGGTCAAGTCTTGAAGTGCATCGGGAAAGGCGACACCTATGAGCGTCAAGAAGCCAGCTGAGTGCAAGGACATGAGCGATGTCCGCGCCGAGATCGACCGGGTCGATCAGGCGCTGGTGGCGCTGATCGCGGAACGGTTCGGCTATGTGGAGCGGGCCTGGCAGATCAAGCTCGGCGAGAAAGCTGCCGCAAACGTACCGTGGCGCAACCAGCAGGTGATCGACAAGGTCAGGGCGCATGCCGAGGCGCAGGGCGTGCCGCCCGCACTGGTGGAAGCGCTGTGGCGGCAGATGATCGGCTGGTTCATCCAGTACGAAGAAGAAAAGCTGAAGGACGAACTGGAAGCCAAGTCGCAGCCGCGTTGAGCTGGCCCGTCAGGCGGCCCTGCGCAGGGCGACCCGATGGCTCACCGGCGCGCGCGTCGCGCCCTCTTCTTGTGCGCGGGGGTCTTGTGCGGGGAACTGGGACGCTTGCCCTCCTGCTCGGCGCTCAAACCGTCGATCAACAGGGGAACGGTCAGGCCCATGATGGCCAGCAGGAACAGGACGTAGAGCGCAGCGGCAACCATCGATCCGGACATCGTTTCATCCTCATAGCTGTGTCCGCTCCCATCTCGCCCGCCCAGACAACGCGCTAAGGGTGGGCCGCAGTTCCAAAAAGTTGGCAGGCGCTGCCTGCGATACGCGAGGGCCCATGACCGGTCTGAAGCCTTTCGACCCTACGGCGCTGCTGATGTTGGCGGTGCTGAACCCCGTTGTGCCCGTCGTCGGCCTACTGATGGGGCGCGCCGCCGACCAGTGGCAGAAGCTGATCGTGGCCGCCTTCGCAGCCGCGATTGCCGGCGCCATCGCCATCTGGATCGGGGCCTTTCTGAAGATCGTTCCGGCCCGTGGGCTCGGCGGGGAGGCCGGACTCTTCGTGCTGCATTATTTCCTCGGGCTCGGCTGGTCGGCGCTGGGCTACGGCCTCCTGAGACGGCGGCGGAGCTGAGCGGGGCTCGAGGCGGCGCCCTGCCTGCCCTCTTTCGGGCGGTCCGGGGCTCACACGATCGGGACTTGTGCAGGGCCGGGGCGCTGGGCATAAGATGCGGCGCAAAAACAGGCGGTGGTGCAGCTGCGCGCGCCGGGACCACGTCGACTTGCGCGCGTCCCGATGCGGCTGACGATCGCCCCCATGCTCCAGGGACGCTCCGAGGACCATCGATGTCGACACGCCAGGATGGTGCGCCAAGCTCCCTTGTGAGCTCGCGCGACGACCTGATTCGCTGGATTGCCGCAGGCGCCAAGCCCGCGAACCTCTGGCGGATCGGCACCGAGCACGAGAAATTCGTTTTCGATGCCGAGACGCTCGGACCCGTGCCCTATGAAGGGCCGCGGGGCATTCGCGCGCTGATGGAGGCGCTGATCGCGCGCTACGGCTGGCTGCCGATCCGGGAAGGCGACGTGGTGATCGCGCTGAAGCGGCCGGACGGCGAGCCCGGCAGCACGGTGTCGCTGGAGCCGGGCGGGCAGTTCGAGTTGTCTGGCGCACCGCTGGAGACACTGCACGAGACGGCCGCAGAGACCGAAGAGCATCTGGCGCAGGTGCGCGCTGTCGGCGCGCAACTCGGGCTCGGATTTCTCGGGATCGGCTTCTCGCCGACTTGGACGCTGGCCGAAACGCCGCGCATGCCCAAGCAGCGCTACGGCGTGATGACAAGGTACATGCCGCAGGTCGGACGGCACGGGCTCGATATGATGTATCGGACCTCGACCATCCAGGTGAACCTCGACTTCGCCGACGAAGCGGACATGGTGAAGAAGTTCCGCGTCAGCCTCGCGTTGCAGCCGATCGCCACCGCGCTGTTCGCCAGCTCGCCGCTGACCGAGGGCCGGCCCAACGGCTTCCGCTCGCTGCGCAGCGAGGTGTGGCGCGACACCGATCCCAACCGCACGGGCATGCTGCCGTTCGTGTTCGAAGACGGCATGGGGTTTGAGCGCTACGTCGACTACGCGCTCGACGTGCCTATGTACTTCGTCTACCGCGACGGGCGCTACGTCGACGTGGCCGGCGCATCGTTCCGCAGTTTCATGGAGGGCAAGCTGCCGCAACTGCCCGGCGAGCAGCCGACGGAGGAGGACTGGTCGGACCACCTGACGACGCTGTTTCCGGAAGTGCGCATGAAGCGGTTCCTGGAGATGCGCGGCGCGGACGGCGGGCGCGGCGCCCAGATCGCGGCACTGTCGGCTTTCTGGACGGGGCTGCTCTACGACGCCGGCGCGCTGGAGGCAGCGTGGCGGCTGGTGGAGGACTGGTCGAGCGAAGAACGCCAGGCGCTGCGCAACGGCGTGCCGCGCACCGCGCTCGCAACGCCGTTCCGCCAGGGCAATGTCCACGATATCGCGAGCGAGGCGGTCGGCATCGCGCGGCGCGGGCTTGCCGCGCGCGCGCGGCCCGACGGCAAAGGGCGCGACGAGACGATCTACCTGGCGCCGCTGGAGGAAATCGTCGCCAAGGGACGCACTGCAGCCGACGACATCCTGGCGCGCTACGAGTCGGACTGGAAGGGCGAGGCAACCCGCATTTTCCGCGAATTCGCATTCTGAGACCGGCGGGCGGGCCTTCGGGTTCTGGCATGCCGGTGTCGTGCGTCCAATGTGCCGCGTGCGGCCGGGCGCCACGAGGTCGACACAGACCTCGGACACACGTGGTCGGATGACCTCAAATCGAAAACCAGCAGGCAAGGCGCGCGCGGCGCTGGCCGGCGTCCTTGCAATGCTCGTCGTGGCGGTAGCCCCGGGTGAACGGATGGCAGAGGCACGCGATCAGCGCACGGGCGTGACGACCGGCGCACAGATCCTCACCGACTCGGGCTTTGCGCTGCTCAAGGGCAAACGCGTCGGGCTGATCACCAACCAGACCGGGCGCGTGGGCGCGCAGCACCTGGCCGATCTCATGGCCAAGACGCCGGGCGTGCGGCTGACTGCGATCCTGGCGCCGGAGCACGGCTTTCGCGGGCTGGCGGAGGCCGGTGCACACGTGCGCGACGGGGTCGACACGGCGACGGGCGTGCCCGTCCTCAGCCTCTACGGCGCGACGCGCAAACCGACGCGCGCCATGTTGCGCAACATCGACGTGCTGGTGTTCGACATCCAGGATATCGGTGTGCGCTTCTATACGTACATCTCGACGATGGGACTGGCGATGCAGGCCGCCGCGGAGGCCGGCATCTCCTTCGTGGTGCTCGACCGGCCCAATCCGCTCGGCGGTGATGCCGTCGCCGGCTTCCTGCGCGAGCCCGGCCTGTCCACCTTTGTCGGCCAGTATCCGATACCGATTGTGCACGGGCTGACGGTCGGGGAGCTGGCGCACATGATCAAGGGCGAGCGCTGGCTGCCGGGCTTGTCCTCGCTCGACCTCAAGGTCGTGGCCATGACCGGCTGGCGGCGCGACATGCGCTGGCCGCGCACGCGCCTCGACTGGGTGGCGACGAGCCCGAACATCCCGACCTTCGCCTCGGCCCTCGCCTACCCCGGTATCGGCATCGTCGGCGAACTCGCCGTCAACGAGGGCCGCGGCACAGCCACACCCTTCACGCGGTTCGGCGCGGCGTGGCTTGATGCGCAGGGCGCGGCGGCCCGGCTCAACGCGGCGGGGCTGCCGGGCGTGCGCTTCGAGGCCCAGCGCTACACGCCGCGGCCGATCCCGAACGTGGCGACCGACCCTCAGTTCGCCAACACCGAGATCCCCGGCGTCCGCCTACTCGTGACCGACATGGATCGCTACCAGCCGCTGGAAGCCGGCATCCATGCGCTGGTCGAGGTCGTCGCGCAGGCGCGGCAGCGCAAGCGGGTGCGGTTGTTCAAGAACCTCGCGATGTTCCACGCGATCGCGGGAACGAAGCGGCTGCATCGCATGCTGACGGCGGGACGCAGCGGCGACGAGATCATCGCGGCATGGGCCGCCGACGTGGCCGGCTTCGATGCGGCTCGCAAGCGCTACCTGCTCTACTGACGCGACGAAGCGCGCGTGCGCTGGCCGTCAGGCGGCCACCTCGTCGCTCGTGCGTGCGCGCGGCAAGGCCTCAAGCGTCGCTGCAAGCGCGGCTGACAGGGCGTGCGCGGCACGCCAGGCATCGTCGGGCCGGCCGTCCTCGACGGCGGTCTCGACGTCTTCGCACAGGGCAGCGACACGCATGGCGCCGACGTTGCCGCTCATCGATTTGAGCGCATGGGCGGCAGCGGCGGCGGCGGCGGGATCGCGCGCGTCCTCGGCGGCCGCGATGCGCGCGAGGGTCTGCGGGGCGCTAACGCGATAGAGCGCGACGATGCGACCGACCAGATCGTCGCCAGGCGCGGCAAAGGCGCCGACGGCGTGCAGCGTTTCGGGATCCAAGAGCGGCAGGGCCAGGGCGGCGTTATCGACCGCAGGTGGGCGATGGGCATCCGACGGCATCGTTTCGCCGGCGTCTTGCGACATCCAGCGCGACAGGCAGCCAGCGAGGCTGGCCAGCGTAAAGGGCTTGGCGAGGCCATCGCTCATACCGGAGTCGCGCCAGCGCGCGCTTGCGCCTTCCGAAACGTCGGCGGTGAGCGCGATAATGGGCAGCTCGGGCCGGCCTGCGATCATCTCCATGGCCCTGATCTCGCGCGTGGCCGCATAGCCGTCGAGCACCGGCATGCTGCAGTCCATCAGGATCGCGTCGAAGCCGCCGCGGCCGGCCACCTCGACGGCTTCGCGTCCATTGACCACGACGACGGCTTCGACACCGAGCCGCGACAGCGCCTCGGCCAGCACCTCGCGATTGACCTCGTTGTCGTCGGCGGCCAGAACGCGGCGGCCGGCAAGGCGCGGACGCGTGGACGGGCCGGACGCGGATGGTGTGGCCCCGGTGCGCGCGCTGTCTCCGGGATCGGCGGCCGCACAGACCTTCAACGGGATCTCGAGGCGGAAGGTGGCGCCTTCGCCGGGTACGCTTTGCGCGCTCAGGGTGCCCCCCAGCGCGATGGCAAGGCGACGCGAGATCGTCAGGCCGATGCCGGTGCCGCCGTAGGTGCGTGTGGTCGAGACATCGGCCTGCTGGAAGGCCTCGAAGATTGTCTCCAGCTTGTCTGCGGGGATCCCGATGCCGGTATCGACGACGGAGACGACGAGACGTGCGGGGGCCTCGGCATCGCCTGCCCCCGGGGCGACGGCGACCTCGACGCGGACGTGGCCCTCCCCGGTGAACTTCAGCGCGTTGCCGACGAGGTTGGACAGGATCTGCGTCAGGCGCACAGGGTCGCTCGCGATCATCGCGGGAACGCCGGGGTCGATGTCGGCGGCGAGCGTAACGCCCTTGGCGGCCGCGCGCTCAGCAAACAGCTCGATGATGTCGCCGACGACCTCGCGCGGGGCGACGGGGATCGCCTCGACCTGCAGGCGGCCGGACTCGATCTTCGACAGGTCGAGGATGTCGTCGATCATCGCGGTGAGCGAGCGCCCGGACCGGACGACCACCTCGGCATAGCGGCGCAGGCGTGCCGGCAGACCGGCCGTCGCCAGCAGCTCGGCCATGACCATGATGCCGTTCATCGGCGTGCGGATCTCGTGGCTGACCGTGGCCAGGAAGTCCGACTTGGCAGCATTGGCGCTTTCGGCCTCGCGCACGGCGCGGGACAATTCGCGGGTGCGCTGATCGACCATTTCCTCCAGGTGCGCGCGATGGGCCGCAAGCCGCGCTTCGCGCTCGCGGATCTCCTCGAGCATGGCGTTGAACTGATCGACGAGCACGCCGACCTCGTCGTTGGTCGTGCGCGTGACGCGCGCAGTAAAGTCCCCCGTCGCGCGCACGCGGCGCATGGCCCGGGCGAGGTCACGAACGGGCATCACGACGGCGGAGCGGAATGGGCGCGACAGCCAGGTCGCCACGGCGGCTGCGAACGCGGCCGACAGCAGGGCGGACATGACGCTTTCCAACAGCGCCCAGCGCAGGCTGCGCACGTCGGCGATCAGCAGGACCTGCCCGACCGTGTGGCCGGCATGGCGGATGCGCGCGCTGACCGGGTAGGCACCGAGGTAGAGCGAGCCAAGCGGGCTCAGCCGATCGTTGGCCGTCACCTCGCGGCCGTCACGGGAGACCAGCACCCCCTGGCCAAACTGATAGAAGGACTTGCCCGCGGCGTTGTCGATGCGCACGAAGGAGACCTGGGAGATTCGGCCGATCGCGTGCACGGTGCGGGCGACCGACTTGGCGTCCTTCTGCGCCAGCGGTTCGGCGACGGCTGCCGCGATGACGGCGGCGATTCCACCCAGCTCGTCGGACTTGACGGCAAACGCTCGCTGCGTCTCGCGCCAGACCGCGGCCATGGACGAAACCAGCGTTGCCGCCAGAACCGCCAGGATCACGATCAGCGAGAACTTCGTGCCGACCGAGCGGCGTACGGTTTGCTCTTTCGCCTTCAACGCTCGGACCTTCCCGCCAGACATGTGCGCGGCAGGCTAGGCGAAAAGTGTTGATTTTCTTGATCGCAATCGCGGCAGCCGGCGGTTGCGCGGCGTGGCAGACCGGGACGCCGGGTTACACTTTGTTGACAGTGATGAACACGCGGCTGCGGCCCGTCGCACCAACGGACGGGCGTTCATGGATTGCTAGTCAAGAAGTCAGGCAATCGTTCTCAACGGCGCAAGAAACCGTTATGGAAGAGCGCTGCTCTATTCGACTACAGATCAATCATCAGAGCAAACGCGGTGGCACGAGAACGCGAGCCAACCAACAGCCGGGCGGGATCGCCTACATCAGGGGACGGTGCCGGCGCTCGCCCGGGAATTGCCGCGTGTCAGCGTGGCAGTATCGTCGTGTCGGCAGCCATACTTTTTCCGATCATGCTGCTGTTGATCGCGGTCACGCTCGACTACATGGTCGCGGTGCGCCAGAAATCAAACCTGCAGGCGGCTGCCGACGCCGCCGCCATCGCCAGCGCGAAGGGTCTCGGTCTATCGGACGCGCGGCGCGAGAATGTTGCTTCCGTCGCCAAGGCCATCGTCGCCGGTATGATCGACCTCAACACGCAGGGCGAAGGCCGGGTCGCAATTGCCACTGCCGTACGCACGGACCCGATGGAAGTGGAGGTGCGGGTCAGCCAACCCACGCGTCCCGGATTCGGGCACCATCTCGGCCTGACGACACGGGAGATCAGCGTGCGCTCAGTGGCGCGGATCGTGGGCCGGCCCAACGTCTGCGTGCTGGCGCTCGATCAATCGGCCAGCGGGGCGATCTCGCTCGAAAAGAACGCGAACGTCACCGGCAAGGATTGCGCCGTGTTTTCCAACTCGGTGCACAGCAACGCGATCAAGGCCAAGAACAGCGCCAGCCTGACCGCCAGCCTGATCTGCTCGGCGGGCGGCAAGGACGGCGGGCCTGGCAACTTCGCGCCCGACCCGCTGACGGATTGCCCGACCTTCGAGGATCCGCTTGCCGGACGCCCCGAGCCCACTGCCGGGCCCTGCATGCCGGCGGCGCAGGCCGAAATCGAGGTGAGCCAGGTCCTCAGTCCCGGCACCTATTGCGGCGGCCTGAAAATCAAGGGCGCGATCAACGTCGAGATGCGGCCTGGCATCTACGTCATCAAGGATGGCCCACTGGTGGTGGACGGACCGGTCCGCCTCACCGGTCGCGGCGTCGGCCTTTATTTTTCAGGCGCCGGCGCGGAGATGGTGTTGGGCCGGGAAACGTCGATCGCACTGGAGGCGCCGACTGACGGCGTCATGGCCGGCCTCTTGATCTTCGGCGGGCGCAACCAGCCGCAGTCGACGCAGTTCCGGATCTTGAGCGACGATGCGCGCACGCTGCTGGGCACGATCTACGCGCCGAACGGAGAGATCTACGTCGACGCCAACGAGCCGATTGCCGACCAGTCGGCCTACACGGCGATCGTGGCGCGCACGATGACGCTGCTGGGCGGCCCCAAGCTGATCCTCAATGCCCAGTACGATTTGACCGACGTGCCCGTGCCGAAGGGCATTCGCGGCGCGGGACAGCCGATTTCGCTGGTGAAGTAGTGCTGGCTCGTCCGATCGGCGGACGCCGCCCGCCGGGCGCGCCCCTGGCAGGGGCATGTGCCAGGCAGCGAGGGGGTCAAGGAAACTCTTGCTTGTGAAGAATGCTCAGCCCGTGGCCGCGGCGGCGTCGGGCGTGGAGGCTGTAGCCGGCCTATGCTGTGCGAGCCAAGGCGCCACGCTTGCCGCCAGCGCGGGGAAGCTCAGGGGCTTGGTCAGGCTGCCGATCAGGTTGAGGCCATAGGCGCGCGCGAGCTCCGTCGCCGCCATGATGACGGCGCGCTGCGCGCCCGAGGCGATCAGGATCGGCGACCGGCATCCGATATCGCGAAGATGGCGCAGCAGTTCGACGCCGTCGAAGTCGGGCATGTTGAGATCGCAGACGAGCAGGTCGAAGCGGTCGGGGCCGTCGACGAGGAGCGCTTTGGCCTCGGTACCGCTCATGGCGCGAACGATCTGCGCCTTCGCGCTGCCGGCAAAGAATGCTTCGAGCATCTCGTGCTGGATCGGATCGTCGTCGATGGTCAGGATTTCGGCCATGGCAGTACGCTATGACCAGAAGGTTATGGAAGCGTTGAGCGGATACCCTGGATTTGTTGGTAAATTGAGGAAAAAGCTATCTGCGATCGGCATTGGCGGACCGGTCGCGCGCGGGGCCGCCGGCCCGATGCCGGCCACCGGAGACGGGCCGCGCCAGGGCCTCACAAGGTGGGTGCGCCAGTGGTGAGCGCGTCGCCTAGGAGGTGGCGTCTTTGGCCGGGGCGCGTGTAGTCTGGTGCGGGCTTGCCAGGGAGACGATCCATGTCCGCCGAACTCGAAGGTCGCATCGCGCTTGTCACGGGCGCGGGGTCCGGCTTTGGCCGTGCCGCCGCACTGCAATTCGCCGAGGCCGGCGCCAAGGTCGCGGTGAGCGACATCGACGGGGCGGCGGCCGAGGCGACCGCGACGGCGATCCGGGCGGCCGGTGGGGCGGCACGGGCCGATCGTGTCGACGTGCGCAATGCCGCCGACGTGCAGACCTTCGTCAAAGGGGCAGTCGCGGCCTGGGGGCGGATCGATTGCGCCTTCAACAATGCCGGCGTGCTCGGCCCGATGGGGGAGCTGCACGAGCTGCCAATCGCCGAGCTCGACCGCATCCTCGACGTCAACGTTCGCGGGGTGTGGCATTGTCTGCAGGCGCAGATCACGCAAATGCTGACGCAAGAGCCCCCGCCCGGCGGGCATGCCATCGTCAACACCGCATCGGTCGCCGGGCTGATCGGCAGCCAGTTGCTGCCCGCCTACAGCGCCTCCAAGCATGCCGTCGTCGGCCTGACGACGAGCGCGGCGAAGTGCTACGGGCGGCGCGGCATTCGCGTCAATTGCGTCTGCCCGGGACCGATCGAGACGCCGCTGGCGGGGCCGCTGTTCGACTACCCCAACATGCGCAAGGCGCTGATGTCGCGCCAGGCGCTCGATCGCTTCGGCACGCCCGAGGAGGTCGCCCGGCTGGTCGTCTGGCTCGCTTCGCCCGCCGCCTCGCTGATCACCGGGACGCCGGTGCGGGTGGATGCCGGCGCGCTAAGCTGACGCGCGGCCATCCGATAGATCTCCAGCCGTCGCAACGTCTTCGACAGGAACGACCGTGGCCCTTCCCGACCTGATCAACTTCGACGACCTCAGGCGCGCGGCTCGCCGGCGCCTGCCGAAGATCGCCTTCGACTTCATCGACGGGGCGGTCGAGGACGAGACGAACGCGGCACGCAACGTCGCCGCCTTCCGCGACATCCGGCTGGTGCCGCGCTTTCTGGCCGCTGACGTGGCAACACGCGACCAGACGACGACGCTGTTCGGGCGCACCTACAGCAGCCCGGTCGGGATCGCTCCGACGGGGCTGGCCGGCCTCTTCCGCCGGGGTGCCGACATGATGCTGGCCGAAGCCGCACGCGACGCCAACGTGCCATTCGTGATGTCCGGCGCCTCGACGGGATCGATCGAGGATCTGGGCCGGCTTGCGCCTAAGCATGGCTGGTACCAGCTCTACGTCGCCAAGGACCGCAAGATCTCCGAAGACATGATACGGCGGGCCGGCGACGCGGGGCTGGAGACGCTGGTGCTGACGCTTGACGTGCCGGTCAACTCCAAGCGCGAGCGCAACCTGCGCAACGGTTTCGTGCGCCCCTACCGCGTGTCGTGGAAGGCCCGCCTTGAGGCGCTGCTGCATCCCGATTGGATGATGACATACCTCGCCCACGGCATGCCGCACCAGTCGAACTGGGTGCGCTATGCGCCGCCGTCCGCCAGCGTCGACGACGTGCTCGACTTCCAGTCCTCGCAGATGCCGACGCCGGTGACGTGGGCCGACGTCGAAATGTGCCGCAAGCTGTGGCGGGGCAACTTCGTGGTCAAGGGCGTGATGGACCCTTCGGAGGCCCGCCGTATCGTCGACGCGGGCGCCGACGGCGTGATCGTCTCCAACCACGGCGGCCGACAGCTCGACCGTGCGCCGGCCGCCATCGAGGCATTGCCGGGCGTGGTCGATGCGGTGGGGTCGAAAACAACCGTGATGTTCGACAGCGGCATCCGACGCGGCGGCGACGTGATCACCGCTTTGTGCCTGGGGGCCAGGTACGTGTTCCAGGGGCGGATGACGCTGTTCGGGGTGACGGCGGCGGGCCAGGAGGGCGCGGCCAAGGCGCTCGACATTCTGCGTGACGAGATCGACCGGGTGATGGTGCACATCGGCGCGCCCGACATCGCCGCGCTCGGCCCCCATTGCATCTGGAAGCCGCTCGGCACAAACGCTGTCGTGTGAGGGCGTTCCGGCCGGCTGCGGCACGCAGCGTCGCGCCGACACCTGGGCCCGCGCGAACCTGGCTGCCATGCATGAGCAAATGGCGCCCCGTAGGGGACTCGAACCCCTGTTACCAACGTGAGAGGCTGGTGTCCTAGGCCACTAGACGAACGGGGCGGGCCGTTGGAGTGGCGACGTATAGGGGACAAGCCCGAGGCGATCAAGCGCGATCTCGCCGGTCCTCTCGCCGGTGTCTCGTGGGCCCGAGCCGGGCGACGTGCCGGGCGACATCATGGTGCGCAGGGTGCAGATGCAGCACCCTGCGCGGGGCCGGTCGACGCCATGCGCCGGCCGTTGCGAGGCTGCGAGCCGCGGGACCGACGATGTGCCGCGCGCCGCCTCACCGGCGGGGTGGCTCGGGCACCAGCTCGACCCGCGACAAGGCGCGTCCGGTGGCGAGATCGAGGATGGCGATGCCGCTTCCGCCGGGGGCATCGAAGTGCACGGCCAGCCGGTCGCCGGACAGGGCGACGGTGCGCACCACCGCGCCGTCGGGCAGCGGCAGGCGGGCGGCCGGCGCCACGGGACCTGCGGTTGTCGAGACTTGCTGGCGGCCACCGGACGCCAGATATATCATTCTGCCGATGACGGTCAGCAGCCCGACGACGATCAGCACGCCCATCACGACGATGCTGATCTTGAGGATGCGCTGCAGGCCGGCCTCGCGGCTCGTACCCGTTGCAGCAAGTCCCGCCTGCCGCGTGCTGCCCGTCGCATCTGACGCCATTTCGTACTCCCCGCTGGTCCGCTTGCGGCGCGCGCCATTTGCGGAACCCGACACGCCGACGCTGCCAAACCCTAGCCCACGGCCACGATGACCATGGTTGGCGACACCGATGCTTCAAGGACCCGGACCGTGCTCGTGCCGGAAGCCGACGACGGCCGCCGGGTCGATGCCGTCCTCGCCGCGCACCTGCCCGATCTGTCCCGCTCGCGGCTGAAAGCTTTGATCCTGGACGGCCGTGTCAGCGCGGCGGGCGGGACGATAGGTGACCCCGGGGCCAGGGTCAAACAGGGCAGCGTGCTCGTCGTCGCCGTGCCCGAACCCGTGCCGGCCGAGCCGCAGCCCGAGGCGATCGCGCTTGTCGTCGTCTACGAGGACGACGCGCTGCTGGTGGTCGACAAGCCGGCCGGGCTGGTGGTGCATCCCGGGGCGGGCCACGATACCGGCACGCTGGTCAACGCGCTGATCGCGCACTGTGGGGACAGTCTTTCGGGCATCGGCGGCGTGCGACGGCCGGGCATCGTGCATCGCCTGGACAAGGAGACCTCAGGGCTGCTGGTGGTGGCCAAGACCGATGCCGCGCATCAGGGTTTGTCGGCGCAGTTTGCCGCGCACGGCGCGGACGGGCGGCTGCAGCGCACCTATACGGCGATCGTGTGGGGCGTTCCGGACCGGCCCGCGGGCCGGATCGAAGCGCCGCTCGCGCGCGCGACGCACAATCGCCAGAAGATGGCGGTCAGCGGGCGGGTTGGCAGCCGGCACGCCGTCACTCACTACACGCTGCGCGAGGTGCTGCCCGGCGGCCGTCTGGCGCCGGTGGCGGCGCGGCTCGACCTCGATCTGGAAACAGGGCGCACCCATCAGATCCGCGTACACATGGCGCATATCGGCCATCCCCTGCTCGGCGACCGCACCTATGGGGCGCATTTCGCAGCCAGTGCGCGCAAGCTCGATGCGGAGGCCCAGTCCGCGCTGGCCACATTGGGACGCCAAGCGTTGCATGCCGCGGCGCTCGGTTTCGAGCATCCCGTGACCGGCCGCCCGCTGCGCTTCGAGAGCGCACTGCCAGCCGACTTGGACCGGCTTCTCACCGCGCTGAGGATCCCGGCTGCCTGAGTCGCGTTCGACGGTTACAAGATCTTAACCCCGTACACGGGATAATCGCGCCCTTCAAAGTCGCCCGCCCCGGCCTGCCACCGGGTGCAACGGGAACGAGGAGCGCGTTGCCATGCCATCCATTCGCTATGTCTCGGCGTTCCGCTTCCGGGTTGCGGCTGCCGCCTACGCCATCATGCTGCTGATTGCCTACGTCTACGTTGCCCGACCGTTCGGCACGGAGCTCGACGCGTTCGCGGCGCTCCTGGGTATCATCGTGCTCGCGTGTATCGCCTTGTGGCCGCGCAACGACGAAGAGCGCAGCGTCGAACGCAAGCTGTCGCGGCGCAACTGGGCCGATCGGATCGACTTCGAGGGCGAGGACGAGGCCGACCGCCGCCGCTGACGCCGCCGACAGCAGCTCCGGGTTCGACGGCCCGACCCGCAGTTTTGCTCCCAACGTGAAAAATGTCCCCCAGGCCTTGAACCGGGGGCGGGGCGTCCCCATTTGCCTTGCAGGAGTGTCCTGGGGCACGCGCGGGGCGAATTCCCAAGCGGTCAGGCCCTGTCGACGGTGGACTGCGACTGCCATGCGCGATGCACATATCACAACCTGCGCAAAACCGGCCTGCTGGCACAGCGGGCGGACGCGGGGCATCGTGCGAACACACCTCGATCATGGTCGCACGGTCTAGCCAGATCGGCTTCGACCCGTCTCCACCCGCTCGATGCGGCAGGTCCGTGCGGCGCACCGGCTGCGCGCGACGGAACTTCGGCCTCCGATACGTTCCACTTGATAACCGCGCAAGGCGACAGACGATCTGGGCGACGCGCCATCCGGGCGACCGGGGATCGGGAACCCGTCACTCACGGGTGAGTTGGCGTGACAAGTGCGACACAGGGAGTTGGTTTGGCGCCGACGCTCTGATGGACTAACCAAGTAGGCGGCGAAGGCGCAGCGGCAATCCACCGACACCGCTTTCGACGTAAGATGAAGGAGCAGCAGAAACCGTGGCCAATAGGGGCTCGGGGCAGGCTGGACGGGAAACGATGGCTACGACGAAGGCACTTCCGACATTGGCGGGCGGCTCCGTTGGGCTTGCGCGGTATCTTGATGAGATTCGCAAGTTTCCGATGCTGGAGCCGAACGAAGAGTACATGCTGGCCAAAGCCTGGCAGCAGCATGGGGATTCGGAATCCGCCCACAAGCTCGTCACCTCGCACCTGCGGCTGGTCGCGCGTATCGCCATGGGCTATCGCGGCTACGGTCTGCCGATCGGCGAGGTCATCTCCGAAGGCAATGTCGGCCTGATGCAGGCGGTCAAGCGATTCGATCCCGACCGCGGCTTCCGGTTGGCGACCTATGCCATGTGGTGGATCCGCGCCTCGATTCAGGAGTACATCCTGCGCTCGTGGAGCCTCGTGAAAATGGGCACCACGGCGGCGCAGAAGAAGCTGTTCTTCAACTTGCGGCGCGCCAAGTCGAAGCTGCAGGCGCTGGATGACGGCGATCTTCGGCCCGACCAAGTAAAGACGATTGCGACCAATCTCGGCGTGCCCGAGGAGGACGTGATCTCGATGAACCGCCGGCTCGGGGGCGATGCTTCGCTCAATGCGCCGATCCGAGCGGATTCGGAGTCGGGCGAATGGCAGGATTGGCTGGTCGACGATACGCCGGATCAGGAAGAGCGGCTCGTGGAGAGCGAGGAGCTGTCGCGACGAAAGACATTCCTGTCGAGCGCGCTGTCGGAGCTTAACGAGCGCGAGCGGCGCATCTTCGAGGCGCGGCGGCTGGCGGAAGACCCGGTGACGCTGGAGGACCTTTCCAGCGAGTTCGGTGTCAGCCGCGAGCGTATCCGCCAGATCGAGGTGCGCGCGTTCGAGAAGGTGCAAAAGGCCGTGCAGAAGGCGGCCAAGGGCGACGAGATCCGCGTCGCCCCCTGATCAGCGAGCTGGCATGAGCGAGCGCTCAGGCCACCGCGTCATCGAAACGGCCGCCGCGCACGTCGCAGCGGCCTTTTTTGTGGACGACTTTCAGGCAGACGTTGCCTCATTGATTGTCATCCAAGTGCAAGGAGAATCGCCTACTCTTGCGATTGTGCGGGCATGGTCCGCGCAACGGTGGACGACGGCGGCGATCGCCGGCGCCATCGCGGGTGCGAGCGTCGGAGCAGGGGGCACGTTTGCCCACCACGACTCTGAGCCTGAGCATTGTAGCGAACGGCACCAACGGCCGGTCGAACGCGGGGTGGGGCTATGGGCAGGCCACCCGAGGGAGCGTTCGGACAAACGGCAGCGCACCTTTAGGTCATCCTGTCCGAGACCGCCGTTCCGGCACATGGTTTCGCGAGATCAGCGCGCATCATCCGGCCCACCCCTGGGCCGGACGAGACGGGCGTCGCGCGCTCGCGGCTCCCGCCGGCCCGGCTCCTCACGCACGATGGAGTGGCTCATGAAAAAGCGCCAGATCCCACGCGTCCCGGTCTCCAATGCTTACCGCAATCTCGCCCGGTCGGCGGGACTGAAACCCTCCCAAGTCTTCGTTCTCCTCTGGCGCCTCCAACCCCACTATCCCCCAAGTAGGGAATGATTGACGCCGGCCCGGCATGCGGTGCGAGCAGGACGTCGGGCAACGCTGAGGGAAAGGCCGGCCTCCCGGGGCCGGCCTTTTCCATGTCCGGAACTGGCCGGACCCGCTTAACAGGCCCGCAAGACTATGGCGCTAGGCTCGCCGCCGTCAGTCCGCGTGATGAAGGAGGGTCCCCGTGCCGGCTTCGACAAACATGTCGCCTCCCTCCGCGCGCCCGGAACATCCGGGTACCGCGCCTGCCGACGCGGTCGGCCAGGCCGGCGCACAGGCCGGCGCTCCGCTCCCCCTGCCGGCGGTCGACGTGAAAGGCTTGAGCAAGGCCTTCGGCCGGCCGGCCGTCGACGGTCTCGATCTCACCATCCGTCCCGGAGAGCTCTATGCGCTGCTGGGGCCCAACGGCGCGGGCAAGACGACCACGCTGCGCATGATCGCGGGCCTGTTGCCGCCCGACGCCGGCCGCATCTCCATATTCGGCGTCGATGCGCTGGCCCGGCCGCTCGCTGCGCGCCAGATCACGGCTTGGCTGCCAGACGAGCCGATGATCTATGACAAGCTGACGCCGCTGGAATACCTGGAGTTCATCTCCGGACTTTGGGGTGTGTCGACAGACATTGCGGTGCCGCGCGCCGAGCACCTGATTGCGCTGCTCGGACTTGGGCCGCACGCCGACGAGCGCTGCGAAGGCTTTTCGCGCGGCATGAAGCAGAAGGTGGCGCTGGCTGGCGCGCTGATCCACGAGCCGAAACTGATCATGCTCGACGAGCCGCTGACCGGTCTCGATGCGGCCAGCGCGCGGCAGGTCAAGGCGATCCTGGCCGAGCGCGTGGCGCAGGGTGCTGCGATCATCCTGACGACGCACATCCTGGAGGTGGCCGAGCGGCTCGCCGATCGCATCGGCATCATCCGGCAAGGACGCCTCGTCGCGGAAGGCACGCTGGCGGAACTCCACGCCGGGCGCGGCGAGCAGAGCGCGGCGGCGACGGCCTCGCTGGAGGATCTATTCCTGGAGCTGACACAAGCCGTCGACGAGGCTGCGTGATGGGCCCGCTCACGTTTGCGCGGCCCGGGTCGCTCGCCTGGCTCGTCATCGCCGACCTGCGGCTGTCGCGCCGTCGCTTTGCCGATCTCTTCCGCGGACTTGGACCGCGCGGACGGATCGTGCTCGTGATCGCCGTCGCCGCGATCGTGCACGCGATCGCGCTGCCGATCGGCATGCGCGTCGTCGCTGCCGGCCAGCCGGGCGGCGATGCTGCGCTGCTGTGGGGTGGCGTGGCGGGCGTGCTCGCCTTCGCGATGTCGTGGATGACGGCGCAGTCGCTGCTCAATGCGACGCGCACGCTGTTCGTGCGCAGCGATCTGGACCTGATGCTGTCGGCGCCCTTGCCGCCACGGCGGATCGCGGCGGCGCGGCTCGCCTCAATGGCCGCCGAGAACGGCGCTGCCGCGGGCGTTTTCCTGATCCCGCTCGCCAATGCCGCGGCGCTGGCCGGGGAGCCGCGGTGGCTCGCCGTCTATCCGACACTGGCGGCGTCGGCCGTGATTGCAGCGACGCTGGGGATGGGCCTTGCACTGCTGCTCTTCCGGTGGTTCGGGCCGACCCGCACGCGAACAGCGGCGCAGGTGCTCGCCACGGTGATCGGCGCGGTGGTCGCGCTGTCGATCCAGGCGGCGGCCGTGCTGCCGCGCGACATGCGTGCGACCGTGATCGAAGGTGTGCGCCAGACCGCCGCCAGCGCCGGGCAAGCCGGCAGCGACAGCGTGATGTGGCTGCCGGTTCGCGCGGCGGCCGGTGATCCTGTGGCGCTGCTGGTCATGGTCTTTCTCGCGGGCGGGCTGTTCGCACTCGCCAGCCGCTTGCTCGGCGACCGGTTCGTGGCCGGCGCGTTGCGCGCTGCGAGCAGTGCGCAAGTGGTCCGTTCGGAGCGCCGCAAGGGGCCGCTCAGCTTCGTGGGCGGAACGGGCCGTAGCATCCGGCGCAAGGAATGGCGGCTGCTGACGCGCGATCCCTGGATCCTCGGCCAGCTCTTCCTACAGATCATCTATACGTTGCCCGTCGCACTCATCCTGTGGCGGAGCGGGGTGGGTAACGGCTCGCCGATCGTGGCGGTGACGCCTTCGCTGGTGGTGGTTGCCGCGCAGGTGTCGGGTGCGCTCGCCTGGATCGCGATCTCGGGCGAAGACGCGCCGGAATTCATGGCGACGGCGCCCGTGTCGCGCGCGGCGCAGGACCTGGGCAAGTTGCAGGTGATCGGCCTCGCCGTGGCGGGGCTGCTGGCGCTGCCGCTGATCGCGTTGTCCTTCGTGACCCTGCCCGGCACGCTAGCGGCCGGCGCCTTCTGCCTTGTTGCAGGCGCATCGACGGTGATGATCAACCTGTGGCACCCCACGGAGGGGCGGCGGCGGTCGTTCATGCGCCGCCATGCCCAGTCCAAGCTGGTGGGCATGCTCGAGCACGCGCTGGCGTTGTTGTGGGCGGTTACGGCGGTGCTGGCGCTGATGGGGACGTGGGTGGCGATCCTGCCGGGTCTGCTGGCGGTCGTGGTGGTCGTGCTGGCCTGGCGCTGGCTCGCCGGCGGGCGTCTCAAGCCAGTCATCGGACGCCTGATCCGGCGCCTGCTGCCCGCGCGTCCACTGCCGGGGGCCACATCGCCCACGGGTTGAGGCCCGTGGCGGCTTGACGGGGCCGTCGTCTTGCCGTCGAATTCGGCGCATCGGCGGCGCCGCGCGGGCGCTTGTCGTTGACGACGACGAACCACACGCCACAAGCGGCACCCAAAGAACGAAACCCCACGAACGACAAGGCGCGCGCCGTCCCCTCCCCGGAGGACCTGAGCGCCGGGCTCCCGGGAGGAGACGAGACATGAGACCTGGCGCAGCTGCGTCCGGAGAGCCGGTGATCGCGCTTTCGACACCCTCGGCCGACGAGATCAAGAAGACGACCTGCTACATGTGCGCGTGCCGCTGCGGCATCGACGTACACCTGAAGGACGGCAAGGTCCGCTACATCGAGGGCAACCGCGACCACCCGGTCAACCACGGCGTGATCTGCGGCAAGGGCTCGGCCGGCATCATGCAGCACTATGGCGCCCTCGCGGCTCAAGGCGCCGATGCTGCGGGTCGGCGAGCGCGGATCGGGCAAGTTCAAGGACGATCTCCTGGGACGAGGCGCTGACGATCGCGACGGCGTGGCTCGGCGAGGTGCGCAAGACGGACCCGTCGCGTCTCGCGTTCTTCACCGGCCGCGACCAGAGCCAGGCGCTGACCGGCTGGTTCGCGCAGCAGTACGGCACGCCGAACTTCGCCGCCCACGGCGGCTTCTGCTCGGTCAACATGGCGGCCGCCGGCCTCTACACGTTCGGCGGCTCGTTCTGGGAGTTCGGCGAGCCCGACTGGGACCGCACCGAATACTTCCTGCTGTTCGGCGTGGCCGAGGACCATGCCTCCAACCCGATCAAGCGCGAGCTCGGCAAGCTGAAGGCGCGCGGCGTCAAGGTCGTCGCCGTCAATCCGGTGCGCACCGGCTACAACGCGATCGCCGACGAATGGATCGGCATCAAGCCCGGCACCGACGGCATGCTCGTCGGCGCGCTGATCCACGAGCTGATGCGCGACCGAGAAGATCGATCTCGACTACCTCGTGCGCTACACCAACGCACCGTGGCTCGTCATCGACGCACCGGGAGCGGCCGACGACGGGCTCTTCGCGCGCGACGACGACGGCAAGCCACTGTGCTTCGACAAGACCACGGGTGCACTCGCCGACGCCACGCGCACCGACATCACGCCGGCGCTGTCGGGCACGCGCACGCTCGCCGACGGGCGCACGGCGCGTCGACTTCGTTCGAGCTGATCGCGCGGCGCTTCCTGGCGGCCGACTACACGCCCGAGCGCGCGGCCGAGGTGACGGGTGTTCCGGCTGCGACGATCCGCCGGATCGCTACGGAGACTCGCCGAGGCGGCCTTCGACAAGGCAGATCACGATCTCGAGCAGCCGTGGACCGACTGGGCCGGGCGCGACGTCACGAGACGATCACCGGCCGGCCGGTCTCGGTGCACGCCATGCGCGGCATCTCCGCCCACGCCAACGGCTTCCAGACCTGCCGGCTGCTGCACCTGCTGCAGATCCTGATCGGCTCGATCGATTGCCCGGGCGGGTTCCGCTACAAGCCGCCCTACCCGCGCCCGACGCCGCCGCCGAACAAGCCGGCGGGCAAGGCGGGCACCGTCAAGCCCGACACGCCGCTTGCCGGCGGCGCCGCTCGGCTTCACGACGGGACCGGAGGATCTGCTGGTCGACGGCAGCGGCAAACCGCTCCGGATCGACAAGGCCTATTCGTGGGATGCGCCGGTCGCCGCCCATGGCCTGATGCACATGGTCATCTACCAACGCGGCGAAGGGCGATCCCTACCCGGTCGACGTGCTGTTCATGTACATGGCGAACATGAGCTGGAACTCGTCGATGAACATTCCCGCCGTGCTGAAACAGCTGACCGAGAAGAACCCAGAGACCGGCGAATACAAGATCCCGAAGATCATCTACTCGGATGCCTTCGATTCGGAGATGATCGCCGTACGCCGACCTCATCCTGCCCGACACGACCTACCTGGAGCGCTGGGACTGCATCTCTTTCCTCGACCGGCCGATCTCGGACGCGGAAGGGGCCGCCGATGCGATCCGCCAGCCGGTCGTGGCACCCGACCGCGACGTGCGCGCGTTCCAGACGGTGCTGCTCGACATCGGCGCACGGCTGGAGCTGCCTGGCTTCGTCGACGACGAGGGCGAGGCGAAGTACCCCGGCGGCTATGCCGACTACATCGTCAATCACGAGCGCGCGCCGGGCGTCGGGCCGCTGGCGGGTTGGCGCGGCGTGGACGGCGAGAGCTACGGCAAGGGCGCGGTCAACCCCAAGCAGCTCGACCGCTACGTCGCCAACGGCTGTTTTCACCAGCACCATCTGACGCCGGAACAGCGCTACTACCGGCACGCCAACAAGGCCTACCTCGACTGGGCCGTCGCCGCAGGTTTCATCGGCGCGCCAAACCCGATCGTGTTCCAGCTCTATCTGGAGCCGATCCAGAAGTTCCGTCTGGCCGCCCAAGGACACGGCCCCGTGCAGCCGCCGGAAACGCATCGCGCGCGGATCGATCAATTCTTCGATCCGATCCCGGGCTGGTATCCGGCCGAAGCAGTGGCGGGCGGAGCGTCTTTCGCCGCCCCTGCCCCCAACCCCTCCCCGCAAGGCGGCGGGGAGAGCTATCCGTTCCACGCCATCACGCAGCGGCCGATGCACATGTACCACTCGTGGGGCTCGCAGAACGCGTGGCTGCGCCAGATCACGGCGCAGAACCGGCTCTACATGCATCGTGACCGCGCCGCGTCACTGGGCATCGGTGACGACGACTGGGTGTGGATCACGAGCCCGATCGGGCGCGTCAAGGCGCAGGTGATGCTGGTCGACGGCGTCAACCCGGACACGGTGTGGACGTGGAACGCCATCGGCAAGCGGGCGGGCGCGTGGGCGCTCGATGCGGATGCGCCGGAGGCGACGCGCGGCTTCCTGCTCAACCACCTCATCACAGAGCTGCTGCCGGAACAGGCCGGCGGCTACCGCTTCGCCAACGCCGATCCCGTCACCGGGCAGGCCGCCTGGTATGACCTCAAGGTATCGATCGAGAAAGCCCGGCCAGAGGAGGCGGGCCAGACGTGGCCGCGCTTCGAGGTGTTGCCCGGTGCCAAGGAGGTGCTGGCATGACGTCGCTCCCCGCCTCCACGCCGAAAAAGCTCGGCCTCGTCATCGACCTCGACACGTGCGTGGGCTGCCAGGCGTGCGCCACCTCGTGCAAGGAGTGGAACACGCAAGGCTACTCCGCGCCGCTTTCCGACCACGACGCCTACGGTGCCGATCCGCACGGCGTCTGGCTCAACCGGGTGCACACCTACGAGGTGATGGAGCCGGGTGTCGGGCCCAGGCCCGCGCAGAGCCGGACCGTACACTTCCCGCGCTCGTGCCTGCATTGCGAGACGCCGGCATGCGTGACGGTGTGCCCGACGGGCGCCTCCTACAAGCGGTCGGAAGATGGCATCGTGCTCGTCAACCCCGACACCTGCATCGGCTGCAAGCTGTGCTCGTGGGCGTGCCCGTACGGTGCGCGCGAATACGACCAGGATGACGGCGTGATGAAGAAGTGCACGCTGTGCGTCGACCGCATCTATAACGAGACGTTCCAGCCTGAGGATCGTATTCCCGCGTGCGTGCGCGCCTGCCCGACGGGGGCACGCCACTTCGGCGATCTGGGCGATCCGGCTAGTGCAGTGTCGAAGCTCGTTTCCGAGCGCGAGGGCTACGACCTGATGCCCGAACTCGGCTACCGCCCGGTCAACAAGTACCTTCCGCCGCGCCAGCGCGCCGACGGCGCCCGCCAACCTGCTCACACTCCGGCCACCGAACAGTCCGCCGCGCCCGACGGCAGCGCCACCGAGCGCTTCTTTGCCTGGGCCGACAAGATGCTGTCGCGCTGAGGAGGACAAACGCGATGCATCCCGCCTACTCCGTGATCTACTTCACCGCCGCCTCGGGCGCCGGCTACGGCCTGCTGATCTGGCTCGCCGCTCTGGGCGCGCTGGGACTCGTGCCGCTGACGACGGGGCTCGGCGTGGCCGGCCTCGGGCTGGCGCTCGCCCTCATTACGTCGGGACTTTTGTCCTCCACGCTGCATCTGGGGCACCCCGAGCGTGCGTGGCGCGCCATGAGCCAGTGGCGTTCCTCGTGGCTGTCGCGCGAGGGCGTCGCCGCCGTCGCCACCTACGTGCCCGCGCTGGCGCTCGCCTATGCGTGGATCATCGGGGGGCCGACCAACGCGGGCCTTCTCGGCGGCTGGGGAGCGCTGGCGGCGTGGCTGACGGTGGCGGGCGCGCTGGCCACGGTCGTCTGTACCGGCATGATCTACGCGTCGCTGCCGACGATCCGCGCTTGGGCGCAGCCGCTGACAATGCCGGTCTATGTCGTGCTGGCGCTGGCGACGGGGGCGGTGCTGCTGTGCTTGCTGCTCGCCGCGCACGGCGGGCTGATGCGTGGCCATATCTGGCTCGCGGTGGCGTTCCTGGCGCTCGGCTGGGTGATGAAAGCGGTCTACTGGTCGGCCATCGACGCAAGCCCGCGCGACCTGACGGCGGGCTCGGCGACCGGGCTCGGCCGCTTCGGCCAGGTGCGGCAGGTGGAAGCCCCGCACACGCAGGCGAACTTCGTCATGCGCGAGATGGGCTTTCAAATCGCGCGGCGACATGTGGAGGCGCTGCGGCCGCTGGCCGTGGTTTTCGCGTTCGTGGTGCCGATCGCACTGTTGGTTGCGGGCTACATGCTGGGTGGGCTTTGGGCGATGTTACTCGCCGTGCTGGCCGTGCTGGCCTCAGCTTTCGGCATTCTGACGGAGCGCTGGCTGTTCTTCGCGGAGGCCGAGCACGTGGCGATGCTCTACTACGGTAAACAGGCGGCATAAGGAGCAGCGGCTGCCCCATCCCACAACCTTGCCTGCGGCTAAGCTATGCACCCATGCGGCTTGCCGCCGGGCGCGCATCACGGCAAACTCGGCGCAAATAAGCGAGCGATAAAGTGCCGGCCCCGCCGGCTGGGGAGAAGCGCGATGAAAGAGATCCTGGTGGGCGAGGTGTCCGCGTTCGGCGAGCGGGACCGCAAGATCGTCGTGGAGGGCGAGCGCGAGATCGGCGTCTTCCGGCTCGGCGACGACTTCTACGCCTGGGAGAGCGAGTGCCCGCACATGGGCGGGCCTGTCTGCCAGGGTCGCATCCTGAACCGCGTCGCCGAGACGATCGACGCCGACGGCAAAAGTCACGGGATGCGCTGGGTGGAGGAGGATGTGCACCTCGTCTGTCCGTGGCATGGTTTCGAGTTCAACCTGCGCACCGGCCAGCATCCCGGCGAGCCGAACACAAAGCTCAAGGGCTACAAGACTGCCGTGAAGGAAGGGAAAGTCTATGTCCTCTTCACTGACTGAGGCCCAGGGCACGGTCGGCGGCGCCGACGTCGCGACGCTGGTCAGGGCCGCCAAGGATGCCTTCGAGGCCGCCGAGCGGGCGCTGGAGAACGAGGCGACGGGCGACATCCCCGACGAGGCCGTGCAGCAGTTGATGACGGCGGCGGTGCGCCTTTATGCGCGCAAGGTCGACGTCGAGGATCGCTACTTCCTGCCGGTGACGGCGCGCCAGTCCGTCAACGCCACCGAGGTATGCGTGACGGTGACCGACCTGATCCGCGTTGTCGACCTCAACCTGTTCGACTTGAGCATGTGGGGCTCGCGACCACGCCGCAACGACGAGACGGCGATCGACTGAGCCCATTTTCTATCGTCTCCCAAGGAGAACACCGATGACCCAGGACGGCGGCTTCGACAGGACGTTCGAGGAAATCAAGGATACGTCGGATTCCAACGAGTTGCTGGCGCACGCGCGCCGGCAGGCCAAGCGGCGCAATTTCGACGACGTGTTCATCGTGGACGTCGACGCCCACGTCGGCGACAACCAGAACTGGGCCGACGTGCTCACGTTCATCGAGAACCCGGTGATCCGCGAGGCCGCGTTCTCGTTCGGCCCCAACGCGGCCAGCCGCGGCGTGCTGCTCAACGGCTCGGGCGGGTTGCAGTGGCAGCACGTCGGCGGGCGCATCCCGCACGGCGCCGGCATCAAGGAGCAGCCGCAGGACAAGTCCGTGCCGCGCGAGATCGCGATCGCGCGCAAGGCGATCGACTCCATGGGTCTCGACTACCAAGTGATGTTCCCCAACGGGCTTTTGTTCCTGGGCATGCATCCGGTGCCGGAGATCGAGGTCGAACTCGCCAACGCCTACAACCGCTGGATGGTTGAGAAGGTGCTGCCCGCCGATCCGCGCGTGAAGGCGATGCTCTACCTGCCGTTCAACACGCCGGAAGCCGCCGAGGCGACCGTCAAGCGCTTCCTTGGCAAACCGGGCGTGGCGGGCTTCCTGGTTACCTCGTCGCGCCATAAGCCGGTGCACGCCAACGAATACATGCGCGTCTATCGCATGCTGGAAGAAGCCGGCGAGCCGATCGGTTTCCATGCGCACCACAACTGGCAGAACGAGTATACCGCCCAGCTCAACCGCTTCCTGTCGATGCACGCGATCTCGTTCGTGTTGTGCAATCTGGTGCATCTGACGAACTGGGTGATCAATGGCATTCCCGTGCGCTTCCCCAAGCTGAAGACTGTGTGGATCGAGAGCGGGCTCGCCTGGCTTCCCTTCATCATGCAGCGTCTCGACCATGAGTTCATGATGCGCCAGTCGGAGGCGCCGCTCTTGAAAGAGCCGCCGTCGCACTACATGCGCCAGATGTTCTACACCTCGCAGCCGATGGAGCAGACCAACGACAAGCTGCTGGAGGGCACGCTGGAGGCGATCAACGCCAAATCGCAGCTGCTGTTCTGCTCGGACTGGCCGCACTGGGACTTCGACCTGCCGGCGAAGATCTGGGATCTGCCTGGCCTGAGCGAGGACGACAAGCGCAACATCCTCGGCTTCAACGCCGCGCGCGTGTTCAACCTGCCGATCCCGGCGAAGTATCGCCAGCCGGCCCGGCAGGCCGCCGAATAGCCCCACAGATCCAGGGAGCGACCGATGGCTCAGGATTCGCCGCCGCCCCCGCAGCGCACCTACGAGGTGCATCACGAGCTGTCGGACAGCAACGAGGTGCTGGCGCTCGCGCGCCGGCAGGCGGACAGGCGCCGCTTCCACGACGACGTGTTCATCGTCGACATCGACGCGCACATCGGCGACGACCAGAACTGGCCGGAGGTGCTGAGCTATATCGAGGATCCCATCATCCGCGCCAACGCGCTGTCGATGAACGGGGGGCGCGGCGCCCTGCTCTCGGGCCAGTCCGGGTTACAGTGGCAGGCCGTTTGGGGTCGCATCCCGCACGGCGGCGCGGGACTTCGCGAGCCGGTGACGGATACGTCGGTGCCGCGCGAGGTGGTGCTTGCGCGCAAAGCGATCGAGGCGATGGGCCTCGACTACCAGGTGATGTTCACCGGCGCGATGCTGACGCTGGGTGCGCATCCAGTGCCGGAGACGGAAGCGGCATTGGCGGGTGCGTTCAACCGGTGGATGGTCGAGAAGATCCTGCCGCACGATAAACGGATCAAGGGTTTCCTCTACGTGCCGTTCAACTCGCCCGAGGCGGCGGAAGCGACCGTAAAGCGTTACCTGGGAGCGAAGGGTGTCGCCGGCTTCCTCGTCTCCTCGACGCGGTTCAAGCCGGTGCATTCCAATGTCTACGCGCGCCTTTACCGGATGCTGGAAGAGTCGGGCCAGGTGATCGCGTTCCACGCGGCCAACTACTGGCAGGACCAGTACACGAGCCAACTCAACCGATTCATCTCCATGCACGCGATCTCGTTCGTGCTGTGCAACATGGTGCACATGACGAACTGGGTCATCAACGGCATGCCGGAGCGCTTTCCCAAGCTCAAGGTGCTTTGGGTGGAAAGCGGGCTGTCGTGGATCCCGTTCATGATGCAGCGGCTCGACAGCGAGTACATGATGCGCTCGTCGGAGGCGCCGCTGCTCAAGGCGCCGCCGTCGCACTACATGCGCGAAATGTTCTACACGATGCAGCCGATGGAGCAGACGGACCCGGATCTGTTGAAGGCGACGTTCAAGGCAATCAACGCGCCGACGCAGTTGCTCTATGCGTCGGACTGGCCGCACTGGGATTTCGACCTGCCCTCGAAGATCTGGGATCTCGATTTCCTCGACGAGACCGCCAAGCGCAACATCCTCGGGCTTAACGCGGCTCGGCTGTTCGGGTTCGAGGTGCCGGCGAAATATAAGACGACGGTCTGACAACACCACGAAGTCGAAACGACAAAGGCCCCGCTTGCGCGGGGCCTTTTCGCAGTTTGTTCGCGGACCTTGATCGGGCTCAGTGAGCCAACACGGCGAGCAGCAGAAGCGCGACGATGTTGGTGATCTTGATCGCCGGGTTGACGGCGGGACCGGCGGTGTCCTTGTAGGGATCGCCGACGGTGTCGCCGGTGACGGACGCCTTGTGGGCCTCCGAGCCCTTGATGTGCTTCACGCCGTCCTTGTCGACGAAGCCGTCCTCGAAGGACTTCTTGGCGTTGTCCCAGGCGCCGCCGCCCGACGTCATCGAGATGGCGACGAACAGGCCCGTGACGATCACGCCGAGCAGCATGGCGCCGACCGCGGAGAAGGCGGCCGACTTGCCTGCCACGCCGCCACCGGCCACCCACAGGATGACGAAGTAGAGCACGATCGGCGAGAGCACCGGCAGCAACGAGGGGATCACCATCTCCTTGATGGCGGCCCGCGTCAGCAGGTCGACGGCGCGGGCGTAGTCGGGCTTGTCGGTGCCCTTCATGATGCCCGGCTTCTCCTTGAACTGGCGACGGACCTCCTCGACGATCGAACCCGCCGCGCGGCCGACAGCCGTCATCGCCATGCCGCCGAAGAGGTAGGGGATGAGACCGCCGAGCAGCAGGCCGACCACCACGTAAGGGTTGGCCAGCGAGAAGTCGGGAACGACGCCCTTGAAGTACTGGAACGACGTCGAACCGGCCTTGTTGGCCTCGTTTATGAAGTACTGCAGGTCGTAGCTGTAGGCCGCAAACAGCACCAGAGCGCCGAGACCGGCCGAACCGATGGCATAGCCCTTGGTCACGGCCTTGGTGGTATTGCCGACCGCGTCGAGCGCGTCGGTCGAGCGGCGCACCTCCTTGGGCAGGCCCGCCATCTCGGCGATGCCGCCGGCGTTGTCGGTGACCGGGCCGAACGCGTCGAGCGCCACGATCATGCCGGCGAGACCGAGCATCGTCGTCGTGGCGATCGCCGTGCCGAACAGGCCCGCGAGCTTGAACGTGATGATGATGCCGGCGACGATGACGATCGTCGGCAGTGCGCACGCCTCGAGGCTGACAGCGAGACCCTGGATCACGTTGGTGCCGTGGCCGGTGACGGACGCCTGGCTGATCGAGCGCACCGGACGGTAGCCGATGCCGGTGTAGTACTCCGTGATCCAGACGATGAGGCCGGTCACAGCCAAGCCGACGAGGCCGCAGAGGAACAGGCTTTGACCGGTGATGGTCATGCCGGCCGCCGTGCCGACCGTGCCCCACGTGCCGAGGACGAACTCGGTCGCGAGGTAAAGGCCGCCGACCGACAGCACGGCCGAGGCGATCACGCCGCGATAGAGCGCGCCCATGATCGAGTTGTTGGAGCCGAGCTTGACGAAGTAGGTGCCGATGATCGACGTGACGATGCACGCCGCGCAGATGGCGAGCGGATAGAGCATCAGCGCGCCGAGCGTCGACTGGCCGCCGAAGAAGATCGCGGCCAGCACCATCGTGGCAACCACGGTCACGGCGTAGGTCTCGAACAGGTCGGCGGCCATGCCGGCGCAGTCACCGACGTTGTCGCCGACGTTGTCGGCAATGGTCGCGGGGTTGCGCGGATCGTCCTCGGGAATGCCGGCTTCGACCTTGCCGACGAGATCACCGCCGACGTCGGCACCCTTGGTGAAGATGCCGCCGCCGAGACGAGCGAAGATCGAGATCAGCGATGCGCCGAAGCCGAGCGCGACGAGCGCAGTCGATCACGGTGCGCGACGTTGGGCTGAAGTCCCAGCATGCCGACCAGCACCAGGAAGTAGCCGGCGACGCCGAGCAGCGCGAGACCGGCGACGAGCATGCCCGTGACGGCGCCCGACTTGAAGGCGATGTCGAGACCGGCAGCGAGCGACTGGGTGGCCGCCTGCGCGGTGCGTACGTTGGCGCGCACCGAAACGTTCATGCCGATGTAGCCGGCGAGGCCGGACAGTACGGCGCCGACAAGGAAGCCGACGGCGACGAGACCGCCGAGCAGAAGCCAGGCGAGAACGAAGATGACGACGCCGACCATGCCGATCGTCGTGTACTGGCGGTTGAGATAGGCCTGTGCACCCTCGCGGACGCTGCCGGCGATCTCCTGCATACGCGGCGTAGCCCGCATCCGCACTCATCACGGATTGAATGGTGACTATGGCATAGAGGATCGACAGCGCCCCGCAGGCGATGATCCCCCATAGGATCGTGGTCATGGAATGGTCCCTTGTGCCGGTTTCCGACGAGCCGGTCTGTTCGTGGCAGGTTCCTAGGTATCGGGTTCCCAGGTACCGGGCTTCAAAACGGCAGGACCGACGGCACGCAGTGCGGCCGCCGGCCTCTCGCCCCCGTATCAGCGAGTCTCAGCGCGGCGGAACATGCCAAATGCGCCGAACCGTTGCAACCTGGGCACAATTGGATTTTGGTCGGCGCCATGCCGGGTTTGGGAAAATCTGTTAATGGCGGGCGCGGACGCGTCCCGTGACCGGCGGAGCCACGGAGCGGGGCCAGGGGCGGCCAGGGCCGGCCAGGGGCGCAGATCCGGGGACCTCTCAGGGTCTCACCGGGGGGGGCCGGCCGCGCCTGGGGCAGCCCGGAACCGGTCCGAACCAGGCGCGGCGGCCTACCGGCGGAATTTTCCGTAGAGCCCACAATGGCGCTGGTGTACGACACTGAGCGAGACAATGTCCGCTGGAACTTCCGCTGGAACTGGTGTCGGGGAGACGATCGATGAGACTGGAAGACGCGCTGAGGCAGGCGGGTGGCCAGGGCGGCTTTGCCGAGATCGGGCGCGCCTATGGCTTGTCGCAGGAGCAGACCGAGGCCCTCGTGCAGGCGGTGCTGCCGGAGTTTTCCCGACGGATCGAGCGCAACACGCTGTCGCGCGGGGGCTTGGCAGACATGCTCCAGACGCTGGGCGACCCACAGGTCCGCCGGGCGCTGGACGACCCGCAGTCGCTCACCAGCCCGGAAATGCGCAGCGCGGGCATCGGCATTCTGGACCAGGTGCTGGGAAGCAAGGACAAGAGCCGCGCCGTGGCGGCACGGGCGGCCGCTTCCACTGGCCTCAGCGAGATCATCATCAAGCAGCTTCTGCCGATCATCGCCGCCATGATCATGGGCGGCATGTCCAAATCGGGCGGCGGGTCGCTGGGCGACATTCTGAGCAAAATTCCGGGCATGCCGGGTGCCAGCGGCGGGGTATCAGCTCCGCGCCAGGGTCAGGACGGCGGCTGGGGCGGCATCCCTCCCCTGCCGGGTGGCGGCAGCGATTCCACCTATCGCGCCCCACCGGTGCCGTCGCCGTCGGCGGGCGGGAGCCCGCTGCCTCTGCCGGGCCCGCAGACGCCGCTCGATTCGGGTGGCGGCGGCAATCCTTACGGCGACCTGTCGGACATGATCCGTCGCGGCGGTGGCGGCGGGGGCATCGGTACGTCCGGTGGCCTTCCCGGCATCATCCGCTCGGTTTTGGGCTCGCTCCTCGGATTCCAGAGCAGCGGGCTGATGAGCTGGATCCTGCGCGCGGTAGTGATGCGTTACGGCTGGAGCATCGTGCGCTTCATATTCGGGCGGATGCTGTTCGGACGCTGAGCGCTGCTGCTTGCCGGCTGCAGCTTACACAAGGGGGCAAACGACACACGGCCGGAGCGCGGGCGCCGCTCCGGCCGTGGATCGTTCTTTTCCAGAGAAATTCGACGTTCCTTGCGCGATCAGCGACAGGGCCTAGCGGTGGCCTGGCAAGCCCAGCCGGCACCCTCTCGCGCGCACTTCATCGACCGACTCTTGGCCTTCGACCAACTGCCCCAACTGGAGCCATATTCGAAGGCTGTGAAGCCGGCCCAGGCCGCGATGGCCTCGCGCTCAGCCACTTTCTTGCTGACCTGACCGGCGCTGTAGCCATCATGGAAGTGATCGACGAGGCAGAGCCGCCGACCCTCGCGCCGGACATCGTGAAGCGACTGCGCCAAGCCGGTGTCATCAGCCAGTGCCGGCCCCGGCGTTCCCAGTCCGGTCACGGCGACAACCGACACGCCGAACGCCAGCACCGCGATGCGACATACCTCTAGTGGTCTCACGCGAAGATCCTCCTCGCCAGATCATTTCCAGGCCGGCCACGACTCGGTCGTGCACCGAAGCTGGCGCTTCGATGTCGTTGTCGTGACAACGCACTGTTGAAAACATCCAATCACCGCTTGTGGGGCGGATGATTCTATGTCTGGGGACGATTTAGCCTGAGTTGGCGCCCCGGGGTAAAGGGGCCTTTTCGACGCGATTGTATTGTCGTGCCCGGGTGATGCGTCTTGAACACGGTTTGTCACACAACACTGCCGGGTCAGCGCGTGATGCGCTCCATGGCTGCCCGCATTTCGGGCGGCATGGGCACCGGGCGCATGGTCTTTCGATCGACATACACATGAACGAAGTGGCCGTCTGCGCGGGCGGCGTCCTCGCCCGGGGCAAACAGGCCGACCTCGTAGCGGACCGACGCATTGCCGAGATGCGTGACGACGATGCCCGCCTCGATGTCCTCGGGGTAGGTGAAGGATGTGTGGTAGCGGCATCCCGTCTCCACGACGATGCCGACGACGGGGCTGTCGGCGATGACGAGCCCGCCCTCGTCGATCAGGAAGCGGTTCACCGCGGTATCGAAATAGAAGTAGTAGACGGCGTTATTGATGTGCCCATACACGTCGTTGTCCGCCCAGCGCGAGGGCACGGTATGGAAGTGGCGGAACTGGGCGCGCGTGGGCACGGGCCTGCGTGCTGGTTTCGTCTCAGCGGTCATCGCTCGATCCCCCTCCCCGCTTCAAAGCGCAAAGCCGCCGTCGACGACGAACAGCTGTCCGGTGGTGAAGGCGGCCTCGTCGGATGCCAGATAGACCGCCATCGCAGCGATTTCCTTTGCCGTGCCCAGTCTGCCCATGGGTTGGCGGTCGACGAAGGCCTGGCGCACCTCCGGCTCGGGCTTGCCTTCGGCTTGGGCCAGCGTCGCGATGCGCTGGTCGAGCGACGGCGACTGGACGGTGCCCGGGCAGATCGCGTTGCAGCGGATACCCTGGCGGATGAAGTCGGCGGCAACTGACTTGGTCAGACCGACGACGGCGGCTTTGGTCGTGCCGTAGATGTAGCGGTGTGGGATGCCGCGCACGCTGGAGGCGGCCGAGGCGATGTTGACGATGGCACCGCTGCCGTGCTCCAGCATGCCGGGGAGGAAGGCGCGGATGGTCCGGTGCATCGCGCGGACGTTGAGCTCGAAGGCCATGTCCCACGCCTCGTCTGTGCAGTCGAGCACAGTATTATGGTGCACGACGCCGGCAGCATTGAACAGGATGTCGACTCGCCCGACCTGCCGGGCCGTCGCCTCGATGGACCGGGCATTGCGCACATCGAGCAGGTGGGTTTCAGCGACTCCTTCCTCGGCCAGCCCCTTCAGCTTGGCCATGTCGATGTCGGAGGCGATGACGCGGGCGCCCTCGCGCGCAAAGGCGATCGCGGTCGCCCTCCCGATGCCGGCGCCCGACGCCGTGCAGAATGCCGTCTTGCCTTGCAGCCGCCCTGCCATCGTCGACGTCTCCATATGCCCAGCTGATGCCATCGGCGCCGGCGTGCGACCGGTCGCCCTTGCCACCATAGCCGACAGCCGGCGCCTTGCCAGCGGGCGGCGGCGGAGCCGGTGTGCGGCGGGGACGGCGCGGAGCCGGCGCGTGCGACCGTGGCGGGCTACCGTGGCTGGGCCACCGTGGCGAGGCCGCCCGCTTTGCCGGCCGCGCGCCGCCTCAGCAGCGCCTGGGCAGCGCCTCGCCTTGTCAGCTTGGCCAAAGGCTCCTATACCGTCGCCCCAGCGCTCCCTTCGTCTATCGGTTAGGACGTCAGATTTTCAATCTGAAAAGACGGGTTCGAACTCCCGTAGGGAGCGCCATTATTTGTCTCACGCGCCGCTGGCGCTCCGACGGGGCGGATGTTCCTTCCTTGGCGCTTCGGATGCCCACACGCATCCGCGCTCCTCGCCCGGCGCCCCTTGGGCGCACGAACGCTAAAGCGTTCGAGGGCCAGCCTCTACAGTTGGCCGATCACGCGCAGAATTGCGAACACCGGCTGGCGCGGGACCCGCCGACGCATCGTCGTGTTCGATAGTGGCTCATCTGCGGAACGCGACGATGCGTCGCTCTTGGTGCTCGCGCGCTTCGCGATGGGCGCGGGAGACCGGGGGTCACAGGCCGACGGGGATCGGGGCGAACTCCAGATGACCGGTCACCTCCGCCGTCGTCAGCTTGCCGCTGGCCACCGCGACGATAGCATCGACGATGTGGTCGCCGGCCTCACGCAGCGACATGCCGCTGGTCAGCACCGCGCTGACGTCGACGTCGAGGTGCTCGCGCATGCGCGCAACGGTACGCGGGTTGCTGGTCACCTTCAGGACGGGGCTGATCGGGTTACCGACGGGGTTGCAGGTGCCGGTCGAGAACAGGATCATCTGCGCGCCGCAAGCGCTGAGGCCGGTGACGACCTCGCTGGCTGCCGACGGGGAGTCCATGAAATAGAGCCCCGGCTTTGTGGGATGCTCGCCGTAGCCCAGCACGTCCTGGATGGGGTGCGTGCCCGCCTTCATGATCGCGCCAAGCGACTTCTCCTCGATGGTGGTGATGCCGCCCTTGATGTTGTCGGGCACGGGGTTGACGCCGAGCAGGTCGATGCCGGCGTCCATCGCCATCTTCTCGTTGGCCTCGACCGCGCGATAGATCTTGGCGGCGACCGCCTCGTTGGCCGCACGGCGCGCCAGGATGTGCTCGGCGCCAAGAATCTCCGTCGTCTCCGAGAAGATCGCCGTGCCGCCCATCTCGATGATGCGGTCGACCGCCTCGCCCATGGCCGCGTTGGAGGCGACGCCGGATGTGGCGTCGGAGCCGCCGCATTTCACGCCGAACACGAAGCCTTCGAAGTTGTGCGTCCGGCGGCGCGTCTCAGACGCCCCGATCACCAGCCACATCGCCTTGTTGGCACCGGCGTGGACCGCATTCATGGTGCCGCCTTCCAGCACCAGCACACTTTCGACGGGCTTGGTGGTGATCTTGCGGACGGCCTCGGCGAACTCGTTCGTCGACTGCGGCTCATAGCCGACGAGCAGCACGGAGTGGACGTTTGGATGCAGCACCACGCCTTCCAGCGTGCGCTCGAAGCGTTCGCGATAGATGCCGATCTCGTTTCGCCCGAAGGGATGGACGAGCGGAACGGTGCCGCGGACGGCTTGCGCGATCAACTCGACGGCGCGGTTGCAGAAGGAGTTCAGCGACAGCACCACGACGTGATTGCGGATGCCGGGGCGCCCATCGACCGTATAGGCGGCGTACTCGCGCATGGATTATGACTTCCTTGCCCGGAGCGATTGGACATTGTGAACGTGGACGTGCTCGCCGATGCCGATGTCGCGACGGGCGACACCGATCGACTCGGCGAACTTTATTACGGGCGCACCGGCCGCGATCTTTCTGACCGCGAACTTGTGGCCGTACTCCACGGCATCGGCGAACACGATCGAGGTGCCCTTGACGTCGACCTTGTCGCCCCTGGCGAAGTCGGACAACGACATGGCGACGTTGTCCTCGTCGTGAAGCCAGAGCCACTTCGGTGGCTCCGGCGTCGCGGTCGTGGTCATGCGTCGAGCTCCCTGGCGACAATGCGCGCGGGGCCGCCGTAGGCGCCCTCGAACTTGACCGGCAGGGCCATGACGTAAGTCATGCGGCCGGCGATCATCTTTAGGTTACGCAGGTTCTCGATGATCAGGCAGTCGTTGCCGAGCAGCGTGAAGTGCAGAGGCGAGCCGGAGCGATGGCCGCTGGCGAGGCCGGCGTCGGGGCCAGGGGTATCCATGCCGAGCAGCTTGCAGCCCTTCTCGATCAGGTACTCGCCGGACTCCGGCGTGAAGAAGGGATACTTCGTCGCGTAGTCCGGCGTGCCCCAGTACCGGTCGTTGCCGGTGCGCACGAAGAGCATGTCGGCCTTGGTGAACTGATCCTCGAAGGGCTTGAGATCCTTGACGTCGATGGGCGTCAGCTGCGGGCGCTCCAGATCGAGCGTGAAGCAGGTTCCCATCCAGCGCTCCAGCGGCACCTTCTCAATGGGATCGCCGCCGGGATGATAGTGGCCGGGCGCGTCGACGTGCGTGCCGCAGTGAATGTTGAAATGGATGAAGTTCTGGTTGCCGCCGGTGTTCTCCATGTGGAAGCTTTCCATCATGTATTCCTGCTGGCGTTGCCCGGGCCACAGCGGGACAGGCATTCCCGGCGCGAAGTTCCAGCTCAAATCGATCCATTTCGTCATGGTGCGTTTCTCCTTGTGGTTGCAGCGTATGGGCGCCGCTTGGACGTGATCGGCCTACAGCCTGAAGAGCCGCAGAGCAGTCTGCGAATAGGCGTTTCGGATCGCCTGCATCAGCGGGCGCAATCGTAGAGGTGTGCGCCCGTGTCAGCGAACACGGTAGCGCTCGACCATGCGCTCGTCGACCTCGACGCCGTTGCCGGGCCCGCGCTGACAATCGAAATGGCCGTTGCGCATCGGGATCGGCCGGCACACGAGATCCTCGGCCAGGTAGATATGGGTGAGGTTGAGGCCCCAGTCGACGTTGGGCGCGGCGCAGGCGACGGCAAGGGTGTTGGCCGCGGAGATGCTGGATTCGGCGATCTTTCCAGCAACCGTGATCGACAGGCCGAGCGCCTCGCACAACGCGGCGACGCGCATGGCCGCGCGCGGTCCGCCCGCCTTCATGAGCTTCAGGTTGATGCCGGCCATGGCGCGCATGCGCTCATGCGCCAGCACCTCGGGCGCACCGGCAATCCCCTCGTCGGCGCAGATCGGCACGGTGCCGATGGCGGCCAGCGTCTGCATGCCGGACAGATCCTCGGCGCGTACAGGCTGCTCAAGGAACATGAGCCCGAGATCGCCGGCCTGGCGCAGGAAGGTTTGCGCGCGCGCCAGCTCGAAGCCCATGTTGGCGTCGGCGCAAAGGAGCACGTCGTCGCCCAACTCGCGGCGCAGACGCCTGGCGCTCTCCAGCTCCTCGGCGATCGACTTGACGCCGACCTTGAGCTTGAAGAAGAGGAAGCCTTCCTTGCGCTTGGCCAGCGCCTCGGCGATGTCGACCTCGACAGAGGGATTGCCGAGCAGCCACATCGGCATCACCGTCTCGCGCAGGGCGCCGCCAAGAAGATCGACGACCGGCGTTGCGGTGCGGCGGCCGGCGAGATCCAGAAGCGCCATGTCGATGGCCGATTTGGCACCGCCGTTCCCATGCATGGTGTGCAGGCAGCGGCGCGCGAGCGCGGCATGAAAGCGAACGTCCTGGCCGATCAGCAGCGGCGCCAGATGGTTGACGGCGGCAACGAGGCTTTCGGCGAGATCGCCGGTCATGGTCGGGGCGGAGGTCGCCTCGCCCCAGCCGACACAGCCGTCGGAGGCCTCGATGCGCACGAGCACGTTGTCGGCCGTCTCGATGCGCACGCCGGCCATGAGCATCGGCTTTGCGAGCGGGAGCGCAACGCGGATCGCATCGACCCGGCGGATGGTGGCCGAAGTTGTGCCGTCAGGGTCTGGCGTGGGTTTGCTGGTCATGGGTAATTCTTCTGCCCTGCATCAGGTGCCTTCGACCTTGGTGCGCTTGATCTCCTCGATCAGCGCGGCGTTGTCCCACTCGCCCTCACCGGCGCGCGTGCAGCCTTCCATCATGTCGATGTAGACGTCGGCGAAGGGAAGCCGCTGGCCGGCCTGTTGCGCATATGCGCGCATGATGGTGAAGTCCTTCAGCGTCTGCGAAACCTTGCTCAAGGGCTTGTAGTCGCGCTCCACCATCTTGCGGCCCTTGACGTCCATCACCTGCGAGTAGGCCGCGGAGTTGCGGGCGACGTCGAGGAAGGCCTTGGTGTCGAGGCCCAGATACTCCGCGAACGCGATGCCCTCGGCCATTGCCGCGCGATTAAGACCGAGCACGAGGTTGACGGCGAGCTTTGCCTTGGCGCCCGCGCCGATGCCACCCAGGCGGAAGCGGCTCGGACAGATCGCGCCGAGGATCCCATCCACGGCCTCGATGTCGGCCGGTGTGCCACCGATCAGGCCGACGCCTTCGGCTTTGGCGATCTGCGTGCTGGTGCCGGAGATGGGCATCTCCACGAAGGTTGCGCGACCGCGGATGCGCTTATCGAGCGCCATGATGCGATCCGGCTCGCAAGTGCTCAAATTGACAATGACGCGCGGCTCGCCCGATGGCGGCGTGACCGACAGAAGGCCGTCGCCGCCTTCCACCACCGCTTCGACCTGCTTGGTGTCGAAGACGGCCAGCACCACGGTGCCGGCGGTGCGGCCGACCTCAGCGACGGAGGCCAGCGGCCGGCCACCAAGCGCCTGCAGGGCATCGCGCGATGCCTGGCTCGGTGCGAAGCCGACGATGTCATAACCGGCATTGCGCAGCAGCGGTGTCACCGCCCTGCCGACGAGACCGATTCCCAGCAGCCCGATCGTCTTGGTTGTCTGCGCCATGCTCGAAGATCTCGCGTGTCGATTGGGCCATGCGCAGCGGGTACGCGCGCTTGCGGGAAGGTCATCTTATGGGGGTGGGCGGGGCGAGTCCAATCGGGGAATCCGACCCACCGGATAGGCAGAGCCGATCCGTCCGGCTGTGGGCTAGTCGTGGACACCGGCGCGGATCGCATCCGCCAGCCGTCGTGCCGCACTGCCCAGATGCGCGCTGCGATGCGTGAGGAGGCCCGCCGACAACACCACCGGCGCGCCCGCCAGCGGGATCGTGCGCAGGCGCGTGCGATCTACGAGCGCGCCGCGGGGCGCCACGGTGGCGGCGTGCCCCGCCTCGACGAAGGTGAGCCGCGCGGGCGTGTCGTCGATCTCCAATGCGATGCGTGGCTTTAGGCTGTCCCTGGCGCACTCGGCGTCAAACAGGCGGCGGATGTTGGTCGCCACCGTCGGCAGCGCGAGCGGCAGGCCTTGGAGCTCGACGAGCGACACGGCGTCCGCCTCGGCCAGCGGATGGCCCTCCCCGACCACGACCACCAACTCGTCGGAGAATAGCGTTTCTGAGGATATTTCTCGCGACTCCGCGGGCAGCCACGCCAGCGCCAGATCCATCTCGCCGGCCAGGATCGCAGCTTCGAGGTCCTCCTGGTTGCCCCGGCGGACGACAATCTCGACATCCTTGTAGGCGGCCGAGAACGCAGGCAGGCAGCGCGACATGATGCGCGCGACGAAGATGTTGTTCACGCCGAGGGTGACGCTGCCGCACAGCAGGCCGTTGAGATCGGCGATCTCCTGCTTGCCGCGCTCGACTGCGCGTAACGCATCGTGAGCATGGACGAGGAGACGTGTTCCCGCCTGGGTCAGACGCACGTGCCGGAATTGACCGCCGGTGCGGTCGAACAGGGGCGAGCCGACTTCCTTTTCGAGCTGCTGGATGTGCAGGGACAACGTCGGCTGCGAGATGCCCAGGGATTCAGCCGCCCGCGTGAAATGCAGCAGCTCCGCCGCGCGGACGAAGTACCTGAGGTGTCGCAGCTCCATGTGGGCTCGCTGATCGGCTGGCTCTATCGAATGGATAGGAACGTGCAATCGAGTGGACGTGGTGTCAATTGCAGCGTCCCCGTCTCATGCCAGAGACGCTGCGGCAAGTGCCATCGTGTCTTGCCACCTGTGCAGGTTGATCGCATGGCTTGCCACTCCTTGACGTCGATATGCGCAGGGGTCATCCTTCCATGTCATCGTCCCATCCACGCTGCTGCTGCCTAGACCGGATCGGACCAACACGCTCAGCGTCGGCTCCGGAACATCGTCCTTGTGCTCCGCATCGACGGTCGCCAGGAACGCCCAATTGCGCTGACACACACGAACTGGGAGAGGACACCGTGAAACCAGCCTTCCATCGAAGCCTTCTCGTAGCCGCTGCGGCTGCACTCGTGCTGACACCGCTGCAGGTCGCAAAGGCCGCGTTCCCCGAAAAGGGATTGACGCTCGTCGTCGCCTACGGCGCCGGCGGCGGGACGGACGTCACCGCGCGACTACTGGCCAAGGATCTCGAGGCCACGATCGGACAGCCCGTGACGGTGCAGAACATCACCGGTGGCGGCGGCTGGAACGGATGGGGCGCCATCGCGAAGGCGGCGCCCGACGGCTACACGATCGGCTACATCAACGTGCCGAACCTTTATGCGGGGTATCTCAATCCGAAGACGCCGCGTGCGGAGAACCTGTCGAGCTTCACCGCCCTGATGAACCACGTCACGGATTACTGCGTGTGGGCGGTCAAGGCCGACAGTCCATTCAAGACGATCAAGGACGTCGTCGAGGCGGCCAAGGGCGCCAGCCCGATCTCCATCACCGCTCACGGCTTCGGCAACGACGATCACCTGGCGGTGATGCGGATGGAGGCCAAGAGCGGCGGGAAGTTCAACGTCATCCACAACAAGAGCACGGCGATCTCGAAGACGCAGGTCCTGGGCGGCCACGTGCAGGTGCTCGGCGCCAACGTCAGCGAAGTCGTGGCGCAGCACAAGGCCGGAGAACTGCGCGTGCTCGGCGTTATGTCGCCCAAGCGCTCGGAGTTCCTGCCGGACGTGCCGACGTTCAAGGAGCAGGGGTTCGATCAGGTCTGGTCGGTGTCGCGGGGCATCGCCGCGCCGGCGGGCTTGCCCAAGGACATCGCAGAGAAGCTGATCGGCGCGCTGGAGAAGACGCTAAACTCGAAAGGGCACAAGGACGGCGCGGCCAAGCTCGGACTGGCCCCGGAGGTCGTCAAGGGCGACGACTACAAGACGTTCCTCAAGGACACCGAGGGCGAGATCAAGACGCTGATGAAGTGGTGATCGGCCTGCCATGACCGCGCGAGGGGCCGGGGCCCTTCCTGACAACGATCGCCGGTGCGCCGCCCGGGTGCACCGGCTTCTCCAGCATTCAACGCGAGCTTGAAGCGTCGTGGTCTTGTGGGATCGCATCATCGGCGGGCTACTCATCGTGGCCTGTATTCCGCTGTGGTTGATCGCCGGCACCTTTCCCGAACTTGGCGGCGCCTTTCCCAGGACGGTGGTGGCCACGATCGCGGGGCTTGCGCTGCTGATGGTGGTGCGCTCGTTCCTGGGTACGCCGGCACCCGCGAGCAGCGGTGAGGGACGGCGCGATGGCAAGTCGCTGCTGCTGCCGATGCTGGTGGCCGCGGCCACCGCGGCGGCCACCGTCGCCATGACGGTCGTCGGCTTCTTTCCGGCCATGGCGGGCCTGTGTGCGGTGCTGTTCTTCGTCCTGGCGGGCGAAAGGCGGCTTTTGTACGTGGCCGGTGTGGCGAGCGCATTGGCCTTCATCTATGGCGTCTTCGTCCTCATTCTCGGAGTGCCGCTCGAGGCATCCCGCATCCTGGGGCAATAGGCAGCGATGCAGGCACTGGCATATCTGGCAGACGTCTTCACGCTCGCCAACCTCTCCGCCATCGGCATCGGCGTGGTGGCGGGCCTGGTGATCGGCGGGCTACCCGGGCTGACCGCGAACCTGGGGGTCGCGCTGCTGCTGCCTGTCACGTTCTCGATGGACGTCACGGCCGCGCTGCTGATGCTGATGAGCCTCTACACGGCGGCCATCTACGGCGGCTCTTTCCCGGCGATCCTGCTGCATACGCCGGGCACGTCGGCGTCGGCGGCCACGGCCATCGACGGCTTCGTGCTGACGCAGCGGGGCGAATTCAACAAAGCGCTCAGGGTTGCCACGTTCTCCTCGGTGATGGGCGGCGTCGCCAGCGCGCTTGCCCTCCTGTTGATCGCGCCGCCGCTGTCGCTGCTGTCGCTCCGGTTCGGCCCGGCGGAATACTTCATGCTGGCGGTGTTCGGCCTGACCATCATCGGCACACTGTCGAGCGGCAACATGGTCAAGGGCCTGCTCGCGGGCACGATCGGACTTGCGATCTCGACCGTCGGTCTCGACCAGGACACGGGATTTCCGCGCTACGACTTCGGCTTCACCGCACTGCAGTCGGGCTTCAATTTCGTACCCGTCGTGATCGGCTTGTTCTCGGTCTCCCAAGCGCTGCTGATGTGCGAGAGCGCGCAGGCCACGGTGCAGCGCGTTCAGCTCAGCGCGACCGAGCGCTGGCGCTTCCTGCCGACGTGGGTGGAGATCAAGGCGATCAGGACGACGGTGGCGCGCTCCTCGCTCATCGGTGTGTTCGTCGGCGTGCTTCCGGGCGCGGGCGCCGACATCGGCTCATGGGTGAGCTACAACGAGGCGCGCCGCTTCGCACGCGACAAGTCGGCGTTCGGCAACGGGTCGATCCTGGGTATCTCGGCGTCGGAGACGGCCAACAACGCGGTGACGGGCAGCTCACTCGTGCCCCTGCTGACACTGGGCATTCCCGGCAGCGCGACCGCGGCGATCCTGCTCGGTGCGCTGATCGTGCACGGGCTCGTGCCCGGCCGCACGCTCTTCACCGAGAAGGCCTCTGTCACCTACACCGTGATCTACGGCTTCCTGCTGGCCAACATCGTGATGGGCGTGATCGGCATGTCGCTCGGCCGGTACATGGCGCTGATCACGCGGCTCCCGAACGCAGTGCTGATCCCGATCATCCTGATGCTGTCGGTCGTGGGCGCGTATTCGCTCGGCAACAACATGTTCGACGTCTACACGATGCTCGCTGCGGGCGTGCTCGGTTACCTGATGCGCAAGACGGGGTTCTCCCCGGCCCCGCTGATCCTCGGCCTGATCCTCGGACCGATCGCGGAAACCGGTTTCCGCCAGTCTGTCACGTTGTCCGGCGGGAACGTCGTCGGGTTCATCCTCGCGCAGCCGATCGCACTGGTGCTGACCGTGTTGACGGTGGTGTCCATCATCAGCGCGATCGTGTTGGAGAGACGCAGGGGCTGAGCCCGGAGACGTCAGATCTCGTTTGCAGGAGGCGATGGCATGTCCAAGGAAGCGATGTGGGCGAACCAGCCGGCCGGGCGGCATCTCTACAAGCTGCCCGTGACGACGACGCTGACGGGCGATCTGGCGCTCGCGTTGCATGTCGTCAACGGCGGCAGGCCCGGACCGACGCTGGCGCTGACGGCGACGATCCACGGCGACGAGACGGTGCCGGCTATGATGATCCGCCAGTTGCTGGACGGGCTCGATCCGCAGACGCTGGCGGGGCGCGTTTGCGCCATCCCCGTGTGCAATCCGCTGTCGATGGCCGTGTTCAACCGGCAGACGCCGGAGCAGCACGGCAACACGGACCTGCATGAGGTTTTTCCGGGCAACGCGCGCGGCAACCTCACGCAGATGATCGCCCACACCATCGCCGACGGTCTGATCCGGCACGCCGACGTGGTCGTCGATTATCACTGCGGGGGATCGGGTGGACGGCTGCAATCACGTGTCGACGTCAACGCCGCCGCCGAGGCGACGCTGCGCGATATGTGCCTCGCGCATGCACGCCATTTCGGCACGATCATGCTGCACGAGAACCCTATCCCGAAATCGGTTGTGGGCTATGCCAACAGCCTCGGCAAGATCGGCTTCAGTGTCGAGACGGCCGGCGTCTATCTGTCGCCGCAGCACCATACAGCCTACATGAAGTCGGGCGTCGAGGGCTATCGCAACGTCATGCGCGGGCTGGGGATGCTGGACGAGACCGTGCGCCCGCCGCCACGCCAGCTCTACTTTCCCGGTGCCGCCCGCAAAGAGTCCAACCCGTCGCGCGGCGGCTTTCTGGAGTCAGCGTTCCAGGATCCGGGCGAACTCGGGCAGCCGGTCCAAAAGGGCACCGTTCTCGGCCGTATCGTCGACATGACGACGCTGCAGGAAGTCGAGCAGTTGACGGCGCCGGTCAACGGCCATCTGTTCTTCTCGCGCTATTCGGGCGTGGTCGATGCCGGCACCAAGGCGTTCGCGCTGGCCGAGGACAGCGGCGGGCGTTGGCTGGCGTGAGCGCACCAATCGTGATGCGGACGTGCGCGCGCGACACCGACTGCGGTGCACGCGCACGCGACGGTCGCGTTCGGCAACACTGAACTGGAGCCGCCGATGCCTTCGCCGCCTCAAGCGACACTTGCGCACTTCGATGCCGACGAGCTGCGCCGGGTTGTTGCCGCCTGTGCGCGGCGCGCCGGCGTGACGGACAGCGCGGCGCAGGCCATGGCCGATCACATGGTGGAGGCGCATCTGCGCGGCGTGGAGACACACGGCTTGCGGCGGCTCAAGCCCTATCTCCAGCGCGTGGCGGCCGGCGGCGTGGCGGCCGACGCAGCGCCCGTGCCGGAAGCTCTGGGCGCGATCGTCAAGATCGACGGGGCCAACGGCATCGGCCACCTCGTCGCGACGGTGGCTGCCGATGCCGTCGTCGCACGCGCGCGCGAGCACGGCGTCGGTGTCGGCCTGGTGCGCAATTCCAACCATTTCGGCTTTGCCGGCTACTACGCCACGCGCATGGCCGCGCGCGGCACGCTGGCCATGGTGACCTCGAACGGGCAGGTGATGGTCGGGCCCAACGGAGCGCTGCGTCCGCTGTTCAGCAACGATCCGCTGGCCATCGCGGCGCCCTATGCGGACGGCGGCATGCTCGAGCTCGACTTGGCGATGAGCGTGACCTCGCGGCAGAACATCGTGCGCGCGGCCGCGCAAGGTGCGGAGATCGCGGACGGCGTCGCGCTGGATCGCGACGGGCAGCCGACGCGCGACGCGCAGGCGGCGCTCGACGGCTTGCTGCTGGCGTTCGGCGGCGCGCGTGGGTTTGCGCTGCTGACGGCGATCGAGGTGATGACGGGCGTGCTGACCGGCGGGGCTTATGCCGATCTGGTGGCGTCGAAGGAGGCGTCGCCGTCGGCGCCGGAGGGCACGGCGCACTTCATGCTGGCGATCGATCTGGCGACGGCAGCGGATGGCGAGGCGTTTCATCGGCGTCTGGCCGATCTTGCGTCCCGGCTGGAGGGCTTGCCGATGCGTGCGGATGCCGAGAAACCCCGTATGCCCGGACAGCGGCGCTGGCAGCTCAGGCGCGAGCGGCTGGCCAGCGGCATCCCCGTTGCCGCGCAGGAGCTGGATGAGTTGTGCGCGGTGTGTGCGCAGTATCAGGTGCGGCCGCCCGCGCCGCGGCCGGCATCGGCGTGACGCGCGAACGTCGGTGCGCGGCTCGTCGCCGGCACGCGCCTACTAACGTCCGCGTCGCCTTGCCATGACAAGGCCGGCGACGACGACCCCGATCGTGATGAGCAGGATGGACAGTGACGTGCCGCGCTCGATGAAGATCATCGGCGAGCCGCGCGAGATTGTCAGCGTCTGGCGCAGCGTCTCCTCCGCCAGCGGGCCGAGTACGAGGGCGAGGACGGTGGCGGCCGGCGAGAAGCCGTAGAGCTTCATGAAGAAGCCGACGACGCCGGCCACCAGCATCAGCCAGACCTCGGTGATGCTGCCATGCACGCTGTAGGTGCCCATCGTGCAGACCAGGATCACGGCCGGCGCGAGGATACGGTAGGGCACCTTGAGCATGGTCACGAAGACGGGAATGGCGAAGATGTTGATGGCGAGCAGGGCGATGTTGCCCAGATACATGCTGGCGATGAGGCCCCACGCGAACTCCGGGCTCTGTTGCATCAGCAGCGGGCCAGGCTTCAAGCCCCATAGCAGAAATGCGGCGAGCAGGACTGCGGTCGATGCCGAGCCGGGGATGCCGAGGGTCAAGAGCGGCACCATGGCGCCGGAGGACGCTGCGTTGTTGGCGGTCTCCGGGCCGACGAGGCCTGCCATGGCGCCCTTGCCGAACTTCTCCGGCGTGCGCGACGACATCTTCTCGATGGAATAGGAGATGAGAGACGCGATCGTGGCACCTGCGCCGGGCACGATGCCGATCACGAACCCGAGCACGGAGCCGCGCACGAGCGACATGCGCGTCTCGATGAAGTCGCGCGCGTTGGGCCAGAAGCTCTTTTCCTTCTGGTACTGGATGATGCCGCCGGAGCCGGCGACGTGCAGCCCCTGATAGAACGCGAAAAAGAGCTCGCCTAGGCCGAACAGGCCGATGGCGATGGGAATGAACTCGATACCACCGACGAGCTCAGCGGAGCCGAACGTGAAGCGCTGCTGGCCCGTCTCCAGGTCGACGCCGACGGTGCCGACGGCAAAGCCGATCAACGCGGAGATGACGCCCAACCGCCAGTTCTCGCCGATCATGACGATCAAAGTGATCATGCCCATCATTACGAGCAGGAAGAACTCGGGCGGTCCGAACTGGCGCGCGAGCAGGGTGAAGAGCGGGGCCAGCACGGTGATCAGGATGACGCCGACGGTGCCGCCGACGAAGGAGGCCACCGCCTGCATGACGAGCGCGGGGCCCGCGCGCCCCTGCTGGGCCAGAGGATAGCCGTCGAAGGTCGAGGCAACGGTGGCGGATTCGCCGGGTGTGTTGAGCAGGATGGACGTGATCGTGCCGCCGTACATCGAGCCGTAGTAGATCGCCGACAGCATCATGACGGCGCCGGTCGGGTCCATGCCAAACGTGATCGGAAGAAGGATCGATATGCCCGCGGCCGGCCCGAAGCCAGGGATGATGCCGACGATCATGCCGATCGTTGCGCCGGCCAGGAGATAGAGCATATTGATCGGCGTGATCGCGACCGAGAAGCCGAGCAGGAGGTTGTCGAAGATGTCCATGACGTTGTGTTCGGCTGTCGGAGGTGTGGTTGGCGTGTCGATCCGCGACGTCGGTCAGAAACCGATCCCCAGCATGCCCTCGGGCATGGTCGCGTTAAGGCCATAACGGAAGAGCACGAAGATCGTCAGCGGCAGCAGCGTGCCGAGAAGGACGTTGTGGACGGGGCGCCGCTCGTTCAGGATGAAGAGCGACAGCAGCATGAAAACGATCATGCCCGGCAGCGCGCCGAGGGTCTGCAGCGCCACGATCAGGACGGCGCACAGCGCGCACACGACACCGACGACCCGCCAACCCCTCGTCAACGCGTCGCCGGCGCGGCGCTCTTTGAGATCGGTGACGAGGTTCAACAGGCAGCCTGCGATCAACAGCACGCCGATGATGCGCGGGAAGAAGCCGGGTCCGATGCGCCCGGTGGCCGACAGGAAATTGAGATCGCCGAAGGCGAGGATCGTATAGACGATGGCCAACAGCAGCAGGGCCAGCGTGAAGGCAGCTCTCATGGCGGTGCGCTCTGTCGTGTGATCTGCCATCGCCTTGCCGCGAACGTCCGGGCGGGCGAACGACCTCTCCGGGCATGACCAGGGAGGCCGTGGGACCGCGCCGCGGGCGTCGCTACTTGATGGCGCCTTTCGCCTTCAGGATCTTGGCGAACTGGTCTTGCGTGTTGCCAAGGAACTTCCTGAAATCCTCGCCGTAAAGGATGGTCTCGGTGAGATTGTTCTTCTTCACATATTCGGACCATTCGGGCGTCTCCACCACCTTCTTCATGGTCGCGATCCACCAGTCCTGCACCTCCTTGGGGGCGTCGGGCGGCAGCACGACGCCGCGGGGCATGGAGATGTTGAGCTCGTAGCCCTTCTCGCCGAATGTCGGAACGCCCTTGATGGCCTCGGGCGCCTTCTTGCCGGAGTAGGCGAGTGGACGCAGATCGCCCGAAGCGATCAGGCCGGTCACCTCGCCCGGGTTGGACATCATCGCGTCCAGCGCCTGCGAGAGCAGCGCCGTCGTCATCTCGCCGGCCTTGTTAAAGGACACGTACTCGAACTTGAAGCCGGCCTTCTCGGCGAGCAGCGTGGGCACGATGAAGTCGACGTTGACCGCGCCGGTCCCGCCGATCGCCGGCGGCTTCTGCTTTGCCCGCTCGATGAACTGGTCGAACGTCTTGATGTCGGACTTGGCGTTGACCATCAGTACGAGGTCGTCGGCGGCGAGCAGCGCGACCGGCGTGAAGCTCGTCGGCGACCACGGCGTGTTCGACTTCAACGGCGTGGTGATGTAGCTGCCGGACGTCGAGGAGATGTGATAGCCGTTGCCCTTCTGATTATGCAGGTAGCCCCAGCCGACGGCGCCGCTGCCGCCGGGCCGGTTGGTCGCCACGATCTCGGCGGGATACATCTTGTACTTCTCCAGGATGGAGATGATCGTGCGGGACATGATGTCGTTGCCGCCACCGGGACCGAACGCGATCGTCCAGTTCAACCGTTCCTTTGGATAGGACTGGGCGGATGCCGGCTCGGAGAGGCTTGCGCCGGCCGCGAAAGCGCCGAGCAACGCGAACATGGCCAGCCATCGGCGGTGCATAGATTTCTGTCTCATCGCGGTTTCCTCCTACAAGATTACTCGGTCCGGTCGGATCGCCACGACCGGATGGCCCGGACGCGGATTGCGCCGTCGGCTCTTCAAGCTTTTCGTCTAAAATCGGTTGTTTGCGCTTCGTCGGTCAGCGTCGCCTGCCACCGCCGGCGACCGGCGATGCCGTGCTCCTCGCCCAGGCGGCGAGCAGCGGCCACGTCGCCGGTCGCGAAGGCTGCAAGCAAGGCCTTGTGCTCGTCGTTGGAGGCGCGCATGCGGTCCGGCGACACCAGCGAGCGCTGGCGCGTGAGGTGGGTCTGATTGATCAACGACTCGTAGATCTGGCGCGCACGCTCGTGGCGGGCGAGGCCCATGATGCGATCGTGGAAGGCAAGATTGAGCCGGTAATAGGCGCCGGCGTCGCCGACAACGATCGCAGCATCCATGCGCGCGACGTCGTCTGCCAACTGGCCAAGCTGCGAGGGATCGATGTGGGCGGCGAGCCGCGCGCAGGCGTAGCCGTAGACGACGGCGCGCATCTCGTAGATCTCGCCGATCTCCTCGGGCGTGATCTGGCGCACGAAGAAACCCTGATTGAGCCGGGCCGAGACCAGACCGGCCTGCTCGAGTGCGCGCATGGCCTCGCGGATCGGGCCGCGACTCACGCCGAAGCGCTGCGCCAGGATCTGCTCGTTCAGACGCTCGCCCGAGCGCAGTTCGCCGCCGACGATCATGCGCTCCAACTCCTTCTCGACGATGGCCGTCAGGGAGCGGGCACGGCGCGAGGCGATCGCCTTCAGTGCATCGTCACTCATGGATTCACTCATCGGCAAAGTCTCGGCCGCCGGGGCAAAGAGTGTCAACTGATTTCCGCAGATCGTTGACTGTCTACAATCTGCATGGCCTGATTGGCCGGCATGCCCACCCTCCTCCAACCTCGAGGCCCCTGCCCCATGACCGAGCCGCCCGCCGCAACGCCGGCCTTCGATCCCGACCTTGCGGCCACGGCCGGCGACGATCTCCTATACGAGGTGCGCGACGGCGTCGGCTCCCTGACCTTCAATCGGCCGCACGCGCGCAACGCGATGACGTTCGCGATGTATGAGCGCATGGCGCAGATCTGTGCCCAGGCCAACGACGATCGCTCCCTGCACGCCCTTGTCCTGACCGGAGCCGGCGACAAGGCGTTCGCGGCGGGGACGGACATGTCGCAGTTCCGCACGTTCGACCGGGAGGAGGATGCGCTGGCCTACGAAGCGCGCATCGAGCGCACGCTGGGCGCGCTGGAGCGCTGCCGGGTGCCGACGATCGCGGCCATTCGCGGCGCGTGCGCGGGCGGGGGCGCGGGCATCGCAGCGTGCTGCGACCTGCGTGTCGCCGCGACCAGCTGCCGGTTCGGCTTTCCCGTCGCGCGTACGCTGGGCAATTGCCTATCGATGAACAATTTTGCCCGGATCGCCGATCTGGTCGGCTCGGCGCGCGCGAAGGAAATGATCTTCCGGGCGCGCATGATCGATGCGACCGAGGCTCTGGCGATCGGCCTGGTGACGGAGGTGGTCGCGCCCGAAGCCGTCGTGACGCGCGCGGAGGAGATCGCGCGGCAGGTCGCGACACACGCACCGCTGACGTTGCAGGCAACGAAGGAGGCGCTGTTGCGGCTGCGGCCGACGCTGCCGCGCGGCGGCGGGCGCGACCTGCTGCTCATGTGCTATATGAGCGAGGACTTCCGCGAAGGCATGGATGCATTCCTGAACAAGCGCCCGCCGGTGTTCCGCGGGCGCTGAGCGGGCCGCGCGCAGGCCGGCGAGGAGATCTGGACGATGACTTCGAGCGACAAAGAACTCGCCGGCAAGGTCGCCATCGTGACCGGCAGCGCGCGCAACATCGGCCGGGCGACGGCCGAGGAACTGGCACGCGCGGGGACCGCCGTGGTCATCAACGCACGTCGGTCGGGCGAGTTGTGCACCGCTGTGGCGGACGGCATCCGCGCTGACGGTGGAAAGGCCATGCCGTTCGTCGCCGACGTGTGCGATCCCGCCGCCGTCGAGGCCATGGTCGCTGCCGCGGTGAGCGCGTTCGGCGGGGTCGACATCCTGGTACACAACGCGGCCTCGCGCGGCGTCGTGCCGATCGAGCAGATGGACCTGGAAACTTTCAGGGCGCCATTGGAGATCTCGATCGTCGGCTTCTTCCATCTGGTCAAGGCGGTGCTGCCGTCGATGACACAGCGCGGCGGGGGATCGATCATCGGCGTCGGGGGGCTGGCCTCCACCACCGGTGCGCCGGGGCGCGCGCATGTCAGCGCGGCGAAGATGGGCCAGGCCGCCTTCGTGCGCGGCCTCGCCCATGAGCTCGGCCCGCGCGGCATTCGCGCCAACGTTGTGGTCGTCGGCGCCTTCGATACCGATCGCGCGAGCGGCTCGACGTCGGCGGTCTCGGCGGTGGACGGGGTGAAGATCCCGATAGGCCGAAAAGGACGGCCGCAGGATCTGGCCGATCTCATCCGCTTCCTGGCCGGACCGCGCGCCACCTACATCACCGGCCAGAGCGTTCATTGCAACGGCGGCGCCTACATGAATACGTGACGGGCTCTGGCTCAGCGTTGGCGCGGGATTGGCGGCGTGCCGTGGGTGTGGAAGGTTTCGATCGTCTTCAAACCCCACGCCTGTCCTTTCCTGCGATCGGCCTCGGTCCACACGACGGGCTGCCAGTCGGGCTGCAGGATCAGCCGTGCACCGGCGTTGGCAAGCTCGACGCGATTGCCGGCCGGCTCCCAGACATAAAGAAAGAACGTGCCCTGGATCGCATGCTTGTGCGGGCCGGTCTCGATGTGCACGCCGTTCTCCAGGAAGATGTCGGCGGCCCGCAGGATGTCCTCGCGCTGGTCGGTCGCGTAGGTGACGTGATGCAATCTTCCGTGTCCGCCGCCGTGCTCCTCGGTACATGCGAGGTCATAAGTCTTGTTGTTGACCGTGAACCAGCAGCCGCCGATGCGGCCGTTGTCCAGCTGGATCAACTCCGTCACCCGCGCGCCTAGGCACGTCGTCATGAAATCGCGGATGCGGCCGACGTCTTCGGCCAGCAGGTTGACGTGGTCAAGACGGCGGGGGCAGCAGCCGCGCGCGTGGTAGCGTTGGGCGATGTTCTTGAGCGCGGGGCGTTCGGCTGCCGGCGCGCGATACGTCACGGTGTCCCAATATAGCTCGAAGACGTGGCCGAAGGGGTCCGAGACGCGCAAGGCCCGGCCGTGGCCGGGATCGCCGTCGACCCAGGTCGCAGCATAGCCCGCGGCGGCGACGGCGGCGGCGCGACGCTCCAGGGCCTTCGGCGAGGACACGCGATAGCCGATATGTCCGACGCCGGTCGTGTGATGGCGCGTCAGCTTGAGCGAATGGAACTCGTAGTCGTCCCACGCCCGCAGATAGGCGCTGTTGGCGTCGCGGCCACTTTCGGTCAAGCCATAGACGCGCGTGAAGAAGTCGAGGCTCTCCTCGAACTTGTCGGTATAGACCTCGACGTGGCCGAGGTGTGCGACGTCGAACGTCGGCTCGGGCGTCATGCTCACACGTCCTCGGGGCGGTCGACGTAGCGCAGCCCCGCCTTCTCAAGCGCGGGGCGCATAGCGTACATGTCGAGGCCGAGTTCGCCGGACGCGAGTCGCTGGCGCTTCTCGTCCTCGTTGGCGGTGCGCGCGCCGGCAGCCTGGAGCACGGCTGCGGCATCCGCCCGCGGCACGACGACGACGCCGTCGTCGTCGGCGACTATGACATCGCCGGGATGGATCGCGGTACCCGCGCACACGACGGGGACGTTGACGGATCCCAATGTCGCCTTGACAGTGCCCTTGGCGGAGACGGCGCGCGACCAGACGGGAAAGCCCATCTCGGTCAGCACGCGCACGTCGCGGCAGCCGGCATCGATCACGAGGCCTGCGCCGCCACGCGCCTTCAAGGACGTCGCCAGCAGGTCGCCGAACATGCCGTCGGTATTGTCGGCTGTAACAGCGACGACCATAACGTCGCCGGGCTTCACCTGCTCGATACCGACGTGCAGCATCCAATTGTCGCCGGGGTGCGCGAGAACTGTGACGGCGGGGCCCGCGATCAGCGCGCCCGGCCAGATCGGGCGCATGTAGGTCTTCATCAGGCCGACACGGCCCATCGCCTCATGCACGGTCGCCACGCCATGAGCGCGCAGTCCCTCGACGACGCCAAGATCGGGCCTCGAAATGATGCGAACGACGACCGGCTTCATGCGAGCACCTCCAGGGCTTCGGGGAACAGGCGCTGGTAGGCCTCGCCGTAGGTCATGGCGCGACCGGAGTTGCGGCCGCCCTGCATCCCACGGTTCAAGGCCACGCGCTCATAGTAGGCCCACAAGTGCTTTTGCGCGGCGAGAATCTCGAACGCCTTGCGCTTGGTCTCCCAGACGTCGTCGATATTGAGGATGACGTCGGGCTTGAAGTTGCACTGCTCGGGCTGATGGGGCTCGAACAGGAACACCGGCGGTGCGCTGTAGGCGCGCGCGGGATCGGGCTTGTGGCCCGCGGCCTGGGCGATGACGCGCGCCTCCTGGGCAAAGTGTGCGGCGACGGGATGATCGTAGTTGTAGGGATCCTCAAGGGCGTGCGTTAGCACGAACGCCGGCTTGACCTCGCGGTATATGTCGACGGTGCGGTCCAGCATCTGTGGCGTGACGCGTAGGGGATAGTCGCCGGCATCGAAGAACTCGATCTGAGCCCCCAGCATCTCGGCGGCGCGCTGCGCCTCCTCTCGCCGCTGCGCCTTGACGTCCTCCATGCGCACACCCGCGGTCTTCCACGCGAACTGGCTTTCGCCGCGCTCGCCATAGGAGAGGCAGACGATCTTCACCTGCCATCCTTTTGCGGCGTGGAGCGCGATGGCTCCGCCCGCGCGCCAGACGAAGTCGCCGGGATGAGCGGTGATGACGAGACCGGATTTTTTTGCGTTCGACATTGCGGCGCTGTTCCTACTCGGCTGCCATGTGATGATGCGCGCGCCCCGACACGGCGCTGTCGGGCACGAAGACCATTCCGTCGAACAGCATGCGCGCGGTGCGCAAGAGCCCGGCGCGCTCCACGACGGGCGCCTGCGGCGTGCCGCCGACCTGCAGACGCACGGAGAATTCGCCCGTCGGGTGCTCCACCGAGAGCGTCTTGACCGGGCCATCGGGAATGCGGGCGACGGCGGCGGCGGGCGAGCCCGGCAGGACCGCTGCGGTGGCGACCGAGACTGCCGCGAATACGCCGATCGAGGCGTGGCACTCGTGGGGAATGAAGGACCGCGTCGTGATGTGACCACCGGCATTGGGCGGCGCGACGAGCGCGATCTTCGGTACGACGCGCTTCGAGACGTCGCCGAGGTTCATCAGCGGGCCGGCAGCGAGGCGGATCTCCTCGATGCGCGCCTTCAACGCCGCGTCGGCGTTCAACTGGTCGCGGGGCTCGTAGCCGGTCCGGCCGACGTCGGCCGCCTTCATCACGATGACGGGCATGCCGTTGTCAATCAGCGTGACGTCCACGCCGCAGATCCGGTCGACCGCGTGACCGCTCGGCAGCAGGCTGCCGCATACCGAACCCGCCGCATCCAGGAAGTCGATCGCGATCGGCGCCGCCGTACCGGGTACGCCGTCGATGTGCGCTGCGCCCTGATAGTCGACGCGGCCACCGGGCGTGTGGATCAGCAGTTCGGCGATGGTGCCGGTGTTGACCGTGCGGACCTTGACGCGCGTCTCGCCGTCACTGGCAGCGATCAGGCCGCGCTCGATGGCGAACGGGCCGACGCCTGACAGGATGTTGCCGCAGTTGGGCGTGGTATCGACCATCGGCTTGTCGATGCCCACCTGCGCGAACAGGAAGTCGATGTCGATGCCCGGATCGGTGGCACGTGACACAACCGCGACCTTGCTCGTCAGCGGATGAGCGCCGCCGATGCCGTCGACCTGACGCGGATCGGGCGATCCCATCGCGGCCAGCAGCACGCGATCGCGCGCGGCTGGGTCGGACGGCAGGTCGGCGGCGAGGAAATAGGCCCCTTTGGAGGAGCCGCCTCGCATCATCATGCAACGGATTGCAGTCTGCATGCTGGTTCTCCGACAGGCGCGGGTCATGTCAACACAATGAGGCGACGCCGACGGCGTTCGACCTCGAGGTAACGGCTCAAGACCATTGTACCGGTTCGAGCCGGTAGCCGTTGCCATGCTTCTCGAGGTAGCCCGTCGCCGGGAACGGCGCGTGGTAGAAGGCCACCTGCATTCTTTCGGTCATGGCGAGGTCGGCCATGCGACGGCGGGTTTTCGCCGCCATCTCCGGGTCCATGTCGAACAGCACATGCCAATCCGGATTGCGCAGAAAGACGCTGGTGTGGTTGGTAACGTCCGCCATCATCATCATACGCGCATTGCCGGACGCAATCGCGAACGTCGTGTGTCCGGGCGTGTGCCCATATGCAGCAACGGCGGTGACGCCCGGGACGACCTCGGCGCCGTCGGCGAACTTGGAGACCGTTGCGGCCAGCGGAGCAAGTACGCGACGCACATTCTTGAAGACGCCGCGGCGCGCCTCTGGCACCGCCGCCATCTTGGCGTCGTCCATCCAGAAGTTCCATTCCGCGGCAGGTAGCTTGACCGCCGCGCGCGGAAACACTGCCGCACCGGACTTCAATCGCATGCCATTGATATGATCGGGATGGAGGTGTGTTAGAACGATCGTGTCAACGGCGGCGGGATCAAAGCCCGCAGCCTTGAAGTTCGCCATCCAGGTTCCCGTCGTCGGCGCGCCGGAATCGCCGTTGCCCGTGTCGAGTAGGATGGTTTTTCCTCCGCTGCGGAGCACGAGGCTCGTGTACGGCACGCGAACCTTGCCGGCGGGCTGGTGCAGGTCCTGCATGAATTTCGTAACGTCTGCCTCGGGCGCGTTCTTGACGTAGCCCGTCAAGGGTCGCTCGGCATAGCCATCGTTGATGGCGGTGACCTCAATCTCACCAACCTTGTAGCGATAAAATCCCGGCGCCTGGCGCGCACCGCCGCCCTGCTCGGGCGACGCGGTCTGAGCTTGGGCCAGCGGCCCGGCGGTTGCGGTCAAGACGGCCAAACCTGCGCCTGCCATCACGTCGCGCCTCGTCATCGACATTCCTCATTCTCCCTTGATTTGTTGTTCGCTTGGCCCAGCGCAGTCGCAGCGCTGGACTTTGTGCACTTGCCGTCAGCTCACAGTTTTGGTTTGGCGCCGCGTTCCTGCGCGTCGGCGACGGCGCGGGCGAGGCCAGGATCGCGCCCCATGTCCGCCAACATGTCGGCCGCCTCGCGCATCTCGGCAGCCCGGCGCAAGCCATGCGTCGCGATGCGCTCGGCCATGTAGTCGGCCTGGGCCGGCCAATTGATCGATGGGAAGGTCGCGGCAAGACTGGCGAACACCTCTTTGTCGACATTCCAGGACTTCGACGCGGCCGCGCAATCGACAATCAAGGCTTCGAGGCCCTTGATAATGATGCTGCGACAAAGCTTCATCGCGGAGGCACGACCATGCTCGGTGGCGACGGCGGTGAGGTTCATGCCGAGCCGGTTCAGCTGCTCGGCAGCCACGTCAGCGGCGGGACCACCGGCGAGGATCGGCACCTTGATGCCGGGCACGGCGACCGGCGCCATGACTGCACCTTCGACGTAGCGGGCACCTGCGCCCTGGACGTCGGTGGCGGCGCGCTTCTTGGTGCCGGGCGAAGCGGAATTGACGTCGAGGAAGATCTGGTGGGGCGCGAGGTAGGCCGCCGCGGCGCGCGCGACCTGAGCGGCCGCACTGGCCGTGACGGCCGAGATCACGTAATCGGCGCCGGCGGCGGCCTCGGCCGCCGACGGCGCAGCGCGAACACCCAGCGCTTGTGCTTTCGCAAGCCGCTCACCGCGTCGAGCGGGATCATCAAAGACGAGGTCGTAGGCGGACAGGCGGACAGAGTCTGCGGCCTGCAGGTCGCAGCTGAACCGCTGCCCCACCTCGCCGAAGCCGATGAAGGCAATGCTGACGGTGTTGGTGCCAGGCATCCCGGGGCTCCCGCGGGGGCGCGCGGCCCCCGCTCCATGCTAGTGTTCCGACTCTGACACTTGATTCCCAAGTGTCAGCCCGGAACACTAATCTCGTCTCTTGATGGTGTTCTGGATTCACGAACGCTTGACGACCTGCGTCCGGCATCAAGCGTCCGTTCCAGAGCACAAGGCGCGTTTCAGAACTTCACGTTGTAGTTTGTGGCGAGATAGTCGCGAATCCACTTGCGCGCGTCCGGGGCCAGCGTGGTGCCTTGCCGCAGCAGCTCCTCGCCGGCCTTGTCGGTCAGCTGCTCATAGTCGCCGATCGCGGTCTTGCGGCCCTTCTGGTACTCGGGATCCTTGCGCATGGCGCGCACAGCGGCGCGATAGGCCTCGACGATGTCGTCGGGCGTGCCCTTCGGCAGGAACAGCATCTTCTGTGCGCCGAAGCCCGCCAGCAGGAAGGACTTCAAGACATCCCACTCCAGCCCCGACGGCTTCTTGCCGAGTGCGACTTCGATGGCCTCGCCGATGTGGGGCAGATCGGGGAAGTTTGGATCGCGCACGATCTTGCCGTCGTCGTCCGTGGCGCCCCAGGAGAACAGCGGGATCGCCTTTCCGGTCTCCACAAGCGGCATGGAGTTCTTCAGATACGCGCCCGTCGTCTGATAGTCGATCGTCGCCTCACCGCGCTCGAACGCGAGACGGCCGCTGCTGCGCCCCTTCATGCCGAACACGTACTTCACGTCGAGGCCCAGCGCGCGGAAGCCGAGCATCGGTACGAGGTCGAGCGAGGTCGCGCCCTGGCTGCCGTAGATCAGCTGCTGCCCCTTGAGCTTGCCCAGGTCCTTGATCGATTTCACTTCGAATTTCGGATTGATGTAGACGACGCCGCCGGTCGGGGCAGCGAGAATCAAGCGGAAGTCCTTGTATTCGTATTGCACGCGCTTGTCGCCGAGCAGGTAGGGGAATTGCGTGGAGGCGGACGTGCCCAGGATGGTCAGACCGTCGGGCCGGGCGGTGGTGGCGAACTGGTTAGTGCCGGTGGTCGAGCCGCCGCCAGGCACGTTCTTGACGACGATCACGGGATTGCCCGGCAGATACTTTTGGAGAAAGGGCAGATTGAAGCGCGCCCAGGCATCGGAGCCGCCGCCGGGATTGAAGGGGATGACGTACTCGATCGTCTTGCCGGCGAAATCGACTTTTGCGGCGGCGGGGGCCGCGGCGAGAACAAGAGCGGCCGCAGCGGTTGCGATCGCTCCGATGGCACCGGGGCGGCTGAACGTGCGTTGCATGGTCGTATCTCCCTTTGTTGGTGATTGTGCCGGCGCGGGCCGATTGCAGACCTGTGACGGCGATAGGTCGTATCGGAACCACGCCAGCAAGATGCGGATCACTTCCGGGCGATGCCGGCCTTCTCCACCACGTCCGTCCACTTCGCGATGTCGGCCTTGAGCCGGTCACCGATGGCGGCGGGTGTGCCTGCACGCGCCTCGATGCCGAGCGTCTGCAGCTTCGCCTTGACGGCAGGATCGGCGACGGCGCCAACGATCTCAGCGTTGAGCTTGGCAATGATGTCGGCGGGCACGCCCTTGGGCGCAAACAGCGCGTTCCACGAGGAAACATCGAACTCCTTGAAGCCCGACTCGATGGCGGTCGGCACGTCAGGCAGACCGGCGGAGCGTGTGTCACCGGTGGTGGCGATGGCGCGCAGCGTTCCATCAACCAGCATGGCCTTGGCCGGGGCGAAACCGTCGACGGCGAGCTGGGCGTCGTTGCGGATAACGGCGGTGAGCACGTCGGGCGTGGTCTTGAACGGCACGATTGCGCAAGTGATGTTGGTCACGCGCTTGAAGAGCGTGGCGGTGAGGTGCTGCGTGGACCCAATGTTGACGGTCGCGATGTTGGTCTCGGCGGGCTTGGCCTTGGCGGCGGCCACGAAGTCTTGAAGCGTCTTGACGGGCGAGTCCTTGGCGACGAGGAACGCGAAGTCGAAGAAGCCGAGGCTCGAGATCGGCAGGAAGTCACCGATCGGGTCGAAGGCCAGCTGCTTTGAGACAGCGGCGCTGACTGCGGTGCCGTTGGTCAACATGGCGATCGTGTAGCCGTCGGCCGGCGCCGACAGCGCGGCCTTGGCCGCGATCACACCCTGGGCGCCGGGCTGATTGACGACGACGATCTGCTGGCCCAATCGCGCGCCGAGCTTCTCGCCGACCACGCGGATCGTGGTGTCGGCAAGCCCACCTGGTCCGAACGGGACGATCACCTTGATCGGACGGTCGGGGAAGGCTGCTTGCGCCGAGGTTGCCAGCGCCGGCAGGAGCGCAGTCGCCAGGGCGCCTTTGGCGAAGCGTCGGCGGTTCGGATGCGCTTTCATGGTGGTCTCCGTTGAGCGAGAGTGGTGCGTTGAAAGTGTCGCGCCTTGCGCGGGCAGCCGCCGATCTCGCGCGACCGACGACGGCATGCGTCACGAAACCCGATACTGCCCGGCATCCCCGGCAAAACCGTAGAGGGCGGCGGGATTATCGACGAGAACGCAGGCCTGTGCCTCGACGGTCGGGGCAAAGCGCGGCACGAGGTCGACCAGATCGGCCTCGTCGACGGGGTGCTTGAGATTGGGATGGGGGAAGTCGGTGCCCCAAAGCGTGCGGTCGGGGAGCGCGGCGACGAGACGGGCCGCGATCGGAACGGCATCGTCGAAGGGGGGAGCTGCGATGCGCTCGGAGCCGCAGACCTTGATCCAGCAGCGCTCGAGCCTGGCGAGTTCGAGGAGGATGCCGACAGCTGGCTGATCGGGACCCAGCTTCGCGTCCACCCGTCCCATGTGGTCGATGACGAACGGGACCGGCAGCGCGGCGATCATATCCTTCAGCGGCGCAACGTCCTGCGCATCGAGGTGCAGCACGACATGCCAGCCCAGCGGCCGGATGCGGTCGATGACACGGTTGAAGGCAGCCATGTCGGGCGCGCCGCCGAGGTGGCGCACGAAATTGAAGCGGCAGCCGCGCACGCCGCCCTCGTGCAACGCCTGGAACTGGCGATCCGTGAAGGTGTCGTCGACAATGGCGACGCCGCGATAGCGGTCGGGGGCGGCTGCGATGCAATCCAGCATGGCGCGGTTGTCGGTGCCGTGACAGCTCGCCTGCACGATGACGGCGCGCGAGACGCCGAGGCGGTCGTGGAGCGCGGCCAATGCCGCCTTGGGCGCGTCATCGGGCGTATAGCGGCGGCTCGGTGCATAGGGAAAGACGGACGCGGGGCCGAAGACGTGGCAGTGCGCGTCGCAGGCGCCCGCCGGCAGCTTGTAACCGGGACGCCGGCCGCTTGCGCTCGTCTTGCTGGCCGTCATCGGCGGAGCTCCTCCAGGCGCGCGGCACCGTGCCGGGCCGCCCGCACGCACGTGAGGCATCGGGAGGGCCCTTCGGCGCCACTGGAAGGGGGAGAGTGTCGCGCGTCGGGCGACGCGTCCAATTCAAAGGATTTAGGTATTCATCAATTCAATTCATGAGTTGCGCTACGCGCGCCGCGACGGCCCGGAGGCGCGAGGGCCGTTTCGATGTCGCCGAGCAGCTCACGGGCCAGCGGCGTCAGCGGCACGCCGCGTCTGGTCAGAACGCCGAGGGTGCGCACGACGCTGGGATAGCGCAGCGGCACGCAGGCGACATTGGGCGCCCTGACCGCGTCGATGGCGCCTTGCGGCACCACGGTCAAGCCGGCCCCGGCCGCCACCAGCGCGACCGCCGTTGCGATGTGCTGGACCTCGAAGCTCCATTTCAGCCGATCGCTGGCCGCGCCGAGGGCGTCATCGATGATGACCCGGTTTCCGGTCTCGGTCGAAATCCGGATCAGCCGCTCGTCCTCGATCTCCGTCCAGCGGATGCTCTTGCGGCGCGCGACGGGGTGATCGGTGTGGCAGACGAGGACATAGGGTTCCTTGAGAATGGGCTTCAGCTCGAGGTCCCAGCGGCTCGTCGCCATGATGGTGATGCCGAACACGGCATCGCCGCGCTGTACGCGCTCGGCGATCTGGCTCGCGGAATTGTCATAGACCCGGACCAGTGTGTCGGGATGCGCCTCGGAGAACCGGCGCAGCGCGTGCGGCAGGAAGGTTATAGCGAGCGTCGGCAGGCAACCGATCGCAATCCGCTCGTGGCGCACGGCGGCCTCTGCGCTCAAATCGGCGAAGGTCTGTCGGGCCTCCTCGATAATCGCCTTGGCACGCGGCAGCAGTGCGATACCGGCCGGCGTCAGCGCGACGTGGCGGGTCGTGCGGTGGAACAGGGCGATGCCAAGATAGCCCTCGAGCTTGCGCATGCGATGGCTGAGCGCGGTCTGGGTAATGCCGAGGTGGGCGGCGGCCTTGTGGAAGCTGCCGCGCTCGGCGATGGCCAGGAAGGCTTCGAGTCCGAGGAAATCGGGGCGCATAAGGTCGCCTTTTCATCATGCATGCTGCTCATGAATAGCAGCTTTTGAAGCATGACGCGGGGTGCAATGGCGACGCGGCAGCGGGGGCGCCGTCATGCTATCGCGGCGCGCGCCTGCTCAACGCCTCGAGGCAAAGGCGGAAGCCGGTCAGCGCCGTCAGTTCGTCTCCAGCGGCAACGGCGACCTGGTTGACACGAAATCCCGCCCCGTCCACGGCGCCGACCATCATCAGGTTGTCGGCCATGTCGAAGCGCTCAACGGATGTCCCGGCACTGTAGGTCTCGAGCATGACGCCGGCGCCGTGCTCATAGTAGCGCTCCGATCGCTCGGCGAACGGGGTGACGACGTTCGTGTAGGCCAGGACGGGTTTGCCTGCGGCGGCCATGAAGCCCATCTCGAACGCCGTGCCGGCATCCATGCTGACGCCGCGAAACGGCGTCATATTTGCGATGATGGCGTCGCTGGCGCGCATGTGTGCGACGTTGCCACGATAGATCTCGAGGCCTTGCGCGAAGGGCGGCAAGCCTTCGAGGCCGGGCTCTCCGTCCATCGGCGAGATGCCATCGAAGCCGAATTCGCGGCACATGGCCTTCTTGGCCTCGAACACGGGCCGGCCGAACTGCGGCAGGAAGACCTCGGGACCGGCCAGATATATCTTCATGGTCGTCATCGAACTCTCTCCGCCAGCGCGCGACACCGACGCGGCCTGCCGCGCGCGGAGATGGTCGGTGTCTTTCGGCCGGTGGGCATTCTAGCGCGGCGGCGCGAGCGCTCAACAGACCTACGCCGCGCGAGGACAGACGCGGGGAGCAGAAATACTGCGCGCAGCGCTCGATCGCGCGCGGACGAACGGATCGCGGTTTTTCCGCTCCGGTTGACTACGTATTTTTGCAGATCCGCGCACCTGAACGACCCGCGCGGCACCACGCAAGCCGAATACACTTCGTTCGCCATTACGCCATGAAGGGCGTGACCAGCGCTCGCAAATGGGTGCAAGTGAGCGGACGGTCCGTCTGCATTTTTTCTGATCCCAGTGGTGAACCCATTGCGCGGTCACCGCGACCAAGCCCTCAGAGGCCCCGCACGTTCGGGAACGCTGACCGGCTTGAAAGGAGACTACGCCATGCATTTCACCCCACGAGATACGGAACACCCCCCGTCCGACGCGCCCAAGTCCGGCAAGGCTCGTGGTCAGCGCAAGCGCGGCGTGCCTCATCGTCCGCTTGGATCGCGCGTGACATCGCGCAGGACACTGGGACTGGTCGCGGCAGCCCTGGCGGCATTTACGCTGGCGCCCGCGCCCTCCTCCCAGGCCGCCGATGCCATGCTCGCGCCCGGCGATTCCATCGTGACGGGCTTTTCAGGCTACCTGCCCAACGGCGCGGTGCAGTTGCCGGGCATGAACCCGCTCGATCCGTTCTTCATCAGCCTGGACGGCGCCTCCGCGCGGGTGCTGTCGATGGGCATGATGGGTGGGGCGCCGCAGGGCCAGCTGACGATTCCGGGGCTCAAGAAGCAGATCCCTGCCCGCGACATCGGCCAGGTGTTCGCCACGACGCTGACGGAAGGGGACGGCAATCCCGTGCCATCGGTGCTGCTGGGCGCCACGTCCATGTTCGGGTTGCATATCGTCAAACCAGACACCGACGGCGACGGCCGGCCCGAGCGCACCAAGATCGGCGCCGCCGGGGCGACCTGGATGCCGGGCATGTTCGCCGAAGACAAGGGCGGCTCGCCCGGCGCCATCTGGCGCGTCGACGGCACTACTGGGCAGGTCACGCTGTTTGCCACCATTCCGGGAAATTCCGGCGCCGCTCTCGGCGATGTCGTCTATGACAAGCGCACGCGGCAGGTGTTCGTTTCCGATCTCGACACCGGCCTGATCCATCGGCTCGACGCCAACGGCACGCTGCTCGACACCTTCGATCACGGCGTCGACGGCCGCTCCGCCAAGGGGATGGCCCCCGTTGCGGACGACGGCAGCAAGGCCGATATCAGCTCTCCGGCCTTCGATATCGAGATCCCCGGCACCTGGGGCGTGACGCCCACCGAACGCCGCGTTCATGGCATGGCCGTGCATCAGGGCCGGCTCTATTACGCCGTCGACCGCCAGGTCTGGTCGATCGGGATCGCCGACGACGGCCGGTTTGCCGGTGACGCGCGCTGGGAGCTCGACGTCGCGACGACGAAGGCCGACACGCAGCTGGCCGACATGCTGTTCGACGGGACGGGGCGGATGTACGTGGCCGAGCGCGCGGCCCAGCGTGGCAGCTACGACTATTCGCACTTCGCCGAGCCCGAGCAGGCCGAGGTCAAGCGCTATCGCCTGGAGGATCCTGACGATCCTGCCACGCCCAGCCGCTGGGTCGCCGATCCGCAGACCTACGCCATCGGCCTGCCGGCCGAGCATCGCCATTCCAACGGCGGCATCGCGCTGGGTTTCCCCTACGACGAGACGGGCATGTCCCGGATCGGCGCGTGCGGCCAGTTCCTATGGACAACCGGCGAGCGCCTGCGCTCGAGCGCGCCCGATGACGGCGCGAGCGATCCCGCAACCGAAGCCGACGTGCACGGGTTGCAGGGCAACGCCATCGAAGCCGTTCGCCCCGACAACGTGCCGCCGATGGCGTCCTACTTCGCCGACTACGACGGCATGTTCGGCGACAAGGAGCGCGCCGGGCACATCGGTGACGTGGAGATCTGGCAGCCGTGCGATGCCAAGCCGCAGACGTTCGGCGGGTTGCCGCCGTGGTGGCTTCCGCCCGTGACGGAGATCCCGCCGGAGCTGCCGCCGGAGTTCCCACCGCCGGAAATCCCCTATGACACCAATCTGGAGCTGCGCAAGTTCGCCGATCCCGGATCGTGCTGGTCGTGGGGTGCCGATTGGCTGTGCCGCTACCGCATCCGCATCCGCAACACGGGCCCGGAGGACTATTTCGGCGACCTGATGATCCGCGACCACTTCCCGGCCAATCCGGCGGGGCTGCAGACCTTCTTCAATCCGCAGCCGCCCTGGTTCTGCTGGCAGCCCGGCGGCAGCCCCGCCGAGACGCGGTGCTGGCAGCCGAACGTGTTCCTGGCGTCCGGCCACTCCACGTCGATGACGGTGTGGGCGATGGTTCCAAAGCAGCCGCGCCGCTGCCGCCTGACCAACGTCGCCGAACTCGAATGGGCACCCGGTGGCACGCAGTGGAACACCGATCCGACCGACGACCTCGACGCCGCAACCGCGATCATCCCCGATCCCGAGTGCGAGCCCGAAGGCAAGAAATCGAACCTCAAGCTCGAGAAGGAAGCGCACCAGTGCGTGATCGCGGGCGACCAGGTCCATTGCCAGTATCACATCACGGTCGAGAACACGGGTCCCGATACCTACTTCGGACCGCTCTCGGTGCATGATCAGTTGCCGGCAGCCGCGACCATCTCCGGCTGGGCACCTCCGTCCTGGACCTGCAACAATCTGGGCGGCGGCAACTTCCAGTGCGATACCACGGCACCCGCCAACGTCCTTCTGCCGAAGAACGCCAAGGAGCATCTGTGGATCAGCGCGGCCGTACCGATCAGCGAAGCCAAGAACCTCAGCTGCAAACTGCACAATCGCGCGTGGATCGTGGCTCCACTCGGTGCGCCGAAGAACACGGACGCGACGGACGACAAGGACTCGGCGACGGCCCAGATGCCGCCCGAGATCTGCGAGAGGCCTGAGACCAATCTCAGGCTGACGAAGACAGCGTCACCCGACTCTTGCAGCAAGGGACCCGGCGACGACTACTTCTGCCGCTACATCATCCGGGTCATCAACGAAGGCCCGGGCGCATACACCGGAACCTTGGAAGTCAAGGACACCTTCCCCGATGGTACGGACCTTCTGCTGGGTCCCGGTCCCTGGACCTGTGATCCCGCCGTTGGCAACACGAAGCTGTGCAAGCTCCCGGGCATCGTCAACATGCCCAAGAACACCGCACGCTCGTTCCCGGTCTGGCTGAAGGTGCCGCCTGCGGTTGCTGCCCAGCATGAGTGCCGCATTCGCAATATCGCCAAGATCGTCAAGGCGCCTGGCGGCACGCCGAAAAACACCAACCCCGCCGACGACGAGGACGATGCAGTCGCCTCGCTCCCGGCAGAACTGTGCAAAGGACCTGAGACCAAGAGCAACCTGAGGATCACCAAACGCGCTGATCCCGAACTCCTGTGTCCACCAGAAGAACGGATTCAAGTGCAACTGGCAGATCGTGGTCGAGAATACCGGCCCTGGTCCGTTCAACGGCAACATCATCCTCAACGAGACGCTGCCGGGCGAACCGTCTAGCGCCACGTGGAATGCACCGTGGAACTGTGTCGGTGCAGGTGGTGGCGGTGGTGCAATTTGCACGCATAACAACGCCGCTATCGCAGTCGGAGGATCCGTGACGCTCAATCTCTCGACCGTCTTCCCGCTGTCGGTGGTTAAGGCAAACCAGTGTCAGATGAAGAACCTGGTTGAGATTGCGCAGCCAGCAGGCGGAACGCCGAAGAACACCGATGCGTCCGACGACACCGCGGATGCTTCGGCAAGCGTCGATGACTACTACTGCCAGCCTGATCCGCCGCCGCCGCCCCCGCCGATCGATTGCCCGCCAGGCTACATCTACGACGACGGCCAGTGCGTGCCCAAGGGTGCGGAGTGCCCGCGTGGCTGGAGCAAGACGTCGGTCAGCGGCAAGTGCTGTCCGCCGGGAGAGTCGTGGAACGGCCGGGAATGCCGCGGACAGGTGACTATTCCGCCGGTGATCATCCCGCCGCCGGTCGTCAAGGAGTGCCCGCCCGGCATGCGTGAAGTCCCGGTTTCCAGTTTCAACCGGCTGCGTAAGGAAGGTTGGTCGCTGCGGTTCGTCGAACGGCGCAAGCTGTGCGGCAGGCCCGGCATCGTGTGCCCGCGCGGCACGCATCGTGACGGCGGCAAGTGCGTACCCGACACGCCGAAAGAGTGCAAACCGCCGCTGGTCGGCAAGTGGCCTGATTGCTGGCAACCACCGAAGCCCTGCCCGCGTGGTACGGTCGGGCCGGGGCAGCCCAACTGCAAGCCGATCGTCGTGCCTTGCCCGCGCGGCACGGTCGGACCGGGACAGCCCAACTGCAAGCCGATCGTCCTACCTTGCCCGCGCGGCACGGTCGGGCCGGGACAGCCCAACTGCAGGCCGATCGTCCTACCTTGCCCGCGCGGCACGGTCGGGCCGGGACAGCCCAACTGCAGGCCGATCGTCCAGCCCTGCCCGCGCGGCACGGTCGGGCCGGGACAGCCCAACTGCAAGCCGATCGTCCTACCTTGCCCGCGCGGCACGGTCGGGCCGGGACAGCCCAACTGCAAGTCGATCGTGAAGCCCTGCCCGCGCGGCACGGTCGGGCCGGGGCAGCCCAACTGCAAGCCGATCGTGAAGCCCTGCCCGCGCGGCACGGTCGGTCCGGGACAGCCCAACTGCAGGAAGATCGTCAAGCCCTGCCCGCGTGGAACGGTCGGGCCGGGACAGCCCAACTGTCGCGCGATCCACAAGAACCCGCCGCTGCAGCTGAAGGGGCCCGTTCGCCCGGTGCAACCGCAGACCAAGCCGATCAAGCGGCCCCAGATCAACCAGAAGCTCAACTTGCGCTGAAGGTTGCTCGACACAGAAAAGGCAGGGCCGCGTGCTGATCGCACGCGGCCCTCATTCTTTCCGGATCCGGTCAGACGGGGGCACATCGGCTCGTCTGACCCAGCCCGCGCAGCAGCGATCGCGACGGGCCTCGTCAGCGCCGGTCGCGCGCCAGGAAGTTACGCCAGCCACCGAACGCGGAGATGTCGCGTGCGCCATCGATTCCAGCGGACTCGACCACGAAACCCTTTGCGCTCGTACCATCCGACATCTCCAGCGTCGCGATACCGAGCGGTGCGGGAATGATCGAAACGAAGTCACCGAACGCGGTCGCGTCCAACGTCCACACTTCGACCGCGATCGAACAGCCAGTGCCGTCGGTGACGCGCAGCAATCCGGGACGCTCCGGCGGCCCACCGGGCAGCGCAAACAGCCGATAGCCCGACGTCGTGCTGGCGGTGCGGAGAAAGCGCGCACCCCGCTCGGTCAGTTGGTGGTTGAGCGGCAGGCCGGTCATATGCGCGCCAACCACGACGAGTTCGATGCGATCGGTCTCCGGCGCCGATTGCGGCGACAGGCGCTCGGTGCGGATCTCGCCGGTTGCGCCGACGGGCAGCCGCCAGACGTCCTGCAACGCGCTGCCGACAGAGGCCAGGAGGCCGTCTTGTTCGCGCGGCGCGATGAGCGTGATGCCTGCGGGCCGGCCGTCGCGTCGCACGGGGGTGGGGACGGCCAAAGCGCACAGATCCAGAAGATTGACGAAGTTGGTGTAGGTCCCGAGTCGGGCGTTGGCGCCGACAGGATCGCGCGCCACGTCGGCGCGGGTGCAGACCGTCGGCATGGAGGGCACCAGCATGAGGTCGATCTCGCGCCAGACCGGGGCAGTGAGGCGCTTCAGCTCCGCCAGCCGATAGATACCTGAGAACGCATCGGCTGCGGAATGCTGCCGCGCCTGTTCGATGACGGCGCGCGTCACGGGATGCATGCGCTCCGACGCGGTCTCGATGAAGGCGCGGATGGCCTGGTAGCGCTCTGCGACCCAAGGGCCGTCGTACAGCAGCTTGGCGACGTGAAGGAACGGGGTGAGATCGATCGGTACGACGACGGCATCTTTCGCCTGAACCGTTGCGACGGCGGCCTCGAAGGCGGCCTCAGCATCGATGTCGCCAGAAAATTCGCGCGTGCCGGCTGTGGGCACGCCGATCCGCAACGTGGTCGGCCGTCTCAGGACTGGCGGCGCGGCACAGCGCGCATAGGGCTCGTCGGCATCGTGGGAGATCAGGACCGACATCGCGCGCCAGGCATCCGCAACGGTCAAGGCGAAGACGGAGACGCAGTCGAGCGTGCGGCACGCGGGCACGACACCGGCGGTCGAGACTAGGCCGAGGCTCGGCTTCATGCCCACGATGTTGTTCAAGGCCGCGGGGATGCGTCCGGACCCGGCCGTGTCCGTGCCCAGCGCGATCGGCACCAATCCGTGCGCGACGGCCACCGCGGAGCCTGATGAGGAACCGCCGGGAACGAGGTCGGGATCGCAGGCATTGCGGGGAACCGGGAACGGCGTGCGCACGCCGACGAGGCCGGTGGCGAACTGGTCGAGGTTCGTCTTGCCGATCAGGATCGCGCCGGCATCGATGAGGCGCTGGACTGCGAAAGCGGTCTTGGCAGGGTGATAGGCAAATGCCGGGCACGCCGCAGTGGTGGGGTAGCCGGCGACATCGATGTTGTCCTTGACGACGAAGGGAATGCCCCACAGCGGCCTTGCGTGCCGCTCTTGCGACGAGAGTGCCCGCGCAGCGGCATGCGCCTTTTCGCGATCGACAAGCGTCACGAAGATGCCGGGATCATCGATGCCCGCCAATCGGTCGTAAATGCCATCGACGACGTCGGTGGGCGTCGCCCCCGCTGCATAGGCGGCTTCAAGGTCCGGGATCGTCAGATACGGGCCCATTGTCGTCCTCTCCTGGCCGGTCCCGCTCAGACCGGCGGTTGCGGGGCGGCTGCGATCAGCTCCCGCGTGTACGGCTCGCGCGGCGCGCTCATCACGACCTCTGCCGGGCCCTGCTCTACGATGCGACCGCGCTGCATGACGATCACGCGATCACAAATCAGCCGGACCACGTTGAGGTCGTGAGAGACGAACAGGTAGCTCATTGCGAGCTCGGCTGCGAAGGTCGGCAAGCAGGTTGAGGACGATAGCCTGCACGGAGACGTCGAGGGCGGCCGTCGGCTCGTCGAGGATCAGGAGCCGGGGTTCAAGGGCGATCGCGCGGGCGATGCCGACACGCGCCTTCTGCCCGCCCGACAGCTGATGGGGATAGCGATCGAGCAGCGCGACGGGCAGGCCGACCTTGGTCGCCAGTGCCTCGACATGCCCGCGAGCCTCGTCGCGACGCGAGACGCCACCCAACCGGTAGAGCGGATCGGCGATGGCGCGGAAGGCCGTGTAGCGCGGATTGAGGCTGTCGGTGGGATCCTGGAACACCATCTGCATCTGCGAACGCAACGGATGCGTGGCGAACGCCTTCGACGGAAATTGCGCAATATCGGTGCCCGCGAACCTGATGGCGCCGGAGGTGGGATCGATCAGGCGCATGATCATCGACGATGTCGTCGATTTCCCGCAGCCCGACTTCGCCGACCAACCCCACGCACTCGCCGGCGGCAATCGAGAAGCTGATTGCATCCACGGCGCGGAAGGCGCTCTGGCCGGCCTCTTCGGCGTCGCGCCATCGCGCGAACAGCGCCGACGGTCCCGTGGTCCGTGGGAACTCCTTGACCAGGTTTTCGACCTCGAGGATCGGCTGCGTGTCGCTGACCGCCGGCACGTCATGAACGGCGGATCCAGCGGCGCCGTCGCGGACTGCGGGCTCCGGCATGAGGTCGCGAACCGAGATGCCCGGGCGTGGCGTGGCGAGCACCAGCCGCTGCGTATAGGGATGTGTCGGCGACCGGAAGATCCGCTCGGACGGCGCGATCTCCACGACGGTGCCCTGCTCCATGACCACGATGCGATCGCAGTATTGCGCGGCCAGGCCGAGGTCGTGCGTGATGAGGATGGTGGCGAGCTTGCGCGCCTTCGCAAGGTCCACGACCAGATCCATGACCGCCTTCTGCGTCGTCACATCCAGGCCGGTCGTGGGCTCGTCGGCGATGAGCAGACGCGGCCGGCAGGCCAGCGCCATTGCGAAGACGATCCGCTGACACATCCCGCCGGACAACTCGAAGGGATAGGCGTGATAGCGTTGTTCGGCATCGGCAATGCGCACGAGTTGCAGCAGCTCGATCGCCTTCGCCTTCGCGTCGACCCGCGTCGCCTGGACATGCTGAGTGAGGACGTCCTCGATCTGGCGGCCGACCGGACGGATCGGATTGAGTGCGGCACGCGGGTTCTGGAAGATCATGGAGATCTCCCGCCCGCGCAGATCGCGCATGGTCTGCTCGCTCGCGTCGTGCAGCGCGATCCCGGAAAACGTGATCGAACCGTCGGCAATCCTGCCGGCGCGGTCGAGAATTCGCATGACGGCATAGGACGTGACGGATTTGCCGGAACCCGACTCGCCCACGATGCCGACCGTCTCTCCCGGCTTCACCGACAGCGACACGTTGCGGACCGCCTCGACGCGGCCGTGCCGCGTCCGGAACTCGACGGTCAGCTCGCGCACTTCCAGAAGGTTCGATGCCGTCATCTTCTGCCTCACGTACGGCGGCCGGGGTCGACGATGTCGCGCAGCCCGTCACCGAGCAGGTTGAACGTGAACACGGCCAGCATCAATGCCAGGCCTGGAAAGAGCGCCAGCCACCACTCGCCGGAGACGATATAGTTGGCTCCCTCCGCGACCATGATCCCCCACTCGGGCGTCGGCGGCCGCACGCCCAGACCGATGAACGACAGGCCGGCCGCGTTCAGGATCGCCCAGCCCATGTTGAGCGACGCCTGGACCATCATCGGCGGCAGTGCGTTGGGAAACACCTGCAGGGCCAGGATCTGCCAGTCACGGTTGCCGCTCAGCCGCGCGGCCTGCACGAACCCCGCGTTGCGGCGGACGTTGACCTCCGCCCGGGCCATGCGCGCATAGAACGGCAGATTGATGATGGCCGTCGCGTAGACGATGTTCTCGATGGTGTTGCCGAGCGCGGCGACGATCCCCATGGCGAGAACGAACAACGGGAACGCCATGATGGTGTCGCAGAGCCGGCCCACCACGCCATCGATCCAGCCACCGTGATAGCCGGCGAGCGCGCCCAGCGCCGCGCCGAACGCAAACGACATCGCGACGGCGGCGACGGAAATCGCCAGGTCGAGGCGCGTGGCCACGACGACCCGTGAAAAGACGTCGCGGCCCAGCTGATCGGTGCCGAACCAGTGTTGCCAGGACGGCGGCTGCAGTTGCCTTGCCGCGTTGGTCTGCAGCGGGTCGTAGGGCACGAGTGCCGGTCCGAGCAGCGCGGAAAGCAGGATCACGAGTAGCAGCGTGAAGGCGACCAGCGTGACGGGATTGGACACCAGCACATGACGAACATGGCGCAGCAAGCTGCGCAGCCCTTGGGCGCGGGGCGCGGTCCGCGGCACGGCGCGCGCGTCCTCGGCCCGGGCGGTGTCGTTCTCGGCCAGCATTGTCAGCCCTCCATGCCGACCCGGGGATCGACCAGCGTATAGATCACATCGATCAGCAGATTGAGGGCGACGAACAGCAGCGCCATGGCCAAGACGAACCCCTGTACGGCGGCGTAATCGGACACCACCAGCGCCTCGATGGCGTACGACCCGATGCCAGGCCAGGCAAACACCTTCTCGACGAGGACGTTGGCGCCCAGCGTGAAGGAGAACACCATGCCGAGCGTGGTGACGACGGGCAGCATGGCGTTGCGGAAGGCATAGGTGAAGAGCACCGTGCGCTGAGACAGACCTGCGGCGCGCGCCGTGCGCACGAAATCGGAGCCGAGCACCTGAAGCATCGATCCCCGCGTCATGCGTGCAATCGGTGCGAGGGTGAACAGCGCGAGCGTGACTGCGGGCAGCACCAGTTGCGCAGCAGCTGCGCGGGCGGCTTCGAAGTCTCCCGACAGCACCGCGTCGATCGTGAAGAAGCCGGTGATATGCGGCGGTGACAGCACTGCGATGTCGATCCGCCCCATGGGAGCGGGGGCGAGCCCGAGCAAGTAGTAGAACACATAGACGAGGGCGAGGCCGGTGAAGAAGGTTGGCAGACTGACGCCCGCGGTGGTCAGGAACCGACAGAGGTGGTCGACCCAACTGTCGGGCCTCGTCGCCGCCAGAACACCCATGGGCACGGCGACGGAGACGGACAGCAGAAGGGCAAAGAGCGTCAGCTCCAGGGACGCCGGCAGACGCTGCATCAGCTCGGCGATCACCGGCCGTCCCGTCGAGATCGATTGGCCCAGATCGCCCCGCGCCAGCTGCCCCAGATAGATCACAAACTGCTCGGGCAAAGAGCGATCGAGGCCGAGGCTCTTGCGGATCTCGGCAATCGAATCCGCATCCGCGGCGGGGCCGGCAAAGTATGCCGCCGGGTCGCCGGGCAAGGCCCGGGTCAACAGGAAGGTGACCAGGATGATGCCCGCGACAACGGGCAGCGCCAGGAGCAGGCGCTGCCCGATGCCGCGCAGCTTGCCGGTGCGCGCCATGCTCACGCCTGCTTCGGCTTCATGAAGCGGAAGTCGGGCTGTCGATGGAACCAGGACGTGTAGCCGTCGAGATCCTTGCGCATCGCGCTGTCGAGGTAGGGCTGCCAGAGCGGGATGCGCGGGACGTCATCGAAGGCCTTGGCGATCATGCGCTTGATCTTCGGGGCATAGGCCGGGTCACTCTGCTCGATATGCAGCGTCTCCTCGACGAGCTGCTTCATCTCGGGATCGTCGTAGTTGGATGAATTGAAAAGATTGCCCTTGATGTAGGCCCAGAAGAAATAATAGTCGGGCGTGTTCAGCCAGCCACCGAAGCCGTCGAGATGCAGCGGCAGCTTCTTCTCGACGAGCGCCATCGTGCGGTAGTTCGCGCCAGGGATCTTGTCGATCGTCGTCTTGATTCCGATCTTGGCCAAACCTTCCTGGATCAACAGCGCGGCCGGCTCGCTCCACGCGGCTGTCCCAAGATCATAGGCGAGCGGCACCTCGAAGCCTGTCTTGTATGGCGTCTGGGCCAACAGCGCCTTGGCCTTGTCGTAGTCGGTGCTGTACGGGAACGGCTGTGGCCAGCTGGTGTCGGCGGGCTCGGCGGATTTTCCACCCCACATGGGTGTGCCGCGACCGTATCCGGCCTGCTGGAAAATCTGCTCGTAGGGCAGCGCATAGGCGATCGCCTGGCGCACGCGCTTGTCCTTGAACGGCTCGAAGATCAAATTCGTGCACAACACCTGCAGGCAGTTGTCGATCGGAGCGCCCGCGACGACAGCTGTCGCCTTGTCCTTGATCTCCTTGGCGTCCTTCGCGGGAATTTCGAAAGCGAGCTGGATGTCGCCGCGCTCGATCAAAGCGCGACGGGTGGCCTGGGCGGGAATCTCGCGAACGATGACGCGCTTGAACGCCGGCTTTGGGCCGCCGGCCCAATCGTCGTTGCGGGTATAGACGATCTGCTGACCGGGGTCCCAGCGCTCAAGCTTGTAGGCGCCGGAGCCCATCGGGTTGCGGTGGAAATGCTCGGTCGCCCAGGGATCCTTGGCGGTCGCCTTGGCCTTGCCGACTGTCGCGCTCAGCACGAATGGCACCGGCACGGCCAGATCAGGCAGCGTCAGCTTGGACTTGCGGATGAACTTGATGCGGAAAGTCTGAGCATCCACTGCCTCGAATTGGTCGGGCTTCTCCAGGCTTCCCGCCTTCATCTGGACCGTCGGGAAGCCGCCAAGCGATACGGCGCGATCGAACGACCACTTGACGTCCTGCGCCGTCACCGGCGTGCCATCCCAGAACTTCGCGTTCTTTTTGAGCGCGAATGTCGCCGACATGCCATCGGCGGCCAGCTCCCAGCTTTCTGCGAGCTCGCCCTCGAGCTTGTCGTAGTCGAAAACCAGCGTGCCGTCGGGACCTGGCTTGGTGCCAAACCGCAGCAGGCGATCGTAGAGGTTGACGGTCACCTGGTAGCTGGGACGGTTGGTGCCGACCCTGTGCAGATCGAGGCTGTTGATCGTGTTGCCGATGGCGACGACGAGCGTATCGTCGGCCCCCTTTGCCCACGCCGAGGAAGACCGCAGGAACGGCAGGATATCGGCGCCGAGGAGTGCCCCCGTGCCGGCGAGAAACGTCCGTCGATGCATGTCGCTTGTCTCCTGTGACAGGTTCCGGCGGCACGATCGCCGCGCCCATACGTGTGATCCTGCGAGACGGAATTGCACGCGGCGTGCCACGTGATCGGGAATACGGAAAAGTTCTTGTTATCCGTGGGTTCGCGAAAACGCGGCGAATTGCGGGGCATGCCGCCCTTGTCGAGTGATTAGGCAAACAGCGCATTTGTCGGGCGTTGACGCCGCAAAGCGCGCGATCAGCTGCTGTTCGTGCGGGCACGGGAGCGCGGTGCGCGATTGCATAGTGTGCGAGCCGCTCGCTCAAGAATTGGGCAGCGCCTGCACACTCTTTGAGCGCGCACGATCGCCGGCGATGTCGCATCATCCTCGCCCAAAACACGGATCGCTTTACGGCGACAAGCACAAGGGGACAGACTAGACATGACGGCTTTGAGGATCGCGGCTGCGGGTCTCGATTTTTCGGGGAAGTTGGAAACGGCTCTAGCGCCGAAGACGTGTGCGGCGTTCGCGGCCCGGCTTCCCTACGAGAGCCAGATCGTTCACGTGCGGTGGAGCGGCGAAGGCGTCTGGATCCCGCTGGGCGACACGAGCTTCGGCGTCGGCTACGAGAACCATACGAGCTTTCCGGCACCGGGGCACTTCATCCTCTATCCCGGCGGGATCAGTGAGACGGAAATCCTGCTGGCATACGGCGGCGTGCATTTTTCAAGCAAGATGGGCCAACTTGCCGGCAACCACTTCCTGACGCTCACGTCCGGTCTTGATCAGCTGCCCGAGCTTGGGCGCAGAGTGCTGTGGCAAGGCGCCCAGACGATTCGCTTCGCACGCGGCTGACGCCATTCGACCATCGAAATCGGAGGAACCGAACGTGACCGGCACACGACAAGCGTTCGTGCATCGATTTGCCATGCGCAGCCCGGACGACGTGCGCGAGCTCGAGGCCGCCATCGACGGTGAGAAGCTCTTACCGGGCGGGATCGTCGCTATTCTGGGCAAGACCGAGGGCAACGGCTGCGTCAACGATTTCACGCGTGCGTTTGCCGTGCGGGCCTTGGAAGATGTGCTGGAGCGCCATATCGGCCGAAAAGCCATGCGATCGATCGCCATGGTGATGTCGGGTGGCACGGAGGGCGGGCTGTCGCCCCATATGACCGTCTTCGAGGTGCGCCAGACCCGCGCTGCGCCCACGCCCGGGCAGGCCGCCCTTGCGCTGGGTCGATCGCGGACGCCGGTCCTGCCGTTCCAGGAGCTCGGCCGGGTGGCACAGATCGAGCAGGTTGCAAGCGGCGTGCGCGCAGCGATGGCCGATGCCGGGATCGCGGATCCAGCCGACGTGCATTACGTCCAAGTCAAGTGCCCCTTGCTGACGATGGAGCGCATCGAGAGCGCGGAGGCGCTCGGACGCGTGACCGCCGTGCGCGACACTTTGAAATCCATGGGGCTATCGCGAGGCGCATCCGCGCTCGGCGTCGCGCTGGCTCTGGGCGAGATCGAGGCGTCCGATTTGCGTGACGACATGATCGGACGGGACCTATCGATCAGCTGCGGCCGCGCCGCGACGTCCGGCGGGGTGGAATTGCTCGATCACGAAATCATGGTCGCGGGCATGTCCACAGGTTGGGCGGGGCCATTGGCCATCGATCACGGTGTCATGAGCGATGGCATCGACGTGGACCCCGTCCGGGAAACGCTGGCGCGTCTCGGTCTTGCAAGTCCGGGCCAGCTGCGGCCAGAGCAGCGCGTGCGCGTGCGCGCGGTTCTGGCCAAGGCCGAGGCGGCGCAGTCGGGACGCATCCGCGGGGCGCGGCACACGATGCTGGACGATAGCGACATCTCGTCGACACGGCACGCGCGCGGCTTCGTGGCGGGGGCACTGGCTGGCGTGTTCGGCTTCACCGATCTGTTTGTATCCGGTGGCGCGGAGCACCAGGGGCCCGATGGCGGCGGTCCGGTCGCCGTGATCGTCGACCGCTCGACGGCTCCGCCTGCCTGAGACCCGGCGGCCCCGTCCGCCCGCCGGGCACCGGCGTGGTCATCCCGACGTCACTGGCTCACGCGTTCATGTCGTCCAGCGTGCGCGCCAACTGCTGGGCAAACTTCGCCGCCGCAACAGGTAGCGAGCGGCCGCCGAGCTGCCCCAGCACGAGGTTGGCGCCTGCAAGGCCAGGCTCGGCGATCGGTTTGGCGACGATACCGTCCTCGGCACCGAGACCCGGCGTGCCGATCTGGATCTGGAAGGCGACCAGAGGCTCGAGCTTCACGAAAGTCTTCAGCAACTCGAACGAGTTCGTCTCCAGCGCGATGCGCGGTGTCAGTGACGAGCGCTTGAAATAGGCATCCAGCAGCGTGCGCGAGCCAAGACCCGTTTCCGGCAGCGCGAGCGGATAAGCGACGATATCGCGCATCCTGAGCGTGCGGCGGCGCGCCAGCGGATGATCAGCGGCCATGAATGCAAAAACCCCCTGCGGCGCAAAAGCCAGCGGGCGGAACTCCGATGTCCGCTCCGGATTGAATACCATGGCCAAGTCGACCGCATAGTCGATGAGGGCCCGCATCGCCTCGCCGCGGTCGCAGACACGCACGTGGAACTCGACCAGCGGGAATTCCTCGCGATACACCTGAATCTGGCGCGGAAGCAGATCGTAGGCCACGGCCTGACTAACAGCGAGCTTCACCTCGCCGCGCCGGTAGCCGATCATGTCCTCCACCTCGGAACGCAGGCGGGCGAGGCTCGCCGACTGCTGGCGGACGTATCGGATGAACGCCTCTCCGGCGGCCGTAAGGCGCATGCCACGCGCATGCCTCTCGAACAGCGGCAATCCGAGCTCTTCTTCCAGATCGAGAATGCGCCTGTTGAGCGCTGACGCGGTGACATTCAGACGCTCGGCCGCCTTCCGGATGGAGCCCGTGCGGGCCACCTCGTCGGCGTATTTGAGGAAACGATGATGGCGCATCGTGTTGACGGTTCCACCCGGTTTCGTGTGTGTATACTTTTCGGCATCGCATTGAGGCCTATTCAGCAATTGTCGTCAACGCTCTTCAGCCGCACGGTGACCGCATGTGACGCCGCCGGTCCGCGCCCCTCCCTCAAGGGCTGACCATCCGGCTGCGGGACACGGAACGGTCCGAAGAGAGGTGCTGACCATGACCTACACGCTGAACCGCAGGGGCTTTACCGCCGGCGCACTGAGTGCGATGGGCGCGGCTGCGCTGCCGCTGCGCGCCAACGCCGCGACATCCCTCAAAATGGTCCTGAACTGGCGCTTCCAGGGCCCGCAGGCCTGGTTCTTCATCGCGCAGGACAAGGGCTACTTCGAAGCCGAAGGGATTTCACTCACGATCGATCAGGGTGACGGATCGGGCGCCGCCGTCGGCAAGGTCGCCTCGGGGGCCTATGACATCGGATTCGGCGACATCAACGCCCTGATCCAACTTGCTGCACGCAAACCCGGCGAGGCGCCTGTGTGTGTACAGATGATCTACAATCGCCCACCCTTCACGATCGCGGTGAAAAAGGACGGCCCGATCAAGACCCCGAAGGATCTCGAGGGCAAGACCATCGGCGGGCCGGCCAACGACGGCGCACTGAAGCTGTTCCCAGCGTTTGCAAAGCTCGCCGGTATCGACCCGGGCAAGGTCAACATCACGAACATGGCGCCGAACCTGCGCGAGAACATGCTGCAGCGCGGGCAGGTCGACGGGATCTTCGGTTTCGTCAACACGATCCGGTTCTCCGCGCGTCTGGCGAAGATCGATGCCGATAGCGAATGGCGTTTTTTGAACTACGGCGACTTCGGCATGGACCTCTACTCCAACGGGATCATCGTATCGCGCAAGCTGGTGACAGAGAGTCCGAAGCTGGTCGCAGGCCTCGTGCGCGCCATCAACAAGGGCATCAAGGACACGGTCGCCGATCCAAAGGGCAGCATCGCCTCGGTCGTCAAGCGCGAGCCGCTGATCAAGACCGACGTCGAGTATGCCCGCCTGCTGGCGACGCTGCAGGACGAGATGAACCACCCGGAACTGAAAACGCTGGGCATGGGCGATATCGACGACGCGCGCATGGGCAAGGCTGTCAGCATCCTCGCCGACGCCATGGGCCTACCGCGCAAGCCGCCGGTGTCGGAGTTCTTCAACCGCTCCTTCCTGCCGCCTCTGGCGGACCGCCCGAAGAGCATCGGCGTTTGAGAGGCGAGGGTGTGATGGACCTCGGTCTCTCCGGCAAGGTCGCCGTGATCACGGGACCCGCCAAGGGCATGGGCAGGGCGATCTCGCTGGCGTTTGCCGATGCGGGCGCCAAGCTAGTGCTCGCGGGTCGCGATCTCGACGCAGTGGCTCCGGTCACGGACGCCGTTCGGCATCGCGGACGCGATGCCATACAGGTCGCCTGCGACGTCACCGACGAGCGCGCATGTCGCGCGCTCGCTGCGGCTGCGATGGAGACGTTCGGCACCATCGACGTGCTGGTCAATGTCGCCGGCGGCTCGGGGCCGATCGGCAAGACGGGCGTGGAAACGTCGATGGCCGAGTTCGACGACATCGTGCGGCTCAATATGACCGGTTGCTTCAACACGATGCGCGCGGTGCTGCCCGCGATGATCGCTCAGCGCTCGGGCAAAATCGTCAACGTCGGCGGCACGTTCGGCATGCGCGGCCGCGCAGGGCGCGCCGCCTACTCGGCCTCCAAGTGGGGGTTGCGCGGCATCACCAAGAGCTTCGCGCTCGAGGTTGGTGTCCACAACATCAACGTCAACTGCGTCGCGCCGGGCATGGTTGACGGTGCACGCTTCCGCGACAAGGTCTGCGCTGACCTCGCGCGTCGTCATGGCATCTCGCTGGAGGATGCGATGCGGCGCCATGCCGAGGACTATGCGCTGAAGCGTGTCTCGACGGATGTCGACGTCGCCAATGCATGCCTGTTCCTTGCCAGCGACGTCTCCCGACAGATCACGGGTACCGATCTTCCCGTCGATGGCGGCTGGGCCATGCTGTGAGGCTGACATGAAACAGACTGACGCTGTCGACCTCGTCATATCGGGTGGCACGATCGTGGCGCCGGATGGACGCTTTTCCGGTGCCCTCGCCATCGACAAGGGGCGCATCGTGGCGATTGGCAACAATGACGCCATGCCACCGGCACGCGACATTCTCGACGCTACCGGCATGCACGTGCTGCCCGGTGCCATCGACGTCCACGTGCACTTCCGCGAGCCCGGCTACACGCACAAGGAGGACTGGGATACGGGCACCGCCGCGGCCGCCATGGGGGGTGTGACCACCGTCTTCGACATGCCCAATGTCGATCCGCCGACTGGCACGCCGGAGGCGCTCGCGCTGAAGCTCGCCGCGGCGGAAAAGGCCCGCGTCGACTTCGGGATCTATGGGTTGCTTGGCGAAGACAACATCGACCAGCTGGAAGCGCTGATCGCCGGCGGCGTCGCCGGATTCAAGTGCTTCATGGGCAATACTTTCGGCAACCTCCCCTCCCCCTCGACGGGCGCCATGCTCGAAGGCTTCGAGATCGTCGCCAAGCACGGATACCGTGTCGCGCTGCACGCGGAAACCGCCTCGATCATGGCGTGGCGTCAGAAGAAGCTGATGGCAGCCGGAAAATCGGCACCCCTCGACCATTTGGCTGCGCGGCCCGCCGTCGTCGCCATCGAGGCGGTCGCGCGGGCTGCCATCCTGGCGGAGTGGACGGGCGCGCGAATCCACGTCCTGCACGTCTCCTCCGCCGACGAGTTGCGTCCACTGGCGGCGGCGAAGGCGCGCGGCGTGGACATCACGGCGGAGACATGCCCGCAGTACCTGCTGCACGATACGCGCGACTACGAACGACTGGGCTCGCTGATCCGCATCAATCCGCCGGTGCGCGAGCCGCACCACAAAGACGCGCTTTGGCAGGGGCTGCGCGACGGCACGCTCGATATGATCGCCACCGATCACGCGCCGCACCTGCCTTCGGAGAAGCTGAAGAACAACATCTGGGAGGCCGATTGCGGCTGGCCGGGGGTCGAGACCCAGATGCCGCTGATGCTTTCGGCGGTCAACGATGGGCGCCTGACGCTGGAGGACTACGTCCGCATCTCAGCGGAACACCCCGCGCGAGCATGGGGGCTCTTTCCACGAAAGGGCGCGATCCTGCCCGGCGCCGATGCGGACATCACCATTGTCGACCTGGCGCGCGCGCATGTCATCGACCAGGACGCGCTGGCCTCGCGGTCCCGGATCACCACGTTCCACGGCATGCGCGTCCAGGGGCTGCCGATCCACACCCTAGTGCGGGGCCGATTCGTGATGCGCAACCGCAAGCTGGTCGAAGGAACCCGTGGTCACGGCCAGTCCGTACGTCGCGTCCAGATGATGCCAACACCTGAGCCGCGCCACACGGATCAGACAATGGCCGCCGTACTGGGGGGCGCCGCTCCGGCACCCGCCGCCACACCTGCCGAGGGGCGCTCGTGACCATCATGCTGAAGCGCACCGACGACGCGATGCCGCAGACACAATCGGAGCGTGGCGATCCCGCGCAGACGCTAGTTGAGTTGGAGGCCGCCAGCGTCACGTTCGGCCGCGGACCCAAGGCGACAAGAGCGCTCGATACGACGGGGCTCAAGATCCAATCGGGCGAATTCGTCTCCCTCGTGGGACCGTCGGGGTGCGGGAAATCGACGATCCTGAAGCTAGTGGCCGGGCTCATTCGGCCGACGACGGGCCATGTGTTCGTTGCAGGGCGGGAAGTGCTGGCGCGGGCCGCGCGCGTCGGAATGGCCTTTCAGAACCCGACGATGCTGCCCTGGCTGCGCGTGCGCGACAACATCATGATGCCGCTCAAGATCGTTCCTCCCTATCGGGACTCATTCCGGGCGAAGCGGCGGGGTGAATACACCGACAAGGTCGACGCCTTGCTCGAGCAGGTCGGGCTGACGGGGTTTGGCGACAAGTTCCCCTGGCAGTTGTCGGGCGGCATGTTGCAACGCGCCTCGCTATGTCGCGCGCTGATCCACGAGCCGCAGTTGCTTCTGTTGGACGAGCCGTTCGGCGCACTCGACCAGTTCACGCGCGAGGAACTGTGGCAGACGCTGCAGGAGCTGTGGATGCGGCGGCGGCCGACCGTCATTCTCGTGACGCACGATCTGCGCGAAGCCGCGTTCCTGGGAACGCGGATCGTCGTCATGAGCGCGCGGCCGGGACGGATTCTCGACGACAGCGACGTCGGGCTTGCCTATCCGCGGAGCATCGAGATGACGTTCGATCCGGGCTTTGTGGCACGCACGCAGCGATTGCGAAGCCTGATCGTCCAGGCGCGCACGCCGACACCGACGGGAGCGTAGCCATGGACCTCGATGCACTGCGCCAGAAGTCGGCGTCTGCCCTCTTCATCCTCGGCTTCTTCGCCTTCTGGGAAGCGGCGTGCTGGGCGTTGCAGATCTCTGATATCGTTCTGCCAAAGCCGTCGCAGATTCTCGCGACACTGATCGACAGAGGGCCGCTGCTTTGGCCACATGCCGTGCAAACCCTCTACACGACGCTCCTCGGGTTTGCCCTCGGCGTGCTTGTGGGCGTCGCACTCGGGATCGCTGTCGGCTCGTCCAAGACCGCCTATGACACTGCTTATCCTTTGCTGGTCGGCTTTTCCTCGATCCCCAAAGTAGCCGTCGTTCCGATCTTCGTTCTCTGGTTCGGTGCGGGCACCGTGCCGGCGGTCCTAACGTCTCTGGTCATCTGCATTTTTCCGGTGGTCGTGAATGTCGCCACGGGACTTGCAACGACGGAGCCGGAGCTGGAGGACGTGCTCAAGGCACTTGGCGCAAAAAAGAGCGAGATCCTGTGGAATGTTGGCTTGCCGCGCACACTGCCCTATTTCTTCGCGTCCTTGAAGGTCGCGGTCACGCTGGCGTTCGTCGGCACCGTGCTGTCGGAGACCGTAGCCGCCAACCGCGGCATCGGTAACGTGATGATGATCGCATCGTCGAACTTCGACGTTCCGCTCGTTTTTGCGGGCCTCATCATTCTCGCCGTCCTGGGCGTTCTGCTCTATCTCGTCTTCGCTCTCATCGAGGCACGGCTGTGCGGCTGGGCCATGCGCAAGAACGATCTCGCGATGGCGTGATCCCGTCCCCCTCAAACTTCCCGACGTTCTTTCAATGGAGTGGCAACTGATGCGATATCTGAAATCGGCGGCAGCGTTAGGACTGATCCTTGCTGCGGGCGTCACGTCCTCGGCGATGGCGCAATCCAAGATCCCGATTCGCTTCACGCTGGACTGGAAGTACCAGGGCGTGCACGCCTGGTACATGCTGGCCGCCGCGAAGGGCTACTATGCCGAAGAAGGCCTCGATGTGAAAATCGACCAGGGGTCGGGCTCTGCTGCGACCGTGTCGAAGATCATGTCGGGGGCCTATGACGCCGGCTTCGGCGACATGAACGCGATCATCCAGACCGCTGCGCAAAAGCCGGGAGAAGCGCCGGTGATGGTCTACATGGTCTACAACCAGCCGCCGTTCGCGGTGATTTCCAAGCCGCAATCGGGGATCGCATCGCCGAAGGATCTGGCCGGCAAGAAGATCGGATCACCGGCCGGCGGGGCTGCGCTCAAGATGCTGCCGCTGCTGTTGAAGCCGGCCGGGATCGACGCCGCCAAGCTCGAAATCCTGAACATGGCGCCCAATCTGCAGGAGCAGATGCTGTTCACGGATCAAGTCCAGGCGAGCCTCGTGTTCAACGTCACCTCCTACATGAACATCGCCAATATGCAGAAGGATCCCGACAAGGACGTTGTCTGGATGATGTACGGGCAGAACGGCGTCGACGTCTATTCCAACGGCGTGATGGTTTCGCAGAAGCTGATGAAGGAACAGCCTAAGGCGGTGGCGGGTCTGGTGCGCGCCATCCACAGGGCCGTCAAGGATACGCTGGCCGATCCAGATTCTGCAATGAAGGCGCTGGCTGCGGTCGAGCCGCTCATAAAAACGGACGTCGAAAAGAAGCGCCTCGTCTACGCGCTGAAGTCTCTCGTCCTCAGCCCGGAGCAGGCGAAGATCGGTATCGGCGACATCGACGATGCGCGCATGTCACGCGCGATCGATCAGGTGGCGGCCACGTTCGGTCTAACCAAGAAGCCAGCGGTCTCGGAAGTGTTCTCGCGCAACGCTCTGCCGCCGGCATCGGATCGCGTCCTGAAGGCCGCGTTCTGAAGCTGGGGGAGGTCGCGGTGGCGGATACGACGTCTGATCTGGAGCTCATGGCGGATGCAATCGTACCTCCGCCAGTCGACAGGGGCCTCTGCCCTGCCCGGATCGTGATCCGCAAGGGGCGGATCGCGCATCTGGCAGAACCATCTCACGGCGCCGCCCCCAGCGAAAGCGCACGCCGGCTGGTGATGCCGGCGCTCTGCAATGCACATGACCACGCGCGCATCGTCAGAAACAGCGCCATGGGTGGCTTTGACGAGCCGCTGGAGAGCTGGCTCTTCCGGCTCGCGACGATCCCGGCCGTCGATCCCTGGCTCGCCGGCATCGTCGCGATGGGCCGCATGGCTCTCGGCGGCGTCGGCGCCGCCATGATTCATTACACACGCGTGCAGGGCTTCACCGACTATCCCACCGAAGCGCAGCAGGTGATCGGCGCGGCGCGCGCGGTGGGATTGCGGATCGCATTTGCCGTTCAACTGCGCGATCGCAACCCGCTGGTCTACGGCGCTAGCGATCCGATCCTCGCACAGTTGCCCTCGGCGGCGCGGGCGCTCGTCACCGATCGCTTCCTGAAGCCACCGCTTCCCCTCGAGGACCAGCTTGCGCTCGTCGATGCCGTCGCGGCCGATCATATCGATGATCCGCTGGTCACGGTACAGTATGGTCCCGCTGGCGTGCAGTGGTGTAGCGACGCGATGCTGCGGGTCATCGCCGAGAGGTCGGCGCAAAGTGGACGTCGCGTTCACATGCATCTGCTGGAGACGCAATACCAGCGCGCATGGGCAGACACGGCCTATCCTCAGGGTCTCGTCCACCATCTGGACGAAATCGGCTTGCTCAACGAGCGCCTGTCGCTGGCCCATTGTGTTTGGGCGCGACCGGACGAATTGGAGCTGATCGCGGCGCGTGACGCCACCATCGTCATCAACACCTCCTCCAACCTCGCCATCCGGTCAGGCGTCGCGGCCCTGCCGGAAATGGTGCGGCGCGGGTGCCGGATCGCCATGGGCCTCGACGGGCTTGCGCTCGACGAGGACGAAGACGGGTTGCGGGAGTTGCGGCTCAACTACGCACTCGGCAAGGGTTCCGGTTACGAGACAGCGATGTCGCAAGGAGACGCGCTGGCGTTTGCCACAGCCAACGGCCGGTTTGCCATCGACGGTGCGCGGCACGGCGGACACGTCGCGGCAGGCGGGGACGCGGATCTGATGTCGCTCGATCTCGACCAGATGGGTCACGACCTCCTGTGGGCCGACGTTGCGCCGGCCAGCCTGGTGCTGGCGCGCGCGACGAAGGCACATCTGCGCGATCTCCATGTCGCGGGGCGGCCTGTGGTCCGCGAGGGGCGCCTCGTAACGGTAGATCTCGCGGCGGCGGAAGCCGAGTTGATGGGACGGCTGCGCGCAGCCCTACCTTCAATGTCGGTCGTCAAGGACCAGGTGGCGGAGCTTTCGCGCGTTCTCGAAGATCATTATCGTTGTCATTGCGGCTGCGGCTAGGTCAGTTGGCCGGCGCCAGGTTTCGTCATCGAAGGGATTAACGCTCCATGGACGCGGACGCACGGGACGACATCCAGCAGTGGCGGATCGCGCTTGCATCGTTGCTCGGTCTTGCGATCGAGGACGACTGGGCGGCGGGGATCGATGCCAACCTTGCCGTCCTTGCCGACAACATGCGGTTGGTCGAGGGGCTGCAGTTGCCAGACGATCTCGACCCTGCCGCGACCTTCGAGGCCTGAGCGATGAGTGAGCGATCCCGAGGCGCCGCGGACATTGCAACCGCGGTCACTCAACGCCAACTGAAGGCCGGGGACGTCGTAGCGACGGCACTTGCCGATATCGCCGCGCGCAACGCATCCGTCAGCGCCTTCACGAATGTCACAGCCGATCGCGCCATCGCGGCGGCGGCGCGGTTCGATGCCGAAGCGACCGGCCGCGCGACGTCCCTGCCGCTGGCCGGCGTACCTTTCGCGGTGAAGAACTTGTTCGATGTCGCGGGATTGCCCACGCGGGCTGGATCGCGGATCAATCGCTCGGCGCCGCCAGCCACCACCGATGCGGTGGCAATCCGCAGGCTCGAGGCCGCGGGAGCGGTCCTGGTCGGCGCGCTCAACATGGGCGAATACGCCTACGACTTCACGGGCGAGAACGTACATGATGGCGCGTCGCGCAACCCTCATGATCCCGCGTGCATGTCGGGCGGGTCGTCGGGCGGTAGTGCGGCGGCCGTGGCGGCCGGTCTGGTGCCCATCGCACTGGGGTCCGATACCAACGGGTCGATCCGCGTGCCAGCCTCCCTGTGCGGGATCTTCGGGCTGAAGCCGACCTTTGGCCGCCTGCCGCGCACGGGCACGTTTCCGTTCGTCTCCAGCCTCGATCACATCGGGCCGTTTGCGCGCTCAAGCGGCGACCTTGCCCTCGCCTACGATGCGCTACAGGGGCCCGATCTCGAAGATCCCGTGTGCAGCGGGCGGCCGATCGAGCCGGTGACGCCCCTGCTCGATGCGCCGGTCTCCGACGTCAAGGTTGCCGTGGCGGGCGGCTATTTCGCGCGCGGCCTGGGACCTGAAGCCCAGGCGGCGATGCAGCGCGTGACGTCTGCGCTCGGCGCGCGCGCATCCATCGAATTACCGGAGGTGGCACGCGCCCGAGCGGCTGCCTTCCTGATTACGGCGAGCGAGGGTGCCGCCCTCCATCTCGACAGATTGCGCACACATGCCGCCGCGTTCGATCCGGCGACCCGCGACCGGCTGATCGCGGGGGCCATGGTGCCCGCGGCCGCGGTAATCAAGGCTCAGAAGCTGCGCCGCTGGTTTCGCGATCGGGTCCTCCGCCTCTTCGATGAGGTTGATGTGATCGTGGCTCCTGCCACGCCATGCACGGCGCCGCGCCTCGGGCAACAGACTTTCCACATCGATGGCCGAGAACTGCCCGTGCGCCCCAATCTCGGCCTTTACACGCAGCCGATCTCGTTCATCGGACTGCCCGTCGTGGCCGTTCCTGTGCCGCTCGATCCGATGCCCATCGGCGTGCAGATCATAACTGCGCCCTGGCGGGAGGACCTCGCGCTCAGGATTGCGCGGCGCCTGGAACAGCAAGGCGTCATCTCCGCCAAGTGACGGCGCCGTCGGCCGATACGGCCGTCGGATCAGGCGTCTATGTCCTCGGCGCGAATGACGATCGGTGCCTCGATGAGATGCGGGTTGAGGGGTTGCCTGGGTACGATCTGCGACGGTGTCGTGGCGCGTTCCTCCTGCGTCGGCACGCGCCAACCCTTTCGTCCCGGCACCTTGTCGACGGCGATCGGATAGATCGTGACGCGGTCACGCTCGAAGCACAGGCGCAGGAAGTGCTTGTAATCCTTGATCATGAGTGCGCCAAACGCATCGCCACAGTGCATATTCAGGAACGTGGAGGTGACGGTCCAGTACAGGCCCATGATCGATGCGCCGACGAAGCCGCCGATCAGGATGGAGACCACAGCGTACGTGACGAGCATGCTTGCCTCCCTCAGCACCGCGGCAACCTCATCGCCGACACCGGAAAACAGTCCGCCTGACAGTACCACCGGAAGCGCGCCAATCATCGCGCTCGGCACAAACGCGGCAAGATTGATGATCAAAAGTGCTGTCAAGTGCATGAAGAAGTGGATCGAGCCGAGCAGGAACTTTCCGATCGACTGAAGCACGCCCTTGCCCAGATCGACGTAGTAGATGAGGCCTGCCCAAAGGCCGATCAGCATGAAGAAGAAGAGCGGACTTGCCTTTGCGGCAGCCATGACGCGCGTGGGACTGATCGTGGCCCAGAAGGCCTTGCTCGCAAGTGCCAACGCCTCCGCGCCCGAGACTTTGCCGGTGGGTGCGAACTCCTTCAAGTCCAGCGTCGGTGCGGAGACCTGGAACACCCAGGCGTAGAGGAAATAGATCATGCCGACGAGCAGCGCGAACTTCTTGTTGCGGAACGGCAGGAACAGATTGCGGAGCGCCAGGAGGCGGCTTTTGGCCTTCGAGGGGTAGATCCTCGGCGTGTGGTACTTGTAGTGGACGAGGTTGTAGGCGGCTTTCGACAGCGTGCTTGCTTTGAATCGCGGGCGCTGGTTTTCGGACTTACCGCCGGCCGGCTGCGCGGTTTCGTCGGCGACATCGAGCGGGTAGTCCTTCATCGAATAGTCGATGCTATCTCGGTCCTTGACGATGCCCTGCTCCATGCGATTGAAGCTGAGCGGATCGGCGGGATCGGCCTTGCGATGCGTTTCGCCGGTCGGCTCGGCCCAGTGCAGGTCGAGGTGCTCCTTGAGCTGGTGCGTGGCGTGAGCGAAGGCGCCACCACCCCCACAGGTGATGAACTGCACGCCGAGATTCGGATTCGTGTACCGGCTGTAGTGGTGCCAATCGCCGGCCAAAACGGCGCAGATCTTGGCGCCGCGCTTTCGCGCCAACATGCTGATCTCGTGAAGATTGTCGTAGTTCTCGTGGTGCCAACTGGGCTCGGCAAGGCAGATGATGATCTTGTCGCCAGGACGCGTGTAGTCGCTCACAATATCGAAATAGTCCCGCTGGGGATCATCGAGATTGCCTTCCAGCTGGATGTCCGGGCCCCAGATCCACCAGTCGTGCGGCAGACGGATGGCGAAGTAGCTGCGATGCTGATGGCAGCGCCAGCCACCCATCTGCTTGCCAATGCCGCCGGAGATCCTGTCGCGCGCGGACGTAAACAGGCTCGAGAAGGCGTTGAGGCCGTCGTACCAATCGTGGTTGCCGGGAATGCCGAAGACCTTGCGGGTGGGGCGATCCGTCATGAAGGCCCAGTTGTAGGGATCGACCAGGCGCTGCTGATACTCCTGGGTCGTGCCTTGCGGGTAGGCCTGGTCTCCACCCATGACGAGGATCTGGCCTGCCGGCAAACGATGTGCCGCATCGCCGTGCTGGGCACCGGCGACCTGGAGTGTTTCATAGGCCATCAAGTGGGCCATGGTGTAGGTGGCTTCGAAGCCGTCGCCAAGATCTGCAATGTAGTCGACCCAGATCCGACCTTGCGGATCGGTCTCCACGTGCCTTCTGGGATCGGGATCGGCCGCGTTGGAATAGTCGTATCGGGCGACGAGATCCTGCTCGGAGGCGACATGATCGGACGCGGCCTGCATCAGCCGCTGGTCGGCGTACTGGCCGATGGTGCCGGAGATCATGTCGCGGATTCCGATCTTCACAAGCAGACCGGGATCGAACCAGTCGACCATTTGCGGCAACTGACGGCGCCTCAGCTTGTAGAGGATCTGCTCGCCGATCGCGGCCTCCGAGCCCTGCGGCGCGTGGTCGGGATCCATGCTGCTGGCCACCTGCCGACCGATTCTCGCCAGCTTGGGCGCAAAATCGGGGTTCAGCATTTCCTCCAGCGCCTTCAGCAGTAGCGCTGCCTGCGGCCCGCGGATCACGGTGTCGACGGCCAGCTTGACGGCGTCGCGATGGAGCAATCCCTCCGGCAGGGACACGACCGGAATCTGCGCCATGCGCTCGGTAATCAAGGTCGTCACATACTCGGCCGCTGGCTCCAGGCTCAGCGGGGACAGTGAGGCATCGTGGCGGTGCGCACGCCGGCTGGGCGCGATCGGGACGTGTGGCCACAGCCCGGTCAGCGCAGCGATCGGATCGCGGATGGCGTCGATCGGCTGCTCCAGATGCTCGGCCCACAGCGCGCAACGCAACTCGTGCGCGAACCGGCAGACTTTGACCGGCTTGCCCGCGAGCCGCGTCTCCACGAGGTCTTCGTCCACGACGCCGATCTGCAGCTCGGTGTCGTTCGTCAAGCTGCGCGCGTTAAAGTTTGCCGAGCCGACGGAGACATAGCAGTCGTCGACGATCAGGACCTTGGAGTGAACATAGATCTGTTTGCCGTTGTCGCGCTCGATGTGGACCATGAGGAACCGATCGCCGCCGGCGCGCGCCAGCCGTTCGACCACCTGATGGCGCAAGCGCTTGGCGATCATCGCCAGGCCGGGGGCGTCGTAGTCGCGGGCGACGACCATTAACACATGAACGCCGCGCTTCAGAGCCTTCTCGAGCCTGGCGACAAGCGAGCACGGCCAGACGTACTGATCCTCGACGTAGACATAGTGCTCGGCGCGATCGATGGCATGCTCGTGCGCGCGTGCCACCGTCATCTCGCCGGGTCCACCGAGTTTGGGGAACACGCCGGGCGGCAGGGTCTGGTTCACCTGGACGGCTTGCGTGCCGGCCGGCGGCGATGCCGGCACCCCAGCGTCCATAGGCGTGCCGCGCCGATAGAGCGCCAGCAGCGGGTCGTGATTGGCCGGGCGAGGATCGTTCCAGCGCTCGCGGAACGCCTCCCATATCTGCGCAATCGCAGGTCCTTGCAGCCGCACCTGGATGTCGTGCCATCCCGGCTGGCTCGGCGTATGGGTCTCCATAGTCCCGGCACGGACGACATCGCACTGTCTCTCGGGCGCGGCATCGTGCTCGGGCCGATCCCAGCGATCGAGGCACACGTCGATGCCGCCGAGATAGGCGACGTTGCGCGCGCTGTCGGCAGATGTGGTGAGAATGAACTTCTGGTGGTGCGCGGAGGCGGGGACCGGAGCCAGGCGGCTGTCGAGGATCGCTTCGCCGCCGGCTTGCCTAACGGCACGCGCGAACTCGTAGTTGTCGCGCGCATGCCAGAAGCGGAACGGTCCGGGCGCCTCGGTGCCGGGGACGTTGAACAGCAGCGCCTTGACGCTGCAGCCACGGCGGGCAGCTGCGACGACTGTATCGACGAAGGATTCCCCCTTCAGTCCGCCGTCCGACATTGCGGGATTGAGCAACTGTCCATTGGATGCCCGCCAGCCGGCGATCAACACGGATTGATCGCATGTGGCCAACTCGGCGTGCAGGTCAGCCATGTAGCTCATGCCGTCTACGAGCGGCACGACGGCATTGCCACGCGTGAACGCGGGACGGCGCTGCGTATGCTCGGAATCGAGAAACCAGTGCTCGGGGGATACGACAGGCATCGATACGCCTCACCTAAACATTTCGCGATAGCCCGTGACGCGCACTGGAGCGCTGCATTCGAGTACTCAAGCGGCCGGCCAAGCGCCCACAGTTTAAGTAAAGGCGGCGCGATGAGGGGCGATGTCGTGCCGCATTGGCGCAAGCGACGTGCCAGAAGGTGCCGATATCCCACCAGCCTACGGACAAATTCCTGGCGGAGGGTGGTCCCATTGCGGCGACGCCGACGCCGTTGTCTGCGGATGCTTCGGTGCCAATCTCAGACTGGACAATGTCCGGGCTCGTGGTCACCCAACCGGCCGTTCAATGCGATCGCTGCGCGACCATCGCTTGGCTCGACGACTTCACCGATGTGGGCCGCATGGACCTCGCCGAGCGCGCGCAAGGCTGCGACACACGCCGCCACCTGGTTGGCCGGGATCGCGGCCAGCAAGCCGCCGGCGGTCTGCGGATCGAACAGCACAGCCTGCAAGTATGGCTCATGCGATCCGTCGCCGCCTAGACGATCGGCAACCCGCGCATTCTCCGGCACGAGCGTCGACGCCACGCCCGCACGCGCCAGGTCGAGCGCCGAGGGATAGAGCCTGATCGCGCCGAGATCGATCGCCGCGGCGGCGCGGGAAGCGTCGAGCATCTCCAGAAGGTGCCCGGCGAGACCGAACCCTGTCACGTCGGTCGCCGCTGCCGCACCAAATCGCCATAACACGCGCGCGGCGGGACCATTGGAGCGCCGCATCGTGTCGAGGGCGGCAGCAATCGCACCGCCGGGCGCCTGGCCGCGCATCATCCCCGCGAAAAGGAGACCGGAGCCGATCGGGCGGGTCAGCACCAGTGCGTGACCGGGGTTCAGTCCGGACTTGCGCAGCAACTGGGCGCGCTGGACACTGCCGGCCACGAAAAATCCCGCTGCCATCTGGGGACCGACGCTGGAGTGACCGCCCTCCAACCTCACACTGACGGAGCGGAAGGCTGCGCGCGCACCTGCCAGCACCTGATAGAGATCCTCCTGCGTTCGCGCTCCCACGCCATAGGGGAGCACGACGGTGGCCAGGGCCCGCTCCGGCGCGCCGCCCATGGCGAAAATGTCGCTCATGGCATGGTGGGCAGCAATCTCGCCGAACAGATAGGGCTCCGGCCAGAAGGCCGGCAGATAGTCGACGGTCTCAAGGGCGAGCGTCGCGTGTCCCTCGTCGCGCACGATCGCATCGTCACGCGTCTCCACATCGCCAAGCCGATCGAGCGCGGCGCCCAACGCGAGGGGGCCGACTTTGGCCCCGCAGCCGGCGCACGGCATCGGCTGATCCTCGTCCAGCGCGGCCGACATGCTCGCGGTTCGCGGGAGATCTTCAAACTTCTCCATGAAGGCGCGGTCGATGTTGTCCTTCCAGCGCCAAACCCAGCCACCTGATATCGCCAGACCGTTGCGGGCCGCGATGGCGCGCTTGTCGCCAAGCGACAGGAGCGTCAGGAAGTCGCGCTGCGGCGTGAAGGGGCGCGCGGCCTGCCCGCGCAGACGACGCCGCAGATTGTCCGTCAAGGGCGGGCCCTGGCGCACGGCGAAAACGCCTGCCTTCTCGCGCGGGTGCTCCAGGACGGTCGCACAATCCCCGACGCCGAAGACGTCGTCGTCGTCGAGCACCTGCAGGGTCGGGCGAACGGCCAGGAAGCCGCGCTCATCGACGGGCAGACCCGAGGCGCGCAGCCACGGCGCGGGCCCCGCGTCGGTTGCCATCAGAACAGCGTCGGCCGGCAGCACCCCGTCGTCCACGAAGCGCAAGCCATTGTCGTTGATCTCAGCCACCCGCCGATGCTCGATCAGCTTGACACCGGCCGCTGTTAGTTCGCGGCGGGCGATGGCGCGTGACCAGGCATTGTGGGAGGGCAGCAACCTGCTGCTGCCGACAAGGGCGAACTCGTAGGCTGCCGGATCGATCCCAGCTGACGCGGCCTGCGCCATCAGGCGGTGGCGCATGGACAGGATGAGCTCGAAGCCTGCAGCACCGGTGCCGATGACCGCCAGGCGCCTCGGACCGTGCGGCGAGAGTGAGGCCGCCTCTAGCGCCTGCCATCGCTGAGCGAATGTCGAGACGGGCTTCACGGGGATGCCGTGGGCATCGGCGCCGACGATCGTGCCCAGCCGGGGCGTGATGCCGATATCGATCGACAGCAGATCGTAGCCGAGAGGCTCCCGACCGGCAATGTGCACCCGCCGCGCTGCGCGATCGACACTCTCCACGACTCCGTGCACGAGACGAACATTCGCCCACTGCGCCAGCCGAACCACGTCGATATGGATGTCGTCGAGGCCGTAGTGCCCCGCCACGTAGCCGGGCAGCATCCCCGAATAGGGGGCCGAAATTTCCTTGGCGATCACGGTCACGACCAGCCCCGGCTCGGGCTGCATGCCTAGCGCCCTCAGAACGAGAACGTGGGTGTGGCCGCCGCCGACCAGCACCAGGTGCTTGCGCCCCTCCGCAGTCTGCATTCCAGGCCCGCCCTCCATTCCAGATCCGAGCCACCGCGGCCGGCACGTGCGCGCGTGCTGCACACCCGTCACTACGGGTCCACGATGGCATGGCTCACAGAGCAGAAAAGCGGCCATACGTAAAGCGCACGGCCCCTGACGAGCCGTGCGCTTGATCATGGCGAGCCGCTCCGGAGAGGGACGGCGGGGCTCAGACCGTGAAGTCGCCGTCGCCGAGTTGTGCGACGGTGAGGTTGCGGATGGTGATCTGGTCGCTCGTGCCGTTGAAGGCGATGACGGTGTTGAAGCCTGCCCCGAACGCCACTTCGGTGATCGAGGCGGCGGCTTCCAGCTCGGCCAGCGTCTCGATGCCTGTTCCGTATCCGGTGAGGTCGAGAAGATCAGTGCCGTCGACGAAGTCGTAGATGGTGTCGTGACCGAAGCCGGGTACGAAGCGGAACGTGTCCGCCCCCGCGCCGCCGACCAGCGCGTCGTTGGTGGTCGATACGCCGCCACCGGCCACCACGCCCTCGATCACCTGCGATCCCGCCGCGCCGACCACCTGCTGGCCGCCGCCGTTGACGCCCGCGTCCCAGAAGGTGCGGAAGATCTGCGTCACGCCGCCTTCGTACTCGCGGTCGATGTAGAGCCAGGGCTTGCCGGCGTTGGCGCTCGAGGTGTCGTTCGTGCGCTCCAGCGTGATGACGCCGGCCGTGAAGAATTGCTCGACCAGTGTATCGTCGCTATTGGCTGGCGTGCCGTTGTCATTGATCGTGTCGACTTTGGTGACCACGCCGTTCTCCAGCGTCGTCGTGATGGTGGAGAACGTGCGGGTCAAATGACCGTCGGTGTTGACGATCGTCGTCGCAAAGCCTGTCACGGGATCATACGTGAAGTTGAGCGTGATGCCGCCCTCGGGCCCCGGGAAGTCGTAGTCGTTGGTTTGCGCGATCTGGCGGCCGAGGCTGTCGTATTGGACGTCGATCGTATCCCAGGGCTGTATGTCGTCGCCGTCGTCGTAGGAGATGATGAAGCCGCCGAGGCCGTCGGGCACCGCCTCGACATCGGACGCAAAGCCCGGGCTCGACCACTCGATGCGTTCGACGCCGGCGTCGATCAGCTGCTTGGCGACTTCTGCCGACAAGCCGCCACTGGCCAGCGTCACCACGTCGAGCGTACCTTGCGCGGAGGTAATCAGCGCTGCTTGCGCGGCAGACGCAACAGTGACGTGAGTGCCGGCCGCATGCGTCAAGACCACGTTTTCAAGCCCGGAGAGCGTCGTGCCCACAAAGCTCACAACGCCGCCACCGTCGACGAACAGCGTGTCGTCGTCGGCGCCACCGTCGATGACTTCGCCGGATGCCAATTCCGCGCCGGTCACCCGGAACACGTCGTCGCCGGCATCGCCCGCCAGGCTGTCTGCGCCAAGTCCGCCGGTCAGCGTGTCGGCGCCTGCGCCACCGCGCAACGTATCGTTGCCGCCGGCGCCGTCGAAGACGTTGTTCTCGCCGTTGCCAACGAGACTATCGTTGCCACCTCCCACGAGGAAGCGCTCGATACCCAGGAACGTATCGGTTCCGATCGAGGCGCCCGTTGCCGTACCCGTGCCATCGACGTTGAGCGTCAGGACGACGCCTGCGGCATCGGCGAGATCGGCGACGTCGAAGCCACCCAGGGTATTCGCACCACCATCAAGGGTGTCGTCGCCAAGACCGCCGACGAGCGTGTCGTCGTCGCTGTCGCCGAACAGGTGATCGTTGTCGGCACCGCCGACGATGCTGTCGTTGCCGCTGCCGCCCTCCAGGGTGTCGTTGCCAGCGGCGCCGTTCAGCGTGTCCGCCCCAGCCTCGCCGAAGAAATGGTTTGCTGCCGCACTGCCCAGGATCGAATCCGGTCCCGCGCCGGCAATGATGTCCTCGATGCTGATCAGCGTGTCCGTGTCGATCTCGACGCCCGTCGCTGTCCCCGGAGAGGTCGACAAGTCGACGACGATGCCGGCCGACGTCGAGGTGTACTTCACCTCGTCGACACCCGCGCCGCCCGTATAAGTATCATTGCCGAGACCGCTGCCGCCGATGAAGAGATTGCCGTCGTCGCCGCCGACCACCGAGTCGTCGCCGTCGCCGCCGTTCAACTCGTTGTAGCCGTCACCGCCGATCAGCGTGTCGCCACCGGTACCGCCGAGCAGGAGATCGTCAGCGGAACCACCAACGATCGAATCGTCACCCTGGCCACCCTCGGCCTCGACCGGATCGGAACTGGCGGATTGATCGATGATCGCGCCGGGGATCGGGACGAGAAGGGTTCCATCGGTAAACTGCAACCTATTGATGCCCAGCAATGTATCGCTGCCGTCGGGGCCGACGACAAGGTAGCCACCGGCAATCGCTGTGACGGTGTAGATGCCGGCACCGCCGTTCGTGTCGGTGCCAACGTAGATCGGCCCGAATGCGTTGCTGCTCGTCGGTGCGCTGATGCCGAGCGCGCCGGTGAAGATGAAGGTGTCGGTGCCCTCACCGCCATCGACGATGTTGTCGCCCGACGTTCCCTTGATGGTGTCGCTGCCGATGCTGCCGATGACGTTGTCGATGTTGAGAAGCGTATCGGTTCCGCCCTCGCCGTCGCTTGCCGTGCCCGTCGACAGGTCGACATTGACGCCATTGGGGATCGAGGCGTTGACGCCAACGATGGGCGCAAGCACGCGGCCGTCGCCGTTGACGGCGGCATAGCTCACGGTGTCACTGCCGCCACTGCCGCCGTCGAGGGTATCGTTGCCGGATAGGCCACTCATGACGTTGTCGCCGCTGTCACCGACGATGTGATCATCGGCGAACGTTCCCGTGACGTCCTCGACGTTGGAGACCTGACCCAACTGGCCATCGACGTTCGTGAATGTGCCCAAGCCGAGATCGATCGCAACGCCCGCCCACGCGGTCGCGTGGACGGTCGGATATAGCCCGTTCAGATAGGTGTATTGCGTGGGATCGTAGAGGAATGAAATGCGATCGATACCGTCGCCGCCGTCGATGGTATCGGCGCCTGCGCCGGGCTTGAGGATATCGGCGCCGTCCAGGCCGAGAATGCTATCGTCTCCGAGCCAGCCGACCAACTGGTTGTTGCCATCGGAGCCAACGATCGTGTCGTTGGAGGACGACCCCATGACGTCCTCGATGCTCGTCAGGGTCGATGTTCCGCCATTGATGCTGATCGCGGTCTGCGCAGCGATGCCGGCGACGACGCTTGACGAGAGATTGACCTGGGCTCCCGCGCCGAGGCTCAAGTCATCGACGTACATTTCCACGCGATCGATTCCATCGCCGCCGTCGACCGTGTCGTTGCCGTCGAACAGACGGAAGATGTTCCGGCCGCCATTGCCGATGAACTGGTCGCCGGCGTTCGTGCCGCGGATTCCCTCGATGTAGTAGATGCGATCCGTGTCACCGAAGCCGTCGATGACGGTACCCGCCAACAGGTCCGCGACAATGCCGAGGTTGCCGCCATACTGCGCGTCGCGGCTGTAGTCGGCGATGTCGTAGCCATTGCGGCCATCGATGATGTCGTCTCCGGCAAGCCCCTGGAACAGCTCCTCTCGCAGGTTCGCCGTATCGCTGCCCTGCATGGTGTCGTCGGCTTGCGTGCCACGCAGCCGCTCGATGTCGATGATCGTGTCGATGCCGCCGGTGGGATCTACGAAGGTATTGACGTTGAGGTCGATATAAACGCCGACGCCGGTCGTCCCGAAGTCGTCGTAGCTGACGAAGTCACGATCATCGTACGCCTGATCGATCTGACTGGTCGGCGATCCATCGATGGTGTCATTGCCGGCGCCGGGCTCCACATAATCAAAGCCATCGCCCAGCACGAAGCTGTCGTTGCCGCCGAGGCCATAGAACCTGTTCTGCAGGTTGTTGCCGATGAAAGTATCGTTCTGGTTCGTGCCGCGCGATCCTTCGATCTCTTCCAGAGTGTCCGTATGACCGAAACCGTCTGTCGCGATATTGTTGAGGAGATCAACTGTCACGCCCGCGTTGCCGCCGTAGTTGGCGTCGCGATCGTAGCGGACTTCGTCGTAGCCCTGGCCGCCGCGCAACGTATCGTTGCCGGCAAGACCGCGGAAACCTTCGAATCCCTGGTTGGCATAGACGCCGTTGGCCGCATTGCCGCCGACCATGGAGTCGGCGAACGCCGTGCCGCGGATGATGTCGATGTTTGTGAAGGTGTCGATCGTGCCGAATCCGTCGACGACAGTACCGGTGACGAAACTCGCGTTGATGGGATTGGCGCCGCCGCCTCCGACGCTGGAATAGTTGGACGCGGCATCCTGGTCGTAACGCAATTCGTCGAACCCGCCTTCGCCGCCGTCGATAGTGTCGTTACCCCGTAGGCCACGGAAGGCGTTGTCGTTGACGTCGCCAATCAGTGTATCGCCGCTGGCCGAGTTGGAGCCGCGAATGGCCTCGATCTGGACGAGGATATCGCCGTCGCTGCTCGTACCACCGGTCACAGTTCCTAGGCCCGGCAGCGTGACCGGGCCTGTGTCGAGATCGACGGCTACGGCTGCGGCACCGCCGCCGCCAACGTCATAGCGGGCCTCATCGAAGCCGTCGCCGCCGATCAGATAGTCGCCACCGCCACGGCCGGTGAGTTCGTCGTCGCCGCCGCCGGCGAGGAGATAGTTGACGAAATCGTCGCCGCGGAGGGTGTCGCCAAAGCCGGAACCGATGATCCCCTGAATGTCGATGTACACATCGCCTGCTGCTTCGCCCCCCGTGCCGCCGGTCAACAGGTCGGCAGTGACAGGGCCCGGCGCGTGCTCATAGCTTGCAAAGTCATCGTCGCCACCCGTCTCTACAAAGCTGCCATCCCCGCCACCATTCAGAGTATCGGGTCCGGCGCCACCTTCCAACTCATCTACGCCAGTGCCGCCATTGAGCGAGTCTGCGCCATGCGAACCATAGATGTAATCGTTTCCAGCGCCGCCCGAGAGCGTCTGGGAACCAGCGCTGCCGAAGATGTTGTCAACAAAGGGCGAGCCGATGACCTGCGAGATTCCTGTAAAGTTGTCGGTATCGCCATAGCCGTCCGTGGCCGTGCCGCCGGGTTGCCCTCCCTGTGTTGCGAAAGGCTCCAGATTGATGTGAATTCCGCCAGGGTCGGTGCTGTAGTCGACCGTGTCAGATCCATCGCCAACAAACTGATCATCGCCAGCGCCGCCCACGAATGTATCTGCGCCTGCATGTCCGTCCAACTTGTCGTACTGATTGCCACCGATTAGGAGGTCGTTACCGCTGAGCACGTAGTCCGCTATCGTGGAAAGATTGGTGTGAAGGTCCTGCAGCGCCCAACCACCTGAAATCGCTTCCAGAAGCGATCCCGTCGCACCCGGCCCACTGTAGCGGTCGAGGGTGGTGACCGTTCCGCCGATCGGCTGGCCGGTGGCGTCGGTCTCCAGGTCGATCCCGGTCAACACCGTGCTGGTGCCGTCGGCATTCTCCAGGACAAGGACAATCGATGGTCCTTCGGCACCCGTAAGGGTCCACTGAACGACCAGGTCCCAATCGATGAGGCCGGAAACGAAGAAATTCGTGCGCGTGTACGTGGCCATACGCGGCCTCCATTGTGAGTTTGAGCGCAAGATTGGAAGGGCACGCGCGGCCGAGCGGAGCCGGCGTGCGGCGAGCACCCGCCGAGAGGGCAGGCGCTGCGTCCATTCCGAAAAACGTGAAAATCAGAGGTCTAGAGATGGGCCCTAGTCGTTCGAAATTCCTGCCATCGAGGTCGACAGCTCAATTCAAGAAATACCTTCCACCGCATGACATCCCCACCCGCAATCAGTATCCCCACTTCACGTAATTGCTTGAGCCCGCTGCAAGCGAGCACAGCCGCACTGAGGATTGAAATAGTAGGGTTGTCGTGGCACGGCGTCGAGTCCGAAGAAACGATTGTCTACAGCAGGTTGGGATAAACTCCTGACCCGATCAGTCCTCACCGGAGGATGTCGGACGGTCCAATGACCGGTGAAGCCCGTGGATCCGGGACCGCCCTGCGGTGGCATCTTCGGAGTGCGCGTCTACTACGATGCCCGACGGAAGGATTGGCGGAGGAGGCAGGAGTTCGAACCCACCGAAAGCCGTCTCGCGACCCTCACCGGATTTGAAGTCCGGCCGCCCCACCGGGGACGTTTCTCCTCCGCCCCGCACCACCTGCCGACGAACTCGCGGTCCGTCACGGCCCCTGGCGCGAAAACAACGCTTGCTTGGGCTTGTTGATACGCCGCGCATCGCCGCGCCGCATCGTCAACCCGTGCCGATCGAAGAACTCCAGGATCTGAATAGCGACTTTGCGGCCGTTGTCGAGCTTGTCGCGCAGGTCGGCCGCCGTGAACGTGTTGCCATCACCGGCGCCAAGCGCGCGAACGATGTCTGCGATCTCGACCACGGTCTCGGCCAAGAAGAAGTGATCGTTTGCGATCTCCTGGACGGCCCCGCGCCGCGATGCCGCCACGAGCACCTTGCGCACGAGCGGCTCGTCGAGATCGAGGTCATTGGCCAGATCGCGCACGCGGGGTGGACGAAACCGCTCCGCTCCCCCCAGTTGCGGCGCGATCATGGCCCAGGCGCGCGCTTCCTCCGGCGAAATACGAAGGCGATGCGCGGGACGCCGCAGCAGCGCGCCTTCGCGAACGGCGTGCTGCTCGGCGACGAGCCGCTCGACCAGCGCTGGAACGACGGTTGCAGGCAGGCGGGCAAGCGCTGCGCGGCGCACGCGCTCCACGTCGACGCCGAGGCGATCGGGCGCGCGGCGGTGCTCCGCCTCCAGGTGCTCGACGATGCGCGCAACGATGACGCTCCAGGTTTGACTGGCGACGGCGGATATGGCGTTGCCGGCCCGCAGTGCGACGAGACCGAGGCGATCATGCGCGGTCTCGGCGAAGGCCGTGTCAAGGGCGCGTTCGCGCGCAAACGCGGTAACGTCGACGACCATCTCATCGCAGGCCACCAACGCCGTGAGTGCTGCGTCGGCATCTGAGATCTTGCGCGCATCGAGGGCGCGGCGTCGCGCGGGTGTGCCGCGCCGACGTTCGGGCGGCGCCAGGTCGAGTATCGTACCGCCGCCAATCGTCTGACGACCGGCGGCGTCACGTAGCACGAAGCGATCGCCCGCAGCGACCGCGACGGGCGCGTCGAGGAGAAGTTGAACGTAATCCGTGGCGCCAGGCACAATGCCGGCATCGTTCAAGGCCATGACACGTCCGTCGCGCTCGGCAGCGGCGTGATGAAACTTGACCGGTGCCCAACGTCCGACGGGCTTGCGGACATCGGGGAGCAAACGCAGCTCGGCATCGATGCGGACAACCGGCGCATGGAGGCCGGGGTCGAGCACCACGTCGCCGCGGCGGACGGTATCGGTCGCGATGCGCGGGCCGACGAGTGCCAGGGCGCAGCGCTCGCCGGCCTGGCCGGTTTCGGCGGTACGCCCCTGGGCGTGGATCGAGCGCACACGCGCCTCGAGACCGGATGGCGATACCGCGACCGTGTCGCCGACGCAAACGCGGCCCGACACTACCGTGCCGGTGACGACGGTGCCGGCGCCGGCGAGCGCAAAGCAGCGATCGACCGCAAGGCGGAAGCGGTGCGCGGCGCGTGGACGGGCGCTGCCTTGCGCGGCCGCGTCGAGCCTGGACAGCAGCCGATCGAGTCCATCCTTGGTGACGGCCGAGACCGGGACGATGTCGGCGCCGGCGAGATGCGTCGACGCCAGCAGCGCGGCAATCTCGGCTTTCGCTTCGTCCTGACGTGCCGGCGTGACAAGGTCGCATTTGGTCAGGGCGACCAGCCCGCGCGGGATGCCCAGCAATTCGATGATCGCCATATGCTCGCGCGTCTGCGGCATGACGCCGTCATCGGCGGCTACGACCAGCATTGCGAGGTCGATGCCGGCCGCACCGGCCAACATCGTGTGCACGAGCCGCTCGTGGCCCGGCACGTCGACGAAGCCGAGAATGCTGCCGTCGGGCCGCGGCAGGTAGGCGAAGCCAAGCTCGATCGTGATGCCTCGCGCCTTCTCGGCCGCCAGCCGATCGGTATCGACGCCGGTCAGGGCGCGCACGAGGCTCGTCTTGCCGTGGTCAATGTGCCCTGCCGTGCCCACGATCATGGTGTCGGGACGCCTGCGCCGGAGCGATCGGTATCGTCCTTATGATCTCCTGCAGCCGGCGCGGCGAGTTGCGCAAGCTGTCCGATGAAGGCATCGCGGTCGTCCAGGCAACGCACATCCATGACGAAGGCGCCCCGCTCGATGCGCCCGATCACGGGAACGGGCAGGCGGCGGAACGCCGCGGCAAGTGCCTCTATGGCGCGGCCGCCGGCAGCGCGATCGGTGGCGCTGATCGACAGGGCGGCGCTCGCGATCGTCTCCAATGGCAGCGCGCCAGAACCGATCTGGCAAGCGGATGCGATGGCTGTGACGTGCCAGGCGTCACCGAGCCGTGCCGACAGCGGGTCGACTAACCCTTGCGCGAGCGCCTGGACGTCGGCAGGCGTGCGCGTCAAATGGCGCAATGTCGGCAACCGCGCCTTCAGACGATCGGGATCGCGATAGAGCTTCAGCGTCGCCTCAAGCGCGGCGAGGCGGATCTTGTCCAGGCGGAGCGCGCGCTTCAGCGGGTTCCTGGCGCACGCGGCGACCAGATCCTTGCGGCCGACGACGAATCCCGCCTGGGGACCGCCAAGCAGCTTATCGCCGGAGAACGTCACCAGATCGGCGCCATCGGTAACGGCATCGGCGACCGTCCGCTCGCGCGACAGACCATAAAGGGAAAGATCGACCAGGGTTCCCGATCCCAGGTCGTCGACGACGGGCACGCCGTGCTCGCGACCCAGCGCCACCAACGAACGGGTTGCAACCTCGGCCGTGAAACCCTCGATGCGGTAGTTGGAGGTGTGCACCTTCATCAGGAGCGCGGTGTCGGACCCGATCGCGCCGGCGTAATCGGCCGCGTGGGTGCGGTTGGTCGTACCGACCTCGACGAGCTGTGTGCCCGCCCGCGCCATGATGTCGGGCATTCGGAAGGCGCCGCCGATCTCGATCAACTCGCCGCGCGACACGATTGACTGCCGGCCCTGGCCCAGCGTGTTGAGCACGAGCAGCACGGCTGCGGCGTTATTGTTGACCATCAGTGCGCTCTCAGCGCCCGTCAGCTCACAGACGAGGCCGCGCACGGCGTCGTCGCGCTCCCCGCGGCGGCCGCTGTCGAGATCGTATTCCAGCGCCGCGGGCCAGCGCATGGCCGCTGTGGCCGCGTCGATCGCCTCCTCGGCCAGCACAGCGCGGCCCAGGTTGGTGTGCAGGACGGTTCCAGTCAGGTTGTAGACACGCCGCAGGCGCGGGGCAGCGTCGGCATCCAGTGAACGCTGGGCGGCGTCGACAAGCTGCCGTGTCAGCTTGGCACGCGAGAGTTCGCGCATCGCGTGGCCCGCGCGAATGGCGCGTCGCGCATCGGCGATTGCGGAGCGCAGGGCCGCGACGGCGCGGGCGTGACCATGCCGGGCCACCGACGTGCGGCCGCCGGGCGTCGAAAGCAAATCGGTGACGGACGGGATGTTGCCGATCCGGTCGCTCATGGGCCTGGGTGCACTCTTGTATTGTTGGCGTCGCCTGACGCGGCTCGGGGAGGAAGGCTAACACGCGCGCGGCGGCGGAACCAAGTGGCGGCGGTTAGCGGCAGGGGCTGTAGCCCGTATACCGTCCTGCCGCAGCCGGGCGCATGGCCCGCATCCGAGTTCATTCGGGGTCGAGTGGCCTGACCGGCTATGGTAGGCTTTCGGCCGTCCCACCCGCGCTGCAGCGCACCATACCAACGCCGCACCCGAGCGAACACAAAGCCGCAATGACCATGCTCTCAACCCTGGATCGCGTCCTGGAACGCTTCGAGACGGTGTTGATCGCCCTTCTGTGCTCGGGCGCGCTCATTCTTGGCGTGATGCAGGTCGTGCTGCGCTACGTCTTCAATACCGGCTTTCACTGGAACGAGGTCGTGTTCGTTACCCTGACCCTGTGGGCCATGTTCCTCGGCGGTAGCAGGGCCGTCGCGACGAACCTTCATGCACGCGTCGAGCTGCTCACCGAGGTGGCCCCGCCCGCCGTGCTGCGCGTGCTGAACCTTCTGGCCTTGCTGGCGGCACTGGCGCTCTCCGGCATCTATCTCATCGGCGGCTATCAGTACGTTGCGTTCGTCAACATGATGGACGTGAGAGATCTCGACACCGGCATTCCCGATGCCGTCACCTACGGCATCGTGCCTTTCGCCATGACCCTCTTCGTCATCCGGTACGTGTTGAAGCTCATCGTATGGGGCACGGACCCTGGCGATTACAGCCGATCACCAGTGACCGGCCCGTCCACCGGCGGCATGTGAGGCAGAAACCGTGGCTGTGTCTGTTCTTCTGCTGGCCTTCTTCGTACTGATCCTGATCGGGGCGCCGATTGCGGTCGCGCTTGGGCTGGGGACGCTGCTCTCGGCCTGGCTCTACTCGCCAATTCCTCTGCCGATCCTCGGCCAGAAAGTCTATTCCAACGTCGACCACTTCACACTGATGGCGGTGCCCTTCTTCTACTTTGCCGCTGCGTTCATGGAGAGCGGGGGCCTCGTCCAGCGCCTGATCGGCTTTGCCAATGCCCTCGTCGGCCATCTGCGCGGCGGGCTCGGCATGACGGCGGTCCTGACGTGCTGCTTCTTCGCCGCGATCTCCGGCTCCAGCCCGGCGACGGTCGCCGCGGTGGGCAACATGATGTACCCGGCGCTCGTCAAGGCGGGGTACTCCCAGCGCTACGCGATCGGCGCGCTGACGACGGCGGGCTCGATCGGCATCCTCATCCCGCCGTCGATCCCCATGATCATCTACGGCTTCGTCACGGAGACCTCGATCGTCGCGCTGTTCGTCGCGGGCATCATCCCCGGGATCGTCTACGGGAGCTCGATGATGATCGCGGCCCGGATTCTGGCCGTCAAAGAAGCCCACGCCATGCAGCCGAAAGCATCGCCCGAGGTCCGGCGTGCGGCCTTCCGCACTGCGGCGCCTGCGTTGACGCTGCCACTGCTCATCGTGATCGGCATCTACGGCTTCCCAGAGTTCACGGTCGCGGGCTTCCACTTCGACGGCGGCGCGGTCTTCACGCCGACCGAGGCCGCTGTGATGGCCACGCTGCTGGCGCTGATCATCGGCATGTTCGTCTATCGGGAAATCCGGCTCAGGGATGTGCCGAAGGCGTTCGTGGAATCGGCGACACGCGTGGGCACAATCTTCTGGATCGCCGCCAACGCCGTCCTGTTCGGGTTCCTGATTACCAAGCTCGGCGTGCCGAAAGCGGTCGCGGACTGGATTGTCGTGCTGCAATTGGAGCAGTGGCAGTTCCTGCTGATCGTCAACCTCGTCCTTGTGGTCGTTGGCTTCTTCCTCGAGGGCGTGCCGACGATCCTGATCTTCGCGCCAATCCTGTTTCCAGCCGCCATGGCGGTCGGCGTCGATCCGGTCCACTTCGGCATCATTCTGGTGGTCAACATTGAGCTCGGCCTCATCACGCCGCCAGTCGGGCTCAATCTGTTCGTCGGCTCGACAATTGCCGGCATGTCCGTACTATCGGTGTTCCGTGCGACGCTGCCGTGGATGCTGGCCACGATCTTCACGTTGATCGTGGTTACCTATGTCCCACAGGTCTCGCTCTTCCTGCCCGGCCTCATGAAGCTGTGATGGGGACGCTCGAAGAGACGCACTGACGCAAACCAAGGAAGGAAAAGGGAGAAACGCATGACACAACGATCCTATAGATCGCGCCGGCTGGCGGCATTCGTCGTCGGTGCGGCCATGACGCTGTCTGGCACGGCCGTGCTTGCCCAGACGAAGATCATCATGTCGAACGACACGAGCCAGAAAAGCCTGAAGGGCGACACATTCGAGTTCCTGAAGAAGGATCTGGAGACGCGCCTGGGCTCGAAGATCGCCGCTGAACTGCACCACTCCGGCACGCTCTTCAACCAGAAGACCCAAGTCCAGGGCCTGCAGCTCGGCTCGGCGCACCTGATCGCGCCCGCAGTCGGGATCTACTCGCCGGTGGCACCGAAGATCGGGGTGATGCTCCTGCCGTTCCTGCTGAGCTCGCCCGATGCCATCGATGCGGCCATGAACGATCCGGCCGTCCGGTCCGCGTTCATCCCGGATCTGGAGAAGAAGAACATCGTCCCCGTGGCCGTCTGGATGAACGGTGCCCGCAGTGTCGGCCATCGCGGGCAGCCTGCCGCACTGACGCCTGATCTGTGGACGGGCAAGAAAATCCGCGTCCAGTCGGCGCCGGTCTATGTCGAGACGTTCAAGGCGATCGGTACGAACGTCGTCCCGATGAACTGGTCGGAAGTACCAACCGCGCTTCAAACGGGTGTGATCGACGCGGCGGAGCCGACCGGCACGAACTGGAAGAGCGCCGGGCTGTGGCAACTCGTCGATCACATCGTGCTCAATGAGTACACCTATGACTTCTACATCGTCGGCGCCAACAAGCAGTGGTGGGAAGGCATGCCGGCGGACGTGAAGAAGGGCGTTCAGGAATCGCTCAAGGCCGCGACCAAGTGGAATTGGGACAACGAGGCCAAGGCCAACGCCGACGCCTACAAGTGGATCGCGGAAAAGGGCACCAAGGTGCACAAGCTGACGAAGGAGCAGAATGCGGCCTGGCAGAAGGCGATGGCGCCGGTGTGGGCCGAGCTCGGCGAGAAGGTAGTCGGCAAGGACGTGATGGCCAAGCTCAAGGCCATCAGCGACAAGCATCCGGCCAAGTAGTCCGCTTGAAGCGCGACAAGCGACGGTAAAAACTGCTAGGGCGGCGCGTGGCGCCGCCCTTTGTCGTGGCGAACGGGCGCAGCAGGCTGGCCGCGCAGCGCGCTAGAGCGTTTCGAACTCGAGGGGAAAGAGTGCGTCGAGGTCGTTCGTCTGTAGCAGATGATAGATGCTGAACCGATAGGCGGGCCCGACCGACACCTCCGGCGGCGTGAACGGGAATGCTACATTGCCGCCGGTCGAAAGGCGGCCCTGGTAGCCGTGGTGCAGGAGGTACTGCTTGGCCGTCCTTACGACCTCTGCGGCGCGTGCCGCGGTCGGCGCAATGCATTCGCCCAGAATGAAGATCTCGCCGGGCGTCCCTTCTAGCGGCTTGCCCATCATGCGCACGCCGTCGAGGCCATAGACGCGCCAGGTGAGCGTGTAATCCATCGGCGTGTCCTCGCAGACGAGGTCGCGCACGACACCCTCCACCTCGCCGAGCAGTGTGCGCGCCTTTGCTATGAAGCGCGGGTCGGCTGCACCGCACACCAGGATCGCGCGCTCGCCGATCCTGGTGGCACCTTCGATCTTGACCGTAAACGCGCTCGCCTCGTGCCAAGCCGCGCCTTTGACGCGCGTGCGCCGCTCGTCGACGGCGGTGTAGGTCGCTTGCGCGAGGTCGAGCCGGCCTTCGGGCTCGTAAACATTGAAGGGATCGCTCTGCTCGTAAAGGCTGTGGGCGGCGACGGAGACCGGAGTCGCGGCCCGCTGCGGCGCCATGCTTTCCAGCACGAAGCCGTCATGGTCGAGCGTGGCGAGGATGGAATCGCGCCCGCCGGGCACGCAGCACAGCGACGCGCACTCGATGATCTTCGCCATGTGCACGGCTGGTCCCGCGGGGAAGCCGAGCATGATGGGCAGCGCAGCGAAGATCGCGGTATCGCAGGCACGTCCCGCAATCAGCACGTCGACGCCGGCTGACAGCGCGCGCTGGAAGGCGCTCATACCCATCTGACCGACGATATGGCCGGCGGCCGCGATGTCCCCGGCGGTCAAGGCCGGCGTGCCCTCGAAGGGCGAGATCCGGCCTTCGTGAAGCGCCGCTGTCAGCGCCTGTTTGTTCATATCGGCGCGCAGGACGCCGAGCTTGAAGTGCAGACCCTCGGTGCGGGCGATCTCGCGCACGATGGCAAGCGTCTGATCGAGATGCGGGCCGGCGCCTGCCGAGCCGGCGCTGCCGACGACGAGGGGGATATCGTGTTGGCGGGCCGCGGCGATCACCTTCTTCAGGTCGCGTCGCGTGGCTGCCGGTGCGGTCGCCATTTCGCCGGCGCCCAGGTAATAAGGCCCCGGATCGATCGACCCCATGTCGCAGCCGATCAGGTGCGGGGCGCGGGCAAGGCCTGCCTGGAAGGCGGGCGTGGGTACGCCGTAGCCGAGCTGGCCGGAGGCGCCGACGACGCGGAACTCGCGCTGGCTGCGGTCGCCGGCGAACAGATCGAGGATGCGCCGGGATGCCGTCATATCTCGACCTCCAGTAGCGGGGCGTGCTGCTGGGCGCCGTAGACGTCGCGGTCGCCGGGATCGCCCGCCGTGAGGGGCCGCGGCAGCACGATCTTGACGGCACGTCCCAGCGGGTAGGCGATCACCTCGATGGACGTATCGGGCACACCGTAGAGCGCGCCGATCCGCGCCGCCGTCAGCGCGGGCGACTGCATGGCGCGCCGGTAGTCGTCGTCGTTTCGGAACATGATGTCGAAGGTCAGCCGCAGCGGGCCGGCATTCTTTGAGCGTATGACCTGAGCCAGATCCTGGAGTTGCATGACGTCCCCTTGCGCATGGCGCCTATCGCTTGCCCCATTGCGTTTCCTCGACGGTCTCTTCCTCGATGCGATAGAAATCCTCCAGGCCGATCAGGTTCTCGATCTCCTGGCGTGCGGTGCGGCACTCCTCTTCGGTCATGCCCGTATAGGTGCCGGTGGCGGCGAGCTCGGCGAGCGCCAGCTTGTTGAAATGATAGTCGATGAGGATCGGCGTGATCGCATCGAGGCAGACGCGATAGCCCATGTCCGTCATCTGGGCGATGGTCTTCAAGGGCCGGCCGTCACGGTTGCCGCGGCTCTGCACGTAGACGAGCGGGATGCGGCAACGCCGGGGTGCATCGGCCATTTCCTGGTCGTTGCGCGGAAAAAGGAGCCCCATGTCGGCGCCGACGTCGGCGGCGGCATTGATGCGATCGACAGCCACGTCCAGGCCCTCGAAGCGGCAGGTGTCGGTACGCGCGACGACAACGAAGTCCTTGTCGACTTCATCGCGCGCGCGGCATGCGTACTTGATCTTGTCGATGAAGTCCTTGGCGGGCACGGCGTGGGCGACATACTTGTGATAGTGCGCGCGCTTCGGATACAGCTGGTCCTCGATGTGGATTCCGGCGACGCCTGCGCGTATGAACTCGCGTACGGATCGCATGGTGTGCAGGGGCTCGCCGAAGCCTGCGCCACCGTCGGCCATCAGCGGGATGCCGACCGCGCTGGCGATCTCGCCTGCCACCCGCACCTGCTCGTCCATGGTCAGAAGCGGCTCGGTGACCGCGCGGCTGCCGCCTGTCACGAAGCCGCCGCAATAGACCGCCTTGAAGCCTGCCGCGGCGATCTGGCGACCGCCCATCGGGTGGTAAGCGGCGGGCATCATGATGAAGCGTTCGCTGGCGATCAGCTGTTTCAGCGTCGTCGTTGCACGTTGCATGCCGCTCTCCTCGTTTGCCATCGACACGTCCAGGCGCCTCGCGAGGCATGCGCCCGCGTCCTTGACCCATCCCTGTCGCGCGCCCGGGGACGCGCGCTGCACTGGTGGCTACTTGTGCCAGCGCGCCACGAACGGGGTCTCTCCCGTCGGCAGGATGCCTGCGTCGGAATCGGCGTAGTCGGCATAGAACAGGTAGGACGCCTCGATCGAGGTCGGGCGCATGCCGCTGTCATGGGTGTGGGTCAGCACGAGGTGGGCGATCTCCAGCGGCAGGCCTTCGACCAGCACGTCGTGCGTGGCAAAGGCGGCGTGCTGCAGGTTCTTACCGATGGCGCTTTTCTTGCCAGGAAGAACCGGCCCGTTGGTCGGCTTGCCCTTGGGGTCGGGATCGGTCTCCAGCGCCTTGCTCACGTCGTGCAGCAGGCAGGCCGCGAACAGGTGGTCGCGATTGTAGGGCGTGCCGTGCAGGTCATGGGCGATCTCAGCCATGGCGATGGCCATGCGGGTGACGCCGCGCACATGATCGATCAGCCGCCGGTCACGCTCGCTGCCGAGGTTCTTTGGCACGTCCTCGAACCTGGCCCACTGGCAACGACTGGCCGTTCGTATCCAGATGTTGATTACGCCTTGCCGGATAGTCGGGTCGGAGATCTCGTCGATCTCCGGGAGAAGCGCGCGAAGGCCGCGCTCGTCGATATCTACCGGCATATTGTTTCCTCAAGCGTCCGGATCGCAAACGTCGTTGGGGCCAAATCTGCAACGAGACGGCTGGAAAGGCCAGTCCGGGCCGCGCGGACCTGCCGTGAGCCCTGCGGGCATCCCGCTGCGGCGGACGGCGGGCCGCAGAGCGCTCCGGCCCGCGCGCCCGCTCGCTCAGGCGGGTGGCGGCGCGCGACCGCCGGCCGGACCGCGTGTACCAGCCGGGCCGCCTTGACAATGGAAGGTCAGACCCCCTAAAAGCAGCGCTTCAATCGGGGCCGTAGCTCAGATGGGAGAGCGCTGCAATCGCACTGCAGAGGTCAGGGGTTCGATTCCCCTCGGCTCCACCAATAAAATCAATGAGTTAGACGATCCGTACGCAGGCATAATTTCGCTCTGTCCCGCACATGTCCCGCAGGTCCCGCGGACGTAAGATGCGGCGATCTGGCGCAGATCGATGCGTATTGCAAAAACTAGCGTGACTTGACGCGTCTCGGTGTACTTTGCCCACACCATATGCTCATCCGATGAAGCAGCGCGTGTTGAGATCGTGTTCACCTGACAGTTGAGGTCACGGCGGCGACCGTCAGAGTTCGCGAAGCCGTGGCCGTGCCGCTGCCGGTTGGGGTTAGATTGTGTGTGCTGAGACATCAACCTTTTAGAAGTACTTCTGTCATGAAAGTTCTAATGGAAGCAAATTCAATGTTCCAATTTAATTCCGCCTCTCCCACCCACATTACCCAAGCCGAGACTAGAGCTTGCCAATCTTCTCCCCTAAGCTCTCGCAAGACGCTGAATTGCTCCTCTTTGTGCTGCCTATCTTTGTGGGTCCAATGGACCGACAAAGCCGCGACACGAGCACTTGGTGAAAGATGCTGAATTAGATCGGCGGCTCTTTTCGACAACAAGACCTGTCCAAGCGTCTGGCTCTTCGTCAGCTCGGGCCGCATGCGCCACAGCACTCAGTATAACAATACACCAAGCTGCTCCCCGATTAGGGCGTTATGATTGAGCCATATATTGTTTTCGCGTCTATAATGGTGAGCATCGACCGCAATCCTTCTCACACGCGTCTTCCGCCATGCCCCGACAATTAGGCACCAGAGCCACGTTTCGTTGTAGCCTGGAGGGTGTTCCCCGTCAGGACCTACCGGACAGTTTGAGCTGATTGCGTAGGAGAGTGTTTGCGGCTCATCGTAACCCCATGGAGGGACACGATGAGACAACGCGACAAGCAGGCTCCGCAGAGCGCGGAGCAAACCGTCAGGGACATCCGCAGAGCGACCCGGCGGCATTTCTCAGCCGAGGAGAAGATCCGCATCGTGCTGGAGGGTTTGCGCGGTGAGGACAGCATCGCCGAGCTGTGCCGCAAGGAAGGCATCGCCCAGAACCTCTATTACCGCTGGTCGAAGGAGTTCCTTGAGGCCGGCAAGAAGCGTCTGGCCGGTGACACCGCCCGCGAGGCGTCCTCGGACGAGGTCAAGCAGCTTCGCTCCGAGGCGCGCCAACTGAAGGAGGCTCTGGCCGAAGCGACGTTGGAGAACCGTCTGCTCAAAAAAAGCGTGATCGCGGATGGGGAGGATGCCGAATGAGATACCCCGCATCCGAGAAGCTGGAGATCATCCGCACCGTCGAGACCTCCTACCTGCCGGTCAGGCGTGCGCTCGACAAGATCGGTATCCCGAAGACGACCTTCTACGCCTGGCTCGATCGCTACGCGGCCGGCGGCTTCGAGGCATTGGAGGATCGAAAGCCTCGGCCGGCACGCGTCTGGAACCGCATTCCCGACGAGGTCCGCGACAGGGTCATCGCGCGCGCACTCGACGAGCCGGAACTCTCCCCCCGCGAGGTCGCCGTCGCGTTCACCGATGCCGAAAAGACCTTTATCTCCGAAGCCAGCGTCTATCGAATCCTGAAAGCCGAAGGTCTCGTCACATCGCCGGCGTTCATCGTCATGAAAGCGGCCGACACGTTCGCCAACCCGACAACGGCCATCAATCAGCTCTGGCAGACCGACTTCACCTACCTGAAGGTCACCGGATGGGGCTGGTTCTATCTCTCGACCGTGCTCGATGACTTCTCGCGCTATATCCTCGCCTGGAAGCTCTGCACGACGATGAGCGCCGACGACGTCACCGATACGCTCGCCATCGCCTTGCAGGCGTCAGGCCTCGACAAAGCCCCGCGCGATCGACGGCCACGGCTGCTCTCCGACAATGGGCCGTCCTACATCGCAGGCGATCTATCCGAGTGGCTCGAAGACCAGGGCATGAAGCACACGCGCGGCAAACCCTACCACCCGATGACCCAGGGCAAGATCGAGCGCTGGCACCTCTCGCTCAAAAGCAGAATCCTGCTTGAAAACTATTACCTGCCCGGTGACCTCGAACGCGCCGTCACCGACTTCGTCGAGCATTACAATCACCGCCGCTACCACGAGAGCCTGGACAACCTCACGCCAGCCGATGTCTACTTCGGACGCGGTGCCCGCATCCTGAAACGCCGCGAGGAGATCAAGCGCAACACGATCGAACAACGGCGTCGAATGCACTTCGAAGCTGCAAAATGACCGTCAACCAGATGGGCCGGATACTCTCTTAGCTCAAGCCCTCAAGTGTCCCGAAAACCCTGACGACGGACACTGGCCATAAGAGAGAGGCCGCCTGATAGGTTTGATTCGGCCACAAGAAGCCCAGAGTCTTGAATAAAGCCACCCACACTTGTGAAGCCGGTACCCAACGCGATCATACGAATAGCGTCGTCGGGAGAGCCATCCACATTTGTCGCTACAAACTGTGAGGAAGCAGATGCGCCTGCGTCCGCATTGTCGATCATAACCCGAGACGGTCCGTTCTGCGTTTTGCGAACTTGCAGTATCTCTGTTGGCGATGACGCGCCTATGCCGACTTTGCCGGTATTGTAGTAGATGTCTGCGCCTGTCGTGGTCCATTGTGAAGAACCACCGCCTGCGCCTGTTAAATCAACCCAGTTGCCCCATGTGCCGTTGTACTGGTGGCGGAAGTAAAGTTTATCGCCCGAGTTGGCGTTGGTCGCGAGTTGGATGGCGTATTTGTTGGCGCTTGCCCCCGCATTCCAGAGCGGATCGAGGTGCACGAGCGTGCCCGTGTTGGTGCCTGTAGGTCCGTTGGTGCTGCCCGAAGGCCCATCCATCCACCAGATACCGCCCGGGGTGTTCTGGACGATGGTGTTATTGTCAACGCCGGAGTGATTTTGCATCGGCGGGCCGGAGCAATGATCCATCGGTCTTGAACGCATGAAGGCCCCCGCGCGCGGGGGCCTTCATGCGTTCGTCGGTCATTTTTCGGTAGCGTCGTCTGGTGGGGTGTCAGGCTTTGGCCGCCGGGCCCGTCGCTTGGATTGATTGAGCCGGTAGCTCTCGCCATTCATCTCCAGAATGTGCACGTGGTGCGTCAGGCGGTCCAGGAGTGCGCCGGTCAGCCGCTCCGAGCCGAACACCGAAGTCCATTCGTCGAACGGCAGGTTACTGGTGACGATCGTGCTGCCGCGCTCGTAACGCTGGGAGAACACCTCGAACAGCAGCTCGGCGCCGGTCTGCGACGTAAGCGCCAAGATAACAGCTTCTGTCCCCACCAACTCGAACCTGGGATGATGCCGCTTTCGATTTGCGGATCAGGCGCAGCGCGATGGTGGACAGACGGAAACGTGGGATCGCGACGGTGCGGCCACCGCTTGATGAGGACATCACGATCAACGTGTGTCTGGATCCCGTCGATTTCCGGATGGGCATCAACGGGCTGTCGGTCTTGATCGAGGCGTCGCTGAAGTACGACCCGTTCAGCCGCAACCTGTTTTGCTTCACCAACAAGCGGCGCAACCAGATCAAGGTCCTGTACTGGGAGCGCAGCGGGTTCTGCCTGTGGCTGAAGCGGCTGGAGGAGGAGCGCTTCAGATGGCCCTCGCACCTGCCAGGGCGGGTCGCAAGGCTGACGCCGGAGCAGCTTGCATGGCTGCTCGACGGGCTCGACTTGAAGCACCTGAAGCCACACCGCGCGCTGGAATATCGCACCGTGCTGTAAAAGCCTGGGATGTGGCAGCAGTCCCACGCACAAATCAGTTAGCCTCAAGCCATGGGCACGTCCGAGACATCGCCGACGCCTGAGAGCGATGAAATCGCAACGCTGAAGGCGTTGACTGCAGCGCAGGCGGCGCGCATCGCGATCCTGGAGGAGCAACTCAGGCTGGCGACGGTGAAGGCCTTCGCGCCGAAGTCGGAGAAGCTTTCCTCGCTGGCGCAGATTGATCTGTTCAACGAGGCCGAAGCGCTCGTCGGCGCGGATACGCCAGAAACGGACGTGACCGAGATCACGATCCCGGCCCACGCGCGCGCCCGTGGCAAGCGCAGGCCGATCGACGCGTTTCTGCCGCGCGTGCGCGTCGAGCATGACATTCCCGAGGCGGAGAAGACCTGCGTGTGCGGCTGCCTGCTCACGCGCATCGGCGAGGTGACGAGCGAGCAGTTCGATCTCGTGCCGGCACGCGCCCAGGTCCTGCAGCATGTGCGCTTCAAGTACGCCTGCCGGTCGTGTGAAGGCTCGAGCCATGAGGGCCCCGCTATCGTCACGGCAGCCATGCCTGCACAGCCGATCCCGAAGTCCAACGCCTCACCGGGGCTGCTCGCGCATGTCAGCACCGCGAAATTCGTCGACGGCCTGCCGCTCTATCGCCAGGAAGGCATTCTTGCGCGCTATCATGTCAGCGTGTCGCGCACGGCGCTGGCCTACTGGATGATCCGGCTCGGCGATCTCGTGACGCCTTTGATCAACCTCATGCATGAGACGCAACTTTCCTATGACGTCCTGCAGATGGATGAGACCAGCGTGCAGGTGCTCAAGGAGGACGGCCGGTCGGCGACGACGAAATCCTTCATGTGGGTGCGTCGGGGCGGGCCACCGGGCCAGCGGGTCATCCTGTTCGATTATGCGCCATCCCGCGCCGGCGCCATCCCGATGCGGCTCCTCGACGAGTACCAGGGCTATCTGCAATCGGACGCCTATTCGGGCTACAACGCGCCGGCTCGCCGCGACGGCGTGATCCATGTCGGCTGCCTCGATCATGCGAGGAGAAAGTTCGTCGAGGCGGTGAAGGCGCAGCATGCGATCGCCGGCCATGAGCGCGGACTTGCGCCCGCCGCCCTGATGATCATCCGCAAGCTCTATCGTCTTGAGAAGCTGGCACGCGACGCCGGCATGACATCTGACCAGCGACATCGCTTGCGCAACGAGAAGGCACGACCGATCTGGGGTGAGCTACGCACGTGGCTCGATGCGAACCGCAACGCGACACCTCCGCAGTCGCTGACTGGCAAGGCGATCAGCTACCTCGCTGACAAATGGCAGCGGCTCACCCGCTATCTCGAGGACGGCCGGCTCGAGATATCGAACGTGTTGTGCGAGAACGCTATCCGCCCGTTTGTCGTCGGAAGAAAGGCATGGCTCTTCAGCGATACCCCGAAAGGTGCCATAGCGTCGGCGCGGCTCTATAGCCTCGTCGAGACAGCGAAGGCCAATGGTCTGGAGCCCTACGCCTACCTCCGCCAAGTCTTCACGCTGCTGCCGCAGGCGAACACACTCGAAGATATCGAGGCCCTGCTCCCTTGGAACGTCGCGCTACCCGCGACGCGAAGCGTCGCAGCCTGAGCCGAAGCCAGTCAAGCGAAAACCAACGCTGCACCGTCAGGCAATTCGTGAGGCGCTTACTCTGCGACAGCGGGATGTATCCGAGTTCGTCGATGATCAGCAGTTTGTAGGCGGCGAGCCGACGCTGCAGGCGCAGCAGCCGTTTCTCGTCGCGCGCCTCGATCAGTTCGTGCACGATCGCGGCCGCGTTCGTGAAGCCGACCGATAGCCCCTTCTGGCAGGCGGCCAGACCTAGTCCCAGACCGATGTGGCTCTTGCCGGTGCCGGACGAGGCAGCGTCACAATGCCGGGTGTCCGGCGTTCGAGGTGGCGATCCGCTATCCGTTCCATCCAAGGGCCGGGCAGATGGTGCAAGTCGTGCACCGCAAGCGGTTTGCCGGCGAGGATCACCTCGTCGTGGTGCAGCCCGATGCCACGCTAGCACTGATCCCGGCGTGGATGAGCGAGGAGCAGGCCGCCTCAGCGACGCTTACGCAACATCCTCGACTGTCGGTCGCGCGGCTCGTCGAGCTCCGAGCCCGAAATCGACGCGCTTTTCGCCTCTTGTGATGGGGCCTCGGCCCCACGTCAAGGAGGCGAGCATGCAGCCAAGATCGCGACGGCAACGGGACCTGTTCGAGGGGGAGCGCGAGACGCCGACGGTCCCGGCGTCACTGAAAAGCGCGCTCGTGCAGCAGATCGAGCGTCTGCTGATCGAAGCGCTCACCAACGATCGGGACGAGCCAGACGCGACAACGCCGGCGACGAGGGAGGCCGCTCATGAGCAGGATCACGCCTGAGCACCTTGCCCGTCAGGCCGTCGTCTACATCCGTCAGTCGACGGCCGATCAGGTCGCCCACAATCTGGAGAGCCAGCGCCGTCAGTACAGCCTGCCCGATCGCGCGCGCCAGCTCGGCTGGGGCGACATCGTCGTCATCGATGACGATCTCGGCCGCTCCGGCGGCGGCATTGCGCGGCCGGGCTTCGAGAGGCTGCTGGCCGCCATTTGCGAGGGGCGCGTCGGCGCGGTGGTATCGATCGAGGCGTCGCGCCTCGCCCGCAACGGCCGCGACTGGCACACGCTCTTGGAGTTCTGTGGCCTCGTTGGCACGCTGATCGTCGACGAGGAGGGTGTCTACGATCCGCGCCATCCCAACGACCGTCTGCTGCTCGGCATGAAGGGCACCATGAGCGAGATGGAGCTGTCGGTACTGCGCCAGCGCTCGCTCGAGGCGCTGAAGCAGAAGGCACGCCGCGGCGAGCTGTTCATGACGGTCGCGATCGGTTACGTGCGCGTCGGCCATAACCGCATCGAGAAGGATCCCGACCGGCGCATCGCCGAGGCGATCGCGCTCGTCTTCGCCAAGTTCGCCGAGATCCAATCCGTGCGGCAGGTGCATCTGTGGTTCCGGCACGAGCGTGTGCCGCTACCTGCCGTCGCGCACGGCGCAGAAGGCCGCACGATCGTGTGGAAGCTGCCGGTCTACAACACCATCCTGCACATCCTGACCAACCCGATCTACGCCGGCGCCTATGCGTTCGGCCGCACGGGCAGCCGGGTGAGCATCGAGGGCGGCCGCAAGAAGGTCACGCGCGGCTTCAGACGGGAGCGCAAGGACTGGGAGGTGTTGCTCCCGAATCACCACGAGGGCTATCTGAGCTGGGCGAACTACGAGAGGAACCTGGCCCTGATCGCAGACAACACCAACGGCATGGTTCCGAAGAGCCGAGGCGCGCTACGGCGGGGCGAGGCATTGCTCGCCGGCCTGCTGCGCTGTGGTCACTGCGGGCGCAAGCTGCACGTCGCCTACTCCGGCACCGACGGCAACACCGGGCGCTACCACTGCCGGGGCGGCCACTTCAATCACGGCGGCGACAACTGCATCTCGTTCGGCGGCATGCGGATCGACCGCGCTGTCGCTAGCGAGGTGATCGAGCGCCTGGCCCCGCTCGGCATCGAGGCGGCGCTCGCAGCCGAGGCGGCGCGCAGCCGTGCGAGCGAGGACAAGCGGCGGCAAGTCGAGCTGGCGCTGGAGCAGGCGCACTTCGAGGCCGGTCGCGCACGCCGTCAGTACGATGCCGTCGATCCCGACAACCGTCTCGTCGCAAGCGAGCTCGAGAAGCGGTGGAACGAGCGGCTGGCGGCCGTGCGCGATCTGGAGGTCGAGCTGGAAGGACTGGTGTTCTCACCGGCGACCGACCTCGCGCCGGCGGATCGCGAGCGGCTCATGACGCTCGGTGCTGACCTCGATCGAGCCTGGCACGTTGCCGGCGTGACATGGGAGACACGCAAGCGCATCGTGCGGACGCTGATCGATGAGATCGTCGTCCGCGTCGAGGAGAGCGCGCTCGATCTTGTCATCCGCTGGCACGGCGGCGACCACTCGTCGCTCGCGGTGCGCAAGAACCGCAGCGGGCAGCATCGCTGGAGCACCGGCGCCGAGACCGTCGATCTCGTGCGCGTGCTGGCGCGGCAGATGCCCGACAAGGCAATCGCCTCGGTGCTCAATCGCGCCGGCAAGACGACGGGGCGCGGCAACGGTTGGACGAGTTCGCGCGTGTGCAGCCTGCGCAGCAGCCACGGCATTGCCACCTACGTGAACGGCGAGCGGGCCATGCGAGGCGAGGTCACGCTCGACGAGGCCGCGGTGGCTCTCTCTGTGAGCCCATCGACGGTGCGCCGCCTGATCAAGGACGGCCAGCTCGCCGCCGATCAACTATGCAAAGGCGCCCCGTGGATCATCAAGGAGGCCGACCTGAAGCGGGCTGACGTGAAGCGTGCTGCTGCCGCGCGGCGCCTCAGGCGTCCGCCGTCAGGAGATCCGCTGCAAAAAGAGCTGGAACTATAACGACATGGCGAGGTGGGCATTATGAAGCGGGCTCGGAGTTTCCGACCGCGATGATATTTTCTCGGCGCTCGACGTATTCGGAGCGCGCCAGCTCCATCACCAGCGCTTTGTTCAGGTCCGGGAACGCCGCGAAGTCGAAGCTGTCGAGGCTTTTCACCACCGGGAACTTGGCCGCCTTGATGCGGCGGTCGACCATCCGTCGCTCGCGCTCAATCACCTCGGCCTCAACCAGCCGCAGCAGGTAGCGCGGATAATCCACGCCTTCGGCTGCACACGTGCCGGCGATCTTGTCGTACTCGCGCAGGATGGTCGGCAGCTTCAGCGCCTTCAGATGATGCACCAGCAGCACTTGCGGTGTGTCGGTCATGGTGCCGCCCCGTCTTGGCTTGCGCCTTCGGATGCCCACTCACAACCGGCGCGCAGAAGTTCCATGTACGCGCGCGCCGACGTCGTCGCGACCCTCGCCTTTGGCAGATACGGATAGACCGCCATATCCAGGCGCGGTGGCCGCCGTTCGATCCGGCACAGCACCAGATGTTTGATCGCATCGAAGCCGACGGCACCGCGCTGGATGGCATCGCGGACGGCAGCGGTAACGTCGTCGATCGCGAAGGTCTCCATCAGCCGCAGGACCTGCACGAACTCGCGCTTGCCAGGCTTGCCCATCCTCCCTTCGAGCAGGCGGCGAAGCGTCGCGAACTCGTCCGGCAACCTCCAGTCCGCCAGCGGCGCGGCCTGATCCAGCGCATTGATCTTGCGCTCGATCAGCGCGAGGTAATGCAGCGGGTCGAACACGAAGTCCTCGCGCTCATAAGAGCGGGGATGACGCGCGATGATTTCCGTGCCGCAGGAGATCACGACCTCGTGCACGTAGCCGCGCACAAACACGTCGCGATGACCGAAGCTGGTCGGCACCGAGTAATCGTTCAGCCGGTAACGCACCAGCGACAGCGATGACACGTGCGTGCTGATTTTCTCGCAGGCGTCGTAGGGCGGCGGCAGCGGTTGTTGCAAGGCGGCGAGATCGGCTTCCAACCGCTCACCGATCGTCTCGGTGTGCCCGCGCAGAACCTCGCCCATCCGTTTGCGGCAGCACTCGGCCAGATGCGCGTTGAGCGCCACGAAGGTGTCGAACACCGGTATCGGCACCATGAAGTTCCGGCGTGCAAAGCCGACAAGCCCCTCGACTTTGCCTTTGTCGTTGCCCCTGGCCGGACGGCCGAAGCGATCCAGGAACAGGTAGTGCGACTGCAGTTCGGTGAACACGCGCGTGCGTTTTCGCTTGCCGTCGCCGAGGATCTTGGCCACCGCGATCTTGGTGTTGTCGTACAGGATCGACTGCGGCACGCCGCCAAAGAACGCGAACGCCTCAACGTGACCATCGCAAAACGCTTCCGTGCTCTCGGCCGGATACGCGATGACGAAGTTGGCGTCCGAGTGCGGCAGATCGAATGCGAAGTAGTGGATCTTCTGCTCGACGCCGCCAATGACGGCCAGTGCTTCGCCGAAGTCGGCCTGTGCATGACCCGGCGGATGCACCAGCGGCACGAACATCTCAGCCGAGCGCTGCTGGCAACCGGCCACGTAGTCCTTCACGATGGTGATGCCACCGGTAAACCCATGCTCGTCGCGCAGCCGCTCGGAAATCCGCTTCGAGGTGTGCTGCTGCTTCTTCGGGCGGGTTTTGTCGTCGGCGAGGATCTTGTCGATGATCGCAACGAACGCGTCGAGCTTTGGCCGCACCGGCGGCTTGGTGCGGACGTAACCGGGCGGTACCGAGAACGTCATCATCTTGTCGACGGTTCTGGGATCAAGCCCGAACCTGCGCGCCGCCGCCCGCTTGCTGATCCCCTCGATCTGTACCGCGTAACGAACCTTCAGATAGTCGTCCACGTCGAACATCCCCCGCCCTCGGCCGAACGCGGCACAGGGCTTACCACTGCTGGAGTTTTACTCCGGCGCAACCGAACGATTCGGCTGCCTCAGTGAGGGATTTTGTCTCCGGCGCTTACATCGTTGCGGCTGCCATTCCTGCGGCTCGCAAGTGTGAGGAACCGAAGCCACGTGCAGCCCGGCGGCCCGGTGAGCCTGGCCTCACGGTCGTCTCTGATCGCAGGGACCCGGTCAGGACCTAACGGGAATGGCGGCCGGCGTTCCGATCGGCCGAAGCTGCTGCATGATGCGCGCCGCCGAGAGAACAAGCGGATCCTTCAACCTTTGCGCAACGATCTGCAGGCCAACGGGCAGGCCGCTGCGGGTCAGTCCGGCAGGCGCCGAACCGGCCGGCAGACCGAGCATCGTGATCAAGAAGGCCGGTGCGATCCAGTCGATATAGTTGGCAAGCCTCTTGCCGCCGACCAGTTCGGGATAGTTCATAGTGACCGGATACGGCGGCACCGGCGACATCGGCGTGGCGAGCACATCGAAGCGGCGCAGGGCGGCCCGCGCAGTGTTCCACATGCGCTGTCGGATCGCCTCGGCCGCTGCGATTTCGCGGGTCGTGACCTCAAGGCCGTCGCGGATGTTTCCGGCAAGGTTGGCGCCAAACCGATCGATGAGATGCAGCCGCTCGAATTGCTGGCCGACCATCCAGACACCGCGCAGCGTCTTGTAGGCCTCGCGACCCTCCGAGAGGTCGAGCGCGATCTCCTCGACATGGGCGCCGGCTTCGCGCAGCGCCAGTGCGGCGGAACGGCAAATCGCCTCGATCTCCTCATCGATGCCGATCGCAGCAAGATCGGCAACATAAGCCACCCGCACGCCCGCCAAGTCGTGAGTGCCGCGCACGACGTCGTACGCGCTGGCCCAGGCCGGCGCCACCGAGATCGGCGTCGTGTCTGAGAAACCGCACATGGCGTCGAGCATCAGCGCGGCGTCTTCGGCCGTGCGCGCCAGCGGTCCGTGGACCTGCCCCGCGTCGCCGATCAACGGCATCGGATCGTTGGGTATTAGGCCGGGCGTCGTGCGCAAGCCGACGATGCCGTTGAATGCGGCCGGCATGCGCACCGAGCAGCCGAAGTCCGTGCCATGGGCGAGCGGCACCATGCCCGTCGCGACCGCGACCGCCGAGCCGCCGGAGGAGCCGGCGGGCGACATCTGCGTGTTCCAGGGATTGAGCGTGGCCCCGAACACGTCGTTGACCGTGTTGGCGCCCGTGGCGAACTCCGGCGTGTTGGTCTTGCCGAGCACGATCGCCCCGGCGGCCTTGAGCCGGGATACGACCTCTGCGTCCAGGGCCGGAACGAAGTCCGCGTAGACGGGGCAACCAAACGTCGTCCGGATTCCAGCCGTTTCCGTCACATCCTTGATGACGACGGGCAGGCCATGCAGCGGGCCGAGACAGTCGCCGCGCACGACGGCCGCTTCCGCCTTCACGGCAGCTTCCCGAGCCTCCTGCGCCACGAGCGTCACGATCGCGTTCAGGGTCGGATTGACACGCGCGATCCGTGCGACGTGCGCGTCCAATATCTCGATGGGGCTGACGGCCTTTGTCGCGATCAGCTCGCGCAATTGCGTCGCCGTCTTGGCGATCAGGGTCTCGTCGGTCATGATCGTGTCACTTGCCGGTCCAATGAACAAACCTCTTCTCGACCAAGAGAAACAGCAGGTTCAGCCCGTAGCCGAGCGCGCCGGCCGAGAAGATCGCCGCGTACATGTCGGGCATGTCGAACAGTTGCTGTGCCTCGAACACCCGATGCCCCAGACCGTCGGTCGATCCGATGAACATCTCCGCGACCACGACGATAACAAGGGCGAGCGAGACGCCGTTGCGCAGACCGATGAACGTCTGAGGCAGGGATTCCAGGAGGATCACGTCGCGCATCACCTGGGGGCTGGTGGCCCCCATCACTTTTGCCGCAAGGATGCGCGTCTTGCGCGCGTTCATCACGCCATAGGCGACATTGAACAGGATGACGAGTGCAGCGCCGAAGGCCGCCACGAAGATCTTCGTACTGTCACCCACGCCGAATATGACCAGGAAGAGCGGAAACATCGCCGACGCCGGGGTCGAACGGAAGAAATCGATCACGAACTCGACCGAGCGATAGAGCTTCTCCGACGAGCCGAGCAGAATGCCGAGCGGAATTGCGATCAAGGCGGCCATGGCGATGGCGTAGGTCGTCCTGAGAACGGTCTGGACGAAATCGAAGCCGAGCCGGCCGCCTGTCATTCCCTCCCACAGCGCGGCGAATGTCGCGTGCGGCGTGGGCAGGAGGACGGGATCGACGATCCCTGAGAAGACGCCCAGGTACCAGAATGCGACGAGCCCTGCGACGCCCGCGAACGGAAGCAGGATGTTGCCCAGGCGTGCGTTCGTCATGACCGGCGCACCTCGCGTTGAAAGATTTCCAGGCAATGTGCCTTGTGGGCGACGAACGCGGCGTCCGAAAGCGTCGCGTCACTGCGCGGCCGCTCGATCTCGATCAGGCGATAGTCGGCAACGCGCGCCGGCCGCCGTGTCAGCAGCAGCATGTAGTCCGCGAGGTAGACGGCTTCCTCCAGATCGTGGGAGACGAGCACCATCGTCGTTCGCGTTTCAGTTGAAGACGCGCTGGATCTGCTCGCGCATGAACAGCGTCATCTCATAGTCGAGCGCGGAGAAGGGCTCATCGAGGAACAGCACTTCTGGATCGACGATGAGTGCGCGCATGATCGATACGAGTTGCTGCTGCCCGCCGGACAGCTCATAGGGATAGCGCTTGAGGTCGATGGTGACACCCAGATGAGCCACAAGCGCGTCCACGCGCTGCCGGCGCTGCGCGGCGGGCACATTCATCAGCTTCAAGGGATAGGCGATGTTGGAAAACGCGCTCATCCAGGGGAAGAGCGCGTCGCGATAGTTCTGGAAGACGTAACCGATCTTCGTGTTCTTCAGTGTCTTGCCGTCGAACAGGATCTGTCCGGCATCGATCGGGATCAGCCCCGCAATCATGTTGATGAGCGTGGACTTGCCGCAGCCGTTGGGCCCGAAGACTGTCACGAAACGGCCCCGGGGAATGTCGAGGTCGAAACCATCGTACACGACGGCGTCGCCAAACGCCTTCCTCAGACCGCGAATGGTTATGTGCGCGGGCTCGCTGGTCTTTCCGGCGGCGATCGGAGGAGCCGAGGAAATATCCTGCATGTCGGGCCCCTCCGCGCTGGTCGTCAGAACTTGTGCAGATACTTGGAGACGTCGGTCTTCTTGTCGAGGATCTTCTTTTCCACCGCGAAGTCGATAAATTTCTGGTAGGCCGCGATGTCGGCCGGGGACACGTCCTTGACCATCGTGAACTTGACCAACGGCACGCTGTCGACCACCGCGGGCGGCGTAAACGTGTTCTTCAGCAGAGACTTGCGCGCCTCTTTCGGATTGTCGTTGATGAGCTTGATCGCCTTTTCCCAAGCGGCTGCGTAGCGCTTGGCCACGTCCGGCTTGGACTTGATGAACGTCGACGACAATGCACAGCCTGCGACCCATGCGTTCGCGTTGGGATCACCGAGGATGTACTTGGCGATCACGCCGGCCTCGACGGTATTGGCAACGCCGTTCATGCGCATCACCGACGCGTTGGGCTCGAGTGTGTAGCCGGCGTCGAACGTCTTCGCGGTCATGGCGTTGACATGCTGGCCCATGTCGAGCTGGTCGAGTTGATAGTCCCCTTCCTTCAGTCCGACAGCGGCGAGCGCAGCGCGCGCCATGGAGACGTTCGCTGGCCCTGGCGCCGACAGGATCTTCTTGCCTTTCAAATCGGCGAGCGACTTGATGTTGAGATCGGGACGGGCGACGAATTGCTCCATCTGATATTTGGCGTTCTGCGCATTGATGGAGATGTACATCGCCACGCCGTCCTTCTTCAGGTTGGCGTTGATGCCCTCGATCGTCACCAGGACCGCAGACGCGTCGATCTGGTCCTGAATCAGCGCCGCCACGTTCGGCGGCCCGCCGATCAGGCGCGTCGTTTCGACCTCGATGTTCTGCTCCTTGAAGTAGCCCTGGTCGATTGCGACGAACAGCGGCAGTGAGGAGGCTACCGGAAACACGCCCACGCGGACTTTGTCGGCCGCGCTTGCCGCACCGGCAGCCAGCAGTGCTGCACCCGCCGCCAGCATAATGCCGGTCATCGATCTTATCGTGCGCATGTCGGTCTCCTAACCTTGCTCGAGGAACTGACGTCTTGCAGATAACGGCGGCCCGACCTCTCGAGCGGACCGGCGCGATGGATCGGGTTCACTCTCCCACGTCGACGATGGCGATCACTGGTCCCCCGCCGTGCGGGCCCTGGTGCATGGCGTCAACCGATACGAACACAGCCGGGTCACCGATCGCGGCCGCCGCAACGCCGCCGACTGCGGCCTTTGAGTGGCGGTGATGATGGACGTCGCTATCGTCGAGCATGATCTGCCGGCGTCCGCGCAGTCGCGCGCGCTTGTCCGCCTCGCACTTCATGAAGACGTTGATCACCTTGCCGCCGAGGTCGGAAGCGCGCGGCCGATCCGGCAGCTGCAATCCGGCATTGCGAATAGCGTCGTAGATTCCGTCGATGTCGAGCGCGTCCTTCATAACGCTGTGCCCGATCCGGTAGCGACCGCCCGCGCCGTCGCGATTGCCCATCAGCACGATCTGCGCGCGTGTCAATTCCACACCCGACGAGCAGGAGGCGACGGACGAGTAGAGGTCGAGATTCCGGCAGATCTCCTCGGCTTTGGGCAGAGCAATCTCGCCGAGCGCCACCGCGACGCCGAGCGCCGTCGTGCCGTTGGATACGCCCATCGAGGAGTGGACCTCACAGGCACACGTGTTGCCGCGCGCCTCGGCCGCCTGGACGTCCTCGATGGTCAGCAGCGGCGTCTTGGTTTGGACGTAGTGGACATCCTTTGCGTCGGTGATGCCGGCATCCTTCATCGCCGCTCGCACGCCGTCGGCGACCTTTTCGACCATGGCCAGTCGGCCGATGTCCTCCGGCAGCAGCTCCACGCTCATCGCGGTTCCGATGGCCAGCCGAGCTTTTCCCTTGCTGCCGGCAGCCGGGGTCTCCGCGAATACCGTGGCGTGCGGCGTGATCACGCCATCGCAGCCGCCGGACCAGACCATCGGCACGGACTTCACCACGGCCTCGCTGCGCGTGCCGTATTTCATCAGAACGGCGCGGTAGGCCTGGTCGGACAGGATGCGCGTGAAGTCGTTGACTCCGCCGTTCCCCTCGGTCTTGCCCACCACTGCTACAACTTGGTCGGCCTTGAACCGATTCTGCTCGATGAGCTCGGCGAGGCCCGACGCGTCCATCACGGACTTGATTTCGATCTTTGCGACTTCGACGGCCATGGGCATCCTCTCGGTTGGGATCGTTGTGCGCAGTGCGCCCGTCTAGGCGTCCGCGCTGTTTTTCTGTTCCATCATGCGCGCAAATCCGGCGCCGCGATCGATCATCGGCAGGGCCTTATCGCGTCGCGCGGCCATTTCGCGCCGCAGCTGCCGCGTCGCTGCGGCGTCGATGGCCCATTGGTCGCCCTGCCCTGCCAGGACGACGCCGTAATCGTTGTGCGCTGACGTGGTCGAAACCTTGCCATCGCGGACATCGGCGAGCACGGACTCAGGCACACGCTCCAGCGGGTCGCCCCATCCGCCACCGCCCGTCGTCACCACCACCACGAGGTCACCGGCACGCACGGGCTCCGCATCGACGAGGCCACCGAGCTTTCGCGCCTCGCGCTCAGCATCGACCGTGACCAGAAACGGCTGGCCGGACTTACCGCCCTTGACGCCGTAGCACCCGAGGCCGACCCGGTCCGCGGTGACGATCGTGTGGCAGTCCACGAGCGCGCGATAATGCTTTTCATAGCCCAGGCCACCGCGATGCTTGCCGGGACCGCCTGAGTTGGTCTTGAGCGCCAGCTTCTCCACGATCAGGGGAAACCGCGTCTCGGTGAACTCGGCCGGTTGGTTGCGGCTGTCGGGCACGATGTGGATCGCGTCGCTGCCGTCGGCATAATGGCGTCCACCCGAGCCACCGCCCAACACTTCGCGCGACAGGAACGGCTTGCCGTCCAGATCGTCGCCGTAGAACCCGGTGTAGCGGATCGTCTCCTGGTCCGCCGGCATGCGACCGTCGACGGCATGCGCGATAACGCCGGCCAACAGGCCGAGGCAGCGCAGCAGCACGAAGGAGCGCGCATTGGTCGGCGCGGGCCATACCGGCGTGATCAGCGTCCCTTTGGTCGGGAAGACGATGTCGATCACCTCGCACACGCCTTCGTTGACGTTGAGCTCGGCTGCGCGTTCGGGGCTGTCGGCCAGGTTGCGCAGGATCGGTGCGATCCATTTCTTCAGGAAGAGCCCGTCGGCGTAATCGGCCGGCCAGTTGATCGGGCCCGGCGACTGTGGGTCCGTGCCGGTGAAATCGAGCGTGATCTTCGCCGGCGTCTTGGTCATCTTCAGCGCGATCCGATGCAGCTGGGGACCGCGCTCGATGTAGTCTTCCCAGTGGTAGGTGCCATCCTTGATCTTGACCAGAAGCTCGTTGCGGAAGGTATCCCGGCAGCGTTGGATGATCGCCTCGAAGGCATTCTCCACGGTCTTCTTGCCGAACCGCTCGAAGAGCTCCGCCATGCGCCGTGCGCCCATCACGCAGGCCTGGATCTCGCTGTCGAGATCGGCGGCAAGCATATCGGGCACGCGCGTGTTGCGCCGGATGATCGCCAGCACCTCATCGTTGCGCTTGCCCGCGCTGTAGACGCGGACCGGCGGCACCGCCAGGCCTTCCTCGAACACGCTCGCCGCCGTTCCGGGCATGGAGCCGGGGACCCGCCCGCCGATGTCGTCGTGGTGGCCAAAGGCTTGTATGTAGGCGACGACTTCACCGTCGTGGAAAACGGGGACCGTGCTGCACAGATCCGGCAGGTGGCCGATCGCACCTTCCGTCAAATAGGTGTCGTTCATCAGGAACACGTCACCGGGCTGCATCGCGGCCGGTGGGTAGTCGCGAACGACGGCGTTGGGAATGGCCGAATAGGAGCGCCCGGTCAGCTTGCGGCAGTAGCGATCGAACAGGCCGACGCGGTAATCGTGCGCCTCGCGGATCATCGGGCTACGCGCGGTGCGCTCGATGGCGTACTCAATCTCCCGCTCGATGGAATTGATCGTCCCTTCGATGATCTGCAGCGCAATCGGGTCGATCTCCGGCTTGCCGCGCTTGGGGGCAACGGGCCAGGGCGACGTCGCGGAGGCCTGTGCGCTCATGTGCGGTCTCCCGAGCGGATCACCAGAATGCCGTGCGGGTCGACGCTCAGCACCTGGCCTGGAAACACGACCGTCGTGGAGCCGAATTCCTCCACGATTGCGGGACCTGTGATCGCGTGACCGGCGCCGAGCGACGCGCGGTCGTAGACGGGGGTCGGCGCAAACGCGTCGTCGAACCAGACCTTCCGCTCGCCTATGGGCCGGGCGGCTGTCATGGCCGTCGGCAATCGCGGCAGGCGGGGGCGGTCGATCGTGCCGAGCCCCGTCACGCGCCAATTGACGATCTCGACGCGCTGGCTGTCGCGATAATCGTAGCCGAACGTGCGCGCATGTGCGTCATGGAAGCGGTTGGCGAGCGCGGACACGAGCGTGGCATCGACGGCGCCATCGCCGACGCCGACGCGCACCTCCATCGATTGCCCGACGTAGCGCACGTCGGCCTCGCGCATGAGGCGGATCCTGTCGCGCGGGATGCCATCGCGCTCCAGCGTCATGACCGCTTCGGCCTCCAGCCCCTGGAATATCTCACGGAGAAGACCGAGATCGACATGGTCCTGGTGCATCACCTTGGTGCGCACCTGATCGGTGCGCCAGTCGACGGCGAGCAGGCCGAGTGCTGACAGGTTGCCGGGATTGGGCGGCACGAGACAGGCCGCCATGGCGAGCAGCCCCATCACGGCTGCCGACTGCGCCGGCCCCGCGCCGCCGAACGACAGGAGTGCGAACGCGCGCGGGTCGATGCCGCGCTGGATGGTCATCTGCCGGATGCGATCGGCCTGGTTCCAGTTGGCGATCTCGATGATGCCGGCGGCGAGTTGCTCGATTGCGTGACCGGCGCCGAGCTTGTCGGCCAGCGCGCCGATACCTGAGCGCGCGCGATCGACGTCGAGCGCGATGCCGCCGCCGATCAGGGCCGCCGGCAGGCGCCCCAGGACGAGGTTGGCGTCGGTGATCGTCGGCTCGCCGCCGCCGCCGGGATAACACATGGGACCGGGCTCGGCGCCGGCGCTTCGTGGTCCGACCTTCAGCCGTCCCTCGCGATCGACGTAGGCGATCGAGCCTCCACCCGTACCGATGGTTTCGATCGCGATCATGGGAATGCGCACGGGGAACGGGCCGACCGAACCCGCCGTCGTCACGGAGGGCGCGCAGGCTTCGATCAGGCACAGATCCGTCGACGTGCCGCCGGCATCCAGTGTCACGAGGTTGGGGAAGCCGGCCAGCTGCGCGATCACGGCAGAGCCGAGCGCGCCGGCTGCGGGTCCGGAAAGAGCCGTGGTGATCGGCTTTTCCTGGACCTGCTCGGCGCTCATCACGCCGCCGGAGGACTGCATGACGAGAAACGGCACGTCGGCGAAATCGGTGCCAAGCTCCTGTTTCACTTGCGCCAGATAGTGCGTGACATAGGGTTTGACGAAGGCGTCGACGAGCGTCGTGACGGTGCGCTCGTATTCGCGGTATTCCGGCAGGACCTGGGACGACAGCGATACGGCGACGCCCGGCAGCTCCCGCGCCAGGATCTCGCCGACCCGCCGCTCGTGCGCGTCATTTGCATAGGCATGGATGAGCGATACGCCGACGGCGCGTACGCCGGCAGCCTTCAGACGCCGCGCTGCGGCGACCACACTGGCGTCGTCGAGCGGCTTGAGCTGGCGACCGCGCACGTCGAGGCGTCCGCCGACCTCCGCCACGTGAGCGAGCGGCACGAGCCGCTCGGGCTTCACCCAGAAATAGGAGTTGCCGTAGCCGTCGGGCACGGATTGGCGCGCGATCTCCAGGATGTGGCGAAAGCCTTCCGTCACGATCAGGCCGAGGCCCGCGACCTCCCCCTGGAGCAGCGCGTTGGTCGCCACGGTCGTGCCGTGGGCAAGGCCGGCGAGCCCGCTGGCCGGCTTCGCGCTCGCCGCCAGGATCGATTGCACGCCGCGCACCAGTCCCAACGCCGGATTGGCTGGGGTGCTTGGCACCTTGGTTACCGACATCTCACCCGTCGAGCCATCCACTAGGACGATATCGGTGAACGTGCCGCCGGTATCGATGCCGATCCGGATCGGACGCTGTGACACCGCGGCGTTCGAGACCATGCGCCTGCGCACTCCCGTTTTGACGGCACAACGGCTCAACGGCGTGTGACGTCAGGGCCTGTCGTCAGCCATTAGAATTCCGCCCTTGCCTCATGTCCAAACGTGATTGATGATCGAGCTATCGGATTTTCCGAAAGCAGAAGTTTTCCAGCCCTGGGGCGGCCGACGTGGAATTCCGCCAGATCCGCTATGCCCTCGCCGTCGCCAAGGAGCGCAGCTTCACGCGCGCGGCCTCACGCCTCAGCGTCTCGCAGTCGGCGATCAGCGAGCAGGTCAAGCAGCTCGAGGCGCGTCTGGGGTTCTCGCTGTTCCGGCGGACCGGTCGCGGCGTCGAAGTGACCGATGCCGGGCGGGCCTATCTGGCGGAGGCGCAGCGCGTCGCCAGCGACCTGATCAGCCTCGACGACGTCGCCCGCCGGATCAAGGGACGCGACCGCGAGACAATCTCGGTCGGCATGGGTTCCGGCATGGCCTCGTTCATCGTGCCTGCGCTCTATCGCGCAGGCGAGCCCGGCCAGCGCCACCCGCGCCTCGACATCCGAACCGCTCCCACGCGCGTGGTCTTTGCGGAGCTGTTCGAGGAGCGTCTGGATGCGGCCTTTGCCGTCAGTGCCGATGCGGAGCGTGTTCCCGCAGGTCTCGTGTCGGAGCGCCTGGGCGCGGTCGAGATGGTTCTGGCAGTGCCTTGCGGTCACCACCTGACGAAACGCCGAGAACCGATCGATCTAGCGCGCGTGTTCGACGAGCCGCTGATCATGAGTGAGGTCGGCGTCGGCTACGGGCAGATCGTGTCGGATCTGTTCGAGGGGCTCGGCTTGCGTCCGAACATGCTGTCGGTCGTCGACAACATCGAGACCCAAATTGCCATCGTGCGCTCAGGTTTCGGCGTGGCGTTCGTACCGACCCAAGCCGCGTTGATCGATGCCACCCACGGAACGATTGCCTGCGTCCGCGTAACGCCACCGCCGGTGTTCGATCTGGCGTTCTACCGCCGCCGCCAAGCCCTTTCGCGAACGAAGGAGGCGGCCATCAGGCGCATTCCCGCGCTTGTCCGCAGCCATATCGCGAGCAGTTGAGCAAACGGCCATCATCGAATCCGTCGTTTGGCGATGCCCGATCGCCAGACTTTTCATCACACCGGCGATGCGCGGCGATCGATGGTGACGCTGCCGGGTGCGGCCTCAACGTGTCCGGGCAGCAGAAGCGTGATGACCCAACAGGCCCCGAGCATAACGGCTGCGCCGACCAGACAGACGACCATGCCGCCTTGCTGGTAGAGCCAGCCCGAGAGCACGATGCCGATCAGCCGGCCGGTCGCGTTGGCTGCGTAATAAAAGCCGACATCCTCAGCCGCCTTCTTGGAGCCGGCGTAAGCCAGGATCAGGTAGGAGTGCAAAGACGAGTTGACGGCGAAGGGAAAGCCGAACAGCGCCAGCCCGACCACCAGCACGACGTCGGGCCGCCACAGCCCCGGCAACGCCAACAACAGCGCCAGGGCGACAGGGATCGCCGACAAGCGCGAGCGACCAGATGCGCGCGGCAGGCACTTCCCGCGTCAGCCCGTCGGCGCTGCGCGCGACACACTTGGGCGCGATCGCCTGGATCGCACCATACGCGATGGTCCAGGCCGCGAGATAGCCGCCGACCTCGACGAAGGTCCAACCGGACGCGTAGAGAAACACCGGTAGCCCGACCACGAACCAGACGTCGCGCGCACCGAACAGGAAGATGCGCGCGGCGGCCAGGAGATTGACGCCACGCGAGCGCGCGAAAAGCTCTCGCATTGTGCGCGAGGGCTTTGCCTTGCCGAGATCGCGCGGCAGCAAGGCGAGGCCTGCGACGAAGATCACGGCCAGCAGCGCGCTCATCAGCCACAGCGCGCCGCGGAAGCCGGCGACCTCCAAGAGTACGCCTCCGAGAAAGAAGCCGATGCCCTTCATCGCGTTCTTGGAGCCGGTGAACCAGGCGACCCACGTGAAGAGCTGATCGGCGCCGTCACCGGAGGTGGCCTTGATCGCGGACTTGGACGCGGTCTTGGTGACGTCCTTTGCGACGCCTGCGATGCCTTGGGCGGCGACGACCCAGGCGACCGACATCGCGGCCGTCCAGCCGGGATCGAGCATCGACAGCATCAGCAGGCCCGACACTTGCAACGCCTGGCCGACGGCCAGCATGCGCGGGATGCCGAAGCGCACGGCGAGCCAGCCGCCGCCGAGATTGGCCAGAATGCCGGCGAACTCGTAGAGCAGGAACAGGAAGGCCAGCGTGAACGGGGAGTAGCCCAGCAGGAAGAAATGAAACAGCACGAGCATTCGCAGCGCGCCGTCGACCAGGGTGAAACCCCAATAGGAAGCGGTGACGACGAGGTAATTGCGGGCTGCAGCGTCCATCACGCACGCCTCGCCATGACGATGCTGGCGAGATCGACCATGCGGCAGACGTAGCCCATCTCGTTGTCGTACCAGGCATAGACCTTGAGCAGCGTGCCGTCGGTCACCAGGGTCGAGAGTGCGTCGACGATCGCGGAGCGCGTGTCGTTGCAGTAGTCGGCGGAGACGAGCGGGCGGGTCTCGTAGCCCAAGATGCCGGCGAGTGCGCCCCGCGATGCCGCCTCGAACAGGGCGTTGACCTCCTTGGCCGTCGTGGGACGATCGAGCTCGAACACGCAATCGGTCAGGCTGGCGTTGAGCACCGGGGCACGCACAGCATGGCCGTCGAGCTTGCCCTTCAGCTCCGGGTAGATAAGCGTGATCGCGGTGGCGCTTCCGGTCGTCGTCGGCTGCAGCGAGAGCATTGCGGAGCGCGCGCGGCGCAAATCCTTGTGCGGGGCATCGACGACGACGTTGGTGTTGGTGGGGTCGTGGATGGTCGTGATCTGCCCATGGCGGATGCCGAGCGCCTCGTGCACGACCTTGACCACTGGCGCTAGGCAGTTGGTCGTGCACGATGCGGCGGTCAATAGCTTGTGGTGCGCGGGATCATAGAGGTGATCGTTGACGCCGACGACGATGTTGAGGGCGGCGGCGTCCTTGACGGGCGCGGACACGATGACCGTCTTCACGCCGCGCTGGAAGTAGGCGTCGAGATCGGCCGGCTTGAGAAAACGGCCGGTACACTCCAGCACGATCTCGCAACCCAGATCGCCCCACGCCAACTCGCCCGGCGACTTGGCGGCGCTGAAGCCGATGCGCCGGCCGCCGATGGCGATCTCATCCTCGCCCGCCACCTCGATCGGCGTGCGCCACCGGCCGTGGATGCTGTCGAATTCGATGAGATGGGCCGTCGCCGCTGCGCCGCCGCTGATCTCGTTGACGTGCACGATGTCGAGCCGGTTGGCGCCCCGGGGATCGTTGTCGGCGCGCACGACGCCGCCCAGCGCCGCCCTGAGCGCCAGCCGCCCCATGCGACCCATTCCGTTGATGCCTACACGCATGCCGTTGGTCCCTTCCTGTTTTTCCCGGCGTCCCCGGCGGCGCGTTCAACCGGCCGGCACACGCGGGTCGGCCAACGCGGCCAGGCGCGCCTTCAGCGCCATGCGGTCGAGGGACGCGAAGGGCAGATGCACGAACGCCTCCAGCCGGCGCCGGACCATTCCGTAGAGCCCGTTGAGCAACGCGATGCGCTCCACCTGCGAGCCGGTGAATTTCGCCGGGTCGGGAAACGGCCAGAGCGCTGTGATCGGGCGCGATCCGAGATCAGGACAGACTTCACCCGCCTGGGGATCGCACAAGGTGATGACGAAATCCATGCGTGGCGCGTCGGCACCGATGAATTCGTCCCAGGATTTGCAGCGAAGGCGGGAGACGTCGTGGCCCATGATCGCAAGCCGCTCGAGCACTTCGGGCATCGGCGCGGAGGCGGGCTCGGCACCTGCGGAATACGCGCGGAACTTGCCGTGGCCCACGGTCTCCAGGATCGCCTCGGCCAGGATCGACCGGGCCGAATTGCGTGTGCAGACGAACAAGACATTGAACGCGGGTGTCACAGGTGACTCCTGGTCGTCGTCATCGGGCAGGAGCCGCGTGAGCGCGCCGCACAATTCCGGGCGCCCTTGGCAGCAGGTCTCGGTCAGGAACCCGAACAGCGCGCGCAGCCGCGACAGGCGGACGGCATAGATCATCCGGCGCCCCTGTCTCACGGAGCCGACAAGGCCCGCGGTCTCCAGTGCCGCCAGATGAAACGAGAGCCGCGACGGGGCCACACCGAGCACGGCGGCGAGGTCGCCGGCCGACATGCCCTCGCGCCTCGCCTGTGCGAGGACGCGCAGCAAGTCCAGCCGCGTCTCCTGCGACAGGGCGGAAAATCCGGCGACGGCGTCGTTTGTTTCCATACTTCTAGAATGGTTGAAATATATGACACCGACATGACAGGCCCGAACCGGCGGGGTCAAGTGTCGCCAACCGCCTTGCTGTGGGGGATCTGGCTCGGCGATGAGACGGCGGCGGGCGCCGCGATGCCGCGGCCCGCCCCACAATGCGCCCCGTTGCGCTTCAAATCGAACGGGCCGCCGATCGCAGCAGGCGCGTCGGCAGCCGGTGGCGCGAGCCGTCGACCTGCCCGTCCGGCCCGGCGGACGCAAAAGCAAGCTCGTCGCCGACGGCCCGCAGGTGTTCCAGCAGCTGGAACACCTGATCGGTGTGGGATGCGGGCACGCGCGCGCTGCGTACCTCTTGTGCCAGCGCCTGCAGGCGGCGGCGCAGGCCGTCGTAGTCGGTCGTATCCAGCGCGTTGGCCACGTTGCCCTCGATTGCCATCAGCCGGTGATACCAGCGCTCGATCTGGCGCCTCACCCGCCACTGGTGCAACCGGTAGAGGCCACCCAGCAGCGGGAACAGGACGGCGGCGAAGGGCACGCCCCACAGCAGCGCGCGCTCGAGAACGTCGGCCACCCAGAACGGGAAATGCCGGTGCAGGAAGGGCGCGCCGTGCCGGTAATAGCGCATCGCGGCATCCGCGACTTCGAACTCTGGATCGCGCGCGCGCTCCTCGTCGGTCATCCGCCCGAGCAGCGACTGATCGTCGTGCACCTGGCTCGCCACCTCCGCCAGCAGGTAGGCCATGGCAGGATGTGTTTCCCGGCGCACGACGAGTGCTGCCGTCACCGCCACTAGATCGATCCGGCGCGCGGGCCGATCGCCGACAAGATCGAGCGCGCCTTGTGGCAAGGTCAACGGCGTCAAGAAGGCGAACCGGCGCGCATAGGCGTCTGTGCGCGCCATTGACGCGAGGCGCACGTCGCGCGCGCGCAACAGTCGCGCGGTGATGGGCGAATCGAGCGCCATCACGAACAGCGCCGCGTCGATCTCGCCGCGCATCAGTGCCGCTTCCGCCTCCACCCCGGGCAGCGCTAGGAACGTCGTGTTGTCGCCCGTCACGCCATTGGCAGCCAGCAGCCGCTTGACGAGGATCTGCGTGCCCGTCCCTTCCCCACCGACCGCGATTCGCCGGCCGGCGAGTTGCCCCAGCCGGTCGACGTCGCCCAGCGCGGGGCGGGTGAAGATCAGCAGCGGCTCGTAGAAGTGGCGTCCAACGGAAACGAGCCCGGGATGGTCCCGGCCCGCCGCAAGCCCACCCTGGATCAGCGCCGCATCGACACGGGGCCGGCGCGCGGCGATCAGGTCCAGGTTCTGAGCTGCTCCCGACGTCTCGACGATGTGCAGCGTGACGCCGCGACGGGCCAGCGCATCACGATAGCGTGTTGCGATGGCGTGGTAGCCGGCGCCCTCAGGCCCGGCCGCCAGGCTGATCTGCAGCGGTGGCGCAGTCTGGCGGTAGGCAAGGACCAGCGCGAACCCGATCGCGAGCGCCAGCAGCAGCCAGCCGACCACCGGCATCGGCCGCGACAGCTCGGGCCGGTGGGGCGGGCGGACCGCCCCGGCGCGGTTGTGGTTCGACGGCATGTTCCCCCGATAACGCAATTACTTCCATCTGCACGTTAGCAACCCCTGGGAAAGGCCGAAAGCTGATCATCGCGGCGCCGGCGCATTCATTGCGTCCGGGCGCTCACGCCCGGAGCGGCCGGCTGGATCGGGATCGCCCATCGCGCCCAGTCCGGTCCGCGGGCATCGTCGTTGGTGGCGGCGGCCGGGCCTGTCATCCGAAGGGCGCCGTCGCGCGTTGAAATCTAGGGCGGCCACGCGGACAGGCCGCCGTGACCAAATCGAGGGAGCCTTGGCGCATGGCAATCACCTATCCGCACACGCGCCACGCGACCGCGCGAGTTCGCCTGACCGCGGCACTCACGGCAGCCGCACTCACGGCAGCCGCGGTGCTCGTCGTCCTCGCCGGCACGTCACGCGCACGCGCCGATGAGGCCGCCGCCTGGACCGCACTCAGCACCGGCGGCATCGTGCTGTTTCGCCATGCAACGGCACCGGGTTTCGGCGATCCCAAGGGGTTCCGGCTCGGCGACTGCGCGACACAGCGCAACCTCGACGCCGTCGGCCAAGCCGAGGCGCGCCGCATCGGCGCGGCGTTTCGCACGCGCGGCGTCGCCGTCGGCAAGGTACTGACCTCGCAGTGGTGCCGCGCGCGAGAGACGGCCGAGCTTGCGTTTCCCGGCCGCATAGAAGACGCGCCCGCCTTCAACTCGTTCTTCGGCGACCGCGCGTCGGCGCCGGGACAGACGCGCGCGGCACGCGAGATCCTCAAAGCGTGGCGCGGCCCAGGCGCGCTCGTCGTCACGACACATCAGGTGAATATCCAGGCGCTCGCCGGCCGCACGACGCGCTCGGGCGAAGGCATCGTGCTTATCGCTGACGGTGATGCGTTGAGGGTCGTGGGGTCGATCAGGGTGGTGGAATAGGCGCAAGTGACGCTGAACTCGTCCCATCCGATGTCATCCTCGGGCTTGTCCCGAGGACCCACCGTGCGATGCATGAGCCCGACCCGCGAGATGAAGCGCCTCGCGGCGCTGCGGGGCTT
>CAVONB010000011.1:0-248207 GCA_963697205.1 uncultured Alphaproteobacteria bacterium | reverse complement strand
GCGCCGGCACGCGGCGCCGAACGCGCTGCCCGTTGACTTCAAGATCGACGTCGAAATGATCGTCCATGGGGCTTTCTCTTATCGAGAGGGAGGTAGTCAGCCCGTCATCCGGGCAAGGACACGTCCCGTGAGTACCCGGGCGAGATGCAGCTTCATTTCAGCTGGGCCGTTGAGATCGGAGGGCGGGTCGAGATCTGCGGCGAGAGCAGCTTTTGCCGCATCGATCGCAGCGGCATCGTCAACACGGCCTTGCAGGGCCGCGCTGGCCGCTGGCGCAAGCAAGGGGCGGACACCGGCGCCCAAGAGGCAAGCCGCACTCCGCCAAGCCGGCCGTCGCGCAGCGACGCCTTTGCCGCCAAGCCGACGATGGCGTAGTCGCCCTGCCTGCGCGACAGCTCGTCGAATGCGAAGATGTCGTCCTTACCGGCGGCAGGCACTTCGATCGCGGTCAGGATCTCGCACGGGCGCAGGGCTGTGCGAAACAGTCCAAGGAAGAAGTCGTCCGCGGCCACCCGGCGTTCCCCTTCCCGGCTGCGTAGGACGAACGTCGCTTCGAGCGCACAGCAGACCGCTGGGACTCGGCTGGCAGGGTCAGCATAGGCTATGCTGCCACCAAATGTGCCGCGGCTGCGGATGGCGTGATGCGCCACATGCGGAACGGCAGCGGCGATCAGCGGTGCTTCCCGAGCGATGATCGGTGGATCCCGACCTCGGCGTGGCGGGTCAGAGCTCCGATGCTGACGACACCCTCGCGGCTCGTCACCCCGCTGAGCCCTTGGATATGCATGATGTCGATGAGCACGGCAGGAGCGGATAGCCGCATGTTCAGTGAAGCCAATAGGCTCTGGCCTCCAGCCAGGAGGCAAGCATCATCGCCATGCCGGTCCAGCAGATCGAAGGCTTCGTCGAGGGTACTGACCCGCACGTAGGCGAAAGGTCTCGGCTTCATTCTTGCCCTCCGCGTCCTGACGGTTGCAGGCGATCCATCTCATTGTGGCACCCTTTATGACATTGGCCAACATGAACGATGGGCTGAATCCAAGTGCGCAGCCTTGCGATCCTTGGGTCCGCCCCCTACCGTATGACGCGCAGATCGAAGCGGCGGCGCAGGCACACTGCGGGCGATCGAGATGAGGAAGTATGAAATGAATGAGGCCACCGAGAACGACGTCGCTTCGAGGCCCGATACGCTGATCGGCCAGCCGACGACCCGCGCCAATGCCAAGCGCCTACTGGCCGGTCAGGGGCGCTTCGTCGACGACATCAAGCTGCCGCGCATGGTGCATGTCGCCTTCTACCGCTCGCCCTATGCGCACGCCCGCATCGTATCGATCGACGCGACTGCGGCCTCCAAGAGCCCCGGCGTCGTGCGCATCTTCGGGGGCCAGGAATTGGCCCGTCACTGCAAGCCCTGGGTCGGCGTGCTGACCCATATGAAGGGGTTGAAGTCGGCGCCGCAGCATCCACTGGCGCTCGATCGCGCGTGCTGGCAGGGCGAGCCCGTCGTCGCCGTTGTCGCCAACAGCCGCGCCGAGGCCGAGGACGCCATTGAACTGCTCTGCGTCGAGTGGCAGGAGCTCCCCGTCGTGGCCGATCCCGAGACGGCACTCGATCCCCAGACGCTAGTCCTGCATCCTGAGCTTGGCGACAATCTCGCTTTTGAGGGCAACCACGATAAAGGCGATGTCGACGCTGCGTTTGCCCGGGCCGCAGTGACGGTCGAGCGGACCTTTCGCTTTGGCCGTCATACCGGCGTCACCCTTGAGCCACGCGGACTGATCGCCGACTATCGCAGCACCGAGCATCGGCTGACAGTCTATCATTCTCACCAGGCGCCGAGCATGGTGCAGGATATCTTCGCGCGGCATCTGGATTTGCCGAGCCATCACGTGCGCATCGTCTGCGGTGACGTCGGCGGCGCCTACGGCATCAAGGGGCATCTTTATCCGGACGAAATCGCCACCGCAGCGATTGCGATGCTCCTGCAGAGGCCCGTTAAGTTCATCGCCGATCGATTGGAGGCGTTCGTTAGCGATATCCATACCCGCGACCATCGCGTTCACGCGAGGATGGCGTTTACTGCCGACGGCGAATTACTGGCGATCGACATGGACGACCTGGCAGGAGTGGGACCTTATTCCATGTACCCACGTACCAGCGCGCTCGAGGCGATCCAGGTGCTCAACTACACCGGCGGACCCTATCGCCATCAGAACTATCGTGCCCGGGCCCGCGTCGTCTTCCAGAACAAGATGATGATGAGCCAATATCGCGCCGTCGGCCACCCGATCGCAACGGCCGTTGCGGAATGCCTCGTCGAGGACGCCGCGCGCAAGCTCGGCATGGATCCGGTGGCGGTCCGGCGTCGCAATCTGATACCGGACGATGCATATCCCTGTGAGGGAATCACAGGCATCCGGTTCGAGGGCCTGTCCCATCACGCTTCGCTCGACAAGCTGCTGGGTCTTTTCGATTACGATGCCTTCCGCCGCGAGCAGCACGCACTGCGCCAGAAGGGCATCTACCGCGGGATCGGTTTTTCCTGCCTTGTCGAACTGACCAATCCGGGGGCCGCAACCTACGGCCAGGGTGGCGCGCGGATCACGTCCCAGTATGGCGCCGTGACGCGGCTCGATCCGGAAGGCAACCTCGTCGTACAGACGAGCCTTACTGAACAAGGCCAGGGCAGCGAAGCGATCATCGCACAAATCACAGCGAGCGCCTTCGGTATTGCACCGGCGCGCGTCCAGGTCATCAGCGGTGACACCGACAACACCCCCGCGGGCTGGGGCGCTGGCGGCTCGGGCGGCGCCGGCATCGCAGGTGAGGCTGCCCTCCAAGCCGGCAAGAAGCTGCGTGGCAGCGTCTTGAAGATCGCGGGCTCGTTGCTGCAGGCCCCCACCGAGGCCCTCGATATCCGCGATGGCAAGATCGTCGATCGCATAAGCGGTGCGGTTAGGCTGCCGATCGAAGAAGTCGCCCGGATCGCGTTTTTCCGGCCCGATACGCTGCCGGCAGATCTACGCCCTGAGCTGATGGCGACGCACTATTACGTGCCGCGCCAGTACCCGGTCGCGTTCACGAACTCGTTCCATGCGGCCGCCGTCGAGGTCGACACCGAGACGGGGTTCCTACGGCTGCTCAATTACTGGGGCGTCGAGGACTGTGGCCGGGTCATCAACAAATTGCTCGCTGAAGAGCAGATGCGCGGCAGCATCGTGCAGGGCCTCGGCGGAGTCCTCTATGAAGAGTGCATTTACGACGCCAACGGCCAGATGCTGAACGGCAACATGGCCGACTATCTCGTTCCGATGGCCGCCGAGCTGCCCGACTTCGTTGTGGCCCACGTGGAGACGCCGACACGGGAATCGGAACTCGGCGCCAAGGGTGCCGGAGAAGCGGGAACCGCTGGCGCCCCGGCAGCGGTGCTTAACGCCGTCAACGATGCACTGTCACCTCTCGGGACCTTCATCGCCCAGACGCCGATTACGCCGGCACGTTTGCTGAAAGCTTTGGGCAAGTTTTGAGGCTGGCAGCCTCACGGCAGTGGCAGGCATCACGCGATGCAACAGCAGTGTTGCTCACCGGCACGATGTCGGCTCGGGGTCAAAACGCACGATCCGCTGACCGTGCGTCGACCGACGCGGTAGGGCCGAAAGCAGTCTCCGGACGCGGAAATTCACCTCGGCGTGCTGCGCCGCAGCGATTTCCGCGATAACGACCAACGGTTTACTGCGCACGGAAAGCACCCGTCGCCTGATCGTCCGGGTTTAGGTTCAGTCGGTCCTGTGCAGGTTTCTCGGACATCGGCATCGCACACGCCGCCACAGCCTCGGGCCGATGTTCGAGAAGCGCCAAGGCACGAAGTCGCGGGAGGTGGGAGCACCGGCGGTACAGCGGGCTCTATGGCGATAGTGCGGGCGGACGCCGGTTGTTTGGTCGGTTGCCGGACGCCGATGGATCGCTGAACCGGGCGCGCCGCAGAGCCGTGACGGTGTTATCGACCCCGGAAGATGATCGTGTTCGAGCCCGGCGCGCGATGTTGGCGCCGCTGGCACCGGCCCGACGGCGTTGAGACCGCACGCTGCCGTTGCCAGCCAGAGGCCAGCACACTGTTCTCGCAATGATCTTGTTTATCGTCGTAGTCACGGCGGTTTGTTCCTGACCGGCGGTGCTCGCGCCGAGGGCCGATGCCGCGGCGTTGCGCCGTGTGCGAACACCTCGATGATGAGCATGCGGCTGCCGCAACACGGGCACGGTCGCGGTGCGACGCACGGCTGGTCGGCATCGCCGGCGCCGCCGCTCGTCGGTGGTTCGGTGACCTTGGCGGCTTCGGTCATGGCGACAGCTCATTGAGTGGGCTCCCGGCCTTGGCGATCAGGCCCGTCGCTACCCGCGTATAGCGCGCCGTCGTCTCGGGCTTGTCGTGCCCGAGAATCGCCTGAATGACGCGGAAGTCGGTGCCACGCTCGAGCATGTGCGTGGCAAAGCTGTGCCGCAAGGTGTGCAGTGTGATGGGCTTCTTGAGGCCCGCCGACTTGGCTGCGTCCTTCAGCAGCCGGCCAAACTGACGCACCGTGAGCGGGCGATGCTCGCCACGGCCGGGGAACAGCCAGCGCTGCGTTGGCTTGACGGATGCGTCATGATCCGTCGACCGCTCCGTCCACCACAGCCGCAGCAGATCGAGGACCTCCGCCGGCAGCATGACGTGCCGGTCCTTGCGTCCCTTCGACTGCACCACGCGAATGATCATCTGCGCGCTGTCGATATCGCCAGCCGTCAGCCGCACCACCTCGCCGGCCCGCAAGCCGCAGCCATAGCAGAGCGTCAGCATCACGCGCGCCTTCAGGCTCTCGGCGCATGGTGAGCACGCTCTGGACTTCCGTCGGCGCGAGCACCGGCGGCAGCTTGAGCGGCTCCTTCAGATGCCAGACCTCGGCGGCGAGATCGTGCCTTCGCAGCGTCACGCGGAACAGGAACCGAACCCCGGTCATGATGCGATTGCGGTTGCAGATCGAGGACCCGCTCTCGATCAGGTGCAGCTGGAACAGTCGGCACCTCGTCGGCCGTTGCCGTGTCGGGCGAGCGCTTCAGCCAAGTCGCGAACCGTTTGCAGCTGCGAAATGTGACTGCGCTGCGTATGGCGGTCGAGATTGCGCGCAGTCATGTCGTCGATCATGCGCTGGCGCAGCGGGCTGACGACGGTATTGTCGCTCATGGGGAGCTTCTCCTGAGTGAGGTTCAAGGGACCTCGATCCTCAGGAGGGGCCTCCCCTTCCGGTTACGCTCCGATGCTCTATTGGTTACTCCGGCCACGGCACAGCCCCCGCGCCGCGGGCCGGAGCGCAGCGACTTCGTGCATTGGCCCATCGCGATCGAAGCTCAGTGTCGGCTAACTGATCACACCGGATGTTGCGCCCACCTCACGCGCCCACCCAGGCTCCCAGAGCTACCTCGCTTCCCTCTCTTGCTCGCAATATCCTGCCCACGCTTCCATCAATCCCCGCCGCTTTTCGAACGCATCCCCCCTCCGGTAGGCTCGTTCGGTGGCGTCACCAACCACGTGGGCCAGGGCGGCCTCGGCTACCTCGCGCGGAAAATCGGTTGCATCACCGGCCCAGTCTCTAAATGAGGAACGGAAGCCGTGGACGGTGTAGTTCTCGACATTCATGCGCTTCAGGAGAGCACTGAGCGCCATGTCAGAGAACGGCTGATGCTTGTTCGGACCCACGAACACGAAGCAGTTGCTGAAGCGTTGCCCTTGAACATTGTGAAGGATGGCGAGCATCGGATCGGTCAAGGGAACGCGATGCGGGCGACCGGCTTTCATGCGCGGACCGGGAATGGTCCAGATGGCTTCCTCCCAGTCGATCTCTGACCACTCCATCAATCGCACTTCACCAGACCGACAGCCGCCGAGGATGAGGAACTCAAGAGCCCGGGCCGCCAGGCCAACGCGCATTCGCAACTGCTTCATGAAGGCGGGAACCTGGCGATAGGGCATCGCCGCGTGGTGACCGCGACTGAGCTTCTTCCGCCCCGGCAGCAATAATTGCAGATGGCCACGCCAGGCAGCCGGGTTCTCGCCGCTCCGCAGCCCCTTGGCCTTGGCAGCATCAAGCACCCGCTCAATGCGCCCGCGCAACCGGCTGGCCGTCTCGGGCGTCTTAAGCCACATGGGCTCCAGGATGCCGAGGATGTCTTCCGTGGTGATCTCGGAGAGCTGCTTGTCGCGGATCGGCTTGGCGTATTTGGCGAGCGTCATACGCCACTGGGCGATGTGCTTGTCGTTACGAAAGCTCGCTGCTTGAGCCTCGACAAACTGATCGGCAAACACGCCGAAGGTGGGGTTCCGGAGCTGGGCCTGCTCAGCCTGTTTAGCGGTGAGGGGATCTTGCCCATCTCGTAACGTCTCTCGCGCCGCCTGAGCCAGTTCTCGGGCCCGCTGCAGCGACACGCCGCCTGAGGCCGCTGACCCCAGCCCCATCTCCCGGGTCTTGCTCCCGGCTGCCGGGGTGTATCGCAGCACCCACTTCTTCTGCCCAGAAGCGCTCACCCGCAGATAGAGCCCGCCACCATCACTGTATCGGCCTGCTTCTTTCAGCGTGGCGACCGTGCGGGCGGTCAGCTTGTGAATGCCTCTGGTCATCTCCGGTCCCACTTTGGGTCCCACTTTGAGCGTGAGGTTGGGCGAGTGACTATGAGAGGGCATGTTGCGGTGGATCGGATAATGAATCAACAAAAACAGTAGATTATCCGATGGAAATTTGATCGCATGAGTTGCCATGTTCTGCGGAAAAGGCGGACTCTCCCTCCGCCAATGCCCTGACCTGCCAGGATCTGTCGTGTGGTGCCTTCCGCCACCAAGGCGCGGCAAGGTGCGAGCCATTGCTCGATGTCGGCAGTTGACCGCACAGCTATGCCAGACGCCGCCGCGCGCGTGGCGCTACCCACCGGCTGAGCGCGCTGAGGTTCGACACGCCCAGGTCGCCGGGCTGGGACGCGGACAGCGCTGTCATGATCGAGATCGCAAAGCCAACCTGGTTGGCGAAATCGGACAACGCGCCGCATCACGCGTCGTAGACGAGCCTGAAACCCTGGTGTGAGGTTGAGCTATCCGGGGTCGTGCCTGTGCGGGCCGCGATCCGGTAGCGGTAGCAATAGCTGGCGTGGCAGAGGAACGAGCCTCCCTTCGACAGCTTATATCCCGCCTTGCCGGCTTGTGCCGCTCGGACCGATTTCTTGAGCGACCTCACCTTGAACGGCTGCGAGGTGAACTCCCAGACATTGCCGACCATGTTGAAGAGGCCATAGCCATTTGGCTCAAAGGAGCGAGCCGGTGCCGTGCCGATATGGCCATCGAGGCCGAAGTTCAGATCGGGGAAACGACCCTGCCAGATATTGCAGGGGAAGAAATCGCTGTCATTGGGTTCGCGCTCCCCCCATGGGAAGGTGACATCGCCAAGGCCCCCACGCGCTGCGTGCTCCCATTCGGATTCGGTCGGCAGGCGCCCTCCGGCCCAGCTCGCGAAAGCCTGTGCATCGTTCCAGGAGACATGCACCACAGGGTGATCGGGCTGCGCGGCGTCCCCGGAGCCAGGGCCAAGCGGTGCCGACCAATGCGCGCCATCGACGATCCGCCACCACGGCACGCCGGCAACGGCAATGCCCGGCGGCGAGCCGGCGGGAAGAAAATGGCTGAACACGAAAGAATTTCCGAGCCGCTCGGCATCGGTGACATAACCCGCCGCGGCGACAAAGGTGGCGAACCGGGCATTCGTCACGGCGGTCTGATCCATCAGGAACGATTTCAGCCGGACTCGCTTCAGGGGAGCCTCCCCATCCATCTCCAATTCCGGCCGAGCCGTGCCCAACAGCCCGAAATCCGCCCGGTACGGGCAGCCGTTCGGGCGGATCAAGCTCACGACAACCGATGACGTGTCCGAGGCTGAGACCGTCGCCGCCATTGCCACGCGGTGGCGAACAGCAGGTACCTGCCGATTGAGTGTTCATGTGCGCACCGAGGTGAGAACAACCGCCACTCCTGGACAGCACACGGCGACGCGCGCAGTCCGTGACGATTGCCAATTCTACTGAGGGAAGCCGACCCAATCGGGAACGTCGCCGGCTGGAGGCTGCGGATAGTGCAGGCCTCTTTGCGATGCGAACGTGCGATCCGGCTTGGGGACGTAGGGTCCGGGGTCGTATCCCGCCAGGCGTCCGTCGACGACCCAGCCTTGCTCGACGTCGATGCCGTAGCATTGCGCCGCAAGAGCGACCTCCAGGCGCGCGCGCACATCGCGATACGCTGGGTCATCGGCCACGGTGCGTGTCTCGTCGGGGTCGATCTCCAGGTCGAACATGTGGACGACGTTGCCTGCCGGATACCAGATCAGCTTGTGGCGTCCGTCGTGCATCATGCGGGAAGCGCTGTTGTTCTCCAGCACCTCGCCGTACAGCATCTCACGACGCGCCTCACCGACCATCGAGATCCCGTCGCAACTGCCCGGCGCTTCGATGCCGGCCATGTCGAGCAGCGTCGGCATGACGTCCTGAAGGCCGACCAGCCGGGTGTCGACGGCGCCTTTTTCGAGCTGCTTGTCGTTCGCGGTGCCCATCACGATCATCGGGATCCGGGCCGCGCCTTCGTAGAAGGTCCGCTTGGCAAACAGGCCGAAGTCGCCAAGCATCTCGCCGTGATCGCTGCAGAAAAGAACGATCGTATTGTCGAGCTCCTTTTCTTCGCGCAGCGTTCCGAGCACAGCCCGGATCTGGTGATCGACGTGTGTGCACAGCGCATAATAGGCACGCCGCACTTCGGCGAGCACGGGCTCGGGCAGCGCGGGATAGTAGTTGTAGAGAGCCTTCAAGGCATGCGGGTGATCTGCGGCGCCCGCGCCCCAATCGGACTGCAGGGCCGCCTCGATCTGGAACTGACGGTAGTAGTCCATGTAGGTCGCCAACGGGGCGAGCGGTGGATGCGGCGCTTCGTAGGACAACGTCCAGAACGCGGGCCGCGTGGGGTCGCGGCGCTTGATCACGCGACACATCTGGCTCGTCGCCCAATTGGTCACATGGCAATGCTCGGGCAGGTGCCAGTTTCGGTGCAGGTAGCTGTTGTTGGGCAGGCCATGCATGAACGTTTCGCCGGTATATCCATTGTCGTTGAGATACAGCGAATAGTCGTCGATCGTCAGGTGCGGCCGCCCTTCCTCGGACAGCCACACCTCGTCAAAGCCGATGCGGTCCCGCTCCGGATACACATGCAGCTTGCCGACGCAGTAGGCCTGATAACCCGCGTTGCGAAAGGTCTGCGCGATGGTCGGCAACTTGGGCATCGGGCCGGATTTGCGGAAGACCCGATCGCCATGCGTGCGCGGAGTCGTACCGGTGTAAATCGAGCGACGCGCGGGGATACAGATCGGTGACTCACTGTAGGCGCGGTTGAACACCACGCCGTTGCGCGCCATCTGATCGAGCGTCGGTGTCTGCACGGTGGGGTGGCCTGCGAAACCTGTCCGCCCGCCGGACCATTGGTCTGCAATGATCAAAAGGACATTCGGGCGGTCGGGACGGTTGCTCATGGTCTTGCCTCCTGTTGTCGCTTCGACGGCTGGGGAACGGGCGATATCGCGCCATCGGTTTCGTCCCATCGCAGCGGCCGATTGTTCGCAACGCTGGAACCGGCGAGAACGCGGGAGGCGTGACTCCAGACGCGGGCATGGGCGATGATCCATACGCCGAACGCGTCCTCGATGTTTCCGAAGCCCGTCCGTTCGATGGGGACAAACATCACCTTTGCCCCTTCTTGCCGACCCATACGCGGGGGATGTCGCCGGGCCGAACGGTTCCTATTCCCCGCCTTTCCATCCGGTTTCCGGGATGCGTTTCGCCGCTCCCCCAGATCGCCTGGTAGGTGTCATAGGCGCCAACGCTCACCTGCAGCCAGATCGCAGCGGCGATCAGCGCCGCCCACCAGCACGCAATGATCAGCCACATCCAGTTGGGTGCATTGGCGGACCAGAGGCCAAGAACGATACAGGCCGCGGCGAGGACGAGGAGAACGTGCCCGAGCGCTTTGTGCACCGCCTCGAAGACAAGCCTGCGCCGTGTCATGTCGTAGTGGTCTCCCGACAGCGATCCGTCGGGCGCCGGCGCCGTCGGGCCGCCTTTGCTGCCGCGGAGGAGGCCCGACAGTCCCTGCGCCAACGCGAGTGCGAGGATCAAATAGCCGAGGATCCGGTGCGCGGTTGCCGAGATAACCGCATGGTCGCTCCTTACAACCAATGCCAGGCCCAGCCCGCTCAGAGCGATCACAATGGACTGTCCAATCCAGTGGATTTTCCACCACGCCGGGTTATCCAGCTCTACCGGCCAGTTCTGCCAGGGCATGATCTTGAAGTAGCGGGCGGCAAGAACGGCGACGGGGGCAACCACGCCCCAGGCCAGCACCATGACGCGAGCATGCCACGCCAGGAAGACGTCGACGGAGTGGGCCCTCGTCGGATCGATGGACTGCATCAGCCATTGCCAGATTTCAACCATTGCTCATGACTTCCAGATCACGGCTGCTCGGGGCGACGGAGGTCTGCTTGCGTCAGGCTGAGGCTCCTTTCGCTCGACATGGCTGACGACCAAGCGCACAAGGCCATACGCCCGATCAACCGCGACCTACGTTGCGAAATGGCTGATCGTCGCGATGACCGGCAACCGATCGGAAAGATGTTCCTGAGACACGCGGATCAGGGTTTCGCGCACAGCAGCCCAATGCAGGCATTGCTCGCAGACCTTTCAACCGTGGCACAGCGAGTTCCTCTCCCTTTGCGTTCGGCAGGATGCAACGGCTCGGTCATTCGGTGTCATTCATCCGAACTTTTCCTTTCGCGCGGCGCGCTACTTGGAAGAGCTTTCCCAAAAACGGCCAGAGCAGCAACAGCAGGCTGAGGAGGAACAGCACCGCACAGACAGGCCTTTCGAGAAACACCCAAGCATCACCGCGCGACAGCAACATTGCGCGGCGGAAATTCTCTTCCAGCATCGGCCCCAGCACGACGCCCAGCAACATGGGTGCGGGGGGGAGGCGCGCCGCCGACATGGCAAATCCCACGGCCGAGAAGACGACGACCACCAAGAGATCGAATGCGTTGTTGTTGACGCCATAGACACCAACACAGACCAGCATCAGGACGCCGGGGAACAGGTATTTGTAGGGGATTGCGAGGATCTTCACCCAGATGCCGATCAAGGGAATGTTCATGATCAGCAGCATCAAGTTGCCGATCCAGAAGCTGGCGAGAAGGCCCCAAAAGAGCTCCGGGTGCTCGCCGATGAGCTGTGGCCCGGGATTGACGCCATGGATCAGAAGCGCGCCGAGCATGAGCGCCATCACCGCGTCGCCGGGAATACCAAGCGCCAGCGTTGGAATGAACCCACCCTGCGCGGCCGCATTGTTCGCGGTTTCGGGGGCCGTGATCCCTTCGATCGCGCCTTTGCCGAACCGGCTTCGGTCGGCGGCAACGCGCGTCTCCACACCATAGGCGACAAACGAGGCGATGGTCGCGCCGGCGCCGGGCAAAACGCCGAGGAACGTGCCGATCGGCGCAGCGCGTATCATCGGCTTGATGGTCTGGCGCATTTCATTTCTCGTCGGGAGAAGTTCGCGCAACGCGACCGGTTTCGCCTTGCCCCGCTCGTGACTGGGGCGACTCAGGTTGCTGATGACTTCCGCAGCGCCGAACACGCCCATGGCAATGGCCACGAGGCTGAGGCCGTCCCCCAGGTCGATCAACCCGAAAGTGAAGCGCATCGCACCGGATGTGACGTCGGTTCCGACAAGGCCCAGGACGAGCCCGATCAGCACCATTGCCAAGCCCTTGAACTGCGATCCGGTGGCGACGGCCGACGCCGCGATCAAGCCGAACACCATCAAGGCGAAGTATTCTGCCGATCCAAAATTCAATGCGAACGCTGCGATGGTCGGCGTGAAGACCGCCAAACAGACGATCGCAAAGCAACTCCCGACGAAGGATGCCATTGTGGTGATGAAGATCGCGGGTCCTGCCCTGCCTTGCTGGGCAAGTGGGTATCCATCGAGCGCCGTGCACGCGCCGGACGGCGTACCGGGCGTATTGAGCAGGATGGATGCGATGGAGTTGCCATACTGGGCGCCATAGTAGATGCCCGCCAGCATGATCAGCGCCTGTGTCGGTTCCAAGTAATAGGTTACCGGCAGAAGCATGGAGATCGCGGCCATGGCGCCGATCCCGGGAAGTACGCCGATCAGCATTCCAACCGATACGCCGACGAAGCAGTAGAACAGCGTCGAGAGGGTAAGCACCTCGCGGAAGCCAAGCGCGAGATTGGAAAAGACATCCATCAGGTCAGTCCCACGATCAGCTTGAAGGGGATCGACAGCAGGCGACCAAAGACCACGTAAACAAAGACCACGAGGAACAGGAACAGTCCGAGCAGGCTGCGCCAAGTGTGCGATGGATCAGCCGCGCCGGAGATGAAAACCAATGCAGCGGTGGCTGCCAGAAGACCAAGGGATTCGATCAGAAGAGCGAACGCCAAAAGCGAGGCCAGCACCAGGATTGTTGGGCGCCATGCCAGTTTCGGTGCGGTCACATCGCCGTCCTCATTCACGATCGCGATGAGCGCGCCGAAAACGATGATGAGAATGCCGAGCCCCATCGGCAAGAATCCCGGACCCATTCTTGCCGCGCCGCCGAGATCATATCCCAGCGACTCTGACACCACGAACAGTCCGACCCCGGCCATGACCAGGCCCGTAAGCCGATTGCGAAATCGAAGCGTTTGCGGGCCCGCACCTTTTTCCATGACCTCCATCTCGTCTTCGTCCCGTCGCCGGAGCCTGCGCTAGATGACGCTTGCTTTCTCCCCGGGGGGCGGCGTGTGGGTGACACCACCTTGTGCAACGACGGCGTCGATGCCGCCAAGCTCTTCCAGACGCCGGCGCTGGTCCCGTTTGGCCCGGGTGTCTGCATCTTCTGGGTCGACCAACGCGCGCAAGGACGCTTCGAAGCTTTCGAGGACAGCCTTGTGCGCGGGATCGTCGGCAAGATTCACGAGTTCGTCGGGATCCGCCTGCAGATCGTAGAGCTCGGCCCCGTAGTGCGTGTAGTGGACATATTTGTAGCGGCCCTTCCGCAACATCATGAGTCCTGTCGGCGCGCAGGAGGCATGGTACTCGCAGAACACCTGGCGCTGTGCATCATAAGGCGCGACCGCAATCTCGATGAGCGACTTGCCCGGCAGCTTCGTCTCTTCCTCGGTCAGCGCAACGCCGACGCCGCAGAGCACAGTCTGATAGGCATCGACCAGTGAGACCGGGGTCTCGCAGACGGTCCCCGCTGGCAGTTCCGGATCGACCAGAATCATCGGTACATTCGCCGACTCCTGCCACATCGTGGATTTTCCCCAAAGGCCGCGCGCACCCATGTGGTCGCCGTGGTCCGCCAGGAAAAGAAGCGTGGTGTTGTCGGCCTGTCCGCTGGCCTCGAGCGCTTCGACCACTTCGCCGACGTTCTCGTCGGCGAAGCTGCAAAGCGCATAATAGTGCAAGAGCGCTTTGCGACGGTGATCGTCGTCATCGAAGTAGTCGTCGAAATTGTAGCCGAACTTGAAGAGCCGCCACCACTCTCCTATCCGCCCGTTCATGTCGAGCGGCTTGTCGTAGAGCTCGATCTGGTCCCCCTCGTAAATATCAATATATTTCTGAGGAACCTTCAGCGGAAAATGCGGCGCGATGAATGAGCAGAAGAGCACCCAGGGTTTGCCGCCCTGGTCGCCCAGACGATGTGCGAACCAGTCCTGCGTCAGCTCGGTGATCTTCTTGTCGTAGCGCGTATACTGGCTCTCGCCTACGAGCACTTCACGCGCAACCGAGGCGCTCTGGGGCCTGGCAGGCGGGTGCTCGCGTTCGAGCCCGAATATGTCGCCGCCGCCGTAGACATGCATCGGCAGAATCTGCTCGTCGATGCCGGTGGGGTAGTCCTGGCCTTCGTAGTGAAGCTTGCCGATCGAGGTGAACCGGTGGCCGGTCTCCTGAAGCCGGTGTCCCCAGCCCTTGATGCGACCGTCATAGGCGAACACGTTGTCCCAGTAGCCGGTCTGGTGGGGGTAGCGGCCCGTGGCGAAGGCTGCCCGGGCTGGAATGCAAATGGGTGACGTCGCATAAGCGTTGGTAAATCGAACACCGCGCGCTGCCAGCCTGTCGATGTTCGGCGTTTTGGCGATTGGGTGCCCGTAGCACCCAACCGCTTTGGCGGCCATCTGATCGACCATGATGACGAGCACGTTCTTCGGTCGCATGGCGTGACTTCCTTGAACCGCTATCGCGCGCATTGCGACTATTTGAGTTTGATCTGGCTTTCCTTGATGATCTTCCTCCAGCGCTCGACCTCACTGTGGCCAAACGCGGTCAGTTCTTTCGGAGTGCTGGGATTCGGGCTTGCGCCCACGTTCAGGAACTTCTTGGCCGTGGTCGGTTTCGCCAGCGCCGCGTTGAGGGCGGCGGACAGCTTGGCGACTGCATTTGCAGGCGTGCCCTTCCGCACGTAGATGGCGTGCCAGTTGTCGACGTTGTAATCAGCGAACCCGAGTTCCTGGAAGGTGGGCACGTTGGGTGCGGCCGGCGACCGTTTCGGCGTCGAGATCCCGAGCGCTGTGAGGGCGCCGGACTTGACGTGCGGCAACGCCGGCGGAATGCCCGCAAAGAACAGTTGCACCTCGTTCGAGATGACGGCCTTGGTCGCGTTGCCGCCGCCCTTGTAAGGCGCCATCGTCATCTTGATGCCGACCCGCTTGGAGAAGTCCTCCGTCGACAGGTGCTGGAGCGTGCCGACACCAGGCGTCGAGTAGAAGATGTCGCCCTTTTTCGCGCGCTTGATGAACGACGCCATATCCGGTGTGCCAAGGCCATTGTTGACCACGAACAGCAGGGGCACCGAGGCGACCATTCCGACACCCTCGAAGTCGTCGACGAAGCTGTATTTGAGATCGGACCGCGTGGTGGGCGAGATCGAGTGAACCGCCGTCATCATCATCAACGTGTAGCCGTCCGCATCCATCCGTGCGACGGACCCTGCCGCGATTGCGCCGGCTGCGCCCGGCCGGTTGTCCGACACGACCGGCTGGCCAAGGATGCCACTCATTTCCTCGGCGATGATCCGCGCAAGCGTGTCGGGCGCGGAGCCAGGCGCCGATCCGACGACGAGGGTGATCGGCTTTTCGGGAAACTCGGCAGATGCCGAAGTGGCCGTAAGGGCCATTGTCAGCCCGACGACCGACAGTGCTGTGGTCGCCCATTGCGGGATTTTGCGACACGTCATTTCTGATCCTCCCATCACAACGCCGCCAATCGCTCTGATGTTATTGTGTGCTTGAATTACATTTTTGGTGTGCGATTGATGCGTTTGGCATACCATCGGTTCGGATGCTTGGCAACGTTCTGCAAATGGGATACTGCCGGGCCTCTGCTCATGGCTGGGAACAACAAAGAGTGAACGCTTTGGCGGACGTGCAGAAGGGGTCGAAACCACCACGGCTGCTCGAGGTCGAGCGGGGGGATACGGTGGCCAATGTGCTCAGACGACGCATCGCCGACAGCATCCTTGCGGGCACCTGCCCGCCAGGCACCCGGTTGGACGAACGATCGCTGGCAGAGGAATACGGTGTGTCGCGCACACCCGTGCGCGAAGCCTTGCAGCAGCTCGTCGCCGCTGGACTGGCGACCAGCAGGCCGCATGCGGGCACGGTCGTCAAAAAAGTCGAGCCGGCCCGAGTGGCATCATTGTGTGAAGCCTCGATCCTGCTGGAAGCTCTTTGTGCCAAGCTCGCTGCAACCCGGATGAGCGCTGTGGAGCTCGGACGCTTGAGGAAGATCCACGAGGAGTGCGAGGCTTGCCACCGCGCGGGCGACGCCGCCGGATATGCCCTGGCAAATCGGCGCTTTCACAGCACGATCATCGCAGGAACACAGAACCTCGATCTTGCCGATGCAGTCGAGCACTGTCGGCTTCGGATTGCGCCTTTCCAGAGAGCACCCTTCCAGTCCGCCGACAGGCGCAGCAAGTCCCAGGTGGAGCACGCCAGGATTATCGATGCGCTGGCGGCCAAGGACCAAGACGGTGCCGAACGCGCCATGTCCGATCATCTCTCGGCAGCTGCGGTGGCCATTGACCAGCATCTGCAGCCGGGCGCTCGTGTGTAGGTCCGCGCAGGACAGGCAAGTTGCTGGCCGCCGACGCGGAGGCCGCCTGTTACGCCAGGGCGAAGGTTGACAAGATCGACCTGCGACCTGCCGCGCTCGACCTTCCCGGCCGAGCCGGCGACAGCACGCATCAAGCAGGTGAGGCGGGGTCGCCATCGAGCGCACGCGCGAGCGCCAGCAGCAGTAGGTCGTTGCCGGGCGCTGCGGCCAGTCCGATCCCCAGCGGGCAACCCTGCCAGCTGGACAACGGCGCACTCAACTGCGGCAAGCCTGCGAGGCCGCTGACACACGACAGGCGCTCGTTGGCCTGCCGGATCAGGTCCTTGGTTTCGGCGTCGTCGGTGAGGCTCGGCGCAATGCCGGGGGCGGCGGGCAGCAACAGCACGGCGTTGTCGCACATCACACCCCGGATGTGAGCGCGCAAGGTCGCGCGCTGCGCCAGGGCCGCCTCGTAGTCCTGCCGCGTCACCTTGGCTCGGTCGGCAAAGCGCTCCGCGGTGGCGGGACCCAGCCGCGGTTTCCCGTCTTTCATCCACGGTCCGAGCGCCTGCCAGGCTTCATAGCCCCACAGGGTCCGCTGGACCGCAGCCCATGTGTCGAGGCCGGGCAACGACGGGCTGGCTGCGATATCGATCTCTTCTACCCGAAGGCCTGTGGTTGCGGCGATACGCTCGATGGCGGGCTGCAGCGCCGTGCGGTGCTCCGGCGCGATGCGCTGCATCGAATCGCACGCCACGATCAAGCGATCGGCCCGCGGTGCGCCATCCTCGCCGAGCAAGACGCGGCCGACATGCATCAGCGTCCGGGCATCGCGCGCCAACCAGCCGACCGTATCCAAGGACGGCGAAAGCGGCATCACGCCCATCAGCGGCACGCGGCCATGGGTTGGGCGAAGCCCCCACAAACCGCAGAAGGATGCGGGTGCGCGCACCGAGCCGCCGGTATCGGAACCCAATGCGAAATCGACCAAACCCGCGGCGACGGCCGAGGCAGAGCCTGAGGACGAGCCACCGGCAAAACGCCCAGGTGCTGCGACGTTTTTCGGCGATCCGTAGAAGGCATTCTCGCCCATCAGGCCGGTGGCGAACTCTTCGGTGATCGCCTTGGCGACCAGGGTCGCGCCGGCAGCGAGCAGCGCATCGACGCACGGGGCGTGGGCCGTCGCGGGCGCGTGGGTGGCCTGCCAGTCGGGATTGCCGCACCCGGTCACGAAGCCGGCGATGTCGATGATGTCCTTGACGGCGAAGCTCAGACCGGTGAGCGGACCAGAGCTTGAACCTTGAAGGTGGACGTGCGCGCCGGGGACGAATGCGCCAACGGGATCGATCATGTCATGCCTCGACACTTGGTGCGCGCTACAGCGGCACGTCGTTGGCGAGCTTCGTCTGGTCGATGCCGAACCGGTCGGCGAGCCAGTCAAGCATGACCTCCTGTCCGATGGTCGGATTGTCGTGCTGGCAGTGATCGGCGCCGGTCTCCTCCTCGGTGACGAATCGCAGCGTGGCATCGACGCCGACTTTGCGGGCGTAGTCGTAGACGAGGTTGGCGGTCTGGACGCCGAGCACGTCATGACCGCCGTGACAGATCAGGAACGGGCAGGTCATGGTGTCGAGCGCGCCTTCGAGCTTGAAGGCTTTCGACACCTCCCAGACCTCTTTCATCGACGCGCAGCCGAAGACCCAGCGCAAATGACTGGCCAGCATGTGATCGTCGTCGCGCTCGCGCATGCGGCTGCCGACATCCCACTGCGCGCCGTGTGCGATGCAGGCGGCCAGGCGCGGCTCCTTGGCGCCGGCCCGGGCGGCGTAGTAGCCGCCGAGCGAGGAGCCCGACACCGCCAAGCGGCTCATGTCGACATCCGACCGCGTCGCGAGCCAGTCGATGCAGGCGCCGACGGGGACCTCGTAGTCGTAGCGTGTGGGGATGCCCAGGCGGCGCAGCGTGCCGCCCTGGCCGGGGCCGTCGACGAGCAGGACGGAGATGCCGCGCTGCAGGGCGCCGCGGCCGACCATGAACCAGAGCTCGTCCTTGAACGAGTCGAGGCCGCCGAAGGCGATCAGAACCGGCTGCCTGGGCGTGCGGTAGGGCGCGCGAATGAAATAGGCGTAGAGATGCTGACCCTCGTATGGCACGTGAACGACCTCGCCGGGGGGCACGCAGTGGGCGAGGAACTTGTGACTGGCGGCTTCGCATTTCTCGAACGTCGCCAAGCGACGGGGATCGTCGTGCGCCAGCCAGAACTCCGCGGAGCGGTACATGTCGGCCGCACGCAGCCAGCAGTTCATGGCCGTGCGGATGTGACCCTTGGCCTCCTCCTCATCGCCGCGGCGCATGTTGTTGTCGGAGACCTTCAACAGCTCCTCATGCCAGCTGTCGAGGTCGCCGGGCGTCATGCGGCTTGCGGCCAGTAGAAGCTCGGAGACCGAACCGCCACCCTCCTGCGTCTCGCCCAGTGCGCGGCGGAACTGGTAGCTCATCCACGGGAACTCGGGCCAGTGCTGCCAGCCGTAGGGCTCGTAGTGCGGCCACTCGCCTTGCTTGACGACGTTGATTGCGAGCGCTTCGGCCATGGCCGGACCTCTTGCTGTATCGGTTACTGCGCGTGACGCCTGTGGCGTCGGATCACTTGCCCATCGAAAGCTGAGCGTGCGGGCGTCCTTCAGATCAGTGGATTGAGCGCCTTTGTGCGCAACGCGCGCTGATCGATGGCGAAGCGGTCGGCGAGCCAGTCCGCCATCAGCTCCTGGCCGATTGTGGCGTTGTCGTGCTGGCAGTGCTCCGCGCCGGTCTCGTCCTCGGTGACGAAGCGCAAGGTGACGTCGACGCCGTTGGACCGGGCGTGCTCGTAGACCTGCGTGGCCAAGGCGACGCCCAGAACGTCGAAGCCGCCGTGCACGATCAGATAGGGGCATTTCATGTTCGCCAGGTGCCCCTCCAGCGCGAAGGGGCGTGCTTTCTCCAGCGCCTCCTTCATGGTGTCGGCGCCGAACACCCATTTGATGTGATCGGCCAGGCCATGATCCTCGGTCGCGTTTTCCCACAAAGACAGGATCGACCATATGGCGCCGTGGGAGACCGCGGCGGCAAGGCGCGGCTCGTAGCTGGCGGCCCGGGCCGCGTAGTAGCCGCCGAGCGAGGACCCGCACACCGCGATGCGTGCGGGATCGACGTCGTCGCGCGTCAACAGATAGTCGATGCAGCGGCCGATCGGCACCTCGTAGTCGTGGCGCGTGGGCACCTTGTGGCGGCGCAGCGTACCGCCCTGGCCGGGGCCATCGATCATCAGCACGGAGATGCCGCGCTGCAACGCGCCGTGGGTCTGCATGAACCACATCTCGTCCTTGATCGAGTCGAGGCCGCCCATCGAGATCAGGCACGGCTGCCGGCCCGTGTCGAACGGCGCGCGCACGAAGTACGCGCACAGGGAGACGCCGCTCTCGTAGGGCACGTCCACCACTTCGCCGGCCGGCTTCAACTGCGCGATGAAATTCCGGCTGCAGGTTTCCATCCGCTCGAAGGTCGCGAGGCGGCGGGGATCGTCGGGCATCAACCAGAATTCAGCCTGCCGATAGTAGTCCGCAGCGCGCAGCCAGCAATTCCTGGCGGACTGGACATGGCCGTTGGCGATCGCCGCATCGCCGCGCTGGTGATTGAATTCGGCGACGGCCAGCCATTCGCGATGCCAGCTTTCCTTGTCGCCGGGGATCATCCTGCTGGCGGCCTTGAAGCACTCCGAGACGGTGCCGCCGCCCTCAGAGGTCTCGCCCAGTGCGCGGCGGAACTGGTAGCTCATCCAGGGATGATCGGGCCAGTGATGCCAACCGAACGGCTTGTAGTGAGGGTCTTTCCTGTCCGACGCCTGTTCGATCAGCGGCTTTTCCGACATCACCCGTGCACCTCGCTTCGCAGATCCCACGCGACGCTCGCACGCACGTTTCGCGCGTGTCAAGGAAGGTCGGTCCCGGCCGGGTCATGGGCCGTGCGCGAACGGCTGCGGTCGACGAGCCCTCAGCCGGCCGGGCGACTGGTCGTCTTGATGTCGGTGAAGCGGATTTCGGGATTGCGCTCCATCACCCAGCGCAAGTTGAACGCGCTTTCGGCCATGAACACGGCGTCGCCGTCGAGGTCGTCGGCCATGGCGGAGCGCTGACGTTCGACGAAGCGGGAAAGCGCTGCGGGGTCGTCGGCAGAGACCCAGCGCACGGTCTCGAAGAGTGCCGTCTCGAAGGCGATCGGCAGGCCGTACTCGTGCATCAGGCGGTCGCCGAGCACGTCGAGTTGCAGCGCGCCGATGACGCCGACGAGCGGGCGGCGTGCCGTCGCGCGGCGTGAACAGTTGCACGACGCCCTCCTCGGCCATCTCGCGCAGTGCCTCCTTCAGCTTCTTGGCGCGGATGGCGTCGTCGAGGCGCACGCGGCGCAGGATCTCGGGCGCGAAGCTCGGGATGCCGACGAACGTCAGGTCCTCGCCCTCGGTGACGGCATCGCCGATGCGCAGAACGCCCTTGTTGGGAATGCCGACGATGTCGCCGGCGAAGGCCTCCTCGGCCAGCGAGCGGTCCTGGGCGAAGAAGAACTGCGGCGCGGCGAGCACGATCGTGCTTGCCCGAGCGGACCACCTTGACGCGCATGCCGCGCGTCAGCTTGCCCGAGCAGATGCGCATAAAGGCGATGCGGTCGCGATGGTTGGGATCCATGTTCGCCTGGATCTTGAAGACGAGGCCGGTCATGGCCGGCTCGTCGGCCACGACGGTGCGCGTGGCGGCCTGCTGGGCGCGTGGCGGCGGGGCGTGGGCGATCAGCGCGTCGAGCAGGTCGCGGACGCCGAAGTTGCGCAAGGCGCTGCCGAAGAACACCGGGGTCAGCGAGCCGTTGCGGAAGCTGTCCAGATCGAAGGGATTGCAGGCGGCGGCGACGAGGTCGATCTCCTCGCGCCAGCGTGCGGCCTCGTCCGCCTCCATGAGCGCGGCGATGGCGGGATCGTCGGGGCCCGAGACGGGCGTGCCCTCGTCGCCCTGATCGATCTGGCGGATGCGCGGGCTCGTCAGATCGAACGTGCCGCGGAAATCGCGGCCTCGGCCGATCGGCCAGACCATCGGGGCGGTCTCCAGCGCCAGCGTCTTCTCGATCTCGTCGAGAATGTCGAGCGGCTCGCGCGCCTCGCGGTCCATCTTGTTGACGAAGGTGATGATCGGGATGTCGCGCAGACGGCAGATCTCGAACAGCTTCAGCGTGCGCGCCTCGATACCGCGCGCGCCGTCGATGACCATGATCGCGCTGTCGACGGCGGTCAGCGTGCGGTAGGTGTGGTCGGAGAAGTCCTCGTGGCCCGGCGTGTCGAGCAGGTTGAAGACGGCGCCGCCGTACTCGAACGTCATCACGGAGGTGGCGACCGAGATGCCGCGCGCCTTCTCGATCGCCATCCAGTCGGAGCGGGTCGCGCGCTTGTCCTTCTTGGCCTTGACCTGGCCGGCGAGCTGGATGGCGCCGCCGAACAGAAGCAGCTTCTCGGTCAGCGTGGTCTTGCCGGCGTCGGGGTGGGAGATGATCGCGAACGTGCGCCGGCGCGCGATCTCGTCGGGCCCGCGGCGGCGGTCGCCCGGCATGGAAGCGGGCACGGGCGCGGGGTCAGACGCGGGCGCGGGGATCGTTTCGTTATCGGCCATCGACGTTCTCGGCTCGCGTCCTTCGCCCAGGGGCGAACGTAGTCCGTTCCAATGCAGCACGGGCCCCGGATCGCTCCGGAGCCCGCAAGCGTTCATGTGCCGCCGGCATGATGCGCGACGGCGCGCGCCTCAGACCGTGACGGTCTGCTTGATCCAGTCCTCGAGCTTGCGCTTCTGGACGAGCGCGCCGACGTGGGCGTCAGCAACCTCACCGTCCTTAAAGATCATCAGCGTCGGCATGGCGCGGATCTTGTAGCGCTCGGTGATCTGCGGGTTGGCGTCGACGTCGAGCTTGACGACCTTGACCTTGCCCGCCATCTCCTTGGCCACCTCTTCGAGTGCCGGCGCCATCGCCTTGCAGGGCCCGCACCACTCGGCGAAAAAGTCGACGACGACCGGCTCGGAAGACTTGAGGACTTCCTGTTCGAACGTCTGGTCGGACACGGTCGATGTCATGATCTTGTCTCCGTTCCATGGCCTGCCGGTCGTCCGGGGCCAGATCTCATCGTGGGGCAGAACCTAGGGAGCGGCATTGGCAGCGTCAAGGCTCAGGCCCTCCAACTCCCAGATACGTGATTGGTAGTCGTCGAGGACGTCCACGGGAATTTCCATCATGCGCGGCGTCTCGGTCCAAAGGATGGCGGCGCGCACGGCCAGGCCGGGAAAAATGCGGGCAATGCCAAGCCGGTAGGCAGCCAGCTGGAAGAGGTAGGCGTCGGCGACGCCGCCAAGCTCGGCAGGCGGCGGGCGGTTGGTCTTGTAGTCGACGATGAAGACGGTGTCGCCGAGACGGGCCAGCCTGTCGATCTGGCCGTTGATGACAAGCGGGGGGCCGCCCGGCTTGGGATTGGCGATCTCGGTCACGATCGGGACTTCCGCGCGCGCATCGGGCCCGAACAGGCCGGCGAACGCGGGCTGCTCCAACACAGCTAGGGTCTCCTTGACGATGCTCGCGCGTTGACGCGCGGACAGATCGCGGCCACGGCGCGCGACGAAGGCCTTGGCGGCTTGCGGCCAGGCCGTGCGCGGAAAGCCGGGCAGGTGCTCCAACAGCGCATGGGTAAGCGTGCCGCGCAGAAAGCGGTTGTCGCCGGCGAGCGTGCGCGGGCCGGGCTCGGCGGGCTCGCGCGTCGCGGCAGCCTGGCGTCGCTCGGGCGCGTCGGCGGGCCATTCGACGGGATCGCCCTCCTCGTCGATCTCGTAGGGCACGAACTGCGAGGGCGCCATCGGGATCGACAGCTGGCGCTCGCGCGGGGCGGGCTTCAGTGCCCACTCCGGCAGCGCCACGTCAGTGGTCTCGGCGTCTGCCGTCACCGCCTGACGCTTGGGCTCGACGGTCTGGTCGGACTGCCAGCGCAACATCCGCCGGCCGTCCTCGTCGACGGCGGTCATGTTGTCGGCGAGCCGCGCGGCGATGGTGTCGTACCAGCAGCCCTTGGCGCGACCGCGCGCGGTCTCGAAACCGGCAACGTAGAGCCGGTCGCGCGCGCGCGTCATGGCGACGTAGAGGAGGCGGTTGGCTTCCTCGCGCATCAGCGCGGTCGCGCGCGCTCGGCCGCTAGCAATCGGCTGCAAGCGCGAGGCGGACTTGACCGGCCACACGCACAGCTCCGGCACCGGATGCGCGGCCGGCGCACCATCGATGGCGACGAGGCCGGTGACGCCACGGCCGACCGGATTGGAGCAGGTGTCAGGCAGAAACACGATCGGCGCCTCCAGCCCCTTGGCGCCGTGCACGGTCATGATGCGCACCTCGTTGCGGCCGTGCTCCATGTCGCGCTTCACCTCGCGGTCGCTGCGGCGCAGCCAGTCGAGGAAGCCGACGAGAGAGGGAGCCGCGCCGTCGTCGTAGGCCAAGGCCAGCGCCAGGAACTCGTCGATGGGATCGGCGGCCTCGGGCCCGAGGCGGGCGAGCATGCGCTTGCGGATGCGGCCGTTGTCGCTGTCGAGCAGGCTCGCGTAGAACTCGTAAGGCGGGGCGAGATCGGCGCGCCCGCGCCAGCGCTTCAACTGTGCGACGGCGGCGGCGGCGCGCGCGTTGCGATCACCGTCCGCCAGCAGCGCGCGCCACAGCGTGCCCCGGCGCTCGGCCGCGATGCGCATGAGGTCGTCGTCGTCGAAGTCGAACAGCGGCGATTTCAGCACGACGGCGAGCGCGAGGTCGTCGTCGGGCAGAAGCACGAAATCGCCGAGCGCGACGAGATCCTCGACCGCGATCTGCTCGGTGATGCGGATGCGGTCGGCGCCGGCGACGGGAATTTTGCGCGTCTTCAACGCCGCGATCATGGGTTGGGCGAACGGCCGACGACGCGAGACAAGGATCAGGATGTCGGCGGGGCGGATCGGCCGGTCTTGCGAGATCAGGCGCTCGCCGTTTGCCAACCAGCTGTCGATCCTGTCCGCAATGCGCTCGGCGAGCTGCGTCACCGGGCGACGGCTGGGGGCGATCGGCGAGCGGCGAGAACGCATCGGCGCCGTCGGCAGCCTCCGCCGTCTCGGTCGGCCAGATCTCGATCAGGCCGGCGTGGCCCGCGCGCGACGAGATATGACGGATCGCGCTTGCGGCGGCGGTCAGGCCCGGCGTCACGGTGCGGATCGGAGAACACGCGATCGACGGCTGCGAGCACGGGCACGACGGTGCGAAACGACAACAGCAGAGCGATGCGGGCGAACGGCAGGCCGGTCTCGTCGGCGCGCGCGGAGAAATGATCGCCAGAGACCGCGAACATCGCGGGCGCAGCACCCTGGAAGGAATAGATCGACTGCTTCTCGTCACCGACGGCGAACACCGTGCGACGGCCCTCGTGGGCGCCTTTACCGGCGAAGAACTCCGCGACCAGCGCGCGGATCACCTCCCACTGCAGCGGGCTCGTGTCCTGGGATTCGTCGATCAGGACGTGATCGAGGCCGCCGTCGAGCTTGTAGAGCACCCAGCTCGCCGCATCGCGCGCCGACAAAAGGTTTGCTGTGTGCACGATGAGGTCGTCGAAGTCGAGCGCGGCGCGGCGCGCCTTGGCGGCGTTGTAGCGCCCGGCGACTGCATCGGCGAGACGCAGAAGCGCAACGGTCGCGGCCACGACGGCGAGACCGAGCCGCTCGTCAACGAGACGGGTGAAGCGGCCCTGGGCGCTCGTCAACATCGTGTCGACGTCTGGATACTCGTTCTGCAGCTTGACCGACAGGAGCTTGCCGCGCGGCTCGCCCTTGCCCGTGCAGAAGTAGGCCGTCAACGCCTCGATGCAGGTGCGCTGGCCTTGTGCCCCGCTGCCGGTGGCGGCCAAGGCGGTGGATACGAGCGCGGCGTGACCGACATCGGTTTTGCCACCTTGTGCGAGCGCGTCGCGCGCCCGCAGCAACTCGGCGGGCGTCAGCACGGATGCCAACTCGCCCTCGATCGCAGTGCGCGTAATGCCGCGGCGGATGGAGAAGGCGCGGCGCAGGGCTGCCTCGACGGTGGCGAAGCTTGTCGCGACGGCATCTTGGGCGTGCGTTTGCGCGGCGACGTCGGTCTCGTCCTCGTCCTTTGGCCGCGCGCGAACGATCAGAGCTTCCAATACCTCGCGACGTGAGAGCACATCGGCAAGCCGCTCGTCGAAGGTTTCCTCGCCGGCGTGGGCGACGGCGACGTCGAGCGCGGCCTTCAACGTATCGTCGCGGCCCGACGTCGCGCGCGTCAACACCGCGTCGATCGCCTCGCGGCGCAGGGTGGCCGTCATCTCGTCGTCGAGAATGGTGAAGCCGGGCGGTACGCCCGCTTCCAGCGGAAAGCGCTGCAGGAGGCGCTCGCAGAAGGCGTGGATCGTCTGCACCTTGAGCCCGCCCGGCGTCTCGATGGCGACGGCGAAGAGCTGGCGCGCGAGCACCCGCTCGGCCTCGGTCGGCGCGCGGCCGAGCACGCCGACCAGATCGGCCGACAGCTTGGCGTCGTCCTCGGTCACCCAACCCGACAGCACATTGAAAACGCGCGTCGACATCTCGGCGGCCGCCGCCTTGGTGTAGGTGAGGCAGAGAATGCGCTCGGGCTTCTGGCCGTCGAGCAGCAGGCGCAGGACGCGCTGGGTCAGGACGTGCGTCTTGCCGGCACCCGCGTTGGCGGCAACCCAGGCCGACACCTTCGGATCGGAGGCGCGCAGCTGGCTCTGCGTCGTCTGCTGCAGGACGTCGGCGATGTCGGAAGGCTCGTGCATTTCTGCCGCCTGTGATGTGTGCGGTTTCGTGGTCATGCCGCGTCGGCTTCGCTGCCGCCGTCGCCGTCGGTGTCCTCGCCGTCATCGAGGGACCATTCCTTGACGCGCGCCAGATGCGCGAAGTCGTCGAAGTCGTAGCGGAATCGGGGACGCCGCAGTGCGGCGTAGGGCGTCGCACTCGTCATCGTAGTGGCGAACGAGCGCGGCGAGGTTTTCGAGCGCCTGCTGGCCGAGCGCGGCGATGTCGTCGACCTTGACCACGCGCTCCTCGCCGGGCGGCTCGCCGCCGGAGGCGCGGATGTAGCGCAGCGCCGTCACCGGATGCTGCGGGACGTTCGCGAACGCGCCGAGGGCGGCAAGGCCCGCCTCGAGCGGCAATTGCGGGGCCAATCCATCCCTGACGCGCCGGTCGGAGGGGGGCGTGCCCGTCTTGTAGTCGGTGATGACAATGCCGCTCGCGGCAACGTCGATGCGGTCGGCGCGCGCGGTCAGCGTGAAGGCGCCGGCCGGGGCCTCGATGGGATGCAGCGCCGTCGTCTCGGCCACGATGCGGGCGACTGCCGCGGCGGCGCGCCGGCTCGGTCTCGGCAAACCAGACCGCGAAACGCTGCAAAGCGCGACACCCAGAAGGCGGCGACGCGCGGATTGGGCTTGAGCGCGGCGAGCAGATCGGCAGCGATCTGCGTCAGCTCGCCGGCGGGATCGTCGGGCAGGCGCTCCGGCCAGCGCTCGACGAAGCGGCCGAGCGCGGCGTGGATGATGCCGCCGCGCATTGCCGCATCGGGCGGCTCGCCCAGCGACGGCAGTTTTTCCAGTCTGCAGGATGTCGGAGGCGAACACGGCATAGGGATTGGCGATCCAGGTCTCGACCTTGGTCACGCTCATGCGGCGCGGGCGCAGGGCGACGGGCGGCCTTGGACGCGGCGGCGCGATCTGGTTGGCGCGCTGCGCGGCATCGCGGGCGCGCGCCCAGGCGAGCCACGGCTGGTGTGGGGCAACGGCCGCCTTCAAGTCGAGACCGGCGAGCAGCGCCTCGATGCGCAGCAGCCAGCGCGAGGGGACCGTCGGCACGCCATCGACCTTCTGCGCGCGCGTCAGGTAGACGGTCGGCGCGGCGGCCAGCGACACGAAGTCGTGGGCGGCGCGACCGATGTCCTCCTCCGGCGAGGGCAGAGCGAGCGCCGCGCGCATCGGCCGGTTGAGCCAGGGTCCGGGATCAGCGGGCTCGGGCCACGTCCCCTCGTTGAGCGAGCCGAGTACGAGCACGTCGGCCTGCTGCAGGCGCGCTTCGTAGGGGCCCCAGATGAAGATGCGCGGATGCACGGGCACGCGCGGGCGCACGGTCTCGGCAGCGACCAGCGTGCGGTAGAGATCGGGATAATCGACGGCAGCCACGGCGGGCGCCCGCAGACCGGAATCGAACAGGCCTGTGAAGAACAGCGAGGCGGCGCGTCCGGCCTCCTCGTCCCAGATCGGGTTGTCGTCCCGGTCGGGCGCGCGGGCGACCGCTTCGGCGGCGACGGCATGGGCGGTGGCCAGCACGCGAAGCGGCTGCGGGTCGGGATCGGCAAACATCGTCTCGAACGCGGCTAGGGCCTGCTTCAGGCGCTCGACAAGATCGCGCGCGGCGGCCCAGCGCTCCGCACCGATGCGGCGCACCGCGCGCTCGCGCCGCTCGCCACCTGCCTGCGACTGCTGGGCGGCGACCTCGAGCGCCGTCTCGATGCCTTCGATGCCGCGGCCGAGATAGGCGGTGCGGAAGACGGCGATCTCGATCGTGCGCGCGGCCTGTCGGGCGGTCGAGATGTCGAGGCCGAAGCGTGCGAGCGGGTGGCGCAAAAGGCCGACGACGGCGGCCGGCGCGAAGCCGGTGGCGACGGCCTCGACGATCTGATCGAACAGAGTGCCCGCAACCGTCTTGCGGAACGGCCGGCCGGCGGAATCGTCGGCACGAATGCCCCAGGTGTCCAGCCGCGCGAGCACGCGGCGGGCGAGCATGCGGTCGGGCGAGACCAGGGCGGCGGTGCGTCCCGGCGTCTCGGCGGCCTCGCGCAGGATCAGGGCGGCGACCTCGGCCTCGTCCTGCGCCGATGGCGCAGCGATCACGGTGACGCCTGCGAGCGCTGATTTGAGCGCCGCCTTGTCGGCCGTGTGTGCGTAGTCGTGCCAGGCGCTGGTCGATTCCGCCGGACGCAGGGTCTGGCTCAGGAAAGCAAGGCGCGCGGCGCCTTCGGGTGGAGGCTCAGCGCCCGGCAGCACGGCGACATCGTCGCGCGCCACGCCGATGCGCGACAGGAGCCGCGCAAAGCCGAACTGCGGATGCTCGGGGTGACCGGCGTGGCCCGGGCGTCCGGGATCGCGCGCCGGCTCGGGCAACAAGCGCGCCCAACTCTGCGCGTCGATGGTCTGGTCGAGGCCCGGCAACACGATCGCGCCCCGGTCGAGACGCGCCACCACGGCCATGAGATCGGCGGCGGCGGGAATCGAGCCGGTCACGCCGGCGACGATGACTGGGCCCTTGGGCGGATGGGTTTCCAGGCGCCGCGCCTCGGCAGCGAGCGAGGCGTTGACGTGCGCGGCGCGTGACAGCCGGCCCGACTCGGCGAGGTGGGCCGGCCAGAACTCGGTCAGGATCTTGAGGAACTCGACGGTCTGCTGCCAGTGCGCGGCGTGCTCCTCCGGCACCAGCGCGGATATGGCCGATAGGCTCGCCTGTTCGGTCTCGATCATGTCGAGCAGGCGGGCGAGCTCGGCGGCGAGGTGGGCGGCCTGGGCGGGCGTCGAAGCGCCGGCCGAAAGGGTGGCAGGGCGCACTGCATCATCGGCGTCGTCGGCCATAGCACGCGCGCGCATGGACGCCGACCACGCCATCACCATCTCGGTCAGAACGAGGCGGCGTTCCAGTTCTCCCACCGCGGGCGCGATGTCGTCGGGCTCGCCTGCGGGACCGCCTGTCAGGCTCGAACGGCTGACCAGTCCCGCGAGCAGGCTCAGATCCTCCTCGCCTTCCGCGATCGGGCGGATGCTCGGCAGCAGCAGCGCCGTCTTGCCGGAGACCGACAAAAACGCCTGCTGCAGGGCGCGCGCGGCACGGCGCGTGGGCAACAGGATCGTGATGTCGGGCAGGTCGAGGGGATGCGGCGCGATACCGTCGGCGGCCGGCAGGTGGCCCATCAGTATCGCTTCGGCCAGCCGCGTCAGAAACGGCTCGCTCGCGGGCACCGTGTAGACGCGGCCTGCGCGCGCACTGGTGATGGGCTCGTCGTTCGGCATGCGCCTGTCATCCCCGCTGTGCGGCCACCCGCGCCTCGGCCTCGCGCAGGGCCTCGGGCGTGCCGACGTGCATCCATTCGCCTTCGATCACGAGGCCCTGCAGCCGGCCCACGGCGAGTGCGCGATCCCAGGCGACGTTCATGGAGAAGGCTCCCGGTCCGAGGGCTGCGAACAGGCCGGGATCGACAATCGAGACGCCGGCGAAGACGTAAGCCGCGGTCTCGCCGGGGCGGCGGCGCGTCAGGCGGCCGCTCGCACCATCCCGGTCGAAGTCGCCACGACCGTCGTAACCGAGGCTGCCGGTGGTGGGCGCGAGCAGCATCAGGCAGTCCATGCGCGCGGTGTCCCATGTCTCGATCAGGCGGTCGAGATTGCGCACGCCGTGCTCGATCCAGACGGTGTCGGAGTTGTGCACGAGGAAGGGCGTGTCGCCGAGCAGCGGCAGGGCGCGGGCGATACCGCCGCCGGTGTCGAGCAGGGCGTCGCGCTCGTCGGACATGACGATCGCGGGACGGGTGCGGCCTGCGAGGTGGCGCTCGATGCGATCGGCGAGGTAGTGGACGTTGACGACGGCGCGGGCGATGCCGGCGTCGGCCAGGCGGTCCAGCACATGGTCGAGAAGTGCGCGGCCGGCGAGCGGCACCAGCGGCTTGGGCGTCGTGTCGGTCAAGGGACGCATGCGCGTGCCTAGCCCGGCCGCCAGCACCATCGCCGTTGTGGGTCGCCCCGACATCCCGCTCAATCCCCCGAGGTTGCGACCGCAGCCGCGCGCCCCCTGGCGTGCGGGCAGCGCGGCACCGCATGCGACCGATCAGGCCGGCGGTCGGCCGGCCCGCGCGGATCGAGGCAGGTGATGCTCATACCACGCGGCGAGCGTCTCCAGACCCGGGAAGGCCAGGCAGCGGTCGAGGTATCCCCATATTCGTGGCATGTGGCGCAAATACCGGGGCTTGCCGTCACGGCGGGCGAGACGGGCGAAGATGCCGAGGATCTTGGTGTTGCGCTGCGCGCCGAGAGCCCAGTAGGCGAATCGAAAGCCGGCGGCGTCGAACGCAGCGTCCTGCCGCACGGCGGTGGCGCAGTAGCGGTCGAGCAAGCGGCGCTCGAGGTCGGCGGGCACGTCGAGGCGCGCGTCCTGCAACAGCGAGACGAGATCGTAGGCGGGCGATCCGCGCATGGCGTCCTGGAAATCGATGATACCGACGCGGGCCGGCCCGGCTCGCCCGGCGAGCCAGATCAAGTTGGGCGAGTGCACGTCGCGCAGCACCCAGCCGCTCGCATCGGTGGCGAGCCGCGCCAGCAGCGGCTGCCAGGCCGCGTCGAAGGCGGCTCGCGCGTGTGGCGGCATCGCCGCGCCGTCGTGGGCATGGGGCCAGTACCAGTCGGGCAGCAGCGAGACTTCGATGGTCAGCGCGCCGATGTCGTAGTGCGGTATCGCGTGTCGCGTTGCGTCAGGCAACGGCAGCGTTTCGGGCGGTGGCGCGCGGCGCAGCACGAGAAGCGCGTCGGTCACAGCCTCCCAAAGCTCCGCCTGTATCGGCTCTGCGCCCGTGCGGCTCGCCGCCTCCACAAGTGGGCCGAACACGCCGTCGCCCAGGTCCTCGATCAGTAGGATGCCGCGATCGAGGTCGTGGGCAAGGATCTGGGGCGCGGAAAGGCCGGCCGAACGCAAGGCGCCGGCGATGGCGACGAACGGGCGCACGTCCTCGGCCAGATGCGCGATGCGACTGTAGGGCAGGCCATCGCGGATCGGCGGACCGTCGGGCTGGCGCGGGGCGTCCATCAAGAGACACGTTTGCGCTTTGGCGCGCAGGCGCGCATAGCGCCGGGGCGAGGCGTCGCCCTGCAGGTAGCGCACGCGGGCTTCTCGGTTCCAGGCTACGGCCAGGGCGTGCGCTGCGGCCAGGCGATCGAGGCGGCCGGCCCAATCGCCAACGCCCATGAGGATCGCCGTCCGCGTGCCGGGATCGCCCGTCTCGGCGAACGCGATCTCGAGGCGGTCGTCCGGCCAGACGGCCTCGGCCCGCTCCGGCCATTCGACCAGCACTGCACCCGAGCGCCAGGCCTCCTCGAGACCCAGCTCCGCCAAACCCGCCGCGTCGGCCAGGCGATAGAGATCGGCATGCACGATCGCAAGCCGGGGTGTCTCATAACCCTGGACCAGCGCGAACGTCGGGCTCGGCACGTCCGCGTCCTCGTCTTCCAGCGCGGCGCGCACGAGGTGGCGGGCGAAGGTGGTCTTGCCGGCGCCGATCTCGCCGCGCAGGAGCACGACGTCGCCGGGCCCGAGCCAGAAGGCCAGCAAGCCGGCGAGCGTGGGCAAGGCGCGCTCTTCGACGCCGTCGAGGCGCCAAGTGTGTCGAGGTGCGGGCGGAATGATCGCGGTCATGGCCGGAGACAACGGCGACAGCGCGTCGCCGTCAAGGCGATCCGTGTCGCGGGCCGATCCTAGGGCTCAGCCGGCGAGCGAACCGGTCGCGGTCTCGTCCGCGATCTCGGGCAAGGTCTCTGACAGGTTCTCCGGCAGCACATTGAGGCGCGTGAGGCCGCCGACGGGGAAGCGTATGGTGACGCGGGTGCCGCGACCCTCCTCGCTATCCAGAACCATGGTGCCGCCGTGCAGTTCCACGAGGCTCTTGACGATGGACAGGCCGAGTCCGGCGCCGCGATGCTTGGAGCCCTGGCTGCGGCTCTCGAAGCGCTCGAAGACGCGTCGGATCTGGTCCTTGGGGATGCCGATGCCCTGGTCCTCGATCTTGAACACCACCTCGTCGGTCTCGCGCCAGCACGCGAGCTGGACGGTGCCGCCCGGCTTGGAGAAGCCGACCGCGTTCGACAGCAGGTTGTAGAGTACCTGGCGAACGCGGGCCTCGTCGGCGACGAACTCGTCGGCATCATGGGCGACGGTGATGTCGAGGGTCAGGCGGGCGCGTGCGGCCCGGTCCCTGACGCCGAGGACGGCAGCCTCGATCACGTTCTTCACCGCGATGCGGCCGAGCTTAAGCTCCAGCGCGCCGGCATCGATGGTGGTCAGGTCGAGGATGTCGTCGATGATGGCGAGCAGGGTCTTGGAGGACGACGTGATGTCGCCGAGGTATTCGCGCTGCTTCAAGTTCAGCGTGCCGACGCGCGGGCTCGACAAGAGCTCGCTGAAGCCGATGATGTTGGTCAGCGGCGTCCTCAGCTCGTAGGACACGTGGCTGATGAACTGGTTCTTGAGGCGATCCCCGGCGATCAGCGCCTCGTTGCGCTCGAGCAGCGCACGCTCGTAGCGCTTGGACGCGGTGACGTCGGCGAAGGTGATCAGCGTGGCGCCGTCGGGCAGCGGCGTGGCGGCAAAATCAACGACGCTACCGTCGGGGCGCACCATCTGGCCTTCCAACGGCTCGCGGCTGTCGGAGAACGACGTGACCGCACGCTTGATGCGCTCCCACGTGCGCGGATCCTCGAACAGCACGATGCCCTGACGGATGATCTCGTCGATGTGCGGCTCTTCGGCCAGCATGCGCCGCGACAGGCGCCAGATCGCGGCAAACGAGGAATTGAAGAGTTTCAGGCGGCCGTCGGTGGCGAACACCGCGACGCCTTCCTTGAGGCTGTCGAGCGTCTCGCGCTGGACGTCGATCATGGCGTTGTATCGGCTCTCCAGCGACAGGCGCTCGGTTTCGTCCTGGTAGAGATAGGTGACGCCACCATCGGGGCGCTGCTCGGAAATGAGATGCAGCACACGGCCGTCGGGCAGGTGCCACCAGTCCTCCAGCTCGCTGGCCGCCTTGTAGCGCTCGAGCTGCTTGCCCTTCCATTCGCGATAGTTGACGACCTCCGGGAGGCGCGCGCGCTCGCGCAGACGGTCGAGGATCTCGCTGTCGGAGGGCCTGGTCTCTAGCCAGTCGGTGTCGAGCTGCCACAGTCGGGCGTAGGCTTCGTTGAAGAAGGTCAGGCGCTGGTCGCGGCTGAAGATCGCGACTGCCGTCGCCACGCGGTCGAGCGTGCGATCGTAGGCGGCGATCTGGCGGTCGAGCTCGTCGCGCGCGGTCTCGATCTCGGCCACGTCGATGGCGATGCCGGCCTGCGCGTCCTCGAAGGGCAGAACGACGATGTCGTGCGGCTTTCTCTCGCCGGCGACGATCAAAGGCTGGCGGTGCGCGTAGACGCGGCCGGTCGCGATGGTCTGTGCGACGGCATTGCGTTGGCGCTGCTCCAGCAGCTCGATCTGGCGGCCGACGACCTCGTGGTCGGCGGTGGCCTCGACGGCCTTGACGTAGGCGGAGTTGACCCACTCGATGCGCCCCTGCGCGCCCTTCAGCCATGCGGGCATCGGCAGCGCCTCAAGCAGCGCGCGGTAGGCGCGCGCCTCGCGCGACAGCGCGCGCTGCTGGTCGAGCACGCGCACGAGCTCGCGCTTGGCGCCGGAGACGTCACGGAAACGCAGAACGGCGCTGCCGCCGGCCGCGCGCGCGTCGGCCTCCAGGTGGCCGCCAGCTTGCGTCTTCAACAAGAGCGAAAAGCCGCGACCATCGGCGAACAGCCGATCGAGCGCCCCCTTCAGCTCGCGCGCCGAGGCCACGTCCAGCCACTGGCCGAAGCGCAAGAGATCGTGCTGGGACTGCGGCAGGCCCGCGACGTTGATGAGCGTGTGCGCCAGAACCTTCAGACCGGCCTCGTGATCCCAGAAGATCATCACCTGCGGCTCGGCGTTGACGATCGCCTCGGCCGCCATCAGCTGGCGGCGCAGTTCGGAGACTTCGCCGTTGGCGCGATCGATCTGGGTCCTGGCTTGGCGGGCGGTGTGCCACACGAGCACCAGCGCGATGGCGGCGGCGCCGGTGACCAGCGCCAACAGCACCAGCGTCTTCAGGCCCATCAAGCTCGCGCCGGACAGGCTGCCGTCGGTGACGCCGACAGTCAAAGACAGCACACACGCCAGGCTCGCGAGCAGCAAGAGGATCAGCTCGACCCGCGTATTCTGGGATTTGAGTAGTAGCGAGTTCGAGCGCATCGGGGTCCGGTATGAGCTTTTGAGGCTCACCGGCGGCCAAGAACGCGGGGTGAACAGAGGATTGGGCGCAGGCGGCAAGGTCTAAGTCGTATGATTCGTTGAGGATTATGAAAGGGTTCGCTTGATCTGACCAGCGCTGTCGCGGGTGCGATTTGGGCATTTTCGGGGCTTGCTGCCGCAACCGCGGCATTCGAGCCACGATTCTTAGGTGGCGCTTCCGACTCCCCTGCGGGGAGCCGGCCGGAAGCGCGGGTGCTGCGCCTGCTGCGAGAGGGCGTAATTCGTCAGAGGGGCGCTTCCGGCTCCCCTTCCTCGTGGCGCTTCGGTTGCCAACCCGCAACCGTGCGAAGGGAGTGCGCCGGAGGGGCGGGTGCATCTTTGATTGCGCCGGCGACACCCCTGCGGGGAGCCGGCCGGAAGCGCGGGTGCTGCGCCTGCTGCGAGAGGGCGTAATTCGTCAGAGGGGCGCTTCCGACTCCCCTTCCTCGTGGCGCTTCGGTTGCCAACCCGCAACCGTGCGAAGGGAGTGCGCCGGAGGCGCGGGTGCATCTTTGATTGCGCCGGCGACACCCCTGCGGGGAGCCGGCCGCCGGCGCGGTGCTGCGCCTGCCGAGAGAGGGCGGGGTTCGTCAGAGGGGCGCCACACCCCCGCGCCGGCCGGGCCGCCTTGCGGCCATCCACGACACTCAGCCGGAAAAATGGCCCATCAAATCACCACGAAGTCGTCGGCGGTGAGGTTGAGGTTGGGTTTCAGCATCGCGAACTGGACGGCGGCGCCGCTGCCCGAGCCGTCGGCGTCATAGGAGAGAGCGCCGGTCGCCGTGTTGTAGAGGATGCGTGCCTCGGCCGAGTGCGCGACGCCGTCGCCGATCTCGAACGCGGCTCCGTCGAGCGCGCCGACATCGAGCGCCGTGAACGCGGACGACGACAGCACGATGACGTCGTTGCAGTTGCCGAAGTCCTTGATGGTGTCGACGTTGCGGCCGTTGAGCGGACCGCTGATCACGAAGCTGTCGTCACCTGCGCCACCCCACAACGTGTCCGCGCCGCCACGACCGTCGAGCGTGTCGTCGCCGTCTTTGCCGGAGAGCACGTTGCGATTGAAATTTCCGGTCAGCGTATTGTCGAGCTCGTTGCCATCACCCCAGCGCCACTTAGCCCCGATCAGCACCAGGTTCTCGACGTTGTCGCCGAGGGCGTAGGAAACGGACGAACGAACGGTGTCGGTGCCTTCGTCGGCCAGCTCGACGATGATGTCGGCGCGGTTGTCGACGGCGTAACGGTCGTCGCCCGTGCCGCCGGCCATGGAGTCGTCGCCCCAGCCACCGTTGAGGGTGTCGTTGCCGACACCGCCAATGAGGGTGTCGCGGCCAGCGCCACCTTGGAGGATGCCGGCCACATCCACCTGAATGTGGTCATCGCCTCCCCGCCCAAAGAAACTATAGCCACGCTCGCCGCCCGACATCGTATCGGCAAATCTCGTGCCTTCGGCAGCGAGGGTGAAATCGCTTACAAGTTCCAAGCCCGACGAAAGTTTGGTCGCGTCCAACCATCCGACGTATCCATTCGAGACGTCGACGTGCCCGCCAGGTCCGGTCAGCTCCAGCCAATCCACATTAAAATACGAGAATACGTTAGCTTTCTCGATGGATGTCTCCCACAACCACGACGAGCGGACCGCTTCCACGTTCTCAACTCGAATGTTGGCCAGCGATATCCCACCAGGCCCATGCCGCAAGGTGTCGTATCCTTCGCCTCCGTCGACAAATCCTTGCTCGACGTCGGTCCCCTCATCGATCGTGATCGTATCGTCGCCCGCGGTACCCACAATGACCGGCGTCGCGGCATCGAGAATATAGTCAGCCACGTCAGCACCCCTTTCGCGGTCGATTTGCCAACACCATTCCGTCGGCATTGGGCGATTCTAGGCGGGCAAACCTTAAATTTGACCGACCAAAGAGTATGCGTCTGCGCGTCGAGCTATGCCCCCCGCATAGCAGCGATGATCTTTTTTAAGGTGGACTCCACCACAGGGTTTACCAATAATTAATAGATCAGTCGACGGACGCTCCGTCGGCCCCGTTCGACTTCTAGAGAGGGCCATTATGCCAAGCGGAACTTCTGGCGACGATTTCCTTTTCATTCCGGCTGAGAATGATGGATTATATTATTTTGCGCTAGCTGGGAATGATACGGTTGTCGCTAATGGCGGCAACGATGTGATTTATGGCGGCTCCGGCGCCGATCAAATTTCTGGCGACGGCTCAGGAACCCTGGGAATTGGCAACGATCTAATCTACGGCAACTCCGCCGATCCCAGCAACGACACCCTGGTCGGCGTCTCGTATGACGATAGAATATGGGGCGGCAATGGCTCGGACACCATCTATGGTGGCGCCGGAGATGATGAGATCCATGGCGATTGCACCGCTCTTTCAGAAGATGGCGCCAACGATACTCTCTACGGTGGCGATGGCAACGACACACTGTACGGCCAAGAAGGCAATGACGCCCTCTACGGGGGCAACGACGACGACCTTCTGGTCGCAAGTGTCTCCGTAGGGACCGCTGGTGATACTCTCGACGGCGGTGCAGGCATTGATACGGTCGACTTTTCTAGAACGGGCCAGAAAACCGGCGGAACGATCAACTCAGGCGTGACGATCAATCTTGGCACGAGTGGAGCGCAAGACACCTACTCTGATTTCGGTTGGATAGATATCAGCAACATCGAAAACATCATCGGTACAAGCGAAGCAGACAGTCTCACAGGTAATTCCGCGGGCAACAAGATCGAGGCCGGGACAGGGAACGACACTATCTCTGGCGCCGGCGGCAATGATACGCTCATTGGCGAGAGCGGCTCCGATATCTTGTACGGGGGATATGGGGATGATGTTCTCGATGGCGGTGTCGACGTGGACACGCTGTATGGTAACGACGGCAACGACACGCTGGACGGCGGAGCCGGGCAGGATTTTCTTTATGGTGGCAGCGGGAACAACTCGTTGTACGGTGGGGAGGGCACAGCTTGGGATTATCTCAACGGCGGGGATGGCAACGACACCCTTGATGGGGGGAAGGGTATTGATATGCTCCTGGGTGGCCAAGGCGCCGATCTACTGATCGGCGGGTACGGAAGCGACATTCTGGACGGCGGAGCAGGCAATGATACGCTCGCTGGCGGAGATCACGCCGATACCTTCGTCTTCTCCGGCAGCTTCGGAAACGACACCATCACCGACTTTGCCGGCAACGATATTATCGATCTGAGCGCGTTCGCGGGGCTGACATACGCGAACTTGGACTTTGCGGATAATGGCGCCGGCGGGACGGTGATTACATCCACCGGATTCAGTGGTGAGATCACAATCGAGAACCAAAGCGTCACCTATATGCAATCCAACGCCGGGTTCTTTGATTTCGCCTAATCGATTGAGTGAGACTGTAGGCCAAGTACGCTGTCGGAGAGCAAGAAAGCCGGCCCAGTAGGGCCGGCTTTCTTTGTTGTTTGCGTCCGAAAAATCCAACGCCGCTCAGTAGCGGTAGTGGTCCGACTTGTAGGGGCCGGCCTCGGGCACGCCGATGTAGTCGGCCTGGTCCTTGGACAGCTTGGTCAGCCGGGCACCGACCTTGGCCAGGTGGAGCATGGCGACCTTCTCGTCGAGGTGCTTGGGCAGCACGTAGACTTCCTTCTTGTACTTGCCGTCGGCGTTGTTGGCGTAGAGCTCGATCTGGGCGAGCGTCTGGTTGGTGAACGACGCCGACATGACGAACGAGGGGTGGCCCATGGCGTTGCCGAGGTTCACGAGGCGGCCCTGCGACAGCAGAATGATGCGGTTGCCGTTCGGGAACTCGATCTCGTCGACCTGGTCCTTGATGTTCGTCCACTTGAAGTTCTTGAGGCCGGCGACCTGGATCTCGTTGTCGAAGTGGCCGATGTTGCAGACGATCGCGCGGTCTTTCATGTTGCGCATGTGATCGACGGTGATGATGTCCTTGTTGCCGGTGGCGGTGACGTAGATGTCGGCGCGCGGCAGGGCGTCCTCGATCGTGACGACCTCGTAGCCCTCCATCGCCGCCTGCAGGGCGCAGATCGGGTCGATCTCGGAGACGAGCACGCGGCAGCCGGCCTGGCGCAGCGAGGCGGCCGAGCCCTTGCCGACGTCGCCGTAGCCGGCGACGAAGGCGACCTTGCCGGACATCATGACGTCGGTGCCGCGGCGGATGCCGTCGACGAGGGACTCACGGCAGCCATAGAGGTTGTCGAACTTCGACTTGGTGACGCTGTCGTTGACGTTGATGGCCGGCCACAACAGCGTGCCTGCCTTCTGCATCTCGTAGAGGCGGTGGACGCCGGTCGTCGTCTCCTCGGAGACGCCCTTGATGGAGGTGGCGATGGCGCCGAACCAGCCCTTCGGCTTGTCCTTCAGGCAGCGCTTGATGAGCGCGAACAGGATCTCCTCCTCCTCGCCGTTCGGCTTGTCGAGGAAGGCGGTGTCACCCTTCTCGGCGCGCACGCCGAGGTGGATGAACAGCGTGGCGTCGCCGCCGTCGTCGAGGATCATGTTGGGGTGGCCACCGCCGTGCCAGTCGAACAGCTTGGCGGTGTAGTCCCAGTACTCCTCCAGCGTCTCGCCCTTGACGGCGAAAACGGGCGTACCGGCCGCGGCGATGGCGGCGGCGGCGTGGTCCTGGGTCGAGTAGATGTTGCAGGAGACCCACCGCACGTCGGCGCCGAGTGCCGTCAGCGTCTCGATCAGGACGGCGGTCTGGATCGTCATGTGCAAAGAGCCGGCGACGCGGGCACCCTTGAGCGGCTGCTTGGGGCCGTACTCCTCTCGCGTCGCCATCAGGCCGGGCATCTCGCTCTCGGCGATCGAGATCTCCTTGCGGCCGAAATCGGCGAGGCCGATGTCCTTGACGATGTAGTCGTTGGCAGCTGTCATCTGGGCAGTCCTGGGGGTTGCTCGGGTCAGAAACGAGGGGGGCCGGACGCGCGCGGCGCGGGCGACCAGCGGGAAAGGTCAACAGCGCGGTCCACCCGCTTCAGGGCGCGCGCCGGAACGCGCATTCGTATAGCGGGCTGGCCGGGCCAACGCAACCGGGACATAAACACATCTTTATGTCCTTGATCCCTGGGCGGGGGAATAAGTCGCCGCGTGGAATCTTGCGCAAACCTTTCCCAGACTCGGCAAAAACCGATAATTCTCAATGCAACTCCGCTACTTAACACGACCTCATCGCGCGCCGTGTAGGGTGCGCCCCGACGATCGGCTAGGGGTGGCGGTTGATAATGTCGAGGGTTGATGCGGAGCTGCGGAAACACTGCTCGCCGATAAGGCGCATGCGGTTTCTTTTGTCGGCTTCGTCCGGGATGCGCTTGGTGGCGGCCGCGCGGCGGCTCGGCGCCTGCCGGCAGGGCAGCCTGGCCGTCATCGGCGCCGTGGTGCTGGGCTTGCTCGTGACGTGCGCGGGCGCGGGTATCGACATTTCCCGCTGGCACGCCGCGCGCACCCAGACGGTTCGCGCGCTGGACGCGGCGCTGCTGGGAGGCGCTCGCACGCTTCAGGTCTCCCATGGCGACCGCACGCGTGCCGTGGCGGCAGCGCAGCAGTACCTGGAGGCGAACATCGCCCACGTTCCAGGTCTCACCAACGGTATCCGCTTCTCGACTGACGAGGAAGCGACGCAGATCGTTTCGCGCGGGGCGGTCTATATTGCGACCACGTTGCTGACGCTGGTCGGCATCCCGCGGCTGACCGTTCTGGACGCGCGGGAGGTGGCCAATGTCCGTTCGGCGGCGAGCATCGGCGGGGGAGCCACGCGTACGGAAATCGTGCTGGCACTCGATCTCTCCGAGCACATGGGCGCGGCGTTGCCCGGCGCGGTGGCGGCGGCGAAGGACCTGTTCGGCATCATTGCCGCTTCGGACCCGCGCCGCGACCGGCATCGCACCTCCGTGGTTCCCTTCGCAGAGGGCGTCGCGCTGACGCGGGAGTTCGCCGATCAGGTGCTTGGACCGCTGCGGCCGGGGGCGTGTCCCTTTCCCGGCTGCCTGAAGCTGCAACGCCGGCTGGTCGACTGTGTCTCGGGTGACTGCCGCGGGCCGGAGCGGGCCGCCAGCACGTGCGCCAGCGAACGGGACGGCAACGACGCGGCGAGCGACCGGACCCCGCTCGCCGCGCCGTTCACGCCGATCTATCCGAACCGGTTCGGAACCTGCCAACCGGCGCAGGCGATGCTGCCGCTGACCGAGGACGTCGACCAGAGCGCGCGCGTGCTCGACACGCTGTCGACGGGTGGGCGCGCGGCTGGGCACCTTGGCCTCGCCTGGGCGTGGCATGCGCTGGCACCCGGCTGGGCCGATGTCTGGGAAAGCGCGGCGGGGGGCAGCTACGGTGACCTCGGCCGCCGCCTCGCGAGTGGGGCGGCGGCGCTGCGGAAGGTCGTCATTCTGATCTCGCCGGGTCGGTTCGACCGGCAATATTGCGACGGGGTTGCCGAGGACGCGCCCGACGGCTGCCGATCACCAAACGGCAGCGCTCATGCGCAGGCCCGGGCGGTGTGCGCGGGCATGCGTGCGCGGGGTGTCGAGGTCTTCACGGTGGCTTATCCGTTCGTGGCCGATCCGGATGCGCGCGTGACGCTCGGTGAGCACTGCGCGAGCGCACCGCGGGCCCACTATGTCGCGCGCGACAGCCATGCCTTGCGCCAGGCGCTGACCGACATCGGCCTGGAGATCGCAACGACGCGGCTGACACAGTAGGAGAAAGAGTCGGCAACAGGAATCGAAGCGCGCGGCAAAACGGCTGGAAGCGTGCCGCTCAGTCGACGCAATCCTCACCGAAGCCATCTTCTACGAGGGCGACCAGCGCCTCGATGGCCTCCGGCGCCTCGGGCCCTTCGGCGGAGATGTGCAGCACGGAGCCCGGTCCGGCGGCCAGCATCATCAAGCCCATGATGGAGGTGCCGCCCACCGCCTGCCCATCCCGTACGACGCGCACGTTGGCGTCGAAGTTTTCGGCACATTTGACGAATTTGGCCGAGGCACGCGCGTGCAGGCCCTTGACGTTGCGCACCGTGACGACAGCCTCCGGTCTCACACTGCCACTGTCGCCGTCCATCATGCGCGCGCGTCCCCAGATGCCTTGCGTCAGATCCCTTGCGTCAGATCCCTGCGTCAGATCCCTTGCGTCACTGGCCGCTTCAAACTTCGCCGGTCAATTCCTGGCTGGCGACCTTAATGTATTTGCGGCCGGCGTCCCTCGCGAGCGCCACGGCCTGGGCGAGCGGCATCTCACCGCGGATGCTGGCGAGCTTGACCAGGATGGGCAGGTTGATCCCGGCGATGACCTCGACCTTAGCTTCCTCCATGACGGAGATGGCGAGGTTGGAGGGCGTGCCGCCAAACATGTCGGTCAGCAGGATGACGCCATGACCGCCATCGACGTTGCGGACGGCGACCAGGATCTCGTTGCGGCGTTGTGCCATGTCGTCGTCTGGGCCGATCGAGATCGTCTCGAGGCGCGTTTGCGGGCCGACAACGTGCTCGAGCGCCGAGCGGAACTCGACGGCCAATCCACCATGTGTGACGATGACGAGACCGATCATTGCCTGTCGTTGTCGACCTCTGCGACGCGGCGGCATCGACCGGCGCGTGACCTCAACATGGACCCCGTCACCACCGGCGGGAGCATCGGCCTCCCGGAAGGGGCTCGAATCACGAGTCAAAGCGTGCGGCAACATCGAATAGCCCTAAGCCAAGAGCAAGAGGCATGACGAAAATTGCCTAGCGTTCATGGCGCCGATGCAACGCTACATTTCGCAAGTGCACACAAGAGTTTCAATGGGGCTGAGGCCTCGAAGGCCCGCAGCGCCAGGATCGGCACGGAAATGCCGAGGAGGTGCTCGCTGGGCCAGGGGTCGGGCAGCCGGGGGCCGGCGGGCGCATCCAGGTCGGCGATCAGGGCGACGTCGCCGCGGCCCACATAGGGGACGGGCAGGATGCCGACGCCGCGCACCTCGATGAGGCCGGTGAGGCTGGCGGGCGGACGGGCGACCAGGCGGCCGGCCTCACGGGTCACGTCGACGCGGTCGTCGGCCAGAAGCATGGCGGGACCGGGCCAGGGCGGGGCGGGGACGAGGCCGATGCAGCGCAAGGCGAGGTCGGACTTGCCAGTGCCGGAGCCGCCGCGGATCAAGGCCGCGCGACCGTGCAGAACGATGCAGGTGGCGTGAAGATTGACCCGATCGTCAGGCGTTGCGGCCAAAGCCCGCTCCCGTGCGCTGGTGAAGGGCGCCACCGACGCCGGGCAGGCGCACCACGAAGCTGGCGCCGACGCGGGCACGTTGGCCGGCGCCGCCGCTCGCCTCGCCGTAAAGGTTCTCGGCCCAGATCTCGCCGCGGTGGGCGCGAATGATCTCGCGCGAGATCGACAGGCCGAGGCCGGAATTGTCGCCGCGGCTGAACTCGGCGATCGGGCGGTAGGTGTAGAAGCGCTCGAACACCGTCGCCAGCTTGTCCTCGTCGATGCCAGGGCCGTCGTCGCTGACGGTGACCACGACCCAGCCGCCCTCGCGCCGCGCCCCGATTCTGACCTTGCCGCCTGCGGGGCTGAAGGACAGGGCATTGTCGATCAGGTTGGTGAAGACCTGGGCCAGGCGGCCATCGTTTCCGGATACATCGTAGCCGCCTTGACCGCCCCGACCGGTGCTGACGGGTACGACATCAAGCTCGAGCGTCACCCCGAGACCCTGGGCCTTGTCTTCGAAGATCGAGGTGACGCCTTCGAGGACGGCATCCAGCGGCACGATCTCGAGCTTCTGGCGGGCAAGTTCAGCGTCGAGGCGGGAGGCGGCCGAGACGTCGCCGATCAGACGATTGAGGCGCTTGAGCTCAGCCTGGATCTGGCCGATCAGCTCCTGGCGCTGCTCCTCGGTCTTGGCATAGGCCAGCGCCTCCGCTGTGGAGCGCGCGGCCGTCAGGGGGTTCTTGAGCTCGTGGGCGACGTCGGCGGCGAACTTGTCGCTCGCCTCGATGCGCCGATAAAGCGCGTTCGTCATCTCCTTGAAAGCGGTGGCGAGGCGGCCGATCTCGTCGGTGCGGTGGGCGAAGTCGGGCAGGTCGTGGCTGGCGCTGATCGATCGCGTCACGCGCTGGGCGGCTGCCGTCAACTGCCCCATCGGGCGGGCGACCGTGCGCGCCAGCAGGAGCGAGGCGATGATGGAGGCGCCCAGCGCCAGTGCCGCGAGCGTCCAGATAATGGAGCGCTCCTCGCTCAGGACCTCGTCGATCTCGCCGGGCTTGGTCGAGAGCAGCAACACGCCCTGGACGGAGCGCATGCGCTGGACGGGGGCGGCCACGGAGACGATCTGCTCGCCACGCTCGCTGAGCAGCAGCATAGCGGTGGTTCCGCCGCCGGCGAGCGCGGTGCGCACCTCCGGGTAGAAGGTGCCCTTGGCGTTGCCGATCTCCTTGTAGACCGGCAGCTCCTTGTCGATCAGCCAATAGGTCAGCCGCGTCCAGAAATCCTTTGTCTTGACGCGCTGTTTGCCGCTGTTGTCCTCGCTCGCGGGGATCTTGCCGCGCAAACGATCGGGCGTCAGGTCGAGGCTGTCGGCGATCAGCGAGCCGTCCCGCGTGTAGACGCGGGCGCGGTTGGTGGTGGACTGCACCATGCGACGCAGGATCGGGTTGACGCGCTCGGGGCGCACCGACAGCTCGAGGGCGGCGAAGGCGTCGTCACGGAACGGCTTCAGCGAGCCTTCGACCTCGGGCAGCTTGTCGGGATCGAGAACGGGGTTCTCGTTGTCGATCACGGCGTTGGCGGCGATGGCGGCGGCGATGATCTCGCTTTGCGCCTTGAGGCTTTCGCGCTTGGCGTCGATCAGGAACGCGTGGTGCTGTGACAGATACATACTGCCGATGAACAGGATCAGCAGGCCGAACAGGTTGGCGACGAAGATGCGCCTTTGCAGACTGCCGAACAGAAAGCGCGTGGTGGGCAGGCGGGCGAGCCAGTCGCCGGCCGCCTGGAGCGCCGGCCATACGACGGCGCCGGCAGCGGCCAGACGATCGGACAGGTCGCGCGTGCCGGCTTCGCCACGCAAGCGGGATGTGGCGTCTGCGTCCGCGATCTCGTCGCGCCGGTCCGTCTCAACCGCCATCATTCAACCGATGTCTGTGCCGGCGTGCCGGCCTGGCAAGGCGGGGTGTGCCGCGCGGGCGCGGGCGCGCGCGCCCGGGCCCGCCATACCGGCTCACGCCTCCTTGAAGCGGTAGCCGACGCCGTACAGCGTCTCGATCACGTCGAAGTCGTCGTCAACCTGCTTGAACTTCTTGCGCAGCCGCTTGATGTGGCTGTCGATGGTGCGGTCGTCGACATAGACCTGATCGTCGTAGGCGGCGTCCATCAGCGCATCGCGTGTCTTGACGACGCCGGGGCGGGTCGCCAGCGCCTGCAGGATCAGAAACTCCGTGACAGTCAGCGTGACGGCTTTGGAATCCCAATGGCAAGTGTGCCGCTCGGGGTCCAGGCGCAGCTTGCCGCGCTCGAGCACGCGAGCGGCCTCCTGGGGACCGGGCGTGCCTTCCTTGGCCTGGACGCGGCGAAGAACAGCCTTCACGCGCTCCACGACGAGGCGAAGCGAGAACGGCTTGGCGATGTAGTCGTCGGCGCCCATCTTGAGGCCGAACAGCTCGTCGATCTCCTCGTCCTTGGAGGTGAGGAAGATGACCGGCATTTCGGACTGCTGGCGAATGCGGCGCAGCAGCTCCATGCCGTCCATCTGCGGCATCTTGATATCGAAGACGCCGAGATCTGCCGGTTCCTCCGTCAACGCCTCGAGCGCCGACTTGCCGTCCGCATAGGTGCGGACCTTGAAGCCTTCCGCCTCCAGCGCCGTGCGCAACGACGTCAGAATGTTGCGTTCGTCGTCGACCAGCGCGATCGTGCTCTTCTCTTTCATGTCCTCGTTTCCCGCCGTGCGGCACAAGTGGGGCTAAGGCCGCGCTTTACGGCCCCTTGGTGTGCGAAGTGTGGCCACACCAAATGTCAGGGACTACGCGTGAATGGCACCTGAATAGGCCAGCGGGCGGATCGGGGCAAGCTTGCGCGCCCCTGCCGACTTGTCCGACCCTGGAATTCCTGCCAATTCTGCGGTGGACGACGCTGGCGGCCCGGCAACGCCTCGGCTCGTCCGGGCAAGCGTGGCCGGCCGCCGCCAACCGACGAGCGTCATGACCCCATCGACCGACGACGACACCGCCGACCAACCGGCACCGCCACCCCGACGCACATCGGCGGCAAAGGATGCGCGGGTGCTCCTGCGGCAGGCCTTCAAGGGCGCGCTGGCGACGCTCGACCGAGGAAGTGGCGGGCCTTATGCGTCACTGGTGACGGTGGCCACGGCCGCCGACGGCACGCCGCTTGTGCTGCTGTCGTCGCTGGCGCTGCACACACAGAACCTGGGGGCTGACGCGCGGGCGTGCCTGTTGATCGACGGATCGGGGCCGACGGGCGATCCGCTGGCCGGTGGGCGCGTCAGCCTCTCGGGCCGCATCGTAGCCACGCCCGCCGCCCACGACCGGGCGCGGTTCCTGGCCCGCTTACCCGAAGCCGCGGTGTACGCCGACTTCGCCGATTTCGTTTTCCACAGGCTGGTCCTGGAGCGGGCGCACTTCATCGGCGGGTTCGGGCGGATCATCGATATTGCGCCGCAACACCTTTTGACTGATGTGGAGGGGGCGGACGGACTGCTCGCCGCGGAAGCCGATATCGTGGCCCACATGAACGCCGACCACGGCGCGGCGCTGGCGTCGATCGGAACGGCCGCCTTGCGCGAAATTGGCGTCGCCGAGGGCGATGCGGCGGCAGCAGGACCCTGGCGGATGAGCGGCATCGATCCGGACGGCTGCGACCTGGCCACGGCCGTGCGGGGGCTGAGGATCGCGTTCCCGGAGCGAGTGACGACGCCCGGCGCGGCGCGCTCCGCGCTGGCGCGTCTCGCAGCTGCGGCACGGACCTCTTCCGGCTGACGGCAGGACCGCTTAACCTGAATGACCTGATGCGACTTTAGGCCCGATTGAGGGTGGTATACAGCTTAACTAGTCAAACACCTTCGCTTTACGAACCGGTGCGCGGGGACCCCTTGAATTCGGTATCCTGGCGGTCTCGGCTTCGTGCTATTGCGGGCGGCGCCCGGGGCATCGCCCGGAGGTCGGCCGGGCCGGGAGGCCAAGCCGGTCGCGAACAGAACGGAATGGAAATGTGAGCCCGACGGCCGTCATCGCGACCGACGCCGAGCCCCAAGACACTACAGCCTGAACGAAACAGAGCCCGATCGACAACACCACATCCCGGTCAAGCCAGGAACGCCCATGTCCAAGACAACCTTCTCCCTCGAGCACGCCGCCAAGGTCCATCACAATCTCACCCCGGCCGAGCTGGTCGAATTCGCGGTCCGTCGCGGCGAGGGTCAACTGGCCTCCACCGGCGCTTTCCGGGCGATCACGGGCGTGCACACCGGCCGCTCGCCGCAGGACAAGTTCACGGTCCGCGACGAGACGACCGAGAGCAAGATCTGGTGGGACAACAACAAGGCGCTGACGCCGGAGAAGTTCGATCTTCTGCTGAAGGACTTCATCGCGCACGCCAAGGACAAAGAGCTGTTCGTCCAGGATCTGTTCGCGGGGGCCGACGAGAAGCACCGCTTCAAGACGCGCATCTACTGCGAGTACGCGTGGCACGCGCTGTTCATCAACCACCTGCTGATCCGTCCGACCGACGAGCAGCGCCGCGACTTCACGCCGGAGTTCCGTGTCGTCAACCTGCCGAGCTTCAAGGCGGATCCCGCGCGCTACGGCGTGCGTTCGGAGACAGTGGTCGGCATCGACTTCGACCGCAAGCTCGTGCTGATCGGCGGCTCGGAGTATGCCGGTGAGACCAAGAAGTCGGTGTTCACATTCCTCAACTACATCATGCCGGAGCGCGGCGTGATGCCGATGCACGGCTCGGCCAACGTGGGCCCGAACGGCGACACGACGGTCTTCTTCGGGCTGTCGGGCACCGGCAAGACGACGCTGTCGGCCGACCCCAAGCGCACGCTGCTGGGCGACGACGAGCACGGCTGGTCGGACACGGGCGTGTTCAACTTCGAAGGCGGCTGCTACGCCAAGACGATCCGCCTGTCGAAAGAGGCCGAGCCCGAGATCTGGGACGCCACCAACCGGTTCGCCACTGTGCTCGAGAACGTCATCCTCGACGACAAGCGCTGCCCGGACTACGACGACGGCAAGCTGACGGAGAACACCCGCTCGGCCTATCCGCTGTACTACATCGGCAACGCCAGCCAGAAGGGCGTGGCCGGCAAGCCGAAGAACATCGTAATGCTGACGGCGGATGCCTTCGGCGTGCTGCCGCCGATCGCCAAGCTGACGCCGAGCCAGGCGATGTACCACTTCCTGTCGGGCTATACGGCGAAGGTCGCGGGCACGGAGAAGGGCCTGGGCAAGGATCCCGAGGCGACGTTCTCGACCTGCTTCGGCCAACCGTTCCTGCCGCGCCATCCCAGCGTCTACGGCAACATGCTGCGCGAGTTGATCGCACGCGACAACGTCGACTGCTGGCTGGTCAACACCGGCTGGACCGGCGGCAAGTTCGGCGTTGGCCACCGCATGCCGATCAAGGCGACGCGGGCGCTGCTCGACGCCGCTCTGTCGGGCGAGCTGAAGACCCAGCCGATGCGCGTCGATCCGATCTTCGGCTTCCAGGTGCCGACGGCGCTGTCGGGCGTCGATGCCAAGATCCTCAACCCGCGCGAGACCTGGGCCAATCCGGCCGAGTACGACCAGACCGCGCGTGGTCTCGTTGAGATGTTCAACAAGAACTTCGCTAAGTACGAGAACCACGTCGACGCCGACGTGAAGGCGGCCGCGCCGGCGCTGAAACAGGCGGCTGAGTGATCGGCTAACGGCGGACGGCCGGCTCCTGAGAGGCCACCGACGCACATGGACTTGAACGACGAACGGCGGCCTTCGGGCCGCCGTTCTCGTTTCACGGTTTGAAATTTGGTGCTCGTTGCTCGCCGCGGCTGCCGGCTATGTCAGAAGGGCCGTGGTGTGCGGCTCAGTGCGCCCGCCTCAGTGCTTCTTGACTGCGGCCTGCTTGCCTGCGCCCTTCGCCATCGACTTCTTCACCGAAGCCGGCAGAATCACCTGCTCGATGACATGGATGGTGCCATTGGAAGCAGCGATATCGACCTTGGAAATGTTGGCGCCGTCGATGGTGAGGCCGACGGTTCCCTTGCGGAACGTGACCGGCTCGCCGGCGGCGGTCTTGACGGTGTAGACCTTGGCCTTCGCCTTCATCAGGCGCTCGGAAGAATAGGTGCCCGGTAGGACGTGATAGGTCAGGATCTTGGCCAGCGTCGCCTTGTTCTCAGGCTTCAACAGCATTTCGAGCGTGCCGGTCGGCAGCTTTGCGAAGGCGGCGTCGGTGGGCGCGAACACCGTGAAGGGCCCCTTGCTTTTCAGCGTGTCGACCAGGCCCGCCGCCTTGACCGCGGTGACGAGCGTGTTGAAGGCGCCGGCCTTGACGGCGGTGTCGACGATATCGTCGGCGGCCATGGCGCGGGGGGCGGCGGAGAACGCCAGCGGCACGGCGACGGCGGCAGCCAGTACAAAGCGCAGAAGTGATTTCATTTTTCGCTCCTCATGATCGGTTCGATGTTCAGTGTTACGGCGCCCATCGAACGATGGATCAACATCATGTCGCGGCGACGACGCAGAGTCCGAGGCAAGCCAAGACGGTGCGAACGCTCGATCGGTGGCACCGCATCGCGCGATGTCGGATCGACGGTGACGCCCCGGTCAGGGCATCACCCGACAATCGCCAGCACACGTGGCAATTCTTTGCCAATCGGAAACGAATTTGGCGTTAGATGCACCAGCGCCGGGGTTCGAGTTCAGCGTACCCGGCGCCACATGGGCGGCGAGGCGTCAGATGTGCGTGATGCGCGCAAGGATGTCTCGCCGCTCTCGTTTGACGTCACGCGTCACAATGACTTGCCCGGCACGTATCGCATCGCCGGGCGCATGCCAGCCGCTCACGCAGGCTCGGCGAAGAAGCGGTTTTGAGGGCGGGGCAGACCCAGGTTCTCGCGTAGCGTCCTGCCCTCGTAAGCCGTTCTGTAGATCCCGCGGCGCTGAAGCTCGGGAACCACGCCGTCGACGAACTCGTCGAGGCCACCGGGCAGGTACGGGAACATCACGTTGAAGCCGTCGGATCCGTTCGACGTCAGCCACGCCTCCATCTCGTCGGCGACGGACTGGGGTGTGCCGACCATCGACAGGCCGGCGTAGCCGCCGAGCCGCTGGGCGAGTTGGCGAACATTCAGGCCTTCGTCGCGGACGAGATCGAGGACGCGCTGGCGACCGCTCTTGGACTGCTCGGTCTCGGGTATCGGCGGCAGCGGCTTGTCGGGATCGAGCGTGCGCGCGTCCATACCGAGCGCGATCGACAGCGCGCCTAGGCCGCTGTCGAAATGGACGAGACTGTCGAGCAACGCGCGCTTTTCGCGCGCTTCGGCCATCGTGCGCCCGAGCACGACAAAGCAGCCGGGCAGAATCTTCAGGTGGTCGGGGTTGCGACCGATCTTCTCCATGCGTCCCTTGACGTCGGCATAGTATGCGCGGCCGTCGGCCAGGGTGCGCGGGGCGCAGAACACCATCTCGGCGGTTTCGGCGGCGAGCTGCTTGCCGGATTCGGACTGTCCCGCCTGCACGATGACCGGCCAGCCCTGGACGGGGCGCGCAATGTTCAGCGGGCCGCGCACGTTGAGGTACTTTCCCTTGTGGTCGAGGACGTGCAGCCGCTCGGGGTCGAAGAAGATGCCGCTCTCGACGTCGCGGATCAGGGCATCGTCGGCCCAGCTGTCCCACAGTCCCTTGACCACCTCGACAAACTCGCGCGCGCGGCGATACCGCTCGTCGTGCGGCATCTGGGTGTCCATGCCGAAGTTCAAGGCGGCGTCCGGGTTGGCCGTGGTGACGACATTCCAGGCGGCCCGGCCGCCGGAGATGTGGTCGAGGGAGGCAAAGCGGCGCGCGATGTAATAGGGCTGCTCGAAGGTGGTGGACGCGGTGGCGATCAGCCCCAGCCGCTCGGTGACCATGGCGAGCGCGGGAAGCAACGTGATCGGATCGAATGACGTGACGGTAGCGGACCGCTTCAGGGCCTCGACGGGCATGTTGAGGACGGCCAGGTGATCGGCCATGAAAAAGGCATCGAACAGCCCGCGCTCCAGGGTCTGGGCGCATTTGACGATCAGCGGCAGGTTGAAGTTGGCGTCGGGCGTGCCGCCGGGAAAGCGCCATGCGGCCGTATGGATGCTGACCGGGCGCATGAAGGCGCCGAGGCGGAGCTGTCGTTTCGCGGCCATGTCTCTCGCTCTGGTCTGATGAGCCGATCCGCAGGTGTATCCGCCGGCGGGACCGCGCTATCCTGGCGGCCGATGCTCGTTCGTTGGCATCGATCCTCTCACCCGCAGCAGGGAGCGGCAAGTGCCATGGAGAGCTACATCTGCACGGCGTGCGGCACGCAGTATCCACCGAGCACAGCGGCACCGGCCGAATGCCGCATCTGCCAGGAGGAGCGCCAGTACGTGCCGCCGGGCGGCCAGATCTGGACCACGCTGCCCGCGCTCGCGGGAAGCCGCTTCAATGCCTTTCGCCAGTATGAACCGGGGTTGATCGGCATCGGCACGCAGCCGCAGTTCGCGATCGGCCAGCGGGCGATCCTGGTACAGACCCCGCACGGCAACGTTCTGTGGGACTGCATCTCGATGCTGGATGCGGCGACAATCTCGATCATCAAGGGCCTGGGCGGGCTGAAGGCGATCGCCATTTCGCACCCGCATTTCTACACGACGATGGGCGCGTGGTCGAAAGCGTTCGGCGACGTGCCGATCCATATCCATGCGGACGATGCGGACTGGGTCGTCAATCCGTCACCGGCCGTGAAGCCGTGGACAGGCGAGACGCACCAGATCCTGCCCGACGTGACGCTCGTGCGCTGCGGCGGCCACTTCAAGGGCGGTCAGGTGCTGCACTGGGCAAAGGGCGCGGGCGGCAAGGGCGCGGTGCTGTCGGGCGACATCCTAACCGTGCAGATGGATCGCAAATGGCTGACGTTCATGCGCAGCTATCCCAACCACATTCCGCTGTCGGAAAAGCTCGTGCGCCGCATCGGCAGCGCACTGGAGCCGTTCGCGTTCGCGGCGATCTACGGCCACTACTTCGACCGCGTGATCGACACCGACGGCAAGCGCATCCTGGCGGAATCGGTCGACCGCTACGTAGCGGCCATCACCGGCAAGTACGAGACGGAGTGAGGCTGTCTCAACGTCTGGCGAAGACCTGGCGGGCGGCCAGTGTCAGGTTCGCCCAGGACAGCGGAGCGTAGCGGAAGACGACGGCGTGCCTTCCCGCCGGCACCTCGACCGCGCGGAAGAGGACGTCGGCACGCAAGATGGGGGTCTGGCGACCGTCCACCTCAGCAATCCAGCCGGGATAGTGGGTGTCTGCGAGCACGAGTACGCCGTCGATGCGGGCGTCGACGGCGATCTCGACGCGGTCCGGCCGCCAGGAAGCAATGCGGGCACTGCCGGCAGATGGCGGGGTGGGCTCAGACGTCGCCGACGGGCGAGCGGACTTCAGGACTGGTGGCGTCTTCAGGTCCACAACGACGCGCTCGATGGAGGGCGGCGTGCTCAGCGCGCCGTCGGCCTTCGTCGCCTCGCCGTCGGCCACCATCACGTCGGCGCCGAATCGCACGCGCGGCAGGGTGCCGGTCAGGCGGTACATCCAAGCCTTGGGGCCCGCCATCAGCCGATCGACGAGCTCGGGATATTCCAGCGGGCGCACGTCCTCTATCGGCCGGTCGAAGACCAGGTATTCGAGCCCCATCGCGCGCGCCAGGGCGCTGTCGTAGGCGGCGAAGGTCGGGAGGAAGCGCCGGCCTCGCAGGTCGTAGGCCACCTCGCCAGGGGCGAGAAAGCGATCGTAGATGCCGATGCGCAGCGGGTTGTAGCCGTTCGTCGCCTCGATCCGGCGCACGACGGCGAGGTTCTGCCACGGCCCTTCCAGGCCGACGATCTCGACGCGGGGCCGGGCGCCCTCGGCATGACGGCGCGCCAGTTCAGTTTCCAGGACGCGCAGGACGGCAGCGTCCTCGCCCATGGGCTGTTGCAGGACGCTGTAATAGTCGATGCCCTCGGCGTTGAGCTGGGAGGCAGCGTTCCAGTAGACGAGCTCGGCGATGGCGAGGATCGTGACGAAGAGTGCCGTGCGCTGGCGTGCGAACGGCGTTCGCGCCAGAGCCATGACGGCTGCGACGAAGACCGCCATGGTGAGCGCGGGCGCGAGGGCGCCGACTGCGCGCCATGCATTGCCGGTCGGCGTGGAGATCCAGACGGCGGCGGCCAGGACGGTCAGGACAGCCACGGTGAGCGCCGCGACCGGGGCCAGCCTGACCCGCGACCAGCCCTCGCGCACGTAGACGGTCAACAGCTCGCCCGAGGCCAGAGCCAGCGCGAGGACGACGATAAACACCGCATCGATCGGGCGGCGGAAGAACGAAAAGCCGGGGACGTGCTCGAAGACCAAGGAATATAGGGGTGTGTAGCGGCCGAGCGCGAAGAGCAGCGATACGGTCAGGATCGCCGCCAGCGTCCGCCGGCCCGGGCGCAGCAGCGCGCCCGCGGCGAGACCCAGCACCAGAAGCAGAACGATCGGGACGCTGCCGACAAACAGATAGTTGAAACTGTCGTCGGTGGCGGCAACCTCCGGCATCGTCGCGGTTCCCGGTCCCCAGTAGCCGGGCTCGGTGGTGTGTGCGCCGAACACGTTGGCGATTGCGAGGGACGCGAGGTTGGCTGGATGCAGTGAAGCCTCGAGCGCGGACGCCAGGGACGTGGTGGGGCGGTTGGAGAGCGCGGCGAGTTGCAGCGTCAGCAGCATGGGGATTGCGACCAGCGCGGTGCCGAGCGCGGCGATAAGGCCGAACAGCGCGGCGCGCGTGCGCAGGAAGACGCGCGGTGCGGGCGCGATGAGGACGATGCGAACGGCCAGCGCGAGCAGGACCAGCGTCAGCATCAGCGCGACCTGATTGCGACCCAGCACGATCGTTGCGGCCAGGATGGTGAAGGTCAGCGCGTATAGAACCGATCGGCGTTCGAGGGCCAGCTCCATGGCCAGCAAGGCCGGTGGGAACAGGCCGTAACACGCGATGATGCCGACGTGGTTGAGGCGTGCGGAGGCGGCGGCGCCGAGCATGAAGACGGTCGCGGCCAAGACGCTTGCCGCACCCGACCAGGCGCGGCGACGGCCGAGCGCGACGACGGCAAGACCACCGACCAGCAGGTGGGCCAGCACCATCAGATCGAACGCGCGCAGCGTCGGGGCGGGATCGAGCCAGGCCCACAGCAGGAACGGCGGCGAGAAGATCAGCGACTGGGGGTCCGCGATCGCGGGGTGGCCGCCGTAATGGTAGGGGTTCCAGAACGGCGAGGTGCCGGTGGAGAACGCGTCGGCCAGAAAGCGGAAGAAGGCGTAGAACTGGTTCTTCGCGTCCCAGGGGATGGTGGTGCCGGTCATCAGCCAGCGGGATACCGCGACCAGCCAGACGGCGAGCGTTGCCGCGTAGGGCCAGCCGGCCGCAACGACGGACGCTGGATGAGCGGCATGCGCCGCGCACCGCTCACCGCATCTCGCGTCGGTCCCGACATCGGGTCCCGCATCGGGACGCACGACCTCACTCACGACCTGCCTCCAGGAGACCAGGCCGCAGCCGGCCCTCGCTTGTGCCGAAGCGATCCGCCCGACGACGCGCCCGATGCCATCGGCCAGACGTCAGGTCAAGCGGCAATGATCAGGAGTCGTCCGGGTCGGGTGGTAACGGATCTCGGTCCGATCGCAGAGACGGGTTTCAGCGCTGTGGCTTTACCGGCGCGGCAGCGGTCGTGGCCGGACGGCCGGCCAGCTCGGCGTCGATCTGCGCCTTCAACCCCGGCCAGTCCAGCGTGGTCTTGATGAGGCGGCCGTTGAGAAAGAAGTTCGGCGTGCCGATGATGCCGAGCGTGCGGCCGCGATCCTTCACCCAGGCGAGATCCTGCGCCAGCTTGGCGTCGTTGCGACAGGCATCGAACTGGGCGCGCGTGACGCCGACCTGGGCGGCCACCTTGAAGATGGGGTCGGGGCGAACTTCCTGGGACACCCAGGACGGTTGCTGCGCCATCAGCTTGTCGTAGAGCGCGAAATGCTTGTCTGCAGGCGCGCAGCGCAGCGCGATGGTGGCCAGACCCGACTGCTTGCCGATGGGAAACTCGCGCAGGATGAAGCGCACCTTGCCGGTGTCGATATAGGTGCGCTTGAGCTCGGGGAAGACCTCGGCCTGGAACTTGCGGCAGTAGGGGCAGGTCATCGAGGCATACTTGACGAGTGTCACGGGCGCGGTGGCCTGACCAAGGCTGCGTTCGGGCAGCGCACCGGTCTTCAACACCTCAGAAAGCGTCGGATTGACGATGACGTCACGCGAAGGCGGCGGTCCGCCGCCCGGCATTTCGAAGGGATTGAATGACGCCTTGGCGTTGGTGGCGCCGGTCAACAGGCCCGCGCTGCCGCCGGCCGCTGGCGCATCGATCGACAATCCGGCGGTCGGGCCGGCGCCATCGCCGGCGCAGGCTGCGGCCAGCATAGCGGCTATCAGCGCAGCCATCCAGGCCGAAGCTCGTCGCTTCTCAGCCATTGCCCTCATCCCCCCAACGCGTCTCAGCTTGGCCCGATCGGCCCCCCTGAACCCTCAGCTCTTGTTCAACAGCGGCGCGATGACCTTGTCGAGATCCTCGATCGACAAAGCGCCCGCCTGCTTCTTGCCGTTGACGAAGAATGTGGGCGTGGAGCTGACACCGAACTTCTGCGACGCCCGCGCGCGCTCGGCGGCGATCTTCTCGAGCATCTTCTGATCGGTGATGCATTTGTCGAAGACCTCCTGCGTGAAGCCGAGCGGCTTCACGACGGCGAACAGCTGGGGCAGCGGATTGCCGGGCACGACCCACTCGCTGCGCTTCTCGAACAAGGTCTTGATGACGTCGGGCGCCTTGGCGGGTTCCTGGCAGCGCACGAGCATGGCGCCGGCCGCCGCGAGATTGTCGAGCGGGAAGTCCCTGAGGATCAGCCTGACCTTGCCGGTGTCCACATACTTGGCCATCAGCGCGGGATATGTGGTCTGGTGGAACTGCGCGCAGTGGCCGCACGTCAGCGACGCGTATTCGACGATCGTGACGGGTGCGTCCGCCTTGCCGAGGATGATGTCGGGCAGGCCGCCCGGTGTCGCGATCTCCTCCGGTGTCGGCTCGGCGGCAGCAGCGGGAAAGGCCCCGAGACCTGGAACGACACCACCCAGGATCCCGCCGGCGACGAGCACACCGGCCGCAGCGATCAGGGCACGACGCGACAGGACAGCGCGCGACTGGGCACCGTGCGAGTGGGGGCCTCTCAGAGCGTCAGCAAGATTCGGCACGGTCATCATCTCCTATGGTCGCCCTCGTTACGGGGCTTGGCTGGCGTGGCGCTGCGGAGCGTCGCCGGCTCTCACACGACCTGACACGACCTGACGCAAACCACATTCTGGCGCCCGATTACGCCAAAATCCCGATGAACGCCAGTTGAAGCACCGCCGCCGGGCCGGGACAGATCGGCGCGTCGTGCACTCAATTCCGCGTGAGCTAGGGCCGAGTGACCACGAGCCGACGATGCGTCCCGCGTGGCCGCGCGCCGGCTCATCGCCCACCGTCGCCCGGCGCCAGGTAGCCAACCCGATTGCCGTGCCGCTCGCGCCATCCTTCCAGCTCGGCCAGCACCACGCGCGGATGCAGCGGCTTGCCGGTGCGATCGATATGCAAGTCCTCGATCGCCTTGAGGTGCGCCAGGAGCGGTTCGGCGGTCTTGTGCAGCATGGCGATGACGGAGATGGTGCGACGCGACATATTGATCGGTACCTTGGGCACGACGGACGCGATCAGGTCCTTGGCGTCGTCGGACAGGTGGCTCGCCAGGCGGCCCAGGATAGAGATCAGCCGGATCGACCAGTCCTCGCGGAAGACGTAGTCGCGCGTCTCCATCCACTCGAACAGCTTGGTCATGATCATGTCCTGCAGCCTAAGCTGCGAGGTCAGCCGCCAGTCGCGCCACTCCGCGACAACGTCGAAGTCGGGCTCCAGCTCCATGTCGCCGGGCGCAAAAGTCTGTTTGGCGGTGACGCCGACGCGGCTGAAGAAATCCGGGTTCTTCGCCTCCAGCCGGGTCGGGAAGGTCGGCAGTACGACGCGGCCGCGGCTGGCGATCTCGAAGGCGGTGCGGACGAGCTTGGAGCAGAACATGCGCCGCCGGTTGTTGTCGAGTTCCATGGTGAAATCGTAGAGGATGCGGCGGCGGTAGCTTTCCAGCGAGAAAGCGACGAGGTCGCTGATGGCGTCGGCAGCGGCGGCGGCCAAGGCCTCGTCGCGATGGCGGAAAAGGATCGCCCGGCCGATGCCGTGGGCGCGATGCTCGTCGAGCGGCGTGATGATGGCACCGACCTCGATCAGGCTCTCAACGACCCATGCGTTGCCGTTGACGTCGACGTGCACCATGGCGAGATGGCTGAACTGGGAGTCGACGTCGCCGATGCGCGCGATCGCGGCGCTGTTGTGATGGGCGCCGCGCACAAGGAGCACGTCGCCGGAGCGAAACGTCAGCCGGCCGAAGCGCGAATTGACATCCGTATTACGATGCGGTCCCGTGAACGCAGGGAACGGGCCCTGGCCCTCTGGAACGTGTGCGTGATCAATGGTCAGCTCGCCAAGCATATCGGACGCATACCGCGCGGCGCGGAAGGCATCGCGCAGGGCGCGCTGCGCGGCGCGGCCCATCAGGCCGTCGCGTTGCCATGTGCCGATGCTGTCGCCGAGCGACAGGCGCATGGCGAACAGCTTGGCAACGAGATCAGGGGCATGCCGGCGCGCTTCGGCCAAATCGTAGTGGGCGAGGTCGACGGAGAACAGGCGGCGATAGAGGGTGTCGAGTTGACCGACAAGCTCGGCCTCGGTATCGGCGGGCGCGGTGGCCAAAGCCATGAGCGCGTCGAACTCGGCCACGATCCCCGTATCCACGCCGAAGCGCAGCGCACCGTTGCCGACGCCTGCGGGGCCGACTGGGTGTGCGGCCTGAACTCTGGCCGGATAGGTCTCGAGCGCGGCGCGCCAGCGGTCTCCAGGTTGCATGACCCGATGCTAGCCTCTGACGTACGGCGAGGAAAAGGCCGGCCGACCCGTGTGGCACGGTTGCCCGGCGCGGTGTGCTTTCAAGGTCGCGCTGTGACCGGCGGCGGATGGCCGGGCGACACATATTTGACGCAAACCGCCTTTACCGCGGGCCGCTTCCTGGCTCGCGCTGTGGGGGATACCGACATCATGACGCCTGCCACGGGCCCAGCGGCCCGCAGTCCGCATTCGCGCCAGCCCTGGCGTGCACCCGTCATGGCAGGCTTGGCCATGGCCGCCATCGCCTTGGCTGGCCTGGCGTGGGCGCCCGGCGCGGCGCTCGCCAAGGATCAGTGGCCGAGCCGGGTGGTGGCACAGTACGGCATCTCGTTCGCCGGCTTCGACGTCGGCGACTTCAATTTCGTTTCCGAGGTCGACGGAAAATCCTACGTGCTGCGCAGCAGCGCCAAGCTCTCGGCGCTGCTCGGCGCGTTCAAGTGGCGGGGCTCGACCAATAGCTCGGGCAAGCTCGCCGGACGCGAGCCAAAGCCGGCCGGCTATGCCTTCGACTACCGCTCCAACTCCAAATCTGGCTCTGTCAAGCTCGGCTTTTCGGGATCACGGATCGCCGACGTCAGCATCGTGCCGCCGAGCGACAGCCATCCCGACAACGTGCCGTTGAAGCCCCAGCACATGAAGGACGTGCTCGATCCGCTGACGGCGATCCTGTCGGTGACCCGCTACGAGCCCGGCAACCCTTGTGCGCGCAGGCTGGCGATCTTCGATGGCAAGCAGCGCTTCGATCTGGTGTTCAGTTTCCGGCGCCAGGAGCGGATCGCGGAAAAGCGCGCCAGCGGCCAGCCCAACGTCGGATACGTGTGCAGCGTGCGCTACGTGCCGATCGCGGGCTACCGGATGAACAAGGAAACCAAGTACATGGCCTCCAACGACGGCATCGAGGTCGGCCTGCGGCCGGTGCCGGACGCCAATGTTCTCATCCCCTACCGGGTCAGCATCCCGACCATCGCCGGGCAGGCCGTGCTGAGGTCCAAACGGGTGGAAATCACAACTTCCGAGAAGAGACAGATTGCCTTCATCGACTGACCGCGTCCGCTCGCCATCGCTGCCGCCCCGGTGGCCAGAGGCCGTGGCCGACGGCCTTTTCGGCGTGTGCGGAGGGCCGGCTGCAACCGGGTCGCCGATCTTCCCCCTGCCAACGATCCCCTTGATCTCGCGCTGCGGCTCTGCAATGCCTGCTCGCCAAGCGCGTTCTGGAGGCGTGGACCAATATGGCCAGTGAGCTTGAGGCGAGGATCCGCAACGTCACGGCGGTTCTCGGGCCCGACCAATACCGGCAAGACCCATCTCGCGATCGAGCGCATGCTCGGCCACGACACCGGGCATGATCGGGCTGCCGCTGCGGCTGCTGGCGCGCGAGGTCTACGACAAGATCGTGGCCAAGGTCGGCGCCGACAAGGTGGCGCTGATCACGGGCGAAGAGAAGATCAAGCCGGAGAGCGCGCGCTTCTGGGTGTCGCACCGTCGAGGCGATGCCGCGCGAGGTATCGACGTCGACTTCCTGGCGATCGACGAGATCCAGCTCGCCGCGACCCCGAGCGCGGCCATGTCTTCACCGACCGGCTGCTGCATGCGCGCGGCACAGCTCGAGACGCTGCTGCTCGGCGCGCAGACGATGCGCGAGGCGATCAGCGATCTGATCCCCGGCGCCAACTTCATTTCGCGCCCGCGGCTGTCGAAGCTGACCTATTCGGGCCAGAAGAAGATCACGCGGCTGCCGACGCGCTCGGCGATCGTCGCGTTCTCGGCGAACGACGTCTACGCCGATCGCCGAACTGATCCGCCGCCAGCGCGGCGGCGCGGCCGTCGTGCTGGGCGCGCTCAGCCCGCGCACGCGCAACGCCCAGGTGGCGCTCTACCAATCGGGCGATGTCGACTTCCTGGTCGCCACCGACGCGATCGGCATGGGCCTCAACCTCGACGTCGATCACGTGGCGTTCGCCGCGATCCGCAAGTTCGACGGCCAGAACCATCGCAACCTGACGCCGGCCGAACTCGGCGCAGATCGCGGGCCGCGCCGGCCGGCACATGAACGACGGCACGTTCGGCGTGACCGGGATCGTCGAGCCGTTCGACAACGATCTGGTCGAGCGGCTGGAGATCGCACACCTTCGAGCCGGTCAAGAGTACTGCAGTGGCGCAACCGCACGCTCGACTTCGGCTCGCTCGACCGGCTGCGCGACAGCCTGCGCGAGATGCCGCGCGAGCAGCGGCCTGACGCGGGCGCGCATGGCCGACGACGTGCTGGCGCTGGAGAACGTCAGCCACGGACCGCGAGATCGCTGGCGCTGGCGACCGGCCCGGCGACCGTCGCGCGGCTGTGGGAAGTCTGCCAGGTGCCCGACTACCGCAAGATCTCCTCGCAGAACCATGCCGAGATGGTCGGCACGCTCTACAAGTTCCTGATGAGCCCGACGGGCCGCATCCCGGAGGACTGGTTCGCCAAGCAGGTGGCGTTCGCCGACCGCACGGACGGCGACATCGACACGCTGGCCAACCGCATCGCCCATATCCGCACCTGGACGTTCGTCTCCAACCGTCCGGACTGGCTGAAGGACCCGGAGCACTGGCAGGCGCGGACGCGCGAGATCGAGGATGCGCTGTCCGACGCGCTGCACGAGCGGCTGACGCAGCGCTTCGTCGACCGGCGCACGAGCGCGCTGATGAGGGCATGCGCGACAAGGAAGAGCTCAACGCCGACATCGGCGAGGACGGCGCGATCAAGGTCGAGGATCACTTCGTCGGCCGCCTCAAGGGCTTCCGCTTCTGGCCCGACGCGCAGGCCGACGGCATCCACGGCAAGGCGGCGCGCAACGCGGCGGCGCAGGTCGTTTCCAAGGAGCTCGGCGATGCGGGCGCGGCGCGTGGCCGCGGCCAAGAACGACGCGTTCAAGGTGACGCGGGCGGGCCGTGTGCTGTGGCGCGACGAGGAGATCGCGACGCTCGACGTCGGCCGACGATCCGCTGAAGCCCAGCGTGACGCTGCTGGTCGACGAGCATCTGAGCGGGCCGACAAGGAGAAGGTGCAGGCGCGGCTGGAGACCTGGATCACCGACACCATCGCGGAGCGCCTGAAGCCGCTGGTCGACATTTCCAAGGCGGAGGACATCTCCGGTCTGGCGCGCGGCATCGCGTTCCGGCTGACGGAGACCTTCGGCGTCCTGAAGCGCGACAGCGTGGCGGAGGAGATCAAGTCGCTCGACCAGGAAGCACGCGCGCAACTGCGCAAATACGGCGTGCGGTTCGGCGCCTTCAACATCTACTTCCCGCTGCTGCTGAAGCCCGCGCCGGCCGAGCTGACGCTTGACGCTGTGGTGCGCTGAAGCATGCGGCCGCCAATGGGCTGACGCTCGATGCCCTGCCGCGAGCCGCCGCGGGCCGGGCTGACGTCGGTCGCCGACGGATCCTGCGACGCCGGAGGCCTTTTACCGGGCGTTCGGCTTTCATGTGTGCGGTCCGCGCGCGGTGCGCATCGACATCCTGGAGCGGCTGGCCGATCTGATCCGGCCGCTGGTGTCCTGGCGGGCGTCATCCGATCCGGCCGCGACGCCGCCCCGCGGGGCGACGGGCGATGGCGGCTTCACCGTCATCGCCGGAGATGATGTCGATCCTGGGCTGCTCGCCCGACGAACTGGGCAACGTGCTGAAGACGCTGGGTTTCCGCATGGAGCGTCGGCCTGTGCGTGCGAAGGCGGTTGCTTCAACGGATGAAGTGACCGGGACGCAGGATGCTACCGGCGCAGACACGCCGGCGACCAGCGCCGCAGAGGTCATGCAGGCCGACGCCGAGCCCGCGACCACTTCGGCAGCCGCGCCTATCGAGACGGCTCAGCCGGCCGATGCGACAGCGACGCCCGCCGATGCCGGCGTCAGTGATACGACCGCGGTTGAGCCTGCTGCAGCGGAAGTGGCCACATCATCGTCCGAGACGGTGCTGGCGACCAATCCAGCCGCGGTTTCCTCCGATGGCAGTGCCGGGGCCGCATCGACCGTTACCGGGGACGATGCGGCGGTGGCCGATGTCCAGAAGAGCGATGGCGCGCCGGCGACCGGCGAAGCCGCAGCGGCCGAGACCCCGGCGGAGCCGGAGATGGAAGAGGTGTGGCGGCCCAGGCGTCATCGCGACGAGCGCCCGCGGCGGCCGGATCGCGGCCAGCATCGGCAGGGCGATCGGCGGCGTGGCTACGAGCGTGGTCGCGGGCGGCCACAGCAGGGCGACCCAAACGCGCCGGCAACGCCGGCAGTTGCGGGAGAGGCCGGTGCGCCGGCTGCCGATGCGCAAGTCCCATCGGGCGCCGAGACCAGCGGGGCGCCGGACGCGCGGCCCGATCAGGACCGTCGCGGCCCGCGGCGCGAGCGTGACCGTGACCAGCACAGGGGCGGCGGCGATCGCCGTCACGATCGCGAACGCGGCGAGCGCGACCGCCGGCACGGCCAGAGCGGCCATGCCAGTGGCGGAGGCGGCGGCCACAGTGGTGGTCAGGGAAGGGGGCGTGACGATCGCGGACCGCGTCGTGACGATCGCGACCGGCGGCGTGGCGAAGACCGTCCCGCGCAAGTGCGCTCGGCAAGCCCGTCCAAGAAGGGCGGCGTCGATCCCGATTCGCCGTTCGCGGCGCTCAACTCGCTCAAGCTCGCGCTGGAGCGGCAGACGACGGACCAGAAATCCTGATGGCGACACACGCGGCGCACGCACCGGAGCCAGAGGCCACGCAGCGCCTCGACAAGTGGCTCTGGTTCGCGCGCGTCGTGAAGACACGCACGCTGGCGGCCGGCCTCGTGGAGGACGGCAAAGTGCGGGTCAATCGCAGCCGGATTGCCAAGCCCAGCCATGCCGTCAAGTCCGGCGACGTCGTGACCGTCACCGCCCACCGGCAGGTTCGCGTGCTGAAGGTGGTGGCAGCGGGGGTGCGGCGCGGTTCGGCAAGCGAGGCGCGCACGCTTTTTGAGGATCTGACGCCAGGGTCGGGTTCGTCGGCCGCGACAGGCATGGGCGCGCATCCAGACGATGGCGCCGAACCGGGGCCGGACAGCGACGGCGTCGGCCACGTGGACCCGGCCGGGGACACGGCGCAGGATTTGTCGCCGTCACCTGAGCCGCCCGCGCGCCCAGACAAGCAGGCCCGCCGCGCGCTGATCGCGCTGAAACGGGGCTGATGGGCCCCGCAGACCGGCTCATCGCGGCAATACGGTGCGGGGCTACTGACACGGGGCGGCGAATAGCCTACATGCGGGACAGACTGCGCCGAACCGTTCCGCCCGGCTTGCGACAACGCGACCGGTACTGGCAGCGCGGCGGTCCGGCTATCAGGTGACCTTCGAATTCAGCTCTGGATGAGAGCCCATGACCTTCGTCGTCAAAGATGAGTGCATCAAGTGCAAGTACACCGACTGCGTCGAGGTGTGCCCAGTGAACTGTTTCTACGAAGGCGCGAACATGCTCGTCATCCACCCCGACGAGTGCATCGATTGCGGTGTCTGCGAGCCCGAATGCCCCGTGGAGGCCATTCGGCCGGACACGGAACCGGGCTTGGAGAAGTGGATTGAGCTGAACCGCGAGTACGCGGAAAAGTGGCCGAACATCACGGCAAAGAAGCCGCCGTTACCGGAGGCGGACAAGTACAAAGATGAAAAGGCCAAGATGGAGAGATTTTTTTCCTCGGAACCCGGCGAGGGCGACTAGACGCAGAGTCCAGGCGTTAACGATAATTTCTAGTTGTTCGCCGGGGAAATCCCAGACGTCGGACGACTACATCTTTACCTATTGCATTAAGCGGTGCCTGACGCTAGCTCAGCGTGGGAGCTTCATTTTGCGTGAAGAATGTGTTACATTAGCCGTCTAGTGGCAGAGCTGACGACGCCGTTGACAGACGCACCCTCTACCGGACGACCACCACGCCCTCGGAAGCGAGCGGACGTGACGGTCGTCTGCGCTCGCGAAACTGTCGACGACTAAGAACGAAGTCACTGAAAACACAATAATAATGCCTTTTGTGCGGTCAGGCGCAAAGGGCGGCGTGACGCCGGGGGCAGCCCGCGGGAGGACGTGTCCTCCTTAGGGCAGGCGACGACACGCAACGCGGGTGGCGCAATACTATAACGTCCTTGGCGCGTCCTTGCCGAGGTCAAAGCAGAGAGCGAGACGACACCAATGGCCCAGTCCAAGAAAGTGCCTGCCAAGGCTAAGCCACTCAAGGCCTCCCCCCAGCCGCGCACGATCAAGGCCAAATCGCAACCACCGAAAGTCACCAGCAAAGCCGCCAAAGCGCCAGCTACGACCAAAGCGCAAGCGGCCAAGCCCTTGACCAAGTCCGTGACGAAACCGTCCAAACCCGCCGCACCGGCCGTCGCCGTCCATGCGACCAAGTCGAGCGCTGCGAAGGCAACGCCCACCAACAAACAAACGGTTCAGAAAACCACGCCGATGAGCAAGAGCACCGCCACTGCCAAGACGACTCAGAAGGCCAAGGCCCTGAAGCCGGCAGCAACACCGAAGACGGTAAAGGCGCCGACTCAAGCGGTCAAGGCGAAGCCGGCCGCCAAGCCGGTCGCTGCTAGCGCTGCGCCGCTGGCCGTTGCCAAAAAGCCTCAGGCTGTGGCAGCGGAGCCCGCACGCTCTGTCGCCGCCGCAATGGGCAAGCCGACCCAGCAGAAGGTGTCCGCGCCGGTCGCGCCGAAGGCTGCGGTCGCCGCTGCTCCGAAGGGTGCACCGCTGAAGGCGGCCGCTGCAGCGAAGGTCGCTGCCGCCAAGCCGGCTGCGACCAAGGTGGCACCGCCGGCCGGTGTCGCGGCACCGGCGACGCCGAAGCAGATCGCGGAGAAGGCCGCTGCGGCCGCGCAGCAGCAGCTGCTTGCGGCGCAGAAGAAGCCGGTCAATCAGCGTCACGGGTTCAAGAAGGACGAGTTCATCGTCTATCCGGCGCACGGCGTGGGCCGCATCGTCGGCATCGAAGAGCAGGAGATCGCGGGCATGTCGCTCGAGCTCTTCGTGATCACGTTCGACAAGGACAAGATGACGCTGCGCGTGCCCACGGGCAAGCTGCAGAGCGTCGGCATGCGCAAGCTGGCCGACGAGGGCATCGTGGGCAAGGCGATGGAAACACTGAAGGGGCGGGCGCGCATCAAGCGTACGATGTGGAGCCGCCGCGCCCAGGAGTATGAGGCGAAGATCAACTCCGGCGACCTCGTGTCGATCGCGGAGGTGGTGCGTGACCTCTACCGCTCCGAGCAGCAGCCCGAGCAGTCCTACTCCGAGCGCCAGCTCTACGAGGCGGCCCTCGATCGCATGGCACGGGAGATCGCCGCGGTGGAGAAGCTGGACGAGCGCGGTGCCGTTCAGCGCATCACCGAGGTGCTGTCGAAGAGTGCCAAGGGGCGTCGCGTGGCGGCCGAGGAAGCCGAGGCCATCGAGGACGGCGCGGTGAAGGCCGCCTAGGCCTCGCGCACTTCGCAGCCCGTGAGCGTGACGCGCTGAGCGGCGGTCGAGGACCGGCAAGTTTTGTAGATGACACGATGAGGGCCCCGCGCGATGCGCCGGGGCCCTTGTCTGTTCGTGAGTGCCGTCGATATCACCGACGCGAGCCGAGAGGCGATCGTAGAGCGTTGGTGCGGTCCTATGTTCCCGGCTTTCCGCGCTGCGCTCGCGGTTTGCCGTATGCAGCACGCTTCGACTTGGCCTCCACGACGCGTGTCGCGGCCAGATGGGGGCGCCGTGCCGCCGTCCGGCGTATCGACGTCCTGCTCATCGATGTCCGAACCGCGGCCCCCGCCGGCATTCTTGGCGGCGCAAGCTCACGGCTGGGCGCGCGCACCGCCGTCCGCGGTCGTCGCAACGGCGGCGGCAACGCCTTCGGCAGGCGGTGTGGCGTCAGCACCGGCCGCGCCTGGTGGCGTCGCGGCCGGCGGCGCCGAGGGCGGCGGCTCTGCGGACTGAGCCGCCGGGGCTTGGCGCGCGGCTTCGAGGACCTGAAGCGTTTCGATCGCGTGGAGTTCGATGAAGGGACCGTTGCGCCGGTCGATCCAGCCGCGCACGCGTACGCGTGCGCCCTCGAGCGTTGGCCAGTCGATCGCGCCCGCGGCGGCGGTGGACCGGCCGGTGCGAACACCAATCGTGAAATCTCGGCGCCAGTCGTCGCCGAAGTTCAAGTAGATGCGGCTGCCGACCTTAGCGACGTGGCGCACACGTCCTTCGACGATCTGGAAGGTTGCGCGATGGCGCAACAGGTCGAAGGGACGCGCGGCATCGCGAATTGCGTAGGCCGCGTTGCGCCATAGACCGAGGCCGGCGGTGCGTGCCACGTCCTCGCGCGCACGCAGGAGGTCCTGGCATTCGGCCGCGCCCGGCAGTGCGTAGCTACGCGCATGACCAGCCTCGAGCAAGGCGCCCTGCACCCAAACGCGATCCTCCGGCGATGCCCCCACGACGAAAACGTGCGCGACGAGGCGGCCGTATCTGTCGAGGCGATGGCGCGCGAAGGCCAGTTCTACCGTGCGGCCGAGGACGAGACGCTCCAGGGCGGCCCTGGCCTCCTCCTCGGCGGGCCAATGGCGGGTGGCGGCGCCGGTGTCGAAGGCGCGTGGCGCCAAGGCGCCGATCAGGCGCACCTCGCGGCCGTCGTCCAGCCGCAAGGTCTCTACGTCGACGACACGGGCGACGGCCAGGCGCGGTCCCTCCTCGAGCTCGCAGGCGAGGGCCGCCTGAGCGCTGGCCAGAGCGAGGACGATTCCGAGGAGGGCCGCCAAGGATCGGTGGGCGCAGCGCGCGGCGTGGCGGCACTCACAAGACAAAGGCAGTTTCCGGCAACGGGCCGGTGACGCCGGCGACGAGGATCGTGTGTCCGGCGAAGGCGGCCGATGCGATCTCGGTCGCAGCGCCGACGGTGGAAAATACGAGGTCCTCATACGCTGCGCCGAGTTCCCTGAGATCGATCGTCTCGCCTGCCTGGAAATCCAAGATGTGATCCTGGCCGAAACCGGAGCGGAAGACGAACGTGTCGAGGCCGCTGCCGCCGGCCAGCGTATCGTTGCCGATGCCGCCATCCAAGCTATCGTTGCCGTCATTGCCAGACAAATTGTCGTTGCCCTCCTCCCCCAATAGAGCGTCGTCGCCGCTGCCACCGATCAGGATGTCGTTGCCTGTGCCGCCCTCGAGCGTGTCGTTGCCACCTTCGCCGCGCAACGTGTCGTTGCCGGCGCCGCCGATCAGAACGTTGTCGCCCGCAGAGCCGACGATGCTGTCGATATGAGCAGAGCCGATCACGCCCTCGATGCTGAGATAGCGATCGAAGAACGCGTGGCCCAGGGACTGCTGGTAGCCGGGATGGTTGAGATCTACGGTCGTAATGCCAGGCGATCCCGAATAGTCAACGAAATCGAAGCCGTCGCCGCCATCCATGCTGTCGCGGTCGGCCCCACCGATCAGCGTATCGTTGCCGGCGCCGCCGAACAGGACGTCGTTTGCGGCTTCGCCGTAGATGATGTCGTCGCCGTCTCCGCCGAAAATGAAGTCGGTGCCTGCGCCGCCATAGATCGTATCGTTACCGTCGTCCGGCGATCCGGCTGGGCCGACGTGATCTCCATAGATAATGTCCTCGCTTGCCGTGCCAATCAGAAGGTCGCCGCCGCCGCCGACAAGGGTGGCGGCCAGAGTTCCGGCCTCGATGCGCTGGCCGTATTCATTACCAGTCAGGCGCGAGACCGTCGCACCGGCGGCGACCAGCGTCTCGACGGCCGCCCCAGGGGTCAGCACGTAGTCGACGAGCGCCTCGACCCTGTCGTCGCCCTGGCCGACGAGCTCGAAGACCGAAGTCGACCCGCTGACGATGTAGGTATCGTCGCCGCCGCCGCCGTCGAGACCGACGCCGCCGTCCAGCGTGTCCACGAGGATCTGCGAAAAGCCGTTTCCGGCGAGCATACCCACTAGGTAGGAGGCGACCTCCAAGCGCTCGATCTCGGCGCTTGGGCGCAAGGCGAAGGTGCCGTGGGCGCGGATGACGTCGTAGCCTTCGCCGACGAGCTCGAAGATCACGTCGCCGTCGTTGACAAGATAGGTATCGTCGCCGCGCCCGCCGACCAGCTGGTCGCGGGTGTCGGTGCTCTCGCCGGTGACGCCGTCGACGAGATCGTTGCCGTCGCCGCCGGAGAGGATGTGATTGCGTGCCTCGCTGACGAGGACCACGTCGTCGCCGGACGTGCCCTGTTCGGTCGTCGGCGCCTCCTCCGCCTCGTTGTCCGACCAGGAACTCGCGTCCGGTCGCGGTGCTAAAGCCGGCGCCATGACGCCGCCGTTGGTCATGGCCAGGACGCCGGCATCGTAGTCGGCGTACTGCGGCACCATGCCGATACCGGCCACCTCTACGAGGCTCATTTCACCGGGGTCGTAGAAATCGATGCCGAGCTGGCCTTCCTGGAAGTCCTTGACGCGGATCACGGTGCGGGTGGCGGGGTCAGGCTGCAGCGCGGTCAGGGTGATGGTGCCGCTCTGCACCTCGAAGCTATCGAGGTAGGTGGTCGCCTTGTGGATGGTGATGACGAGGTCGTCGCCGTCGGCGGCGTAGAGGATGTCGCCCTGGAACGTGATCACGCCGATGCGGGTGTCGGTCTCGGTCCACATCTGGCTCTGGAGCTGCCAGGCGAAAAAGGCCCAGTCGCTGTAGGTCTGCATGTCGGACCAGCTGCCGAAGCCGCCCTTGAGCTGGAGCAACTGCGAGCCGTCGTAGGCACCGTTGCTACCGTCGAGGAAGGCATACGGAACGAACAGCGCGTCGCTGCCATCGGCGCCCTCGACGACAATCTCGACGTCACCGGCGAAGCCGGCTTCGGTCATCGCGCCGACGATGAACACGTCGGCGCCGTCCTCGCCGCGCATGAGGAAGCGGCCGGCGCCGCCGACCAGCGTGTCGTCGCCCATCCCGCCGTAGATTTCGGCGTCATAGCCCAGCGGGCTCGAGAGCGCGAAGGGCGTGGACAGCCGGACGTCGATCAGATCGTTGCCATTGCCGCCCTCGATGCCGTGCACGTTGCTTGCCGCGTAGATGCGATCGTTACCCTGGGATGCCTCGATCCATTCCACAGAGTCCAGCCAGGAGCCCTTGTCCGCGGTCGCGGTCGCGGCGACGCGCACGAACATCTCCTGGGCGCCCGTTGCGACCAGCTCCAGCCCCTCGGTCAGCGCCGCGAACTCGAAGCGATCGCCCTCACCTGCATCCTCCAGGCCCATCTTCAGGAGCAGGCCATCCTCGAGGATCTTCGTCTCCTCGAGGAAGAAGCGATCGGTCAGCGCCGACCACTGAATGCGCTCGATGGAGTAGAGGTTGGCGGTGTCGAAGCCAGACTTGTGCATCACGAAGTCGGGGGCATAGCCTTCCGCATCGAACATGCCGCGGCGAATGATGACCTGACCGATGCCGGTGACGTCGATGGTGTCCGTTCCGTCGTCCTGGTGCGGCATCTTCCACTGGCCGCCGTGGATGATGTCGAAGCCGCCCGACCACTTGATGACATCGTCGCCGGCGCCGCCGTAGAGCTTCTCGGAGCGCGTGGAGCCGGTGATGGTGTCGTTGCCCTTGCCGGACAGGATGGTGTGGAACGTGTCAGTGGTCACAAGCTCGTCGTCGGACTGGGTGCCGAGCAGCGTGTGCAGGCCGGATGTCCGGCGCAAGCCAGCCGGCAACACCGTCATGATGTCGACGTCGACGTAGTAGAGCAGCGAAGCGATCAGCGATGTGGAGTTGGATGTCGGGCGCACGGTGCCGGGAATGCCGAGCACGGAGTAAGCGAACTCGCCATAGATGTCGCTGGCGTAGGTCGCCATCGTGTTCCAGCCCGTGAAGGGCTGCTCGACCGGCATGATCCGAGAGCCGCGCTTCTCGGGCGTGCCGATCCGCTCGATCAGGGCCTCACCGGTCAGGTTCTCGTTGGCCTGGGAGAGCGTCATGCTGCCGTTGGCGCCGTCGACAAGCAACATCGGGTTGCCCTTGACGCCCTCGATCACATACCAAGTGTCCTGATTGATGTTGGCGAACTGCTGATAGGTCAGCAGCAGATGGTCGAAGCCCAACATCCCGAGGCTGTGAACTCTGATCGGTGTCCATTCGAGCCGAATGGGCATCGTACGCATCCCCCCTCTACAGCCGACATGCCAACAGCAGGCGGCGCCGCGGAGAGACCGTCTCGCGGTTTACGTTGTCGGAAAATCTGTCTTGCGATGAAGGTGTTTATCGGGTTCGACAATGATGGAAGATTCTTCAATTATTGCGGAATATTCATGTGGTCTTTTACTGTATCACCGGCTGGCGGGGCGGAGACAAAACCTTGCCCAAGCGCAGAAATGAAACTCCACGATGCAACCTAACTCGTTGATTTTTAATACAATTTTTGCGACCTCGCGCCGACAGGTCTCCGCACACCGACCATCCTGAACGCAGTCTATCGGCATCTGTCCGCGTGCGCTACATCGCGATGCGGACTAATCGCAGGCCAACCATGCAATGAACGCATGACAGCCGCGCGGCCATGGGTGCCGCGTTGTATCAGCCAAGGAGGCCGCGGGCGATGACGTAGAGGCCGACAGTTGCGACGAGACCGGCGAACACTTCGGTCAGGCGCCGTTTACGCGTGGCCAAATGGCCGGCAGCCCGGCTGCCAAACATGCTGCCGGCGACGCCGCCCACGACGAACAAGGCGACGAGGCGCCAGTCGACCAGGCCGGACAGGGCGTAGTTGGTTGCCGTGGTCAGGCCGAACGCGGTGACCGAGACCAGAGACGAGCCGACGGCGTTAAGCATGGGCATGCCGGTGGCGGCGACGAGACCCGGCACGACGAGGAAGCCGCCGCCGATGCCGAAGAAGCCCGACAGGGTGCCGGTTGCCAGACCGAAGCCTGCGAGGCGCGATCCGACCTGCGACGCCGTCTCCCGGCTCAGGCGCACGAACCGGCTGCCGTCGTCCGCCCGCCGCCGCAGCATGGACACCGCGACGACGACCATCAGCACGCCGAACAGGATCAGCAGGCGCTGGCCGTCGAACCGCTTGCCGAGCGTGGAGCCGATCGCAGCACCGACGGCGCCGACAGCGGTGAACACGAGCGCACAGGGCCAGCGCACATTGCCGGCGCGCGCATGTCCGACCAGGCTCGAGGCCGCGCTCAGGGCGACCGCGATGGCGCTGGTGCCGATCGCCATGTGCGGGCTCGGGACGCCGACGACGTAGACAAGAAGCGGAACCGCGAGGATGGATCCGCCGCCGCCGATCAGCCCCAGAACGAAACCGACAGCGGAGCCGGAGATCACCGCGAGCACATCCTGCAACATCGCCGCGGCATCCTTCCGTTCGCGCCATCCGTGCGTCAGAGCGTATCGAGCGGCACCTTGAGAAAGCGCTTGCCGCTGCTATCGGGCGCCGGCAGGTGGCCGGCGCGAATGTTGACCTGAAGCGAAGGGATGATCAACCGGGGCATGCCGAGTGTCTTGTCGCGTGCCTCGCGCATGGCCACGAACTCGTCCTCGCTGACGCCGTCGCGCACGTGGATGTTGGCGGTGCGCTCCTCGGCGACGGTCGTCTCCCAGCGGATCTCGCGGCCATCGGGTGCGTAGTCGTGGCACATGAAGAGACGCATGGCGGGTGGCAATTCCAGCACCTTCTTGATGGAGCGGTAGAGGACGCGCGCGTCGCCGCCGGGGAAGTCGGCGCGGGCGGTGCCGCCATCGGGCATGAAGAGCGTATCGCCGACGAAGGCCGCGTCCCCGACGATGTGGGTCATGCACGCCGGCGTGTGGCCGGGTGTGTGCATGACGAAGGCCGTCATACCACCGATCGCGTATTGGTCGCCGTCCTTGAACAGCCGATCGAACTGGCTGCCGTCGCGCTGGAACTCGGTGCCTTCGTTGAAGACCTTGCCGAAGACATCCTGCACCATCCTGATGTTCTCGCCGATGCCGATCTTGCCGCCGAGCTCGCGCTGGAGATAGGGCGCGCCCGACAGGTGATCGGCGTGGGCGTGCGTCTCGATCAGCCATTCCACGGTCGAGGCCGTTCTTGCGCACGGCATCGATGATGCGATCGGCGGAAGCGTAGCTGATGCGGCCGGCGGCGTAGTCGATGTCCATGACCGAATCGACGATCGCGCAGGCCGAGGATCCTGGATCCTTCACGATATAGCTGATCGTGTTGGTCTCGGGATCGAAGAACGCCGTGACCTCGGGCTTGACCGACATGTCGATCGGATTGGTCATCGTCGCAGCGCCTCCATTTTCCTTGCTCGACTTCCCGCTCACCTGGACCGGCGGATCGACGGCCATACCCTGCAGCGGCCAAGCGTGATGCAGCCGCTGCGGGGCCAACCCGATCAACGCGGAGGCGGCGTCATCGGGCACAACGCCGAAGCGGCGCAGCCATCCGCACCGGCCGCCACCGGCCGCCACCGGCATCGTCAAGGGCACCTTGCGCTGCATTCGGCTAGGGCCGCTGCGTGCGCGCGCGATCAGGCCCGCTTGCAGGTGCTCCAACCGAAGATCGCATAGGGCGGGCACCAGCCGATCAGGCCGGTTGCCAGTGGTACGATGCCGATCCAGCCCCACGGGGTCTGCGGGCCGACGAAGACAAGCGCGATCAGGGCCAGGCCGACGATGATGCGCAGCACGCGGTCGATGCCGCCGACATTCTGGGTCATGACTCATTCCTCCGTGAGTTCATCAATGGCGGTAAGCTAGTCCCCTGTAACGCGTGCGTCTGTGACTATGTCACCGTACCGGCAGCAGCCGCCTGATGGGCCGTCAATGGGCGGAGGCGAGCCGTTCGAGCGCCGCGCGGTCGACGAGCGTGAGGCTGCCGCGCGCCTGGACGATCCAGCCGCGCTTTTGGAACTCCGACAGGGTGCGGCTGACAACCTCGCGTGCGCTGCCGAGCTCGGCGGCGAGCTGGGCCTGCGTGACGGCCAGATGATCGCCGCCGGCCGAAAGCTCGAGCAGCTTGTGGGCGAGCCGCAGGTCGAGGCGCGCGAAGGCGACGTCGTCGATCACCCGGCACAGATCCGTGACGGTCCGGCTGAAGGCGGTGAAGACAAAGCGCCGGAACTGCGGGGAGGCGCCGACCAGGGCATCGAACGTGGCGCGTGGCAGGGCGACGGCGTGCACCTCGGTCTCTGCGACGCCCTCGGCAGGGTAGTCCTCATAGCCCAGCAGGCAGGCGGTGGTGAGTGCGCAGCTCTGGCCGGCCGCGACACGGTAGAGCACGATCTCGCGGCCGGACTCGGAGACCTGCTGGACACGCACGGAGCCGTCGAGCAGCAGCAGGTAGCTCTCAGGCGCCTGACCGGGTCCGAAAATGCGGCTGCCGGCCGGCAACGTGACGACCTGGCCGGCGCGGGCAAGCTGCTCGCGCATGGCAGCCGGGAGGCTGCCCAGGGCGGGGAAATGCTGCAGCCAGCTTGCGTCCTGCATCACACCATTCCCTTTGGGCCGTCCTCGCCGCGACGCCGCAGCGGCGGGGAGATCCGGCGGCTGTCCCGGCGGGCCCGATGTCCGCGACACGGGCCCCGCATCAGGCAGGACGGGCCGCCGACCTCGCCACGCTCATGCATAGCGCGTGGGACGCTGGCGGCCAATGCGGAGGCGGCGCGCGCGGGGGGCTGGCCGGCGGCGGAAGCGGCGGGCGCGGAGTGGTGTGGGCACGGCGGGCACGAGGGCTGCCCCTCCCCGCGACTTTTCCGGGCGCCCCAGCGCGATTGTCGCGGCTGCCTACCCAGCGTATCATTCCTGGAGCGGTCGGCGACCGTGTCCTGCCCACTTTTCGAGGATCCAGAATGCCCTTCGAGCCTGCCAGCGACATCCTTTCGCACGTGACCGTGCTCGACCTCACACGGGTCCGTTCCGGCCCGACGTGCGTGCGACAGCTCGCCGACTGGGGCGCCAACGTCATCAAGATCGAAGAGCCGGAAGCCGACCCCAAGGGTGGGCTCGGCGGCGCGCGCAACGGTCCGGATTTCCAGAACCTGCATCGCAACAAGCGCGCGATCACGCTCAACCTCAAGAATCCCAAAGGCGTCGAGACGTTCAAACGGCTCGCGGCCAAAGCGGATGTGATCGTCGAGAACTACCGGCCCGACGTGAAGAAACGCCTCGGCATCGACTACGCCGCGATCAGCGCAATCAACCCGCGCATCATCTATGCCTCGATTTCCGGTTTCGGGCAGGACGGGCCCTACCGCGACCGGCCGGGCTTCGATCAGATCGCGCAGGGCATGGGCGGGCTGATGAGCATCACGGGCGAGCCCGGGCGCGGGCCGATGCGCGTCGGCATCCCGGTCGCTGATCTGACAGCGGGCATCTTCACCTCGCAAGGCATCCTGCTCGCGCTGATCGAGCGGGAGCGCTCGGGCAAGGGGCAATGGGTACAGTCCTCGCTGCTGCAGGCGCAGATCTTCATGCTCGATTTCCAGGCCGCTCGCTGGCTGATGGATCAGGAGGTGCCGGGGCAGGCGGGCAACGACCATCCGACCAGCATTCCGACCGGCGTGTTCAAGACCTCGGACGGCTACATCAACATCGCCTGCGCGGGCCAGCCGATGTGGCTGAAGCTCAAGGCGCTGCTGGCCGATCCGGCGCTCGACTCGCCCGACTTTGCCGATCCGCCTTCGCGTTCCAAGAACCGCAAGGGCGTCAACGCGGCAATCGAGGCGCATACGGTGCACGATACCTCGGCGGCGTGGATCGCCAAGCTCAATGAGACGGGCATCCCGTGCGGCGAGATCAGCACCATCGACGAGGTGTTCGCCAACCCGCAGGTCCAGCACCTGGGCATCGCCGCCGAGATGGCGAGCCAGGAACGGGGCGCGACACGGGTCGTGGCGCAGCCGATCATGATGAGCCGATCGAAGAGCACGATCAAGCGGCCGCCGCCGCTGCTCGACCAGCATACGGACGAGGTGCTGTCGGAGGCGGGTTTCACGGCCGAGGAGATCACGGCGTTGCGCGCGGCGGGCGCGATCCGCAAGACGGACGACGCCGACGCCTCATCGCAAACCCAGACGCCAGCAGCCAAGAGGAGCACGAGGTCGTGAGCACTGAGACAACGGGTAGCGAAGACAAGATGCTGGCGCGCCACGCGGGTGCGGTCGGTCACATCATCTTCAACAACCCCGCCAAGCACAACGCGGTGTCGCTGGAGATGTGGCAGCGGCTGGAGGCGCTGCTGGCGGAATTCGCCGAGAATCCGAACGTGCGCGTGCTGATCGTGTCGGGCGCGGGCGGAAAGGCGTTCGTGTCGGGTGCCGACATCTCCAAGTTCGAGAGCGAGCGGGCGAGCCTGGACGCGGTCAAGACCTACAACGCGACATCGGCCAAGGCCTACGAGCGGCTGGCCAATTTCCCCAAGCCGACGATCGCGAAGATCCAGGGCTACTGCATCGGCGGCGGCGCCAACGTCGCTGTGTGCTGCGATCTCAGGGTGTGCACGGCGGACGCCAAATTCGGCATCCCGGCAGCCAAGCTCGGCCTCGGCTACGGCTATGTCGGCGTCAACCGGCTGGCGCAGATCGTCGGCATTTCGCGCGCGATGGAGCTGTTCTACACCGCGCGGCAGGTGACCGCGCAGGAGGCCTACGACATGGGCCTCGTCAACCGCGTCGTGCCGCGCGAGGACATCGATACGGCGGTGGCGGACTGGGCGGAGATGATCGCGGAGAACGCGCCGCTGACGATCGCGGCGATCAAGGCCTCGGCGCGCGAAATCGCGAAACCGTCGACGGAACGCGACCTCGCCAAGCTCGACCGCATGGTGGCGGCCTGCTTCTCCTCCAACGACTACATCGAAGGCCGCCGCGCCTTCATGGAAAAGCGCAAGCCGAAGTTTTCGGGGACTTGAGGGCACAGGGAGCAACGACCGGGGATGGCCGAGCCGTCGCAGCACGCTGAACGCCCGATCGAGCTCGGCTGGTTCCTGCCGACACGCGGCGACACCGACGACTACGGCGCGCCGCTGAAGGTGCCGGCCGGGCCGGAGATGTTCCAGCGCGTGGCCAAGGCGGCGGAGGATGCCGGCTTTTCCTACATGCTGATCCCGGTGGGCCACCAATGCTGGGACGCGTGGATGACGGCGGCCCTGATGATCGGCCAGACGCAGCGGATCCGCATGCTCGTCGCCGCCCGGCCGAGCTACGTGCATCCGGTGCTGCTCGCCAAGATGATCGCGACGTGTGACCAGCTCTCGCGGGGACGCATCGCAGTCAACCTGATCGCGGGCCAGAGCGAGGTGGAGAACCAGGCCGAAGGCGTCAAACTGTCGAAGGAAGAACGCTATGCGGTGATGGACGAGGAGGTCGGCATCCTCAAGACGCTGTGGACGTCGGGCGGCAAGCCCGTGCACCACAGCGGCACGCACTACACGCTGGCCGGCGCGGAGCTGGTGCCCTTGCCCTACCAGCAGCCGCACCCGAAATTCTACCTCGGCGGCGGCTCGGCGGAAGCGGCGGAGATCTCGGCCAAACATGCCGACGTGCATCTGTTCTGGGGCGACACGGTGGAGCGCGTTCGCGACAACATCGGCCATCTGCGGTCGCTGGCCGAGCGACACGGGCGACAGGAGGCCCTCGGCTTCGGCATGCGGCTTCAGGTGATCTGCCGGGAGCGCGAGGCCGACGCGTGGGCCGCAGCGGACGCGCTGGTCGCCAACGTCGGCGCGGAGCGCGAGCGCTATATCCGCGAGCACTACGCGGGCTCGGCCGCCAACCGGCGCGTGCAGGAGTTGCGGGCGGAAAAGGGCGACCTGATCGCGCCGCACTTGTGGTCGGGGCTCGCGCGGGCGCGGCCCGGCGCCGGCATCTGCGTGGTGGGCAATCCGCAACAGTGCGCGGACACGCTGCAACAGTTCATCGACGCGGGCTGCCACTCGTTCTGCCTGTCGGGCTTCCTGCACGACGTGGAGGCGACGCGGTTCGCCCAGCTGGTGCGCCCGCTGATGGTCGCGCGCAATCCGGGACGGCTGGCGGGGTGAGCGCCATATGGCGTGTCGTGCCTGCCCCTGACATTCGCGGCGGGCGTCGCGATCCGACCCGGCGATCCTACTCGTCTGAGCACGCCGTGTGCGGATATTCCAGCCGATGTCCGGGCCGGCAAGGGGCCATTAGGCAAATATCCCTACACCCGTGGGCAATCGCGCGCGGTTGAACTATTGGTTGCGCACGGCTCTTTTCGATGCGGATCGAGCGTTCCATGGTTGTCCAAGACAAGACGGTCGGCGAGGCCCAGCCGACCTATGATGCCCTCGTCATCGGCTCCGGCTACGGCGGCGGCGTGGCGGCCTCGCGGCTGGCCCGCATGGGGTTTAGCGTGGCCGTGTTGGAGCAGGGCCGGCAGCTCAGGCCCGGCGACTTTCCAACGACCGCCAAGGCGCGGCGCAAAGAGACGCGGCTGACAGGCCGCGCGCCGATGCTCGGGGATCCAACCGGTCTTTACACGCTGTCGGTCGGCAAGGGGCTGACCGTGTTCGGTGCGTCCGGGCTCGGTGGCGGCTCGCTGATCAACGCCGGCGTTGTACTGCGCCCCGATCCCGACCACTTGCGCCGTGCCGGCTGGCCGGATGCGGTGATCGGCGACGGGCTGCTGCTCGAGGGCCTGAAGCGCGCGGAGGCGATGCTGGGCGTGGCTGCGGTGCCGGATCCGGATCGCTTTGCGAAATGCGCGGGCATGCGCGCGATGGCCGAAGCGGCGGGACGCGACTTGCAGTTGCCGCCGATGACCATCACGCATCGGCCGGGCCTCAACGCCGCGGGCGTGACGCAGTATGCCTGTCGGCATTGCGGCGACTGCTGGTCGGGCTGCAATGTCGGCGCGAAGAATACCGTCGGCATCACCTACATCGCGGACGCCGCGGATCACGGTGCGGCGGTGTTCTGCAAAAGCCGGGCGGAGGCCATCGCGAAGACGGACGCGGGCTGGGAGGTCGATGTCAGCGATCTTTCGACCGGGCACGGAACGCGGCGGATGGCGGCGAGAATCATCGTGCTCGCTGCCGGCACGATGGGGACGAACGAGCTTTTGCTGCGCGCGCAGAAGCGGGGCCTGGCGCTGTCGTCAAGGCTCGGCCAGAACTTCTCCGCGAACGGCGACGACCTCGTGATCGCGAGCGATCTCAGCCAACCGGTCAATGCCGTCGCGCTCGGCTTTCCCTCGCAGGCGCCCCGCGGCGTGCCGCCTGTCGGGCCGCACAGCATGGCGATGATCGACCTTTCCGACGCCGACGGGCCGCTGTGGGTGCACGACGGCACGATGCTGACCATGATGGCCGCGCTCGCGCCCTTGAAGGATCTTTTGCAACTCAACGTGCGCGCCGCGTGGCGGCAGATCAAAGACGGCATCTACGGCAACGAGATGAGCCGCACGCAGCTGCTCTACGTGGTCGCGCACGACGACGCCGGCGGCCGACTGAGCCTGCACGGCGACCGCGTGATGGTCGACTGGCCCAGCTATTCCACGGCGCCAGAGTTCGTCCGCTCCGAGCGCAAGGTCAAGGCCATGATCGAGAAGGCGGGCGGCGTTTTTCACGACAACCCGTTCGCGATGCGGGCGTTCGGCGGCAACCGTGTCATTGCGCATCCGCTGGGCGGCTGTGGCATGGCCGAGACAGCGCAGGATGGCGTGGTGGCGCCGGACGGGCGGGTGTTCGATCCCTCGCAGGGGCCGACGGGCGTGCATGACGGGCTCTACGTGTGCGACGGCGCGGCGATCCCCAGCTCGGTCGGCGTCAGTCCGCTGCTCACGATCACGGCGCTGGCGGAACGCGCCATGATCCTGGCGGCGCGAGACCTCGACCGGACGCTCGACGTCGAGACCGTGCCTGCGCGCCCGCCACGTGATGCGGCGATGTAGGCGGGCGGTCGACGGCGCGCGATCGGCCCGGTGCGCGCCAAGGCTCGAGCAGCACGCTGCAGCGCAAGGCTCGCCCCGTCAGAACGCACAAAGGGCCGGCATTGCGGCCGGCCCTTCGACGTGACGGCAGCGCCGAAAAGCGTCTCAGAACTTGAAACTCGGGTCGATGGAGTCGAGAAGGCGCATGTATGCCGGCCAGTCGGCGCCGCCGCGGCCTGCGTCGTGGCTCTCGAACTGCTTGGCCGTCTTCTCGCAAACGTCCGGCGGGATCTCGATCAGGTCGGATCCCGTCGCCTCGAGCCGCATCTGGATGTTGGCCGCGCTGACGAGATACTTCATCAGGATCAACGCTTCGCGCGCACTCTTGCCGACGGTGACGAGGCCGTGGTTGTGCATGATGAGCGCACGGTTGGTTCCGAAGTTCTTCAGGATGCGCTCACGCTCGCCGAAGTCCTCGGTGATGCCCTCGTAGGGGTGATATCCGACGCGGTTGTAGAAGCGGACCGCCTGCTGGGAGACCATGCGCAGGCCGTGCTTGATCGCCGAGATCGCCATGCCGGTGTCGCCATGAATGTGGACGGCACAGTTGATTTCGGGACGGCCGGCCATCAGGCCGCCGTGCAGCGTGAAGCCCGGGCGGTTGACGCCGGACCGCTCGTCCAGGTCCTCGCGGATGTCGACCTTGACCAGGTTGGAGGCCGTCACCTCGCTCCACATATCGGCGTGGCGCTTCATGAGGATCTTGTTGGGCTCGCCCGGCACGCGGTGGGAGCAGTGATTGTAGATCAGCTCGCCCCAGCCGTAATAGTGGCAAAGCCGGTAGACGGCGGCCAGCTCGACGCGGGCCTCCCACTCCTCGGCGGTCATGCCGGTTGCCGATGCCGGTTTCAGATGCACGTTCATGGCGTTTTCTCCTCAGCCTTCCGCGACGACCGGGTTGCGAAGCGTCCCAATGCCGCTGATCTCGATTTCGCAAACATCCCCGACCGTCATGTTGGACGGTACGAGGTCGGTGCCGAGCCACATGACGTCGCCCGGCTCGATGGTGCAGTACTTCGACACCTCTGCAATGTAGGTCGGGGCGTCGAAGACCATGTTGTTGGTCTTGAAGGTGTCGACCACCTTGCCGTTGAGCTTGATGGTGGTGACCATGGCGTCGAGGCTGACGTCGGTCTCGATCCACGGGCCCATCGGCTTGAAGGTATCGGCGTTCTTGGAGCGATACATCGTGCGATCGGACTTCTGCCAGTCGCGCTCGGACACATCGTTGCCGATGGTCCAGCCGAACACGTAGTCGAGCGCGTTCTCCTTCGACACGTTCCGTGCGCGTTTACCGAAGACGGCGACGAGTTCGCCCTCGTACTGGAAATTGGCACCGGACCCGGCCGGCTTCACGATCGGCTCGTCGTGGGCGCACAGCGCATTGTTGGCGCGGTAGCCGATCTCCGGGCGCTTGGGATAGTCGGGCTCGACGCCGCGCTTCTTCGCCATCAGGCGGACGTGCTCGGCGTAGTTGATGCCCGCGCAGAAGAACGTGGAGGGGACGGTCGGGATCAGGAGCTTGGAGGCGGCAAGCGGGTAGCTTGCGGACGTCTTCTTGTGCTCGCCCCAGGGGATGCCATCGACCGCGGTGATGCGATCACCCTCGATCACGCCATAGGACGGCTTGCCGTCACGCTCGAAGCGGCACCATTTCATGATGTGATCCCATCCGGGTTGCGTATCCTCCTCGCCGGGTCCGGAGCGCACGAAGTCTTTGCGGGTCCACGCGCCGAAGGTCGCCGGCCCAGGCGTTGGCAGGGATGATACTCCGCGCCGGGCCAGCCGCCAACGGTTTGACGTCGCAGGTGGGTCCCGTCAGGCTGGGTGGGCGAACACAAAGCCTCGCCCCCGCCGCGAAGCTCCGAGCGGGCAGGTCAACTTTCACGGGTCGACCGCGGTTATGCGGCGGTGATAGGACTGCGCGAAACCGACGGCCACCGATGCCGCCCCGCGAAAGGCTTCGCCCATGAAGGTCACGATCCTCGACGACTACTTCGATACGCTCAGCACGCTGCCCTGCTATGCCAAGCTCGCCGGGCACGAGGTCACGATCTGGAACGACCACGTGCAGGCGGTCGATGCGCTCGCCGAGCGGCTCAAGGACACCGAGGTGCTGGTGCTGATCCGCGAGCGCACACAGATCCGCGCACCGCTGCTCGAGCGGCTACCGAAGCTGCGCCTCATCAGCCAGCGGAGCGTCTATCCGCATATCGACATCGACGCGTGCACGCGGCTTGGCATCATCGTGTCGTCGAGCCAGCACGCGGGTACGCCGTCCTATGCGACGGCGGAATTGACATGGGGTCTGATCCTGGCGGCCATGCGCGAGATCCCGCAGCAGATGCGCGCGCTGCAGGAGGGACGCTGGCAAATCGGCGTCGGGAACACGCTTCAGGGCAAGACGCTCGGGCTCTACGGCTACGGACGCATCGCGCGGCAGGTGGCGCACTACGGCCGGGCGTTCGACATGCCGGTGATGGTGTGGGCGCGCGAGACATCGCGGGAGGCGGCGCGGGCGGACGGGCTGATGGTGGCGGACAGCAAGGCGCACTTCTTCGAGACGTGCGACGTGATCTCGCTGCACATGCGGCTCGTCGATGGGACGCGCGGGATCGTGAAGGGTGAGGATCTGGCGCGCATGAAGCCTTCGGCGCTGTTCGTCAACACGAGCCGGGCAGGACTGGTCGAGCCCGACGCGCTGGTGGCGGCGCTGGACAACGGGCGGCCCGGCATGGCGGCGGTCGACGTGTTCGAGGAGGAGCCGTTGCGCGATCCCATGCACCCGCTGCTTTCGATGCCAAACGTGGTGGCGACGCCGCACATCGGCTACGTGACCAAGGAAGAGTACCAGACGCAGTTCACCGACATCTTCGACCAGATCGTCGCCTATGCCGCCGGAGCACCGACGAACGTGGTCAATCCCGACGTGATGGCAAACGCGCGGGCCCGGCCTTGAGCCGCAGCGGCGCATAAGGAGCACGGGCGAGGCGGAGCGCGGTCGGCGTTCTGCCCACCGCGCGGTCGCCTGCTCACGTATCGATGCCGGCGTCGAAGGTGTAGCCAACCTTCTTCAATTCCTCGACGACTTGGGAACCGAAGCGCTGTTCGAGATCGGCACCCACGCTCGGCGCGAAAGCGACGTCGCGCAAGCCTGCCTGTCCGCCCTGCACGATCACGTACAGCAGGCCCGTATCGTCGGAGATGTTGACGAAGCGGCGCATCACGCCGGGGGGCACGGAAATCGTGTCGAACAGTCCCAGCTCGATCGCGTGCTCGGCGTGATCGCCCCATTCGATGCGGAAGCGCCCCTTGATGCAGGTGAAGGTCTCGGTCGAGCGCTGGTGGGAGTGCAGTCCCGGCCCGTTGCCCGGCTCGCATTCCGCGATGACGAGGGCAAAGCTCGGCGGACCGGGAATAGGGCCGCCCTCGCCGCCCGCGCCCCATGGCGTGTTGGTCGCGTTGGGATCGGCGATCACCGTCTTCGTGGCGCGGGCGGTCAACGCCTCGCGTGCGGCCGGGGGGATCTTGCCGTCGGTCTTGGCCTTGTTGGCGACGAGGCTGTCGAAGCGCGCAATGTAGGGCTTCATCTGCTCCGGCGTCATCTGGATGGTCTTCATGGGCTGGTCCTCGCCTGATCGTTTCTGATGGTGCTCGCACGATAGGCAAATTGGCGGCGGCTGTCGTTAGCGACAGGCGGCGAACAGATGCGCTGATCGAGCGGGGGAGACCCGGGCGTCAGTCGAACCGCCGGCGGGAGGGCTGACCGCGGGGTGCGTGCGGGTGTGTGCGCGTGTGAGCCTGTGCGTCGATGCCTGCCTGCAGCTTGGCCTGGGCCGCGCGCTTGCGGGCAATGTCCTCGCGCCAGATCAGATAGAGGCCTGAGATCATCACGACGCCGGCGCCGGCGAACACGGACAGGGTCGGAATCTCGTGCCAGACGATGAAGCCGAACAGCATCGCCCATACGAGCGACATGTAATAATAGGGCATGACCGCCGTCGGCGGGGCCATGCTCAGTGAACGCGTCCACCACACCTGGCCGAGGCCGTTGGCGTAGCCGGCGAGGCCGAGCAATACGACGTCCCACCACTCGGGGGCCTCGAATCCGAACGGCAGCAGGCCCGCCATCAGGATCGTGAGCACCACCATCTGGTACATGGTCAGCGTTTCGGCCGACTCCGTCGCGCTCATGCGGCGCACGGTGACGTTCACGGAGGCATAGAGGACCGCGTTGGCCAGCGCCCACATCGCGCCGACCTCGACCGCGCCGCCGGACGGCTCGGTGACGAGAAGCACGCCGCCGAAGCCGACGATCAGCGCCGCGGTCCTGTGAATGCCGACGCGCTCACCGAAGATGACGACCGAGATCAGGGCGGCGAACAACGGGGCCGAAAAGCTGATCGACATGGCCGAGCCCAGCGGCATCAGGCTCAGTGCCATGACCATGCACATCTGCGCGGTGAACTGCAGACCGCCGCGCGCGACGTGTTGGATCCGCCGGCGGGACCGGAACACGGCTAGGCCGGTCGCAGGCAGGATCGTGATGGCGCAGAAGACGAACGAGAAGGCCTGCCGGAAGAAGGCGACTTCACCGGGCGGATAGATGGCGAGCTGCCATTTGACCACGACGCTGCTCAAGGCAAAGAGCAGCGTCGCGCCGATCATATAGACGATGCCGCGCGGCACGTTCTCCACGCGGCGAAAGGCTGTCGTGGCGGCGTCCATGGTGCCTCCCGTCGCGCCGCTCGAAGGGACGGCGGCGCCGGCGGCCGTCGCGCGGATGCCGCCGACGCGACGTGCGGAACTCACACCTCGTGCATCGCGAAGAGGCCATGCTTGCGCAGCGTCGGGTGCTGGGCGGGGTCGGTCAGCCAGGCGAGCAGCGCCTTGGCGGCGGCCACGTCGCCGGCCTTGGCACCCAGACCGAGCGAGAACGTGGACACCTTGTTGATCTCGTCGGGCACGGCGCCGACGACGTCGACGCCCTTGACCAGCATATGCTCGCAGAACTGCTGGAGCGCGATCTCGGCCTCGCCGGTGACCAGGAATTCGGCGACGGGGCCGCCGCGGCCGAACTTGGTCTTGGCGTTGATCTCATCCGTCATGCCCCAGTCGGCCAGCAGCTTGGCGATGTGCAGGCCGGAGGCGGCTTGGGTTGCCGGATCGGTGTAGGCGACGGACTTGGCGCTGCGCAGGGCCGCCTTGACGTCCTCGACGGTGGCGATCTTCGGGTGAGGTGTGCCCGACTTGACGGCTACGCCGACGACGGACTTGGCGAAGTCCTGTCGCGAGCCGGCCGCAACGAGGCCTTCCGCGATCAGCGTGTCGATGGCGTCGGGCACGGCGATGACGACGTCGTGGGCCTCGCCGGCGCGCAGTCGATCGTAGACGGTGCCGGTCGGGCCCCAGACGTAGGTGAAGCCGGCGCCATGCTGGGCCTTGAAGGCCGGCTCGTACTCGGTCAGAACGCCCTTCAAGGCGATGGTGCCCAGAATCCTTACGTCGGCCATAGGGTTTCCTCGGTTCGTGGCTTTGGTTCAAAAGGTTTCCAGCGCTGATGCCATGCCGGACGCCACCGGGTCAACGGCGGCCATCGCTCGGCCTGCGTTATGCCGCGCTGGCGACGGGCGGGGTCAGGGACTGTAGCGCGCGAGTAGCGACACGGCCGACGCGAGCACGCAATAGGCCGCGCACGACAGCGCCAGCGCATCGACCGTCCAGCCGACATCCATCACCGCACCCATGACGGCGGGCGCCAGCCCGGACGAGAACACCATGGCCGAAGTGCCGAAGGCGCGAATGGCGCCGAGATGGGTGACCCCGTAGAGCTCCGCCCAGATCGCGCCGAGGACGACCTGCATCAGGCCCGAACCGAACCCGAGGATGCCGAAGTAGGCGGTGGCGGCGATGGCCGACGCGGCATGGGCCAGAACCAGACACGCCACGGCGATCGGTGCCAGGCAAAACGGTAGGAGACGGCGGGCGCTCCAACGGTCGACGATGATGCCGCTCACCAACGTGGCGAGCAGCGATCCCAGTGCAAAGACGGACAAGGCGCTCGCGATCAGGGTGAGGCTCCATCCCTTCACGGTGCCGATGTGGACCTGATGGAAAATGAGCCCGGTCGTGATGAAGGCTGGTGCGAGCAGGACCGGCAATCGCAGATAGAGATCGCGATCGCGCAGGGCATCGCCGAGCGTGACGCTCGCGCGCTCGATGCGCGGCGCGAGCGCGGGCGTCGGCTGGAGTGTCGCCCCTATCGCCGGCCCAAGAGTCGAAGGCGTGACCGACGTGCCTGGTGTAGCCGTGTCTGGCCGGCGCAGCAGGAGCGCAATCGTGGGCATGGCGACCAGCACCAGAAGCGCGCTGCTCAACAGCCAGACCATACGCCAGTCCGTGAGGCGCATGACCACGGCGGCCGCGAGCGGCAGGAGCGCCCAGCCGGCGATGTGGCCGAGGGAGGCGAAGGACACCGCACGCCCGCGTTCGGCCTCGAAGTAGCGTCCCATCGCCGTCATGGCCGCGTGCGTCATCAAACCCTGGCCGAAGAGGCGCACGCCGAACGCGGCAAGCGTGAGCGAGACAACGCCGGTGACGCTCGCCATGACGGCACAGGCCAAGGCGAGCCCCGCGATAACCGCGATGGAGAATGCCAAGAGCGAGCGGCGATCGATCAGTCGACCCGCCCAGATCAGGACGGCGGCGCTGGCGAGCGTGCCGATCGCATAGCAGGTGCCGAAGGCCGCATGGCCAAGGTCGAAGGTCCGGCGAATCTCGCCGCCAAAGATGGAAACGAAATAGGTCTGGCCGAAGCCCGAAAAGAACGAGATCCACCATCCGAACGCCAGCAAGCGCCAATGCTTTCGCAGAAACGAGAGCGGTAGCATCCTGGTCTCCAGCCGATGTTGGTGCGCGCGGAGCCGATTGGACCCGGGCGGGCGGCCTTAGCACGTTTCGGCGGTTCCATCGAAGCGCAGCGCGCGGGGGTGGCATGCGATGATGGCACACGCGCATCGGCCTCGGACGCGATCGGCACCGTTGCGCCCGCCCGTGCGACGGACGTCAGATCCGCAGCGCCTTCAGGGCATCGGTCGCACGCGAGCGCGCGGCGGCGTCACCGACGATCCGGGCAAGAAACGCCTCGAGCGGCTCGCCAGGGGCCAGTCTGGCGTGCACGCGTGCGACGAGTTGGCGCTGCGACAGGCGGCTGGCGGCATGTGGCTCATACGCGAAAGCGTCCAGCAAGATGACGTTGCCGGCGGCGTCGCGCAGGGGACCGTGGCGGGACCGGTAATAGCCGGCACGGGCAGACGCGCCGGCGAACGGCGACGGGCTTTCCAATTCGAGGCGCGCGAAGTCGTAGTTGAGCCCAAGACTTTCGGTCTCGTGCATGCGTGCGAGCGCTGCGGGGTCGAGCAATGCGACGAAGAGATCTCCGCGCGCGCCGGGCAGGGGATGAAGGCAGGCGGCGATGGCGCCGTAGCTCGTGAAATGAGCGGAATAGACCGGCGCCAAGTCGCGAAACGGCTGGCGAATGCAATAGACCTCGCGGGTCGCGGTCGTTGCGAACTTCCGCACGAGTTGCTGCGGCGACGCGTTCGAGCCGGCCGATACGACGAAGCACACCTCTTTCAGTGCGAATGGCGTGCCGTCAACCGCGCCTTCGACGTCGTAGACCGCGATGCCCTCGCGCGTGCCTTGCTCGCGGACCTGGAGCGCGACGGTGTCGAACTGCGTGCAGACGCCGTCGGCGACATCGAGGCGATAGCTGCGCGCGGGCACGTCATAGGGATAGTCGAGTGCGCGGGCGAGATCGAACGGCGACATCATGGCAAACGGGCGTACCACGCAGCGAGCGCCGCGCCGATCTCATGCGGGCTGTCCTCGTGGACATAGTGCAGGCCGCGGACGGTTACCTCGGTCTGGTTGGGAAACGTGCGGCACATATCAACGAGATGGTCCTTCAGTACCGCGCCTGGCTCGGTATGGATGAAGAGTTTGGGCACCGGACTCGTCTTCAGAAACGCGATGTAATCGTTGATCGTTGCGAGCACATCGGCGGGTTGACCCTCGACGGGAATTTCGCGCGGCCAACTGAGCGTGGGGCGGCGATCCTCGCCTGGGTTGCGGTATGGCCGCCGATATTCGTCCATCACTTCCTGCGGCATCTGCCGGATGGTCATGCCGGGCAGCACGCGCTCGACGAAATAATTGTCCTGTAGCACGATCTTTTCGCCTTCGGGCGACTTGAAACGGCGCATCAAATCAGCAACGTGCGGCGGCCAGTAGTTCCAGCGCTGATCGCCCATCAGCGTCTGCATGTAGGCGAGACCCTTGATGCGATCGGCGTGATTCATGGCCCAGGTGAAACCGAGCGAGCCGCCCCAGTCGTGGACCATAAGCGTGACGCGGTCGCCGAGGCCGAGCTGGTCGAGGATGGCGTCGGTGTAGCGCTGGTGCTCGGCGAGGCGATAGCGGCCGGGACCGCTGTCGGGCAGCCTTGCGCTGTCGCCCTGTCCGATGTTGTCGATGGCGACGACGCGGGCCTGCCCCTCCACATACGGCATGATGTTGCGCCACATGTAGCTCGACGTGACGTTCCCGTGCAGGAACACGATGGGGTCGCGGCCGTCGCCCGGGCTGCCGGTATCGACGTAGGCCATGTCGAGTCCCAGCACACGCGTGCGCTTCTTTTCATAACGCATGACGTCATCGATGGGTTTTTCAACGGTCATGACGTCATCCCCTGACCTCGGCCACGAACCGCGCGATCGCCTCGCCGATCTCGTGGGGGCAGTCCTCCTGTATATAGTGGCGGGCCTCGACGGTGATCTCGCGCTGGTTGGGCCACCTCCTGCAGAAATCGCGGGCGGCACCGGCCAAGCCGTGGCCCTGCGTGGCGTTGATGAACAGCTTTGGCAGATGCGCGCTGAGGCTCAGCCAGTCACTGTACTGCTTGATCATCGGGTAGTTGTCGGCGGGATCGCCGTCGAACACGATCTCGCGCGGCCAGATCAGCGTCGGCAGGCGCGACAGTCCAGGTTGGACGTAACGCGCCCGGTAGTGGGATTTCTCCGTCTCGGTCAGCTGCCGGATGATGCCCGCCTCAAACAGCATCTTCTCGATGAAGAAGTTGTCCTGCAGAACCATCTGCTCGCCCTCGGGCCCGCGAAGCTTCTTAAACACGGGGATGCGCTCGGGTGGCATGTCGGTCCAATAGCGGGGACGGACCATAGCCTCCATGTAGACGATGCCGGCGATCCGCTCGGGGTAGCGGCAAGCGCGCCAGAAGCCGAGCGCTGCGCCCCAATCATGAACGACGAGGATGATGTCGCTGCCGACTTCGGCGGCGTCGAACCAGGCATCGAGGTAGGCCGCATGGTCGGCATAGCGATAGGTGTAGCGTGGCGCGCTGCCTGACTGTCCCATGCCTACGAGATCGGGGGCCAAGCACCGCCCCAAGCCTTGTGCATAGGGAATGACGTTCCGCCAGAGGTAGGAAGAGGCGGGATTGCCATGCAGGAAGACAATCGACTTGCCGGCGCCGACATCGACATAAGCCATCTCGCTGTCACGCACGGCGATGCGCTTCATGTCGAAGGGAAAAGCGTCTGAGATGGGCTTGCCGGCCATAGGGCGCGCTCCTGGGGACTAAGTGGTGGGGACTGCGCACAGTAGACCCTCAAATTGGATCGATCGCTACAAAATATTGTGATGTGGCGCTCGCGCGATCCGGAGGTAGCGTGCCGTTGACGCCGGATGCGCCGGCTTTCAAAACGGACAAGGCGCTGCACCATGAGCGAGACCAAGCCCGATATCGAGATCATCAGCTCGGCGACCTGCCCCTACGCGCAGCGCACGCGCATGGCGCTGATCGAAAAGGGCCTCGACTTCACGCTGACCGAGATCAGCCTCGATGCCAAGCCCGACTGGTTTCTCGCCATCTCGCCTTACGGCAAGGTGCCGGTGCTGCGTCACGCCGGCGCCGTGATCTTCGAATCCGCGGTCATCAACGAATATCTGGAGGACGTCTTTCCCGAGCCGCCGCTGATGCCGCGCGATCCCGTCGCGCGCGCCAAGGCCCGCATCTGGATCGACTTCGCCAACGTCCGTTACATCCCGCACGTCTACAAGCTGATGCTGGCGCAGACGGCGACGGCGCAGGAGGTCCATCGCCGGCGGCTGACCGAGGCCCTGCGTCTCATGGAGAACGGGCTGATGCAGAGCGGTGGCCCCTATTTTCTCGGCGACGAGGCGAGCCTGGTCGACCTGTCGCTCTTTCCCCACACGCACCGCTTCGTGGCGCTGGCGCACTACCGCGACTTCCCGATCCCGGACTGGGCGCCCCGCGTCCGGGCGTGGGCCGAACGGATGCGGACGCGGCCCTCGGTCGAGGCGACGAGCGCGCCGGACGCGGTGTTGATCCGCAACTGGTCGAAGTACGCGCACAACACGAGCACCGGCACGACGGCGCGCGATATGCGTGAAAGCTGACGGACCGGTTTGGCGACACGGCCGCGCAGACGGCCGGATCATAATCCACCCAGGGACATCGAGGAGACGCACATGACAGACGCCATCACGCGCTTCGACGTTGTGTTCGAGGTCGAAGCCAAGAACACCGGCAAGTTCCGCAACGAGGCCACCGTTCACAAGCGCGGTCGCGGCCCGCGGACCGATTTTCTGCCGAGCGACGAAGGCCCCTATCACGGCGGCGATGGCACAGCACCCTACCCACTCGCCTATTTTGCCAGCGGGCTGACGACTTGCATCATGACGCAGCTCAGAGCCTTCTCGAAGCGCCTGGGCGTGCCGGTGACAGACATCTACGTCAACACGTCGTGCCAGTGGCAGGCCGAGCAGGTCGGCAATGCGCCCTATGTCGGCAGCGGGGTCGGCTTCCGGCTCGATATCGATCTGCAGGGCGATATCAGCCTCGACGACAAGAAGCGTGTGATCGAAGCGGCCGGCAAGGGCTGCTTCGTCGAGGCCGTGCTGAAGCCGGGGCTCGTCGCACATCGGCTCAAAGCAGGCGACGACTGGATCGAAGTCTGACAGGACGACCCATGCCGATTGCAACGACGAAAGATGGACTCGCCATCCGCTACGAGGTGACGGGAACAGGGCCGGCACTGCTGCTGATCAGCGGAACCGGCCACGATCACACCTTCTGGGCGGGGCAGATCGAACCGTTTGCCGCGACCTTTCGCACCATCTCGTTCGACAATCGCGGCACCGGTCAGAGCGCCATGCCGCCGCCGGGGACCACGCTCGGCGACATGGCGGACGATGCCGCCTGCGTGCTCGACGCGCTCGGCGTCGAGCACGCTCACGTGATGGGTTTCTCGATGGGCGGCAACATCGCCCAGGAGTTCGCGATCCGGCACCGGAACCGGACAATCAGCCTCGGGATCCATCATAGCTGGGCGCGCTGCGATCCACGACTGGCCGGGTTTCAGAACGCACGGCTCAGGCTGGCCGAGCGCGGCGAGGTGGAGGCACTGGCCGATCTCAGCCTGCTCGGCATCTACGATGCGGATTGGTATCACGAGCGCCTCGAGGAGATGGCGCAACGCCGCCGGCGCATGATCGACGCGATGCGCACGCACACGCTGCCGGGCTGGATCGGGCAGCTCGCCGCCTGCCTCACCAGCGACACACGAGAGCGGCTCCACCTGATCGAAGCGCCGACGCTGGTGACGTGCTCGGATCGTGACATGATCTGCCCGCCCTATCTCTCACAGGAGATCCATCGGCTGATCGAGGGGTCCCGTTTCGTCCTGCTGGAGGGCACCGGGCATGTGGCGCTGATCGAGCAACCCGCGGCTTTCGCGCATGTGTGCCTCGACTTCCTGCGCACATAGCAGCCGGCTAGAGTGTGCCGGATGTCGACCAACGTCGCGGGGGTGATCGCGGTGCGTCAGCGACGGCTTGCGGACCTGCGGGCGGCCACGGGCAAGCCTTTCGCCAGACGCGACTTGGCAAGCGCGAGCCAGCGCTGGCAGCTTGCCAGCGCGAGATTGCAGCGCACGGGGATGGCGGGTTTGGCGCGGGCGATCTTGCCGCCGTTGATGCCGGCCCGGGTGTCGGCGGCAACCTCGAGGTCGCGTGCGGCGCGGGCCACGAGGCCGGCGGCGGTGAGGCGCGACATGAATGGATTGGCAAAGATGACGGCCCGCGACACCAGCTGCACCATCGGCGTCTGGGGCGGCGCGGAGAGCACGCGGATGGCGCTCCCGGGCCCGAGCAGGAAGGCGAGCCTCAAGCGCGGAAACGTCGGCTCGATGCCGGCGGCTGCGAGGCTCGCGGCATTTTCCTTCGTATAGATCTCGGCGGCCCGACGCGCGAACGTGCGATTGGTGCGCAACAACAGCACGGCGGCTGGCGCGAGCTTGGCGGTTTCCTCGACGAAGTGGCGCGCGGCGATATCGAGGAATGTGGAGCGGATAAATTGGTAGGGGCCGACGGCGGACGAGCGGGAATTGCGCGCGTCGTCTCGACCGCCCGACTCTGCGATCATCAAGCGATCGAGGAACGTGTCGAGCGTCATTGCGGCGGCCGCCTTGGCTGCATCGGGCTTGGCGTCGGCGTCCGCCTTGTCGGATGCGCCAGCGGGCTCAGCGAGGAGCGCGGCGGCGCAGACGAGCAGCCCGGCCAGCGCGGCCGCCGCCCCTGGCTTGCACACTGCGATCACCAGCGCCGCCCCGGGTTGTAGCCGTTCTTCTGGCGCCACTCCGACAGGAAGTAGGCGAGTTGATCGTCGACCGATTCGGGCAAGACGATCTGGGCCTTGGCGAGCAGATCGCCGGTGACGCCGGTCGTCAGGTTGCGCACGCCCTTGCCGCGCAGGCGGAACACCTGGCCGCTGGAGGTGCCCTTGGGGATGGTCAGCTGCACGCGGCCCGATAGCGTGGGCACCTCGATCTTGGCGCCAAGCACGGCCTCGTCGAGCGTCAACGGCAGGTCGATCAGGATGTCGTCGCCCGACCGTGTGAAATAGGCGTGCGGGCGCACCTTGATCTCGACCAGCGCGTCGCCGGGCTCGCCGCCGCGCATGGACGGGGTGCCCTTTCCCTTGAGCCGCAGGACCTGGCCATCGGTCACGCCCTCGGGCACGGACAGATCGAGGGTGCCACCGTCGGGCAGCGTGACGCGCTTGCGCGCGCCCGTCACGGCCTCGAGAAAATCGACCTCGAGGCTGTAGCGGGCGTCACTGCCGCGGGCGGCGGGACCGCGACCGCGCGTGGCGGTGAACAGGTCGGAGAAGATGTCACCGAAGCCGAAATCCTCGCCACCGCGCGTGCGCTGGCCGGCGCCGGCACCGGCACCAGCACGCGGGCCGGCCGAATAGGTTCGCTGGTAGGTGCGCCTGGGTTCGCCGGCGGCATCGACCTCGCCGCGATCGTATTTCGAGCGCACTTCGGGATCGCCGATCACGTCGTTGGCCACCGACAGGCGCTTGAAGCGCTCGGCGGCCGCCTGGTCGCCGGGGTGCAAGTCGGGATGGCACTCCTTGGCCTGTCGGCGGAAAGCACGCCGTATCTCCTCGTCTGTCGCGCCTCTGGGCACACCCAGAACGGCATAGGGGTCGTCGGCCATCTTACGTCGTTCCCAGACGATGCGTCGCAGGACGCCAATGTAGCGTAAATTGTGGCTGCGCGAGGCCGCTGGCGCACCTGAACCGGTGCCGAACGGCAACGGTCGGGCCCCTCGACGGCACCGGCGGCGGCCGGATGCGTCGCGTTCAGCCGCCGCGCCGGATCTCGGCAGTGGAATCGAGAAGTCCGGCGAGGGCCGCGAACCGGCGCTGCAGACGCTCGCCGTCCAGGGCCTCGAGGTCGGCCGGGAGCGTCAGAACGAGCCGCCCATCCTCGACGACGAGAGGCGCGCGCGGAACGATTCCCGATTTCCCGATAGACAGCATATGGGCAGTGCGGACCGCGGCGCCAAGGATGCGGGCGCGCTTCAAGGAGCGGCGGGACACGGACTGCTTCAGGCGGGCCGACAGGTGGTCGCCCTCGCTGTCGGCCTCGTTGGCGTGGCGGAAGTAGACCGACAGCGCCAGAAAGATGCGGCCGGGATGGTCGATGCCGCCGAGGCCGGCATGGGCGATCAGGTTCAACGTCTGCTCGCCGCGGTAATCAGGGTGGGCCCGCCAGCCGACATCCGACAAGAGGCAGGCGGCGTGCCTCAGGCGGCGTTCTTCCGGCGTTTCCTTCGGGCCAGATGCGGCAGCAAAGATGCCATCGGTCCACGCCCCCAGCTCGATGCCGTGCTCGGCGGAGCGCGAGTGGCGCTGCGCCAGGCTCTCGCAGAAAGTCAGCAAGGGGTCGCGTGCGCGCACCTCGGGCGACAGCATCTCGTAAATCAGGCCCTCGCGGATGCCGAACACCGAGAACACGACCTCCTTGGGCTCGATCCGCTTGAGGATGCGCTCCAGGACCAACGCACCGTAGGGCACTATCTCGCGGCGGGCCTTGGAGACCTCGGTGATGCCGGCGAGACTGGAGAGCTTGCGCGTCCGGCGCACCATCTCGCAGTAGGCGAGGGCTTCGCGCGTGGTGACAGCATAGCCCTGCATCACGCGCAACGGGTAGCGCGTGTGCTCCATGTACATCTTGGCCAGCGCACGCCAGGTTCCGCCGACGGCATAGAACGTGCGTCCGCGCCCTTCTCCGATCCAGGGCAGCGCCGCCGATCCGCTCGTCGGCCAGTTCCAGCGCCTTGTCCAGACGGTCGCCCGTCATGTCGATCAGGCGCAGGCCGCCGAGAGGCAGCGTGGCGCCGTGGCGGCGCTCCTGCCCGGAAATGTCGACGACCTCGAGACTGCCGCCACCCAGATCGCCAGCCAAGCCGTCGGGATCGAGGAAGCCCATCATGATGCCCTTGGCGGCGAGCTCGGCCTCGCGCTCGCCCGACAGGACGTCGATAGGGACGCCGAGCGCGTCGGTGGCGTCGGCGATGAAGGCGGCGCCCTCGTCGGCATCGCGCACGGCGGCGGTGGCGATCGCGCGGCAGGTTTCAACGCCGAGCATGGCGATGATCATACGGAAGCGCTTGAGGGCTGAGAGCGCACGCTGCGTCGCCTGCCCGCCGAGCTTGCCGGTGGTGGCGACCGAACGGCCCAGACCGCACAGGATCTTTTCGTTGAAGATCGGCGTGGGGGCGCGCACCGGTCCGTCGTAGACGACCAGACGCACCGAGTTGGAGCCGATATCGACGACAGCGACCGGCGCGATGGCGCGATCCGGGCTGCTGCAAGGCTCGTTGCTGCGCGCTGAGAGCATGCTCAGGGGTTCCGGCTCCGGCTCATTCCTTGTCCTGCAGACTGAACCGCGGCGGGAAGCTCTGCTTCAGCGCCTGGCCACGGCCCGACAGACTGGGGTTGGTCATGAAGTAATGGTGCGCATTGAACGGCGTCTCACCCGGCTCGGCACGATCCGGCAACGACGAGCCGTCGGGAAGAATCTGCCAGCTCTGCTGATTGTCCTTGAGATTGGCGACCATGATCTGCTCCGAGCACCTGCTCATGCACCGTCGGATTGAGAATCGGCGCCATCGCCTCCACGCGCCGATCCAGATTGCGCTGCATCATGTCAGCGGAGCTGATGTAGACGGCGGCATTGCGGCGACGGAAGCCCTTCACCCCGGCCGAAGCAGTAAATCCGCGCATGTTCGAGGAAGCGGCCGACGATGCTCTTGACGCGGATATTGCTCGGACATGCCCGGCACGCCCGGCCGCAGACAGCAGATGCCGCGCACCACGAGGTCGATCTCGACGCCGGCCAGCTTGCCTCGTAGAGCTTCTCGATGATCTGGGGATCGACGAGCGCGTTCATCTTCATCCAGATCGCGGCGGGGCGACCGGCGCGGGCGTGCGCGATCTCCTCGTCGATGTGGCGCACGATGCGCCTGGCGAATGCCGACTGCGGCTCGCGGCCATCACCTCCAGCTCGCTGGGCTGGCCGTATCCGGTGACGAAGTTCATCAGCTTGCGTGACGTCGCGTCCGATGGCGGGTCTGGTCGGTGAACAACGACAGGTCGGTGTAGATCTTCGCCGTCTGCGGGTGATAGTTGCCGGTGCCGATGTGGCAATAGGTGGTGATATCGTTGCCCTCGCGCCGCACGACCAGCCCCAGCTTGGCGTGCGTCTTCAGCTCGATGAAGCCATAGACGACGTGGACGCCGGCGTTCTCCAGATCGCGCGCCCAGCGGATGTTGGCCGCCTCGTCGAAGCGCGCCTTGAGCTCGACGACGGCGGTGACCGACTTTCCCGCCTCGACCGCCTCCTTCAGCAACTCGATGATGGGGCTGTCCTTCGACGTGCGGTACAGCGTCCACTTGATGGCCATGACATTGGGATCGGCGGCGGCCTGGCGCAGGAACTGCACCACCACGTCGAATGTCTCGTAGGGATGATGGACGATGATGTCCTTGGCGCGGATGGCGGCGAAGCAGTCGCCGTAGAACTCGCGGATGCGCTCGGGGAAACGGATGGCATAAGGGCTTGAACAGCAGCTCCGGGCGATCGGCGCCGACAAGCTGCGGCGGTGTCGGCGAGGCCGAGCAGGCCCGGCCTTGACGAAGACGGCGGATTCCTCGACCTCGAGCTTCTCGATGACGAACGCGCGCAGGCTGTCCGTCATGGCGCTTTCGATTTCGAGCCGGATGACCTGGCCGCGGCGGCGCCGCTTCAACAGGCGCTCGTAGGTGCGGACGAGATCCTCGGCCTCTTCCTGCAGTTCGATATCGCTGTCGCGCAGCACCCGGAAGGCGCCGTGCGCCGCGGACGCGGAAACCGGGAACAGGCTCGACATCGATTGGGCGATCACCGATCTCGATGCGCGACGAAGCGATCGCTCGGCGGATCGGCGCCGTCGACTGCGAGGCGCACGAAGCGGTCGAGCTGGCCGGGGATCGGCACCAGTCCGTTCATGGGATGGCCGTCGCGCTCGTGCTGCATGTCGACGGCGCAGCGTCAGCCCCTTGTTGAGAATGAACGGAAAGGGGTGCGCCGGATCGACAGCGATCGGCGTCAGGATCGGAAAGATCTGCTCTGTGTATCTGTTTCAGCCATGCCGTCTCGGCCGGCCTCAGGTCGCCGGGCTCGACGATCTCGATGGCGGCTGCGGCCAGCTCGCGTGCGCAGCGCGCTCCAGCAGGCCTGCTTCTCCGTGACGAGGGTTGCGACGAAGGCGTTGATGGCGCGCAGCTGCTGCGGTCGGGCGTCAGCCCGTCGCTGCGATAGCGTCGTACGCCGGCCTGTATCTGGCCGTAGATGCCGGCGGCGCGCACCATGTAGAATTCGTCGAGATTGGACGCGGAGATCGACAGGAAGCGCAGGCGCTCCAGCAGAGGATGGCGCTCGTTTGCGGCTTCCTCGAGCACGCGTGTGTTGAACTGGAGCCAGGACAACTCACGATTGTAGTAGCGCGCCGGCCCCTGCGGCGGCTCGGGCGCAGACGGCTCGTGAGCAGACGGCTCGTGAGCAGACGGCTGGCGCGCAGTCGGCTCGGCCTTTGCGTCTTTGCTCTTGCTGCGCTGGCTCGCCATTCCGCAACTCCGGTAGACCTGATCGTCTCGCCACGTTCAAACAGGCGCATGCTACAGTATGTTGGCACATCCGGCGTCGACGTGCGTCATCGCGATAGGCTCAGGCCGCGTCGTCCTCTCCGTCGTCGAGCGCCTGCTCGCCGCCCGATATGAGCCGGAGCGCCTCGGCCACCAGCGTGCGCGTGACGCGCTGGCGCCGTTCCAGGGCGAGGCGGTCGACCTCGGCCACGATCCTGGCCGCTGCCTCCATCGACCGCTCCATGTGCATGCTCAAGCTGTTGACGATGTGCGGCTCGACCTGGAGTTGCCGGTCGGAGAACAGCTTGACCAGGACGCCCCGCAACAGGTGCTGATCGGGCGGCTGCGATGGTGACCACAGGTAGTGCCCTGAGGCGCGAGCGCAGGTCGGGCAGGGCGATGGGCAGCTCGCCGGGCGCGCGGCGCGAGGTCAGCAGCAGGGCCAGGCGGTTTTCCCGAACGAGGTTCAGGAGATGGAAAAGCGCGGTTTCGCTGGCGATCGTGCGTTCGATGTCCTCGACCACCAGTGCGCCGGCGGACGACAGGCGGGGCACGTCCGCCTCGCGGACGGCGTCAGCGCCGACGATGCCGGCGCCCGAACGCAACTGCCAGACATGCGCCAGATGTGTCTTGCCAGCGCCCGGCGGGCCGACCACGACGGCGGCGCGGTGGGGCCAATCGGGCCAGCTGTCGATCAGGTCGACGGCCAGGCGGTTCGATTCGGAGACCAGCAGGTCTTCCGCTCCCAGGGCCTGCCGGTGCGCGAGATCGAGTGCGAGCTGGCGGGCGCGCGGGTTCATCACTCAGGCTCCTGGCGCGGTGCGATGTCGGCGATGACCGGGGCGCGGCCGGCGTAGACGTCGCTTTCGAGATAAACGCGCAGGGCGAAGCGGACGACGACGGCAGTCGCAGCGGCGACCGGCACGGCCACCAGCATGCCGACGAAGCCGAACAGGTAGCTGAACACGAACAGCGCAAACAGCAGCCAGACGGGGTGGAGGCCGATCTTGGAGCCGACGATCTTGGGCGACAGCAGACTGGCATCCAGGGCCTGGCCGGCCAGAAAGACGGCGACCACCTTGGCGATCGGGATCAGGTCCGGCCAATACTGCACGACGGCGAGGCCGGTCGCGGTCAGGATGCCCAGCGCCCAGCCGACGAACGGCACGAACGCCAAGAGCCCGGTGGTGAGGCCGATCAGCAGCCCGTATTTGAGACCCACGGCGGTCAGGGCCAGCGCGTAGAACGTGCCGAGGATGAGGCAGACGGTGCCCTGTCCGCGAATGAAGGCGGACACCGCATCGTTGACCTCGCCGGCCAGCCTGCGCACCGTCGGCGCGTGCTCGCGCGGCAGCCAGCCGTCGATGGCATCGATCATGCGGTGCCAATCGACGAGCAGATAGAACACGACGAGCGGCGTCACCAGCATCAGCGACACGAAGTTGAACAGCGCCAAGCTCTGGTCCCAGATCGAGCGCGCGATGATGCCGGCCCAAGACGCCCAATTCTTCGCCAGCTCCTGGGTGGCATTGTCGATGCCGGCCTCCAGTTGCGGGAAGGTGCCTGCGTAGTGCTCGCGCACCCAGGTCTCGACGATGCCCTTGAGGCGCATCGCTTCACCCGGCATCGTGGCGGCAAGCTGCTGGAGCTGTGCGGCAAGCAGCGGCAGCAGGAAGACCAGGGCGGCAACGACGACCACGCCGACGGCCAGCACGATCAAGACGGACGCGCCGACGCGGCCGAGACCCCACGAATCGAGCCGGTCGGCGATTGGATTGAGGAAGTAGGCGATGACGATGCCGGCCACGAACGGCAGCAGGATCGCCTTCAGCAGCAAGACCGCCAGAATCAGCAGCAGCGCCGCCGACAGCCAGAAAAGAATCTGTTTGTCGCTTCGCATGATGGTCTTAGAGCCCCTGCTCTCGGCCGTGCCCCTCCCGGCCGCCCGGATGCAACGCGATGCCTGACTTGAACCGGTCAGATGATCGAGCCGCTGCCCGGGGCCGATTCATACAGCCCCATGTGTCGAAGCCAAGCACGCATATAGGCCAGCAGCGACGCGACTGTGAACAAGGCGGTGGTCCACATCACCACGAGACGGGTGCGCTCCAGGCCCAATTGAAAACCTTCGTCGGCCAGGACAAGGAGCACCAGGATGATCTGGGCCGCCGTGTTCGCCTTGCTGATGGCGAAGGGCTTCATGACGATGGGGTTGCCCATCAGCCACGACAGCAAGACGGCCAGCACGATCAAGATGTCGCGCGAGACGACGGCGATCACGAACCAGGACGGCAGCTCGGCAAGCAAGCCAAGGGTAACGAAAATCGAGACCAGCAGCAGCTTGTCGGCCAGCGGGTCGAGATAAGCGCCGAGCGCGCTGTGCCAGCCGAAGCGCTTGACCAGATAGCCGTCGACCGCGTCGCTGAGGCCCGCCAGCAGAAAGCCGAAGAACGCCCACTGGACCTGGCCGGTGAGAAGCAGCCAGACCACGACGGGGACGAGAATCACCCGGCCGAGGGTGATCAGATTCGGAAGATTGCGGACGGCGATCGGGATGTTGGGACGGGCTCCGGCTGCGTCTGATGCGCCACAGGTGTCGCGCGGGCAGACCCTAACCTCACCGTGCCCGCGCCGTCGAGGGGGCATCCGTTCCCTGACGGCAGGCCGAGACCCTCGCTAGCCGGATCAATAGCCGGGCCGGAGCACCCAGGTGCCGCCGGCGTCAGTCATGTTGAGGCCCTGCCCGGAAAGGGCGCCGGCCAACTGGCGCGCGCCGCCGGGATAGCGCAGCGAAAGGACCGCGTTGCGGGCAGACAGGGACATCACGTCGATTCCCTCCACGCCCGGCAGACCGGCAATCCGGCGGCGGACGTCCTCCCACTGGCCACGACCCTGGAACTCGACGACCAGCTCGACCGCCTCGGCGGGACCGGAAAGGACGGCGAGACCGCCCCGGTTCTGGACGTTGGTCGCCTTCCACCGGCCCTCGACAATGCCGAGGGAGACGACGGCGGCATATTCCATCGTGTAGTCGAGATCGCCGCCGTCGATGCGGTAGCGGCGCTTCAGGTGGATCGGACCGACCGCGTCCTGGCCCGTGAGGGTGACGTTCAGCCGCCCGCCGGAGGGGTCGGGCTCGGCCAGAACGGCCAGCACCAGATCGGAGCGATGCTCGCGGGCGAGCGCGGCCATTGCTGCCGGGTCACCGGCCAGCAGCCCCTTGGCGACGTCGGCGGACGGCGCGGCGGCGGAGGTGGCGAGCTTCAGCGGCGTCAGGGCGCGGTCGAGGTCGAGCCCAGTCCACAGATCCGACCAGGTGGCGGCCTGGCCGGCATTGGGCGCCTCGGGACCCTTTGGACCGAGCAGGATCGGCACCAGGACGGCGGGTGCGGCCTGCTGCTCGATGAAGGGGATGTTCTCCTTCTGCAGGAGGCGGCGCACGCCATCGGCGCTGAACGTGAAATCGAGGGAGGCGATGTAGCGCGTCGTGGAGTTGCGCTCGGATCGCACGGAAACGCCATCGACGAGGTCTGCCGCCTTGAGCGATTTCAGCTTTTCGAGCCGGTTGTAGGCGGTCACCGGGACCAGCCGCTTGAACAGCGAGCGCAGGGCCGCCTGCTGGCCATCGGCCAGGGCCTTCTGCTTGGCCGCCACGGCGTTCTCGGCGGTCGCATCGACAGGATAGTTGCCGACGGTGAACACCTTGTCGTTGCCGGCGCCCGATTGCGCGAGGACCGGCGTCACCAGCAGGACCGTGGCCACGATGGCGACCGCGCGAGCGCCGGCGCACCGGGTGCTGCGACGGCCCTGCCGCAATGCGGCCAGCGCTAATCGGGTCATGCGCGCCCCTTCCTGTTGCCTGAACACGGTCATCCCCACCTCTGCTCCAGCGCCTGGGTCCAGCACTTGCCTCCGACACCCGGCCGTGCGCGCGCGGCCCGTTGGCGCGGACTGCGGAACTCTGCTAGGACGCGGCATCGGCGCCTTCCCGCGACGCACCGGTCCCACCGGTCATGTGCCGCGCAACGGGGGCGGAATTGGGATGCGGCCCGCCTTTCGGGAGGACGATCCCGGAGGACAGGTTTCATGGCGCAATCCGGCCCCACGGGCAAGACACCCCTCACCTACGCCGAGTTCGGGGGTCGACATCGACGCCGGCAACGCGCTGGTCGACGCGATCAAGCCGCTGGCGCGTTCGACGCAGCGGCCGGGCGCGGACGCCGACCTCGGCGGCTTCGGTGGCTTGTTCGACCTGAAGCGCGCCGGCTTTCGCGATCCGATCCTGGTTGCGGCCAACGACGGCGTCGGCACCAAGCTCAAGATCGCCATCGATACCGGCCGGCACGCCACGATCGGCATCGATCTTGTCGCCATGTGCGTCAACGACCTCGTCGTGCAGGGCGCGGAGCCTTTGTTCTTTCTCGATTATTTTGCGACCGGCGCGCTCGACGTGCCGACCGCGCGCGACGTCGTGGCGGGCATCGCGGAGGGCTGCCGGCAGGCCGGCTGCGCGCTGATCGGCGGCGAGACGGCCGAGATGCCCGGCATGTACCAGGGCAAGGACTACGATCTCGCCGGGTTCGCGGTCGGCGCGGTCGAGCGCGGCGAAATCCTGCCGCGCGGCGACCTGGCGGTCGGCGACGTGCTGATCGGGCTGCCGTCCTCGGGCGTCCACTCGAACGGCTATTCGCTGGTGCGGCGCGTGGCGGCCCGCGAGGGGCTCGGCTGGGAGGCGGCGGCGCCGTTCGCGGGCGGGACCACGCTGGCCGATGCCCTGCTCGCGCCGACGCGCATCTACGTCAAGCCGGTGCTGGCAGCGCTGAGCGCGACGGGCGGCGGCGGGCCCCAGGGTGCGATCAAGGCCTTGTCGCACATCACCGGCGGCGGGCTGTCGGAGAACATTCCCCGCGTGCTGCCGCAAGCGGTCGGCGCGCAGATCGACCTCACCGCGTGGCGCATGCCGCCGGTGTTCGGCTGGCTGCGCGATGCCGCGCATCTCGACGATCAGGAGATGCTGCGCACGTTCAACTGCGGCATCGGCATGGTGATCGTGGCGGAGGCGGCGCGGGCGGAGGCGGTCTGCCAGGCACTCCGGCAAGCCGGCGAGGCGCCGGTGGTGATCGGCACGGTGGTGCCACCGACCGGCGAAAAATCCTCCGCCAAGGGCAAGGGCGAGGCCTGGGCGGTGCGATACCTGGGCCGGCTCGGCGTTTAGGGCGTTTTCCGGTTTGCGCCGAAACACTCTGTTGTTTTTCGTTCGCGGCGCGCAGCGCCATCAGCGGGGGCGGCGGTTCTTGCTGGCGCTTGGGTTGCCCACTTCGCAACCGCGCCCGCCGTCGCGCAGTCGCGCTCTCGACCGCTGCGTGTTCGGCAAGGCACTTCGCTCCAGTGGCGCTCACGGAAGAAATTGGGGACAGCGGGAGAAATTTGGGACAGGAACAATTCTCACCGACTGAGTCCTCGGCAAACGCGACGGCTGAGAATTGATCCTGTCCCCAATTTCTCACAATTTCTCAATTTCTAGGGCGCGCAGACGGAACGCTAGGCCAGCCGCGGCTTGAGCTCGGCGCGTGCGGTCGCGTCAGTGGCATAGCGGATCACCGCCGCGGCGAGCGCGGGCAGCCCGATGCCGTAGTGAGTGGGCATGATCGCGAAGTCGGCGTACAAATACGACTGGTTCTGCGCGATCTTTTTCATCGCGCGCAGACGCGCGGCGGGCGGCTCGATCGCGAGGCCGTCGACGTCGGCCACGTCGATGAGCAGCACGGGGTTGGTGTGGTAGTCGCCCTCGCGTACGGCTGCGATCTCATGCCACGGGATCACCGCGCACCAGCCGCGCTCAGCAATGGTCAGGGCATCGGGATCGAAACGCAGATAGCCCGCAGGCCAGACCCCGACGACGACCGCGACGAGGAGGCCCGCGCCCACGAGCGCGATGAAGCCGGCGATGATCCGGAACAGCAGCGGGTAGGCGTGGCCGAACACGATCAGCACGGTGCCGAGCGCCAGCATCCATAAGCCCGCGAGACTGAACAGGCCCACCCTGGGGCGGATCGGCACGCCGCCGACCACCTCGACCGTGTCGGCCGAGAAGCGGCGATCGCGCAGCTTTCGCCAGACGGAGCCGGCGGTGACGACGAGGCACGAGCCGAAGAATGCGAGCGTGACGACACCGACGTCGGGCTTGGACGGCAGTATCACAAGGCCCATCGCCACGAAGACGACGTTGATCGCGAGGAGCAGCCAGTCCTGGAAGGTGGGCCGCGGACGGCGTGGCGGATCACTGGTCATGGCGTCGGTCCGTGATGGCCTGATGGCCAGCGGGGGCGTGTTCGCCGCTCAAGGCTCCCGACGCAGTGCAGGTTCCTGAGCCGGCCCACTCTGCTCCAATCCCAACCGCGCCGTCCAGAACGAGCGGAGACGCTCGGGGTCGCCGCGCGTGCGCGCGAGGTCCTGGCCGGCGGCGGCGATCCTGCCGGCGGCGCGGGGATCGCGGGCGAGCATCACGAGGGCGTCGACCCAATCGCCAGCCGCGTCGCTGCCGATCAGCAGTCCGTCGACGCGTTGCGTGATGATGCGGTCGAAGGGCGGACGCGCGGAATAGAGCCCCACCGCGCCGACGGCGGCGTGGTCCATCACCTTGGTGATCGAGCGTGCGGTGGCGAAGGGCGTGGCTTGCACGGGGGCGAGCGCGGCGTTGAAGCGCGCGGTGCGCGCATAGGCGCGATATGCCGGCCACGCCAGCGCCGGCCGGTTGACGACGTTGGCGCGGCCTGCGATCGCAGGCGGCAGGTGGCGGCCGAAGAACAGCGTCAGGCGCGCGTGGGGCAGCGCGCGGGCGAGGCGTTCGGCGATGGCGTCGATCAGGGCGAGACTGCCAGCGTGGCTGCGCGTGCCGAGGAAGGCGATGTCGAGGGGCGCGTCCTCGCGGTCCGGCCATGGTGTCGACGGCGGCAGGGCGCCATCGGCGAGCGCGAGGCAGCAGGGATCGAGGTGCGCGCTGCGATGGCCGGGGAAGGCTGCGCGTATCGCCTCGCTCGGCGCGACGATGACGGGATCGAGTGCGAGCAGACGCGGCAGGCGCGTGGTGGCGAAGGCTGCGAGGCGCGCACGATAATCCTCCGGCAGCTCTGGGCTTTCGGCGGCGCCGGGGATCAGGTCGTCGACGACGTAATCGAGCGATTGCCAGCGGTGTGCGGCCAGTGCGTCGAGCTCGTCGTCGGTGACGTAGCGCACGACGACGGCGCGGTCGCCGTTCGTCCACACGTTCGGGCCGATGCGCACGAGGGGGCGCTGCGATGTGGGGGGGGCGCCGTCGGCGGCGAGGCGATCGGCGACGCCGGCCAGCAGATAGAAGTCCGCGGTCGGCAGCGGGGCCGGCCAGCGCGGACGCCGGAGCACACGGGCCGCGAGTGTCGCCGCCCAACCCATCGCCATCATTCCGGATTGCCGGCGGCGAGCTGGCCGAGCAGCGTGTCGAAACCGAAGCCGGCCGCATCGAGCGCATCGCGCTCGGTGCGCACGGCGGCGACGGCGCGATCGATGTCCTCGGCGGTGTGCTGTGCCGACAGGAAGAAGCGCAGGCGCGCGGCCTGCATCGGCACAGCGGGAAAAACGATCGGCAGTGCGTTGATGCCGCGCTGGAGCAGGCGCTCCGACAAGGCCACCGCCTTCAGGCTGTCGCCGACCATGACCGGCATGATGGCACGGCCCGCGCCGAGGCCCGTGTCGAGACCGGCGGCACGCGCTGCTGCAAGAAAGTGACGGCCGTTGGTGGCGAGGCGCGCGACGCGCTCGGGCTCGGCGTGCAGGATCTCCAGGGCCGTGGTCGCGGCGGCGGCAAGCGGCGGCGCCAGGCCGACGGAGAACACGAAGCCCGCCGCGTGATGCTTCAGGATGGTCACCAGGGCATGACTGCCGGCGATGTAGCCGCCGCACGAGGCGAGCGTCTTGGACAGCGTGCCCATCCAGATGTCGACGTCGGCGGGGTCGATGCCGGCCATCTCGGCGGAGCCAGCACCGCCCGCGCCCAGAACGCCAAGCGCATGGGCCTCGTCGACCATCAGCCAGGCACCGTGTCGGCGCTTGATGGCGATCAACCGCTTGAGGTCGGGCGTGTCGCCATCCATCGAGTAGAGGCCTTCGACGGCGATCAACACGTTGCGAAAGCGGGTGCGGCTCTCCGAGAGCATCGCGTCCAGGACATCGCAATCGCCATGCGGCACCGCGCGGCGCGCGGCGCCCGACAGCTCGGCGCCGACAACGATCGAGTTGTGGCTCAGCGTATCGTAGACGACGAGATCCTCTGGTCCCATCAGCGTGGCGATGGTCGAGACGTTGGTCGCGTGGCCGCTAACGAAGACGACCGCATCCTCGGTACGGTAATGGGCGGCGAGCGCGGCTTCCAGATCGCGGTGCAGGGGGCGCTCGCCGGCGACGACGCGGCTCGCGGAGACGGAGGTGCCGAAGCTCTCGATGGCGTCCTTCGCGGCGGCGGCGACGCGCGGATCGGCGTTGAGGCCGAGATAGTCGTAGCTGGCGAAGTTGAGGCAGGTCGTTCCGGCAATCTCGGTTTGCGCACCAGCGCGGGCGGTGTGGGGGCGCAGGAACGGGTTGGCGATCGAGAACGCCTCGAGCGTGCCGAGTTGTGTCCGCGTCTGGCGGTAGAGCGGATGGCTGGCGAAGTCGGCGGCGACGGGCGTGCGTTTGCCGGGCTCTGGATCCGCGTCCGGTGCGAGGGCGGGCGCGACGGCTTGAAGGCTCGCGATCAAGCGGGCTTTGCCGGCGGCATCGAGCGTGCGGCGCGGGCGTGGGCTCGTCATGATGCCGCTCCACGTTTGCGATCAGCGTGGTCGATCTTGTCCAGCAGCGGCGCGAGGCGCGCGCGGTCCAGTCCGTCGGCGCCCGTCCCCAGATGCTGCATGGCGAGATCGGCCACGCCTGCGGCGCGTGCGGCTTCGGCGTCGCCTGGGCCCGTTCCCGTTTCCGTGCCGGCACCGATGGCCGACTGGATGCGCTGCGCGATCTCCGACACCGTCAGCGTGCCGGCCATGGCGGCGAGCGGTACATCGACGCCGAGCCGCTGCTGCACGGCGAGGCGCAACTCCAGGCCCATCAGCGAATCCATGCCGAAGTCCGACAGCGCGCGATCGGCCGCGACGGTGGCGGTGGGGAGCCGAAGGATGCGGGCGACCTCTTCGGCGAGGCTTTGGGCGATGCGCGCGCGGGCCTCGTCGTGGCCGAGCCCGCGGATTTCCTCTGCGAGGCTGCGTGTCGCCGCACCGGCAGCGCCAAGAGCCGGCGCGGCGCCGACCAGGGGCAGGAACATCGGCCGCGCAATGAGCGGCAGCTGATCGCGCAAGGCGCGCCACGCCATCGGCGCGACGGTGACCTCGGCAGGCGCGGCCTCGCCCATGGCCAACAGCTCGCCGAGTGCCGCGAGCGCCACGTCCGACGTGAAGGTCGCGCCGCCCATGCGGCGGGCGATGGCGCGAGAGACAGCCGCCTCGCGCGCCAGCACGCCGACATCGGTGATGCCGCCCCAGGCGACGGCCAGCGCGGGCCGGCCGGCCGTCCGCCGCGCCTCAGCGATCGTACCAAGGGCTGCGTTTGCGGCGACGTATGCGGCCTGGCCCGGGTTGCCGATCAACGCCGTGACGGAGCCGTAGAGTGCAAAGACTTCCAGATCGTCGCTGCGCGTCAGTTGATCGAGATGGCGCGCGCCCTCGAGCTTGGGTGCGATCACGGCGGCAGCGCGCGCGGCGGTCAGGTCCGACAGCATCGCGTCGTCGAGCGTCATCGCCGCGTGGACGACACCGCGGATGGGCATGTCGGCGCGCACGCTGGCGAGCACCGCGCCGAGCGCCTCGGCATCGGTGACGTCGGCGCGGGCAAAGCGAACATCGACACCGGTTGCCTGCAGTGCGGCGAAGGTTGCCTCGGCGCCCGGCATGATCCTGCCCGACCGGCTGACAAGCACGATCGTTGGGACGCCGCGCGCGGCCAGCCAGCGCGCCGTCGCCAGACCGAAGCCGCCGGTGCCGCCGACGACGACGTAAGCGCCATCGCCGGCGCTGTGCCACGAGGCGCGCGCCAGATCTCGATCTCGCACACGATCAAGATCGGGCAGGTCGACGGCGTCTACCGGCGGCGGGACGACGAGGATCTTGCCGATGTGCCCGGATTGCTGGATCAAACGGAAAGCGCCGGCGACGTCGCGGCCCTGGAACGTGCGGTATGGCAACGGCGTGAAGGTGCCCTGGGAAACCAGCGCCATCACCTCGGCGAGGAGACGGCGCGCCAGTGCCGGCCGGGCCGCCAGAAGCTGATCGGCGTCGATGCCGAAATAGCTGACGTTGCGACGGAAGGGCCTGAGCCCGATCGCGGTATGGCCGTAGAAATCGCGCTTGCCGAGCTCCAGGAAACGGCCGAACGGTTTGACCAGCGCCAGGCTCTTTTCCATCGCCTCGCCGGCCAGGGCATTGAGCACGACGTCGACGCCCTCGCCGCCGGTCAGGGCGCGCACGTCGCCAGCAAACGCCAGCGAGCGACTGTCGAGGACGTGATCGGCACCGAGCGCGGCGAGCAGGGCGCGCTTTTCGGGCGTGCCGGCGGTGGCGATGACGCGCGCGCTTCGCCATTGCGCGACCTGCAGGGCGGCAAGGCCGACGCCGCCGGCGCCGCCGTGGATCAGGACCGTCTCGCCGGCTTCGAGGTGCGCGAGATGATGGAGGGCATAGTAGGCGGTCAGGAACGCGACCGGTAGTGTCGCGGCAGCGGCGGGATCGATCGTATCGGGCAGTGCGACGACGGCGTCCTCGGCGACGGTGACGTGGGTTGCAAAGGCGTTCGGCGCGAAAGCGAGGACGGCCTGGCCGACAGCCATGCCCGTTATGCCGCTGCCGACGCGCACGATGTGGCCTGCGCATTCCAGGCCGAGCGTAGGACCGGCGAAGCCATCCTCCAGCGCCTCTTCCGGCAACAGGCCGAGCGACCACATGGCGTCGCGGAAATTGAGGCCGGTGGCGGTGACGGCCACCTCGATCTCGCCCGCCGCAGGCTCGCGGCGCGGTGTGCGCTGCCAAGCGACGCGGTCGCCGGTGCGCCGGCGCGTGCGCTCCAGGCGTAGCGCATGATCGTCGGGTGAAGTGTCCACCGTGGTCGGCAGCGGTACCGCGCGCACCGCGTCCACGCCATCCGAAGCGATCACGATCTCGCCGTCGCGCGGCGGCGCGGCGAGCAGTCCGGCGAGCCGCCTTGCGGCGTCCAGCAGGGTCACGCCGTCGGCGATGTCGATGCAGTGCATCGCTATCTCTGGGTTCTCGTTGGCCGCTGTGCGCGCCGCGGCCCAAAGCCCGGCCGCGACCGCGTCGCCCGCGCCGCGGCCGACGCTCGCGCGGATGCCGCCGGGCAGCACGAGCCAAAACCTGGTGCCGGGGGCGCCGAACGTGTCGATGAGGCGCGCCAGGAGATCCAGCCGCCCGGCCAAGACGCTGCAAGAGCGCGCCGCCACAGCCGTGTCGTGGCCGCAGCGGCCAAAAGCCAGAACGACGTCGGTGGCCGGCATGTCCGAGCCGGTGCCATCGCCTGCCTCGCGCGCGAGTGACAGCGCGGCGGCGGACGTGACGGGCGCGATGCGCGCGTCGCGGGCGCCAGAAGCGCAGGCGTCGGCAAGGCAAGCGGCGAACGCGGCCGGCGCACCATCGTCCTCGGTCAAAATCAAAACCGGTGTGGCGATGGCGGGGCTGGTGATGGCGGGGGCGATCGGGGCGGTGGATGCGAAGCGGGCCGCTACGTACCGCGCGCCACTGGCGTCGAGGGCCACAAGGGCCACGTCGCGGCACCCGGCTGCCGCGAGCCTGTCGGCGGCTTGACCTGAGTGCGTTTGCGAGACGGGACGCGATGGCGGGTTGCCATCGTGCCCTGTGCCAACCGCCAGCACGGCCTCGCACACGCCCGGCTGCGCCACCGTCGCCCAAAGGGCGGCGCCCGAGCGGACGTGCGGGGCGACAGCCGCCAGATCGCCGGCGAGACGGTCCACGTCGCCGGCGCCGATTACGACGACGACGTCGAAGGGTGCGCCAGCTGCGCGTCCAGCGCGCTCCATCGCACCTGGGACACGCGGCACCACGTCGACGGCCGACGTCTCGGGCAGCGCAGGGCGAACGCTCGCGCATGTGTCGTCATCGGCGAGCAGCGTGAGGCGCATGCGCAAGGGCGATGTCGCGCGCGCAGCGAGGGCGGCAAACAGGCCGCCGCGATCGTGGCCGAGCATCAAAACCCGCAACGGCGGCGCGTCCTCGCGGCGATCGCGCGCGCGGAGCGCATCATCGAGTGCAGCGAGGATGGCGTCGGCCTCGGCGCAATGGCGCGGTGAGGCGTCGCGATAGGCCGCTGACATGGACGGTGTGAACAGCCCAGGGGCGTCGCCGCGCCACAACTCGGCGGCGCGCGACAGCAGGGTGACATCGGGCCACCAGGTCGGATGCTCGGCCAGGATGGTGGCGAGCAGCACGTCGGCGTCAGGCAGATCGCCGGCTGCCTCGGTCAAGTGCCAGCCGTCGGCCGCGCGGGTGGCGAGCCCGACCGGCGCCACGGCACGCCAGAGTTCGTCCAATCGCTGCGCGGGCGAACCGGGCTTGGGACCGGACGATGCGCGGGTGTCTGCATCGATGGTGTCCGCGCCGGCCAGAGCGCGGATCGCGTCGACGGCGATGCGCCGCGCGAGTGCTTCGATCAGGAGACGGGCCTCGTGTGCTGACGCGGCAGTTTGCGGGTCGTCAGATGCGGACGCATCGCTGCTGCCCGCCATGGCCAGCGTCGACGCCGCGTCGCCCGTGCGCGGCTCACCGGCCGCATCACCGGCCGCATCACCGGCGCCGGGTAGCCGCTCCAGCGTCAAGGTCACGGCCATGTCGGCGAGGCGCGGGGCGTCGACGAGGTCGGTGTCCTGGAAGCGCGCGCCCTCGATACGGGCAACGAGCGCACCGGCCCGGTCGTAGAGCGAAAGCGCGCAGACGAGTTGGCGCTCGCCACGGCGGATGCGGTCGATCGTGGCGTAGCGGACGGGCCGTCCAGCGTCGTGCAGCACGACGCGGCCGAAGCGGACGGGGATGAAGGCACGGAGCCTTTCGCTGTCGGTGTCCGCATCGCCCGTGCCGTCGCCCGCGTCGCCGACCGTGCCGTTGGGCCTCGCGCGGGACATGACGACTGCGAGCAATCCGTGGAAGGCGACGTCGAGTGCGATGGGATCGATTAGCAGGTCGGCGTGACCGGCGACGGGGGCCTCCTCGACGCGTACGACCACGACGCCCGACTTGGCGTGCGCGATGGCATCCAGGCGACGGAACGCGGGACCGTATGCCAGACCGGCGACGCGCGCGCGCTCGTAGAACGCGGCAACGGTCGCGCCATCGAACGACAGGTCCGCGAGGTCGAGTGCGCCCGGGGTCGCGCCGGGCGGCTGAACAGCTGGCTGGAGGGCTGGCTGGACGGGGGGCGCTTGCGTATAGCGCGCGCGCACGTGGAGCTGCCAGTCCTCTTGCGACAGGCGACGGCGGCTTGCGATCTCGATCGCCTGCGTTTCAACCGAAACGCGCGTGCGCACCTCGCGCATGTGATCGACGGGCAGCGGCAGCGGGCTGAGGATATCGAAGTCGTAGACTTCCGCGCGCGTGCCGCCCAGGGCCTGTCGTGCCGCCGCGAGTGCGGTCTCGCACAACGCGGCGCCGGGCATGATGGCCTCGTCGCCGACGACATGATCGGCGAGTGCTGGCCAGGTGGTCGCGTCGAGATGTTGATACCATGTCAACTCGCCGGAGCGCTCGGGCCAGCCGAGCAGAGGATGGAGAAGCGCGTCCGGCCGGATCGCGCTCGAGGCCTCGCTGGACGGCGTGATGTCGTAGTGCCGGCGCTGCCAGGGGTAGGCCGGCAGGCGATCGTCGCCTGCATCCTCGCCCCATGCGCGCGCACGATCGACGCGCGCGCCATGGACGATCGCCCGTGATAGTGCGAGGCGGATGGGATCGACGGCCTCGTCGTCCTCGCGCGTCAAGCTGGCGACGACGGCGCTCGCGCGCTCGCGGCCGTCCAGGCTCGCCTTGACGTAAGCGGACAGGATCGGGCGCGGCCCGATCTCGACGAAGACTTGTGCGCCAGCATCGGCGACGGCGGCGACCGCGGCGTCGAAGCGCACGGGCGCGCGCACGTTCTGCCACCAGTAGTCGGCGTCGAGCGCTTCGCCGGGCACCGCGCTGGCGAACACCGAAGAGACGAACCGCATGCGACCGGCGGACGGTTGCAGCCCGTCGAGCGCGCGCAGGAGCGGCGTGCGCGTATCGTCGAGAAGGCTCGCGTGGAAGGGATAATCGAGGTCGAGCACCTTGTGTGTGAGGCCCAGGCGGGTGGCGACTCGCGCGAACGTGGCGATAGCCGCGTGCGGCCCCGACAGCGTCACGCCGCGCGGCGCATTGATTGCGGCCAACTCCAGCCCCGCGACGCCGCTTTGCGCGATGAGCGCGGGCACATCGTCGGCGGCGACGGCGAGCGCGATCATGCCGCCGCGGCCGCGTGCAGCTTCCTGGCTTGCACTGCGCGCGTGAATGACACGGAGCGCGGCATCCGCATCGAGGATGCCGGCGGCGTAGGCGGCGGCGACTTCGCCCACGCTGTGGCCGACGACGATGTCGGGCCGCAGGCCGGTCTCGACGAGGGCATCGGTCAATGCCGCCTGGATCGCGAACACGAGCGGCTGGGCGAGGGCTGCGGCCGGCAAGCGAGCGGCGAGATCCTCTGCGTGGAGCTCAGCGGCGAGATCGATGCCGGTGTGCCCGGCGTAGGCGGCGGCGAGCTGATCGAAGCGCGCGCGGAAGACGTCATTGGCGGCGTAGGCAGCGCGCGCCATGCCCGCCCACTGGCTGCCGTTGCCGGCATAGACGAAAGCGACCGTGGCATCGCGGCCGATGGCGCGCGCACGAACGATGCGCGGATGCGGCTTTGCGGTGGCGACGCACGCCAGCGCGTCAGCGGCCTGGCGCGGCGTTTCGGCAACCACAGCCAGCCGATCGGGCAGTGCATCGCGGCGGTCGACGACGGCGGCGCACAGGGCATCGAGCGTGGCGCGCCGATCGTCGCCGGCGGCAAGGCGTGCGCGCCATGCGTCGGCGGTGGCCGTCAACGCGTCCTCGCCGTGGGCCGACAGCAGCAGCGGCCCGGGATAAGGCCGCGTCTCTGGCGCGCGCAGTGTGACGACGTTCGAGGCCTCGGGCGGTTCGGGGATCGCGCGCGGCGCCCTGCGGCCTCGCGCGGCCTCGAGCACGACGTGGGCGTTGGTACCGCCGAAGCCGAAGGCGCTGACGCCGGCGCGCAGCGGCTCACCATCCGCCAGCGCATACGGTGCGCGCGCCACGGCGATGTTGAGCGCGTCGAAGGGGATCGCGGGATTGAGGCGCCGACAGTTCAACGAGGCGGGCAGCAGGCGATGCTCGAACGCCAGCGTGGACTTGAGGATGCCCGCCAAGCCGGCGGCGGGCTCCAGATGGCCGATATTGCCCTTGACCGAGCCGATCGATAGCGGCGCGGTGCGCGCACGGCCGAGTACGGTGCCGATCGCCTCGGCCTCGGCGGGATCGCCGACGCGCGTGCCGGTGCCGTGCGCCTCGATGAATGCGAGCGATGCGGGATCGATTCTGGCTCCGGTGTAGACGTCGGCCAGCAGTGCCGCCTGGGCCTCGGCGGACGGCAGGCTGACGCCGGAGGTGCGGCCATCGGAGTTGACGCCCACGGCCAGCACCTTGGCGTAGTGGGGCGCGCGGCGCGCGACGTGGGAGCCGGAGCGCGTGACCAGGAAGGCGACGGCGCCCTCGGCGCGCACGTAGCCCTGGCCGTCGGCATCGAAGGGGCGGCAAAGGCCTTCGGGCGACAGCATGCGCGCGGCGGAGAAGCCGATGAACGGGAATGGGCTCAACAGGACGTTTACGGCGGCGACGACGGCGGTCTCGATGCGGCCGGCGCGGATGGCATCGACGGCCTGGGCGAAGGCGACGAGACCGGAAGAGCAGGCGGTGTCGACGGCCAGGCTCGGTCCCTTCCAGTCGAAGACGTAGGACAGGCGGTTGGCAACGAGCGAGAGCGTGTTGCCGGTCATCAGGTAGGGGTCGGTGGCGCCGACGTCGGCGGCGCGCCGGGTCGAGCTGTCGGGGCTGGAGACGCCGACGTAGACACCGATCTTGCGTCCGGCGAGCGCGGAGGGCGGGACGCCGGCGTCGGCCAGCGTCTCCCATACGACTTCCAGCAGCAGGCGCTGCTGCGGGTCCATTTCCCGGGCTTCGCGTGGCGAAATGCCGAAGGGGGCGGGGTCAAAGGCCCAGACGTCGTCCAGGACGCCGGCGGCGAAGGTGTAGCTCTTGCCGACCTCGCCGGGCCTGCTGGCGAAGTGGCGGGCCTTGGCCCAGCGGTCCACGCCGATCTCACCAATCGTGCAGCGGCCGTCGGCCAGCACGCGCCAGAACGCGTCGGGATCAGGGGCGCCGGGAAGCCGGCACCCACGGCCGACGATCAGGACGGCAGGCGCATCGCCAACGTCCACGGTGCCGGTCGCGCTGGCGTCCTCGGTGCTCACGTATCCCCGCCGTGACAACACTAAAGGACGCAGCCGCGCTGGAACGCGCCGTTGCGGCGCGCCCACGACGAGGCACCTTTAAGCCAATCCTTAACCCTTTAGCCCGACTATCGATCCCAGCCCCCCAGGTCAATCGGGGCCAAGAGTTTTCAACCGTCGCGTTGCAGATCCCCAGCTTTGCCGGAGGTGCATCCTTCCAGGCGATGGGACCATCGGTACTCCGCGTTGTCCGCTGGCGTTGTCCGCGTTCCCCGTATGCATCGGCTTACGAAGGTTTCCGGGTCCCGCCGTCCATGATTCTGCGCGCTTCTTCCCGTCACCGCTGGGCGGTGCTGCTCGGCCTCCTGCCGAGCCTGACCGGCTGCGCCGCGATCATTCCGACGTCCGGGCCGACCGGCCGGCAGATCGAGGTCCGGGACCGCGACGCCACCTCCGCCAATTACGTGGTGATCGACCTCAACCAGGACGTCGTGGCTGCACTCGCCGCCGACAACAATCTGGGGTTGTCGCAGCGGCTAATGCCTACGCGCCCCCACGACATGCGCACACGGATCGGCGCCGGCGACATCCTGTCGGTCACCATCTGGGAGGCGGGCGAAGGCGGCCTGTTCTCGAGCCAGACCAACAAGAGCGCCAACTTCCCGCAAGTGGTCGTCTCTGGCACCGGCGAGATCTCGCTGCCCTATGCGGGGCTGCTGAGGGTCGAGGGCCGCTCGCCGTTCGAGGTGCAGCGCGCCATCGTGACCAAGCTGTCGGACCGCGCGATCCAGCCGCAGGCGACGGTCGCCATCATCGAGAACCGCGCCAACACGGTCGTGCTCAACGGCGAGGTCGGCAAGCCCGGCCTCTATCCCTTGTCGCTCAAGGGCGATCATTTGCTCGACCTGATCGCGGCCGGCGGCGGCACCAAGCACCCCGCGCGCGACACCAAGATCCTGGTCATCCGCGGCGAGCAGCGCGCCGAGCAGTTGCTCACCGCGATCCTCGACGACAACCGGGAGAACGTGGCACTGCAGACCGGCGATCAGGTCTACGTCAGCTATGAGCCGCGCCGCTACACCGTGGTGGGCGCGGTGCAGAAGCCGGGCGTCTATCCCTTCGACGTGCTTCAGGTGAACGTGCTGGAGTCGATCGCGGCGACGGGCGGGCTGATCGACACGCGCGCGGATGCGGCGAGCGTGTTCGTGTTCCGCCACGAGCGGCGCGAATTCGTGGAACGGTTCAGTGCCTACATCCCAACCCAGGCCGGCGCCTACGTGCCCGTCGTCTACCGTCTCAACTTGAACAGCCCGGAGAGCTATTTCTTCGCGCGCGGCTTCATCCTGCGCGACAAGGACGTGGTCTATGCGGCCAATGCCGAGGGCAACGAGCTGTCGAAGGTGCTGCGACTGATCGGCATGGCATCCAGCGCGGCTGGCATCGGGCGCAACATCAGCCAGTGGGATTGAGGCGGGCCGGTCCCTGACGCAAGCGCATCAGGGCAACGGTGGCGCCGGCGAGCAGTGCGGCGGACCCGGCGTAGATCGCAAGCGGCGCGGCGATCGGAAACAGCAGGCCTGCGGCGAGGGGGCCGGCGCCAGCGCCGATGTCGCGCCACGTCGCCTGCCGGGCGAGGGCTGGCACACGGGCGGCGCCGGGATAGATCTCGGCCACGAGCGGGGCCGTCAGCGGTTGCGCCAGCGCGCGCAGGACGATCGTGGCGAAGACCGCGCCCCACAGCAGCCACCCCTCCATCGCCATCAGCGACAGGCCAATGGCCGATCCGAGCGAAGTAACAACCAGCAACGCCTTTGCGCCGTGGCGTTGCGCAAGGCTACCGCTGACGGGAGAGAATGCGATCTCGGCCACGTAGCGCAAGGCCATGGCAAGTGCCGCCGCCAGGACCGCGCCTCCGGAATTGTAGGAGGCTGCGAGCACGCCGAGGCCGACGATGAAGATCCCATCGAGCGTGAATCCAAATGCGAACGACCAGATGCTGATCGCACCGGGCCGCTCGAAGCGCGGACCGCCGCCCAGCGCGCGCTCCTGCGTGGCTGGCAAGCGCAAGGCAAACAGCGGGCCCACGCACGAGACAAGCGCCAGGGCGAAGAACACGACGCGCGGGCCATAAAGGGGTGCCAGCAGGCCGCCGGCGACGAGGCCGATCGCCGGGCCAACCGAGATGATGGCGCGCGACAGGCCCATGCGGCGCGCGGCACCTTCTGCGACGGCGGTTGGCAACGCCTGATTGGCGAGGTTCATGGCAGCGAAGGAGAGCCCCCAGATCAACCGCCCCACGAGGAGCAGCCAAAGCCCCGAGCAGGTCGCATAAAGGAGGGCGGAAAACGCGGCGCCGAGCGTGGCGATCAAGCAGGCCGTGCGCGGTCCGCGGGCTGCATAAAAGCGCGCAACCCAACCGTAACCGACGATGCGGATCAGCCGGTTAGCGGCGAGCAGCAGTCCGGCTTCGGGCAGCGAGACACCGAACGTCGCCGCATAAATCGGCAGCAGCAGGTAGAGGACCGTGTCGCCGGGCAGCGTCAGCGCCAGCGTGATGGCCGCATCGACCGAAGCACGGTCGGCCTCACGGGCAGTGATCTCGGCGGTGTCGGACATCGGGGGCTCGGCACCGCTGAAGGTGAAGGGGCGGGCCGGCCGTCAGTCGCCGCTCTTGACCACTGAAATGTCGGGGGCGTCTTCGTTCTTCATGCCCTGGACGTGGTAGCCGGCGTCGACGTGGTGGACCTCGCCGGTCACGCCGCGCGACAGGTCGGACAGCAGGTACATCGCCGCGCCGCCGACCTCCTCGATCGTCACGGTCCGCCGCAGCGCGGAGTTGTACTCGTTCCACTTCAGGATGTAGCGGAAGTCGGCGATGCCGGAGGCAGCCAGCGTCTTGATCGGGCCGGCGGAAATCGCGTTGACGCGGATTGCGTTCTTGCCGAGGTCGGCGGCCAGATAGCGCACGGTCGCCTCGAGCGCGGCCTTGGCGACGCCCATGACGTTGTAGTGCGGCATGACCTTCTCGGCGCCGTAGTAGGTGAGCGTCAGCAGCGAGCCGCCGTTCGTCATCAGCTTCTCCGCCCGCTGGGCAAGCGCCGTCAGCGAGTAGCAGGAGATCAGCATCGACTGGGTGAAGTTCTTCTCGCTGGTGTCGACGTAGCGGCCGTCGAGCTCGTTCTTGTCGGAGAAGGCGATGGCGTGGACAAGAAAATCGAGCCGGCCCCACTTGGCTTTCAGCGCCGCGAACACGGCGTCCATGGAAGCGGCGTCGGTGACGTCGCAGGGCAGCACGACATTGGAGCCGACCTCGGCGGCCAGCGGCTCGACGCGCTTCTTCAAGGCGTCGCCCTGATAGGTGAACGCCAGCTCGGCGCCTTGGGCGGCCGTCGCCTTGGCAATGCCCCAGGCGATCGACCGATTGTTGGCGACGCCCATGATGAGGCCGCGCTTGCCGGCCATGAGCGTGCCCTGCGGCACGGCGGCGCCCTGGTCTGTCTCAGCCATGACCCCCAAACTCTCCGATCATCCTTGTTGTTGCGGCCGCATCCTACACGATTGCCGGATGCGGTCCAGATCGCGGCCCCCGGCGCCCCGCGGTGCGGGGGCCGGTCGGCATGGACCTGGGCCCTGCCTTAAAGGATGGGGGATTGGAGCGCCAGAGGTCCTCGCGCCTCAGCCTGCGATGGTCCACACGCCCGTGTCGTCGCGGCAGGCGATGGCTTCGAGCCGGCGCGAATAGCGGCCTGAGGTCAGCATCATGCGGAAGCGGCGGCAGACCTGGCCGGTGTCGCCCTTGAACGAGCGGGTCGGCTGGAAGAGGCCGGAGACGCGGCCATTGCGGCGGTGCCAGACGAAGGTGGAGCCGTCCTCGACCTCGGTCAGGGTGAGTTGCAGGGCCTCCAGCGTGGCGCGCTCATCGCCGGCGTCGAGGCGGTGGCGCATGGGGGCCGACGGGATGCCCGGCACGGCCTCGTCCGAGGGGCGGACGGTTATGCCCGGGGGGGCGGCTGACAGCGGACGGTCGATGCTCGCCGCCTCGGCGGCGAGCACCGGCTCCGCTGACATCAAGACGGCCGCCGCAAGCACGAAGCCGGACGTGATGACTGCGGCGAACGTCGAATACCAATACGTAGGCACCATGACACGGGAACTCCACAAAGCCACTTACAACACCTCATCGCGAACCGCCGACAGGGCCATATCCGGGAACGCTGGCTTCCGAGTGTGCGCGGGTTGGGTTAAGAGGTGCTGAAGGCGCGTGCCGAGCGTCTCAGCGGGAAGCGTGCGGATACGATCCGTCAACGGATTCGGCCGATGCGGCTTCGCGCGAGGCGGGCACGGGACAACGATCGATCGAGGATGCAGCGATGAGCGAGACGAAGCCCGACTACTACGGCGGCCCGCCCGCCGGCGACTTCGTGTCTTCGGACGATCCGTTCGGGCTGTTCGAGGACTGGTTTAAGGATGCGCGCCGCCACGAGATCAATGACTCCAACGCGATGGTGCTGGCCAGCGTGGACGCGGACGGGCTGCCCAACGTGCGCATGGTGCTGTTGAAGGGTCTCGACACGGCCGACCACGCCCAGCGCGGTTTCGTGTTCTACACCAACTACGAGAGCGCCAAGGGGCGCGAGCTGTTGGCGAGCCACAAGGCCGCGCTACTGTTCCACTGGAAGTCCCTGCGCCGGCAGGTTCGCATTCGCGGCCTGGTGAGCGAGACGACAGCGGAGGAGGCGGACGCCTATTTCGCCAGCCGTCCGCGCGGCAGCCGGCTCGGCGCATGGGCCAGCGCGCAGTCGCGGCCGCTGGAGAGCCGCTTTGCGCTGGAGAAAGCGGTGGCCGGCTATACCGCGCGCTATCCGCTCGGCGAAATTCCGCGGCCACCGCACTGGTCGGGCTTCCGCGTGACACCGGTCGAAATGGAGTTCTGGCACGACCGGCCGTTTCGCCTGCACGAGCGCGTTCAGTTCGTGCGCGAGAGCGCCGCCGCGCCGTGGGTGCGCCAGCGGCTCTATCCGTGAAACCTCCGGGACGGCGGACCACTGCCTAAGCGTCAGACGCGACTTCCGGCAAAGGCCGCGCGCGTTGACGTCTCGGGGTCGCGGACTGCGTCGGTGCTGGGCGCAGCAGCGATGCCAGGGGACGTGACGCCAGTGGCGGCGACGGTCGATGGCGTGCGTGCCGGCGGCGACGCCGAAACCGGCGGCGTGGGTGCACCGGGTGGGTTGCCGGCGAGTGCTGGCGCGGGCACGGGGCTGCCTGGTGGCGCCGGAGGCGGCTTGCTCGTCTGCTGAGCGCGCTCGGTGGCAGCGGCTTTCGCCACCGCAGCCGGGTTCAATGCGGGGAACTCGGCCGGCGTCAACGTCTCCTTGTCGAGCAGCAGGCGCGTGCCCTCGTCCAGTTCGCCGCGGCGGCGGGTCAAGACGTCCTTGGCCCTGGCGTAGGCCGACTCGACGAGGGCGCGGATGGCGATGTCGATCTCGCGCGCGGTGTCCTCGGAATAAGACCTCGCCCCGGTTGTGATCGCCGTCTCGCCCAGGAACACATTGCGGTTCTGCTCGTAGACGACCTGGCCGAGCTTTGGGATCATGCCAAAACGCGTCACCATCTGGCGGGCGATGTCGGTCGTCTTGTCGAGGTCGTCGGCAGCGCCGGTCGAAATCTCACCGAACACGATTTCCTCGGCCGCGCGACCGCCCATCAGCACGGCCATGCGATTCTCCAGGTCCACGCGCGAGATGAGAAAGCGGTCCTCGGTCGGCCGCGTCATGGTGTAACCGAGCGCGCCGATGCCGCGCGGGATGATGGAGACCTTGTGCACGGGATCGGCGCCGGGCAGCGCGGACGCGACGAGCGCGTGACCCATCTCGTGATAAGCGACGGTCTTGCGTTCCTTGGGGTGAAGCAGGCGCGAGCGCTTCTCGATGCCGGCGACGAGACGCTCCACGGCGCGGGTGAAGTCGTCCATGGTGACGTGCTTGCCGTTGCGGCGCGTGGCGTTCAACGCGGCCTCGTTGACGAGGTTCGCCAGATCGGCACCGGTGAAGCCTGGCGTGATCTGGGCCACCTGATCGATGTCCACGTCGGGCGCGAGCGTAATCTTGCGCATGTGAACGCGCAGGATCGCGGCGCGCCCGCCCTTCTCGGGCCGATCGACGACCACCTGGCGGTCGAAGCGTCCCGCGCGCGTCAGGGCCTGATCGAGCACCTCGGGCCGGTTCGTCGCGGCGAGCAGAACAATGCCCTCGCGCGGATCGAAGCCGTCGAGCTCGGCGAGCAGCTGGTTCAGCGTCTGCTCCTTCTCGTCGTAGCCGCCGCCCCCCACATTGCCTGCGCGGCTGCGGCCGAGGCTGTCGAGCTCGTCGATGAAGATGATGCAGGGCTTGGCTTTGCGCGCCTGCTCGAAAAGATCGCGCACGCGCGCGGCGCCGACGCCGACGAACATCTCGATGAACTCGGAGCCGGAGATGAAGAAGAACGGCACGGCAGCCTCGCCCGCGACGGCCTTGGCGAGCAGCGTCTTGCCGGTGCCGGGCGGGCCGACCAGGAGGATACCCTTGGGGATGCGCGCGCCGAGGCGGCCGTAGTGCTCCGGGTTCTTCAGAAAGTCGACGATCTCCTTCAACTCGGCCTTGGCCTCGTCGACGCCGGCCACGTCGGCGAAGGTGACGCCGGTGTCCTTTTGCACGACGATCTTGGCGCGGCTCTTGCCGATGTTCATCAATCCGCCCATGCCCTGCTTCTCGGCGTAGGAGCGGAAGAACCATTGCCATAGTGCGAAGAACAGGAGGATGGGAATGACCCACGACAGAATGGTGGGAATCAGCGTCGATTCCTGCGCGCCGCGAAATTTGACGTCGTACTTGGCCAGATCGCCGGCGACGTCCTCCTGCACGCGGTTGGTCGTGAACAGCTCGCGGCCGGTCTTGCTCGCGGTCTTGAACTGGCCCTCGATGCGGTCGGGATAGACAACGACCTCCTCGATCTTGCCGTCCTTCAACTGCTTCATGAACTCGCTGTAGGGGAGGCGTTCGACGTTGGCTGCGGTCCACCACGCCTGGAACAGCATGAGCAGGCCGAAGGCGGCGAAGACGTACCAAAGATTGAGCTGGTTCTTCTTGTCCATCGGAGATCCCTTGGCGGACGCAAGCCACATGCGCGATCGTGGGCACCCGCTTCGCGCGGGAGACCCGCCCGGCCGGCGCCTACGGTACACTGACGAACGCCGTGCTGGCGATGACGTTCCTCGCGATAGTGTATGGTTGCACGCAAGCGCGCGAGCAAGCTCGCCGATCCTCATGTCCGAAGCGGCATGCGCGCTGTTATGGTTAAGGAGACGAAGATGACGCTGACGCTCGAGGGACCGCTCGTGCTGGTGGGAGCCGGCAAGATGGGTGGCGCGATGCTGGCCGGATGGCTGGAGCGCGGCCTCGATCCCCGGATGGTGCGCGTGCAGGACCCGCAACCGCCGCCGGAGGTGGCTGCGCTGCTGGAGCGCCACGGCATCGCCTGGGGCGCCGACGCCGGCCCGTTCGATCGGCCGCCCGCGGTGATCGTGATGTCAGTCAAGCCGCAGGTGATGGAGGCAGTGTTTCAGGGCGTGGCGACGTCGGCGGGACCCGGCACGCTGACGCTGTCGATCGCGGCGGGGCGCACGATTGCGAGTTTCGAGGCGCACCTGGCGCCGGGCAGCGCCGTGGTGCGGGCGATGCCGAACACGCCCGCCGCGATCGGTCGCGGCATCACGGTGTGCTGCCCGAACGGGGCGGTGACGGCGGGGCAACGCGCGCTCGCCACCGACCTGCTGACCGCCGTCGGCGAGGTGGCTTGGGTCGACGACGAGGCGCTGATCGATCCGGTGACGGCGGTTTCGGGCTCGGGCCCGGCCTATGTGTTCCTGCTCGCCGAGGCGTTGGCGGCGGCGGGTCGGGCGGCCGGGCTCGATGCCGAACTCGCGCAACGACTCGCAAATGTGACCGTGTCGGGCTCGGGCGAATTGCTTCGCCAGTCGGGCCTCGATCCGGCGACGCTCAGAAAGAACGTCACCTCACCCGGCGGCACGACGGCTGCCGCGCTGGACGTGCTGATGCGTGATAGGGCCGGACTCGAACAGCTGATGACGGAGGCCGTGGCCGCGGCAACCAAGCGCGGGCGGGAGTTGGCCGGCTGACGCGGGTCAGAGGGGACACTTCGTCAACTTGCCATGCCGCCGGCAGGTGGCACAATCTGACACGGATCAAACGAACGCTCGAAACAACGGGTTAAGTCCGCCGGGGGCCGCGAATAGGCCCTGCTGGCAGAGCGGATTACGAGAGGAGGACGCGATGGCGACGGCACCGATGGGCCAGATGCGGCTCGGCATGTTCAACTGGCCGTGCGGCCATCACCTGTCGGCGTGGCGGCATCCCCAGTCGACAGCGGACGCGCCGTGGAACCTCCCTCACTTGATCGAGACAGCGCAGCTCGCCGAGCGCGGCCTGTTCGACATGTTCTTCATGGCGGACACGCTGACGTTCTGGCAGGGCAGCCTCGATGCCATGGTGCGCGAACGCTACAATACGCGCATCGAGCCGTTCGTGCTGATGTGCGCGCTGTCGCAACACACCAAGCACCTCGGCTTCGCGGTGACGGCGAGCACCACCTATAACGATCCGTTCTCTCTGGCCCGCCGCTTCGCCTCGTTCGACCTCATCAGCGGCGGGCGCACGGCGTGGAACCTCGTGACGTCGGCCAACCCGTCGGAAGCGGAAAGCTACGGCTATGCGGAGCATCTGCCGAAGGTGGAGCGCTATGCGCGGGCGCGCGAGTTCGCGCACGTCGTGCGGGGACTTTGGAACTCTTTCGATGATGGCGCCTTCCTGTGCAACAAGGAGAGCGGCGTCTACATCGACGAGAAGCGCCTGCATATCCTCGAGCACAAGGGCCAGCATTACCGGGTGAAGGGGCCGCTCAACGTGCCGCCGTCGCGGCAGGGCGAACCGATCATCGTGCAGGCCGGCGCGTCGGAGGACGGTCGAGAGCTTGCGGCGGAAACGGCGGAGGTGATCTTCGCTGTCCACCGCACGATCGAGGCTGCGCGCACCTTCTACGCCGACCTCAAGGCGCGCGTGGTCGCGCACGGGCGCGATCCCGATAGCCTCAAGGTGATGCCGGGCCTCTACGTGACGATCGGGGAGACGGAGGACGAGGCCAAGCGCGCGTTCGACGAGTTGCAAGCGCTGACGGACCCGGTGTCCGGCCTCAATCTCCTGTCGAAGCGGCTCGACACCGACCTGTCGGGCATCGACGTGGACGGGCCGCTGCCGGAGATCGCGCCGAGCAAGGTGTCGGCGAGCCGCGCCGACATGCTGATCGAAATGGCCAAGCGCGAGAAGCTGACGGTGCGCCAACTCTACGGCACGTTCGCGCCGTCGCGCGGGCACTTCCAGCTGACCGGCACGCCCAAGCAGATCGCCGACACGATGGAAGAGTGGTTCACGACGGGCGCCTGCGACGGCTTCAACGTGATGCCAGCCCTCATCCCTCACACCCTTAAGCAATTCGTCGAGCTCGTCGTGCCGGAGTTGCAGCGGCGCGGAATTTTCCGTACCGCGTATGCCGGCAGCACCCTGCGCGAGAACCTCGGGTTGCCGCGGCCGACGTGGCCAACGCAGCAGTGGGCGGCGGCGGCGGCGGAATAACCAGCGAACACGGGAGCCCGATCCTTGTCCGACCTACTCAAGCGCTTCACGGAGCGCCCGCCGGCGCTAATGCGTCATCTGGGGATCGAGCTCGACAGCGTGACGCCGGAGCGCGTGATCGGCCGCATGAAGGCCGCAGACTTCGTCGGCAACGGCAACAACGTCGTGCACGGCGGCGCGTACATGGCGTTCGCCGACCACCTGGGCGCGATCGGCACCATCGCCAACCTGCCGAAGGGGGCGACCACGGCGACGATCGAGAGCAAGACGAATTTCTTCGCGCCGGGGAAGCTCGGCGGATACCTGCACGGGGAATCCGTTCCGTTGCACCGCGGCAAGCGCACCAACGTCTGGCAGACGCGCATCACGGACGACGAGGGGAAGCTGCTCGCGCAGGTGACGCAGACGCAGATCGTGATGGTGCGCGAGCCCAAGCCCGACTAGCGCTGCCCGAGGCGCGCGCAAGCTCGCAGCCTCAGTGGCGGATGCGGACGCCGAGACGGGCTTCGTCGGCCTGCCAGTCGGCACCGGCGGCGTTGGAGTCGAACCACTGGTGCTGATAGCGACCGAACAGCATGATTTCGCGCGAGATGTAGTATTCCAGCCCGAGGCTTGCCGTCGTGGTCTGCTCCTCGGCCGGTGAGCCGGTGAAATCGTAGCGGGTCGTCGTCAGTGCCGCCGAGCCGATCAGCCAGGCGCGGAAGACGTGGCGCGCCTCCAGGCCGAGTGTGCGGCCGACCGCACCCGTCACGCCCGGATCGAGGCTGTCGGAGAACTCGGTGCGTCCTGTGAGCAGCAGGGTCGTCAGCGGCGTCATGCGATAGGCGAGATTGGCGTCGAACAGGAAGCCGTCGATCGAGCGCAGACGGTCATCGTAATCCTGGCGGCCCCAACCGATGCTCGCCTCGCCGCGCAGCCATTCGCCGGTGGTGCCGAAGCCCAGCCCGACGCGCAGACGCGCGCCGTCGGAGTCGCGGCGGATGCCGTCGGCGGGCGCGGTGTGATAGTCGCGCTGGTTGGTGGCAACCTCGCCGAAGACCGACAGCGTGGGTTTCAGCTCATAGGTGGCGCGGACGGCCTCTTCGGTCGTGCGGACGTCCTTTTCGGCATTGGTCAGGCTCGAGCCCGGCGTGCGCACGCGCCCGACGTCGACCTCGGTGACGCCGCCGCGCAACTGCAGCGACAGTCGATTGAACCGATGGTTCAGGCTGGCTGCGAGGTTGGTCGTGGTCACGTCTGCCCGATTCGTGGCCGTGGCCGGGTTGACGCCGGTGCGGCTCTCCTGGCTGACCTCGCGCGACGCGAGCGCCTGGAGGTTGGTGCGCGATGTGGCGTCGATGCGGCCGCGCGCCTCGATCAGCTGGCGGCGGTCGTCCTCGCTGTCAAAGGTGTCGTGGAAGGTGTAATCGCCGCGCGCGCGCACCTCCAGACCGTGCCAGCGCCAATCGGAGACGGCGCGCATCTCGGTGATCACCGCGAGGGCCCGGTCGGACCGGGCCTGCGGGCTCGACAGCACATTGGAGAAGGCGACGCCGGCCAACTCCATCTGCGGGAAGACGACGAAGGAGCCGAGGCGAATGCCAAGGGGCTCGTAGGGCTCGCGGCGGAACAGGCGGCCGACGCGGCGGTCCTGCAAGGGGGCGATGTCGTCTATTCGAAACAGGAGCGGGTCGTGCCCGGCGGGCGGCGACGTGAAGGCGCGGATGTCCTCGGGCGCGCGGGCGTCGGCGCCCAGCCCCTCAGGCGTGTCGATGGCCGGGTTCAGCTGCGGCTCGGTCTCCGCCAGGATGCCGTCGCGCAAGGGGGTGGGCTCGACCTCCTGCGTCAGATCGCCATCCGGGGGCGGCGGGACCGGGCGCTGGGGTGCGACGGCATCGTCGGCGTCCTGGGAGGGGCGCAGCAAGGGGTCGTCGGGGCGCGACGGGCGCGTTTGTGCGCGACGGACGTACTCGGGCGGGGACAGGATCTGTTCGGGGGCGGCTGTCTGGGCGACTGCCGCTCCCGGCCAGGTCGACACGAGCCCGCAAACGGCCAGCGCCGCCCGGCGCGCGGCGCGCATGGGCTGTCGAGACTGAACTCTCTGCCGCTGCCGGCCACGGGTCGCCACGACGTGAATCCTATCGAATCAGGGATACGCGACGCGCGCCGGCCGTGGCCTCGGGTCGCTCGGGACACGGGAGCCGTTGGGCCACTGGGCGGCTTGGACTTCAGGCCAGAGACTAGGCCACAAACCGTAAACGAGCGGTTGAGGAGTGTTTCGCCGCGATTGGCGCTGCCCCCCGGGTTTGATACACAGCCTGAACAGGGGGATTCCGTCATGGCAAAGCTCAGACCGATCGAAGGCGGCCGCAGCGAAGGCCGGATGCTGCTGGCGTCCGCGCGCCGGACGCTGGAAATCGAGGGCGAGGGGATCGCCGCACTCACCGGGGAGCTGGACGGCCCGATGGCCGGACCTTTCGAAACCGCGGTCAAGACGCTGCGCGCGGCACGAGGGCGGGTGATCGTCACAGGCATGGGCAAGAGCGGCCATGTCGGCCAGAAGATCGCGGCCACGTTTGCCTCGACCGGCACGCCTGCCTTCTTCGTGCATCCCAGCGAAGCCAGTCACGGTGACCTCGGCATGATCACGCCCGACGACGTGATCCTGGCCATCTCCTGGTCCGGCGAGACCGTGGAGCTGAAGAGCATCATCACCTTCGCACGGCGGTTCAACGTCCCGCTGATCTCGATCACCAGCCGCGCCGACAGCGCGCTCGGCGAGCAGTCCGACGTGGTCCTGCAATTGCCCAAGGCGAAGGAAGCGTGCCCGCACGGCCTCGCGCCAACGACGTCGACGACGATGCAGCTCGCGCTCGGTGACGCGCTCGCCATCGCGCTGCTCGAGGCGAAGCGTTTCACGGCGCACGACTTCAAGGTGTTCCATCCCGGCGGCTCGCTCGGCGCCAGCCTCAAGTACGTCGGCGACGTGATGCACAAAGTCGACCGGCTGCCGCTCGCCAAGAAGTCGGAATCCATGAGCGCGGCACTGTTGACGATGACGGCCAAGAGCTTCGGCTGCCTCGGCATCGTCGACAAGAAAGGCCGCCTGATCGGCATCGTCACGGACGGCGACTTGCGCCGTCACATGGGCGAGGATCTGCTCAAGGCCAAGACCGGCGACATCATGACCAAGGGCCCGACGACGGTCACGCCGGACACGCTCGCCGCGGAGGCGCTGGAGATCTTGAACACGCGGCGCATCACGGCGCTGTTCGTCCTCGACGGCGAGAAGCCGGTCGGCATCGTGCACGTGCACGATCTGCTGCGCGCGGGCGTGGCGTAGGACGAACTTCAAGAGAAAGAGCAGGTCCAGGGTCGGAAACATAGGGACAGGAAGAATTTCGGGCCCGAACTCCTCCTGGTGAGCGATTACGAGCGAAATTCTTCCTGTCCCTATTTTCCACTCACCTATTTTCCACTCAACACCCGCCCGGCCACCGCATCGAGCTTGGCGACGAGCGCGGGATCGCGAGCCTCGGGCGCGGTGATGAGGGCGATCTCGAGCGCACGGTCGGAGCCGATGGGGCACGGCTCGTGCTCGCGCGGCAGGTCGCGGGCAAGGCGCAGGATCATGCGGCTGCGCCTTCTCCGTGTTCTCGGTCATGACCTTGATGACGGAGGCGATGTCGACGCTCTGGTGATCGTCGTGCCAGCAGTCGTAGTCGGTGACCATGGCGACGGTCGCGTAGCGAGCTCGGCCTCGCGCGCGAGCTTGGCCTCGGGCATGTTGGTCATGCCGATGACGTCGCAGCCCCAGGAGCGGTAGAGGTTGGATTCGGCGCGCGTGGAGAACTGCGGGCCCTCCATGACGAGATAGGTGCCGCCGCGGCGATAGGTGATCCGCTCGTGCTGGAGGGCGCGCTCGACGTGGCCGACCAGCAGCGGGCTGACGGGATCGGCCATCGAGACATGCGCGACGAGGCCGTTGCCGAAGAACGACTTCTCGCGGGCGAAGGTGCGGTCGATGAACTGGTCGACGAGCACGAAGGTGCCGGGCGCCAGCTCCTCGCGGAAGGAGCCGCAGGCGGAGATCGGAGACGAGATCGGTGACGCCGGCGCGCTTCATGGCATCGATGTTGGCGCGATAGTCGATGTCGGTCGGCGACAGGCGATGGCCGCGGCCGTGGCGCGGCAGGAAGCGGATCGGCAGGCCGTCGATTTCGGCGAACAGGATCTCGTCGGAAGGCGTGCCCCAGGGGCTGTCGATCGTCTGCCAGTGCGGATCGGCCAGGCCCGGCAGGTTGTAGAGGCCGCTGCCGCCGATGATGCCGAGCACCGTCTTCGTCATGATTGCGCCCTCAAGCGTCGAATGCCGAGCGCAAGCCCATAACGAGAAAAGGCCCCGCAAGCGAGGCCTTCCCGATCACATTCGCGTTGCTCGCCCGTCACCGCGCGGCACGAGGAGCCGGCGACCGGCGCCTTAGGGTGCGCCGGCAGCGGCTGCCATCAGTGCGCGTCGGCCCAGATCCGCTTCTTGGCGAGATACAGCAGGATCGAGGTGATGAGCAGGTAGAGCAGCACGATCCAGCCCATCGACTTGCGCTCTGCTCCAGGGTCGGATCGGCGGCCCAGGCGAGGAACGCCGTCACGTCGCGCGCATACTGCTCGACGGTCTGGGGCGTGCCGTCCTGATAAGTGACGGCGCCGGCGCTGAGCGGCGACGGCATCGCGATCTGGTTGCCGGGGAAGGCTGCGTTGTAGTGCATGCCGTCGGCCATCTTGACGCCTTCGGGTGGCGTTTCCTTGTAGCCCGTCAGCAGCGCGTGCATGTAGTCCGCGCCGCCTTCCTGATAGCCGATGGCGATGTCGCGCATCATCTGGAAGATGTGCAGGTACCATGGCGAGTGGTTCTCGACGCTGCGCGCCTTGGCGATCAGCGACAGATCGGGCGGATAGGCGCCGTTCTGGGCCGAGCGCGCTTCCTTCTCGTTCGCGTAGGGCGGCGGGATCCGGTCCGACAGCTTGGCCGGGCGCTTGAACATCTTGCCTTCGTCGTTGGGGCCGTCCTGGACCTCGATAGGTGGCGGCCAGCGCCTTGACGCTCGTCCTCGGGGAACGCCGGGCCGCCCGGCTGCACGAGATTGCGGAACGCGATGCGCGCTCAGGCCGTGGCAGGAGGCGCAGACTTCCTTGTAGACCTGGAAGCCGCGCTGCAGCTGGGCCTGGTCGAAGTGGCCGGTGAAGCCGGCGAACGACCATGTGCTGGCGCTCGATCGTGATGCGCCGCTCGCCGCCGGCAGCGTGAGCCGCGCCCGCGAACGGCAGCAGAGCTGCCAGCTGCAGCCACGACGATGAGGCGCGTCCTGTTCATGTTGGTCATCTCTGTTCATGCCCCCGCCGTCAGCGCTTCTCTGGAGCCGCGGCGGCCGCCGGCCGGCATGCGCTGCCGCTCCGCCCGTTGCCGAGCACGGATTCCGTGATCGACCTCGGCATGCGGCTTCGGCGTCTCGATCAGACCGACGATCGGCATGATCGACGAGGAAGTGCAGGAAGTAGTAGACCGTGAAGATCCGCGCCCAGATCACGTAGACGCCCTCGGCCGGCTTGGAGCCGAGATAGCCGAGCGCCAGGCAGGTGATCACGAACAGCCAGAAGAACCAGCGGTAGATCGGGCGGTAGCTTGGTCGAGCGCACGCGGCTGGTGTCGAGCCACGGGACGAAGACCAGCACGACGATCGAGGCGAACATCGCGATGACGCCGCCGAGCTTGGAGGGGATCGCGCGCAGGATCGCGTAGAACGGCAGGAAGTACCATTCCGGCACGATGTGCGGCGGCGTCACCAGCGGATTCGCCTCGACGTAGTTGTCCGCGTGGCCAAGGTAGTCCGGCAGCGTAGAACACGAACCAGGCGAACAGGATCAGGAACACGAACATCGCGAACAGATCCTTCGACACCGCGTAGGGCGTCATCGGCACGCGTGTCCGACTTGGTCTTGACGTCGAGGCCGGTCGGATTGTTCTGGCCGGCGACGTGCAGCGCCCAGATGTGCAGAACGACGAGGCCGACGATCACGAACGGCAGCAGGTAGTGCAGCGAGAAGAAGCGGTTGAGCGTGACGCCGGAGACCGAGTAGCCGCCCCACAGCCACTCGACGATCGTCGTGCCGAGGCCGGGGATGATGCTGTCGAGCGAGGAGAACAGGTTGGTGATGACGGTCACGCGCCCAGAAGCTCATCTGGCCCCAGGGCAGCGAGTAGCCCATGAAGGCCGTCGCCATCATCGCGAGCAAGATGAACACGCCGAGGATCCAGAGCACCTCGCGCGGCGCCTTGTAGGAGCCGTAGTAGAGGCCGCGGAAGATGTGGATGTAGACGGCGAAGAAGAACATCGAGGCGCCGACCGCGTGGATGTTGCGGATCAGCCAGCCGTAGTTCACGTCGCGGCGGATGTGCTCGACGCGAGTTGAAGGCCTCGGCTGCGCTCGGCTGGTAGTGCATGGCCAGCACGATGCCGGTCAGGAGCTGGATGACGAGGCAGAAGGTCAGGATGCCGCCGAACGTCCACAGATAGTTGAGGTTGCGCGGCGTCGGGAAGTCGACGAACTGCCCGTGCATCATGCGCCCGACGGGCAGGCGCTCATCCCACCACTTGGCGATGCGGGACTGCGGATCGTAGCGTCGAACTCGTGTCCGGACATGTGAGTTTCGCTCCCCCTCAGCCGATCTTGATCTTGGTGTCAGACACGAACTCGTAGGGCGGCACCTCGAGATTGCGCGGCGCCGGGCCTTTGCGGATGCGGCCGGACGTGTCGTAGTGCGAGCCGTGGCAGGGGCAGAACCAGCCGCCGAAGTCGCCCTTGGACGTCGCCCATCGCCTGGCCCTTCGGGATGCAGCCGAGGTGGGTGCAGATGCCGACCAGCACCAGCCAGTTCTCGTGGCCCTTCTTGACGCGCTTGTCGTCGGCGGGCGGGATCGGGAAGCTCGGCAGGCTTGGTCGCCTCGGCGGCCTTCGACCTCGTCCTTGGTGCGATTGCGGATGAAGACCGGCTTGCCGCGCCACATGACCGTGATCGCCTGGCCTTCCTTGACCGGCTTCAGATCGACCTCGGTCGAGGCCAGCGCGAGCGCGCTGGCATCCGGATTCATCTGCTGAATGAACGGCCAGAGTGCAACGGCGCCACCGACAGCCGCCCAGGTGCCCCCGGCGATGGTCAGGAAATCGCGGCGCGTCGGCTCGTCAGCGTGAGATGCCACGTGTCTCTCCCCAATGCGTTTATCCCCGCCCGAATGACGCCAACATCATCGGGCGAAACTCTACGGCTCCCGGCCTGCGCCTGCCGCACGCTGCGTCGACGGTGGCCGCGATCATCGCCATCGCCCTTCGCACCGGGGTGCGCGACGGCATACTCCGCGAACGGGCGTCTGGAACGAGCCTCGGGCAACAGTGCGCAACGACCATCGCGCGCACAGACGGCGCGTGGTGCCACGCGTTCTTTTGGCACCCTTTGTCCGGCCCCTCAAGGCGGCGTGCGTCCCGTGCCAAGAGGCAATTTGGCGCACGCGCGGCCTTGGACACCCGGCGGCGCGGCGGCAGTATCGGGCCATCGCCCCGCAACGGGGCTCACGGCAGACGCGGAAGCGGGCCATCCGACATGCACCTGGCGCTCTATCAACCCGACATCCCGCAGAACACGGGCACGCTGTTCCGGCTGGCCGCCTGTCTCGGCGTCCATGCGCACGTCATCGGGCCGACCGGTTTTGCCTTGAGCGACAGGAGCTTGCGGCGGGCCGGGCTCGACTATCTGGACGCGCTCGCGTGGACGCGCCACGACAGTTTCGCCCAGTTCGAGGCGTGGCGGGCGAAGGCGGCCTGCCGCCTGGTGCTGGCGACCACCCGTGCCGAGACCACGCACGTCGCTTTCCAATTCCGCCCGGACGACGTGCTGATGCTCGGCCGGGAAAGCGCCGGCGTCCCCGACGACATCCACGCGTCCGTCGACGACCGGATCCGCGTGCCGATGCGACCTGGACTGCGGTCGCTGAACGTGGCCATCGCCGGCGCCATCATGCTGGGCGAGGCGCTCAGGCAAACCGGCGGGTTGGCCGACTAAGGCGCCGGTTGCTCATGGGATATTGCCTTCAAAAGTCTGGGGAAAGACCGCCGCTGACGCCGCCCTAGCGGCTTGTTGCGTACCCTGATTCGCCCCTAGGCAAGAGTCTTGGGGACCGACAGGGGGCACGGCGATGGGCGAGGCACATACCGGGACTGGCCGCGGGCGAGGGCGAGAAACCCGGCGAAGCGGGCCGGCGGCGCTGGCCGCGCTCGCTGTCGTCGCGACAGTGCTGGCGGGATGCGCCAGCACGGACACCGCCAGCTCGCCACCGACGACCGTGAGCCAGGGCAAACCGCAGGACGGCGCCAAGGTGGCGGCCCTGCCGCCGCGCGCGGCCGGCAGCACCGCGGGGACTATAGCGGAGGCGCCGCCCCCGGCAGCCGCGCCGGTCTCTGCGACGACCGTTTCAAGCCAGCCGGCTGGCAGGCGCGAGGTGGTCGCCATGTCGCTGGCGGGCGGACGCCCGACTGTCCAGACCGCCGTCCGGCCTGTGATCGCGGATCCTCTGGCGTCCAGCTATCGCTCCGCCATTCCGATGACGCGCGGCATTCCCGCTTCGGTTGCTCATGCCACCGTCGCCCGCACGGACGACAACGCCTTCGACGTGGTGCCCGTGTTCTGGGGGACCGACCGCAAGCTGCCGGAAGCCGCTGCCGCCCGGATCGCGCGGGGGCCGATCCGCAACACCGGACGTATCGAGACCGGCTCCGTCGACAAGGTCGTGTTGCCCGGCGCGGAGCGCGGCGAGGACCTGAAGCTCGGCCGCTCTTACGTGACGATCCCGAAGGTCGCGCGCGAGAAGGGCAAGATCCTCAGGCCGTGGCAGTTCACGTTCCTGAACGTCACGCTCTATTCGCAGTCCGAGGACCCCAACAAGCACTTCACGCTCGGCTCGTTCGAGTTGATGGATCGCGCGGCGTTCACGCGTGCCGCCGATGCGCATCTGGCCAAGTCCCAGCGCTACAAGAACCAGGCCTTCGTGTTCGTGCACGGCTTCAACAACTCCTTCGAGGATGCGCTCTACCGCACCGCGCAGCTCGCCCACGACATGGAGTTCGATGGCGTCGCCTACATGTATTCCTGGCCGTCGAAGGCATCGGAGACCGCCTACCTCTACGACCGCGACAGTGCCGACCGCGCGCGGCGGTATTTCCGTACGTTTTTGGAGATGGTGGCCGCGGAGACGAAGGCAGAGAAAGTGCACGTCATCGCGCACAGCCTGGGCAACCGCCCGCTGCTGGAGGTGTTGCGCGGCGCCGGCGGCGAGCCCAACGCGCTGGCGCAAAAGCTCAAGCTCGACCAGATCGTGCTCGCCGCGCCCGACATCGACCGCGACCTGTTCGTGGAGATCGCGCGGCAGGTGACGGGCGTGGCGCGCGGGGCGACGCTCTATGCCTCGTCGAAAGATCGCGCGCTGCAACTTTCGAAGAAGATCGCGGGCGACCAGCCGCGCGCGGGCGACGTGTCGGATGGACGGCCCGTGATCGTGCCGGGCGTCGATTCCATCGACATCTCGGCTGCCGGCGACGACGGCTGGCTGACGGTCAACCATGCGACCTATGCCGAGGGCAGCCATATGCTGTCCGACCTGAAGCTTTTGCTGCGCGAGGGCATCCGGCCACCCGACCGGCGCTTTGCCGTCTACCAGCGCGAGACGGTCGACGGCGTCGGCAGCTTCTGGCGGTATGTCAGGAACTAGGAAAATGGGGGCAGGAAGAATTTCTCTGCTCGATCGCGGAAAAAGACCCCGTCCCGCTCGGAAATTCATCCTGTCCCCATTTTCCCAGCGGCGCGAACCCTTCTGGCCGAGTAAGGCTGACGGCAACCCCTCGGCCTCGCGTGGCGCCACATCGGCCCATGCCTCGGTTTACAGGAGCTTCCCATTCCCACCACCGCTCCCGCCACGCCGGCCCGCTCGCTCAAGTTTCGCATCTTGGTGCTGGCAGCGATCCTGGCGAGCCATCTGGTGCCGTCGCTGATCATCGGCTTCGGCTACGTCATCCCGGGCAGCTGCATCGCCGGGTGGAACGAGCACACGGTCGGCTATGCCTCCGCGCTCGCGGGCTTCGTCGTCACCTACACGTTCGGTGTTCTGACGGCGTGGAAGTTCGGGAAGCAGGCGGCGAGTGGCTAAGCGCTGAATGCGCAAGCATCATACGTCGAGAAATGCGTCGGGCGTTACATCGGCCTGCCGCAGGATGGCCCGCGGTGTCCCTTCCGGCATGTCGCCCAGGTGGTTGGGGATGGTCGTAAAGCGTCCGGTGGACGGATTGCGCCAGATCTCGTGAGATCCCGCTGCCTGCCGATCAAACTCAAAACCAAGTGCCCGCATTTTGGCGACGATGTCGCGGTATTGGAAGCCGGCGAGCCGTCCCATCACACACCGACGATGAGCGAATACTCGAAAAACTCGTCAGCTTCCGGCAATACGGGCAGTCCAGCCTGCGCCTCAATCAGCTTGCGCGCCACGTCCCGCGCAATCTCGATCGTCTCCGCGATCGTGCGGCCCTGCGCCACGGGCCCCGGAATGTCGTCGGACGTCGCCAAGTACACGCCCTCGGGCAGTTTCTCGATGTGCAACTTGGCGATGCGTTCCATAGCCCTGTCTCATTGGCCTTACGTCGGGAAGAATGGATCGATTGACGCGACAGAGCAAGCACGAGCCCCTCGCCCCTACTCCGCCGCTTCCTTGGCGAGGAAGCCGCCGGACTGGCGGGCCCAGAGCTCGGAATAAAGGCCGCCGCGCGCAATCAGCTCGTTGTGGGTGCCGTCCTCGACGATCTGGCCCTTGTCCATCACGACGAGGCGATCCATCGCCGCTATCGTCGAGAGCCGGTGCGCGATGGCGATGACGGTCTTGCCTTCCATCAGGTTGTAGAGCTGCTCCTGGATCGCGGCTTCTACTTCCGAAATCGAGCGCGCTCGTCGCCTCGTCGAGGATCAGGATCGGGGCGTTCTTCAGCAGCACGCGCGCGATCGCAATGCGCTGGCGCTGGCCGCCCGACAGCTTGACGCCGCGCTCGCCGACGTGGGCCTGATAGCCGCGCCGGCCCTTCAGGTCCTCGAGCCCGAGGATGAAGTCGTGGGCCTGGGCGCGCTTGGCGGCGGCGATGGCGGCGGCCTCGCTCGCCTCCGGGCGGCCGTAGAGGATGTTGTCCATGACGGAGCGGTGCAGCAGCGAGGTATCCTGGGTGACCATGCCGATCTGAGCGCGCAGGCTGTCCTGCGTGACGGACGCGATGTCCTGGCCGTCGATCAGGATGCGGCCGGCTTCGAGATCGTGCAGGCGCAGCAGCACGTTGACGAGCGTCGACTTGCCCGCGCCCGAACGGCCGATCAGGCCGACCTTCTGGCCGGGCGCGATCGTCAGCGACAGATTGTCGATCACGCCGCCGCCGGCCTTGCCGTAGTGAAAGGTGATGCCGTCGTAGCGGATCTCGCCGTTGTCGATGGCGAGCGGCCGGGCCTGCGGTCGATCGACGACCGTGTGGGCGCGCGCGATGGTCATCATGCTTTCCTGCACGACGCCGATGTTGTCGAAGATCGAGGCCATCGAGCGCATGAACCAGCCGGACATGGCCATCAGGCGGATGATGAGGCCGGTCACAACGGCGATGGCGCCGACGGAGACGAGGCCGCGGCTCCACAGCCACAAGGCGAGGCCGGTGGTCACGACGAGAACGGCGCCGTTGATGGTGTAGAGGTAGAGCTCCATGACGGTGTTGAGGCGGAGCTGGGCCTGGTAGCGGGTCAGGTGCTCCTGCAGGCCCTCGCGGGCATAGATATCCTCGCGGTCGGTGTGAGAGAACAGCTTCACCGTCGCCATGTTGGTGTAGCTGTCGACGATGCGGCCGGTCAGCGCGGAGCGCGCCTCGGAGGTGTCGCGGGACAGGCGCTCGATGCGCGGCACGAAATAAAACAGCGAGGCGAGATAGGCCGTCAGCCAGACAGCCAGCGGCATGGTCAGCCGCCAGTCGGCGCCGGCAAACAGGATGAAGGTGCCGATCCAGTGGACCAGGACCCACAGCACGACGTCGCAGATGTTGGTGGCCACGTCGCGCACGGCGGGGCCGACCTGGAGGACGCGGGTCGCCACGCGGCCGGCGAAGTCGTTCTGGAAGTAGCCCAGGCTCTGGCGCAGCACCCAGCCGTGCGCCTGCCAGCGCACGCGGACATTGAAATTGCCGTCGATGGTCTGGTGGCGGATCAGATCGACGGCGAGCGACATCAACGGACGGGCGATCAATGCGATGGCCGCCATGATCGCGAGTATGGTGCCATGGTCCGAAAAGAAGCGATCCGGCGTTTGGGATGCGCGCATCATGTCGATGATGGAGCCCACGAACGCCATCAGCGACACCTCGATGGAGGCGCCGATGATGCCGGCCACAACGAGCAGCGCGAACACCGGCCAGACCGGCTTCAGGTAATAGAGAAAGAACGGGACGAGCTTGTCAGGCGGCTGGGTCATGTCGCCGCGTGCGAAGGGGTCGATGCCCCGCTCGAACCGGGCGAACAGCCGGTCCCAAAGCCCGGCGACGGTGCGCCGCGGACCGGCGAAGGCGCCTGTCACGAAATCTCGCATTCTGGACCTATACTTGCAGCGCGCGGCCAGATGGCGCCGCGAGCTGCGGGCGGTTGCGGGGCGTGGGTCTCATGAGGCACGGCGTCGCCAAGTGGCCGACGGCACTCGCGCGCCTCATCGCGAACGCCTAGTGTTCCGGTTCCGACACTTGGTTTCCATTGCCGGGCGCTCGCATGCAAGTGTCGGAACCATGAGGAACACTAGCAAGTCTATGTTTCTAGTGTAGCTTTTTGCATCTGACGTTTGGCTACGAGATCAGCCGCCACCGGGGATCAAACGTCGGATGCGCTACACTCGTGTCATCGGACATGATGTATCCCAGCCGCGGCTGCAAGAGGACAGAAAAGTGACGTCGCCCCAAAGCGCCCCCGATCTCCCCGACAGCCAACAGCTCGACACCTGGAAAACCGAGGCGCGCCAATGGTTCGAGGCGCTGCGCGACGACATCTGCGCGGCCTTCGAGGCGCTGGAGGACGACGTGCCGGCCGGCCAGAAGCTGTCGATGCGGCCGGCAGGACGGTTCAAGCGGAAACCCTGGCAGCGGACCGATCACACGGGGGCCGACGGCGGCGGCGGCACCATGTCGATGATGGCGGGCCGTGTGTTCGAGAAGGTCGGCGTGCACACCTCGACGGTGCATGGGGAGTTCGCGCCGGAGTTCAGAAAGCAAATTCCCGGTGCCGAGGAGGATGCGCGCTTCTGGGCGTCGGGCATCTCGCTGATCGCGCACATGCACAATCCCAACGTTCCGGCCGTGCATATGAACACGCGGATGGTTGTGACGACCAAGTGGTGGTTCGGCGGCGGGGCGGATCTGACTCCGGTGCTCGCCAAGCGGCGCACGCAGGACGATGCGGACACGCAGAGCTTTCACGCCGCCATGAAATCGGCCTGCGAGGGGCATGCGATCGCCGACTACGAGCGCTACAAGACATGGTGCGACGAATATTTCTATCTGCCCCACCGCAAGGAGATGCGCGGCGTGGGCGGCATCTTCTACGACTACCTGACGCCTGGTCCGGAGGAAGGCGGCTGGGACGCGGCGCTGGCTTTCACAAAGGACGTCGGCCGGGCTTTCCTGGGCGTCTACCCTGAGCTGGTGCGCGGGAATTTCGCCGCCGAATGGACCGAGGCCGAGCGCGAGGAACAGTTGATCCGGCGCGGGCGTTACGTGGAGTTCAATCTGCTCTACGATCGCGGCACGGTGTTCGGCCTGAAGACCGGCGGCAACGTGGATTCGATCCTGTCGTCCATGCCGCCGCTGGTGAAGTGGCCGTAGGCGGTCCCCGCCCCGGCAACGTCCTGCGTCGCCCGACAGGGCACCTGCGACATCAACAAGGCCTGCCCGACGCGCCATGACGCCATCGATCATCACCATCACCGGACTGACCAAGCGCTATGCGTCGGGCTTCGAGGCGCTGAAGGGCGTCGATCTTTCGATCCGACGCGGCGAGATCTTTGCCCTGCTCGGGCCCAACGGCGCGGGCAAGACGACCCTGATCTCGATCGTCTGCGGGCTGGTGACGCCGACGGCGGGCACGGTCGCGGTCGATGGCCACGACATCATCCGCGAATGGCGCGAGACACGGTCACGGATCGGCCTCGTGCCGCAGGAGTTGTCGACGGACATGTTCGAAACAGTGTGGAACACCGTGGCGTTCTCGCGGGCGCTGTTCGGCAAGCCGCCCGATCCCGGCCATGTCGAGCGCGTGCTCCAGCAGCTGACGTTGTGGGACAAGAAGGACAGCCGGATCATGACGCTGTCGGGCGGGATGAAGCGGCGCCTGTTGATCGCCAAGGCGCTCGCGCATGAGCCGGAGATCCTGTTCCTCGACGAGCCCACGGCCGGCGTCGACGTGGAGTTGCGGCGGGAAATGTGGGACGTGGTGGGGGCTCTGCGCGCGGCAGGCGTGACGATCATCCTGACGACGCACTACATCGAGGAGGCGGAGGATCTGGCCGACCGCGTCGGTGTGATCATCAAGGGGGAACTGGTGCTGGTGGAGGAGAAGGCGGAGCTGATGCGCAAGCTCGGCAAGAAGTCGCTGATCCTGCATCTGGCCCGGCCGCTTGAGGCGATCCCGGACGGCCTGCCTGCCGACAAACTGACACTGTCGACCGCCGGGGACAGGCTCACCTACGTCTACGACACGCGGGGCGAGCGGACAGGCATCACGACGCTGCTGTCGCAATTGCGCGATGCGGGTATCGCCTATCACGACCTGGAGACCGAGCAGACCTCGCTGGAAGAGATCTTCGTCGACCTGGTGAGGCAATCGCAATGAACCTCAGGGGTGCGCAAGCGATCTACGGCTACGAGATGGCGCGCTGGCGGCGCACGCTGTTGCAGAGCCTCGTTTCGCCGGTGCTGTCGACGTCGCTCTACTTCATCGTGTTCGGGGCGGCGATCGGCTCGCGCATGACGGACATGGGCGGTGTGACCTATGGCGCTTTCATCGTGCCGGGCCTCGTCATCCTGATGCTGCTGACGGAGAGCACGTCGAACGCGGCGTTCGGCATCTACCTGCCGCGTTTCACGGGCACGATCTACGAGGTGCTGTCGGCGCCGGTGTCGGCGTTCGAGATCGTGCTCGGCTATGTCGGGGCGGCGGCGACGAAAAGCGTGATCCTGGGCGCGGTGGTGCTGGCGACATCGACGCTGTTCGTCCCGCTGCAGGTGGCACATCCGGTCTGGATGGCCATCTTCCTGGTGCTGATCGCGGTGACGTTCAGCCTGTTCGGATTCGTGATCGGGATCTGGGCCGACGGATTCGAGAAGTTGCAGGTGATCCCGCTCCTGATCCTGACGCCGCTGACGTTTCTCGGCGGGACGTTCTACTCGATCGATCTGCTGCCACCGCTGTGGCGCACGGTGACGCTGGCCAACCCGATCGTCTATCTCGTGAACGGCTTCCGCTGGAGCTTCTATGGCATTTCCGACGTCAGCGTGGGCGTCAGCCTGGGCATGACGCTGGCATTCCTCGCAATCTGCATGACGGCGGCGTGGTGGATCTTCCGCACCGGCTACCGGTTGAAGGCGTGACACGCTTGCCGGCTGCCTCGCGCGGCATCCACCCAGTGCCAACGCTCAGTGTTGCAGGCTGGAGCGCGTCGCCGCGGTTATGCGGCGTGCGACCCACCAGGACAGCGGCAGCGCAAGCACGATAGCCGCCCCGCAGGCGATCGGAATGAGGGTCGTCGCCTGGGCGGCCAGGGACGGCACGGCGACGATGGTCGTCAGGGCGATGCCGGCGAGGGTGGTTCCCAACATGATCCACACGAGCAGGGCAATCTTGAGCATGGCCTTTCCTTTCGCGCTGCCATGCATGAAAGGCTAGCTGGCCGGCCGTTCGATCCGTTTGATGACGATCAAACGGGTGTCGCGACGTGGCGTCGCGCGTTGCGCGTCATCGCCTCGCAGGCCGTCCTCAGCCGGCTGCTACAACGGCACGGTGATGATCGCGCGCAGGCCTCCTCGCGAGGAGCGTCCGAGCGTGACTTCGCCACCGTGGCTGCGGGCGATGTCGCGGGTGATGGCGAGGCCGAGGCCGGTGTTGCCATGGTCCTGGTTGCGGGCGTGGTCGAGGCGATAGAACGGCCGGAAGACGTTGGCGCGCTCGTCGGCGGGAATGCCGGGTCCGTTGTCGTCGACCTCGACGCGCAGCCACTGCCCTTCGGTGGCCGCCCGAATGATGATGTGGTCACCGAAGCGCACGGCATTGGAGACGAGGTTGGTGATCGCGCGCTTGAAGGCCTGCCGCTTGAGAGGCAGGATCAGATCCTTGCGGCGCCGGCGCAGCTTTAATTCGATCTCCGTGCCGTAGACCTGCGCTTCCTCCCAGATCTCCTCCAGCAGCTCGCGCAGGTTGGTCGGCTTGGCCTCCTCGCCGCCGTCGCCCTTTGTGAAGGCGAGGTAGTCCTCGAGCATGCTCTGCATCTCGTTGACGTCGCTCTTCATCGAGCGGACGTCGACGGTATCGCCGAGTAGCTCGAGCTCGAGCTTGAAGCGCGTGAGGATGGTTCTGAGGTCGTGGCTGACGCCGGCCAGCATGGTGGTGCGCTGCTCGACGTGCGTCGTGATGCGGTCGCGCATTTCCAGGAACGCCTGTGCCGCCTGGCGCACCTCGCGGGCGCCGCGCGGGCGAAAATCCTCGCCCACCGGACGGCCCTTGCCGAAGGCGTCGGCGGCCTCGGCAAGCCTCAGAATCGGCCGGATCTGGTTGCGCATGAAGAGTATGGCGACGGTCAGGAGAATGATGGACGTGCCGACCATCCACAGCAGGAAGATGTGGCTGTTGGAGGCGTAGGTCTGGGTGCGCGTCGCTACGAAGCGCAGCACTGCGTTGTCGAGGCGCACGCGGATCTCGACGTGCCGGCTGGCGCCGACGGTATCGATCCAGAACGGGCGATTGACGTGCCGGCGGATCTCGTTCTGCAGCGCCTTGTCGAGAATCGCAAAGAACGGCTTGGGCAGCGGTGCCGGCAGGTCGCCGGCCGGCAGCACCTGCAAGGACATGCCGAGCTTGTCGCGGGCAAGCTCGATCAGGTTGGCGTGGTCCTTGGCGTGCGGGTAGTCCTCGTAGATCTCGATGATGGCGGCAACGTCACGCGCGGTCGCCTCCGACAGACGCCGCGTCACGCTCTGCCAATGGCGCTCCATGAAGATGAAGGCGATGACGCCTTCGAGCACGACGATCGGTGCAATGATGATGATGAGCGCGCGCGCATAGAGCCCCTTGGGCACCAGCTCGCTGCCGATGTGCGCCAGCATGGTGGCGACGCCCTGAAGCCGCTCCTTGGCCTGCTCGCGCCAAGTTGCCGGCACGGTGGCATCGGTCGGCGCGGCGGCAATCTCGTCTCGTGCTGCGACCATCGTGTCCTGTCGTCACTTCGGCGCTGCCGCGCCATTCCGGGCGCGCGATGCCGATCAATCGGTGTGCAAGATATAGCCCTTGCCGCGCACCGTCTGCAGATATACCGGGTTGGACGGGTCCGTCTCGATCTTGCGGCGCAGGCGATTGATCTGGACGTCGATCGCCCGCTCGTTGCCGGTGGAGTCGTCGTTGGCAAGCTCGTGGCGCGGCACGGGGATGCCGGGCCGCTGCGCGAACAGACGCAGCAGGTCGCGCTCGCGCTCGGTGAGCTTGATGCTGTCGTCGCCGCGCTTCAGCTCGCCGCGCGAGATGTGGAACGTGAAGGGGCCCATGCGCACCTCCTCGCTGGGGGGCGCGGGCATCTCCTTGCCGCGACGCATGATGTTGTTGACGCGCAGGAGCAGCTCGCGCGGCTCGAAGGGCTTTGCGACGTAGTCGTCGACGCCGCATTCCAGGCCGGCAACGCGCTGCTCGGGCTCGGTGCGCGCCGTCAGCATGCAGATCGGGATATTGGTCGTCGCCTTCAGCTCGCGGGCGAACTCGAGCCCGGTTTCACCGGGCATCATCACGTCGAGCAGGACGAGATCGAAGGAGAGCCCGCGCATGGCCGCGCGCGCAGCGGACGTGTCGCATGCGGTGGAGACACGAAAGCCCTGGCGCACGAGATAGCTGGCGAGCAGGTCGCGGATCTTCTGGTCGTCGTCGACCACGAGGATATGCAGGGCATCGTCGGGTGGCGGATCGTGGCGCGCGCCCGCGGGCTCTCCGGCGGGGGCAGTTCCGGGCTCGAAGGTGCCGGAGCCGTGGTTCTTGGCCTCGACGCTCCCGGGTTCCGCATTCTTGGGCTGGATGGTCGACATGAGAACGCTCTTCCCCCCGATTTCGGGCTACTTTCGGGCAGCGGTGCCGATCAGCTGCTCCACCGGTGCGCGATCCGCGCTGGCGATCATGCCGAACAGAAAGCGCTCGACAATCGCGTGCGTGGCTTCTGCGTCCCCTTCTGCCCCACCGGCGCACTCGCGTAGCGCGCGCGCCACGCGATCGCTCTGAAGGGCAGCCAGCCGGTCGGCCAGGGCCGCCCCCTTCGCCGTGACATAAAGCAGGCGTTCGCGCCTGTCGGCTGTGCCCGCCCGCTGAGCGACGTAACCTTCGCCGACAAGCTGCTTGAGGACACGGGCCAAACTTTGTTTGGTGATCTTGAGGATGTCGAGAAGATCGGCGACCCGCAACCCCGGATTTCGGTGCACGAAGTGGATCACGCGATGATGCGCCCGACCGAAGCCGAACTGGGCCAGCACGGCGTCGGCCTCCGCGGTAAAGTCGCGGTAGGCAAAGAAGAGAAGCTCGACGAGCGTGACGAGTTGCTGCCGGTCCCGGGGGCCGTCGGCCCCGGCCTCGATCCCGGCCTCGATCCCGGCCTCGATCCCGGCCTCGGTCCCGGCCTCGGTCCCGGCCTCGGTCCCGGCGTGCTCACGTGCCGACGCTGGCGGGGCAGCAGAATTTATGTCAGCCATGTTGACTTATTAGGTCGCGCTGAGTACGCCTGCAAGGCTTTTCTGGCGAGCTCCGAGACGGCGCACGACACCATATTGCGCCGCTCGGACGCGTGGCCGAGACCGGCAGAAGAGAGCCCCCCACTGGAGGTAACCCATGGCTTCCGCAGCGCCGTCCTTCGCACTCGAGCGGAATGCAGCTCCGCTGTCGCCGGCCGAGCGTGCCAAGCTGATCGCCGACCCCGGGTTCGGTCGCGTGTTCACCGACCACATGGCGGTGATCCGCTATAGCGAGAGCAAGGGCTGGTACGACGCCAAGGTCACGGCGCGGGCACCAATCCAGCTCGATCCGGCTGCCGCCGTGCTGCACTACGCGCAGGAGATCTTCGAGGGGCTCAAGGCCTACCGGCTCGCCGATGGCTCGATGGCAATGTTCCGGCCGGAAGCCAATGCACGGCGCTTCAACCAGTCGGCCGACCGGCTGGCGATGCCGCAGCTTCCCGAAGAGCTGTTCCTGGAATCGATCCGCCAGCTCGTGCGCATCGACCGCGACTGGTTCCCGACGGTGGAGGGCGGCTCGCTCTACATTCGCCCGTTCATGTTCGCCAGCGAAGTGTTCCTGGGGGTCAAGCCCTCCTCGGACTACCTGCACATGGTGATCCTGTCGCCGGTGGGCGGCTATTTCAAGAGCGGTGCGCCGGCGGTGTCGCTGTGGGTGTCGCAACACTACACGCGCGCGGCACCCGGCGGCACGGGCGCAGCCAAGTGTGGTGGCAACTACGCCTCGAGCCTCGTCGCGCAAGCCGAAGCGAGCAAGCACGGCTGCGATCAGGTGGTGTTCCTCGACGCAGCCGAGCACCGCTGGGTGGAAGAACTGGGCGGCATGAACGTGTTCTTCGTGTTTGCGGACGGCTCGCTGCAAACGCCGCCGCTCTCGGGCACGATCCTGCCCGGCATCACGCGTGACAGCTTGATCACGCTGGCGCGCGCAGAGGGGCTCACGGTGCGCGAGGCGCCCTACGCTTTCGACCAGTGGAAGGCGGATGCGGAGAGCGGCAAGCTCGTGGAGGCGTTCGCGTGCGGCACGGCCGCGGTCGTGACGCCGATCGGCAGGGTGAAGAGCCCGGCGGGCGAGTTCGTCATGGGCTCGGGCGGGCCCGGCCAAACGACGACGCGCATCAAGCAGAAGCTCGTCGACATCCAGCGCGGGGTGGCGGCCGATCCGCACGGCTGGGTGCAGCGGATCGATTGAAGGCCGACACCTGACGGGACAGAACAGGCGCGCCGGGGTGGGCGCGCCCGAGGCTTGACGATCACGCGAGATATTTCTTGAAGAACTCCAGCGTGCGCGACCAGGCAAGCTCGGCTGCGGCCTTGTCGTAGCGCGGCGTCGTGTCGTTGTGAAACCCGTGGTTGACGCCGTCGTACATGTGCATCGTGTACGTCTTGCCGTGCTCCTTCAGCGCCTTCTCGTAGGCGGGCCAGCCGGCGTTGATGCGCTCGTCGAGGCCAGCGTAGTGGATCAGGAGCGGCGCCTTGATCGCGGGCACCTTGGAGGCTTCGGGCTGGCGGCCGTAGAAGGGTACGGAGGCGGCGAGGTCGGGGTAGGCGACGGCCAGAGCGTTGCAGACGCCGCCGCCATAGCAGAAACCGACCGCGCCGACCTTGCCGGTCGCGTCGCCATGCTTTGCCAGGAACTCGAAGGCGGCGAAAAAGTCCTCCATCAGCCTGGCGGGATCGAGCTTGGATTGGGCCGCGCGCCCCGCATCGTCGCTGCCGGGATAGCCGCCGGCCGGTGTCAGGCCATCGGGTCCGAGCGCGAGATAGCCAGCCTTGGCGCAGCGGCGCACGACGTCCTCGATGTAGGGATTGAGGCCGCGGTTCTCGTGCACGACGAGCACGGCCGGCAGCTTGCCCGTTGCGTTCGCCGGGCGTGCCATCAGACCCTTGATGTCGCCATGACCTTTCGGCGAGGGATAGGTGATGCGTTCCGTCTTGATGGCGGGATCATCGGGCTTCACCTGCTGGGCGAGCGCGTAGTTGGGCTGCAGAACTCTCCAGGATGCCTGTCGCCGTGATGCCGCCGACCGCGAAAGCGGAAAAGCGGGTCAGCACCTCGCGCTTGGAATACTTGCCGTGCACGTAGCCGTCGAAGATCTCGAGTATCTCGGGATTGAAGTCGCTGGCTTTCAGACGCTGCATCGTCTCACTCTTCGTTGCTGTGGACACTTGCTTGCCGACACCTGTGACGGCGCACGGTGCGCCTTCGCCCGCACCCGCGCAGCATCCTGCCACGAAAAGAGATGACCGCCAGCGCGGGCGGCGCCGACGGTCATCACGATTTTGTCAGAGTTGCAGGTGGCGCAGGAGACGTGCGTCAGGCCGCCTTCTTGCGCGCGCCCTTCGCCTTCTTGACCTTGTCCAGAATACCTGTCGCAGCGAGCTCGTCGGTCAACTGCTTGCGCGCCTGCTCGCTCATCGGCGTGGCCGGCGCGCGGACGCGACCGCCGTGCATGCCGAGCAGCTCCATCCAGACTTTCTGCTCGTGCGTCGGCAGGCGGCCGTTCGGGCGGCCGTATCCATTGACCCACCGCGCCAGCACGGCGCGAATGGGCTCCAGCGTCTTGGCGATCTCGACGGCCTTGTTCATGTCGCCGGCCTTGGCGGCTGCCGTGTAGTCGTTGATCGGCGTGTAGCCCGGCAGCTGATAGAGGTGCGGCGTGTAGTTCAAGAGCCAGTCGTCGCCGCCGATGACGAGGTTGTGCAGCCAGGGCGTCTCGTCTGCGACGGAAATTATGACGTCGTGGCCAACGGCCTCGCGCAACGCGGCGGTCGCGGCGGGCGAGGGGTTGGCCTGCTTGTAGGCGCAGATGTTGGGGATCGTCATCAAGCGCTTGGCCAGCCGATCATGGATCGGGTAGTAGACGCTTGGGATATTGAACAGCACAATGCCGATGTCGGTGCGCTCGGCGACGAAGTTGTAATACTCAAAGATGGCGTCGTCGTCGCGCGCGCCCATGTAGGGCGTCAGGATGATTGCGAAATCGACGCCGACATCACGCGCGTGATTGCACAGTTCCACCGCCTCGTAGGGGTTCTGGTGGTGACAGCCGGCAATGAGCGGAATGCGGCCGCCGGCGGATTCGACGTTGACCTCGGCGACGCGCTTTCGCTCCGCATTGGTCTGCGCCCAGAACTCACCGACGTTGCCGAGGAAATAGTGGCCTTCGATCTTAAGGTCGGAGATGCAGTAGTCGAGGTTCTCGGCAATCGCCTTCTCGTCGATCCTGTCATCGTCCGTGAAATTGGTCGGTAGCGCGGTCCAGACGCCCTTCAGGACCTCCTTGGCATACTCTTTCGCTTCGGCCTTCTTGTACTTTTTCGCCATGGGTTTCTCCTCCTCGTCGCATCGTCCCGGTCGCATCGACCCAACGTTATTGTTTCAGCTCACTATACCGCTGTTGAGCGGCCTGTCCCAGCAGCTCGCGCCCGCCACGAAGGCCTGCGGACGCATGGTTACCTGCGCCCGCCGTCGCCTTCATGCCGGGTGCACGGCAACACGACCGCCGCCGACCTCGATCTCGGTGCCCAGCGGGGCGCTGAGCTGTGTGACGGCCTCGACGATGGCACGACCGAGCCCGCTGTCGGGCGCCAGCCTGACGGGCGCGTCGTAGACGCCGACGACACCGGCACGGCAGGGCACGATCTCGCAATCCGTGAGCCCGGCTTTGGTCATCGACGCCTTGAACAGGAACGTCCGGTGCGTCACCTCGGTCAGGAACGGCGCGAAGATATCGAATACCAGATTGCCCATGCCGTGCACCATCGGGCAGCCGTTGTGGAACTCGATCGCCGAGACGACGTGCTGGTGGCCGCCGAACACGCCCGCCGCGCCGGCGTCGATGGCCGCACGGCCGATGACGCGTTGGAAATCCAGGACCTGCGGGTTCATCGACGCACCCCAGTGCTGGTAGACGAGGACGAGATCGCAGCGCGGGCACAGTGCGGCGATGTCTGCTTCCATCCGCCGGACATCGTCTGCGTGCGGCCACGTCTCGATGACGGCGGCGGAGCCCGGGTACTCGTCGGGATTGCGCGATGGACGATACGAGGTCGTCACGCGAATGGGATTGACGCCGGGGCGGTCGTCGCCGGCGGCGAAGCCCTGCGGCAACGTGCTCGAATAGCCGAGGCAGCCGATCGTCAGGCCGCCACGCTCGAGAACAAGGGGGGCGGCGGCCGACCCCAGATCGCGGCCTGCGCCGAATACCGGCAGTCCAGCGGATGCGACGCGATCGAGGCAATCGAGCAGTGCCGGCTCGCCATAATCGAGCACGTGGTTGTTGGCCATGTTCATGGCGTCGAAGCCTGCGTCCATCAGCGCAGCGATCGCGTCCGGTGCGCCGTGGTGGACGATCGGCTTGCCGCGGACCGGCGCGCCCTTGTCGGTCAGCGCGATCTCGAGATTGGCGATGGCGAGGTCGGCTGCGCGGAGCATCGGGCCGAGATCGCCGAGCAGGCGACCGTGATCCTTGCGGATCGGTGCGACATCACCGCCGAAAATCAGCGTGCGCGTCATCGGACCGCTCCTCACGCGCGGCAGGCCCACGCCCCGAAGGACAGCATGGGTCGCAGCAGCTTCGGCGGCAGAGCCTAATGAGCTTTATGGGGCCTGCAAAGTCATCTTGCGCCCGTGCCGAACAGGTATGCCAAACGAGTACGGGTCGGCGCCAACGCGGGCTGAGAGCACGGGGCGGGACCACTGGCCTTGAACAGAGGCCTAAAACACAGGCCGCGAACAGTGGCTGGCGTCGGCCGCCAACGGACCGGGTACGGCTGCTGGACAAGCCAGTGATGGGCGCTAGTGTTCGCTCGCTGCCCGGCCAGCACCATTCGCCGCCCGACCCTGCAGGAGGCCCAGCGCCCACCATGATGCGCCCTAGCGATGCCGCCTCCGCCGCCGGGTCCCCCATGACGCATGCGAGCGTGTGCACGCCCGAGCAGGTCGCGCGACGGGGCGGCAGGAAACCCGTCAACCTCGCACTTCAGGGCGGCGGCGTGCACGGCGCGTTCGCGTGGGGCGTGCTGGATCGGCTGCTGGAGGACGACCGGCTGGCGCTCGACGCGATCAGCGCCACCAGCGCCGGCGCCATGAATGCGGTGATGATGGCATGGGGCGTTTCGCAGGGCGGACGCGATGGCGCGCGCGAAATGCTGCACCGGTTCTGGGAGCGCATCAGTCAGATCGGACAAATGTGGAGCCCGGTGAAGGCGTCGCTGCTGGAGAAATGGCTGGCCGCGGTTCACTATCCAACGGACCTGACGCCCGCCTACTGGATGTTCCAGACGCTGACGCAGACGTTCTCGCCCTACCAACTCAATCCGCTGGGACTGAACCCGCTGCGGGATGTGCTGGAAGATCTTGTCGACTTCGACTACCTCAAGCAGTGCCCATTGGCGACGCGTCTTTTCCTGTCGGCGACCAATGTTCGGACCGGGAAGATCAAGGTCTTCGAGAACAGGGACCTTTCGGCAGACGTGATCATCGCCTCGGCGTGCCTGCCATATCTATTTCATGCCGTCGAGATCGGCGGCGAGCACTACTGGGACGGCGGGTTCGTCGGCAACCCGGCGATCTTTCCGCTGATCTATCAGGGGGCGTCGCGCGACGTGATCATCGTGCACATCAACCCACTGGAGCAGCCGCGCCTGCCGACGACGGCGCCGGAAATCATCGACCGCATGAACGAGATCAGCTTCAACTCCTCGCTGCTACGCGAGATGCGCGCCATCGCGTTCGTGACGCGCTTGATCGAGGAGGAGCGGCTCGACCTGTCGCGTTATCACCGCATGCTGATCCATGCGATCCACGACACGGAGGAAATGAGCCAGCACGGGGCGTGGACGAAGCTCAACCCGGACTGGGATTTCATGCTGCGGCTGAAGGCGTCGGGCCGCACGGCGGCGGAGCGCTGGCTGGCCGACGGTTTCGCCGACGTCGGAATTCGCTCGTCGGTGGACGTGGCGGCGACCTACCTTTGAGCCGCCGCTCAAGACCGCTGGCTCTGATCCGAGTTGGGGACGATCAGCGCGGTACGCGGATCAGGATCTCGGCGTGCAGCAGCTCAGGGAAGGCCAGCTTCAAGATCTGGCCGCCGAGCCACAGGATCGCCGTCAGAACGATCAGGGCGGGAATGGCTGCGATGACGGCCTTCAGGAAGAACGTCACAAGCCGATGGAAGGGGATGTCGAGGCTGCGCACGGACGCCGGCGTCAGCTCCTCGCGGTAGGCGCCGCGCATCTCGGGCTCGAGGGGGCCGAAAGCGGAGGTCGGGCCGACCGGTGGATCGACGAATTCGCGCACCGGACTGTCGTGCGGGTCGTCCTCCCGGGCTGCGCCGCCGCGCTCGCGGGCCTCGCGTTCCTGGGTCTCCCGCTGCTGGGCTTGCCGCTGTTGGGCCTCACGCTCCTGGGCCTCCCGCGCGCGGCGCAGCGTCCGCGGGAGATCCTCAGCGTTCGCTTCGTTCTGAAGCGCCAGATGCATCTCGGCCATGTGATCCGCTCCCTTCCCCGCGCCCAGCAAGCGACCGTTCAGGTGAGAACCTGCGCACCGGCGGCTCCATGATCGGCGCGACGGCCGCCGAATCGCTGGACAATCGACCGCGAAACTATCGCGATACGTCTCCTATTGCTATTTTGCGCCCTGAATTTGACGGAGGTGACCCGTGGACGACCTGAAGGGCCTGATCCGCACGATTCCGGATCATCCCAAGCCCGGAATCCAGTTCCGTGACGTCACGACGCTGTTGGGTGACGCGCAGGGCTTCAAGGCGGCGATCGCCCGGCTGGCGGGCCCCTACCGCGCCGAACCCGTCGATGCGGTGGCGGGAATCGAAGCCCGCGGCTTCATCCTAGGCGGCGCGGTGGCCGATCGCCTCGGCTGCGGGTTCATCCCGATCCGCAAGAAGGGCAAGCTGCCCTGGAAGACGCTGTCGGAGACCTATACGCTGGAGTACGGCACCGACACGGTCGAGATCCACGACGATGCGATCCGCGCGGGCATGCGCGTCCTGTTGGTGGACGACCTGATCGCCACGGGCGGGACCGCTGCTGCGGCGGCGACGCTGGTCCGCAGAGCGGGTGGGCGCATTGTGGGAGCGGCCTTCGTGATCGATCTGCCCGAACTGGGCGGGCGCGCGCGGCTGGAGGCATCGGGCATCGCGTGCCATACCCTGATGGCCTTCGAAGGCCATTAATTCGGGCGACGGGCCGACTATCGTTTTTTCGAGATCCACACGCATCAAAGGAGCAGTTCCATCACGATGACACCAGCGAGCGGTCTGACAGGCGCGGTGACGGCGCGCGCGGGCGAAGTGGTGAAAGCCTGGAAGCGCGATCGATCGGCGCGGCTCAACTGCCTCGCCTGCGACGAGGGCGAGCTGACCATCACCGACGCGTCCGTGATGCCCTATGCGGAGTGGTACCTGCTCGACTGCGGACGCTGCGGACATCGAACCGTCTATCATCACATGATCAATCGCCCGCGCTTTGCCGAGGAGCCATGAAGATCGCGGATCGCGACTGGCGATCGATCTGGGCGTTGCCCGGCGGCACGGCCGTGGAGATCATCGATCAGACGCTGCTGCCGCACAGGCTGGCAACGGTGCGGCTGTCGAACGTCGCGGACGTCGCCCGGGCGATCCGGACGATGCAGGTGCGCGGCGCACCGCTGATCGGCGTGACGGCGGCCTATGGCATAGCGCTCGCGCTGGCGGCGGACGCCTCGGACGCTGGCCTCGATGGCGCGGCTAGGCTGCTGATCGCGCAGCGACCGACCGCGTCCAATCTCGCCTGGGCCGTCGACGCCGTGCGTCGGCATGTCTTGCCGATGGCGCCGGCTCAGCGTGCACGGGCGGCCTTCGACAAAGCCGGGCGGCTGGCGGAAGCCGACATCGAGACCTGCCGCAGCATCGGCCAGCACGGGCTCGGCCTGATCCGCGCGGCCGCCGCGCACAAGGCGTCCGGCTCGCCGGTCAACATCCTCACGCACTGCAACGCCGGCTGGCTCGCCTGCGTCGACTGGGGGACGGCGACGGCGCCGATCTATGCGGCCGCCGAAGCCGGCATCGACGTCCACGTCTGGGTGGACGAGACGCGCCCGCGCAACCAGGGCGCCGCGCTGACCGCCTTCGAGCTCGGCGGGCACGGGATCGCGCACACCGTGATCGCCGATAACGCCGGTGGTCACCTGATGCAGCACGGTCAGGTCGATCTCGTCATCGTCGGCACAGACCGGGTCGCGGCCAACGGCGACGTGGCCAACAAGATCGGCACATACCTGAAGGCGCTGGCGGCCAATGACACCGGCGTGCCGTTCTACGTCGCGTTGCCGCATTCGACGATCGACTGGGCGCTCCAGTGTGGGCCTGAAATTCCGATCGAGGAACGCTCCGCCTCAGAGGTGCTGACGATCACCGGCCGCGACGAGGCGGGTCGCGTCGTCAACGTGGAGATTGCCGCGCCAGGCTCGCCGGCCGCAAACCCGGCCTTCGACGTGACACCTGCGCGCCTCGTCACCGGCCTTATCACCGAGCGGGGCATCTGTGCAGCGTCCAATGCAGGATTGGCCGCGCTCTACCCAGAGGCCGCGCACGGGCACGCCGTGTGAAGTGCACATCACGTGCCGCCGGTGCTGGCCGGCACGCCTGGAAGCTGCGCGGCAACCGGCGCGCAATCAACCACGAAAAGCGGCCCGGCTGGCCGACCGTCAGTCTGCCGCCTATTGTCTGAACCGATGCCAGAGCGACGATCCGAAGACATGGCCCGCCCCCGCACCACACCCCGACCGCCGGAAATCCGCACCGCGGCGCGCAAGGACGGCTTGCGCCGCGCCGTCGTGGCGACAGCGCAGGCGATGAGCCGGACCGGTCTGTCGCCGGGGACGTCCGGCAACGTCTCGGCGCGGGTCGAGGACGGGATGCTGATCACGGCGTCCGGGCTCGGCTACGAGACAATGGTCCCTGCCGACGTGGTCCACGTGCGGGCGGATGGCAGCGTTGCGGCGGGTGCCCTCGCGCCATCGAGTGAATGGCGCTTCCATCTTTCGGCCTATGCCGCACGTGCCGATATCGGCGCCATCGTGCACACGCATTCGCCCAAGGCGACGGCGCTGGCGTGCGCGCATCGGCCGATCCCGGCGTTCCACTACATGGTCGCGGTTGCCGGCGGCGTCGATATCCCGCTCATACCCTACGCGACGTTCGGGACCGAAGCGCTTGCGGCGCATGTGGCGACCGGACTTGCCAACCGCGATGCGTGCCTGATGGCCAACCACGGGCAGATCGCGGCCGGGCGCACACTGGATCGCGCGCTGGCGCTGGCGCGGGAGGTGGAGACGCTCGCGGCGCAATACATCGACGTGCTCGCGCTGGGGCCGCCGCACATCCTGACGGAAGCCGACATGGCGGACGTCCTGGCCCGATTTGCAACCTACGGCCAGCGCGCCGGGAAAGGCGATCGCTCATGACAGGCCGCCGACCGGTCCACCTCGTGGGCAGAGTTGCGCTCGCCGCCGTGGCCCTCATGCTTGTCCATGGAAGCGATGCACGCGCGGCGGGCGACTGCGCCGCCCCGCCCGCGCCGGTGCGCGATTTGGAGCTCGCGCGCTATTACACGGACGCGGCGGGTACCGTGATCGATCCTGGGATCCAGGCGCGCAACAAGGCCGTGCTGGCGCCCATCAACGCGTTTCTCGCGCACGTCGTTCGCGATGCGGATACGGCGGTGCGCCTGTCGAAGTCAGCCGCGGCGGCGTGCGCGCTCGACTGGCTCCAACGCTGGGCGCAAGGCGAGGCGTGGCTCGGGCGGATGTCGTCGCACCAGGCCGAGTACCAGCGCAAATGGGACCTTGCCGGGGTCGCGCTCGCTTATCTCAAGGTCCGCCCGTGGGCGAGTCCGGCGCAACGTGACGCCATCGAGCCGTGGCTCATCCGCTTCGCGGATGGCGCACGCGCCTTCTTCGACGATCGCAATCGGCGGCGCAACAATCACTGGTACTGGCTCGGGCTCGGTGTCGCCGGCACGGCGCTGGCGACCGGCAGCGAGCGCCACTGGACGATGGCGCGGACAATCTTCCAGGATGCCGCGCGCGACATCGGGCCGGACGGTGCACTTCAGCTGGAGATGGATCGCGGCGCGCGCGCACTGCACTATCATTCGTTCTCTACGACGCCGCTGGTGGTGATGGCCGAGCTGGCAGCGCGTCGCGGCGAGGACTGGTACGCGCTTGGCGATGGCGCGCTGCATCGCCTCGTCGCGCTGACCGCGCGCGGATTTGTCGAACCCGCGCTGTTCGAGGCGAAGGCCGGCAAGGCGCAGTCCGTGCCCAAGCAGGCCGGGGCCGGCTGGCCGGCGCTTTACGCGCAACGTTTTCCGGGCCGCCTGCCGGCGCGTCTGCCCACTGGCACGGATCGGCATCGCTGGCTCGGCGGGGATGTCTCGCTGCTCGTCAAGGCGCTCCAAGCAGCGGCATCTGCCGGGCCACAGCCCCGACCGGCTCCGCCTCGCTGAAGCATGGGGGATCAGGCCGTATTGGCGCGCGCCTCGAACTCGCCCGCGAAGCGGCGCAGGAAGGCATCGAGCGCCTGCCAGTCCGTCAACTCGGTATCGCCCGAGGGATGCCGCGCGACGCCATGGGCATCGACGATGCGATGGATCACCATGCGCTCGAGGGCATTCAGCTCCCGATCGTGAACCGCTCCGGCGACGTGCTCGACGTGGTCGGGCTGCCAGCCGGATTCGTGCAGGAAGCGGCGCGCGATCTCGTCGATGGCGCCGCGTTCGGCGGGGTCGTGGCTGGCCGCTGACAGGCTGACGCTGATGAAGGCCGAGGGCATCCGGCCGAACCCGGCGCCGTGGCGGACGATGAAGCTCGCCAGCGCCGGATCGTACTGACCGAGATGGATGGAAGCGGCCAGGATGACCGCGTCGATGCTGCCGACCTCGACCTGCGCGCCAGGCGACCTCAGGTCGATCAGGCGGACGAGATGGCCTCGATCCTCGAAGCCACGGGCGCAATGGTGCGCAATCTTCTCGGTCTGGCCTTCCTGCGACGCGAATGCGACGAGGACGTGCAGGGCGCGCCGCCCCGACGCTTGGCCGCTGTCTGTGCTGTGGTCGGTCATAAGGGTCAGTCTGCCAGGGGCCAGTGGCCGCCTGCCTTGAGCTTGCGCAAGCCATCTGCCAAGTCGGACGCGACCGGTCGGCACGCGCCGGCCGGAGCGGGGCGTGCTGCGACCGGGCGTCAGGCTTTGGGCGGCGCCGGCGGACCAGGCTCGCGGCGCTCGACGAATACCTTGGTGACGACGGAGAAAACCAGCTCGCCTTTCTGGTTGTGGCCTTCGTTCTCGGCGACCACGAGGCCCAGCGTGGGACGCGACTTACTCGGAATCTTCTCGGTATAGCGGGTTGTGTAGCGGATGGTGTCGCCGACCATGACGGGCTTCAGCCACTTGAGCTTTTCGAAGCCGGGCGACGGGCCCCATTTGGCCGGGCGCTCGCCGCGAAACGCGACCATGTCCGACATCCGCCGGCGGTGATCGATGGTGTGGCGCAACCAGACGGCGGCGGTGTGCCAGCCGCTGGCGCACAGGCCCTTGAAGAGGGACGCCTCGGCGGCGGCCTCGTCGAGATGGAAGGGCTGGGGATCGTACTGCCGCGCGAAGTTGACGATGTCTTCGCGCCTGAACGTGGTCTGGCCCACCTCGACCCAGGCGCCGACCTCGAGATCCTCGAAATAATTGCTCATGGCGGCGAGGCTCCTCAGGACGCGCTGGTTGAAGCGGCGGCCGGCTTGCGCCGACGCATGAAGATGTCGTTCTCCAGGGACAGCGCGGTCTCGCCCTTGGCGTTGATCAACTCGAAGAGGAAGCGGCAGGTGCCGACGTCGGGCTTGGAGCGCAGCTCGCGCTTGCCCTTGCAGGTGGCGCGGCCGGTCATCGGCTCGTCGGCAAAAACCGGCTTGGCGAAGCGGGCCTCATCGACGCCGCCGGCGCCGAGGGCTGCGGCCTGGTTCAAGAAGCCGTCGCACATGAGGCGCATGAGGACCGCGCAGGAGTGCCAGCCGGAGGCGAACAGTCGGCCGAACATGGAGGCCTCGGCGGCGGCAAGATCGACGTGGACCGGCTGGGGGTCGAAGGTCCGTCCGAAGGACAGGATCTCGTCTTGCGGCACGACCCGCGTGCCCAGCTCGAAGACCTGGCCCGGCGCCACGTCCTCCCAATGGAGCAGGTCACCGGGCGAGGGGGGCGATGTCGTCATGGAAGAGTTACCTCGCTGAAATGCCCGGCGCCGACCGAGACGGCACCTTCGCGTTGGGGGCGAGTAAAAACGGGGGCGCCGGTGGCGTCAATCGGCAGCGTGCGGCGCAAAGGTCCGCGATCAAGGTGCCGCGGGACTCCGAGGACAGCCGCAACGGGCGCCGCGCCGACGCCGCGCCGGTCAGTCGCGCTGTGAGAGCTTCTCGATCTTCGCCTGCATGGCGGCAAGCTGCGCCTTCAGCTCGGCCAGTTCATCGCGCGGGGCGGCGGCGGCGTCCGAAGCAACGGGCTGGGCGGCAGCATCGGTTTTTTGCGCGGAGGTGGCGGGTGACTTGCCTGCGCCCGACTTGGCTCCCGGCATCCCCGGCATCCCCGGCATTCCGGGCATGCCCAGCATTCCAGGAATTCCAGGCATGCCCTGCATCCCAGGAGCGAACTGGGTCCACATCTGCATGGCCTGTTCGAACATGGCGAGGTTCTTACGCGCCTGGTCCTGATAGGCCTCGAACGCCGCGGAGGGGTTGGTCAGGGCGCTGGCGAACTGGGTCCGAAACCGCTCCTGCTCCTTGACCAGCGTCTCCATGCTCATCTGCAGGTAGCTCGGGATCATGCGCGAGATGCTGTCGTCGTAAAAGCGTATCAGCTGACGAAGGAACGGCACGGGCAGCATGGTCTGGCCGCCCGGGCGGGATTCCTGCTCGACGATGATCTGTGTCAGCACCGAATGGGTCAGGTCGTCGCCGGTCTTGGCGTCGTAGACCACGAAATCGCGGTCGCCGCGGACCATCGTCGCCAAGTCCTCGAGGGTGACGTAGGTGCTGGTCTCTGTGTTGTAGAGCCGGCGGTTGGCATACTTCTTGACGACGACAGCCTCGCGCTTTTCGCCACCCGCTTCAGCCTTGTTCAGCATTACAGAGACCCGCTTGCTCGTCGGAAAGGTTGTTGCACCGCGACATAGTAGCACGCAGTGCGGCGTCCCTGCCACCCAATTGTGCAATGCCCCATTTCAATTCGCGAGACGGCCCAGGCACAGGCTTAATGCGGATGTCGCAATTGCGAACGCAAACCCGGGCCTGCTATCGTAAAAATCACAGCCGACGGTCCGGCCCCTGCCCTGGGGCATCGTGCACTGCGGCACGCCTCAATTTCATGCACTGCCCCCGCGCGCACGATCGCGCGCCGCCAACCGGAGACGCCAGATGAGCCAGGACACCACCATCGTCATTGCCAGCGCCGCGCGCACGCCCGTCGGATCCTTCAACGGCTCGCTGTCGGCGCTGCCGGCCCACGAACTGGGCAAGGTTGCGATCTCGGCCGCCATCGAGCGGGCCGGCATCAAGCCAGGCGAGGTCAACGAGGTGATCATGGGCCAGATCCTGACCGCTGGCGCCGGTCAGAACCCCGCCCGTCAGGCGGCCGTCGCCGCCGGTGTCCCGGTCGAGAGCCCGGCATGGGGCATGAACCAGCTGTGCGGCTCGGGTCTCAGAGCCGTCGCGCTCGGCGCCCAGCAGATCCTGGACGGCTCGTCGTCGATCGTCGTGGCGGGCGGACAGGAGAGCATGAGCCAGTCGCCACACTGCGCGCACCTGCGCGACGGCACCAAGATGGGCGACATGAAGTTCATCGACACGATGATCAAGGACGGCCTGTGGGATGCCTTCAACGGCTATCACATGGGCACGACGGCGGAGAACGTCGCCAAGCAGTACCAGATCACGCGCGACGAGCAGGACAAGTTCGCGGTGGCCTCACAGAACAAGGCGGAGGCCGCGAAGAAGGCCGGACGGTTCAAGGACGAGATCGCGCCCGTGACGATCAAGACGCGCAAGGGCGAGACGGTCGTCGCCGATGACGAGTACATCAAGGACGGCGTGACGCTCGAGGGCATCTCCAAGCTGCGTCCCGCGTTCGATCCCAAGGAAGGCTCGGTGACGGCGGCCAACGCGTCGGGCATCAACGACGGCGCGGCAGCGGTCGTGCTGATGAGCGCGGCAGAAGCCAAGAAGCGGGGCATCAAGCCGCTGGCCCGGATCGTGTCGTGGGCGTCGGTCGGCGTCGATCCCTCGATCATGGGCACTGGGCCGATCCCTGCGTCCAAGAAGGCGCTGGAGAAAGCCGGCTGGAAGGCCTCCGACCTCGACCTCGTCGAAGCCAATGAGGCATTCGCCGCCCAGGCGTGCGCGGTCAACAAGGGCCTCGGCTGGGATACCGAGAAGGTCAACGTGAACGGCGGCGCAATAGCGATCGGCCATCCGATCGGCGCATCCGGCGCACGCGTGCTGACGACGCTGCTTTATGAAATGCAAAAGCGCGATGCCAAGAAGGGCCTCGCCACGCTATGCATCGGCGGCGGCATGGGCGTCGCCATGTGTGTGGAGCGGGAGTGAGCGACAATAGGCACGAAGCTGTGGCGCTGCCGCGCAAACGAATTGGCGCGCCCGGGACGGTGGTCCCGGGCGTTTTTTTTGGCGGACGTCGCAGGCGCGCTGACGCCTCAGTTCGAGATGTGACGGCGCGGCCCGACGAATTGAGCGGCTGGGACGCCGAAAGGGATCTGCTCGCTGCGCGTGCGGACCTGGACCGGCGTCGGCTTCCAGCCGCAGAACTTGGCGACATCAATGGCCTCGGGGTCGAAATCGCGACGAAGCGAAGCCTGGATACGCAGCAGATCGCGCACGAACTCGCCGTCGCGCACGTCGCAGGCCAGCTTTTGCATGGGATGGGCGACCTCGACGTCGTTGAACGCCTTCAGGAGCGCCGGGCCACCGCGCTTCACGCGCGGCCAGTCGATCCCATAGGTCTCCACCGCGCCCTTGGCGCTGAGAGTGCTGAAGATGCTGACATAAATCCAAGCATAGAACGCATCCGGTTCGACCAGTGTCTGACGCTTGGCCATGCGATCGATGAAGGCGTTGAGTTTGGGGGCGCTGCCGTACCACTGCGGCAAGTAATACCAGACTGCTGAGTCGTAGAGCGTGGGATAGTCCGGCGCGGCCGCTAGGCCACGCTCGACCACCTTTAGAAAGTCGGCCTCCTCGACCCCCTGCCGGAAGACGATGCGGTTCCATGTGGCGTGCCATTCGGGATCCAAGCGGGACACCTGCTCACCTGCTTCGAGCGTGGCGGCGGCCTTGCCGAGTAAGCCGGCATACGTCTCCCACTCCTTTTTGAAGACTTGATCGGCGGCGGTGGCACCGCGCGCCCTGTCGGCGGCCATGATGTAGTATTTTGCCAGGACGATCGTGGGTACTGGCGACGCCGGATAGGCCGACTGCCATGACTGGATGAACGAGGTTCTTTCCGCTTCCGCGCTGAACCCGACCGCAACCAGTTCCGATAGCGTGAGGTAGTAGAGGCGCAGCATCCAGTCACCGTTGGGCGAACGCGCTTTCGTGGTTCGGTACTCGTTCCCCCACGCCTCCAGCTGATCGAAGCGGCGTTGCATCATGGCCGCCTGGACATTCTCCTGCATTCTGTCGCGCACCTGAGCGTGCATTTCAGGTGGTGCAGCGATCGCGGGCGCGACCGCCGGTACGACGAGCAGAATCAAGGCAAGGACGAAACGTTTCATCGTGCGTGCTCCTGGGCCAACGCGCGCCTATCGGGTCTCGACGAACTTGCGGCAGGCATCGTGGACGATCGGGTTCTGCCAAATCGCCTCGGTCGGCGTTTTCGGTGAGATCGCAAACATCGCGCGCAGCAGCTCCTTGTCGCCCAGCAGGCAGGAAAAGAGCGCGAAATGCTCCGCGTTCCAGGGCGAGGGATATTTCTTGATGATCTGCCGCATGCCGGACATCATCCGGTCGGTATGGACGGGGAGATCCTGGAAGACGCCGAGGCCGAAATTGTATTCGTAAGCGGACCACAGCAGTCGCGCATACACGCTTTCGCCTTCGCTCGACTTGGTGCTCTCGTAGACCGTGTTGGCGAAGGCCGTGATCACATCACCTCTGATGGAACTGGCTGGAATGACATGCCGGAAGGTTGCGAAATGCGTCTGGTAGTAGAGCGGATGGCGGGTCGTCGCCTCGTTGTGGACGGTCAGGATGTCCTCCAACTCGGCACGCTGCGCGCGCATGATCTCGATTTGGACGGCAAAGTAATGGGGGTCGCGCTTGGCGAACGAGGCGGCAGCCTCAAGCTCCTTTTGCGCCGCATCGAGATAGGCGAGATCGGGCTGCCAGCCGGCGTGGGCCTGGCGCTTGTCGGACTGGAATTGGTCGGTGCGGAGCGCAAGGCTGCGCAGGGCAAATGCCTTGATGATGCGCGGCGTCGGCGCGGTGGGCGTCGCGGCGATCCAACGGTCGAGCCTCGCCCAAATCAGTCCACCAGGATAGTCGGCGACCATGTCGACGCCATGGAGGAATTCGAGCGTCGCATAGAGGACTGTCAGTTTCCAGATGCCGCTGCCCGTGCGCTCACCCGTGCGGTATCGCTCGGCCAGTGCTTCAAGCTCCATGAACCGCTCGCCGTGATAGAGCGGTTGGACCTGTTTATCGATTGCCCTGCGATCGGACAGCTCGTCGGCGGCGGCTGATACGGTGCCAAGCGCGAAGCAGACTGCAATGAGAATGCCGCGCGCGACAGAAAAGGTGAAAGCTCGCATCCAACTTCTCCAGGCGGGGATCAGGTCGGTAGACTGCACGTCAGGAATTTAATAACTCCTTGCTATCCTCGGACGACGTCCCTTCACAGTTAACGAAGTTTCAGCGATCGGCTCGCCGCGGGCCGGCGCGCTCGGATTTCAAACCACAAGAGGCAACATGGGCTGGTTGAGGCAGGCGAAGCACGCGTTCGATCGCACGACCGTATTCTTCATCGTGCTGGCGATCGGCTCGGCCGCCGCCTTGTGGCATGTGAAGTCCCCGCAAGCGATGCAGGACGCGGTCTGGCACGGCCTCGTCATGTTCGCGATGATCGTGCCGATGATCGTGATGGGCTTGTTCCTCGGCGGCGTGCTCAGCGCCATTGCGAACCCCGCGAAGGTCGCGCCGCTGCTCGGCGCCGATTCGGGGTGGCGCGGCCTCGTACTGGCGACGTTCATCGGCGCACTGACGCCGGGCGGACCGTTCACCGCATTTCCGCTGGTGTTTGCGATCTTCGCCGCTGGCGCCGACATCGGGGCCGTCATCGCGTTCCTCACGGGCTGGGGGTTGATCGCACTGCAGCGTGTCGTGGTGTGGGAGATCCCCCTGCTCGGCGCCGACTACGCGGCGCTGCGCGTGCTCGCCTGCTTGCCGCTGCCGATCCTGGCCGGCGCGCTGGCGCGCCTGGCTGCCCGGCATTTCGCAATATTCAGTGGGATCGGCGTCGATACGATGCCGGCCAGTGCGCTGTCCTCATCGGACCGGGGGCGCGCGCGATGATCGTTTCGAGCCTGATCCTGCTGACGGCGACCCTGGCGATTGCGGGCTATGCCGCGCTCTACCATCCCGGCGCCCTGCCGCGTGCGGCGCGTTTCACATCGAGCCAGTTCCTGCAACTCGCCGTGCGCCTGCCGCCGGCGCTGATCGCGGCGCAATGCCTGTCGGAGCTGATCCCCGACGACGCGGTCGGGCGGCTGATCGGGCACGATACCGGCGTCCTCGGCATGGCGACGGCATCGATCGCTGGGGCGCTGATCCCCGGTGGGCCGATGGTCTCGTTCCCGGTGGTGCTGGTGCTGGCCGGCGACGGTGCGGGATTGCCCCAGCTGACCGCACTGATCGCGGGCTGGTGCGTCTTCGCACTGCACCGGCTGCTGGCCTACGAAGTGTCCATGCTGGGTTGGCGGTTCGCCGCGCTGCGGCTGATCGTGTCGCTTCCCATCCCGCTCGCCGCCGGCCTGATTACCGCGGGCGTTCTGGCCTGGCTCGGTCCGGGCGCCATCGCGCTGGGGACGCGGTAGGGCTTGTACGTCTGGCGTTGAAGCGTGCTGGCCGAGCGGCAAGGGCCGGGCAAGGCGCATTAATCCTTTCTTCAGGGGGAATCGCCGACCGAGAGGGAGCGTACGGCGTCTACGGTCATTTCTGGAGACAGAACGATGCGATTTTCGCTCAAGGCTCTCACGGTCGGCGCCGCCGTTGTCCTTTCAGCCCAGCCCGTGCTGGCGGCCGATCTGTTCATGCGGTCCAGCGTCTACGACCATCAGGTCACCTGGCGCGGGATCTATGGCGGCATTCATGCCGGCCTCGGCAGCGCCAGCGTGTCTGCTCGGGCGCCCAACTCCGGCACGACCGACATGGACGGCGGCATCTTCGGCGGCCACATCGGCTACAACATCCAATTGCAGCGCTTCGTGGTCGGCGTGGAAGCGGACTACGACATGTCCGGAATCGAGAAGTCGGAAACCTTCGCCGGCGTGACCGCCAAGCTGGCCATGCCCGAAGTCGCCAGCGTGCGCGCCCGCCTGGGCTATACGATGGGCGACGCGATGATCTACGGCACGCTCGGCGCGGCCTGGAGCAATCTGGAACTGTCGGGCACCGCCGGCCCCGTCACCGTCAAGCTGACGGACGCCTTGTCGGGGTTCGTCATCGGCGCCGGCGTCGAATACAAGATCATGAAAAACCTCAGCGGGCGCATCGAAGCCCTCCACTACGACTTCGGCGACCAGACCTTCAAGATCGGCGCGAACGAGATCAAGTACAGCGCCGACATGACCCAATTCCGGGCAGGCCTGTCGCTGCATCTGAACTGACCTCGCGCGAGCTGGCGCCCTGTCGGGCGCCAGCGGCCCGTCTCTGCGCGGGGCGACGGTCGTGTTGCCCTGCGCCCAAGACGTGAGGCAGGATGAGGCTCCCTCTCGCCCTGGAGCCACGCCCATGCCGTTGCCCAAGACCAACGCCACACCGCCGTTCAACGTCACGCGCGCGGGACATGCCGTGATGCGCGTGAAGGACCTTGCCGCCAGCAAAGCGTTCTATTGCGAGGTGATTGGGCTGATCGTTAGCGATGAGACCGCCGACACAGTCTGGCTGCGCGGCGTGGAGGAAAGCGCACACCACAGCCTGGTTCTGAAACGGACGATGGGCGAGCCTTGTGCCGAGCGGATCGGGCTGCGCGTGGCATCAGACGAGGAGCTGGAGAGGGCCAAGGCCTATTTCGACGGGAAGGGCATCGCGTCGTCGTTCGTGGAGGTGGCGCACCAAGGCCCGACGCTGCACGTTTCGGATGCCGCAGGTGTGCCGCTCGAATTCGTTGCGCGCATGTATCCCACACAGCCGCGCCACCATCATCATCCGCATGTGCAAAAGGGCGCGGCGGCGCTGCGGCTCGATCACTTCCAGCTGCTCGCGCCGGACGTGGAGACGGCTGGGCGCTTCTACACGGACATCGGGTTTCGCACGTCCAGCTACTTCGTGCAGAAGGCCCAGCCCGACAAGCCCCTCGGCATGTTCATGTATCGCAAGCAGAACCCGCACGACGTGGTGTTCCTGACGCGGCCGGGGCCGGTGCTGCACCACTTCGCCTACATCGTGGCGGAGCCCTCGCACATTTTCCGCGCGCTCGACTGGTCGGCTTCGATCGGCCTGTTCGGCATCATCGAGCGCGGGCCGGGCCGGCATGGGCAGGGCCACCAACTCTATGCGTACATGCGCGATCCCGACGGCCATCGCGTGGAGATCCTGCCGCCGCCGATCCAGATGGGCGACGTCGACGATGCGCCGGAGATGCACGATCGGCCGGGATCTGGATCGTGGGAGCAGCCGCCGCCGAAGAGCTGGCTGTTCGAGGCCAGCCGCTTCGCCGATGTACCGGTGACGGGCACACTCGGCGAGACCGGTTTCTTCTCGCTGGAGGATTTCCTGGAGGAGAAGGCGCGCAAGCGCGGGGCTTGAGCGCGGGGCAGGCCGGGACGGCGATCGCGGGACGCGCAGTGATTCAGATCCGCTCGTCAGGCCGGCGGATCGACGGGCCGCGCCGCCCACTCGCCGGCCTTGCGGCCGATTAGGGCAGTCACCGACGTTGCGCCGGTCTCACGCACGGCTGCGGACAGGCCATCCTTGATCCGCGTCAGCAACGATGGGCCTTCATAGATCAGCGCGGTGTAGAGCTGGATCAGGCTCGCGCCGGCCTCGAACTTCGCGCGCGCGGTCTCGGCGCTCTCGACGCCGCCGAGGCCGATCAGCGGCACCTTGCCACCGGTCTCGGAATAGAAGCGGGCGAGCATCACGGTCGAGCGATGGAACAGCGGGCGGCCGGACAATCCTCCGGCTTCGCGGCCCGTCGGGTTCTCCGACAGCCCGGGGCGCGTCAGCGTGGTGTTGGAAATCGCGATGCCGTCGACGGCGTGCGCGAGGAGACGCGCCGCAATGGGTGCAATGTCGTCCTCGGCCACGTCGGGCGCCAGCTTGACGACGATCGGGCGTGAGGGCCTGCCCGCCGCGACGTGGCGGCTTCGGGCCTCCATGACGCGGCCAAGGAGCTCGTCGAGTGCTGCTGGGGCCTGCATGTCGCGCAGGCCGGGTGTGTTGGGCGAGGAAATATTGACGGTGAAATAGCTTGCGACATCCCAGAACGCATCGAGCCCGGTGACGTAGTCGGCAATGCGATCGGGCGCATCCTTGTTGGCGCCGACGTTGATGCCGACGATCCCGCTGCCATCGCGGCGCCGAAGCCGTGCCAGGGCCGCGGCGTGGCCCTCATTGTTGAAACCCAGCCGATTGATGACGGCGCGCTCGTTGATGAGGCGAAACACGCGCGGCTTGGGATTACCGGCCTGCGGCAGCGGCGTTACCGTGCCGATCTCGGCGAAGCCGAAGCCCATGCGCAGGATCTGGTCGGGGACGCGCGCATCCTTGTCGAAGCCCGGCGCCACGCCGATGGGATTGGGGAAATCGAGGCCCATGACGCGGGTCGACAGCTCGAGCGGATCGGCGCTCGACGGGCGCGGGTAGATCCCCCTCTCCAAGCTGGTCAGCGTCAATTCGTGGGCGCGCTCGGGCTCGAGCGCGAGCAATGCCGGACGGGCGAGCCCCAACAGTGCGTTCAACATCAGGACAGGATCTCCGGGATCACGGGGGCGCCATCGGCGCCCAACGCCAGGGGCACGACGGACACGGCCGCGGCGGGATCCAGCGTACCATAGAGATGCGGGAACAGAGCACCGCCGCGCGAGGGCTCCCACAGCAGCGCATCGCCAAGCGCAGCGGCATCGATCGCGACCAGAACAAGATCGCTTTGCCCGCGGAAATACTTGGCAGCCGTGCCCGCGACCTGATCGGCCGCGGAGAAGTGGATGAAGCCATCGCGCTTGTCGTCCAACGATCCCTCATAGCGCCCGCACGCGCACGCCGCGTCCCACGCCGCGCGCGGCAAAATCTTGTAGACGGTCGCGTCGCTGCTCATTCGTGGCCTGCCGCGCCTCGCGCGCTCGTGTCGCTCATCTGACGCATGGTCGCCCTTTGCTGCCAGGTGTGCAACCAAACGTCAGATGCCAAAAGCAAAACTAGCATCATAGACTTGCTAGTGTTCCTAGTGTCTCAGACATTTGCTCGAAAGCGCGCCGCACGGGGAGGCAAATGTCTGAGACGGAACACTAGTCGACGTCGTCGACGACGGCCGGGCCGCCACCCTTGATCCGCTGGGCCAGTGCGGCCTCGATGAAGGCATCGATGTCGCCGTCGAGAACCTGGGCGGGGTTGCCGCTCTGCACGCCGGTCCTGAGATCCTTGACGAGCTGGTAGGGCTGCAGGACGTAGGAGCGGATCTGGTGGCCCCAGCCGATCTCGGTCTTGCTGGCGGCCTCCGCGTTGGCCTTCGCCTCGCGCTCCTTCAGCTCCTTCTCGTAGAGCTTGGCCTTGAGCATTCCCCACGCAATGGCGCGGTTCTTGATCTGGCTGCGCTCCTGCTGGCTCGCCACCACGATGTTTGTCGGGATGTGGGTGATGCGCACCGCGCTGTCGGTGGTGTTGACGTGCTGGCCGCCGGCACCGGAGGACCGGTAGGTGTCGACGCGGCAGTCGCTTTCCTTGATCTCGATCTCGATGTTGTCGTCGACGACGGGGTAGACCCAGACGGATGCGAAACTCGTGTGCCGGCGCGCGGCGGAATCGTAGGGCGAAATGCGCACCAGGCGATGCACGCCGGATTCCGTCTTCAGCCAGCCGTAGGCGTTCTCGCCCTTGATCTCGAGCGTCGCCGACTTGATGCCGGCTTCCTCGCCGGGACTTTCCTCGAGCAGCGAGACCTTGTAGCCGCGGCTTTCCGCCCAGCGGGTGTACATGCGCGTCAGCATCTCGGCCCAGTCCTGGCTTTCCGTGCCACCGGCGCCGGCGTGGACCTCGAGATACGTGTCGTTGGCGTCGGCCTCACCCGACAGCAGCGCCTCGATCTCTCGCTTCTGGGAGGACTCGGCGAGCTTGCGCAGCAGGGTTTCGCCTTCGGTGACGGTCGCGTCGTCGTCCTCGGCCTCACCGAGTTCGATCAGCGTGACGGCATCGTCCAGCTCGCTCTGGAGGGCGGTGAAGGCATTGATCTGGCGCTCGAGGCTCTGGCGCGCGCGCATTACCTTCTGGGCGTTCTTGGCGTCGTTCCAGAGGCTCGGGTCCTCGGCGCGACGATTCATTTCCTCGAGGCGTTCCTGGGCGGTATCCCAGTCAAAGATGCCTCCGCAGGAGGGTCAGGGATTCGGTGATCTCGTCGACCAGCTTCTGGGATTCGGCGCGCATGGCAGTTGTCCTGACGTCAGGCTTCAAGTCTCGGATCGGGGCGCGTTATAAGCGATGGGCGAGCGACTGAGAACCCGCGCCGATCGGCTGTCCCCGTGCGAGTGAGATGGTCGCAGGCCGGCGCGTCTACCAGACGCGGCCGCCGCGACTTGGCGGGATGTAGCGATCGCGCGAGGGAAACGGCGGGGGAGCGCCATCCCAGGAGGCGCCGGAGCGCTGGCCGGCGTCGTCGCGCTCGGGCTGGGCATTGGAGAAGCCGATGACGGAATAAGCATCGTCAGGCTCCTCGCCGGGCTTGAACGCCTCCATCAGCGTGTCGGCGCCGCCGCCGGACACGCGCTGGCCGCTGTTGCGGTCGACGCGAACGAGCTTGATGCCGGGCGGCTGGCGGAACGGCACGCGCTTGTCGCCTAGCGCCATCTTCATGAACTCGCCGAAAATCGGAGCTGCGACCTGGCCACCCGTGGCACCCTTGCCCATGGGCTTGGGTGTGTCGAAGCCGACGAACACGCCGCAGACGAGATCGGGCGAGAAGCCGACAAACCAAGCGTCCTTCTCGTCGTTGGTCGTGCCGGTCTTGCCGGCGATGTCCGTGTTGGGAAGATATTTCTTCAGGATCGTCGCGGTGCCGCGCTGAACCACGCCCTGCATGATCGAGGTCATCTGGTAGGCGGTGTGGGGGTCAACGATCTGACGGCGATCGTCGGGGACGTCGGGCTCGGGCTGCCCGTTCCACTGCGGGACGCTGCAGTTTTCGCAACGCCGGTCGTCGTGTCGCCACACGGAACGGCCCCAGCGGTCCTGGATGCGATCGATCAAGGTCGCGCGCACGTACTTGCCGCCGTTGGCGATCATGGCGTAGGCGGTGGCCATGCGCAGCAGCGTCGTCTCGCCGGCACCCAGCGACATCGACAGCACCGGCAACAGATCGTCGTAGACGCCGAAACGCTTGGCATACTCGATGATGATCGGCATGCCGAGATCCTGGGCCAGCCGCACGGTCATCTGGTTGCGCGACTTCTCGATGCCGGTGCGCAGCGTTGCCGGGCCGAGCGATGAGCTCTTGTTGTAATTCTCCGGCTTCCAGACCTCCTTGCCGGGGCCCTGCTCGATCTCGATCGGCGCATCGAGCACGATCGACGACGGCTTGTAGCCGTTGTCGAGGGCGGCGGCGTAGACGATCGGCTTGAATGAGGAGCCGGGCTGGCGGCGGGCCTGGACGGCCCGGTCGAACTGGCTCAGGGCGAAGGAGAAGCCGCCGGCAATGGCGAGCACACGGCCGGTGTGGGGGTCGAGCGCGACGATCGCGCCGCCGACCTCGGGGATCTGCATCAGCGACCAGGCGCCCGACTCGTTGTCGGGATCCTTCGGCGCGACATAGACGACGTCGCCCGGCGAAAGCACCTCGGTCACGGCCTTGGGCGTGCGGCCCTTGACCTTGGCCCACTTGACCTCGTCGTAACCGATCTCGGCGGCGTGGCGCTCCGTTATGATGGAGCCGTCCTGGCTGCGCGTGGGCTTGAGGCCGACAAGGGCTTTTTTCGCGTCGGTCTTCAAGACGACTCCGAGACGCCAGGGCTCGATGTCATTGGGTGTCTCGATCTCGGCCAGCTTCTTGCCCCAGTCGCCGGCAACGTCGATCTGCTGGACGGGGCCGCGCCAGCCGCCACGCTCGCGATCGTAGTCGACGAGACCGTTGATGAGCGCGCGGCGCGCGTACTTCTGCAGGTCAGGATCCAGTGTCGTGCGCACCGACAGGCCGCCAGCGTAGAGCTTGTCCTCGCCATATTGCGACAGCAGGGCGCGACGGACCTCCTCGGAGAAGAATTCCGAGGCAAAAAGATGCGAGCCGAAGCTGCGGATATTGACGTCCAAGGGCTGCTTCTTGGCTGTCTCTCCCTGCTCGGCGGTGATGTAGTTGTTCTCGACCATCTGGCCGATGATCCAGTTGCGCCGCTCGATCGCGCGATCCTTCCGGCGGAACGGATGGTAGTTGTTCGGCGCCTTGGGCAGGGCGGCGAGGTAGGCCGCCTCCGCGATCGAGAGATCCTTCAGCTCCTTGTTGAAGTAATTCAGGGCCGCGGCGGCAACGCCGTAGGAGTTCATGCCCAGATAGATCTGGTTGAGGTAGAGCTCCAGGATCTTGTCCTTGGTGTAGGCGCGCTCGATGCGCACCGCCAGGATCGCCTCCTTAATCTTGCGCTCGATAGAGCGCTCGTTGGTCAAAAGGAAGTTCTTGGCCACCTGCTGGGTGATCGTGGATGCGCCCTGATCGCGCCGGTCGCTGCCCTTGATCTTGTTCTCCGCGGCTTTGAGCGCGGCGCGCGCGATGCCGAGGAAATCGAGGCCGCCGTGCTCGTAGAAGCGTTTGTCCTCCGCGGACAGATATGCCTCGATGAGGATCTTCGGCACCGCGTTGATCGGCACGAAGATGCGACGCTCTCGCGCATATTCCGCCATGAGGCTGCCGTCGTGCGCATGGATGCGCGTCATGACAGGCGGCTCGTAGTTGGCGAGGCTGTCGTAGTCGGGCAGATCGCGCGAGGCGTCCCATAGGAAATAGCCGGCGACCGAGGAGCCGGCCAGGAACAGGACGACCAGGGACGCAAAGCCGAAGCCGAGAAAGCTCAAAAGCAGGCTCCGGCGCTTCTTGCGCCGTTTCCTGGACTCGACCGGAGGGGGGAGGGTCGGGGCTCGCATGGGCCTCATCGTGCGTTGCGCTGGCCACCGCTTCTAGTGTGCCTTGTGCGCCGCGGCAAGTCGGCGGCAGGGGCACAATCTATCACGCAATGTGGCAGCACGTCGTCCTTTCCGACGGGAAAAAATCAAACTTTCCAGAGTGACACCAGATCGCGGGCCGATCGGCCGGTCCACAGCCAAACCGCTGGCGGGCAGCGCTGGTGGTCAGCGCCCGGCCACCCTGGGCTTGGCGAAATAGGCGTCGACGGCCGCAGACAATGACCGGGCCACGCGGTTCTGCCAATCCGGCGTGGCCATCAGCTTTTCGTCGGCGGCGTGGCTCATATAGCCCAACTCGATCAGCACGGAGGGTGATTTCGGCCTGCTTGAGCACACGGAACGCGGCGCTACGCCGCGGCGTGCGCGATAGGGCGATCGTTCGTCGCAGGCGCTCCGTGACGAGTTGACCGAACTCCGAGGAAAACCGCGACGTCTCCGTTTTCATCAGATCTATCAGAATGTTGCGCACGACATCGCGATCATCGGCTGCGACCGTGGCGAGACCGGCCAGCGTGTCGGAGGCGTTCTCCTTCTCGGCCAGCCGGCGGGCGACGCTATCGGAGGCGCGCTCGGAGAGGGTGTAGACCGTCGCGCCGCGGACCTTGGCTGCGGCATCCTCACCGATCGCGTCTGCGTGGATCGAGATGAACAGATCGGCCCCAGCGGTCTGGGATTGGGCCACGCGCTCGTCGAGCGGCACGAACACGTCGGTGTCACGGGTCATGCGGACGTCGTAACGGCGGGAGGCTTCGAGCAGCGCCTTCAAGCGCCGACCGACCTCGAGAACGATATTCTTTTCAGCGATTTCGGTCTGGCCGACGGCGCCGGGATCGATGCCGCCGTGACCAGGATCGATGACCACCACCGGGCGGCCGACGGCCTTCGCCGCCGGCGGCGCGGGATCGTCGGCCAGCGTCTTGCGGCGCAGTTTCGGCGGCTCGTAGGCGGTTTTGAGGAAGTCGGTCTCCGCGATCGGCACGAGGGACACGGCGAACGCGCCGCTGCCGTCCGACTGGGCGACCATCTGCGCGCTCGCAACGCGGACGGGACGGCGCAGGTCCAGCACGATGCGCGACTGCTGAGCGGCGACCAGGCCGGAGCGGTACGAGGCCACCAGGCCGGCGCCCTCCTGGCCGGCGCGCGGGGGGAGGCGGAAATCGACGGCCTCGGGAAAATCGATGACGATCCGGTGCGGCCGGGCGACCGCATAAACCTCAGCTTTAAGGGGCCGGGCCAGCGTCAGATGAAAGCGCGTGTCGTGCGCGGAGGCGACAACGTGGGCGTTGCTGGCGACGACACCGTCGATCCGGGGGGCGTCGGCGGGCGCTGCGGCTTTGGACGCGGGGGCTGGAGCAGCGCTCACCGCCGCGCGCCCTTGCCTGGAGGGGCCAGCCTCTCCGGCAGCCGGCTTGTCGGGCGCACGTTTTGGCCCGGAGGGGGCGGTCTCAAGGCGCGCTTTAGGGCGATCATCCGTGGACGGCCGGGACAAGCTCGCACCCCAGCCGGACGGCGTTGCGACAGCCGGGGCGCCCGTCGCGGCGTCCAGGCGGCCGGCTTGCTGTGCCCAGGCGCCGTTCACGCTCGCCAATAGGCCCGAGCACAAGGCCGCGGCAAGGGCACCCGGCAGCCAACGCCAACCAGGCCCGCGCCCGTCGCCTCCCCCTTCACGCCTCACGACCCTGCCTCCCGCGATCCCCGCCTCCGGGGCCGAGCATAACCGAAAGTTTTCGTGCCAATGCAACCACTTGGCGCGTTAACCGCGCGTTTGCCGAATCAGCGTGACACTGGCGCCTCGCCGACGGAGCGACGAGGATCACGGCACCATATCATCCTTGCCACGCCAGCGGTGAGCACGTAATACTGCGTCTGCAGCCCGCAGAGATCGTTTATCGCGCGGCGGGGCTTGCACGGTCGATCATGTAACCCGGCACAACCGGGGTGCTGACTGTGCCTCGCCGGGTGGATCGATGAACGTTCCGAGCGGACTTGGGGGCATTGCATGTCGATCGTCGCGACGGAACTGACGGGTCGCCGCCAGCGCTTGGCGTAGCGCGGCAAGCCTAACGAGAGACGGCTCCTCGAGCGTAGTTGCCGCGGGAGCCCGGGTCCTCGGGCGCGTCTAGCTTCCGGTCAGCGATAGCCCAATCGTCGTGCCGTGCCATCCCAGTGTCGCGCAGGCCGCCCGTGCGCAGGCGGTGGCTTGCTCGCGTCCAGTGAAAGGTGGGCGCAACCCCTTCTCTGCGACGGCCGACGCGGATGCCGCCCCATGGGTAGCGCCGGGAACGCCGGAGAGTACTCGCTCGGAATTTGCAACCGAAACTTGCAACAGAATTCGGCGACGTCCGGCCTTCGTGCCGCCCTTCGCCAGACCCACAAGGCCCAATCTCATGCAGAGCGGCTCCTGTCCTTGGCCCACCATCGCGACGCCATACGGCGTCGCCGGCGCCATTGCCGCGGCGCGGCCCAGGACGGTGCGCGATGCTCTGCCTTCCCATCAACCGTACACTTTAGAAAAGGCGCGCGCCCACGAGCGCGCAGCGACCGTCACGGTCGCTGCGGCCGCCGAGGCGGTCATGCCCTACCGGCGCGCGAAGGCTAAGACTCAATGTCGAACAACAAGATGCTTATCGATGCCACCCACCCCGAGGAGACTCGGGTGGTGGTCCTGCGCGGAGGCCGGGTAGAGGAGTTCGATTTCGAATCCGCAGCCCGTAAACCGCTGCGCGGCAATATTTACCTGGCGAAGGTCACGCGCGTGGAGCCGTCGCTCCAGGCCGCGTTCGTAGACTACGGCGGGAACCGTCACGGCTTCCTGGCCTTCAACGAGATCCATCCGGACTACTACCAGATCCCGGTTGCGGATCGTCAGGCGCTGCTTGACGAGGAAGCCGCGGCCGAGGCCGAGGAAGAGGCCGCCGCGGATGCACGCGCGGAACGCATGGCGCGCCGCGGGCGTGGCCGGCGCCGGGGTGGCCGCGACCGCGATGGCGGACGTGGCGGCGCGCGCTCGGCAGAGCGCGGCGGCGGCGATCAGGACGCCGAGAGCGCAACGGACGGCGACATCGAGGGCGTGCCGCCATCGGCTGCCGCCGCGGCCGCAGCCGCAGCAATCGCGGCAATGGGGCCACCGTCGGACGAGGAGCCGCATCTGACGCGCGCCAGCGACGCCGGACTGGCGGATGAGCGCCTGTCGGAGGCGGTCGCGGACAGCGACGACGACGACGATCTCGACGATCTCGACAACGGTGACGACGGTGACGACGCCGCCGAGATCGACGACGCGCCTCACCCGATCGGCCTGGTCGAAGCCGACGGCGTCGAGGACATCGACGACGACGCCGAAGGTGACAGCGACGGTGAACCCGCAGCCGAGGACGTCGAGCAGGTCGCCTCGGAGGAGGACGCACTCGAGGAACTACCCTCGCGGCCGCGCCGGCGCCCGCGCTCCTACAAGATCCAAGAGGTGATCAAGCGGCGTCAGGTGATCCTGGTGCAGGTCGTCAAGGAGGAGCGTGGCAACAAGGGCGCCGCGCTCACCACCTACCTGTCGCTCGCCGGTCGCTACACCGTTTTGATGCCCAATACCGCGCGCGGCGGCGGCATCAGCCGCAAGATCACGAACCCGCAAGACCGCAAGCGGCTGAAGGCGATTGCGCAGGATCTCGACGTGCCGGAGGGCATGGGCCTGATCATCCGGACCGCCGGTGCCGCCCGCACGCAGCAGGAGATCAAGCGCGACTTCGAATACCTGCTGAGGCTGTGGGAAAACGTGCGGGACATGACGCTGCAGTCGACAGCGCCGTCGCTCGTCTACGAGGAGGGCGACCTGATCAAGCGGTCGATCCGCGACCACTACACGAAGGATGTCGACGAGGTTCTGGTTGCGGGCGAGCATGCCTACACTGAAGCACGCGATTTCATGCGCATGCTGATGCCGAGCCACGCCAAGAACGTGATCGACTACCGCGAGCCCGAGCCGCTGTTCAACCGTTTCCAGATCGAGCGGCAGCTGAACGCCATGTTCAGCCCGTTCGTCACACTGAAATCCGGCGGCTACCTCGTCATCAACCAGACCGAGGCGCTGGTCGCCATCGACATCAACTCCGGCAAGTCGACGCGCGAGTTCTCGATCGAGGAGACGGCGCTCAACACGAACCTGGAGGCCGCTGACGAAATCGCGCGTCAGCTCAAGCTGCGCGACCTCGCCGGCCTGATCGTGATCGACTTCATCGACATGGAGGAGAAGCGCAACAATCGCGCCGTGGAGCGGCGCATCAAGGATGCGCTGCGGTTCGACCGCGCCCGCATCCAGGTCGGGCGCATCAGCCACTTCGGCCTGCTGGAGATGTCGCGCCAGCGGCTCAGGACGGGCGTGCTCGAAGGCTCGACCTCCCAGTGTCCGCACTGCCAGGGCACCGGCATCGTCCGGTCGACGGAATCGGTCGCGCTCGCCGTGCTGCGCAGCATGGAGGACGCGCTGATCAACTCCAGCCGGAACGGCGTGATCGCCATGACGCCGGTTGCCGTTGCGCTTTACATCCTGAACAACAAGCGCGCCTTCATCATCGACATGGAGCGTCGCTACAGCGTGCCGATCCTGGTTCAGGCCAGCGACAAGATGCACGGCGCGAACTTCTCGATCGAGCGGACCGCGGCGCCGGCCCAGTCGCAGCGGCGGCCCGAGCGGGCAGCTGTCAGCATGGACTGGGGCTTCGACGACGAGGACGCCATCGAAGACGCGCCCGAGCGGGCGGAGCTGGTCGCGGAAACCGTCGACGACGACGATGTCGGCGAGGAAAGCGAAGCGCGCCACGCCGACAACGGGAACGGCGAGGCCGGCGGCGATGGCGGCCGGCGGCGGCGGCGGCGCAGGCGGCGCGGCGGACGGCGCGGGGAGGCTGGAGAGGCCGATCGCGGCGACCATGACGACGTGCGCGGCGACATCGCCGACACCGATGGCGACGACGAGGTCGCCAGCTTCGGTGCCGAGGCGGACAACGACGACGATGGCGAAGAGAGCGCCAAGGCCGGCTTCGCCGATGCAGACGGCGAACGCGATGGCGGCGAGCGGGGCGCTCGGCGCAGCCGGCGTCGCGGGCGTCGTGGCGGCCGGCGGGGCCGTGAACGGCGGGACGGCGAGACTGCCGCCGATGCCGCGTCCGAGACCGGCGAAGGAATGCCGATCGATCTAGCCTCCGCCCCGCAACCCGACGTCGAGTTCCCCTTCCCGACGGCCTCTTATGCCGCAAGCGAGGGCACGAACGGGTCGAGTTCCGGCAGTGGTCGGGCACCACGCGGTGAAGGCGGTGGCCGGCGTCGCGGGCGCGACCGCTGGGCGGGCGGCCGACGCGACGAGCAGCGCGATCAGGACAGGTCGGCGCGCGATACGGACAGCCCGGGTGCGGCGGCCGTGGCCGCGGCGATCGCAGCGGCGAGCTTCGCCGCAGTCGAGCCGGAGCCTGCCGCTGAAGCCAGCGTTGCCGTTCACCGGGAGGCGCGTGACACCCCGACAGCGGCGCACGAAAGCCCCGGCCTGGAGGTCGCGGCGGCCGAGGTCGTCACGTTCTCGGTGGCGGCAGAGACCGTCGCCACCGCACCGGCCCGCGAAGAGCCGGCGCCGCGGCGGCGCACGGTGGACACCAGCCCCGTCGAGCCCAAGCTCGAGCGTGTGGTGGTGCGGCCGAGTCAGGCCTCCGAAGCCGAAGCCCAGTCCGAGGCCGAGCCCGTGGACAGCACACCGAAGCCGACACGGCGCGGCTGGTGGCAGCGTCGCCTGCTCGGCGAGAACTGAGGCCAACTGAGGCCAAGTGCCTACAGGCGGCCTGGGTTGCCGGGCCCAATCAACACGTTCATAGCGCGGCGCCGATCCTGCGGGATCGGCGCCGCTATCATTTTCGGCACACCACGTCTTGCCCCGGGCGGCGACTTCGGCAACGATCATGCCGCTTCATTGCGGACCGGCGCCGCGAGCCGCCGTTCTCCACCTGCCTCTCCATAGAAGGACCCCGCCATGACCGACGCCGAACTGCGCGACCGTTTTGCCATTCGCGATCTCGTGGAGAACTGGGCGCTGTGGCGCGATGCCGGCGACTGGGAGCGCTTCCGCACGGTCTGGCACGACGACGGATGGATGTCGGCGACGTGGTTCCAGGCGCCGGCGGAGGAGTTCATTCGCGTGAGCGCGGAGGGCTGGGACAAGGGCGTCAGCATCCTCCACTTCCTTGGCGGCACGACCATCGACCTCGCCGGGGACCGCGCGATCGCGCAGACCAAAATGACGATCTCGCAACGCGCCAAGGTGCACGACGTGCTGTGTGATGTCGTTTGCACCGGCCGGTTCTACGACTTCATCGAGCGACGCAACGGCAAGTGGGGCGTGGTTCGGCGGCAGCCGATATACGAAAAGGACCGTCTCGACCCGCTCGATCCGGCCGCCAAGCTCGTGCTCGACCAGGCGCGGCTCGCCGACTTGCCGGAGGGCTACCGACATCTGGCCTACATGCAGCAGGAGATCGGCTTCAAGGTGAAGCTCGACATGCCGCAACTGAAGGGTGACGTCGTCAAGGCGCTCTACGCCAAAGGCCGCGACTGGCTGTCGGGCGGACCGGCGTTTTGACTTCCATCTGACTGACGTCACACGGACGAAGGACAAAAACTCATGCGTGTCGCGATTTTCGGCGCCGGCGCCGTCGGCAGCTTTCTTGGTGCGCGGCTGGCCCTTTCGGGCACGGACGTGGTGGTATTCGCACGGGGATCGCAAGCCGACACCATCGCGTCGGCCGGCGGCATCCTGCTCAAGGACTCGCACGGCGAGCGACGCGCGAAGGTGACGCTCGCGCGCTCGGCCGAGTCCGCCGGTCCGGTCGACGCGGTGTTCGTGACGACCAAGGGACACCATCACGCGGACGCTGCGCGCGCCATCGCGCCCCTTTTGACGCGGGATCAGCCGGTGGTCTTTGCCGCCAATGGCATTCCCTGGTGGTACGGCCTCAACGTCGCGCTACCCGGCGTCACACCCGACAACGATCCAGCGCTTGCGACGCTCGATCCCGACGGCGACCTGAGACGCATCGTCGGGGTCGAACGCGCGGTCGGCTGCGTCGTGCATTCGCCCAACTCCGTCGATGCGCCGGGGACCGTGTCGAACAAGATGGAGCCGAACCGCTTCCTGCTCGGCGCCGTCGATCCCGCGCGCCAGGCAACCTTGAAGCCGCTTGTCGCAGCGATCGAGGCGGCTGGCATCGTGTCAGCGATCGACGCACCGATCCGCACGGTGATCTGGCGCAAGCTGATGTACACGATGTGCATGGGGCCGATCGCGGCGCTGACGGGACTGCGCAACGGGCAGATCCGCAGCGATCCCGACCTGCAGACGATGCTGGCGGGGATGAGCCAAGAGGGCGTTGCGCTGGCGGCGGCCCACGGCTCGACGGTTTCGGGGGAGTTCCAGATCCCGGCGACGGGACCTATCGCGCAACACAAGCAATCGATGCTGCAGGACGTGGAGAAGGGCGCGCGAGTGGAGTTCCATCCGATCGTCAGCGTGCCGCGCGCCTACGCCCACGCCGCGGGATTGCCGTGCCCGTATCTCGACGCGGTGGCGACGCTGTTGCACGGCAAGCTGATGGGCCTCGAGCAGTTATAGGGCGCGCGCGGGTCACTTGCCCCGCTTGATGGCCTGCACGGCGGTCTCCAGAGCTTGCAGGAATTGCGAACGATCAGCGCGGGTGAAGGACGCGTTGTAGCCCTTGCTCTCGCCGGTCTCGCGCAGGTGCCGCGAGAGATCGCGCATGGCCAGCGCCATGCCGATGCTGACTTCGGTGAAGGGCCGGCCAGTCGGGCCGATGACGCGGGCACCGGCCTTCAGACAGCGGTCGGCGAGCGGGATGTCGGCGGTGACGGCGATGTCCTGGTCGGTGATGCGCTCGGCGATCCAATCGTCGGCGGCGTCGGGGCCGTCGGACACGATCATGCGGCGCACGAGCGGGCCGTCGGGCAGGCGCATCCAGGCATTCGACACGAAATGGATGACGAAGCCGTGGCGTTCGGCGACGCGCACGGCCTCGTCCTTCACCGGGCAGGCGTCGGCGTCGACGTAAATCTCGGTCATCGCGTCGCCGTCACGTGAATGAGCGTGCCCCAGGGATCGCGTACGGCGAACCTGCCGACCTGCAGATCGACGTCGTGGCCCGCCGCCGTGAGACGGCTTTCGGCCGCATCGTCGTCGAAACGGCCGTCGACTGCGAACATGAACCAGGCGAGGCCGGCGCGGGACGGATCGCGCGCGCCTGCACCGGCGCTGGTGAAGTTGTTGGCTGCCATATGATGGTGGTAGCGCCCGGCGGAGAGGAACGTCATCTGTGGCCGGCGGCAGGTGTGATCGAGGCCGAGCAGGTCGCCATAGAAGCGGTCGGCGGCGTCGAGATCGCCGACGCGCAGGTTGATGTGGCCGAGGCGCATGCCGCGCGGCGCGCTCCATGATGCGGGGTCGGCGTCTGGTGTCGCGTCACGGTCGAGGTGGTCGAGATCGACAGGTGTCGCGGGAATGTAGACCTTGCCGTCGGCGTCCCAGCGCCAGTGGCCGGGCTCGCGGTCGGCGTAGCATTCGACGCCGTTGCCCTCAGGGTCGTCGAAATAGAGCGCCTCGTTGACGTGGTGATCGCCGGTGCGGCTCAGGGTAAATCCCTGCCCGAGATAGTAGCGGTGCCAGTCGGCAAGGTCACGACGCGTCGGCATGAGGAACGCAGCGTGGTGGAGGCCGGCGGTCCGGTTGTCGTCCGGCAGGGCCTGGTGCTGCTCCATCAATTCCAGCAATACGACGCCGTCGTTGCCCAGTCGGGCGGCGCCGGATGCGCGGTCGAGCACCGACAAGCCGACGGCGCGGGTGTAGAACGCCAGCATCCGCTCCAGATCCCGAACATGCAGCGCGTAGCGCTCGAAGCGCAGGGGCGCCGACCATGCGACGTCGGCACCGGCGGTGGACAGGGCAGTCGGGTGGGGTGCGGCGGCAGATGACATCTCACGCTCCGGTTGCGCGGCGAGACCGACAGCCTAGCACGGCGCGGTCCATCCAGCGAAGGTCGCGCGGGCTGCGGCGCGCCACCGCTACGCGCGCGGGTCCGCGATGCTCGGGCGCCTGGGCAGACGCGCGAAAATTGCCGCTGGTCAGGCGCGCCCACCGGCGTACCATTCCACCGGCGGGAGGATCGCTCTCCCGACGTCACACAAGGCGCGACCCGCCCCTGGGGTCCAGCGCCCGTGCATCATGAGGGGAGGAAACGCATGTTGGACTTTCGGCTGACCGAGGATCAGATCGCTTTCCGCGATCTGGCCCGCGAATTTGCCCAGAACGAGATCAGGCCGCTCGCGATCGAACTCGACAAGGAGCCGTCCTGGGAGAAGCGGGTGCCAATCGAGCTGTTGAAGAAGGGCTCGCAGCTGGGCTTTCGCACCTACTGCCTTTCGGAGAAGAACGGCGGCGCGGGTGTCACCGATCATCTGACGTCGTGCCTGATCGCGGAGGAACTCGGCGCGGGCGACATCGGTACGGCTTACTACTACATGCTGCCGGCGCGGCGCGCGCGCGACTGGTTCGAGCTCAGGATGACGCCTGAGCAGCAGGAGTACTTCATCCCCCGCTACGTCAACGACGACCTCTATTTCACGACCGTCGCCATCCACGAGCCCGACACGGACCTCGGCTTCGACTACTTCACGGAGACGCCGGAGCACGTCAAATTCCGCACGACCGCCGTCGAGCAGCCGGACGGATCGTGGATCATCAACGGCGCGAAGAACTTCCAGACGGTCGGCTACATGGCGAAGCTGCTCGTGACGCTGGCGCAGACCGACAAGGGACCGCAGGCGTTCCTGGTGGAAGGCGATTCACCGGGGCTGGTGCGTCACCCGATGTCGAAGATCGGGCGGCGCATCGGCGACAACGCCGAGATCTTCTTCGACAACGTGCGCGTGCCCAAGGGCCGCATCCTGGCGCCGCCGCCGCCGGGGCGCACGGACATGGGCACGACGCTCGCCATCGCGTCGATGACGCTGGGGCTCGGGCGTGCGGCCTTGGACTCGACGGTTGCCTACATCAAGGACCGGCGGGCCGGCGGCAAGCCGATCATCCAGCATCAGGGCGCCGGCCTGATCATCGCCAACGCGGCGATGAACCTGGAGGCGGCGCGCAACCTGATCTGGAAAGCGGCGTGGGCCAAAGACAACGGCGAGGAGATGCTGTCGGGCGGCGTCGACGAAATGCCCTACGAGCACATGGCGGGCGCGTTCACGGGCGAGGTCGTGCACCGCGTCGCCATCGACTGCATGGAGCTGTTTGGTGGCATGGGCGTGATCCAGGGCATGGAGATCGAGAAGTACGTGCGCGACTCGCTGGTGCAAAAGCACATCTCGTTCCCGTTCCCCGCGCGCTTCAAAATCGCGGAGCACGTCGCTGGCTACGAGAGGAAGCGGCGGCCGCTGCTCGGCAACGGGTCAAATTGATCGCTCACGGGTGCTGGTCGGCGCGCACATCGCACGCCGGTTTCCGGCGAGAGCTAGACACGCCAGGTGTGGCGCGGCGCGTAACCCAGCAGGCGCCGCGCCTTGTCGATCGACAGCAGCGTGTCGTGTGTGCCGATTTCGCCGCGGATCGGGACATCGGGGTAATAGCGCGCCATCAGCTCGGCATTGGTTTCCCGCATCAAGGTGTCGGCTGCCGCGATGGTGAAAACGTCCGCGCCGCTGAGCGGTGCCTCCAGCGCCAGGCGACAGGCCTGTGCGACGTCACGGGCGTCAACCCAGCTCCACAGGTTCCACTTGCGGGTTGCGGGATCTGCCCAGAACGAGGGGATCTCCGCGGAGTCCTTGTCGTCGAACACGTTGGAGAGTCGGAAGCCTATGAACGATACGTCAGGACACCAGCGGTTCATCTGACGCGCCATGTCCTCCGTCATACATTTGCCGAAGGCGTAGCCGGATTCCGGCACGACGGGATGATCCTCGGTGACGGGCGCGAACTGCGGCGGGGTGCGTGTGAACGGCAGGCCGAACACCGTCTCGCTCGACATGTAGACGACGCGGCGCAGCCCGAAACGCAGGGCCGCGTTGAACACGTTGTACGTGCTCATCAGGTTGGTCTGAAAGGTCACGGCATCCGGCAGCAGCGCGGGCGCGGTGATGCCGGCAAGATGGATGACGGCTTCGGCATCACCCAGCGGCCCGCGACGGCGGTCGACCATGCCGGGCGGGCGGCGGATCGCGTCGACCGCCTGCCCCATATCGGTGAGATCCGCCTTCAGCCACTGGCACAGCGGCTCGCGCGGCGCGGCGACGTCAACGTTCAGCACCTGCCAGCCGTGCGCCAGAAGCTCACGGATGACCGCGCTGCCCGTCTTGCCGCTGCCGCCGGTGACGACGACGGTTGGCATCTACTGCTCCCGCCTATGCGCGCACGTCGAGGATCAGTTTGCCGCGGAAGTGGCGACCCTCGCTGATCCGCTGCGCCTCGACGGCTTCGCGCAGAGGGAAGCGGTGGATCTCGGGCAGCTTGATGGTGCCGGACTTCTGCAGCTCCATGATGCGTTCCAGATGCTTTCTGGAGCGGCCGACCTTGGGGCGCAGCGATTGAACGTCGGCGCGTGGAGACGCCGGCGCGTTGGCGCCGGACGCGATGAAGGCTGCGCGGCCGCCCGGCTTGATGACCTGGAACGTCTTCATTGCGACGTCGCCGCCGACGGTATCGAACGCGCAGTCGCAGATCTGGCCGATCGTGGTGAAGTCCTGCTTGCGATAGTCGATCACCTGGTCGGCGCCGAGGCCTTTGACGTAATCGTGGTTGCCGGCACTGGCCGTCGTGATGACCTTTGCACCAATGTGCTTTGCAAGCTGGATGGCGTAGCCGGCGACACCGCCCGCGCCGCCCTGGATCAGGATGGTCTCGCCGGGCTTCAGACCCAGCGTCTCCTCGACCGAGATGATCGCGGTGAGGCCGGTCAGTGCGAGGGTCGCGGCCTCGGCGTGGGTGACGAAGTCGGGCTTCTTCGCGCAGATATCCGCCTTGACGGCGATCTTCTCGCAGTAGGTGCCTTCCTGGCCGACCGCGCAGACGCCGAAGACGGGATCGCCGACCTTGAAGTCGCTCACGCCCTCGCCGACGCTGGCGACGACGCCGGAAAAGTCGCGTCCGAGCACGTAGGGAAAGAACGGCACCGCGCCGTAGCTGCCGCCTTCGCGGACCTTGGCGTCGGCCGCGTTGACGCTCGCCGAATGGATGTCGACGACGATCTCGCCGGCCTTGGCGACCGGGTCGGGCAGGTCGCCGTACTTGAGGACATCCAGGCCGCCATTCTTATCGAAATATATCGCCTTCATCGTGGGGGTCTCCTCGCGCGTGCGCCTGCCGCTGCGTGAACCGGCGGCGGGGCGCTTGTCTGCTTGTTTGGCGTCGTTCGCGGCGAGTGTCGCACCGGAGCCGGCCGCAATGCAACCGGCGCGGTCGGCCTGCCTGCGAGGCGTTCCGGCTTGACCGGGGGACCAAAGGCTCTCCCTAATAGCCGAGAACCCGGAGGCAGGGGTATCATGGACTTCGGCATCTTCAATCTCGTCAACCGCCGCGATCCGGCGCAGGCCGTGCCGCAGCTGCTCGCCGACACCGTCCAGCAGATCCGGGCCGCGGAGGCGGCGGGCTTCGGCGTGTCCTGGTTCACGGAGCATCACTTCTCGAACTATGCCCTCACCCCCTCGCCGCTGATGCTGGCAGCGCACGTTGCGGCGGTCACGACGCGAATCCGGCTCGGGACGGCGGTGATCCTGGGCTGCCTCTACCAGCCGGCGCGACTGATGGGCGAGATCGCGTTCGTCGATGCGCTGGCCGGCGGCCGCCTTATCGTGGGCATCGGCAGCGGCTACCAGGCGCACGAGCTGGCCCGTTTCGGCGTCACGCTGGAGCAGTCGCGCGGCATGACGGAAGAGCTGCTGGACATCCTGACACAGAGCTTCACGCAAGGCGCGGTCGAATACCACGGCCGCCACTACGACCTGCCACAGACGCATCTGTCGCTGCCGCAGACGCAAGCGGGCGGGCCGCCGATCTGGCTCGCCGGCAACAGCGCGGGGTCGATCGCGATCGCGGCGCGGCGCGGCTACCCGCTGATCGCGTCCGGGTTCGGGCGGGACGTAGCGACGCTGAAAGAGGTGCGCGAGGGCGCGGATGCGGTATGGCGGGCGGAGGGCAAGGATGCCGAGTCGCTGGCGTTCTCGACGCTGCGCTACTGCTACGTGACCGACGACAAGGCCGACGCGCTCGCCTACGCGGAGAACGCACGCAATCAGGTGCGACAGTCGCGCTACCTCAGGAAAGGGCAAACCACGTTGCCGAGCGCGTTCCTGCCGGAAGAAGGCTTCGAGGGCGAAATGAGCCCGGAGGAGCTGCTCGCGTGGAACCCGATCGGCGATCCGGCGACGGTCGCTGAAAAGCTCGCCGCCGAGATCGAGGCGGTCGACCCGGCTCACATCGCGCTCTACATGGCGATCGGCGCGGTGCCCCAAAAAGCTGTCATGCGCTCGATCGAGGCGTTCGGCAGCAAGGTGCTGCCGTTGATCGAGCGTGCGGTCGGTCCGCTGGCAGGGCGAGGCGGCACGGCGCAGGGCCGCGTGGCGGCAGCGGGCGCCAGCGCGCGGGAGGCGTCATGACGGATCAGTCCCGCGAGCAGGGCAATCGCATCTTGGCGGATGGCGATCCACGCCGGATGGCACCGTCGGCGGCACGCAATCGCGACGCCATCCTGGGTGTGCTGCGCGACGTGCTTCCCGCGCGCGGGCTGGTGCTCGAGATCGCGAGCGGGACGGGCGAGCATGTCCTGCATTTCGCACAGAACCTGCCGGGCGAGCTCGTGTTCCAGCCGAGCGATCCCGATCCGCAGGCGCGCGCGAGCATCGATGCCTGGGTTGGCGCCAGCCGCCTGGCAAACGTGCAGCCGGCGCTCGATATCGATGTGCACGCGCCGGTCTGGCCGGTGCCACATGCCGACGCGGTGATCGCCAACAACATGATCCACATCGCGCCGTGGTCGGCGACACTCGGGCTCATCGCGGGGGCGGGGCGCATCCTATCGGCAGGCGGCGTGCTGTGCCTTTATGGACCGTACCGGCGCGGCGGACAGCTGGCGCCGAGCAACGAGGCGTTCGATCAGAGCCTCAAATCGCGCAATCCGTCGTGGGGCGTGCGCGACCTGGAGGCCGTCGCGGCGGTGGCGGGCGAATGCGGCTTCGGCGCGCCCGAAGTGATCGAGATGCCGGCCAACAACCTGTCGGTCACGTTCCGGCGCATCTGAGACCGCATCGAGCCGGACGTGGGCCCGCAGGCCCACGCTTCACCAGCGCACGAACGAGAGCAGCAGATAAGCGCCGAGCATCACCGTGGTCCAGAACGCCATGGAGCCCGTCGGCCACCAGCGTCCGAAGATCGCCATCGGGACCGTGATGGCGGTGCGCGACGCGCTGCGTGAAGAACGAGCCGGAGCGCACGCTGCGTTCGAGCCCCGTCCAGACGCCGCGAGCGGCGCCATAGACACCGAGCACGATGGACTTGCCGAGACGGCGGAAGATCCAGTCGGTGTTGAGGTTGGTCGACGGAATTTCCTTGGGGTAGAGGCCCGTGCGCACCAGCACGGCGAACGCAAGCACCGAGAACACCAGCAGCTGCGTCTTGGTGATGACGCCCGCCGCGGTGTAAGGGCTCTTGTCAACGGGATAGGGAAGGATCTGGTAGAGAATTTTGGGAGCCACGCCGATGACGATGCAGGCGACGGCGCAGATGGCCATCGCCAGCAGCATGTTGACGGGCGCCTCGCGCACGCGGTGGCCGCCGTCATGGGCGAAGAACGCGAAGTACGGGATCTTAATGCCCGAGTGCTCCATGACGCCGGCGGAGGCGAAAATCAGCATCAGCCAGATCCAGAACAGGCCGAATTCCTCAGCGGCGGTCAACGTCAGGCTCTTGGTCACGAAGCCGGAGGTGAGCGGAAAGCCCGCGATCGAGATGGCGCCGATGATGCAGAAGACGGTGGTCAGGGGCATCGATTTGTAAAGGCCGCCGAGCTCGGACGCCTTGACGGTGCCGACGCGGTAGAGCACCGCGCCCATGCTCATGAACAGCAGCGACTTGTAGATGATGTGTGCAAAGGCGTGGCTGACCGCGCCGTTGATCGCCATCTCCGAGCCAATGCCGATGCCGACGATCATGAAGCCCAGCTGGTTGTTGAGCGAGAACGACAGGACGCGCCGCAGGTCGTTCTCGATGACGGCGAAGAAAACCGGGAAGCAGGTCATGACCGCGCCGATCGGGATCAGCAGCGACTCGCCGGGAAATGCGCGGGCGAAGGCGTAGATCGCGAGCTTGGTGGTGAACGCCGAAAGCACAACGGTACCGGTGACGGTCGCTTCCGGGTAGGCGTCCTGCAGCCAGTTGTGCAGAAACGGGAAGGCGCACTTGATGCCGAAGGCGATGAAGATCAGCCACGCGGCCATGCCGACGAGCGGCATCTTGTCGAAGGCGAGACTGCCGGTCACGCGCCAGTGCATGAGGATGCCGGCGAGAAGCAGCACGCCGGAGCCGATCTGCCAGACGAGATAGCGCATGGAGGCGTGGTAGGCCCGCTCGGTGCGCGCGGCCAGGATCAGGAACACCGAAGAGATCGCGGTGATCTCCCAGTAGATGAAGAGCGTCGCCAGATCGCCGGCGAGGACGGCGCCGACGGCGGCGCCGGCGTAGATCAGGGCGGCTGAATCGTGGATCCGGTCGTCCTGGTGGAGAGAATAGATCGCGCAGAGGAAGGCTGCGATCAGGAAGATCAGCACGAACGGAAACGCCAGCGCGTCCAGGCGCAGGACGACGAGCTCGAGGCCCGCGACGTTGACCGTCTGACGCATGCCGATCGTGCTGGAGAACAGCACGGCGGCGCCGGCCATCGGCGCGCCCAGCGACAGGGCATGGCGCAAGCCGCGCGGCACGAACGCGGCGAGGATGCCGGCGAGGATCAGCAGCAGCGCGGGGTTGAGCTCAGCGGCGGTCATAGTAGTCCTCGTCGCGCATGATGATCGTGCGCAGTGCCCGGCCTGCGAAGACGATGAAGACGAAGGCGAAGAAGCCGAACAGCTCGAAGAACTCGGGGATGTACTCGATGTCGAAGTGGGGGTGGTGCTCGTAGAGGAACTCGGAGATGGTGAGCACGCCCGCAATGAAGAGCAGGATGTAGAAGAGCGCGTTCTGGGTATCGCGCCGCTCGAACCAGCCGGGCTCTTCCTTCGGTTGAGGTGTCTCTTCGTTCGCGCGGTCGCTCATGAGGCCTCTCACGGCAGGACGATCGGGCGGATCAGATCGACGATCCGGTCCGCATAGAAGAACAAGACGAGGCAGGCGGCTGCGGTCACGCAGGGTGGCAGTACGGCCAGCCAGTGGGTGCGCTCGATGCCGTCGGGCACCTCGTGCCCCGCGGCACCGACGCTAACGCAACGCGGTGGGCTTGCGAAGAACGCCCGGAAGGCGATCGGCAGAAGGTAGAGCACGTTCAGCAGCGACGATACCAGGAGCACCACGACGACAAAGCGGTGACCGGAGTCGAGCGCGCCGAGCATCAGCCACCATTTGGTCCAGGAGCCCGCCAGCGGTGGCAGGCCGATGATCGACAGGGCGCCGATCAGAAAGGCTGCGAACGTGAACGGCATCTTGCGGCCGAGACCGTCCAACTCGCTGATTTCGGTCTTGTGAGCGGCGACGTAGATCGCACCGGCGCAGAAGAAGAGCGTGATCTTGCCGGCGGCGTGCATGGCGATCTGGACGGCGCCGCCGAGGATGCCAGCGGAGACGGCGAGGCTGGCACCGAGCACGACGTAGGCAAGCTGGGAGACCGTCGAGTAGGCGAGACGCGCCTTGAGATTGTCCTTCGTCATGGCCACCACCGAGGCGACGATGAGGCAGGCAGAGGCGAAGTAGACGAGCCAGTCAGATGGCGCCCGTGGTGCGCAGCGTATCCATGCCGAAGACGTAGACGACCACTTTCAAGACCGTGAAGACGCCGGCCTTGACGACGGCGACGGCGTGCAGGAGCGCGCTGACGGGGGTCGGGGCGACCATCGCAGAGGGCAGCCAGAAGTGGAACGGCATCAGGGCGGCCTTGCCGATGCCGAAGGCGTAGAGGGCGAACAAGAGCCCCATGACCAGCGGTGTCGCCTTTCCGGCGAGGATACCGCCCTGCTTGAAGTCGAGTGTGCCGGCGATGAGGCTGGTGCCGATGATGGCGGGGAGCAGCAGCATCATCGAGGTGCCGAGCAGCAGCACAAGGTAGACGCGGCCGCCGCGCATGGCCTCCCCGTTACCCTTGTGCGTGACGAGCGGGTAGGTCGAGAGCGTCAGGATCTCGTAGAACAGGAACAGCGTGAACAGGTTGCCGGCGAAGGCGATGCCCATGGTCGCGGCAATGGCGATGGCGAAGCAGACGTAGAAGGACGTCTGGCGCGGCTCGTTGTGGCCGCGCATGTAGCCGATCGAATAGACCGAGTTGACGATCCACAGTGATCCGGCCACGAGCGCGAACAGCAGGCCGAGCGGCTCGACCTCGAAGGCGATTTTGAGGCCCGGCGCCACATCGATCACGTCGAGGGCGGGCCGCGCGCCGGCGATTACGTGCGGCGCGAGGCTCCAGACCGTCCACGCGACGAAGGCGGCGGCGATGAGCGTGACCGTCTCGCGCAGGTTGGGGGCGCGATGGAGAAGCGCGATGAGGCCGGCGGCCGCCAAGGGCACGAGCATGGCGAGCACGACGAGCGTGGTGGGTGCCAGTCCGGAGATCATTTGATGCCTCCGAGCAGCATTGCGGCGGCCGAGGATGCGATGCCCGCGCTCGCGCTCGTCTCCAGACCGAAGTATATCGTCGCCGCCGCCAGAACAAGCGTGGGCAGCAGCATAGAGAGGGGCGGCTCGCGCGCGGCCGCGGCCTGCTCGGACGGCTCGCGGAAATAGGCGGCCTCGACCACCTTGCCGACGTAGACGACGGCGAGCACGGAGCTTGCCACGATCAGGAACACCAGAGGCCAGTAGCCCTTATCGATGGCGCCGATCGCGAGGTAATACTTGGAGATGAAGCCGGCGGTCCCAGGCACGCCGATCAGGGCGAGGCCGCCGACCACGAAGGCCGCCGTCGTCAGCGGCATGGTGCGGCCGATGCCCGCCAAGCGGCCCAGATCGGCGCCGCCGAGGCGATAGACCATCGCACAGACGGCGAGGAACACCGTTGACTTCATCAGCGCGTGATTGAAGAGATGGACGATGCCGCCGGTGAGCCCGTTCTGGTTGGCGAGGGCGATGCCGAGCGTGATGTAGCCGACCTGGGCCACCGACGAGTAGGCGAGCAGCCGCTTCACGTTGCCCTCGAAGATGGCACTCGTGGAGGCGATGAACATGGCCGCGATGGACAAGACCATGAGGACGTCGCCGGCCCGCAAGGCGTCGAGATCGAGAGTGACGCCGAACACGGAGAACAACAGGCGGATCAGGAGGTAGACGGCCACCTTGGTGGCCGTGCCCGCCAGGAAGACCGTGGCGACGGACGGCGCATAGGCGTAGGCGTTCGGGAGCCAGACGTGCAAGGGAAAGAGTGCGAGCTTCAGTGACACGCCGACGGTGAGAAAGGCCAGCGCGGAGATGATCGGCCGGGGATACTCCGCCATGGCCGGGCCGAGCCGGCCGGCGATGTCATGAAGATTGAGCGACCCCGTGACGAGGTAGAGCAGCCCGACGCCGATGACATAGAGGGTGGCGCCGATGGTGCCGATGATCAGGTACTGATAGGCGGCCAGCAGGGCGCGGCGATGGCGACCCAGCGCGATCAGCACATAGGTGGCCAGCGACGAGATCTCAAGGAACACGAAGACGTTGAAGGCGTCGCCGGTGACGGCGATGCCCAAGAGGCCGGTCAGGCATAGCAGGTACATGGCGTAGAACCAGGCCTGCTGATGGGAATCGATTTCCGTCGCCACACTCTTGCGCGCGTAGGGCATGATGACCGCGCCCACGCCCGTCACGAACAGCAGCACGAAGGCGTTGAGCTTATCGACGCGGTACTCGATGCCCCACGGCACGGCCCAAGGGCCCATGACGTAGGACAGCGGCTCGGGCGTGGCCAGCACCTTCATCATCAGGGCGATCGCAACGGCGAACGCGGCGAAAGAGAAGATCGTGGCCAGCGCCCAGGCGGTCGTACCTCGACGGCAGAAGGCAGCGAACAGCGCGCCGAACAACGGCACGATCACCTGCAGAATCGGCAGATGCGTCTCGATAGCGCTCATATCTCTCCATCCCTGGAGAAGATATCGTCCTCCTCGATCGTGCCATAAGCCTCATAGATGCGCACGACGAGGGCGAGGCCCAGCGCAAGCGTGGCGACACCGACCACGATGGCGGTTAGGATGAGCACGTGCGGCAGCGGATTCGAGTAGACCTTGTAGGCGGGATCGATGATCGGCGCGGTGCCGCCCAGGATCTTTCCCGGCGAGATGTAGAGCAGGTAGACCGAAGTCTGGAACAGCGAGAGGCCGACCAGCTTCTTGATCATGTTGCCGCGTGCAATGACCACGTAGAGGCCCGACACCATCAGGAAGATGGTGATGAAATAGTTGTAGTGATCCAGGATCGAGGTCAGCACGGTCATGAACGGCCTCGTCCGGAGAAGGCGTAGAAGATTGCGACCATGGTGGAGAACACCGTGATGATGACGCCGGCTTCCACCCACAGGATGCCGAGGTGGTGGCCATGAACGGGATCGTGGGCGAGCGCGGTGAAGTCGAGGTAGCGCTGGCCCTTCAAGAGCGCCGGCAGCCCGGCGGTGGCATAGATGAGCACGCCGAGCGGGACCAGACGGTCAACCAGGGCCTGCGGCGCGATGCGCTTGGCCGCGTCCGCGCCGAAGATCATGGCATAGAGGATGACGCCAGCAGACGCGATCACGCCGGCCTGGAAGCCGCCGCCGGGCCCGAAGTCCCCGTGGAAATGCACATAGAGTGCGAACACCAGGATGAACGGCAGGATCAGCTTGACGCCAACCCGCAGGATGACGTCGCGCCTCATGACTGCTCCTCCGCGCCCGACTGGCCCTGCATCTTCTTGCGGCGCCCGCGCAAGAGCAGGATCACGCCGATACCTGCCGTGAAGACGACGGTCGTTTCGCCGAGCGTATCCCAACTCCGGTAGTCGGCGAGCACGGAGGTCACGACGTTGGGCACGCCTGTCACGGGGACGGAGTTGGCCAGATAACGATCGGCCGTGCGCAGGTGGATCGGCGCGTCCGCGATGCCGAACGGCGGCAGACTGAAGGTGCCCCACACCAGAGCTCCCGCGACCACCACCGCCACGAAGAGCGGCAAGAGTGCGCTACGGGGATGGGGGTATTCGCGCGACTGGGTGAGATAAAGCGTGCTGAGCAACACGACCGTGGAGATGCCCGCGCCGACGGAGGCTTCCGTCATGGCCACGTCGACGGCGTCGAGCACGATCAGGACGCTCGCCATCAGGAAGCTGTAGATGCCGGCCAGGATGACGACGCCGAACAGGCTGCGCTGGCGGATGATGGCGATCGTGATGATCGCGAGCAGGGTCAGGAGGACGGTGTTGATTGCGGATTCCATTACCGCCCGTCCTTTCCGTCGCCGGGAGCGTCCGCGCCGTCATCTGGCTTGGCATCCAGGCGGCCCCGGCGATCCTCACGCAGCCAAGGCACGATGTTTTCGTGCAGCGCGGCCTGGGCCAGCGCATGGGAGGCAACGGGCCCGGTGAAGAAGAACAGACCCAGCAGCACGACGAGCTTCAACGTGACGAGACTGAGTCCGGCCTGAAGCATCAGGCCGGCCACCAGCAGCCCGGCCCCGAGCGTGTCGGTGACGCTGGCGGCATGCATGCGCGTATATAGATCGGGCATGCGGACGATGCCGATCATGCCGACGACCACGAAGAAGCTACCGGAGAGGATGAGGACCCAGCTCAGGGCATCGACCAGTACGGCGGGCATCAGTCGCCCTCCACGTCGTAGGCGAGATCGCCGTGGCGGAAGAACTTCAGCACGGCCAGCGTCGAGATGACGTTCAACAGGCCGTAGGTCAGACCGATGTCGAGCCATTCGGGCCGGCCGGTGAGAAAGCCGAGCACAGCCAGCAAAAGGATGGCGAGCGTGCCGATGGAGTTTGCCGCGAGCAAACGATCGAAGACGGTCGGGCCACGAATGGCGCGAAACACGGCCAGGCACAGCGCAACGAGCACCGCCAAGGCAGCAGCAACGAACATCATGCCCCTCCCTCGAACTGGCGCACGCGCCGATCCATGCCACCTTCCTCCAGATCGATCGCGCCTTCGCGCATCAGCGCATGGACGATCAGGCGATTGCCGCTGACGTCGGTGGTGATCGTGCCGGGTGTCAAAGTGATCGAGTTGCCGTAGGTGGCGATACCGACCGGGGTGGTCTGGCTGGCCTCGACCGTCGTCATGGTGGGCGAGACGGGCAGTTTGGGGTGAAGAATGACCTTGGTCACCGTCCACGCGGATTTGACGATCTCCCAGAACAGCCAGGGCCAGTAGGTCAGTGTGGCGGCAACGACCTCAGTCGGGTGGGCTTCCGCATCCAGAATATTCAACCGGCGCATGGCCGCGGCCGCAGCTATCGCCGTGCCCAGGCCGATGCCGACGAGCATGGCGGAGTAGTGGCCGGACAGCGCGAGCCAAAATACAAAAAGGACAATCGCCAGGCTGATCGACCGCATAACTCCTCCCGCGTGCGCCGCAACATGCCGCCGACCGCCTCGAAGGCGGCCCCGTCCTTATTGTTGTCATGGACTGCGACGGCGCGCTGCTGAGGGATGTGTAGGTCAGATGTCGGCGGCCTGCAACCTGCCGATCGCCGCGCCGGGCGTCGGCGTCCCGCGGGCTCTTGTCGCCCAGGACGGCGTGGCGAGTTCATGGGCTCTGGCTGCTCGGGCTGCGCGGGATGCCGATAGCGGGGCGGGAACCGGGGCCGGCCCCAGCCTGGGCTCAGATGGGCTGTCGGTGGCCTCAAACGGCTGCCGGGCAACGCCATAAACCCCGCGCCCGTCAAGCAAACGATGGCCGCTGGCGTCCCGCTGGAACTCGCCCCAAGGCGGAGAGGTCGATGGCGCGGCGATCGGCTGCGGGACGGCTGCGGAGGTGGGCTTGGTGGGGCTGGTGTGGTGGCTGACACGGATACCGGGACAGGCTGCCGGCCGCGCCGGCAGCGCGGTTGCTCAGCGCTTGGCCAACCAGGCTGCGAGGACGCGGCGCTCCTCGCCGGTCATGCCGGTGATGTTGTTGGGCGGCATGGCATGCGTCAGCACCGTCTGCATCGCGATGGCGGGAGCGTTGCGCGCGATCAGCCCCGGCGTGTCGAGGCGCACGCCCTTCGGCGGGGCGGCGATGCCGCTCCAGACCGGCTCGGCGGCGTGACACATCGAGCAACGGCTCAAGACCACATCCTCGACGTTGGACGGCACCTTGGTGGCGTCCGCGATGGCAACGGGTTTCATCGCGCCGAGGCCCAGCCCGTCGCGGCCAGCCGGGTTGGACAGCATGCTGATGAGAATGACGACGAGCATTGCTGCGGCGGCAACGCCCCAGGTCCACCACTTGTCGCCGTTGCCGGCATGGCGCTCGTTATAGAAGTGGCGAATGAGGGCACCCGCGACCAGGACGAAGCCGACCATGATCCAGGCGTAAGGCGAGGTGAACACCATCGGATAATGGCCGGAGATCATCAGGAACAGCACCGGCAGCGTCAGGTAGTTGTTGTGCGTGGACCGGGTCTTGCCTTCCTTGCCGAGCGCGGGATCGGGCGCGCGGCCCGCGATCAGGTCGGCGATCACCTTGCGCTGGTTGGGAATGATCTTGAGGAACACGTTGCCGCTCATCATCGTGCCCATCAGCGCGCCAGTGTGAATGAGCGCGCCACGACCGGAGAACATGCTCTGGTAGAAGTAGGCCATCGCAATGATGAAGGCGAAGCCGACGCCAGCCAGGAGCGGGGGATTGGCAGCCAGCGAGGACGACACGAACCGGTCGTAGACGAACCAGCCCAGAACAAGGCTGCCGATACCGATGGCGGCGGCCGTCAGGGGAGATAGCTGACGCACGGCGGGATCGATCAGGTAGAGGTCGGAGCCGAGGTAGTAAACCCAGACGAGCAGGAAGAAGCCGGACATCCAGGTCGCGTAGGATTCCCACTTGTGCCACATGAGCTCGGCGGGAAGCTTGTCGGGCGCAACGAGGTATTTTCGGACCTGATAGAAGCCGCCGCCATGTACCTCCCACGCCTCGCCGCCCTTGCCGGCGGGAATATCGGGGATCTCCTTCAGCGCGGCATCCAGGTGCATGAAGTAGAACGAGGAGCCGATCCAGGCGATGCCGGCGATGATGTGGAGCCAGCGCAGAAGCAGGCCTCCCCATTCCAGTGCGATCGCATCCACCGTCATGTCCTCCCTCGAACGACCCGCCGCCGAGGCGGCGGGGGATCTTGCAGCTTGCTCGAACTCAAGCGAAAATAGCCCGTTCTTCAAACAGTACGGCTAAATCCACATGCTCGACAACATTCGTGTCTTCATTCGCACCGTCGAGCTGGGCAGCTTCTCGACAGCGGGGCGCAGCATGCGGCTTTCCGCGGCCGTCGTGAGCCACCGCATCCGGCGGTTGGAGCAGCAGTTGGGCTGCCGTCTGTTCAACCGCACCACCCGCAAGATGCAGCTCACCGAGCAGGGGCGGGTGTTCTACGAGAACTGTCTTGAAGTCTGCCATGCGCTGGAGCGCGCGGAAGCCAGCGTTGCCGACCGGGGCGCGGCACCGCGCGGGCTGTTGAAGGTGACGGCGCCGTTGTCGTTTGGGCGGCGTGTGGTGGCGCCGATGCTGCCGGGTTTCCAGGCGCAGCATCCCGAGATCGACGTGTTCCTGCGTCTTTCCGACTACATGGTCGACCTGTTCACGGAGGCCGTGGACGTGGCCGTGCGCATGGCGGTGCTGGCCGACTCCTCGCTGGTCGTGCGCAAGATCGCCGACCTCGAGCGCGTCTTGTGCGCATCGCCGGATTACCTGGCGCGCAAGGGCGTGCCGCGCACGCTCGCCGACCTGGAGCGACACAGCTGCCTGCTCTTGCGCTATCCTGGCTCCAGCCATCACAAGTGGACCTTGGAGAAGGGGCAACGACGGATCGTCGTCCCGGTCACCGGCCATCTCGACGCCGACGACGGCGACGTGCTGACCGACTGGGCGATCGGCGGCCAGGGCATCGTCATGAAGCCCCTGTTCGAAGTCGCCGAGCACCTGCGCAGCGGCGCCCTGGAGCCGGTCCTGGAGGACTTCCCGCCTGCACCCGTCACACTCGCCATCCTGCATGCCTACCAGCGCATGGTTCCGTTCAAAGTCCGGGCCTTCGCGGACGCCCTCGGCGATGTCGCGCGGACGCAGATCGAGAGCGCCCTGACCGGGCAGGTGCCTTCGGGCCCGCGCCGGTCCACTTCGCGCCGCAAGATTTGATACCTTGCCGGTCGCCTCGACGGTCGCCGATCGCCTTGACGATCGGAACGGGCCGCTGCCGCGACAGCGGGCCCGTCGATCGTGACATCGCAGCAAACGCCCACGACTACTCGGAGCCGTGCGTGGTGCGGCGTGCGGCCGCCTCTGCGTCGGCACGCGTTCCCACACCATTAAAGTAGAGGTTCAACAGCACGGCCACGAACGCGGTCAGGAGGATGCCGGAGTGCAGGATCGGCCCCAGCGCGGGTACGTAGGTCAGGGTCTTCTTGAAGAAGTCCGGCGCCACGAGCGGGATGAGACCGAAGCCGACTGAAAGCGCCACGATGTAGAGGTTGAACTTGTTGTCCTTGAAGTCGACGTCGGACAGGATGCGGATGCCGGTCGCCGCGACCATGCCGAACATCACGATGCCGGCGCCGCCCAGCACGTAGATCGGGATCGATTCGGCCAGCGCGCCAAGCTTGGGAACGAGCCCCATCAGGATCATGAGCGCGCCGCCGGTCACCGTCACCCAGCGCGAGCGCACCCCGGTTACGCCGACCAGACCGACGTTCTGGGAGAACGAGGTGTAGGGGAATGTATTCATCACGCCGCCGATCAGCGTCCCGAGGCCGTCGGTGCGCAGCCCGCGCGTCATGTCGGCCTGATCGATCTTCCTGCCGGTGATGTCGGACAGCGCGAGGAACATGCCCGCCGATTCGATCATGACCACGATCATAACGACGCACATCGTCAGGATATGGACGAGATGGAACTGCGGCACGCCGAACTGGAAGGGATAGATCAGCGCGAACGCGGGCGCCTTGGCGACCTTGTCCAGGTTCATCGTGCCGAACACAAGCAGACAAGCGAGGCTGCCCGCGATGATGCCCATCAGCACGGCAATGTTGCCGAAGAACCCTCGCACAAAGCGCGTGATCAGCAAGATCACCACCAGCACGAAGGCGGCGATTCCCAGATTGAACGGATTGCCGTAGGACGGGATGCTTGGCACAGGCGCGCCCGCAGCCCAGTTGACGCCCACGCGCATCAGCGAAATGCCGATCAGCAGAATGATCGAGCCAGTGACCACGGGCGGGAACAGCGGCAACAGGTGGCTCAGGATCGGTGCGACGATGATGGTGAATATGCCCGCGGCAATTGCCGAGCCGAAGATCGTCAGGAGCCGGGCGGTCGGATCGCCGAGCGAGGCGTCGTTGGCGATGGCGAGCATCGGGCCCACGGCGGCGAAGGTCACACCCATCATGACGGGCAGACGGATACCGAACAGGGGCGTCAGGCCCATGGACTGGATGATCGTGACGATGCCACAGGCGAGAAGGTCGGCGTTGATGAGGATCGCCACCTGCTCCGGCGACAACTTCAGGGCGCGGCCGATGATGAGCGGGACGGCGATGGCGCCGGCGTACATCACGAGGACGTGCTGCAGGCCGAGGACGCCCAGCTTCGGTGGGGCGAGCACTTCGTCAACGGGGTGCACACCAGATGACGGCGCGGGTGTGCCCGCGCTGGTCGCGGTCGTGGTCGACATGGTCGTCCTCCCAGTTCGCGCCTGCTTGTGGTCTGATGGCGCGGTTGCTTCCCCAACGAACAGTCTTCGACACACGCACATTAGGTCAGCTCAGGGATTTCGTCCCCCATCGAGAGAAGCGAACATTTTCTAACTCAATTTGAAAAACTCTCGCCGGCCGAGCGACTATAGTCGGCGGCCCATCAGGACGACGAGGAAGGCTCAGGCATGGGACGACTATCGACGCATGTGCTCGACACCGTGGCCGGGCGGCCGGCGCAGGGTGTCGCGATCGAGCTTCACAGGCTGGCGCCGGACGGCTCGTGGGCGCTGGTCGTCGAGACCAGCACCAATGCCGACGGGCGCACCGACGCGCCCCTTCTGGCAGGCGATGCGTTTCAAACCGGCACGTATATGCTGACCTTTCATATCGGCGCGCACTTCAAGCGTACCGGCGCTCCGGCCGCGTCGCCGCCGTTCCTGGACGTCGTTCCCTTGCGCTTCACGATGGCGGAACCGGACGGTCACTATCACGTGCCGCTGCTGGCCACGCCGTGGAGCTACTCGACCTATCGCGGGAGCTGAGGAATGACGGTTTCCCAAGACAGATATTATCCGCGCGACCTCGCCGGCTACGGCCGGACGCCACCGGACCCGAAGTGGCCGGGCGGGGCGCGTATCGCCGTGCAGTTCGTGCTCAACTACGAGGAGGGCGGCGAGAACTGCCTATTGCACGGCGATCCGGCCTCTGAAGCCTTCCTGTCGGAGATCCCCGGGGCGCAGGCCTGGCCCGGGCAGCGGCACATGAACATGGAGAGCATCTACGAATACGGCTCTCGCGCGGGCTACTGGCGGGTGTGGCGCCTGTTTCATGAGCGTGGCCTGCCGCTGACCGTATTCGCGGTCGCCACCGCACTTGCGCGCTATCCAGAGATCGTCGCGTCGATGCGCGAGGCGGGATGGGAGGTCGCCTCGCATGGCCTGAAGTGGATCGAATACAAGGATTTCAGCAAAGCCGACGAGGCCCGCGACATCCACGAGGCAGTGCGTCTTCATACCGAAGTCGCCGGGGCGCGGCCGCTCGGGATGTATCAGGGGCGCTGTTCGGAGCAGACGCTCGACATCGTGATGGAGGAGCAGGGCTTCCTTTATTCGGCCGACAGCTACGCCGACGAATTGCCCTACTGGGTCGCGGGCCCGCATGGGCCGCAACTGATCGTGCCCTACACGCTGGATGCCAACGACATGCGCTTTGCGACACAGCAGGGCTTCAACTCGGGCGATCAGTTCTACACCTATCTCAAGGACAGCTTCGACGTGCTCTACGCGGAAGGCGCAAGCGCACCGAAGATGCTGTCGATCGGGTTGCATGCGCGTCTCGTCGGACGGCCGGGGCGGGCGGCGGCACTGGCCCGCTTCCTGGACTACATCGGCCAGCACGAGAACGTGTGGGTGGCGACGCGCCTCGACATCGCCCGGCATTGGGTGAAAACGCATCCGCCCGCCGGCGGCTACCAGCCCTCGCGCATGCCGCGGGCGCTGTTCGTGGAGCGCTTCGGCGACATCTTCGAGCACACGCCCGAGATCGCGGATCGCGCCCACCGGCGTCAGCTCGGCACAGGCGAAGACACCGCAGCCGGCCTGCAGGCTGCGATGGTTCGCGAGATGCGCGCGATGCCCCGCGAGGCGCAACGCGCGTTGATCGTTGCGCACCCCGATCTTGCCGGGCGGCTGGCACTGGCCAAGAAGCTCACCGCCGACAGCGCGCGCGAGCAGGGCTCGGCGGGGCTCGACCGCTTGACGCCAGACGAGTTGCAGCGCTTCACCACACTGAACGACGCCTACAAGGCGCGCTTCGGATTTCCCTTCATCTTCGCCGTCAAGGGACGATCGAAGGAGGAGATCCTGACGAGCTTCGAGGCGCGCATCCGGCACGATGCAGAGCAGGAGTTCGCCGAGGCGCTGCACCAGATCGAACGGATCGCGCTGCTGAGGCTTGAGGATCGGCTGCCGTGACGGTTCGCCCGCCCGGCACGATTGCTCGAATTCGAGCCCTTGCGATCGGCTCGAAAAGTCCCAATCTCGAAACGTCAAAGATGACCTGATCGAACCAGGACCAGACATGTCATTGCCGAGCTATGCGACACCTTTGGGCGGCCTGCCGCCCCAAACCGCCTTGATGACCGACCGTGCGGTGTTCACGGAGGCCTATGCCGTCATTCCCAAGGGGGTGATGCGCGACATCGTGACGAGTGCGTTTCCGTTCTGGCGTGACACGCGCGGCTGGATCCTCGCGCGGCCGCTGTCGGGGTTCGCCGAGACGTTCTCGCAGATCATCATGGAAGTTGCGCCCGGCGGCGGCAGTGAGCGGCCGGAGACGGACCCGGCGGCGCAGGCGGTGCTGTTCGTCGTCGAGGGGCGCATCGAGCTCACCTTTTCGGGCACCACGCATGTGCTGGAGGCGGGCGGCTATGCCTACTTGCCGGCCGGGCTCGCCTACCGGGTGCGCAACGCATCGGCATCGACCGCAACGTTCCACTGGGTTCGCAAGGCCTACGAGGCGGTTGACGGGCTCGCCGCGCCGCAGGCCTTCGTCACAAACGAGCGCGAGGTGGAGGCCATCAGCATGCCGGGCACGCACGGCGCATGGGCGACGACACGCTTCGTCGACCCGGGCGACCTCAGCCACGACATGCACGTCAACATCGTGACCTTCGAACCGGGCGCGGCAATCCCGTTCGCGGAGACCCACGTCATGGAGCACGGGCTCTACGTGCTCGAGGGCAAGGCCGTCTACCGATTGAACCGCGACTGGGTAGAGGTCGAAGCCGGGGACTTCATGTGGCTCCGGGCTTTCTGCCCGCAAGGCTGCTACGCTGGCGGGCCGGGCCGGTTCCGCTACCTGCTCTACAAGGACGTCAACCGGCATCCGCGCCTCGATGGCGCGCGCCGGCTTGCATGGGGGTGAGGCGATGAGCCAGGAGATCACAGCCGAGCCGTTGAGCGCGGCCGCGTTCGCGCCGTTCGGGGATGTGCTGGAGGCCACGGGCGCGGCGACCAAGATCATCAACCGCGGGACGTGCGAGCGGTTTCACGATCTCGCGCGGCTGGACTTCGGCCCGGACGGCCAGGCCGGCATCAGCATTTTTCGCGGGCAGCCCTACGCGACGCCGCTCACGCTCGACATGCTGGAGCGCCATCCGCTCGGCAGCCAGGCGTTCGTGCCGCTGTCGGCGGAGCCGTTCCTGGCGATCGTGGCAGAGGACGCGGGCGGGAAGCCGGGCACGCCGCGGGTGTTCGTGACGGCGCCGGGGCAGGGCGTGAACTACTTGCGCGGCACGTGGCACGGGGTGCTGACGCCGCTTCGCCAGCCAGGGCTGTTCGCCGTGATCGATCGCATCGGCGCGGGAGACAATCTGGAGGAGCACTGGCTGCAGCAGCCTTGGGTCGTGCGCCTGCCGGGTTGAAGATCGCCAAGCTGGAAAAAGTAACGCCGCGCGTTCGGACCGCGCGGCGTTTGCATTTTCCGTCCTGGGCGGCGCACGGTGCGCCGCCGCACAGCACCGCTCAGTGGGGGAGCGGTGTGCCAGCGCCCCACACATAGATGCAGGCGAACAGGAACAACCAGACCACGTCGACGAAGTGCCAGTACCAGGCGGCGGCCTCGAAACCGAAGTGCAGCTTCGGCGTGAACTGGCCACGAAGGGCGCGCATCAGGCAGACGAACAGGAAGATCGTGCCGATGACGACATGGGCGCCGTGGAAGCCGGTGGCCATGAAGAAGGTCGCGCCGTAGATGTGGCCGGCGAAATTGAACCCGGCGTGCATGTACTCGTAGACTTGGCAGGCCGTGAAGATCATGCCGAGGAGCACCGTCAAAGTGAGGCCCCAGATCAGGCCCTTGCGGTCGTTTTTCAGCAACGCGTGGTGCGCCCATGTCACCGTCGTGCCCGAGAGCAGGAGGATGAGCGTATTGACCAGGGGCAGGCCCCAGGGGTCGAACGTGCCCTTGAAGGCATCGACCGGCTTTGGCGGCCATACGCCGCCGGTGAGCTCGTTGCGCGCGACCAGGCCGACCGTCTCCTTCGACGTGTTGGCGAGCTCTTGCACATAACCCGGATAGAGGGCGGCGTCGAAGTAGGCCCAGAACCAGGCGACGAAGAACATGACCTCCGAGGCGATGAACAGCAGCATGCCGTAGCGGAAGTGAAGCTGCACGACCGGCGTGAAGGCCCCCTGGTTGGCCTCACGGATGACATCACGCCACCAGAAGAACGCCGTCGTGCAAAGGCCGAGCATACCGACGATGAAGGGCGCGGGGCCCGTGATGCCGAATACGCCACCGGCCGCCGACTTCATCCAGACGATGGCGCCGATGGCCGTGATGAAGGCAAAGGCGGCAGCCACGATTGGCCACGGGCTTGGATCCACCAGATGGTAGTCGTGATTCTTGGCGTGCGCGTCGGCCATGCCTTGTCTCCGTCGTCCCCGTCGTTGTCCTTGTCGACGCCCGGCAACGCCGGTGCACCGCTCCTGCATTCCTCAATTCGCTCCGGTCGCGGCCGGTGGCGCTATTACGTACCGTTGTTCTTGCGCAGCTGCGGCGCCGTTCCGGCGTCGGTTACCGTGTTCTTACTCTTGTCGACCGGGAAGAAGGTGTAGGACAGCGTGATGCGTTCGATCGAACGCCCATCCTTGTCCTTCATCATCTCGGGATCGACAAAGAAGCTGACGGGCATCTCGATGGATTCGCCAGGCTGAAGTGTCTGCTCGGTGAAGCAGAAGCACTGGACCTTGGCGAAGTAGGCACCTGCCTGCTCCGGCGTGACGTTATAGGTGGCCGTGCCCGTCAGGGGCACGCTGCCCGTATTCGTGGCCCGGTAGAACGCGAGAGCATTCTCGCCCAACTTCACCGTCATGGTGCGCGTCACGGGCGTGAACTCCCATGCGAAGCCAGGGCCGACGTTGGCGTCGAACCGGACGGTGACGGTGCGATCGATCATCGTCGTCGACGGCGAGATTACACGCTGTGTCGTGCCACCGAAGCCGGTCACCTGACAGTAGAGCTTGTAGAGGGGGACGGCGGCATAGGCGGCGCCGACCATGCCGACGGCGACGAGCGCGCACGCGATGCCTACCTTGCGATGGCGCGCTGCCTGCTGTTCCTGCCTCATGCCCGTCATCGCGGACCTCTCATCGGTTAGCCGGGGCCGGGCCCCCGTGCCTACATCGCCCGGCTGAATACCTTGCCGCCGAGCCTGACGATGGTCGCTGCGTAAAACAGCCCCACCAACACCGCCAGACCAACAGCAATCGCTATCGAGCGGTTGCGCTGACGGCGACGCCGCTCCTCCTCGGTCACCGGATCGGCTTCCCGACCCTTGTTCAACGGCGCTGTCACGTCACCTCGTCACTGTCCTCCGGACGGCGGCGTATCGCAGCCATCGTCCGGATCAAACCTTTGCGTCACGTCATGATCCGCGCCGCGGCATGCTCGACGAGCAGTACCGCGAAGAGCGCGAACAGGTAGAGAATCGAGAATCCGAACAGACGCTTGGCCGCGGTGTCGGCGGCGCGGCCCTCGCGGACGCGCCAGACGTCGAAGGCGAGCCAGAGGAAGATGGCGCCCAGCACCACGGCAGCAATCGCGTAGGCGATGCCACCAAGGCCGACGGCGGCCGGCGTCACCGCCAGCGGTACCAGCAGCACGCTATAGATCAGGATCTGGCGGCGCGTGGCGTCGGGGCCCGCGACGACGGGCAGCATCGGCACGCCAACGCGCTCGTAGTCGCGGCACCGATAAAGCGCGAGCGCCCAGAAGTGCGGCGGCGTCCAGAAGAAGATGATGGCGAACAGCAGAATGCTCTCGAGGCTGATCGTGCCGGTCACCGCCGCCCAGCCGATCATCGGCGGGAACGCGCCTGCGGCGCCACCGATGACGATGTTCTGAGGCGTACGCCGCTTCAGCCACATCGTGTAGACGAACAGATAGAAGCCGATGGTCAGGGCCAGCAGCGCGCCGGCCAACCAATTGACGAGCAGGCCGAGCGTCAGGACCGAGACCGACCGACAAGACGGTGCCGAAGGCGAGCGCCTCCTCGGCCGTGACGCGTCCGCGCGGGATCGGGCGCGACTGCGTGCGCGCCATGCGCGCGTCGATGTCGGCGTCGTACCACATGTTGAGCGCGCCGGAGGCGCCTGCCCCGACGGCGATGGCGACGAGCGCGATGACGGCGAGAACGGGGTGGATGTGGCCCGGCGCCGCCACCATGCCGACGAGCGCGGTGAACACCACGAGCGACATCACGCGCGGCTTCATCAGTGCCAGGAAATCTGACACCGAGCCGCCGGCCGACGCCAGGCGATGCTCGTCGAGGGTAACGGTCGTCTCAGCCATGCCCCGAAACCTCGTCGCCTCACACCAACACTGCGCCGCCTCTGTCACCTGGACGGGCGGCGCGCGAACTCGAATGACATGCGGCCCCGGCCGTCAACGACCGGGGCCGCCGTTGTGTCAATGATGATCCGTTGCCTTGATGACGGGCAGCGTCTCGATAGGAGTGGAACGCGCGGTGGTGACGACAGCGTCCACTCGAGCGTAGTCGCGCCCTCGCCCCAGGGATTTCCGGCCGCCTTCTCGCGGCGCGCCATCGCCACGAACAGGCCGACGAAGAAGATCACCGTCGCCGTCGCCGTGATGTAGGAGCCGATCGAGGACACCTTGTTCCAGTAGGCGAACGCGTCGGGATAGTCGGCGTAGCGGCGCGGCATGCCGGCCAGACCGAGGAAGTGCTGCGGGAAGAACAGGATGTTGGCGCCGATGAAGGTCAGCCAGAAGTGCAGCTTGCCCCAGAACTCGGAGTACATGTAGCCGGTCATCTTCGGGAACCAGTAGTACCAGCCGGCGAAGATCGCGAACACGGCGCCGAGCGACAGCACGTAGTGGAAGTGAGCGACCACGTAGTAGGTGTCGTGCAGGGCGCGATCGACGCCAGCGTTGGCGAGCATGACGCCCGTGACGCCGCCGACCGTGAACAGGAAGATGAAGCCCAGCGCCCACAGCATCGGCGTGCGGAACGAGATCGAGCCGCCCCACATGGTCGCGATCCACGAGAAGATCTTCACGCCCGTCGGCACCGCGATCACCATGGTGGCGAACACGAAGTAGGCCTGCGTGTCGACGCTCATGCCGGACGTGTACATGTGGTGCGCCCACACGATGAACCCGACGAGGCCGATCGCGACCATCGCATAGGCCATGCCGAGATAGCCGAACACCGGCTTCCTGCGAGAAGGTCGACACGATGTGGCTGATCATGCCGAAGCCCGGCAGGATCAGAATGTAGACCTCGGGGTGACCGAAGAACCAGAACAGGTGCTGGTAGAGCAGCGGGTCACCGCCGCCGGCTGCGTCGAAGAAGGCGGTGCCGAAGTTGCGGTCCGTCAGCAGCATGGTGATGGCGCCGGCCAGGACGGGCAGCGACAGCAGCAGCAGGAACGCGGTCACCAGCACCGACCAGACGAACAGCGGCATCTTGTGCAGCGTCATGCCCGGCGCGCGCATGTTGAAGATGGTGGTGATGAAGTTGATCGCGCCCAGGATCGAGGACGCACCGGCGACGTGCAGCGAGAGGATCGCAAAATCCATCGCCGGCCCCGGCTGACCGGATGTCGACAGCGGCGCATAGATCGTCCAGCCGCCGCCGACGCCGTTGGCGCCCGGCGGTCCTTCGACGAACATCGACATCAGCAGCAGCGCGAACGAGACGGGCAGCAGCCAGAACGAAATGTTGTTCATGCGCGGGAACGCCATGTCGGGCGCTCCGATCATCAGCGGCACGAACCAGTTGCCGAAGCCGCCGATCATCGCCGGCATCACCATGAAGAACACCATGATGAGGCCGTGGCCGGTGACGAACACATTGAAGGTGTGCGGATTGGTGAAGTACTGCAGTCCCGGGTCCTGCAGCTCCATGCGCATGGCCACCGACAACATGCCACCGATCACGCCAGCCATCATGGCGAAGATCAGGTACATCGTGCCGATGTCCTTGTGATTGGTCGAGAACATCCACCGACCCGGGCCATAAGGCGCGTGGTCGTGGTCGTGCCCGCCGGCGTGGTCGTGCGCTGCGTTTGGATTACCCGCCATCGTATCTCACCTGAGTTTTGCACTTCGGTCCGCGCCGAAGCGCGGGATCATTCCATCCAATGGGCACCCGCACGAAGGCGCGGGGCCCGGCGCCGAGGACTACTTCGCGGACGACGCGACCTTGGCCGACTTGGCCTGCTCTATCGCCACCTTCTCGATGATCTCACGCGCCTTCTTCTTGTCACGCGCCTTCATCGCCGCAGCCCATTCATTGAACACGGCGTCGGTCACGACGCGAACCGCGATCGGCATGAAGGCGTGATCCTTGCCACACAGCTCCGAGCACTGGCCGTAATAGACGCCTTCGCGCTCGGCCTTGAACCACGTGGCCGTGACGCGGCCAGGCACGGCATCGACCTTGGAGCCGAAAGACGGGATGGTCCAGTTGTGGATCACGTCGTTGCCGGTCACCAGGACGTGGACGACCTTGTTGACGGGCACCACGACCTCGTTGTCGACGGCCAGCAGGCGCGGAGCCGGTACGCCCCGCTTGATCAGCGCCTCGCGCTCGTCGTTCTGAAGCATGACGCTGTCGAACTTGAAACCGCCCTGGTCGGGATATTCATGTCCCCAATACCACTGATAGCCGGTTGCCTTGATCGTCAGGTCCGGCGTCGGATACGCGTACTGATGGCGCAAGAGCTTGAAGGAGGGGATCGCGATCACGACCAGGATGAGGATCGGAACGACCGTCCAGACCACCTCGATGAAGGTGTTGTGTGTGACGCGTGAGGGCTTGGGATTTGCGCGTTCGGAAAAACGGAAAATGACGAAGAGCATCAGCAAGAGGACAAAAATCGTGATCGCGAAGATGATGTAGTTGACCATATCGTGGAAGGCTTGGATGTCGCGAGCGACCGGCGTTACCGGCACCTGCAATCCCATCTGCCCCGGCGCCGGCTGGCCGACCCCGGCCGCGCCCGCCGACGAGATGGCAAACAGACCTCCCAGCAGTGCCGCGCCCAAAGCCGACGCCAGCTGTCGGCCAACCCGCATCGCGTTCAACATCCAAGCGCTCCAAAGTCTGTGTCCAGGGTCACGGCCGGCCAGCGGAACCACGACCGGAAAACGGATATCGGGCCGCCGCTCCGCGAAGCGACCACCCGCGTCGCGCAAGGCTTCCGGGGAGCGGACGGCCCGTCCACGCACCCTGTCCGGGACCAGAGTACGGCCCCGCCCCGCGGCAGCCACGTACCTCTCTCCCGCACCGCGTTCGTCATGATGAACCGGAGCTCACGCGCTGCTCAGAAGAACACCAAGCCGCGCACCCTCTCAAGGGCACGTCATGCGGCATTTGCACGCGCAGCGGCCCGGCAAGTGGCGCTCTTGGCGGCCGCACACGGGCCGCTCGCCGCTGGCCTGTGGAAATCCGTCTTGCCTGTGGGAGGGGCGCAAGGTCCGCTGCGGACGCGACGGCGTCAAATTGACCTTCCGCAAATTGGCCCGAATTCTCACCGAGAGCGGGGCTAGGTTCAAGGGGGCGATCGGTCGATTCGCCGGAACGCAGTGTGGGGACCAACGGCTTGACCACCATCGGCAAGGCTGACAATCACGGCAATCGGGTGCGCCGAAGCCCTGGGCTGACACCGGCACGTCCGCCGTCGCGCAACCCGCGCAACGGCCGCCTGTCGGGCCGGGCGGCCGGGTTGGTGATGCAGGCTGCCGGCGCGTTCCTGGCACTGGCACTCAGCGTGTCGAGCCTGGCTGTGGCGGCCCTTGCCCAGGCGCCGCCGCAGCCGGACGGCGCGGTGCGCGGCCAGAACGGTGACTGGCAGACCGTGTGCAAGCCGCCGCCGCCCGGCGCCAAGAACGAGATCTGCGCATTGGTGCAAAGCGTGACCGCGGAGGATCGCAACAACGTCGGGCTGACGGTCTACTTCCAGAAGTTCTCCAACGGCACGCGCGTGCTGCGCGTCTTCGCCCCACTGGGGATCCTGTTGCCTCCAGGACTTGGCCTCAAGATCGACGGCGCCGACATCGGCAACGCCCCCTTCCTGCGCTGCCACACCTTCGCCTGCTACGCCCAAGTGGTCGCCGACGACGCACTCGTGGCGAAGCTGTCGACGGGCAAGACCGCGATCTTCATCATCTTCCAGACCGAGGAAGCGGGCATCGGCATACCGATTTCCCTGGCCGGTTTCGCCGCCGGACTTGCGACGCTGAAATAGCCGCGCGGACGCCGGCAAGCGATCACCTCCACGTCCTGCCTTCGCCACTTTGTTCCGCGAGGTTGGCTCGACTTCGGCGCGCGCACCGGGCGGGCGAGGGACCGGCTGCGCCAAGCCAACGATCGAGCGGGCAGGGAGTACTGGTGCCGTGTCGGCAGAAGTGACGACGATCCGAGAAACGCGTGGCTGGCAGGGTGACCGGCGGGCGTATCGCATCCAGGCGTTCCACCCCGCATTCCGGCGCAACGTCGCAGAGCTGACACGCCAAGCCCCGCCGATTGCCGATCTGGCCGACACGTTCCCCGGCCTGCTGTTCGCGCTGGCCACCGACTTTGGGCGAACGGCAGCGCGGCAGGACGCGCTGCGGCTCGTTGTCGAGGGTGCGCCGTTGCGCCAGGCCGCGGCCGTACTGGAGCTGCCGTGGTGGCTCAGGCGATTGCCGCCGCAAGCCTTCGCGGAGCCCCTGATGCCGCTTGCCGCCGATGACGCCGCGCACGAGCGTCTCGGCAATCTACTGCCCGCCAGTCCGCAGGACGCACGGTGCTGGCTGTGGATCGTCGGCGTCGGGCTCAACGCGTGCCACGCGGACTTCGCGCTGTGGGCGGCGGCCTGGGCGAGCCGGGCGCCCCGCAACCTGCTGGCGGTGCTGGGAGAAGCCAACTTCCGCTATCTGGCCGCATGGGCCTGGTACAGCGGTCGCCAAGATGCGCTGGCGCGCCAGCTGATGCGGCGTGCCTGGTCGACACACATGGGACCGAGGCGCGCGGTCGATGAGCTCGTCGTGTGGCGCCAGCGCGTCCGGCTGGGCATGGTCATCGGCAATGCGCTGGACGATGTCTGGCTGAGCGACGGCCACGCGCACGGCTTCGATTTCGTCGCCTTGCGCACGGTTTCCGACTTCATCGCCGAAAGCGACGCCATGGACAACTGCCTGGACCAGTTCGCCGATCGCATGGAGCAGGGCCGCTCGCGCGTCTTCTCGATCCGGCTCGGTGCCAGGTCCGTCGCCGACGTGGAGATCGGCATTCAGGAGCCCGGCGCCGGCATGCCGGCCGTGCTTCAGTTGCGCGGCCCGCGCAACCGGCGCGCCAGCCCTGGCATCTGGCAGGCCACTTATGCCTGGCTCGGCGCGCAACCCCTTCGGCTGCTGATCAGCGCACCGATGGCACGCGACGGCGCCCGGGCGCGGCGGGCGGCGCGCGAGTTGTGGCTGCCCTATCTGGAAAGGCTGGAGACGCCGCAGCGGCGCGCTTTCCGCGCCTTGCTTGCGAGCGACCTCGGCATCAACGTCGGCCCGGTGCAAAGGCGGCGGCGGAACGTGCCGCGCGCGGCGTAGGCGCCGGTGCGCCGAGGGCGGTGCGAGGGTTGTTCCAGGGCTGGCCCAGGACGAACATCGGGAAGTGTGTACTTGCCATCGGGCCCCTTGCCGGATCTTGGCTGAGCAAGGCTGGAGCCTCGTTGGATCCTGGCTGACCCTTTGGCGATGGGCCCATGCCTCGGCGCCACGACCGGCCGCTGGCGCCCGGTAGCCGGCGAGCGGTGGCGTGGCGCCAACGATGCCTAACGACGCGATGAAGGCCGGTACCGACGACGGGGGAATTGCGTTGTGTTCGCCGGCGTGGCAGAGGACTTACGACCGGCTCGCCAAGCGCGCCGCCCCTGCCTAGTGGAGCCCGCTTGATCACATGACCCACGCCCGCGCCACATCGCTCGCCGCCGCACTCCTGCCCAATGCACTCGGCTCGTTCGCCACCAAGGCGATCCTGGTGATCGCAGGCAGCCTGGCACTGGCCGTGTCGGCCAAAGTGCAGGTGCCGGGACCGGTGCCGATGACGCTGCAGTCGCTGGTGGTGCTGATGATCGGTGCCGCGTTCGGCGCGCGGCTCGGCGCGGCGACGCTGCTGCTGTACTTGGCCGAAGGCGCCGCGGGCCTGCCGGTCTTTGCCGGCACGCCGGAAAAGGGTATCGGCCTCGCCTACATGATGGGGCCGACGGGCGGCTATCTCGCCGGCTTCGTCGTCGCGGCCTATGTCGTGGGGTGGTTCGCCGAGCGTGGCTGGGACCGCTCGCCCCTGAAGCTGCTGGTGGCGATGGGCATCGGCCACGCTGCGATTTTCCTGTTCGGCTACATCTGGCTAGCCAGCCTGATCGGCGTGAACAAGGCTTGGCTGCTGGGCGTCGCACCGTTCATGGCGGCGACACTGATCAAGACGGCGCTCGGCGCGCTGCTGCTGCCGGCGATCTGGCGACTGATCTCACCGCGCACCTGATCGGGTCCGGGCGTTTCCGGTTCTGCAATCTTCCCGCAAATCATAGGCTCCGCTGGGATCATGGCCCGGCGGCGGGTATGCCCGTGTTGAGCGGAGTGCCGTCGGCGCACGCCGTATGGCGCCACCGCCACCGGTGACGCCAAGCTGTGCGCGAAGCTGGACGATGCGAGGTCGAGAACCTGCCGGCCGTCAGGCCGCGCGCCGGCTCGTCTGGCGCTCACCTGCCGGATACTTCGGCGCCTCCGGCTCATGCGGCTCGGGGAACGTGATGTAGTCACGGACCGTCTCGGCGGCACGCTCCCAGCCCATCATGTTGAAGGCGGGCATCGCCATCGACCAGATCGACATCATCTGGCGCGCACTGTCCTGGTACTGCGCAGCGGCCGTCTGCCAGAACCGCGCCTGCTCGCCGAGCAGATCCTGCGGCGTGCGGCACTGTGCAAGGCGGGTCGGGACTTCGAGATAGGCCTGGCCCCGACGGTTCGCGAGTGCAACCCACTCGAGGTTGGCCCGCACCATGCCTTTGGCGGCAGGCTCCCAGGCCTTGAATGCCTGATCGAGGCCGCCCGTGACCGACTGGACCATCACCTGGCAGGGGCCGGTCGCGCTGATACCGTATTGATCGTGCTTGGAATTCTGAGACGCCATGGCGGCTTACTCCTCAAACATCGCCCTCATTACCACGTCCCCCCGTAACCGGCGTGGCAGAACCGTGAAGTTATCCACAGATCCCTACTTTAAATATGCCTTTTTCTATTGCATCGCAACAGAAATCCGACTGATTCCGCACTGCACAGCGAACTGATTATACTTCCCGATACTCCATTCCGTCAGCCGATGGTTCGATCAAAGATTTCAACGTCTCAAGCGTATCGGCTTCATGTGCCGGTTTATCCCAGCGGATGCGATGGATGCGCGGAAAGCGCATCGCGACGCGCGACTTGTGGCGCTCGGAAGGCTGCACGGCGTCGAACGCCACTTCGAGCACCAGCTCAGGGGCTACGGCCCTGACAGGACCAAAGCGATCCGTCGTGTGGTTGCGGATCCAGCGATCGAGCTCGACCAACTCGGTGTCGGTGAAACCGGAGTATGCCTTGCCGACCGGCAACAGCGTGCGCTGACCTTCGCCGGTGTCCTGCCAGGCGCCGAAGGTGTAGTCGGAATAGTAGGATGAGCGGCGGCCGGAGCCACGCTGGGCGTACATGAGCACGCAGTCGAGCGTCAGCGGCGCCCGCTTCCACTTGAACCAGTGCCCCTTGGGACGTCCGGCGAGATAGGGGCTGTCCCAGCGCTTCAGCATCAGCCCCTCGATGGTCTGCGCACGGGTCCCCGACCAGATGCGCTCCAGATCGGCGAGATCTTCATAGTCCAGCATGGCCGACAGATCGCTCAGCGGGGGTGCGGCGTCGGCGTGCCATGCTTCCAGGCGCTGGCGACGCTGTGAAAAGGGCAGCGCGCGCAGATCGTCGCCGCCAAGGCGCAGCGCGTCGTACAGGCGGACATGGGCCGGGCTGCCGGCGAGCATGCGGCGCGACACGGTCTTGCGATTGAGACGCTGCTGGAGATCGTTGAAGGGAGCGACCTGCCCGTCGCGGACGATCAGAAGCTCGCCATCCAGGACGGCGCGAACGTCCTGAAAGGCCTCGACGATCTCGGGGAAGCTCCGAGAGATGTCATCGCCCGTGCGCGAGTACAGCCGGGCCTCGCCGTCGATCGCTGCAACCTGCACGCGGATGCCGTCCCACTTCCATTCTGCGGCGAAGGTTTCGGGCGCAAGCTTTTCGCGGTCGGCGTCCTCCAGCGGGTGGGCCAGCATCAAGGGCCGGAAGACCGGCAGGCGATCGACGTCGGGGGGTGGGGCGCGTCCCTCCAGCCATTCGAACAGAGGCGCATAGGGCGGCGCGATGCCATGCCAGACGGTTTCGACGGCGTCGGCATCGCGCGCGCCGACGGCGGCGACCGCGGTTTTTGCCAGCCGCGAGGAGACGCCGACGCGTAAGGCGCCGGTCAGGACCTTCAAGAGCGCCCAGCGTCCGGTCGTGTCGAGAGCGTCGAGCCAGCGGGCGAGCGTGGGGGCAAGATCGCTTGCGGGGAGCATCTGGAGGGTGGTGACGACGTCGGCCAGTCGCAACGCGTCTGCTCCATCGCCCGGGGCGGTGGCGGGCGCTGGCCATGCGAGCGCGACGGTCTCGGCGGTGTCGCCGACGTAATCGCGCGAGAGCTGGAACAGCACGGGGTCGAGGCGCTCGGCCATGAGCGCGGCGAGCGTGCGGCGCACGGGGAAGGAGAACGGCAGGCCATCGGTCAGCACGGCCAGGGCCCAGCCGCGATCGGGGTCGGGTGTGGACCGGAAATAGGCTTCGAGCAGGCGCAGCTTGTCGTTGCGCTGGGGCGTATAGACGAGGCGATCCAGGAGGGCGGCGAAGCGCTTCATTCGGCTTCGTCCTCCCGGCCCACCAGCGCCAGGGCGCGCCCGCGCCTGCCCATCAGCCCGATCTGGTGGACGATCGCGTCCTCCCGCCCGTGCGTGACCCAGATCTCTTCCGCGCCGGTCTGCGAGATGGTGTCGACAAGCTCGGGCCAGTCGACGTGATCGGAGACCACGAGCGGCAACTCGACACCGCGCTGGCGGGCGCGTCCGCGCACGCGCATCCAGCCGGAGGCAAATGCGGTCAAAGGATCGGCGAGCCGGCAAGACCAGCGGTCCTGCAGTGCGGAGGGCGGGCACATGACGATTTCGCCCGCCAGCCGATCGGCCTTCGCGCGCGTGTCGGCGACGGCGGCGAGAGGGCCAAGCCCAACGCCCATCTGCTCGTAGAGATCGCACAGGGCGACCAGTGCGCCGTGCAGCCAGATGGTGCGGTCATAGCCGGCTCGCCGCAGCAGGGCGATGATGCGCTGGCACTTGCCAAGACCATAGACGCCAACGAGGTGGGTGCGCTCGGGGAAGGCTGCGCGCGAAGCCAGCAACTTGTCGATCTCGCCGGCGTCGGGCTCGTGGCGGAACACCGGCAGGCCGAAGGTTGCCTCGGTGACGAACAAATCGCAGGGCACGAGCGTGAAGGGGGCGCAGGTCGGGTCGGCGTGGCGCTTGTAGTCGCCCGAGACAACGGCGCGCCGGCCGCGCCAGACGAGCTCGACTTGTGCGCTGCCAAGGATGTGGCCGGCCGGGTGCAGGCGGACCTCGACACCCCCAACTGTCAGTTGCGCGCCATACGGCGTGTCCTGATACGCCGTCGCCGCGGCTGCGGGCCCGTGCCGGACGCGCATGATGGCGGCGGTCTGCGGTGTCGCAAGCACGTGGGCGTGACCTGGCCGGGCATGATCGGAATGGCCATGCGTGACGACGGCCCGGTCGACGGGCCGGGAGGGATCGATGAAGAATCCGCCGGGCTCGCAAAAAAGCCCCGACGGCGTCGGGCGAAGCCAGCTTTCGAACACAGCGTGCTGCGACATGATGGGATCGGCTCCAGACGCGCCCGGCTGCCGTCGACTGCAATTTAAAGTTGCTTTTTCTTGCAATTTACGTCTTTAAGTTATTGATGTGGCCTCACTTTCAAATTGCTGACCCTCCTTGTGCGGCGCTAGTGTACAGAAGTGGCCACTTGTTGCGTTGTATGTGTTGTGCGGGGTTTCAGATTACAACTCGGCATCGTTGCCGCCCTGGGCGGCAGCATCGTCGCGGCCTCGGCCGCAGACGCTGATGCGCTTGACCCGCGGCCCGTGCGCGGGGTCGCGGCCTTCGCCACGGCAGCGCTGATAGAGACGGCACCCCCCGGTCCACGACTTGCCGTGTCCCTCGGCACCGACAGCCGAGCGGCACGGCAACGCCCCGAACGCACGCGCTCCGCCCGTCCCGCGCCTCCGGTGCAGCCGGTATGGTTGACCGCCATCGTGCCATCGTCGGGCTCCTGGCAGTGGCGCCTCGCCGGTCCGGTGCCTCCGCCGCCTGCCACGCCGACAACAGAACCGGTTGCGACCGATGCGGCGGACGCCGAGCGGTCCTCGTCCGCCAGAGGCGACAAGCCTGCGCCTTGGCGCGAGGTCTGGGTCGGCGGCGACTGGATCGAGAACGCATGGGCCGCCTACACGGGGTTCGGCGCGGCGCCGTTCGGCCGGCTCACCGACAACGGCTGGCGGGTGCGCTCGGTGGCCGGCTATGGCCGCTACAGCTACGTCACGCAACGGTTGGCCGGCAAAACGCTTGTGTCCACGCGCCATCAGGCCACCAAGGCGTTTGCCGACCTGCTGGTGGGCTACCAGTACGGACTGGGCGCTCTGACGTTTAAGGGCTTCGCCGGTGTCGCCGGCCGGGCCGACGGCACCACGCCTTACGATCCCACCAATCCAGGGGAGGGCATGCACTACGGCGTCAAGCTCGAAGCGGATGCGTGGCTGGAAATCGCGCCCGCCTGGTGGGCCTCGGCCTCCGCCTCATGGACGAGCGTGCACGATACGCTCGGGGTGCGCGCGCGGCTCGGGTATCGCATCACGCCGGCGCTGTCGGCCGGGATCGAGGTCGCCGCCACGCGTAGCGCCGGCGACGATACCGGACGCGGGGGCGGCTTCCTGCGCTACGCTTGGGAGACCGGCGAAATCTCCGTCGCCGGCGGCATGACCGGCGCCTTCGACGGCAGTGTGCGTGAGCGGGTCAAGGGCGTCGACCGCGACGACAGCCTCTACGTCTCCGCAAATTGGCTGACGCGTTTTTGATTGCGCCTTCCGACTCCCCTGCGGGGAGCCTGCCGGAAGGCGCAGGGCTGCGCCTGCGGAGCATGGGCGACGTGTTCAAAAACGGCGCCTTCCGACTCCGGGACTTTGTCCTGCGCTCCAGATGCCCACCCGCATCCGCGCCGGGGAGCCTGCCGGAAGGCGCAGGGCTGCGCCTGCGGAGCATGGGCGACGTGTTCAAAAACGGCGCCTTCCGACTCCGGGACTTTGTCCTGCGCTCCAGATGCCCACCCGCATCCGCGCCGGGGAGCCTGCCGGAAGGCGCAGGGCTGCGCCTGCGGAGCATGGGCGACGTGTTCAAAAACGGCGCCTTCCGACTCCGGGACTTTGTCCTGCGCTCCAGATGCCCACCCGCATCCGCGCCGGGGAGCCTGCCGGAAGGCGCGGGGCTGCGCCTGCGGAGAATGGGTCAGGGACGAGCGCGACGGCGCTATTGCGATGCACCAGTGTGCGACAGGACGGGTGCTGCGGGGCGTGATACACTGACTTTAAGAAGCCCTAGAATCAATCGTCCGTCATCTGCTGCAACCAAGCGAGGAGCGACATGAAATCCATCCTCCTACCTGTCGAGCCCCATGATCTGATGCCGTCCGCGCTTCAGTCGGCTTGGCTGCTCGCCGGGCGCTTCGGCGCAACCGTCGACGGTGTAGCCTTGCGCCCGAGCCTGGTGGATTTCGTGGTTCCCGACCCGATGGGGGCGCTGGTCGTGCAACCGCCGCCGCTGGACGAGCAACAGACCAATACCCGCGCGCGCGAGCAGTTCGAGGCGTTCACGGCAGGCAAGACCGGCAGCGAGGCTACGCAATGCCAGTTCCGCTGGCGCGGCTGGCCGTCGATCGACGACGCAACGCTGGGCAGCCTGGGCCGGCTGTTCGACTGCACGGTGATCGGCCGCCCCGGCACGGGCCGGAACGACCCGCGCATGACCAGCCTGGAGACGGCGCTGTTCGAGAGTGGACGGCCGATCCTGGTCGCACCGCCCACGCCGCCCACGTCGCTGGGCACATCCGCGCTCATCCACTGGAACGCCAGCACGGAAACCGCGCGATTGATCGCTTTCGCGATGCCGCTGCTGCGCCTTGCCGACCGGGTGCACGTGCTGAGCGTCGATGGCGCGATGTCGCCGGGACCGACCTCGGCGCAGCTCGTGGAATCGCTGGCCGCGCACGGGATCAAGGCGACGGATTCCACCGTCAAGCTCGGCAGCCGCGGCCCCGGTGAGGTGATCCTCGATGCGGCGCGCGAGCATGGCTGCGACCTGTTGGTGAAGGGTGCCTACACGCAGAGCCGGCTCAAGCAGATGATCTTCGGCGGGGCCACCAGTCACATCCTGGCAGCCGCCAACCTGCCGGTCATCATGGCGCACTGAGACCGTCGCGCCGACGCTCACAGCTGTTGCGCATTTCGCTCGGACGGTCTGCGCGGCGAGCCTCCTCAGCTGTGCACGTATCGCGCTTTGCGCGTCACGCCCGCAGCCGGCCCGGCCCCCACATGTTGAGGGTGTGCTCCTCGTGCGGCCAGACCTTCAGCGGACGGTCGTGCACAACCTCGAGCTCGGCGGAGATCTCGATCCAGTTGCCATCGGGATCCGTGATGAACGCGAACAGGTTGTTGCCGGGGCCATGTCGTCCCGGGCCCCAATCGACGCGAATGCGTCGTTGCGCGAAGCGATCGCACCAGTCCTTCAGCGTGTCCCACGTCCCGGCCTCGAAGGAGAAGTGATCGATCCCCGTGCGGTCCTGCAGAAAGACGCCGATGGTGTGATGCTCGTGGTTGGAGCGCATGAACGTCGTGGTCGTCTCGCCGGACGGACGCTGGACGACATCGGAGACTGCGTGGCCCAACGCGTCCGCGTAGAAGGCCGTGAACCGCGCCATGTCGCGCGTGGCGAAGGTGACATGCTGCAGGGGGCCGTGGAGACCTTTGCGCGGCGGCGGGCCGGATGAGCGCGCGAAGACCACCACGTTGCCATCGGGATCGGTGACGGCGAACGCACCGGGCGCCACGAAGGGATCCTCGAATGGCCGTGGCGCGAGGCCTTCGCGTTCGGCGCGCTCGCGCATCTCGGCGAGCCCATTGCCGTCGCGCACGGCGAGGCCAAAGTGGGCGAGGCCGCGAGCGGGCCCATTGGTGAGCAACACTCTGCGGCCGGGCCCGGTGACGCGCCAGGACTCGCCGTCGCGTTCCGCCGTCATGTCGAGAACGTCGGCGTAATAGGCCGCCAGTGCCGCGGGGTCGGGACTGGTCAGCGCCAGGTGGTGTACGTAGGCCTGCGACTTCAGCGCCGTCAGCTCCATTGTGGATCTCCCCTGCCCGGCGGACCGACACGACATCGACAGCTTCGACCGGGGATGCCGCGTTGGCAAGCCACCTCGCCTGCCGCCGCAATCGGCATCGGGATCGACATCGGGATCGGCGGGCCGGCTCACGGCTCGCGGAGGCTTTCGCGCTCGCGGCGGATGCCGGGCACGATCCAGAAGATCGCGACGCTCAGGAGCGAGCAGGCGATAGAGAAAGACAGCGAGACCACATAGTCGCCGGTGGCGTCGTGCAACAGGCCGGAGCACCAGGAGCCGATCGCGCCGCCGAGACCCTGGCCCAGCGACAGCGTGCCGAAGATGCTGCCGATGTTGCCGCCTTTGAAAACATTGGCGGCCATGGCGACGATGACCGGCCCGCGCGCGCCCTGCATGCCACCGAAAAAGAGTACGAAACCGTAGACGAACCAGAGCGTCGGCCAGAACGCGACGGCCAGCAGCGAGGCGAGGCCGAGCACGGAGAAGACATAGCTCCAGGTGGCCGCCTGCAGCCGGCCGATACGGTCGGACAAGACGCCGATGCCGACGATGCCGATCGCGGACATGACGCCGATCAAGCCGAAAGCGCTGGCGGCCACGAGCGGGTCGAAACCGCGCTCGATCAGGAAGGCGACGGACTGCGGGAGCGCCGCGTAGGCGGCGATCGAGGTGAACAGCAGGATCGAGAACATGCCCCAGAACGAGGCCGTGCGCATGGCTGCCGCGACAGTCCAGCCGGTCCCGACATCGGCGCCGCGCGCGCGGCGGGCGGCCTGCCATTCGGGCGAGCCCGCGGTCATCCGGCCAAGCGGCATGAGCATGACGGGAACAAGCAGCGCCAGGACGATAACGCCGAGCACGCGGTGCGCCATGCGCCAGTCCATATTCTGGAGCAGGAGCTGGGTCAACGGCGGGAACAGCAGCACGCCGAGGCCCATCGCGGCATAGGGCAAGGCGATAATCGATCCGAGGCGGTGGGTGAACCAGCGTGTCAAAGAACTCGATGCGATGACCATACCGAGCATGCAGCTGCCGATGCCGCCCAGCACGCCGATGCAGACGTAATACTGCCAGATCTCGGTGACGGAGCCGGCAAGCACATATCCCGCGCCCATCACCAGGAGGCCGATGCCGTAGGTCAGGCGGGCGCCGAGGCGATCGACGAGTTGGCCGGCGAACGGGCCTCCCAGGCCGACGACGAGCATGAAGATCGAATAGGTTGCCGTCATCGTGGAGCGGTCGACGCCAAGGGACTTTTCGACGGGTAGGAGGAAGACGGCGAAGGTCTCGGTGATGCCGCGGCTGATGGCGTTCATGGAGAACGTGAGGATCATCAGGCCGGCGATGAATGTGCGCGAGGCCGCCGCCGAGGTCGCGGCCGCGTCGGGGATGCGTTCAGTGGCCGACTGGGAGGCGCTCTGGCGGGCGTCTTCTGCCATCAGATGCGCGTGAACCTGGCCATGGCCTCGCGGAACGACAGGCCCTTGGCGAGCTCGGTCTCGGCCAGCCGGTCGTCGGCCGTGTAGCGCTCGGCGAGGGTGGCGACCTGCTCGGCGGTCTCGGCGGGAATGCAGACGGCGCCGGAGCCGTCGGCGACGATGATATCGCCTGAGCGCACGCGCACGCCGCCGCAACTCACCGGTTCGCCGATCGAGACCACCTTGATGCGCGAGCGCCCGGTCAGCGGCGTCATATGACGGGCGAAGACGGGGAAGCCGTGCTCGATCATCTCCTCGCGATCGCGAACGCCGCCGTCGACCACCAGTCCGCCAAGCCCCTTGACCTTGGCCGCGAAGGTGGCGAGCCCGCCCCAGGTCGAGACCGGGCGCCCACCGTTGTCGACGACGACGACGTCGCCGGGGCCGGCGGCCTCGATCATGTGGCCGACCTTGAAGTCGGCCGAGGTGTAGTCGCCGCGCTCCGACGACACCTGGAGCACGGTGACGGCCCGACCGGCGCAGCGCGTGCCCGGGACCATCTGGGTCATGCCGGTCATGACGCCGGGGAAGGCGACGTCGTCCAGGGCATTGGCGATGGTCGGCGTGGCCAGCAGCGAAAAGCGCGCGACCAGAGGATCGGCGGGGCGCGGGGGGGCAGAGGATGGCATGGGGTGCTCCGGCGGCGCCGCGCGGCATCGCGGCAAGTGCGCCATCTTAGGCAACGGTGCGGGGCCGCGCGCAAGCACCATCGCTGCATGGCGGGCACGCCGGTCGCAGGGCGAGCGCCGATTCGGCGCCCTGGCGCCCTGCGGCGGTGCACGGGTCATGAGCCCGCGGCGCGAGCGGCCCTGGGCCTTTCTGTCGCGCGGCACCTGGTGCTCTGGCGGACGCGGCTCGCCCTCAAGCATGCTGCCGACATGTTGAAACTCGAATCGCCACCGCCGCTCGCTCGCCGACTTCGCCGCTGTTCGCGCGAAATCGCCATTGCGGCTGCCGTGACGGTTGCCGCTGTCGCCTTTCTTGTCGGCGCGATGTGGCAGGGCAAACGTGACGGATTGCCGATGGCCGCGGTCGAATCTCCGGGCAAGATGTAGGGCGCCAGCCCGAACCGTCCGGTACGACCGAGCGAGACGAAGCCGCCGACCACCGGCCAGGGGCCGGTGTGGCTTGGCGGGGTTCATGTGCTCTCGGCCTACTGAGCCGTCCAGCCGCCATCCACCGAATAGTTCGCGCCCGTGATCGAGGCCGCGGCATCGCTGGACAGGAACGCGGCAAGCGCGCCCAACTCCTCCACCGTCACGAACCGCTTGGTCGGTTGGGCCGTCAGCACCATGCGCTTGGCTTCCTCCTCGCTGAAACCCTTGGAGCGGGCGAGGTCGGGGATCTGCTTGGCGACGAGCGGGGTCCACACGAAGCCCGGCGAGACGGCGTTGACGGTGATGCCGGTCTCGGCGAGCTCGAGCGCGACGACCTTGGTCAGGCCCGCGAGGCCGTGCTTGGCCGCGACATAGGCCACCTTGTAGGGCGAGGCGACGAGGGAGTGGGCCGAGCAGACGTTGATGATGCGGCCCCACTTGCGGCTCTTCATGCCCGGCACGACGGCGCGCACGCTGTGGAACGAGGCCGATAGGTTGATGGCGAGGATCGCGTCCCACTTCTCGATCGGGAATTCCTCGATCGGCGATACGTGCTGGATGCCCGCATTGTTGACGAGAATGTCGACCTTGCCGAAGTCGCGCTCCGCCTTCTCGATCATGGCGGCGATCTGGTTGTGGCGCAGCATGTCGGCGGGATCGAAGGCGACACGGACGCCCTTCTTGGCCACCGACTGGATGGCCTCGGCGTTGTCGGCTTCGCTGCCCAATCCATTCATGACGATATCGGCGCCGGCATCGGCCAGCGCCTGCGCGATGCCCAGGCCGATGCCGGAGGTCGAACCGGTGACGACGGCGGTCCTGCCTTTGAGTTGCATGGTTCACACCCTTTTGTTGCGATAGCGGACACATCCGGAGTGGCTCCGACTTCCGTCGGAACACTCTGTCATTTTTTCGCCCGCGGCGCGCAGCGCCTCGGCGATGGCGGCCTACCAGCCGGCCCGCTTTGCGGCCTGTCGGCTTCGATTTCATCAATATGCGACGTGCTATAGCGTGTGTCGCCACGGCCCGGTACTGGCAAAACGCCGGGAGGCGCAATCGCGGTTCCGCTTGCGCCCGCCCGCTCTCTCATCGAACCGGTTGCCCTTTGCTCGGTTGGCCTCGGGTCGGCCGGCTTAGCGCCCCTTAAAACCTGAAAGCGCATAAATCGTCATCCTGCGAGTCGCCGCAGGGCCGGCCGGGAGGATGCGGTCGCCAAGCCGCTCGACCGAGGCGAAGTGGCGTGTGACAGGCCCTGCGTCGCCGCGCACGCTGACCAGCAGCACGGGCTCGGGCGCTCCCTTCACATAAGGCCGCTCCAGCTCGAAGTGGTCCTGCGGCAGGTCCCGCTCGCGCCAGGCATAAACGGGCACGGGCTCGGCGCGCATGTAATAGAGCAGCTCCGCCGTCACAGGCCTGTCGTCGGCGATGACGGCACGATACGGCGTGCCGGCCGCCCGGGCGCGCTCCAGCTCTGCGCGCGTCGTATCGGCCAGGGCGCGCCAGCCGAGCGTGCGGGCGAAGGGATCGGGCAGGCCGGGCAGGGCGGCGCGTCCGGCCATCGTCGTGCCGAGCGCGAGGAGGACGAGGATCGCGGCGTGGATGCCGAGTGACGTGCGCAGCCAGCCCCACGACAGCTCGCGCACCAGCGTCGCCGTTACGAGCACGGTGGCTGCGACATAGGACACGGCTGCCCAGTTGGCGTGCGCCCGCGACAAGAACGCCTGGATCGTGATGATCACCAGCACGGGGAGAGCGAAGGCCAGCAGGTACCGGTCGGGCTCGGGCAGGCGGCGCGTGCGCGCGCGCCAGGCGATGGTCAAGAGGCCAGCGAACAGGATCGGGCCGAAGACGCCGAACTGGGCGCCAAAGAACTCAAGGGCCTTGCCCGGCCGGAACAGGCTGCCACCCCAGCGCGCATTGTCGGCGGTATGGGCGAAGGTCGCGAACTTGTGGGCGTAGTTCCAGGCGAGATTGGGCACGATCAGTGCGAGGCCAATCGCCAGCGCCGCCCACAACCGGCGGTCGCGCAGGATCGTGCGGCGCTCGGGCGTTATCGCGAGATAGACGCCCGCGCACAGGACGAAATAGGCCATCGCATACTTGGCGTTGAGGCCGAGGCCCAGGGCGGCGCCGAGCAGGAGTGACGGCCACCACGCCGGTGTATCGAGCAGTCGGGCGAAGGCCAAGAGCGCGAGCGCCCAGAAAAACAGAAGCGGCACGTCGGTGGAAATGATGCCGGCGGACAGGGAGACGCCGGGCAGCGTGGCGAAGGCGAGGCCGGACAAGACGCCGACGCGCGTGTCGTAGAGGTGGCGGGCGAGCGCGAACACGATCAGCGCGGTACCGGTGTGGATCAGCGGCGAGGGAAGCCTGATGCAGAATTCGGAGACGCCGCACGCTTCGGTTGCGGCGCGAATGATCCAGGCGATCAGCGGCGGCTTGGAATAGTAGCCGGCGGAGGGATCGAGGCTCCAGGACCAGTACTGCGCCTCGTCGAAGAAGAGGTCGGTGCCGTTGCGCGACAACGCGAAAAGGCGAAAGACGAGCAGCGCCAGGAGCACCAGGCCGAAACCGGCGAGCCAGCGTCGGGTCTCGGCAGTCACACGTTGCGGCTCGTGTCTCATCGATGTCCCCTCAACGCGCGCCACCGTGGTGCCATGCGCGCTGGACACGCCCCGTGCCACTTACTGCAAGCCGCGTGTCCACACCTGCGACGCCCGCGTCCATTTACTCGGTTGAGGCGGGAAGGGGAAGACTGCTAGTCTGAACGTATCGGTCGCCGTCGCGACGCGCCCTTGCGGCGGTTGTCCCATGGTGCTCGGGCCCTTGCCGACGTCCGCCGACCGAAGCCGAACGCCGAGAGAACGAGCAGGGTCTTGCCGCATGCGCCATGCGGCATGTCCGGGGACCGAACGCCATGCGCATCACCATCGTTCTGCCCGCACTCAACGAGGCCGGAAACATCGGCCGCCTCGTCGAGGAAACGTATGCCGTCGTGCCGGCCGAGATGATCGGCGAGGTGATCGTCGTCGACGACTGCAGCGAGGATGCGACGGGTGAGGAAGTGAAGGCGCTGATCGCGTCGGGCAAGTGTCCGGGCTTGCGCTACCTCAGGCATGGGGTGCGCGCGGGGCAGAGCGCGGCGTTGCGCACGGGCATCACAGCTGCGTCGCATGGCGTGGTCGCCACCATGGACGGGGACGGGCAGAACGATCCGCGCGACATCCCGCGCCTGATCGAGAAGCTCGCGCCGCCGGGTGCCAAGGGACCGGCGCTGGTCAACGGCGTGCGCACGAACCGGCAGGCCGAAGGGTCCAAGCGGTGGGCCTCGAAGGCGGCTAACTGGATCCGCGACGCGGTGCTGAAGGACGATTGTCCCGACACTGGCTGCGGCATCAAAGCCTACTGGCGCGAAGTTTTCCTGCGACTGCCCTTCTTCACCAGCATGCATCGCTACCTGCCGGCGCTGTTCCAGACCTATGGCCAGGAAGTCGCCTACGTGCCGGTCAACGATCGCGCGCGCCAGGCCGGCGTGTCGAAGTACAACAACCTCAACCGGGCGCTGGTCGGGCTTTACGACCTCGTCGGCGTGACTTGGCTGCGCAAACGCACGAGGGTCCCGGCCGTGGTGGAGAGCGTGCCCGCGGGCCGCCCGATGGCCGAGATCGCCGCCCATCATCCGCCGCGGCGCGGGGACGCGCCGAAGCTCACGGTGGTCGACAAGTCCTGACACGGCTGCGGCGGGGCGCGCTTCGTGGTCCCATAAGTGGAATACCCCGCGACCTGCGGCCGCGTCCCCACACCGATCGGCCGCGCGATGTGCTAGAGGCTGGCTCGCGCCGACAGCCGGTGCCGTCAGCCAGCGAGGCAGCACCGCCCGTGTACGCCACTATCGCCGAAAAGCTGTCCCTATGGTGGGACAAGGCCTGGGTCGACCTGTCGCCCACCGGCAAGACGATGCTGCTGATCGGCCTATTCGGCCAATCGCTGTTCGTGTTCCGCTGGTTCATCCAATTGTGGGCCAGCGAGCGCGCCAAGCGCTCCGTGGTGCCCGAACTGTTCTGGTATTTGAGTTTCGGTGGCGCGCTTCTGGTGCTGGTCTATGCCGTTTATGCGGCCAATCTGGTGCTGATGCTCGGCCAGTTCGGCATCATCATCTACGCACGCAATCTCTATTTCCTCTGGCGCCAGAAGGGCGAGGCGTCGGCGCACGTCGCCAAGCCGACCGACTGAGCGGCAACGTCCTCAACACTTTGGCCGCACACGGCAGCCGCGTTCACGCCACCATCGACAAGGGCGCGAGACCGATCCGCTCGCGGGCGGCGGCGAGGCTGTCGACCTCGGCGGCCATGCCCCTGGCCGCCACCTCCGCACCCATGCGCGCGCCCAGCAGGAGCGCGGCCCGGCTCGCGCCGACATTGGCGATGCCCTTGCCGGCGATATCGTAGGCGGTGCCGTGCGCCGGCGTCGTGACCGGGATCGGAAAGCCGCCCAGCAATGTCACGCCCTTATCGAAGCCGATCAGCTTCATCGCGATCTGGCCCTGGTCGTGATACATCGTCAGCACAGCGTCGAACTGGCCGGCCTGGGCGCGCACGAAAACCGTATCGGCCGGGAATGGGCCCTCGCAGGCGATGCCGGCGGCCTTTGCCGCATCGACGGCGGGCGCGATGACGTCGATCTCCTCGCGGCCATAGTTGCCGTTGTCGCCGGCATGCGGATTGAGGGCTGCGACCGCGATGCGAGGCGGGGAGAAGCCGGCGGCCGACATGGCGCGATGGGTCAGGTCAAGTCCTCGCACGATGGCGGCCGTCTTCAGCAGACCCGCGACCGCCGACAGCGGCACATGGCTCGTAACACGCGCATTCCACAATCCGTCGAGCACATTGAACTCCCGCGCCTCGCCGTCGAAGCCGATGGCGCGCGCGACGAAGGAGATCTCGTCGTCGTAGTCGGGATTGGCGAGCCGCATGGCGCCCTTGTTGAAGGGCGTGAAGGCCACGGCGTGTGCGATGCCCGCCTTGGCGAGTGCGAGCGCGGACAGAAAATTCTGCGACGCGAAGCGGCCACCGGCAAGCGCCACCTGGCCGCGCACGATGCTTGCGGGATCGAGGTGGCCGAGGTCGATCAGGCGCGGGCGGGGGAACGCGGACGGTATCGGGTCGGTCGATCCTTGCAGGTCGACGTCGAGCGAGAGGCCCGCGACGCGGGCGCCGTCCTCCAGCACGCGACGGTCGCCGACGACGAGGAGGCGGGCGCGCTCGCGAAGCTCCGGCAGCGCCAGCAGGCGCGCGGTCAGCTCGGGGCTGATGCCGGCGGGATCGCCCATGGCCAGCGCAATGGTCGGGGTCGCATACGATCCGGTCTCGGCCGCCATGGCTTGGTGTCCTTTGTTCGATTGCGCTTTCGCGCTTAGCGCGCCGCGAGGCGCAAATCAAACCCAGTCTGAGTTTGCTGCACTGCACGCGCGTGGCGGCACCGGAGTGCCGTGTTGCGGTACGGTGTTCTACCAATTCTCGAGCTTGTCCCGGTAGCCGGAAAAGGTATTGTCGGTGCCTCAAACCGGACTGATCGGCGGTGACCGCGCGACGACCCGGTGCACAACAAGACCAACAACCCCGTCAAAACATCCGCCGAAGGGAGACTGTCCGATGACCACCTGGAAATCTCTGATCGCTGCACTGGCAGCGATCGGTCTTGGAGCTGTGTCGGCCAACGCCCAGACAACGCTCAAGCTTGGGCACGTCGGCGACGTTGACGGGCATTTCGACACCTTCTCAAAGGAATTCGCCAAGCGGGTGAAAGCTGCATCGGGCGGCAAGATCGAGGTTCAGGTGTTCCCGTCGAGCCAGCTGGGCAACGACAAGGACATGCTGCAGAAGATGAAGCTCGGCCAGATCGACTTCTTCCTGCCGTCCTCGATCATGTCGTCGGTGACCGACGAGTTTGGCGTGTTCGACATGCCCTACATCATCAAGGACCGCGCGCATGCCAAGCGCGTGCTCGACACGCTGGGTCCCAAGGTGTTCGGCCCGGCCGCAGAGGCTAAGGGCGTGAAGATCGTCGGCTTCTGGGAGAACGGCGTTCGCCACATCACCAACAACGTGCGCCCGATCGTGAAGCCCGAAGATCTCAAGGGCGTGAAGCTGCGCACGCCGCGTGGCGAGTGGCGCTTGAAGATGTTCCAGGCCTACGGCGCGAACCCGTCGCCGATGGCGTTCTCGGAGGTGTTCACCGCGCTCAAGACCGGCGTGATGGACGGCCAGGAGAACCCCTTCATCAACGTGTGGGCCTCGAAGTTCTACGAGGTGCAGAAGTATCTTTCGCTGACTGGCCACGTCTACATTCCGGCCTATCTCGTGACCTCGCCCAACACGTTCGAAAAGTGGCCGCCTGAGGTGCAGAAGGTGATCGCCGAGCAGGGCAAGGTCATGGAGGACGTGGCGCGCAAGATCGGCCAGGGCTTCGACGACGACCTGCTCGGAAAGCTCAAGGAGAAGGGCATCAAGGTCAACGAGGCCGATAAGGACGCCTTCGTCGCCGCCTCCAAGTCGATCTACGAGGAGTTCGGCAAGAAGGTGAAAGGCGGCGACGACCTGATCAAGCAGATCCAGGCCTTGCGCAAGGGCTGAGACGCCCGGCCATCACGACGGCGATGCCTCGAGCAGGCATCGCTATTTTCGTTCGGCGGCGCGCGTGACGTCGCCGCAGCCCGCGTGACGTGAAACCTTCCGAGAGAACCCATGCCGCTGAGAACCGTGCTCGACCGCACGCTGCAATGGCTGCTGATCGGGCTCATGGTGATCCTGACACTCATCGTGATCGTCGCGGTGTTCTACAGGAAATTCGGCGCCTCGCTGTCGTGGTACGACGAGGTCGCCTCCGTCATGCTGGCCTGGATCACCTACTACGGCGCGGCGCTGGCGGCGCTGCATCGCCAGCACCTGGGTTTCGACAGCGTGCTGGTGGCGATGCCCTACAAGTGGCGCATGGCGATGGTGGTCGTCGCCGAGGCGCTCGTCATCGGCTTTTTCCTACTGCTCGCGTGGGCGGGCTGGCGCGTCCTGCAGGTGGTCGGCGACGAAAGCCTGATCAGCCTGCCCTGGATCCCGGTGTGGCTGACCCAATCCGTCATCCCGATCGGCGCACTTCTCTTCGTCATCTGCGAGCTCATCAGCCTTCCCGAGTACTGGCGCAATGTCGCCGCCGGCCGAGCTGTGGACCATACACCCGGCCTGCCGTCGGATTGGCCCAACGAAGCCGATGACGGCGCATCGGCAACCGCGCCCGCATCGAAGAAATCTGGCAAGGGGGCCTAGCCATGCTGATTGCCGTCATGTTCTTCGCCATGCTGGCGATGATCCTGATCAACGTGCCGATCGGGATCGCGCTCGCCATCGCGGCCACGCTCGGCATCGCGATGTCCTCCGGGCTCGATCAGCTGATCTCCATCGGCATCGAGATGTATCGCGGCGCGACCGGCTTTCCGCTGATCGCGATCCCGATGTTCGTGCTGGCCGGTGCCATCATGAACGCCGGTGGTATCTCCCGCCGCCTCATCGCATTCGTGTCGGCGCTGATCGGCTTCGTGCGCGGCGGGCTCGCCATGGTCAACATCGGCGTGTCGCTGTTCTTTGCCGAAATCTCGGGCAGCGCGGTGGCCGACGTCGCAGCGCTCGGCTCGGTGATGATCCCGGAAATGAAGAAGCGCGGCTATTCCGCGCCCTTCGCCGCCGCCGTCACGTCGTCGTCAGCCTCGCTGGCGATCATCATTCCACCGTCGATCCCGATGATCCTCTACGGCGTGTCGGCCAACGCCTCGATCGAGCAGCTGTTCGTCGCCGGCATCGTGCCGGGTTTCCTGGGCGGTGCATTGCTGATGGTCGTGGCCTACGGCTTTGCGCGCAAGTACGACTTCCCCGTCGAAGAGGCGTTCAACCTCAAGACGCTGCGGGCGACGTTCATCGATGCCCTGCCGGCGCTGCTGTTGCCCGTGATCATTCTCGGCGGCATCTTCACCGGTCTCGTCACCGCGACGGAGGCCGCCGGCCTGGCCGTCCTGGCGTCGCTGGTGGTCGGCCTCATCTACCGCGATTTCGATCTGCCGCACTTGCGCCAGGCCATGCTCGAAGGCGGGCTGCAAACGGCGGTCGTCATGATCCTGGTAGCGGCGTCCGTCCTGATGGGCGACCTGTTGACGGTCTCCAAGGTGCCGCAGGGGATCGCGGAAAGCATCACCGACATCACCGACAACAAGTACGTCGTCCTGCTGATCCTCAACGTCTTCTTCCTGATCATCGGCTTCTTCCTGCATTCGGCCGCCGCGATCATCCTGGTCATCCCGATCGTGCTGCCGCTGATCCAGCAGGTCGGCATCGATCCCGTGCACTTCGGGCTGATCGTGACCTTGAACCTCGCCATCGGCCAGCAGACGCCGCCGGTCGCCAGCGTGCTGATCACGTCATGCTCGATCGCAAAGGCCGACATCTGGGAGACGACCAAGGTCAACATCTACTTCATCGCCGTGCTGCTCGGCGTGCTGCTGTTCTGCACGTACGTGCCGGCCGTACCGATGTTCCTCGTCGACTACTTCTATCCAGCGCGCGTGCGCTGAGGCGGGGAGCGGGATGACCGAGGCAGCACTGAGCCGCGACATCGGCCTTGAGCGCCGCTTGAAGGCCGCGCTCGCAGGCGACGTCGCTTTCGACGCGTTCACGCGCGGACGCTACGCGACTGACGCCTCGATCTACCAGATCATGCCGGCCGGCGTGGTCTTCCCGACGTCGGTTGCGGACGTGGTGGCCGCGCTCGCCATTGCGCGCGAGGCGGGCGTGCCCGTCATTGCGCGCGGCGGCGGCACCTCGCAGAACGGCCAGCCGCTCGGGCGCGGTCTGGTCGTCGATTTCTCGCGCCACCTCGACGGCGTGACGGCCTACGACGCGACCGCGGGGACGATCACCGTCCTGCCCGGCGCCGTGCTCGAACGGATCAACACGCGCGTGCGCGCCGACGGCTGGTTCTTTCCCGTCGAGCCTTCGACCGCGTCACGCTGCACGATCGGCGGCATGACCGGCAACAACTCCTGCGGCGCGCGCTCGCTGCGCTATGGCAAGATGGTCGACAACGTGCTCGCGATTGACGCCCTGCTCGCGACCGGCGACGCCTTTCGCTACGCGCGGCCGGGCAATGCCGGGCCTGCCGCATCCGGCGCGGAAGCGGCCATCGATCTCGCGGCCCGCATGACGGCGCTCGCCGACAGCCATCACGACGAGATCCGGCGCATGTTTCCCAACGTGCAGCGCCGCGTCGGTGGCTACAATCTCGACGAGCTCGCCAAAGCCGAGCCGAACCCCGCGGGCCTGCTGGTCGGCTCGGAGGGCACGCTTGCGACCTTCACCGGCATCACGCTGAAGCTGTCGCCGCTGCCGTCGCATCGCGTCATGGGCGTCTGCCATTTCCCCTCATTCCGTGCCGCGATGGAGACCACGCGCTACCTCGTTGCGCTCGATCCGGTTGCGGTCGAACTGGTGGACAACAACGTTCTGGTGATGGGTGCGGACATTCCGCTATTTCGGTCGACTCTCGCCGACATCACGCAGGGCCGGCCGGACTGCCTGCTGCTGGTCGAGTTCGCCGGTCCCGATCCCGCGAGCCTGCGCGCGGACCTGAAGCATCTCGATCAGTGCATGTCCGACCACGGCTTCCCGAACGCCGTCGTCGAGGTCACCGAGCCCGCGCGCCAGCGCCGCGTCTGGGATATGCGCGAAGCCTGCCTCAACATCATGATGTCCATGAAGGGCGACGCGAAAGCCGTATCGTTCATCGAGGACTGCGCGGTGCCGCTCGAGCATCTGGCCGACTACACCGCCGCCATCACCGACCTGTTCGCGCGCCACGGCACCAGCGGCACCTGGTATGCGCATGCCTCCGTCGGCTGCCTGCACGTGCGCCCGATCCTCGACATGAAGTCGGGCGGCGACGTCGCGAAAATGCGCGCCATCGCGGAGGAAGCCTGCGCGCTCGTCCGCCGCTTCAAGGGCTCCTACTCCGGCGAGCACGGCGACGGTATCTCGCGTTCCGAATTCATCCGCCCGATGTTCGGCGACGCGCTCGCTGACGCATTCGGCGAAGTCAAGCGCGCCTACGATCCCGATGGCCGCCTGAACCCCGGCAAGATCGTCGACGCACCGAAGTTCGACGACCGCTCGCTGATGCGCTTCAAGCCCGACTATCGCGTCACAGAGCCCGCCAGGACGGCGCTCGACTGGTCGGCCTGGGGCGGCTTCGGCGGCGCGGTCGAGATGTGCAACAACAACGGCACCTGCCGCAAGCTCGCCGGCGAGGTCATGTGCCCGTCCTACCGCGTCACCCGCGACGAGACGCACGTCACGCGCGGGCGCGCCAATACGCTGCGGCTCGCCATCTCCGGTCAGCTCGGCCCCGACGCATTCACGTCGCCCGACGATGAAGGCCGCGCTCGATCTGTGCGTCTCCTGCAAGGCCTGCCGCCGTGAATGCCCGACCGGCGTCGACATGGCGCGCATGAAGATCGAGGCGCTGTCGCACTACTACGCCCGCCACGGCCTGCCGCTGCGCGAGCGCCTCGTCGCCTGGCTGCCGCGCTATGCGCCCTACGCCGCGCACCTCGCCCCGCTCTTGAACCTGCGTGACCGCATCCCGGCCCTCGCACGCCTGTCTGAAAAGATGCTGGGCTTTTCCGCCGAGCGTTCGCTCCCCCGCTGGCAGAAGCCCTATCGCGAGCCGCGCGCGTGGGCAGCACCCGGCGACGTCGTCGGCGACGGCCGCGACATCATTTTGTTCGCCGACACGTTCAACCGCTATTTCGAGCCGGATAACCTCTCGGCTGCCCGCCGCGTGCTTGACGCGTGCGGCTATCGCGTCCACGCCGTTTCACCTGTCGACGGCGGCCGGCCGCTGTGCTGCGGGCGCACGTTCCTTGCATCGGGTCAGGTTGCGCACGCGCGCACGGAAGCCCGCCGCACGCTCGCAACACTTGCGCCCTACGTCGCCAAGGGCGCGCGCATTGTGGGGCTGGAGCCCTCGTGTCTCATGACTTTCCGCGACGAGCACGCCGCGTTGCTGCCGGGCGACGTCCCAGCCGGCATGGCCAACGCCACGCTGATGATCGAGGAGGCACTCGCAGCGGACCTCGCCTCGGGCGTGATCGCGCCGAAATTTCGCGACCAGTCCGGCCGCGTCGCGCACCTGCACGGCCATTGCCACCAGAAGGCATTCGAGGCGATGGCCCCGGTCGAGCGCGTACTCGCAGCCATCCCCGGCCTCACCGTCAAGCCGATCGAATCGAGCTGCTGCGGCATGGCCGGCAGCTTCGGCTACAACGCCGGAACGATCGCCACGTCGAAAGCGATGGCCGAATTTTCGCTGCTGCCTGCGCTCCGCAAGGCCGATGCGCACGACCTCGTCGTCGCCGACGGCACGAGTTGCCGCCACCAGATCGCGGATGGTGTGGGGCGCGAGGCCGTGCATGTCGTGCGGGTTTTGGACGACGCCCTCTGAAAATGGGGACAGGAAGAATTTCTCAACCAATCTGTTCGTGAGGCGGGATCGTTCTCAGAAATTCTTCCTGTCCCCATTTTCCGCTACCCCGGGCGTGACGCGTCCAGGTCCACGACGTTGCTTTCCGGCCCGTTGACCTCGGAAAAGTGGGTCGCCTTGTTCGAGTTCGCAGACGTAGACCCACTTATGGTCGAACAATTCCCCGTCGCGGATATAGCCGAGCACGGCGCTGCTCTTCTTCCCTCTCCAGAAAAGTATCGCTGGAAGCTCCGTGCCGACCTTCTCCCAATTCGGCTCGATGAATTCGTCGATGTGCTTCCAATGGATCATCGCTTGGCTCCTGTTGGAGGATTGGCGGTGTCGACTCGACATGCGGACCCGCTACGCCCGCTGGCGTGCCTGATGAGTCTTCTACCACGCCCCATGCCCTGCATCGTCCGCCATCAGGTGCCTTGCCTGAGCGGAAAATGGATCGGGGGCACGAGGCCCCCGATGACAGGCTAAAGGATCTCGTGAGCCGCGCTTTCCTCACGCCCCCCACGTCCTCACATCCACGAAGTGCCCGGCAATCGCGGCCGCCGCAGCCATGGCCGGCGAGACGAGGTGCGTGCGGCCGAGGCGGCCCTGACGGCCTTCGAAGTTGCGGTTCGACGTCGAGGCGCAGCGCTCGCGGGGCTTCAGCTGGTCCGGGTTCATGCCGAGGCACATGGAGCAGCCCGCCTCGCGCCAATCGAAGCCCGCCGCCTTCAGGATCTTGTCGAGGCCTTCCGACTCCGCCTGCGCCTTCACCAGCCCCGAGCCCGGCACGATCATCGCGTAGACGTTCGGGTTGACGGTCTTGCCCTCCGCGACGCGTGCCACCTCGCGCAAATCCTCGATGCGCCCGTTGGTGCACGAGCCGATGAACACGCGGTCGAGCGCGATGTCGGTCATCTTGGTGCCGGGCGTGAGGCCCATGTACTCGAGCGAGCGCGTCACCGAAGCGCGCTTGTGCTCATCGGCGATCTTGGCCGGATCCGGCACGACGCCGGTGATAGAGACGACCTCCTCCGGGCTCGTGCCCCAGGTCACGGTCGGCGGCAGCTTGGCGGCGTCGAGCGTGACGATGGAATCGAAGTGTGCGCCCTCGTCGGAGTGGAGCGTCTCCCAATAGCGCATGGCCATGTCCCAGGCCGCGCCCTTGGGCGCCTTGGGGCGGCCCTTGAGGTAGGCGTAGGTCTTCTCGTCGGGTGCTACCATGCCGGCGCGGGCGCCGCCCTCGATGGTCATGTTGCAAACGGTCATACGACCTTCCATCGACAGCGCGCGGATCGCCTCGCCGTCGAACTCGATGACGTGGCCGGTGCCGCCAGCGGTGCCGATCTCGCCGATGATGGAGAGGATGATGTCCTTGGCCGTCACGCCGTCGGGCAGCTTGCCGTCGACGACGACCTTCATGTTCTTCGACCGGGCCTGGATCAGCGTCTGCGTGGCGAGCACGTGCTCGACCTCGCTGGTGCCGATGCCGAAGGCGAGGGCGCCGAACGCGCCGTGGGTCGCGGTGTGACTGTCACCGCAGACGATCGTCGTGCCGGGCAGCGTGAAGCCCTGCTCGGGGCCGATGACGTGGACGATGCCCTGGCGTATGTCGACCTCGTCGTAATACTCGATGCCGAAGTCCTTGACGTTCTGGGCGAGCGTCTCGACCTGAATGCGGCTTTCCTCATCCTTGATGCCCTGGCTGCGATCCGACGTCGGCACATTATGGTCGACGACGGCGAGCGTCTTCTCGGGCGCGCGGACCTTGCGGCCCGCGAGCTTCAGCCCCTCGAAAGCCTGCGGGCTCGTCACCTCGTGGACCAGGTGGCGGTCGATGTAGAGCAATGCGGTGCCATCTGGCTGGGTGTCGACGATGTGGTCGTCGAAAATCTTATCGTAAAGGGTCTTGGGCGCGGTCTTCGTCATGTCGGTCGTGCTCTCTCATCAGCGGGGCGGCGGCGAGGCCGGCCGGATTGACGTGCACTTGTCATAAGGCCTCGCGCGGCGCGGCTCAAGCCGTGGCGCAAACGGCAACGCGCCGCCTCCGGTGGGAGACGGCGCGTGGCGGGCCGACAGATCCTCGCCCGCCGGTTTACCAGGAGCGGCGCGGGCCGGTATCGATGTGGAACAGGCCGCCGCCGTAATGCTTGACGCCGCCGACCGAGCCGTTGCTCCTGAGAGCCGCATAGACCGCGCCGACGTTGCCGAAGACGCGGAAGTCCACGGCGTTGCCCGACAGGTGATGCGATTTCGGCGCCCCGCCGACACGGCGGTTGTGGCCATGCGAGCGGCACGTCGAATTGACGCGCAGCGAACCGTAGTTGGCGGCGATGTCGGCCAGCACGCTGCGCAAGGTGCCATTGAGGCAGGACGCGGAGGCCGACCACGTGATGCCGCCGCCGGAGCCGGCCGCGACGGAACGCTTGGGTTTCTTGGGCGAGCTGTCACCGTCGCCCAAATAGGCGCTGTTGCCGAGACTCGCGACGCGGCGCTTCTTGCGGGTGGGTTTGGCATCCCAATCATCGTCGGGGACGTCGGGCGCGAGGGCGGCGCGGCGGCCGCTGACGCCGAAGGCATCAGGCGTCGTCGTCCAGTCCATGCGACCCATGCTGGCCAGGAAATCCTCGCTGGCGACGGCTGGCGCGCTGCCGGTCGCCAGACCAGCCGTGAGCGACAGCGCCCCCAGGACCGCGGCGCATGCGATGGCGGGCACGCGCGCGTGCCGGCGCGCCGGCTGACGCCGGCTCGAAATCACGATCATTTTCGTATCCTCGTGCTCGGAGGCCGCCGACGTGCCCTCGTCAGTTATCGGCCGCGGCCTTCCTGGTTGCTCTCAGCACCCGCCGGGATCGTCGTTAATCACGGAACCTGCCCGGCGGCAGCCAGGACCGCTTCTGATGGTTAACGGATGAGGACGGCGTTCCGTCCCATGAAGGCAATGATTCCATTGGGGAACCCGCTACCAGTTGCGTCGTGGACCATTGTCGATGTGGTAGGAGCCGAAGGGATAGCGCGCGTAGCCGCCGACATCGCGGCGACCGGCGAGATACTGCAAGAGCCCGGCATTGCGACCGGCGACGTAGAAATCGATGGCGCGGCATTCCAGGTGCATGGAGCGGGTGGCGCCGCCCACGCGGCGATTGTGCGAGGGGCTGCGGTAGCCGGAGATCACCTTGACCTCGCCAAAGCGCTCGCCGATGTCGGCAAGCACCTTGAGCAGTGTGCGTGGCAGGCAGCGGGAGACCACGTTGCCGGCGAAGTGGACGCGCTGCATGGGGTCGGGGTTGCGCTTGCGCCAGCGGCCCACCCAGGCCTCCTCGACTTGCATGTGCGGCTCGGCCAGGGCGGGTGGCGGATCGGGCAGGGCCGGCAGTGGACGGATATCGAGCATCGCGCCGATCGGCGGCAGGAGGGCGACCATCAAGTCGACGGGGTCGACATGCTCCAGGCGCGGCGCCGGCCTGAAATCGAAGGGGGTGGGCGCGGGCGGCAGCATCGCCAGGATCAGGGCGGCGGGCTCCGGCCGCTCCAGCCGCGGCGGGGGGCGCCAGTCGAAGGCGAGGTCGGCGGGCCCGAGCACGTCGGAGATCAATCCGCCGGGGTCGAGATTGACGAGGCGCGGGCCCGGGCGGAAATCGAAGCCGGAGTCGGGTGGGCCCAGCATCGCGGCGATCAGGCGCCCGGGATCTGGCCGGTCCAAGTGCGGGGCGGGGCGGAAATCGAAGGGCGTGGGCGCGGGCGGGCCGAGCATATGTGCGATCAACACGTCGGCGTCGGGCACAAGACGAGGGGCGGGTCGCAGGTCGAAGGCCATCTCCGCCGGCGGCAGCATGCTCTCGACCAGCGTCGTTTGCGCTTCGTCGGCCGTGCGCGGATCGATCAGCGCGGCGCGGGCACGCATGACGATGCCCGCCTCGAGGCCCGCAAGGCAGAAGATCGACAGGACGAGCGCGATGATGGGCCACCGCGACGGCGGCGGCGTAGGCGCGGTTACGCTGGACATGCCCCCCGGCTCCGTTGATCCGTCCGAAAACGTTAACGGGCGGGGACATTAGCGGGCGGAGGGACGGCTGCGTTGCAACATTAACAAATACGGTTAATCGGCTGTTCTGTCATGCTCTTATGCCTTAAATCGGTGGCACGAGAGGGCCCGCGCGGATCACGGCGCCCCGCGGCGCGGCGGCGTCAGGAGGCTGACGACGACGGTGACGGTGGCGGCCAGCGGCAGGCCGAGGATGCCGGCAGCGAGGTTGCGCAGGCCCCACCAGCCGGCGAGCGCCTGTGCCTTGACGTCGAGGGCGGCGATCATGGCCTCGCGAGCGGCCCCATCGGTGCCGACGATGGCGCGACGCAGGGCCGCGTAATCCTGCAGCGCACGCGGCGACACCGATTGCAGGTGGCTCCAGGCCTCGTGAAAGTCGGCGGCAAAAAAGCGTGTTCCGACAATGTAATAGATCGTAACGGCGGCTCCAGAGAGGAGGCCGGCCGCGACACCCCAGGCGCTGGCGCGGCGCCACCACAGCGCCAGCACCAGCGGGGCGAACAGGCTGCCCGCGGCGAGTGAGGCCGCCCAGCCCAAGCCCTCGAGAAAGCCGATGCCGCCATACCAGGCGCCCGCAGCGGCGAGGGCCGACAGGACGGCCGCCACGCCGCCACGCGCGGCCGCGGACCGGGTGCCGGTGGTGGTGGCGGCAGTGGTGGTGAGGGAATTGATCGGGACGGCGGCGGCGAAGCCCGCAGTGGTCGCACGCAGGACAGCGGCGGGGGCAGAAAGGCCGACGGCGGCCACGGCCGCGAACAGCGCACCGGCGACGACGGCCGGCATGGCCGTGACGATGGGCAAGGCCAACAGGTGGGCGTCCCTTGCCAGCGCCACGTCGTGCAGGCGCAGGCGCCCGGCCCCGCCCGCGCGCGCGCTGCACGCTTGCGTGATCGTTTCGACGTCGAGTGCGGGAACGTTGCAGATCTCCAGCAGGCCCAAACGGCCCGCCGCAAAGACCCATGCCGGCAGGGCCGCGGGGCCGCCGCCCGCCGCGACCATCTCCTCGACGACGAGCTTCACGTATGCGGCAGCCGCGGGCAGCAGCGTGGCGAGCGCCACCACAACGACGGCCGCCCACAGGAACGTGCGGCGCGCCACTCGCGCGTTGGGCGCCGTGCCAGCATAGCGCGGCGCAGGCGGCAGACAGGTGGTGCCGAGCGCCAGCACTGCGGTCAGCGCCACAACATTTGTCATCGATGTCGACAGGAACGGCGTGGCGTGTGCGCGGAAAGTCTCGAAGTCGATCAGGCCCCCGCGGATGAGGCGGAATTCGAGGCGGGCCAGATCCTCCAGCGCCTGGCCGAAGGTCAGATAGGGAAACGGAAGGCCATGGCGACCGGTGGCAACAACAACGAGGGGCGCGACGATGCCGATCACGAGTGCGACGCAGACGCCGACGCCCACCCAGCGCGCGGATCGCGCGCCGGCCGTCAGCGCGAGGGCCAGCACGGCAAGCGTCAGGCCCAGGAGCGCGGCCACAGGCGCCAGGCCGGTGAAGCGAGCGAGCAGCGCGCTGCCGCCGCCCAGCGCGCCGGCGACGAGGACGACGCCGGTCAGAACCGTCACCGCTCGCGCGCAAAGGACGGCAAAGCGCGCGCCTTGGGAACGTTCCTGCGTGGCATCGAAGCGCGCGGCAAAGGCGGACGGGACATCGTCAGCGTCCAGACGGCGCAGGGGGGGCGCCACGAGGATGGTGGCCAGAGCGACCCCACCGGCACCGGCCAGCGCAACCGGCAATCCATCGAAGCCGGCAGCGTAAACGGCCGACGTGCCGGCGAGCAGCACGGCTGGCGGCATCTGGTCGGCGGCGAGGGCGGCGCCTGCCGCCCAGGCAGGCAGCGCCGCGCCGGGCCCGCGGGGGACGAGGCCCGCCGCCAGAAGGCCGACGACGACGGCACACGGCGGCAACGCCATGACCCAGAGCGGGGCAGCACCGGCGATTTCGAGCGCCGCTGCGAGCGCCAGCACGACGGGGACGGCGATGAGCGCGAGCGCGGCTTCCCGACGGTGACGATCACCGCCGGTCGGCGTGCGTTCTGGGGCGCTTGCCGGGCCAGACGCCGACATGGCTCGAACCGCCCTCAGGCTTTCGGCTTAGCGAAGGCGGATTCCTTGGCCCGCACCATCGCGACGACGACATCGCTGATCGGCGTCGCCACGCCGACCTTGCGGCCTTCACGCGGTATGGCGCCGTTGATGTTGTCGATCTCCGAGCGCCGCCGCGCCATGTGATCGAGCAGCATCGAGGGGCGCGCGCCGGGGATCTTCTCGCCGAAGGCGCGGACGTAGGCGACGGGATCGTCGAAATCGAGCTTGATGCCTCGGGCCTTTGCGACGGCATAGCCCTCCTTGGCGATGCCGGTGGCGACGGACCAGCCATCGGGATGCGCCATCACCTCGCCGATGGTCAGATCCATCAACGCGCACGGCGCCGAGTACGTGCAGTTACAAAGCAGCTTCTCCCAGACCATCTTGTGGATGTCGTCGAAGGTCAAAACCTTGAAGCCACCGGAGCGCCAGGTGTCAGCCACCCCTTCGAGACGGTCGGTCAGGCCGCCGTCCATCTCGCCCAGACGCACGAACTCCATACCGTTGTGATGGGCGTGGCCAGGGCCTTTCATGGACGCGCCGAAGCCGCCGACGACGCCCATCATGATCCGCTTGGAGCCGATGACCTCGGCGACCTTGTCGGCGGAGCCGAGGCCGTTCTGGATGGTCAGGATCGGCGCGTCGGCCTTGGCGACGGACAGCGCCGCCTTGGCCGCCCCCGCCGCGCCGTCGTCCTTGGTCGCGATGATGACGAGGTCGGCGTCCTTGACGTCGGCCGCATTCGTGGTCGCCTTGACCTTTGCGGTGCGGTTGCCGCTGGCCCCTTCAACGCGCAGGCCGTTGGCATTGATCGCCTCGACGTGCTCACGCCAGGTGTCGATGGCCCAGACGTCGTGCTTGCCCTGGTCAGCCAGCAGTGCGGCGTAGACCGAGCCCATGGCACCGCAGCCGATGATGGCGATCTTCATGTGCGAACTCCACAAGTTGAGGCAGCAGACGGTCAGGCCGTCAGGCACAGGACTGCCTGACGGCCAATGCCCTGCCGCCAACGGCCGCTCAGTCAGCCTTGAAGTTGAACTGATACTGCGCCGGCACCCACTGGTAGCCGTCGCCGTGCTTGTCGACGTAGCCGAACGCGGGGAACGGCATGTGGAAGCCGATGGCGAGGCAGCGGTCGTGGGAGACCATGTCGAGAACGCGCAGGCGCGTCTCGATCGCCTGCGGGCCGTTATGGTCGAAGTGCACGGCCCAGCGCGGCTTCTGCAGTGAGAGGACCGCGTTGTTGGTGACGTCGTTCCACACGAACAGGCGCTGGCCCTTGCTCTCGATATTGAAGGCCATGTGACCGGGCGAGTGACCGAACGCCTCGACCGCCGTGATTCCGGACGTCACGGCGCTGCCGCCCTTGAGGAACGTCGCCTTGTCCTCGAACGGCAGGCAGAACTTCAGGAAGCCTTCGCGCGTCGGCACGCGCCAGTCCGGTACGTCGTCGCCCTTCTTCCAGTAGGCGAATTCCTTCTCGCCGAACATGTAGCGCGCGTTCTTGAAGGTCGGCTGACCGTTCGTCATGTGGCCGAGGAAGTGGTCGGGATGGCAATGCGTGGTAACGACGATGTCCACCTGGTCGGGTGAATAGCCGGCAGCCGCCATCGCGTCGAGCAGGAAGCCCGAGCCCGTGTCCTTCTTGCCCGCGCCGTTGCCCGTGTCGAACAGGACGAGCTCCTTGCCCGTGTTGATCATCGTGCAGGTGTAGGAGTTCTCGAACTTGTCGGTCGGCAGGTGGTTGGCCAGCAAGTGGGCATCGACCACCTCCTGCGATTGGTCGAGGGCGAACGGCGGCTTGGGGCTCTTCATCATGTGCAGCGCGCCGTCGTGCAACTGAATGATGTCGAAGTCGCCGAAACGGAAGCGGTAGTGATTGGGGCGGGTAACGCCCATCAGGGGTGCGGGCATGGGGGATCCTCCGGTCTGGCTGGCTGGTTTCTGGTTGCGGGATGTCGGGGAACGTTTAGCGCGTGATGGCCGCTCGCGCGAGAGGGAATGCGCATCCGGGCCGACCCGCCGTCGCAGGCGGCCGGCCGACGCCGCAGGGACGGCGGGCGCTGGACGCCCGATCGCGGCAGGTCCACTCTGGGGGCGCGACAAGAGGCCGGCCCCGCGCACCGCGGAAACCGGCCCGACCGGTCCCAATCCAGGAGGATACCCATGGTCGAGACAGCCAAGGTCAGCGACATCGATTTCAGCTATGCGGAGATGGAAAAGCACGTCGCACGCTTCAAAAACCTAAAGAGTACGTCGAAAGCGTTCATCGACACGTTCATCCCGGGACACGAGCGCGACATCTACCAGATCATCGGAAACGGGCCGACCGAGGATCCGGACTACCAAGCCCCGATCGCGCCGCAGGACTTCCATGTGGCGATCATCCGCGCCGACCCCGGCAAGGGGGCCTCGCTGCACGCGCACCTGACGCAGGAGGTGTTCATGCCGCTGGAGGGCAAGTGGGCGGTCTACTGGGGACCCAAGGGCGAAAAGGAGGTGATCCTGGAGCCCTACGACACCATCTCTGTGCCTGTGCACGTGATGCGCGGGTTCCGCAACGCCGATACCAAGCCCGGCCTGCTGCTGGCGCTCGTCGGCGGGAACGATCCAGGCCGCGTCGGCTGGCCCGAACTCGATGAAGGACTCCGTGCGCAAGATCGGCTACGAGCTGACGCCGGACGGCAATTTCCGCAAGATCTGATCCGGCTCGCAGCCGCGCGGTCGCACCATCCATCCGACGCGACCGCGGACCCGACATCGCCTTCACAGGAGAGCCCATGCGCGGCGCCGACCTCGTCACCCGAACCTTGCGCGCCGCCGGCGTCGACACCGTCTTCAGCCTGTCCGGCAACCAGATCATGCCGGTGTACGACGCCGCCATCGACAGCGACGTCAGGATCGTCCACGTGCGACACGAGGCGGCGGCCGTGTTCATGGCGGACGCTGCGGCGCAGCTCACGGGGCGCGTCGGCGTGGCGCTGGTGACGGCGGCGCCGGGGTTCGTCAACGCGCTCGGCGCGCTGGTCTCCGCGCGCGCCAGCGAGAGCCCGGTGCTGCTGTTGAGCGGCGACGCCGCGGTCGCGCAGGACGGCCGAGGGGCGTTCCAGGAACTGGACCAAGTTGCGATCTCCCGCCCGCTGACCAAATGGTCTGCGCGCGCGAGGGATGCCACGCGCCTCGGTGAGACGATCGCGGAGGCGATCGCGGTGGCGACGTCGGGTCGACCGGGGCCGGTGCACGTCGCGCTGCCGTTCGACGTGTTGCAGGCCAGGGTCGCGGACGCCGGGCCGCCCGTCTCGCATGACTCGCGACCACCCTCCGCGGCGCTCTCGGCGGAGAGCGTCGACGGGGTGCGCGCGGCATTGGCTGGCGCCAAGCGACCGCTCGTGCTGGTGGGGCCGCGCCTCAACGCCACGCGTGCGCCCGGCTTGGCGGGCAGGCTCGGCGCGGCGCTCGGCGTTCCGGTCGTGGCCATGGAAAGCCCGCGCGGCGTCAACGATCCCGCGCTCGGCAACATCGGCGCGGTGCTCCGGCAGGCCGATCTCGTCGTCAGCCTCGGCAAGCGCATCGACTTCACGCTCGGTTTCGGGCAATGCGCGCCCGGTGCGCGGTTCCTCGTCGTGGACAGCGACGCCGATGCGCGCACGTCGGCGGCGGGCAATCTCGAAGGCCGGCTCGATGGCGCGATCGATGCCGATCCGCTGGCCTTCGTGCAGGCGTTGATCGAAGCAGCCGGACATGGCGGCGCGGCGAGCGGGTCCAGCGTGCGTGCGGATTGGCGCGGCGAAGTCACGCAAGCGATCGCCCAGCGCAACTTTCCTCGCCTCGGGGAGGCCACCGCCTCGGGACGCCTGCATCCCGCGACGCTGTGCGCGGCGCTACAACGCCAGATCGACGGCGCGCGCGATGCCATCCTGGTGGTGGACGGCGGAGAGTTCGGCCAATGGGCGCAGGCGTGCCTTTCGGCGCCGCGCCGCATCATCAACGGACCTGCCGGCGCCATCGGTGGGGGACTGGCGGCCGCGATCAGCGCGCGCTGCATGTCGCCCGAGGCGACAGTATTTGCGGTGATGGGCGACGGCACGGCGGGCTTTCACTTCAGCGAGATCGACACGGCGGTGCGCGCCGGCCTGCCCGTCGTGTTCGTCATCGGCAACGATGCGTGCTGGAACGCGGAGCACCAGATCCAGCTGCGCGACTATGGGCCTGCCCGTCTGATCGGCTGCGATCTGGCTGAGACGCGCTACGACGAAGCCGCGATCGGCCTCGGCGGTCACGGCGCGTATGTCACGCACGCGGGCGCGCTCGACGAGGCGCTCGCGCGCGCGGTGGCGAGCGGCAAGCCGGCCGTGGTCAATGTGATGATCGAGGGGCTCGCGGCGCCGAGTGGCGCCGGGCACTGACGGCTCGGACGCAGGCGACCTTGCGACATCGCCGCCCGGAGTGTTTCGGGCTTACTTCGCAACACTCTGTTCTATTTTCGCTCGCGGCGCGCGGCGCCTCCGCGGGGGGGGGGGGCAGCCGGTCCGCTTAGCGGCCCGTCGACTTCGATTCCATGACAGCCTGAAGTGCTACAGGCGGACGACGAACGGACCGCACCCTTTCGGATGCGGTCCATCGTGCAGCGTAGCGGTGCCCTCAGCGACGCAGGCCGAAAACCTGAACGGCGCTGTGCGCAAACGGGTTGGTCGAGCGGTAGGTTATCGTGATCTGGCGGATGTTGCGCGAATCCCCCTTGAGATCGAACTCGGGGCCTGTCTCCTCGTCGCGGACGCGACGGCTTATCGACCAGGCCTCCTTGGATCCGTTGCCATACTCGATCGTCAGGTCGCGCAGCTCGATGTCGTGACGCAGGACGTGAACGCGAAGTCGCGAATAGCGCCCGCTGTGACGCGCGACGCGGATGACATCGCGATCAAGTTTGGCATCGACGTCACGCTGGCCGAGCAAGACCCAGCCGCCGCCACCTTGAGCCGGGGGCGGGAGCTGGGCGGAATGGCGCGCCTCGACGAACTCGCCGGTGACCACGCAATCGGACTGGCGAAAGGGGGCCGCCGTGCTGGCAGGGCCGCGCTTCAACCGGGTCAGCACGAGATTGCATTTGCGATTGGATTCGATGCAGGCCTGACGCTTGAGCTCCTGTACCCGGGCGGCCGGCGCGTTTGCGCGCCATTCGGCGCGGCCTTCGCCACGCGTTCCGGCAATGACACGGCCCGATCCCCAATTGAATTTGGCGTCGGAGACGCAACGTTAGGTCACCTGGCTCGCAGCTTCGGCCGGCGCGCCCCAGCCAAACGTCGCGGCGAGACCAGCAATCGCCGCCACTAGAAACGACGTGCAAATACGCACTTTCATTCTCCTCGTTTTCTTTACGCACTTCACTTGCGACAACGCGTACGGCGTTACGCACGAAACGTCACGTACGATCGTTGTTCATTCCCCAAACATCGAAAGTTTCCCGCGGCGTGCCCGCAAGTACACCATCGGTCGGATCGTTGCCCTTCGGACGACGGGGATTTGACGAGTTTGAGCAAACGGCAGAAACGCCAATCCTCACAGAGGCATTGCAGACCCTTCGAAGCCGACACCGCGACGGAAACGGCTTGCCCAGCTGGAAAAACACCCGCTGCATGGGGCCACTGCGCCAAGGCGATTTCCGCCAAAGCGCGATTTGTTGAACTGTTTGCGCTTGCTGGCCATTTAATAATGCGAGAGCTTGAAAATGGTCGGTGCTTCGGCCGACCGTCATCCTAGGGGAGGACTTCATGGATCCTGTCGCGCTTATCATCTGGCTCGCCATCGGCGCCGTTGCCGGCTGGCTCGCCGGGCAGATCATGAAAGGCGGCGGCTTCGGCCTGGTCGGCGACATCATCGTCGGCATTGTCGGTGCGGCGATTGCCGGTTTCCTGCTGCCGCGGATTGGACTCGTAATCGGCGGGGGCATCGTGGCTGCGATCATAAATGCCGTCATCGGCGCCTGCCTGCTGCTGTTCGTCATTCGCCTGGTCAAACGCTAAGCCAGCGGCGTTCGCCGGCGACCGCACACTTTTCTTGGCCGGCGGGGTGGCACGATACGGGTCGTGCGCTCCGCCGCTGAACGTCCTGCTTTCGGAAATGGACCGACGCGCGCGCCCATCGCGCGATCCTCATCGGCGCAGCAGCCGGCAAAGGCCGGCCAGCAGCGCCAGATTCAGCAACGGCGCACTGAGAGCCAGCCAAAAGCGAACGCCTTCAGACATGCTCAGGGACTCGAGCACAAAGACCCAGGGGATGCCGAGCGGTACGAGGAATACGGCAGCCAGCGGACCGCTGGGGCTGCCGAACCAGCCGAACGTGCCGATCAAGAAAAGTGCAAGCGCCACCGCATAGAGCGCGAGGAAGCCGCGAACCAACCATCGGCACCAACGCGGCGTCACTTCATTATTTGCCATCCCGACCCGTCTCCGACCTTCCTGTTGCGCCCGACTTGCGAACTGCCGTCCAACCGGGACGGCCGACCTTCAGCTCTTGGTCTTCTTCAAGTCGGCAATGACTTTCTGACACGCCGCATCGTTGCCAGTGAGCGCGCCTTCGTCGGCCAGCTTCTGGCCGGATATCTGCGCCAGCGCCTCCGCCATCAGCTCATCGACCTGCTCTGTCTTGACAAAGCCCTTGTCCTTGGCTGCGTTGAAATCGCTCTTCGACTGACAAGGGCACCAATCTGGCACCCGCGGCGGTGGGCCACAGCCTCTTCGACCCGCACATCACGTTTGGTGACCATCTGCGCTCCCGCCGCGTCAGGCCCTTGGCTCAGTTGTTAGTATAGCTTACCTTTACCGTCTAAGCATTCCGTTTTTTATTGCTTTAAATCAACGATCTAATCTCGCTTCTTCCTGTTGATGGTAATCAAGAGTTTCTTTCTATCGGCTGCCGACCCATCAGTCTGCTGATCTATCAGCTTCGACAGCGCGCGCCACCGACGCACTTTGCGAACGGCACGGCCCTACCGCGCAAAGCAAAAGCGCCCGGCTGGCTGCCGGGCGCTTGCCACTTCGTTTGTTTCGCGTACCCGCGCGGCAGCGTCAGGCCTGCTCGTCGACGATCGGATTGACCAGCGTACCGATGCTCTCGATTTCGATCTCGCAGGTGTCACCCGCCTTCATCCAGACCGGCTCGGGCTTTCGCGCATGACCCACGCCTTCGGGCGTGCCGCTGACGATGACGTCGCCCGGCTCCAGTGTGATTGCCTCGGAGAGTATGGAAATGGTCGTGGCGACGTCGAAAATCATGTCCTTGGTATTGCCGTCCTGCATGGTCTTGCCATTAAGGCGCGAGGCAATCCGCAGACCGGCCGCGCCGGGCTTGACCTCGTCGGCGGTGACCAGCTCTGGGCCGAAACCGCCGGTCTTGTCGAAGTTCTTGCCGACGCCCCACTGCGTGGTCTTGCGCTGGTATTCGCGCACGCTGCCCTCGTTGAAGCAGGCGTAGCCCGCGACGTAGTCGAGCGCCTTGTCCTTGGAGACGTGCTTGGCCGTCTTGCCGATGACGACGGCGAGCTCAGCCTCATAGTCGAGTTGCACCGAGCACTTCGGGCGCACGATGGGGGCGTTGTGGGCGGTGAGCGAGGTCGTGCCCCGAAGGAAGATGGCGGGATAGGTCGGCACCTTGTTGCCGCCCTCTGCGGCGTGGTCGGCGTAATTGAGGCCTAGGCAGATGATCTTGCCGGGGTTGGGCACCACGGGTAGAAATTTCGCCCCTGCCGCGGGGACAATGGCGTTGCCGGATGCCTTCTCGGCGGCGGCCTCGATCTTCGCCCGGAGCTGCGGCAGGGCAGCGACCAGCGCGGTCATGTCACTGGGCAGCGAGGGGTCGGCGACCGTCAGGTCGACGTAGTCGTCGCCGCGGCGCACCGCAATCACAGCCTTGCCATTACGTTCGAGCGTTGCCAGTCGCATGGGGTTCCTCCATTTTCCCCACTGGTTATCCGTGAAACGGACGGACGGCAAGTCGCAGGGCCCAGCCAGCAGCGCACGCCGGCCATGTCGCCAATGACGGCCACGAGCCGTTGCCAGCCGTTTGCCACGGCGCGGCAGCGCAAAACAGGACACGAAGGGAAGGAAACGCATGTCGGTAGACAACAAGACGGTCGGCGTGGTCGGCCTCGGCCTGATGGGGACGGCACAGTCCCAGCGCCTGATCGGCGCCGGCCTCGATGTGATCGGCTTCGATATTGCGCCGCAAGCACGGGAACGGCTCGTCCAGAACGGTGGCCGGGCGGCGGGGTCGGTGACGGACATCGCACGCGCGGCGCCGCGGGTGGTACTGGCGGTGTTCGACACCGCCCAAGTGGAGGACGTCGTCGCGGGGCCCGAAGGCCTGCTTTCGGTGCCGCCCGGCGAGCGCAAGACGCGCCTTGTGCTGGTCACGAGCACGTGCGAGCCCGACCGCGTGGCGGCGCTGGCCGACCGCGTCCGTCCGCAGGGGATCGACATTCTTGAAGTGCCGCTGTCGGGCACTTCGGTTTCCGTCGAGAAGGGCGATGCCGTCGGGCTGGTGGGCGGCTCCGACGACCTGATCGCGACGGCCGAGGACATGCTGGCCGCGATCTGTCCGCGTTACTATCGCATGGGCGCGGTGGGCAACGGCGGGCGCACCAAGCTCGCCGTCAACTGCATCGTCGGCCTCAATCGCGCCGCGCTGGCCGAGGGTTTGGTGCTCGCTGAACGAATGGGGCTGCCGCTCGACGCCTTCCTCAATGCTGCGCGCGGCTCGGCCGCCTACTCCCAGATCATGGACACGAAGGGTGTGAAGATGGTGGCCGGCGACTTCGAGGCGCAGGGGCGCATTCGCCAGTCGCACAAGGATTTCACGCTGATCACGGGCGAAGGCGCGCGCAAGGGGCAGAACCTGCCGATGGCAAAATCCTACCTCGCCTACATGAACGACTGCATCGCCGCGGGCGAGGCCGAATGGGACAACGCGGCGGTGATCGAGGCCGTGCGCCGGGAGGGCGAGGCGAAGGACAAGTCGAAGTCGTGAGCGCGGCGGCGGGCCGGGATTGGGGCTTGAGACTGGGGCTTGGGGCTGGGGCTTGGGGCTTTGAACTGAGCTTCAGACGGGACGGCGCTCGGAACGGGAGCGGGTCCGAGCCCTGCCATGCCCGCCCGGCACACGTCCGAGGCGGTGTGCGTCAGCGCAGCGACCGGTGCCGGCGTGTCGCCCACGGCAGATCACCGCACGGGCGCAGTCGCCTCGCGGCCGGCGTCGCGGGCCCTCGCAAGCGCGGGGTTGCAGCTTTTTTCCGGGCCGGTGTCACGAGGCCTTCACAGGCGGTCGAAAGCTGCTATACAGGCGCCGCGGCTGGCGCGAGAGCGTCGGCCGCAGGCGCTTCGGCGCCGGTCGTCATCCGGCTCGGCCGATGGGTCCCCCCAGGATCCCGCGGCGCTCGAGTCACCGGGGATGATGGCCGCCGATTGGTGACGCGGGGTGGAGCAGCCCGGTAGCTCGTCAGGCTCATAACCTGAAGGTCGTCGGTTCAAATCCGGCCCCCGCAACCAACTTTTGCTAACAAATCCAGAATTTATCGATCCGGCAAATTCCGGTAGCTGATGGATGTTTCCCGCCGGTTAGCATAGCATGTGGGCAGCTGATCGACGCATTGCGACAGGCGCGGTCAACGGGAACGTAGCGTTTCCGACTGACGTGCGGCGCATGACCGTCGATGGCGGCGGGTGCGCGACGTGACCGGCCACGATCGGTCCCTCGACCTCAGCTACCGGCGCAAACGGATTCACCTTGACGCGATATGGCGCCAGTCGGACCCGAACGGCTCATCGCAGACGGTGGATCGGTCTGAGGCGTGATGCATGGGGCAGCGTCACCCGGGCACGGCCGACCGTCCGCAGGATCCGGAGCAGGCCAGAGCTGATAGCGTGGGCGCTCACCGCGAATCTCCTTACCTTCGCGCGTCGAGAGGCACCGAGCCTCAAAGCCTCATTCGGGAAACAGCGATGCTACCTCAGGACTTCGGCTGGCCGCACGGGTTCGCAGCGGTATTTCTTTTCGGCTCCTGGATCCTCTACTCGGGCCTGCTCGCTTATTTCGGCCGCGGCTCCCTCAACGCGCAGCTTGCCGTCGTGCGCCGCTACTGGCTTTCGAACGCCACGCGCCGGGTGGCCAAGCCGTTCGACGGCATCCTCCTCGGTCACATCATCAATTCGACGGCATTCTTCGGCTCGGCAACGCTGATCGTCCTGGCCGCGGTTCTAACAGCGCTTGCACGCGTCAAGGAGATCCACGAGACGGTTTCGCAGCTGCACTTCGTGACCGAGACGAGCCTGGAGCTGTTTGCGCTGGAAATCGGCTTCCTCGCGTTCGTGCTCGCGCTGTGCTTCTTCTCGTTCACGTACGCGCTTCGCAAGCTCGTCTACGTGCTGGCCTTGTTGGGGGCGCTGCCGGACCGGTCGGAGAACTGCCCCACGCACGATGCACTCGTCGAAGCCACGACGACGGTGCTATCTGAGGGCATCAAGACATTCAACTTCGGCATCCGCGGCTATTACTACGCCGTTGCCGCCGTGTGCCTGCTCGCTTCGCCGTGGGCATCGATCGCTGCCACCGCGGTCGTGACCTCGGTCCTGTTCTATCGCCAGCTCTCAACGCCCACCGCGCGCGCCATCCACCAATACGTCGAAGCCGCAAAGAGCCTCGACCGTTAGGTGAGGACGAGGACGCAGGTCGGTGTGCCGGCCAGTGGGCGTCGATGCGATGGACGCCCAGTGTCGATCAGTCCTCTGCGTCTGTTTCCAATGTCGCCGGCTCATTTGGTTGCCGAGTGAAACCTTCCAGATCGGATACGGCCTTGCTGTCGCGCTCGATCTCGACCTCGCTTTGCGCGTAGCATGTGATCAGCTCGGCCAGCGAGCGCAGCGCATGCATGTGAATGCGCTCGTAGCCGTGGCTTGCGTCGACACCAAATGTGACGAGCGCGGTCCGTACGTCGGCGCCGGCCTCGATGGCGGAGGCGCTGTCGGAGCGGTAGTAGCGGAACACATCCTTCTGGTAGCGGATGTCATGGGCTTTGCATAAGCCGACGAGCTTGCGCGTGAGGTGGTAGTCGAACGGACCGGTCTGGTCTGCCATGGCAATCGTGACGCCGAACTCCGACGACGCCTGCCCTGGCGCCGTGGTTCCGTTGTCGACCGCTACCAAGGACGCGATGTCGGGCAGCAGAATCGAAGCCGCGCCGTGCCCTACCTCCTCCGCGATCGTGAACAGCCAGAACATCGTAACGGGCGGGGGCCGCGCGTGCATCAATGCTTTCAAAGCCGCAAGCATCACCGCCACGCCTGCCTTGTTGTCGAGATGGCGGGAGACGATGAAGCCGTTGTCGATGAACTCGGCCTGCGGATCGATCGCTACCGTGTCGCCGATCTCGATGCCAAGATGATCGAGATCCGTCCGGTTCCTGGCGGATGCGTCGACGCGCAACTCGACGTGATCCCAGCCGATGGGCAGCGTGTCGACGTCGTCGCCGAACGTGTGGCCCGAGGCCTTGAGCGGCAGGATCGTTCCCCGGTAGCTGCCCTTTTCCGAGAAGACCGTCGTGCGCGCGCCTTCCGCGAAACGGGCGGACCAGGTCCCAATCGGTACCAGCTCTAGCCGGCCGTTTTCCTTCAATGACTTGACCTGGGCGCCCAGCGTATCCAGGTGGGCGACGATTGCGCGGCCACCGGCCGTCTGGCGGCCGACCAGCCGTGCGCGGACCGCGCCGCGCCGCGTCACGTCATAGTCGACGCCGAGCTGCTCCAGCTCCTGGCATACGTAGCGAACGATGGTGTCGGTGAAGCCTGTCGGACTCGGTATTTGCAGAAGATCTCGACAGTGTCGTGCGCAGGTAGTCCGTGTCGACAACGAGCCGATGACTTGGTTCACTCACGTTGCTTGCCTCCTTTGCAGGGTGCGGACGGCCTGCGGAATCGAGAGCGGGAACAGCAGATCGATGAACCTCTCAGCGGTCGGCTGCGGTTCGTGGTTTGCCAGTCCGGGGCGCTCATTGGCCTCGATGAAAACATAGTCGGGTCGAGACGGGCTCTTGACCATGAGGTCTATGCCGGTGACGGGGATCTCGATGGCGCGCGCTGCTGCAATCGCGGCATCGAGCAACGTGCGATGTGTCTCGCCCGTCACGTCGTGGATGGTGCCGCCTGTATGCAAGTTGGCCGTCTTGCGGACCTGGAGCTGAACCCCTTCGGGCAATACGGATTCCAGATCGTAGCCAGCATCGCGAATGCAGCGCTCGGTCTCAGCATCGAGCGGGATTTGGCTTTCTCCGCCCGTGGCAGCGGCGCGTCGCCGACTTTGCGCCGTGATCATTTCGCGAACGCTCGAACGACCGTCGCCGGATATGCGGGCTGGACGGCGCACTGCTGCCGCAACGACCTTGTAGTCGATGACGATCAGACGCAGATCCTCGCCCTCGAAGTACTCCTCAAGCAGGACGTCCTGGCAGACGGCACTCGCACGCTCGCGTGCGGCTTTGACGTCCTCGATCGTCTTCAGGCCCACAGAGATGCCGCGCCCCTGTTCGCCCCGGACCGGCTTGACGACGACTGCGCCGTGCCTGGCAAGAAACTCGGCCTGCTCGTTCTCGTCGCTGCCGGTGAGTTGCGCGGGAACGCTAACGCCTGCGGCCTCGACGATCCGCCGCGTCACGCGCTTGTCATCGCAGATCGACATGGCGACGGCAGACGTGAATTCGCTCAAGGATTCGCGGCAATGTACCGTTCGGCCGCCATAGGTCAGGCGGAAGAGCCCGCTTTCGGCGTCCGTCACGTCGACGGAGATGCCGCGCCGCCGCGCTTCATTCACGATGATCTTGGCATAGATGTTCAGGTTCTCGTCAGCGGCCGGTCCGGCAAACAGGGGCTCGTTGATCGGATTGCGGCGCTTGACGGCGAATACCTGCACGCGGTGGAAGCCCAGCTTGTCGTAGAGCGCGATCGCCTGCTCGTTGTCATGCAGGACGGACAGGTCCATGTAGCTAGCGCCGTGCGCCTTGAAGTGCTCGGCGAGACGGCGGACCAGCGCTTCGCCGATTCCTCCGTGGCGCGCCTGAGGCGATACCGCCAGGCACCAAAGCGATGATCCGCGCTCCCGGTCGCCGAACGCTCGCGTGTGATCGACGCCCATCGCGGTCCCAATCACCTCGCCGGTCGCATTGTCCTCGGCGACAAACACGACCAGCGCACGGGCGTCGCGCTTGGACCAGAAGAAGTCGGGCGCGACGGGAACCATGCCTCGCATCGCATAGATCACGTTCACGGCTTCGGCATCCTCGCGCGACGTCAGACGGCGAACGAAGTATGCCGGCTGGCGCTTGCGTGCATGACGATAGGCAGCAAGGTCCAACCGATAGGTGTGAGAGGGATCGAGAAACAATTCCTGGGGCGCGGCCGCAAGGGTCACGTGAGGATCGCGCACGTAGAAGGCGATGTCGCGGCGGTCGGGGCCTTCGGCGCGCAAGAGGTCCGCGAGACGCTCATCAGAATTGAACGTCTGGGCAAACACGAGCCTGCCCCAGCCGCAGTCGATGCTCGCCTCGGCAGGCTCTCCCGTCTGACTGTGCAGATCCGCTTCACCCTCGAAGGGGCGATCGGCCGCCGGCACCGGCCTCTCACCCGCTGGTTGCCTGGTCTCGCTCACAGCTACGCTCCTTGTGCTTGCAGCCACAGCTCGAGCAAAGCGACTTGCCAGAGCTCGGAACCGCGCAGTCGCGTGATGTGGTCTTTCGGCGCACGAAACAAGTCGTCGAGATAGTCTTTGCGGAACAGCGATCGGTTGCGCGCTGCTGCGTTCGTCAACGCGTCGCGGGCCATCTCCAGAAACGGCCCCTCGATGTATTTCAGAGCCGGCACAGGGAAATAGCCCTTGGGCCGGTCGATCACGGCGGAGGGGACAACGAGGCGCGCCGCCTCCTTGAGAACGCCCTTGCCGCCATGTGCCAGCTTGTGGGGCGAGGGAATGCGTCCTGCGAGCTCGACGAGCTCATGATCGAGGAATGGCACACGCGCCTCCAGCCCCCACGCCATCGTCATGTTGTCGACCCGCTTCACGGGATCGTCGACCAGCATCACGTTGGTGTCGAGGCGCAATGCCTTGTCGACGGAACCGGTTGCACCGGCGCGTGCGAAATGCGCTTCGAGGAAGGCACGGCTCTCGTCGCGGTCGGCGTGATGCTCCGGTGCGATGTGCGCGGCCAAGCGGTCGTGCGTGCGGTCGAAAAACGCATCCGCGTAACTCGACACCGCATCATTGGTTTCCACCATCGGCGGATACCAGTGGTAGCCGCCGAACACTTCGTCGGCCCCCTGACCGGATTGAACGACCTTGATCGTCTTGGCGACCTCGCGCGACAGCAGGAAGAAGCCGATGTTGTCGTAGGAGACCATCGGCTCGGACATGGCGGCGATGGCGTGCGGCAGGTTCTCCAGCATCTCTGAGGACGGGATGAAGATCTTGTGGTGATCGGTGCCGTAATGATTGGCGATCAAGTCCGAGTAGACGAACTCGTCGCCCTTCTCGCCATGTGCCTCCTCGAAACCGATCGAGTAGGTCGCCAGATCCTTCTGCCCTTCCTCGGCGAGCAGGCCGACGATCACGGAGCTGTCCACGCCGCCCGAGAGCAGAACGCCGACCGGCACGTCTGCCACCATGCGCCGGCGCACGGCCGTCCGAAGCCCCTCCAGCACCCGGTCGCGCCATTCCTCGAAGGGCCGGGCAGCCTCCTCGGCGCTTCGCTCGAACTGCGGCTGCCAGTAGACGGTATCGGTGGATTTCCCGTCGGGCTCGATGGCCCTGATCGTGGCCGCCGGCAATTTCCTCGCACCGGTGAGGATCGTTCGCGGGGCCGGGACGACTGCGTGCCATGTCATGTAGTGGTGCAGCGCCACGCGATCGATCGAAGTGTCGACATCGCCTGCGGAGAGCAACGCCGGCAGCGTGGATGCAAAGCG
>CAVONB010000010.1:0-438304 GCA_963697205.1 uncultured Alphaproteobacteria bacterium | reverse complement strand
TAACAACGGGTTCCAGGGGGGCGCTGCTGCCGACCAGGCGCTGCCCCTGCAACAGAGCATTTTAGGCGACTCGATTGTCAATATCCCTGAAACAGCAGAACCCTGCAATTTCCCGAAGTCATCTCTCTCGCCGGTTTGCCCTGGCCGTCGGCCAGTCGTTATATTGGTCCACCGTGTCGACATGACAGGTAGGCCCGCGGGGGACATGCACCCTCCAGTTCATGCCCAGGCCGCGCGTCCACAAGCGTATCGACTCGGACCGGCAGCTCCGCTGCGCTCCTTGCCCGCCGGTCATGCGAAACCTTGAAGGTTTTCGGGGAGATCTACAGGCTGTGGAACAAGTCGAACACTTTATCGACCTCTTAAAGGCACTTATCCGGCACCCCAGTGTGGTTGGTGCGGAGCACTCGTTTTTTTACGTATTACACCGGGAGCTCGAGGAGCGTGGTGCGAAAGTAACCTGGTATGAAGGTCTGCTTGTTGCGCAAGGCAACAAGCCGGATTCCGCCATGTTCTCTGCGCATATCGATCGACATGGATTGATCTGCACGGGGCCCAACGAATTTCAGTATGCCGCTTTTGTCGCCGGTCATCGATCGGATCTATTGGGTAACTCCGTATCAGAAAAGTTGATGATGAAAATCGTTGACCGGTTTCAATCGGTTCCCGTAACGGCGTACGAGCCATGGTCCGGTGCTTATCGCGGATCAGGGATAATTACCAATGCTTATGTGTGTGAGTATCGGAATAACCTGATATTTGAGGTAAAAGGCCTCGAGCATCTGGTCGCAGGCACGCCAGTGGCATTTACTGATCGCTTGGCCATGACGGACAATATTCTGAGTGGACAGCTGGACAATGTACTCACGGCGGCGCACCTGGTTCATTTGTTTGGCCTTGGCTTTCAGGGCACGGCTTTTTTCACTGCACAAGAGGAATCGGGAAGCAGCTGGCGCTATTTGCTGGAATGGTTTCGCCGTTTCAACGGTGCCACTGACAGGCTGATCGTGGTTGATACCAGCCCTTACCCGGACCGCAACAGTGCCGATCAACAAAAGGTTGTATTACGTCGGCGCGATGTCAATGCGGTATTTAATGCGGACACAACAAACAGACTGGAACACTTATGCCAAACTCAGAACATAAGCTATACCTTCAAGGATGCTTATATTGAAGAGCTGAACCAGCAAGCGATCAAGCGCGGTAATGAACCCCAGTCGCTAGGCAGCACCGAACTGGGGCGCATCATCGCTGCATCAAATGGGTTTGTGCAGGGTACCACGCTGCAAATCCCTACGACCGGATATCATACGATGGAAGAGTGTTCCTCTTTGGCTTCCAGCAATGCCTTTAATCAGTTGCTTTTGATGATCGCTGATATGGCGGGCGCAACCTGAATTTTCGATCATGGTCTTTTCTTGCATTCATAGACCTGACAAAGAAGATGCGGCCGCTCTGGTTAATCCGCAACTGATTTGCAGCCATAGCGGCATGAAGCACTCGCCATGAATTGGGGGAAAGCGATCGCGGTCTGGATGCTGATTGTGCTTGCTGAATCGATTCATGGTGCCATTCGCGAGCTGGTCATCGCGCCGGCAATAGGCGACGTGCTGGCCCGGCAGATCGGCGTCTTTGTTGGCTCGGCTTTAATTCTTTGGATCTTCAGCGGAATTAGTGGGTTGAATTGCTAAGACATGAGGAATTTGTAGAGTTTTTTGCAGGTACTATCAAAGGGTATCTGATCTTCGGGATCAAAGGGGTTATGTAGTAGCGGGCCACCTTCCTCATCAATGGCATTGATCACCAGATCTTTGGCGGACTGTTTCCGCAGAGACTCATCCCAGTTTATATCAGTAATAATCTCTCCGCCCAAAGCCCAGAGGCTATCCACGTGGCGCTTGATGGTGCGTTTGGTAAAGCCCTGCTTGATCAGGTGCTCGATAAAGGGCGTCAGGACGTTGACAATGGCTTTTCCCATACTCCGATCCGGTTGTTCGATCATCCAGCTATCGGGCCATTCATCGAGATCCGGGACATAGGCGAGTACGTCCCGGGATGAGGGGGACTCAGCGGATGATTTCTCAGCAGGCGTAGACTTGCTCATGGGCGTTCATCCGATGCTGGAGGGAGGGCCATGCTGCTGACCACGATACTCAATCGATGCTATCGGTTCAAAGGGTTTGTCTACGGGCAGGCGCGGTTTGTGCGGCATCTGGGCCAGCCGAGCATAGAGGTTCTGGTCAGGCCACGCAAAGGGAGCCGTGCCCGGTGTTCTGGCTGTGGCGTGCGCTGTGCAGGGTATGATCATCTACCGGAGCGGCGTTTTGCGTTCATCCCGCTGTGGGGTGTCATTTTTCACCCTAAAGGAGCCACCCGTTTTCGGCTTAATGGAGCCACTTTGAAGTGCTGATTTTCGGGCTTGGACGAGGGTATTATTTTCTCACTTTTGGGTTGTTTTCAAGCGGCTTCTCCATGGGCTTGGGTGAACGATAGCTTTTGCCGTCGAGGACGACGCGGTAAGCGCCATGCCGGAGTCGATCCAGGGTAGCAGCGCCGAGCAGCTGGTTGGGGAAGGCATCGCCCCATTCCCCGAAGTCAAGGTTGCTGGTAATGACGGTGGCACTGCGCTCATAGCGTTCGGCAACCAGGTCATGGAAGTCCTCATCATGAGGTGGACGCAGCGGTTTGAGTCCGAAGTCGTCGATGATCAGCACCGGTACGCGCGCCAGATTCAGGAACTTGCGCTCAAAGGAGTCGGTGGCCCTGGCGGCATGCAGGCTGCCCAGGAGCTGTGACTGAGAGGTGAACAGCACATCGTGGCCCTGGCGAACGGCGGCGTGGCCGATGGCCTGGGCGATGTGGCTCTTGCCGGTACCACAGGGACCGGCGATCAGTACGGCGACTTTTTCTTCGATAAAGCGGCCGGTGATCAGTTCATGGAGAAGGGCCGAGTTGATGTTGGGATTGAAGTTGAAGTCGAACTGATCGAGGGTTTTGTGGGAACGGAAAGACGCCCGGCGCAAGCGGGTGGTAAAGCGTTTCTGGTCGCGTCGTGCGACCTCATCAGCGATCAGCAGGGCGAGGAACTCGGGATAGGCCATTTTCTTGTCAATGGCCTGTTTGTTACGGACCTCCAGGGAATCGAGGATACCGGAGAGGCGGAGCTGTTTGAGCATGGGGGCGAGTTCGGGCATGGGGTTCATGGCGAGTTCTCCTGTTTAGTGTTTCAGTAAGTGGTGGGTGTTGCGGCAGAAGCGGCCCTGGCCGGTATAGCTGTCTGCCAGGGCGTCGAAGGCCTGCTCGGATGCCGGGTGTTGATCGAGGCCTCTTTCGAGGATGGTTTTCACAGTGCGATAGCGGGGGTTGTCGTAATCCAGGGCCCGTTGGCAGGCGGCCTCCAGGCGGGCAGCGCCATACTTTTTCTTGAGTCCGACGATGCCCTGGGCGGCGCGCAGATTGTCCAGGACCCGATCGGAGAACAGGCGTTGGATCAGGGTATGGCAGGCGACACCGATCTGGCTGGATTGGGTGAGGCACCACGTGGGATCCCGCATCTTCCAGGCCAGGGCCTCCGGCGGCAGGTGGTCATCGGCGGTGGCGCGGGTACCGGGCCGGGCCAACCGGGGATGAACCGCAATCAGTTCATGGTCGCGATAGATGCGCACGGTGACCGCGGTCGCCTTGAGCCACAGGCTTTGCCCCATCAGGCGGAAGGGAACGGAGTAAAGCGCCTTCTCGAACTGCACATGGGCATCGCGATGGACCTTGACCTTGGCCCAGATGGCCGCCTCCGGCGGATGCTCCGGTAGCGGTTGCAGCAAGGGTTTTTCGGCGGCAAAGCGGGTCAGCGGTTTTTCATGGGTGGAACCATGGATGCGATTGCCCGCTTCATCGAGTATCCAGTCGTGCAGTTGTCGGTTGGCGTCCGTCAGATCCCGGAAGCTGCGCAGGGGCAGGAAGTTGCGCTTGATGTATTTGACCCCCGATTCCACCCGGCCCTTTTTCTGCGGATCCCGGGGTGGGCAGGCATCGATTTTGAAGCCGTAGCCCTCAGCGCACTCGGCGTAGGCGCGTTGGACCTCGGGATCCCGGGTACAGGCCCGGGTAATCGCGCACTTGGCGTTATCGATGATGACCCGGCTGACCACACCCCCGAACCATTCAAAGGCATGCCGGTGGCAGGCCAGCCAGGTATCCACCTTCTGATTGAGAATCAGTTCGGCATACTGATGCCGGCTCCAGCACAGGGTCATGAGGAAGAACCAGGTCTTGATCTCCTCTCCCGTGCGCAGATCCACCAACACCGGCCCGGCACCAAAATCGACCTGGGCCGCCTCGCCCGGCGCAAAGTCCAGGTGCATCGTCGCCTTGGGTGCATCGAGCTTGAGGGCGCGAACGAAACGGTAGACCGAAGAGTAGCTGCCACCGAAGGCGTGATTGCGCACCAGCGCCTGGTAGATGGTCTTGCTCTGGATCCCCTGCTCGGCCCAGCCGGTCACGGTATCGCGATACGGCTCTACACGCGATTGCGCGGATACCGCGGACCGTGCGGTACCAACGACTTGTGCCAGTACCGCATCGTCCGGCAGGGGATGCGCGGGATCCAGCCAACCCCGCTCCAGCGCGACCGTCCGCAGCGCTTTGGCCTTGGGCCGGCCGATCAGACCGGCCTTGGCGAGCGCTCGGTCGGAATCCCCCAGACGCATGCGCACCAGAATATGACGAAACTCAAACATCTCGAACCTCCTGTTTGCCATGGATACCCCCCGCGGAAAAACGCGAGCGTACCCGGTTTAACAGAACGTCCGAGCCCGAAATCAGATCACTACGCTACCGAACCCTCCGCTGGGGTGGCTCCATTAGCGCGAAAACAAAGTGGCTCCATTACAGTGAAATCTCACTGGCTCCTTTACGGTGAAACCGAAATGGCTCTATAGGGGTGAAAACTAAGCAGCTGCGTGCGCAGCAGGCCGCCGGGCAGTCGGCGCGCTGTTCGAGTACGATGCCTCGCGCGGCGAGGAGGTGCCTTCAGCACCTGCTCGACGGTTTCGAGAGCCGTGCTGCAGACCGATGGCTATGCGGCTTACAACAAGGTCTGTCGCCGACAACCCGATCACGCGCATCGGGTGCTCGGATCATTATCTGGAGTGCCGATTTATGTGGAGCCACAGGCTGGCCACGTTAGTCTAACGCCATGCTGGCGTGTTTCCGACGCAAGTTACCTCGGCGTTCGAACTCAGGCATAATCCTTCCTTATAGGTCGAAGGTAACCGACGTGTAGGAGTCGGCGTTGCAAATTCCGTTGCGGACACAGTCGACTGCGGCGGCGTACGTCGCCGGCCAGAGTGGCGGGAGTCGTCTTCTTGCTTGTCCGCTGCATCCGGCGGACGCCTGCTCATTCGCCCGTCATGGCAGTTACGCCGCGCGTAACGCCGCAGGGTGCGTATTGCGCGGTGGTACTGTCCCGAGGGTCACCGTACATTCAGCCTATTGCCGGATTTTCTTGCTGCGAGACTGCCTGGGCTGCTGTGACGAGCATGATGCCGTCGCTGCTGAAGCGCCAGTCGGCTCGAAGTATGGAGGCTGCTGCTGATACGCTCCACGGTTCTGAAGTGACCTTGCCCAGCGCGTTGCGCTGGCTGCGTCGCCGCGTGCGGCGGTACGGCTGGTAACCGATCGTCCTGTCGGAACTGGGGCCGACGGTCGGCGACCACGGCCGACTCAAGCTGTTTGACGTTGCGGATCGAGCCTCGCCGAGGTGACGGGCTGCTTCGACTTCGCCGCTCGCTGCCGCCGCATCTTCTGCACAGCTACCGGCGCCACTGGGTTTTCTGCCAGCTGACGATGCAGCGCGCTGGTGCGAGGCCAGCCAACACAACCTGGGCCTGACGGCGCATCGGACGCGGTCTATGCTGAAGCCGTCGATGTCGGCATTCACCATGCAACGCAAGTCCACCGATCTGCCGCCAACAACCGCCGTTCCGACGAGCGCGAACATCCGCCGTGTGTGGCGTCTGGACCGCTGCGTGCAGAACAGTAGTGCCAGCGCGGCGACACGCGCGTCTTCTACTCGATCACGCTCGAAAGCAGCTACAAGGACAAGGACGACACCTGGCAGAAGACGCACCAACTGAGTGGTCGAGACGTCGGTGATGCCATTGCCTTGCTGCAGGGCGTGCAGCAACAGGTGCTGTCGAAGTAAGCCGCCGGGTCGACGATGACACCAGCCGCAAGGACGACCCCCGGGTCGTCCTTTTTTGTTGCCGAGGAGGCCGGAAGAGTTAACACTACAACCAGCACCCAGGACGAAGGCATCCGGCGTGGATTGGTACACCGTCATCAAGACGATCAAGGGCCACCGGTACATCTATCGGCAGCGCACTTGGCGCGAGGGCGACAAGATCAAGACGGAAAGCCGCTACGTCGGGCCGCTCGGCAAGGATGAAGCCGGGTTGCCGGCGCCAGTTAACACTACAAAAAAGAAGAAAGCATCGAAGTCGGAACCCAGCGAGCTGCGCCTGGAAGGCGAAGGCGAGTACATTCTCACGCTCCTCAGCGGGCGCAGCGTCGACGGATGGACGCCGGCCTACAACTGGAACAAACAACCGACCAAGAGCGTGCCGCAAAGCGATACCGAAGTGTGGGACTTAGGGCTGCGCATGGGTGTCGCGATGGTGACGCAGATGTGGCCGATGCCCGGGGCAAACAATTGCCCGGTATACAGCATCAAACACCACCGCATATCGATCCCAGATCGCCGGCTATACCAAGGAAACCAGGCGACAGCCGGGCGAAGGGCAGCCCTGGATCTGTTGCACGAACTCGTGCACGCAACGATGAAAGACCTCGGCCGGCGGCGAGTACGAGGCTTTCGGGACGATCAAGATTACGCCAGAGAGGAGTTGGTGGCCGAGATCGGAGCAAACATCGTCGCGCGACGGTTAGGGATCGAAGTCGAGGATACGCGCAGCGCCCAAGTGTATCTCGCAGCCTACCGAGAGCGGCTGGAAAACTCAGTAACGGACGTGGCGTGGGCCATCAACGAAGCCAAGCGCGCCGCTGATCATATCCTGAAGCACCACTCACGCGGCGGATGGACGGCACCAGTTAACACTACAAAAAAGAGGAGGCAGTCGACAAAGCGCATCAAAAAAGATCGTGATACACTGGGCTCATGACAAAGAAGGATACAGGTTTGCTCACAGCGCTCGAGGCCTACGTAGCCGAGAACGGGCTTGAAGTAGAGCTCGCTGTGATCAGGAAAATGATGAGAGAAGGTCGCGATTTGCGCGAAGTCGCCTTCTTGATGCGGGATCGCTATCCGCTCGCCACCCTTAAAGCGCTGCAGGCGCAGATGCGAGAGACCGGGGAACTGCGTGCACCCCAGTCAGTGACCCGCAGTTAACACTACAAAGTATCACCGCCCCAGGTACACCTCCTTGCCGGCCAAGGTGCGATGGGGCACCGCCAGCGGGTTGTTGTCATGGGCAGCCAGGGTCTGCCGATCGGTGAACAGGAAGAGACCGGGATTGACGCCGGCGGCGTTATCTTCAAAGAACGGAGCACAGCGAGCAATGATTTGCTCGACGCGATCTGGTGTCGTGGTGGTTGTGAGCACGCGGAAGTGCGGGATACCGAAGTGATCGCAGTGCACGCGCGCGCGGAAAGAACTGGCGTAGGCGAGGTACTTGAGCAGTAAGGACGTGGTGAAGAAAAACTTGAGCGAGCTACGCACACGCGTACCCGGGCAGATTGTTTCGGTGCCTTCATCGCTTTCGAGCAGGAGGAACTCGTCGTCAGCAAGCGCAAAGAAATCATCGGGTTCGAGCGCGATGTAATGCCGACGGCGTCCCCAGGCGACTTCGGTTGAAAACTTGAGTGGTGACGTGCTCGCGCGCACGGGCGCCGGCGCGAAGGTCGCAATCAGCTCGTGCGCACGCTGAAACGGCAGCGCGTTCTGTCGGGCAGAGAGCTCGTAGGCAAGCGTTGTGTCTGTGGTGGTGTAGCGCTCTTGCATGTAGCTCCAAGACAGACGATCGCGATCCTGTGTCCACTTAGGATTGCGCACGCGGTCGGTCGCGTGTTGGCGATGCAGCGCCACGCCACGGCGATCAGCGGTCAGGATGATGGGACGGCTGCCCGGCACCTTGCGGTGGAGCTCTTCTTGCGCCGCCGGGCGGGCGATGTAGCCGTGGTCAAACAAGTGACGACACCGCCGCATGATCTTTTGCGGAGAGCGATGCGCGAAGATCTTTTGCAGCTGGTTGGTATCAACAATTTCACGGCGGCAGATCTCGGACACGAGCGCGATGTCATCGGGCTCGAGTTTGAACGGTGGTGGCGTCTCGAGGCGTTGGTATTTGCGCGGACGGACAACGGTCATGCAGCCATTATGGCATGAGGGCTAGACCCAAGCGGGCAGGGGTGGGGGTAGAGATCAACGCCGGCGCCGGGCCGAGCTCCTTGGGTTGCATGGCGTTTTTAAGCGATCGGGCGATGTTGTTTTCAACGACAGCGCGCGGCTTGGCGTACCGTTGATGGCAGTAACGCACGATTTGGGCGGTACGGTTGAACGAAGGCGGGGGCGGCAGCGACGTCGAGCCAAGAAACGCTTGCGTGGGTTGGCCGTCGCGAAGCAGGCGGGCACACACCTCGCCGCGGGCCAGATCCCGAAAGGTGTCGACGGGAAAGTCACCGATCTCGTGCGCCAGGTGATCGGCGTCATCGGCAGACACGCGGAAGGCGATGATGCTGCCGACGTTGCCAAAGAGCGCCGCTCGTACGTCATCAGACACCTGGTCAAGGTACTGCGCGGCGGCATAAATCGCCAGGCCGTACTTGCGCAGTTCCGATAGAGCCGAGGCGAAAGCGTCGGTGGTCAGGTTGTGGAACTCATCAATCAGGAAGTGAAAGGTGGTGCGCTCGCGCTCGGGCAACGCCGAGCGACGCATGGCCGCTTGCTGAAAGGCAGAGAAGAGGAGAGAGCCGAGCAGGTTGGCATCGGCCTCGCCGATCTGACCCTTGGCCAAGTTGACGATGAAGATCTGCTGGTTGGCGATGATGCGCGCCGGATCGATGGCGGGTTTCCACTGACCAAGGATGTTACGCAAGAACGGGTTAGCGAGCAGCTGACCGATCTTGTTCTGCACCGGGCCAAGGCTTTCGGTCAGTTGCCGCTCCCCCCAGGTGTCGAACTCATCGATAAAAAACGAACGTACGCGCGGATCCGTGACCGAGCGCAACACCTTGTGTCGGTAGTCGGTATGCACGAGCACTAAAGGGATTGAGGTAATGGACGGCCGAAGCTCGTCGGGCGCATCAAGGATGGCAGCGATGGTATTGAAAAGGATGTACTCGAGGCGTGGCCCCCAACTGTCGGCCCAGATGTGTTTGAGGCTGGCGACGAAGTTACGGGCGACCAGGGGACGCTCATCGATCGACACGCGATAGAAGGGGTTGAAACCGACGGGCCAGTCGGTATCTGAAACATCAAGCAAGACGACATCGTCACGGCGGTTTGGGGGAACACAGTCCAACAACTCAGCGGCGAGATCCCCGTGAGGATCGATGACAGCGCAGCCGCGGCCAGCTGTAATATCCTGAGCGAGGATGTTGCGCGCGAGGGTCGATTTACCGGTGCCGCTTTGGCCAAGAATGAGGACGTGTTGACGTCGATCGACATCATTCAAACCAAACGGGATGCGCGATCCCCAGATCTCTCTTGAACCAAAATGAACATCGAAGTTGTGCTCCATAAGGCAAAGCCAGCTTCGTCGCAGCAAAGGTGCAGGCAACATCGGAAGCTGCCTTCAACTCAGGCGCGACAGGATCCGAAAGCTGACGCGCAACACCCCTCGTACCAAGCGATCTGCCTCGTTCGCCAAACCCAGAAATAGCGGGCGGAGAGGGGAGTGAAACGAAGCTGGCTTCGGCTTACCGAGGCCAGCCATAGTTCAGTATAGCGCACAAAATGGTCAAAGAAACCGGCGGTCTTGACGCCGTTTGCTGACGGTTGCGCAGCATGATACTCTGCACACGGACGACAGTTCCACCTGAACATGACATAGCCAAAGGGAGATCGTCATGAAATATGACGTCGACTTCGCACACGTGCGCGCACACGCCGATATGGCCGCTGTGTTGGCGCACTACGGCATCACACTCAAAGGCACGGGCGCACAAAAGGAAGGGTTATGTCCCTTCCACGACGACACAAAACCGTCGCTGAAGGTCAACATCACCAAGAACCTGTTCAACTGCTTCGTGTGTGGCAATGGCGGGAACGTCATTGACTTCGTATTGGCGGTTGACGACGACATCACGTCACCGCGGCAGGCGGCGCTGCAAGTCGCGAAGCTGTCACGGATCGAGGCCACGGGACGGGGATCAAGGCCCGCCGTGCGCACAGAGCCACCAGCGGAAGAGATCAAGGTAACGCCCCCCGTCTCGGTGAGTGCCAAGACGCTGGCTGAAGACGAGGAGGCTCAGGAAGAGATCGATGGCGTGCTGCACAACAGGCCATTGACGTTTCAGTTGAAGCTCGATGTGGAAGCCGCCAAGCCGTGGTTACACAGCCGCGGCTTCACGGACGAGACCATCGCCAAGTTTGGCTTGGGGATGGCCACGCGTGGCACGATGAAAGGGCGTATCTGTATTCCCATTCACAACGCCGCGGGTGAGCTCGTTGCGTATTGTGGTCGCTACCCCAGCGACGACGTGCCGGACGGAGAACCCAAGTACAAGTTCCCGGCCGGGTTCCGTAAAGAGCTCGAGCTCTACAACCTGCATCGGGTGCCACGAGGCGTAACCGGCCTGTTGATGGTTGAAAGCCCGTTGAGTGTGTTTCGCGCGTCGCAAATCGATGCGGGGTGTCCAATCGTGGCGACCATGGGGACGACAATCTCGCCCGAACAGGTTGTAGCACTGGTCAATCGCCGGAAGTTGGAAATGGCTAGTGGCGTGAAGATCATCGTCATGTTTGATGGTGATGAGGCGGGACGCACGGGTGCCAAAAAAGTCGTCGGCGAGCTCGCGGCGGCGGGCGCAATGGTGGGAATTATGGCGTTACCGGATGGTCAAAAGCCCCATCATCACACAGGTGAGCAAGAGGAGGTGTTTGCGTTGATGACGAAGGTGGTGGCAAAGTTGCAAGAGAATCCACGCGGCAATGTCCACTGAACCAGGCCACCTGACCTTTAGGGTTAGGTGGTTTTTTTCGTCGCCAGCGGCTGTGACCGCAAGACGAAAAACCCGGCCGATGTATCGGCAGACCGCCGCGATTGCGGAAGTGGCCCCCCGGGTTGTCGGCATCGCCCGACCCCAGTCGATCAGGTGCTGGCCCATCGCCTGTGGCGGTGGGACGAACCCAAGCGGCGATCGCTCTCCCGTTCCGCATTGCAGGGAGAGCGAGGCCGCGCAGCCCGAACCGGCGCCGGTTTGTTAAAACTGGTGTTTAGGTGAGGGAGAGCGATTGGGGTCGGGCGTAGCGCGACAACCCGGGGGGAAGTCGTAGAGCCAGCTCTGGCCACCTAACCCGTACCAGTCGTGAGACGTATCACGTCGTCGCTGTCCTTGAGACAGAACCGGGGGTGGTTTGGTTTGGCCAACCACCTGTTTTTCCTCAACACGTCGAACCCGTGCGGGCGCGCGATCGACAGGTTTTCCGCAGATCACACACAGATTGCACACAAGCGCAAATCACAGTGTCAACGGCATCTTAAATCTGAGCCACCTGCCGCTTGCTCAGACCTTCTCATCCTCTTTCTTTTCCGATTGTGCCGAGACCGGCCGGGCCATGATGCCGGCACGTCGCTTGTCCTTGAGTCGATAGCTCTCGCCCGCGATCTGCACGACGGTGGCGTGATGCAGGATGCGGTCGAGCATCGCGGCGGTCAGCACCTCATCGCCAGCGAACGCTTCGTCCCAGCTGCCGAACGCCAGGTTCGACCTAACAGGTCGCTGAATAACCGGCTCGGATAGAACGGTATTCTCTCGGCTGGACCTTTGGAAGTATGGACGGACGTGGGTGGGACCTTTGGCCCGCCCATCAGTCAGCGAGCAGCCTGGGCAGTTTTGCGAGATTGAACGCAGCCATGTTGAGTGTGAACTGCGCGCCGACGTTGGCCACGCCGCGCAGCATGGTTTTGGCGATCTGGCCGACCGTCTTGCCCCAGCCGAACGGCTCCTCGACCTGCTTGCGCTTTCTCTGGCTCAGCGCGTAACCCGCGTGCCGCGTCGTGCGGCGATCGATGGCGGAACCTTTCGCCTTGGCCGCGATATGCGGGCTGACGCACATCTTTCGCAGCGTCGCAACGAAGCCATGCTCGTCATAGCCCTTGTCGGCGCCGAGCGTCAGGCGTCGCTCCGACCCGGGGGAGTGGCGCTCGATCATCGTCAGCGCTGCCGCTCGTTCGGCATATCCGTCTGCGCGCGTCAGTTCGGTCTCCACGATGAAGCCGTGCCGGTTCTCCATTAGCGCGTGGCCCATGTAGCAGAGCTGCGCCGGCTTCCCTTTGCCCTTGCGCATGAGGCGCGCGTCCGGGTCGGTGACTGACGCATGTGTCGCATTCGACCAGACATGTCCGCGCCAGTCGCGCTCGATGTTGCGGCCGATGCGTTGGTTCGTGGTGTCGGTCGGTTTCATCGAGGTATCTTCGGTCTGGGCGTCGTCGGACAGCAGCGGCGCGACCTTATCGTGCGCCAGGATCGCGGCCAGAAATTTGCGCGCGATGTCGGTGTTCAACAGTCTGTCACGGTTCTTCGAGAACACCGTCGGCACCCACACCGGATCGTCGATGCCGAGCCCCACGAACCAGCGGAACAGTAGATTGTACTGAAGCTGCTCCATCAACTGACGCTCGGAGCGGACCGAGAACAGGATCTGGATCAGGCTGGCCCGCAGCAGCCGCTCCGGTGCGACCGACGGGCGGCCCTCGCTTGCATAGAGCCGGTCGAAATCAGCGTCGAGCGAGGTCAGAGCCGAGTTCACCACATCGCGGATCTTGCGCAGAGGGTGGCGCGCAGGAATGCGTTCGTCGACGTTCACGTAACTGAACAACGAGCCGTTCTGGTCGTCCGATCCGCGCATGACCTGCCTCCTGCCGAGGCCATAAGCGGAATCATATTCGCTTCGACCTGTCGACTGGAGGGTTTTTCAGCGACCTGCTAAGGATCATCGAGCCCTTCTCATAGCGGCGGGCCACGACCTGGAAGAACAGGTTCGCCTGCTCGCGCCCGAACGGCAGATAGCCGATCCTGTCGATGATCAGCAGTTTCGGCATCGCGACCGTGCGGTGCATGAGCTCCTTCATGCGCCCCTGCCGATGTGCGGCTCCGAGCGCGATGACGAGATCGGCGGCACTCGTGAAGCGGACCTTCCAGCCCTTGGCCGCCGCGATCAGGCCGTAGGCGATCGCCAGATGCGTCTTGCCGGTGCCTGACGGCCCGAGTAGGACGACATTCTCCGCGCGCTCGACGAAGCCAAGCGAGGCGAGCTCCTGGATCTGCGCTTTCGGCGCGCCGCATGTCGGTACGCCCGGCCGAGAGCCACAAGCGAACGCCCGCCGGCATCGGAATCATCGCCTCCTCAGAACGTCGAGAACGCGCCTGAGGGCTCGGCCGTCGAAGCGAGATCCGACACGAATGCGACAGTCGCCGCCAATCTCGATCTCGATAGCATCCGCAACAGCGGGCTCAGCTGGTGCGGTCTTCTCGTCCTCAGGTTCCGCTGAGATCGTCACCGGAACCAATGCCGGCGTGGATGGTGTTTCGAAGGTCAGATCAGTTCATCGATCGCCCCTTGTCGTGCCACGCGAGCGTTGGATGGTCGGTGAGGGTGTCCTTTGGTCGACCGGGTGAGGTCGACTTATCCCCTTATTGAAAAGAACAGACGACTGTTTATATGTTTACTGTTTATTGTTTCTGTTTAGGACTTCGTACGGCGTTGCCGTTGAGCGGTTTTTTGGGAGATAGGTACCCATAATTGCGGTGATAAGTACCCATAATTGCGGTGATAAGTACCCATAATTGCGGTGATAAGTACCCATAATGCGGTGATAAGTACCCATAATTGCGGTGAGAGAAGCCCCCACGAAAGCGGTCGAAAGGGTACCCATGTGGATAACTCGTGGGTGCCTGCATGCTAGACTGTGTTGAACTTATTCGTATGAAAGAAGGGATACCAACCGTACCGAGAAAAGGGGATCGCAAGGCGCTTGTCACTCGTGACAACCGGCTTGTTCGTTCTGCTTACTGGCTGACGCCGGCAGAGAAGCGCTTCCTGTACTGGCTGTTCTGGCGCCACCAACAGACCGGGGAGCGGGAGCAGGTCATCTCCATCAGCGAGCTTGGCGAGTTCTGTGAAGTCGACCAGGGCAGCGTCTACCGTACGATGTATGACGTCTGCCACCGCCTTCAGAGCCGGGTGGTGGTGATCTGGAACCTAAAAGAAGATGCGCCAAGCTTCATCAACTTCACCGAGAGCATCACCCCAAATCTGGGGCAAGGGACAATCCGGGCCGTGGTGCACAGCGACCTGGTGCCTCTCCTGAAGGACTTCAAAGAGAACTTCACGACGACCGCTATCGAGACGGCGGTTCGGTTGTCGAGCTTCTACTCGATGCGCCTCTATGACCTGGCTGTGTGTCACAAGTTCCGGGACGATGGCGTGTTGTATGGCGTTGATGAGCTCAAGGCAGAGCTTGGCGTGCTCGAGCTCGTGCGGAAGAACAAGCGGGAAGTGGAGATCAAGAATGACCGGTATCCGGAGTGGAAAAAGTTCAAGCAAAAGGTACTCGACCGGGCTTTGACGGAAGTGAACGACAAGACCGATGTTGAAGTCACTCTGGAGGTTAAGAAGACGGGTCGGCAGGTCACACATGTAAGGCTACACAGTCGCCAGAAGGAGGGTGGGGGAGCTTTTGATGGGTTGTCAGACCGCCAGAGTGAGCTTCTCGATCTTCTCCGTGCCGCTGGTATGACGATGAAGGAAGCCCGCAATTGGGTTGATAAGTACGGTGAGAGCGACCCTGAGCGGATCCGCTGGCACGTCAAGCAGAGCAAGAAGGCCAAGACGCCACTCGCGTGGCTACGCGCCGGTATCAAGAAGGACTATCGGCTACAAACGAACCTGTTCAGCGACCGCGAGGAGCAAGAACGCGACCGCCGCAAGCGTGAAGCCGCGAAGGCGCGGCGCGATCGACTGGAAGCTTCTGGTGCTCGTATCGATGATGGCTTCAAGGGCATCGGCGGGGCTTTGAACCCGCAACTGCAAGCCGCGCTCGAGCGGGTGAGCAAGAACGTCCAGGTGTCGAAAGAGGACTGACCAGCAAGCGAAGGACAGTCATTCGCACAATAATCATGAAGCGAATAAGCATCAAAAAAACGGCTCTGTTGAGCCGGTTTTTTGATGTTAGGCCAGCGCTTGAATGAGTGTGATCGTGATGCCGATGACGAAGACCGCCTGCGCCACGAGCGCGGTGAACAGGAAGCGCTGCAGGTCGGCTTTCAGGTTTGCGATGTCGGCTTTGGTCGCGAGCGTCTTGGCTTCGTCCTTGGTCACGACGTCCTCAGACACCTGGCGCGCGGTTTCTTCATCGATGCCGGCCTTCAAGAGAGCTTTGTAAAGTGAAAGTGTAGCGGTTGTCATAGATATCAAAATTGTACCGTATAAACCGGATTTGGCAAGGATCCGACCGTTCTGGGGTTGGGGCCAAACAGCGCCTGGCGCTGAGAGGCTCAAAATTGGCCGCTGAGGCCTCGTTGGTTTTCAAATAGGAAAAGGGTCGTCCCCTACCCTAATCGCCCGTCCTGGGGCATCTGGTGGCCTCTGACGCGATGCCGAGCAATGCGTTCGGTTCGCGCCGCGCCGATGCGGGCCTCACCACGCGATGTCTTCGGTATCGCTCAGGCGCTTCTCAGTGCCGAGCTGGCCACGTTCCGCGCGGATTTCAGCTTGTAGGTCTCGGAAGGCCACCTGCATGGCGGCAAAGCCGTGAACGAAGGTTGCGGTGAGTTCCGCAACGGCATCGCGCTCGGGGCGCTCTGCAGGCGTCGGTGAGCTGTCGTGCATATGCGAACAGTCTACCACACACGCAACTCCTATTCGTCGCGCTCCCGCCGCCACGCTTCGCGCTCGGGCGTGTCGACGCTGGCGTCGGCTGAACGCACGTCGAGGCGTCCCGTCTCTGCTTGACCCTGCGCCGCGCGCATCGCGCCGGCAAGCTGCTTGATGAGTTCGGACGGCTTCTCCTGTGCGGCGAGCGCCCGGGCCGAGAGTTCAAGGATCTTCGCGTTCTGATCGAGCATTTTGTCGTAGGTGCTGTCGAGGGTCTCGTAGAGCTTCACGTTCGTCTCTTCGAGCGCCTCCAGGCGCTTCTCGAGCCGGTCGGTGTAGGTTTTGAGTTGGTTGTACGTCTCGAGAGCGACACTCGCCGGGGCGTCGCCCTGCCCTGCTCGGGCGGCTGGCTCAACGGTAGCCTTTTCTTCCTGGGCGGGCGCGGACGGTTGTGGTGGTTCACTCCAGGCGGGCGCGGGCGTCTCGCTGGGCGGTCGGGCGTCGCCCTTGATCGCGTACTTGAAGGGTTTGCTCTGTGCGATCCGGCGGAAGTCATCAAAGAGCTTGTCGTCCGGATCGAGCACCACGTCAGCGGCGTTCTTCTTCTGCGGGTTCAGTCGTGCGTATTCATCAAGCGATGCCTGGCTGATCTGCAGCTCTGAACCTCCACCATCTTTGGGCACCGTGCGACCGAGGAGCTTCTTGTGCTCACTCACGAGCTTCTGCGTGTAGCGTTCCTTGAGAAAGATGTCGTGTCGGTCAAACAGGTATAATCGACCTTCATCGGTCGTCAGGACGGCGTCGCCGGGCGGCGGCCAAGGCGTCTCGTCCTGGCTCACAAACATTGTCTTTACGTCACTCGCCTCGGCGCCGCCGTCCAGTTCGACGGCGGCGCTCACGCCCGCCCGGTCGATGGCGGCGGCGCTCTCTACTGGTGAAGGTGTTGTGTTCTGCGAAGCGCCCTCGCCCGCTGGGGCGTCCGGGGGCGTCGCCGGGCGGAGAGTGTGATCATTCATATTATACGATTGTAGCAGGCAGCCGAGATTGACTAGTCAGGCTGTCCACACGGGACGATCGATGGATTTCTGGCAGAGGATCAGCTGGGGGTGATGAAGGGCTTGATGAAAATCATGTACAGCAAAGCGACGTCGATCAGTACCGAAGCAATGAAGACGACAATGACCGCGCCAACGGAGGGTGGTGCTGCTTGGGGCATAACGAAGCCACCCTGGCAGTGCGGACAAAAGTGAGTGGGGTGTTGGGTGACGGGCATGGCGATGTGGTCTCCAAGAGAGGGTTGAACGGGCCGTCAGTCAGTGAGGGACACGCGGTGGCCGTGAGCGTTGACGAATGGAGCAGCCATAAGATGCGGCGCTTGCCGTAACCGGTCGTGCTCGACAAACACGAACATTGCGACCGGGGCGTCGCCGGCGAGCGCCAGGAGGGCAGCGCGCATATTGGAGAGACGCTGGGTGGAGCGGGCGACAAACACGAAGCGCAGGTTGCCGAAGCCAAACTGGTTGTGTTGTTGGGCGCGGTGGCCGGTCAGATACGCGAGCAGCTTACGTCCAATCGAAGTGTTCTTGGCGTCGGTGCGCAGGATCGGCATGGTGCCGTTGTCGGCCTCGACAAAATAATAGTAGCGCAGGCGCCGGCTGGTGAAGTCCAGTCCGCAGACAACGTCAGGCTTTGTTTTGGTGTCGTGCCAGGTGCCATCGGGTGCTGGCACTTTGGCGCGCCATGTCCACGGCGACGCCCCGGCGGGCGAGCCTGGCGGACGCAGCGCCAACAGGTCAGCCGATGGTATGACGCGGATCGATGGTTGAAAGAGGGGAATGCGGTCGGCGGCGGTGGCCACGTCACCGATCATGAGCGTGTGTTGGAGATACGGTCGCTTGCAGCTGCGGTTCTTGTCCTTCCAGTTGACTTTGGGCGGTGTGGTGCCGGCCAAGGCATGGAGCAGTTTGGCGCCGTGATTGCCGACGGCGTAGATGTAGGCGGGGCGATGCTGAGCGGTGAAGTAATCCCGTTGGGCGTCGGGGCGATCGAGATAACCAGCGTGGTAGAGGTCGGCCAGGCGCTCGATGATTTTCTTGGGTGGTCGGTGAGAGAGCAAACGCACGAGATCGGTGGAGCGGCGGAAGCGGTGCTGCGCCACGTGCTCAATCATGGTGATGTCATCAGGCGTGATGCGGATCGCCGGCGAGGCCGAGCGCTTGAAGTGGGGGCGTCGCTTGGGGCGGGTGACGGGGAGAGCGGTGTCGATGGTCATCAGTAGGGATCTCCCTCATTGCTCTGCACGCGGGTGACGCGGGGCGTTGCGGCGGGCGGCGGTGTGGGTGACTGGCGGACAACCGGCGGGGCAGAAACTTCGGCGCGGATGCGGGCCAGCAGCCGGGCATAGGCGGCCGGCGACATCTTGGGCGCGCGTTCGGCGGAAAAGAACGGCACGGTCAGGATGCCGGTGGCGGGGGTGACGTTGCGCGCGTAGGCCGCCCACTGCGAGCTGCGCTCGGTCTTCCCGACGCTCGTGATCAGCTCAGCGGTGGTGTTTATTTCCGGCGCCAAGACGCGCGCTTCGGCGTGGGACACTTTGCCGATGAAGCGCAGCGCCGGGATGGAGAGAAACAGTGACCTCAGACCGGCGGTGTCAGCCTGCGCGAGGGTTTGGGAAAACAGATGCAGGCCGACTTTGTACTTACGCGCCTGAACGAACAAGGTGTTGATGTTCTGGTCGAGGTACTCGTGAGCTTCGTCGAGGTAGATGAAGGCGGGACGTCGCTGGGCTTCGGGAATGATGGCGCGGGCCAGAGTGGCCTGCATCAAGGTCGCGATCATGAACCGACCAAAGAGCGCTGAGGCGTCACTTTTCAGATGCTGTTTGTTGGTGTTGATGAGAACCACCCGGCCTTGGTTGAGGGCGTCGCCCATCGAGAATTTATTTTCAGCGTGACCAAACATGCGCTCGAACGCGGGGTTGGAGAGCACGTGAAAAAGGCGTCGCAAAATTTGCTTGCGGGTTTCGTTGTATTGGCGGTCAGCGAAGAGGTGATCGGTGATGAAGGTCTGCGCCGTGGCCGGCAAGTTGGTGACGGAGGGCAGGAAGGGGGTGGGGTCGGTGAGCAAGGCGATGAGCGTGTGGATGGTCGCCCCTTCGATGGTGATCATGAGTTGGCTGAGGAAGCGGAACACCACCGACATCTTGGGTGTGAGCTCTGAACCGAGGAGCCCGGAAAGAAGATAATTGAACAGTTCGAGCACGCCCGCCAGATACTCTTCACGTTGCCGAGGCGTGAGCGCCGCCAGCTGGGTACGGTCAACGTGGAAGAGGTTGAGTGCCAACGGAGCGGTAACGTCGGATGGGTCAAGGATGATCAAGCGGCGGTCACGCGTCGGATCAAAGCGGGCCAGGCGCGAGAGTGTGTCGATGGCGTCGGTTTGGCTGTCGACGAGCACGACGGCTGGGCGTTGCGGATCATCAATATCGTTGAGCATGAGCGACTGCAAAAACTGGGTCTTGCCGTGGCCCGGTGGCGCCAGGGTGATGGCGTGCTCGAAGCGCACGCGCGTGGGGACGGGAATGGCGATCGTGGTTTGCAGCAGGGAAGCCAGGGGCGTGCCGGCCAGGTAGGTGTCGACGAGTTCGGGCGCCGAGAGCTTGGCGGCGTCCGGCCAGCGCAAACGATCGGGACGCAGCTGCGCATCCTCAAACCCCACCTTACTCACCGCCAATAAGTTCGCGACCAACGCCTCAGCCAAGCGCGCGCCCGGGCGCGCGCCGGGCGTACCGGGGGTTGGCGCCAGGGGTAAGAGATCGGCGATGAGACCGGAGATCAGGTGGGCGGGATTGGGGAGCAGCGACAGGAGCGACAGCGGAATGGTGATCGTCGCGCGTTCCGTGGAGACGCGTGGCAAGGCGGCCGCGATGGTCGCCAGCGTGCTGGTCAGCCGGCGTTGCCACTGCGCCACCAGCTCTGCTTCACGCGAAAAAAACGCCAGGCGCTGGTCAATCAGAGCGCGCGCCTGATACGCCCCGACGGCGTCGCCCGGGGCGGGCGGGGGCGGCAGGGTAAAAAGATCGACTTCGGCAGACACCAGGGCGGACGCACACCGCGTGAAGGCCTGACGAACATGGAGCGGGAGGGGGCGGGCACCAAGTGCGTCAGCCACAATGCGCTCAACCAGACGCGCGCGTTGCTGGGGCGAGGCGTAGGGTGAGGCAGACACGGCACGTTTGAGGGCGACCGTTTTGGTGTGGAGATCCGTGGTCGCTTGCTGCGCCACCGAGGGCGACGATCGCCGGGCGAAGGGACTTTGACCGTAGGGGCTCGGGAGGGTGGGGATGAGTTTGGCCATTAGCGGATCAGCCGTTGGTTGGGACGCCAGGTTGCCGGCGGGGCGCGTTCGGTGTCGTCTTCGGCGTCTGGGGCGAGCAGCTGTTCGCGACCCTGGTCAAACGCGAGGGCATCATCGACGGAGAGCTTGAGCGTATCGAAGGCGGCGATCAGTTCGCGTTCGCAGGCGAGCAACTGCTCGAGGTTCGTGCAGTTGATGATCGTGCCTTGCATCATGCTGGCGACCGTCACGGAGAACGCCAGGCGCGTGCGCAGCCAAAAATAAAACGCGGTCAGATTGGAGCGGACAACCGCACCACCATCGCGCCAGGCAGACAGCGACCGATCGCGTTCAAGCGCGGCGTTGGTGCGACGCTGATACTCGAGCGCTTCGGGGACAATGTAGACCGTGTGCTCGGTCAGCCGATGCGCGGCGATGACGTCGGCTTCTTGGCGAGACGTGAAAAGCTCGACCGTTAAGTGATACTCGACGCTGCCAAAGAGCGAGCGCGTGGCAGAGCGGTGCAGGCGCAAGCGCATCACGGGCGTTCCTTCTCACCACCAACGCTTCGGCAATGGCAGACCAAAGAGCCGGTGCGCACCGACCACCCACGGGCGCAACAGCGCACACAGTCCAAGGGTGGCCGCGATGACGAGCCGGAGCGTTCGGGCACAGACGCGGAGGATGTATCGCAGCATCATTGCACCTGTTCTGGTTTGGGATGAGAGATCAAAATTTCGGCCGGCAGGGCAGCCGTGGGGGAGACCGGCAAGGTGATGCGCGCGACGCAGACGCCGTTGCGGTTGATGGTGACGACGAGTTGCCGGTGACCGTAGAGGTGGACATCAACATCGTTGTGTTGGTCGGGGACGTCGTTGCGAACGCGGGCCATGGCGGTTACCTCCGAGCCAGGGAAGAGCACAACGGACAATCGGGCTTGCGTTCGACCGTGCGGGTGCGGTCGGGCAAGTCGCCATCCATAAACACCTCGCGCAAGTTCCAGTGACGCGGGCGTTGGTTGATGATCGAGGCCGTGGCGTAGAGGATCAGGCCGGCGGTGACAGACGTGAGGTCGTTGGTGGCTGGCAAACCGCAGGGGTACGCGTTGTGATTGAGCATGTGCGGGAAGGCACAGCCCCAACAGGCCTGACTGGGGGCTTGCACGAACGTGTATCCGGCGTTGGCATCACGTCCGATCGCGGCGTGAATGACCGGCAAGTGGTGGTCAACCGCAAACCGGGTGACGGCCTGGCGCGAGGGATTGTTGTCGACGCCGCAGACGAACAGCGTCGTGTCACCAAAGTCGTGATCGCGTTCAAGCAGTTCTTGGAACCGCAGTGGATAGCCGGTTACGCGCAGTGGGAAGAGAGCGTTGGCCGCCAGGTGCTTGGCCAGCCGGTGCGCTTTGTTTTTGCCGACGTCGGCGCGGCTGAAATATTGCCGCGTCCAGTTCTTGTGTTCGACGACATCATCATCGAGGATCGTCAGGCGACCGACGCCCTGGTGCATCAAGCCGGTGGCGACCGGAAAACCGAGGCCGCCGGCGCCGATGAGGACAACGTGCGCGCGTTGCAGTGGGGCCAGGTCGAAACCTGGCACCAATCCTTGCGTGGCGTTGAGTTCGCCCTGCAGCCGGGGCGAGAGCGGCCGGCTGCGATAGGTTTTGGCGCGACGTCCAAACATCCTTACACCTCCAGCGCGATGAGCTTCTCGCGCGGCTTGTCCTCAAGCAGGCGGAAGCGATTGCCGGTGATCGACAGCTGGAAGTCGCGGGCCGTCGAGAAGAAACGAACGTGGCCGGAGCAATTAAAAATCCCGCCGAGCATTTCCGGGTAGCCGAGGGTGACCATGCGCTGCTGGTGCGCCAGATCGGTGCTCGAGGGCCGGGTCGTTTCCGGCCCCGTCATGATGTGGCTGTGCACCATCGCCAACAGGGGATGGTTGTCGCCCTCCGTCAGCTGCAGGATCTGGGCGTTGGTCTTGACGATGTCGGCCTTGACGTAGGCTGGCGATTGCGACGCCATGGCCACCTCGAGGCGACGGCTAAGCACGCGTTCACCGCTGCTCGTGATCTCGCCCGTCACGAGAGCGAGAACTTCACGCTTGGCGGGGTCACTGGTGAGGTACCGCCAGGTCTCACGCAAGAAGAGTGACGAAACAGCAAAGCGCAGTGTGGCGTTCGGGGATGGCGCGGGTGACGCGGTGGCCTGGCGCGCCTGCTGCATGGCCTGGCGGATCGTGTTCGCTTGGAACACGAAGGCGGTGTCTTCGCTGATCAGGTGGTGCCAGTTGGCGGGCAGGGTGTGCATCGCCGTGGCGATGGCGGCGATGCGTTCGGCGGTGGCCACCTCCAGGCGGCGTTCGAGCTCGACGGCCAGGCGTTGCGCTTCGGCAGAGCCGTTGCGCTTGGGTGGCTTGGCGAAGAAGGGAAAGGTCATGGGAAAGGCTCCTCGATCAGGTGCGACCGGCGCGGTGGAAGCTTTCGGTGAGCAAGCGCTCGACGTAGGCGATGATCGCGGAGACGTTCGCAGAGACGTCGGGGTCATTTGGCTCGTGGTGGAGGTGGAGGTGCATCCAGCCGCCGGAGCGGTCGTGCAGACAGGCGTACTTGGGATGGCGGCGCACGACGTCGGGCGGCGACTTGATGCAGACGTCAAAACGATCGCCGCGGCGTTCGATGCGACCATCCCACGTGCCGAACTTGCAGGCGTAGCTGCCCGTCCAGACATTACCCTTCTGCTGCCAGCCGCGTTGGGACAGGAGCGAAGTGTTGTTGGGGCGAACAACGCGGGCACCGGGGGTGGCGTGCGGCGCAGGGCGCCGCACGACCTTCGGTGACGCGCCGCCGAAAAGGCGAGCGAGCAGGCTCATGCGCGCACCTCCTGGGCAGACAGGCGGCCGGCATCAACCAGGGCCGAGCAGTGCAGGAGATCGCCGTCGGCAACGCGCGCATAGACGTTGTCGTTGGGCCCAAAGACGATGTCGGGGTTTTGGGCGGCGCAGAGCTGAAACCCGTTGCCGCAGCCGATCGTCTGCAGGATGTCGCGGGTGGTTGTTCCCGGGCTGATTGCCAGCGTCTCGATGGGGACTTGGCCACCGACGCGCTTGATCGAGACGTTCTTGATACCTTCAGTCATGGGCAGATCCTTTCGGGGAGGGGAGTGGTTCAACCGTGGTCGTCAGGCAGTGTGGTCGGGCGCCTCCATCGGGTTGGCGTTACCGTTGGCGACGTGGAACGGCGGACTGTCGTCGCGGCGTTCGAGGTCGGCGATCAGGTTCTCGAGCGTGCGGGCGTCGGCACGCGCGACGCTGGCGTGTTCGCGCACCGCCAGAAGCAAGTCGTTGGCGACCTCGATGAGGTCGGCGCCGCCGTCGAACAGGGCGTGGTACCGATCGGCGATCTCGACGAGCTGGTGGGCGACGCGCAGGGGATTGACCGGAAACTTCACCGTCATGGTGCGGCTCCTTGATTGCGGACGGGGTTGTACGGCGAGGGCAAAACGAGATGGGCGCTGCACACCTTGGTGCGGGCGTTGTCGACGAGCTCGGACAAACGCTGGCAGAGGCGGTGGCGGGCAAAGAGAAAGCGGGTCTTGCGGTGCGTCGTTGAGCCGCAAACGCCACAACGACAGTCCGCCGTTCCACGTCGCGGGCTTGTGGAAGTCGGAGGCCTTGAGGCCGGTGCCGCGCAAGATCCGCTTGAAGTAGTACTCGGGTGGAGGCCCGCCGGGCGCGCAATCGGAAGCCGATACAAAAGAGAACGGGGTCGGGCATGTCACCCTCCATGGCTGAGGCCGACGTCGCGGGCGACGCGGCGCAGGTGAGCGCGGGCATTCAGAAACGAGCGGTGGTCCGAGATGGCCCCCGGCATGACGATGAACAGGCGGCCGCCGGGGTAGGTGAGCGACAGGCGGGGGTGGGGGTGCGTGCGATCGGGCGCGCCCGGCGTGAAGCCGAGCTCGGTCGCGACCGCCGCGAGGCGGGTGTGGAACTCACGGAATTTCATGTCGATCTCCTGGCAACAGCGGGTGCAGCGCCGGCCGGCCGGAAGGCCGGGGGCGGACGTCATCGCGTCAGGAGCGGTCGGTGGTGCCGTTAACTCTGTGCGGTAGTGCTGTTGACAAAGCGGCAGAAATCGCCGTAGTGTCCACGTCACGACCGCTCCAGGTGTCTCCACCTGGACGTGCCTGTTGCCGCGACCGAGCCAAACCTGGATCGTTCGCGGGGTGGATGGGGTGTCCACAGACGAAATTCCCCGGCACCGTCGACCAGCTCGCTGACGCGAGCTGTTGTGCTTGGGGTTACGAGACGGTTGGGATCATGACCCGGCTCCAGTGCTGGTTAATGACGTTACCCAGCCCAGACCGCGGCGGTGTTAGCAGCACCTGCTGAAGGTCGCGATGCTTGAGCCTGCCCGGGTCGGTGACCTTGGTGGGCTCGGCGCGCGTTCAGCAGCCTGGTCTGGCTGATCGTCAAGGATCCGTTACGAACGGGCCACGGTCAACGCCAAAACGCCTACGACCAGGCGACGCAGAAAACACGTACGTTTTTCGTACACGTACCCGGTCACGCCTCCGGCTCCGGCGGCATTGACATAATAATCAGTATACGTACAATTGCCGCACACAGTGGTTGCGGTTTCTAAAGGGGATGGTTGGGCTCCATGCGCCTCCCCGGTGCACGCTTCGCTGCAGCCTGGCTGTGAGACCGGAAGGTGTTGCTAGCGCCTCCCGATCGCCGCGGCGGTGTTACAGCACCGGCCGCGCAGGAGGGGGGTTGTTCGAGCAGCCCCCCTCAAGGCCGCTACACCCGTAGTGGCCTTTTTTCATGCGCGGTATGCTGGCCATCGGAGACCGGGAGGCAGCATGAAAACCGTCAGACGCCGCGGGAGACCGCGCCAGGCAGAGGGGTGCCCGGAGAGCATCAAGCGTGGTCTTGGCGCCCTGATGCGGCATTGCGGACATACACAACCAGCGGGGTGGTGCCTCGAGCTGCGGCGCCAAGCGCAAACGGCGTTTCAAGGCCGCAAGTTTGTCAGCGCACGAGCTGGCGGCGACTGATGCGCGGCGAGACCGCGCTCAAGTACGGAGTACTCGAGGCCACACAAGACTACAGCGGGGTTCCTACCGGCGTGTTGCTGTGTTCAACCCATGTCGTGTCGTTGTTGCGGGATGGCCGGAAACAGGAAGCGCGGGCAGTTCGTCACATGGCTTGCAGGCCATGGCCGAGACCATAGACGGCCTGATGCAGAAGGTCAGTACGTCACAGATTGTTGCGGATCCCGAAGCCGTTTTTAAGCTGCTGTTCGAGACCTGGCAGAACGACGGGTATGATGCGCGCGCACAAGGTTTTGATGGTGCGCGCCACACCAAGACAGATGGACGGTAAGTGGGTGGGGGGAGGGTGTAGTCGACTGTAAGGAGCGACAAGTCGGACGGCGTGGGGGTCTAGCAAAAAAGATCGATTTCGTGTTTTTTTTCAAACCGTTGCACTGTACTTAGTCCCGGGGATTGTATTAATCCCCCTGCAGATCCCCAGGGAGCAGGGCCTGTGAGATGGCTAGATGCATCCGGTCGATGCCAAGGTCGGAAGAGGGAACGGCTTAGACGATAGCAGGATCGATTAGTTAGGATAGCGCTCCCATGCATTGGGCGATTCGCGCAATATCGAAAAGGTAGAGAAGCGATTTTAAACTCTCGTAGCTCCGCCGATCGAACTCGTCGTGTCTTTGAGCTGGCGTTTCGACACATTCGAACCCCGAAAGGAAGATGCTCGTCTGAAGGGGCCTTTGGCGTTGGTCTCGCTGTGCTTGACTTACGCTAGGAGGTTGGCGTACCGGCGCGCTCCGCGACTAATGAGGCGCTGGGAAGCCAGCTCAGGGATTGATTTAGGTGGATTGTTGGCTCGAAGCGCTTCGCCGACCGCGAGGTTCGCTAACGAGGTACGCTGTTGGGCGCAGAATAGCCCTAAAGTGAAGTGAAACAAGTGCCTATTCTGTGCCTAAGGCGCCAACTTGAATAAGGAATATATGCGCTAACTGATTGATTTTATTGGTGAGCGGGGCGGGGATCGAACCCGCGACCATCTGATTAAAAGTCAGATGCTCTACCACTGAGCTACCCGCCCGCGCAGCCGACGCGAGGGCCGGCGGCATGCGACGCCCCGCCGGGGCGACCACCCGGTCTTCCTAGCGGCCCCTGTCTCGCAACGCAAGTCGCCGCGGCCGGGCGGCGGCCAGGTCAGGCTTGGCTGTCGCCGCCGCTGCCATCCGTCCGCACCGGAGGTATCGGCTGAGAAGCGGGTGGTGCCGGCGGGGCCGATGGTCCTGGCCGCGCGGGTGCTGCGGGCTGGCCCGGCGCCATCTGCGGAACAGACTGAGCCGGCGGTGTGGGCCGCGCAGACTGAACGGGTGGTGCCGGCGGGGCCGATGGTCCTGGCCGCGCGGGTGCTGCGGGCTGGCCCGGCGCCGTCGGCGGAACGGACTGAGCCGGCGGTGTGGGCCGCGCAGACTGAACGGGTGGTGCCGGCGGGGCCGATGGCGCGGGCCGCGCGGGCGCTGCGGGCTGGCCGGCCACCGTCGGCGGAACAGTTTGAGCCGGCGGTGCAGGCCTGGCCGTCGGTACGGGCTGTGTCGCCGTCGCGGTTGGGACCGGCCGCTGCGTAGCGCGCGCGGCGGGCGCAGCAGCGGTGGCACCTGCTGCACCTGCGACGACGCTCCCACCTGCCGCACCGCTGCCGCCGCCCGCGTCGCCGCCTCCGCCTCCCGTGCCTGTCGCGGCATCCGCGAGCGCCGTCAGCGGCTCAGCAGCGGGGGGCCGGTCCAACGTCTCGAGCCATGCGCCCGCGCGCGCGTAGGCACGGTCCGCGGCGAATGCCGGGGTCGCCGCGAAGCCGTCGACGTCGGCGATGGCGCGCGCAAGGAGCTGTCGGAAGACCGGCACCTCGAAGTAGGACGTGTGGATCAGCTCGTTCCAGGACAGATACCGCGCCAGTCCGCCTGCACCGCGCTCGGCCGGTTCGGAGAAGGCCAGATCGCTCAGCGCGTTGCGGAACTTCGCCAGCGAGAGCGACATTTCGCGATTGCTGTGCTCGGTGAGCACGTCGCCCAGACCTTTCGGCAGGTAGGGCGCTGGCCTGTCGATCCACACCGGTCGCGGTCCGGCCGCGAGCGCGATCTCGCCTTCAGTGTCGTTGCCGAGCGAAGCGCGCTTCAACTCGGACCAGGTCAGCCGGTCGAGCCCCCGTGCCGTCATGGCGCTCAGCCCGCGGGCCAGCGCCTGCATGATCAGCACAATCAGAACGGCGAGGATGCCGAACACGAGCGGTACCAGCAGCACGGGCGTTGCGAACCGCAGGACATTGCCCAAGGCCGTGCGCCGGATCTCCTCGTCAACCACGGCGCTCGCCACCTCGTCGGTGATGATGTGGTAGAGCAGCTTGCTGTTCAGGCCGACGTGACGGCCGTCATGGCACAGACGGCCGCCCTCGCACAGCTTGCCATCGACCTCCAGGAAGCGGCGTTTGAAGCGCAGCGCGCGCTCCGCCTGGGTGAGGTCCGGCCAAGTCTCGTCGAGGATCCGGCGCTTGGTGGCGCGCTCGTTGCGAAGGCGCTCGACCTCCTTTTGCATACCGGAGGCGCGCTCGAACGGGGTCGTGGGATCGGAAAGCTGATTCTGGAGTTGGCGGATGCCGCGGGTCAGCTGACGCAAGTCCTTGCGGGCGGTTTCAAGGGCGGTCTCGCGCTTGGCGTATTCCTCGACGCGATAGAAATTTGCCGTGAGGTAGTCGGCGATGCGGTTCATCAGTCCGGGCGACGTGACGATAATCAGGTAGGCCAGCGGCAACACGAACACCGACGACATCGTCATGGAGGGTACGGCGAACTCGGGCTCGAAGATCTGGAACTTCACCGCGTGCAGCGATGCCAGTCCCTGCACCGCCTCGTCGTCCTCGTGCGTCAGGGGAAGCCAGCGCGGCTGAAAAACTTCCCGGGCGCGGCGCAGGAGGCGGGGGCGATAAAGATGCAACTGGCGCCCCTCGATCAGGCGCAGGCCGACATAGACGAATAGGAACGGCAGAGCCGTCAGGGCAAATCCGACGACGAGGCGGAGCGTCTGCCGGCGCTCCAGGAGATTGCTGGTGCCGTCGAGTAGATCGGCGACCGCGGTGAAGGCGAACATGATGAGCAGCATCAAGGACGCGACATAGACGGCGCGATAGAGGAAGGACAGGCGCGTGAACAAGAACGGCTCGCGCTTGAGTTCGACGAAGGGCGTTCCTACCGTGATCCAGCGCTTCATGCCGTCCAGCTTGTCGCGCCGCGCGGCAGCCCGCAGCAGCGCGAGGGAGACGACGGAGCCTCCGTGGCTGTGGCCGACGACCACATACGGCACCTTGCTCGCTTCAAGCTCCTTCATCACCCTGTAGAGTTCGGCCGCGGCCGCACGACGATCGGTCTCGCTGTTCTGGCCGCTCCACGTGAAGGGGCGGATCTCCAGCTTGCCATCCTCGCCCGTGACGAGGTCGCGCAGCTCCGCCTCCAGCGCGCCGCCGGGCTGCCACCACCCGGCTGCTGCCTCTGCCGCGATTTCCGCCGCAGATTGTTCGTCAGCATGGGCAAACGTTCCATGTACCGTCAGAATGACGCCCATCTCACAGCCCTCCTCTCGTCACGACCGCCACGGTCGCTTGCCTGCGCCACCAGTCACGCCTTGCAGACCCTGGTTGTCGCTTGCGCACGCACTGCGGCGCTGCCACCCACCCGTTCAGCCCGGATTTGTGGCCGAAGACATGGCAAGAATGCAAAATTCACGGGCGATTATGGCCATGTGACGGGCTCGCCGTAGCGCTTCGGCCACAACGGCAGGGTGGATCGTCATCACGGCCGGACGCCCCGGCCGCGGCGGGGCGAAGGCGCGGTGTCGTATTCTGCCATTAAAGCAACGCGTTAGCTTTTCGCGCCCCCAGGAGCCGCAGGCGCCGGCCTGATCGACCAAGTCGGATGCGCGCCCATGCGCGGGGCGGCCCTTCCGGAATTCGCACCCGCCCGACCACCTTGCGCAACATCAATTCGCTCCGCAGTGCCGCAATTATGGTGCGGCGAACTCCAAACTGGCGGTGTGACCATCATGGCCGATGCTACTTCCCCATCACAAACCTCCGGCACGGCGAAGCCGCCTGCAACGACGGTACGCTCATGGTGGCGCAGCAAGACCGGCCGCACCATCGGGCTGACCGCGGCGGTGCTGGCGCTGGCGGCCGGCGGCTTTGCCCTGTTCGCCAATCGGACCGTGGCCGTCCCTGTCGCTCGGCCCGAGGCCTCGACCACCGTGCGTGTGTTCGGATTGGGGACGGTCGAGGCCCGCGTCACCTCGAAGGCTAGCTTCGAGGTCGGCGCTGCGATCGTTGCCGTCAATGCCGACCACGGCGACCGCGTGAAGAAGGGCGCTGTCCTGGCACGGCTGCACGCCACGGAGCAGGAAGCCAAGGTGGCGCGTGCGAAGGCGCTCGTCGCGGTGGCCGACGTTTCGCAGGCCAAGGCTCTCGCCAATGTCGAGAAGACAGCCGCTGTGCTGGCGCAGAAGCAGGAGGCCAACAAGCGCAAGCAGTCGCTGGTCGGCCGCAACGTCGTCTCCGAACAGAGCGCGGAGGAAGCCATCCGCGACGAGGCCGTCGCCAAGGCCGACCTCAGTGTGGCGAAGAGCGAGGTCGAGGTGGCAAAGGCGCAGATGCTCGACGTGCGCGCCCAGCTCGCCTACGAGCAGTCGCTGCTCGACCACCATGTGCTGACAGCGCCATTCGACGCGCTGGTCGTCGACCGGCTCAAGGAAGTGGGCACCGTGATCAAGGCGGGCGATCCGGTGTTCACGCTGATCGACCCCGAAAGCGTGTGGGCATTGGCCTACGTGGACGAATCGCGTGCCGGACGGATCAAGGTCGGGCAGGCCGCGCATGTGCGGCTGAGATCGCTGCCGCAAGAGGTGTTCGAGGGACAGGTGGTGCGCATCGGTATCGAAAGCGACCGCGTGAGTGAGGAGCGCCGGATCTGGGTGAAGTGCCTGCGCTGCCCCGAGACGTTCCACCTCGGCGAGCAGGCCGAGGTCTACGTGACCACAGGCACGCTTACCAACGCGCTGCTCGTGCCAGAGGCGGTCGTGGAGGGCTTTGATGGGCGGCAAGGTCGCGTCTGGACGATCGAGAACGGACGCCTTGCGCGGCGTGTTCTACAGTTCGGACACCGCACGGAGGATTCACGCCTTGAGGTGACCGGCGGCCTTCCCGCAAGCGCGCAGATCGTTACCGAGCTCGGTCCCGGCTTGCGGCCGGGCCGGTCGGCGCGTGCCAAGACGGAGTGAGGATCATGAACCTCGCCTGGCGCGACGTGCGACACAACCTGTTCCGGTTCCTACTGACCTGCTTCGGCCTCAGCCTGCTGCTCGGCGTGGTGCTGTCGATGCTCGGAATCTACCGGGGCATCATCATCGACGCGTTGACGATCCCGCAATCGCATGGCGCGGACCTGTGGGTGGTCGAGGCAGGTACGCGTGGGCCGTTCGCGGAAGCCTCGCGCATTCCCGGCGACACGCGCGAGGCGATCGCACGGCTCGCCGGTGTGGTGGCCGCCGGCAGCGTCACCTACCAGACCGTCGAGGCCGACCGTGGCGGGCGCAAGGCGCGCCTCTATGTGATCGGCTACGAGCCGGGCCGGATCGGCGGACCGCCGTCGATCGCGGAGGGACGCGGCATCGCGCGCAGCCACTTCGAGGTCGTGGCCGACCGGCGCGCACAACTGCCCATCGGCGAGCGGCTGAAACTTGGACGCAACGTGTTCACCGTCGTCGGGCTCACCGACAACCAGGTCGCCTCGGGCGGCGATCCGATCATCTACATGTCATTGCTCGACGCTCAGAAACTCCAGTTCGAGCTTGCCCCTTCGGCCTCGCGCATCGAGCAGGCGCGGGGTACGGGCAGCGGGACCAGCAAGGATTCCGTCAATGCCGTGATCGCGCGGCTCTCACCACAAGCTTCCCCGGACGCGGTCGCGGAAGCCGCGCGGCGCTGGAAGCACCTGTCCGCACTCACGGATGCGGAGCAGGCCGAGGTCCTCACGCGATCCGTGGTAAACCGGGCGCGGCAGCAGATCGGGCTGTTCACGACCATCCTGCTGATCGTCTCGGCCGTCATCATCGCGCTCATCATCTACACGATGACGATGGAAAAACTGAAGCAGATCGCAACGTTGAAGCTGATCGGCGCGCCGGACCGCACGATCATCTGGATGATCGTGCAACAGGCGCTGGCGCTCGGCGTGACTGGCTTCGTTTTCGGAGCGCTTTTGATTTCCGCGATCAAGGGCTACTTCCCACGCCGCGTCGTGCTCGAGCCGGACAACGTCGTCGGACTGGGCCTCGCGGTGGTCGTGATCTGCCTCATCGCCAGCGGGCTCGGCGTGCGCGCGGCCTTGAAGGTCGATCCGGCAACGGCGTTGGGGAGCTGAGCATGAGCGGATCCCCGAACGTGGCCCCGAAGGTGCCCCCGAAGGTGGGCTTGCAGGCCGCGTCGCCGACCGCCCTGGTCGAAGTGCGCGCGGTCTCGAAGCACTTCGGCGAAGGCGAGACTCGCGTCGATGCGTTGCGCAACGTTTCCATCTCGGTGCGCCCGGGCGAGGTCGTGGCGCTGCTCGGCCCGTCGGGCTCGGGCAAGTCGACGCTGCTCAACGTCATAGGCTGTATCCTCGAGCCGTCGAGCGGGCAGCTGACGCTCGACGGGGACCTCGTCTACGACAACCGCTGGCTGCGCACGGATCTGCGCAAGATCCGGCTGGACAAGATCGGATTCATTTTCCAGGCGCACAACCTGCTGCCATTTCTCGACGCGACCGACAATGTCGCAGTCGTACTGAAGCTCGCCGGTATCGATCCGACGACGGCACGCAAACGCGCGGTGGAGTTGCTCGACTACCTGGAGATCGGGCATCGCCGATCCGCGATGCCGGCGAAGCTGTCGGGCGGCGAAGCGCAGCGCGTGGCCATCGCGCGTGCGCTGGCGAACCGGCCGCGCATCATCCTTGCCGACGAGCCAACGGCGGCGCTCGATTCCAAGCGGGCCGGTATCGTGATGGACCTGTTACGGCGGCTGGCGGCCGAGCAGGATGCCGCGATCATCGCGGTGACGCACGACGACAAGATCTTCGACCGGTTCGACAAGCTCTACGAATTGCGCGACGGTCAGCTCGACATGGGCCGCGAGCGGTCGGACGCAGCGTGAATGGCGACGCGCGCCGACCGGCGCGCGGGCCCGGCCATCCATCGATGGTGTCAGGTGACCTCGTCCTCGATGCTGTTCGCCAGCGTACCGATCTGGGGACAGGCAATCTCGAAGTCGGTCGCCAGGCAACAGATAGCGCGGCGGATCAAAGCGTGCACCGGCGCCGGGCGGCGTGCCGGTGGCGATCATGTCGCCGGGCTCGAGCGTCATGAAGGTCGACAGGTAGGCGATCAGGCGGGGCACCGAGAAGATCAGCGTCGCGGTGTTGCCGCGCTGGCGCTCTTCGCCGTTGACTCGCGTGACGATGTCGAGCGCCTGAGGATCCACACCGTTGCCGCACGGCACGATCCAGGGGCCGAGGCTACCGCTGCGATCGAAGTTCTTGCCTTGGGTGACATTAAACTTGCCGTGACGCAGCCAGTCGCGAATGGTGCCCTCGTTCATCAGTGTCACACCGAAGACGTGGCTCATGGCGTCCGCCTCTTCGATGCGACGGCCGGCCTTGCCGATCACGAGGACGATCTCGCCTTCATAGTCGAGTTGTGCCGATTCCGGCGGCCTCAAGATGGTCTCGTTGTGGCCGGCGAACGATGTGGGGAAGCGGGCGAAGAGGCTCGGATACTTGGGCTGGTCGGTGCCGTCCTTGTACTCGGCGTTGCGCTCGGGATAGTTGATGCCGATGCATACGATCTTGCAGGGCTCGGGGATCGGCGGGCGCAATGAAACGGCGTCGAGCCGCGCATCCGGCGTGCCGGTGGCGAGCGTGCCGGCCTCGCTCAAGGCCTTACCGTCGATGAGTGCGCGCAGCGACGCGATGCGTCCGCGAGACCGTCGCGCGATGTCGTAGAGACCGCCATCGTCCATGACGAGGCCAAAGGTTTCGGTGCCATCGATTTGCCAGCGTGCGAGCTTCACGACTTTTCCTCCGCGCTTGTTTGGTTGCGACGAATGCCCGTGCGAGATCAGCTTGCGCGCCTGGGATGTATGAACGGCCAGGGCGACGCCTCGCTGCCCTGGGGCACGGCGATCTCGATCAGCACCGGCCCATCGGATGCAATCGCGTCACAAAGCAGCGGCCGCAGTGCCGCGGGGCTCGCGACGCGATGCGCCGTCACGCCGAACGCGGCGGCCAAGGCCTGGAAGTCCGGATTGTTCAACACGGCACCGATGACGCGATTGCCAAAGCCCACCTTCTGGTCGCGCAGCACGTTGCCGTAAGCATTGTTGTTGAAAACGAGCACGACGACGGCGAGGCGCTCCTGCACGGCCGTTGCCAGCTCCTGTACGGCGAACATAAAGCCGCCGTCGCCGGTGACGGACACGACGGGACGGCCAGGGTGCGCCGCCTTGACGCCAAGCGCACTGGGAAAGCCGAAGCCCAGCGTGCCCTGGTGGCCCTCCGAGATGTAGGTGCGCGGGGCCAGAACGGGATAACCGAAGTAGGACGCGAAGCCGACCTGTGTCAGCTCAGTGACGAAGATGCCATCACGCGGCAGCACCTCGCGGATGACGTCGAGATAAGTCATCTGCGGCTGTACGCCTTCGAATGCGTCGCGCGTGGACGTCCTGACGGCGGCGATGCGCGCGGACCACGCGGCGTCCGGCCCGGCGCCCTTCGCGCGGTTTCGTTCGACGGCATCGTGCAGCGCGCGTGTGCCGTCGGCGGCATCGGCGACGATGCCGGCGTGCGGGACGAGGCGGCGCATCTCGGCGGGATCGATGTCGATGCGCACGAGGTGCGGCGGCGGCGACGGGCGGTCTATCAGCGTCATCATGCCGGTCCAGCGCATGTACGGCAGCTCGGCGCGCGTACCGATGGCGATGGCGACATCGCATTCGGGCCAAAGCTCGAAGGCGGCGTAGGACGAGATGCCGAGCGGGGCATCCTCGGGCATGACGCCGCGTCCGCCGCGGAAGGCTGCGACGGGTGCGCCAATCGTTTCCGCGAGCGCGCGGATTTCGGAGCTTGCGTGTTGGGCGCCGCTGCCGGTGAAGATGATCGGGCGGCGGGCGCTCGAGACCCGTTTCGCTGCGGCCTCGACCTCGCTCGGCGACACGGGCGGCGGTCGTGGGATCGTTGCGGCCGGTAACAGCGCGACGTCTGCCGACTGGCCCATCGTGTCCCACGCCATCTCGAGAGCGACCGGGCCCGGCCGGCCCGACAGCATCCGGCGGAAGGCTTCGTCGATCAGCGCGGGCGCATCGGCCGGCCGCTCGATGCGGGCGGACCATTTCGTCATGCTCTTCAGAGTGCCGAGCTGATCGTCGAGTTCGTGGAGATGGCCGCGTCCGCGATCGAGAAACTGCGACGGCACCTGGCCCGTCAGGCACAGCACCGGCGCGCAGCAGCCCTTGGCCGTGAGCAGTGCCGCCGTCGTATTGAGAACCCCGGGCCCGGGCACGACGGCGTAGACGCCGGGACGGCCGGTCGACCGCGCGTAGCCGAAGGCCATGTAGCCGCAGGCCTGCTCGTGACGTGCGCCGTAGGTGCGAATGCGGTCGCTGCGCTGCTGGAGCGCGTCGAACAGCGGATACATCTGCGCGCCGGGCAGGCCGAAAACGGTGTCGACGCCGTTGGCGATCAGCGCCTCGACGATGGCAGCGCCGCCGGTCAGGTGCTGCGCGCGCGCACCCTCGCCGGCCGCCGAGCGACCGGCTGCGGCGGGGGATGTGCGCGCTGTTCTAATCTTGCCCTTGGCCACGTCCGGCGCCTTTCGTCCGATACCCCAGAGCCTCGATCCTGCTCTCGGCGGGCACCGGACGCAAGGTTGGCGCGCGCCCGCGCCTACCGGCCCGCAGCGGCTTCAGCGACGCGCTTGGACCAGCGCGGGTCCTCCGGCGACATCATCGGGATGCGGTTGGCGGCCTTGAGCGTGAGGACGTCGTTGGTGCCGTCGGAGTGGATGAAGCTCAAGGCGTCGCGCAACAGCTTCTCGATCGGGTTCTTCTTCATGTAGCCGGTGGCGGCCCACAGATCGAAGGCCTGCTGCGTGACCTCGAGCGAGGCTTCCGACGCGAACACCTTGCACATGGAGGCCGCGCGCGCGTCGGCCTTGCCTTCCTGTGCGGTCCAGCCCGCGTACCAGAGATAAAAGCGGGCGGCATCGAGCTTCATCGACATGCGCGCAAGGCGGTGACGCTGGATGTCGTGCTCGAATACGGTCTTGCCACCCTGGCGACGCAGTTGGGCATACTGCAGCGTGATGTCGTAGGCGCGTTGGGCAACGCCAAGCACGGTGGAGCCGGCCTGGATGTTGGAGCCGAAGCTCGTCAGGAAGGTGCCCATCTCCGACAGCGCCTTGCCGGGCGTGCCGATGACGTCCTCGTCGGGGATCTCGACGTTGTTGAACTCGAGCGTGCCGTTCTGCACGCAGCGCTGGCCGAGCTTGTCCCAGACCTCGGTACAGGCATAGCCCGGCGTGTCGGAGGTGAGCATGAAGCCCATCAGGCTCTCGGTCGGCGGCTTGGTCAGGTCCGTGCGCGCGAGCACATAGATGACCTTGGCGAGACCGCCGTTGGAGATGTAGCGCTTGGTGCCGTTCAGCACCCACTTGTTGCCCTTCCTGACCGCCGTCATCTGAATGCCGCCGTCGGCACCGGTGTAAGGCAGGATGGTATCGGAGCCGGAGTTGGGCTCGGTCGCACCGACCGCCAGCAGGCAGGTGTCGTCGTCCATCACGCGCGGCAGCCAGCGCTTCCTCTGCTCGGGCGTCGTCAGGTGGCAGATCGTGCTCATGATCTTCCAGGTCTGGTCGAAGGCGACGGCCATGCCGAGATCGCCGTAGGCAAGGCATTCACCGACCATGGCCAGGGTCAGAACGCCAGCGCCCTCGCCGCCGTACTCCTTGGGCACGGACAGCGTGCGCAGACCGAGCTTGGAGGCCTTGCGCACCACGTCCCAGTCGAACGCCTGGTCGGGCTCGGGCACGCGATCCATCTTCTCGGCGGCGGGGATCATGTGATTGATCGCGAAATCCATCGCCAGCGCGCGCAATTCCTGCTGGCGTGGCGTCAGCGTGTAGTCGACCATGGCTTCCTCCGGGTTCTCGGCGCTCGGGGCGCTTCTCGATTGCGTATTTCCTGTTATTGCAGCCGTTCGGCCATCAGCGCGATGGTGCGCGCATAGACGTCGGCTCTGTTCCAGTCCTTGATGACGTTGTAGTTCGCGGTGCCGGGACCCCAGGGTGCGCCGCGCTGCCAGCCGTGACCTTTCAGAAAGTTCGCCGTCGAGGCGAGCGCATCGGGCACGCTGCGCACCAGGTCTCGGCGGCCGTCGCCGTCGAAATCGATGGCGTATTTGTCGTAGGAGCCCGGCAGGAACTGCACCTGACCGATCTCGCCGGCCCAGCCGCCGCGCATCTCGCCCGGGCTCATGTCGTCTTTCTGGACAATGCGCATGGCGGCCATCAGGTGGCCGGTGAAGAACTCGCTGCGCCGGCAGTCGAAGGCGAGCGTGGCGATGGAGCGGATGATCGAATACTTGCCTGAGCCATCCTTGCCGAAGTTCGTCTCCAGACCCCAGATCGAAACGATCAGTTCCTTGGGCACGCCGAAGCGCTGTTCGATGCGGGAGAGAACGGATCCGTACTGCTTCATGCGCTGGCGCGAGGCATTGATGAGATACGAGCCGACGCGGCGCTTGTAGAACTCGTCGAACGACAGTTTGAAGGATTTCTGCGAGCGGTCGCGACCGATGACACCGCGATCATAGGAGACGCCGGCAAGCGCGCGGTCGAGGGTCGCTTGCGAGATCCCGCTCGCGCGCGCCTTCTGTTTGAAGGCTTGCAGCCAGGGCTCGAAGCCCGCGCTGTTGTTGCCGCAGGACGCGGCCCGGGACGCGGTCGCGGGCGCCAGCGCGAGGATGGTGGCAAGGGCGAGAAGTGCGGTCGGCTTCAGTGCTTTCGTCAACAGCGGCACGTGCGGTACTCCGATCATGGACATTTCCCCCGACGTTAGCGCAGGGGCGCAGCGCCTGCACCCGGCAAAAAGGGCCCCGCGCGTGTTTGAAGCCCGTTCTTTTGGGCTTGACGACGGCGACAATCGGTATCGCCTCAGTCGTAGGTGACGGCGGCACGGGCGATCAGACGCTCATGGGCCAGGTCCTGGAACAGCTCCTCGACCTCGGTGAAATGGCGGCGCTTGGTGATAACGGGCTTCACCAGGCCGCGGGCCATGATGTCCATAGTCTCGATGAGCTCGGCGCGCGTGGAATGCCGGGAGCCGGTGATGGTCTTCTCGGTCAGGACCAGATTGATCGGGGTCACGGCGATCGTGCCGGGCGTACCGCCGATGACGACGGCGCGGCCGGCGGTGGCGAGGCTGTCGACGGCGGTCTGGAAGGTCTGAGGGCTGCCGGCGTAGTCGACGGCGGCCTCTACGCCTTTACCATCGGTGAGGCGCTTGACCTCGGCGGTGACGTCGGGCGTGGTGCGAACGTTGATGACCTCGTCAGCGCCCCATTTCTTGCACAGGGCCAGCTTCTCGTCGGAGATATCGGCGGCGATGACGCGCGCGCCGAAGAGCTTGGCCACCTGCACGCCATGAATACCGACGCCGCCAGCCGCGCCGATCAGCAGCACGTCGTCGTGGGCGGAGATCTGCGCGCGCTCGCGCATGCAGTGCCAGTTGGTATTGACGGCGTCGCAAGCCATCGCCGCGCCTTCGTAGTCGAGGCCGTCGGGGATCGGGATGAAGTTGCCAGCGGGCAGGCAGACGTAATCGGCGTAGCCGCCATCGACGTGAACGCCGACGAAGCCCTTCCAGGCCGTGCATAAGGTCTCGCGGCCATTGCGGCACCAGCGGCAGTGGCCGCAGTTGAGATAGAAATAGACGCCGCAGCGCTGGCCTACCTTGACGTTTTCGACGCCGTCGCCGACGGCCACGATGTCGCCGCCGAGCTCATGCCCCATGATGCGCGGCGCAGCGCCACCGTACATGCCCGTGCGCATCTTCACGAGGGTGAGGCCGACGCCGCCGGCGCGGACCTTCATCACGGCTTCGCCGGCCTTTGGCCTGGGGTCGGGGCGTTCCTCCTGATGGAATTGTCCGCCCCACTCGCGTACGACCATGGCCCGCATGCTGGTTTCCTCCGGATCGTCTTCTTGAATCCGGCGCGATCGTAGGGCGCCGTGCGGGCCCGCGCCAGTTGGTTGTGCGGCTCACGCCTGCCCGGTAATCCCGTCGCGGCATCGCATCAGCGGCTGAATGCGCGTGCCGAATTGTTCCATGCCGATGACGAAGTCGTCGAAGGTGAGCATGGCGCCCTCGACACCGGGGACCTCGGCCAACGCGTCGAGCATCCGCGCGATCGAGGCATAGGAGCCGATCAGGACGCCATGGCTCACAGGCCGCGTATTGGCACCCAGGACCTTCAAGCGGCTCGGCGAGGTAAACGTCTCGGTGGAGGGATCATCGGCGGCTTGGGCATCGCGGAAAGCGAGGGCTTCGCGGTCGGTCCCGGCAACATAGTGCGCCCATTTGGCCTGCGCGGCCGCGTCGGTTTCGTCGGCGATCACCATGACGAGAACCAGGGCGCCACATTTGCGGCCGGTTTCCTGTGTGGCTCGAACCAGGCGCGCTACGCTCGGCCCGACAGCGGTCGGCTGGTTCTCCCCGAGGCTGACGCAGAAATTGTAGTCGGCGTTGCGTGCAGCGAACCGCGTGCCGGCATCGCTTTGGGCCGCGCAGATCAGCGGGATCCTGCCCGTCGGAAGCGGGCCGAGCCGGCAGTCGTCCATTGCGAAGAATTGGCCTTTGAAGTCGCTGCGGCCGGTGCCCCACAGCTCGCGCATGATCGTCACGTACTCGGCACAGTATTCGTAGCGGCGCTTGTAGTGCTCGGTGCCGGGCCAAATGCCCATCTGCGCATACTCGCGCCGTTGCCAGCCGGAAATGATGTTGAGGCCGAAGCGTCCTGAGGAGATGTCATCGACAGTGACGGCCATGCGCGCGGCGATCGGCGGCGGCAAGGCGAGGACGGGACATGTGGCAAAAAGTCGGATCCGCTTTGTGACGGCGGCGAGTCCGGCCATGAGGGTGAAGGAGTCGAGGTTATGGTCCCAGAACTGCGATGGTCCGCCGAAGCCGTGCAGCTTGATCATCGATAGTGCGAAATCAAACTGAAAGCGCTCGGCCATCTGGATGATCGTCCGATTGAGTTCGAACGTCGGCATGAATTGCGGAGAGGTCGTGCTGATCAGCCAGCCGTTGTTACCGATGGGCAGGAAGATGCCGAGCTGCATGGGCATGGCCTCCGATCGCATTTGCCCCACGGTCGGCAATCAGCGCTGCTGGATGGCTTTCAGCGTCGAAGCGTTGCCGACTGCCCTGGACTGGCGGGAATGTCTCAAACCATTTTGTTGGCGCGCTGTTGGCCGGAAAACCACTGCTCACCGCATCCGGAAGCATTCTAGCGCATGACTCCGAGCCAGGGCAGCATCAAGATCGGTTGGTTGATCCAAGACCACCAAGCGTAATTGAGAAACTGGCCCGTGAAAACGAGAAACGCAATACCCGCCCAGGTCACGACCGATAGCGCGAGCACCACGATCGTGGTGATGAGGCTGGCATGCCGTCCCGTCGCAAGGGTCTGCGCGGCGTGGGCGTACACGCGGGCCATGACGTTGCGCACGACGAGCAGGCCGAGCACCAGTGCCGCAGTCGTGAACAGGGCATACTGGCGGGCAAAAGCGGCCACGGCTTCGGGGTCGCCGGTTGCGATGCGCGCCGAGACATTCTGGGCGAAGACCGGCAGCACCCGCGTGCCGAAGACGCCGATGCAGCCGACGGCGATCAGCAGCGTCAGGCCGACATAGCGCCAGCCGGACGCGCGGATGAGCCGTGCGATATCGGCGAATGCGAATGCAGCTGACAGGCGCCCGGTGACAGCCTGATGGGCAACGGCCATCGGCAGCACGCTCCAGACCGGCAGCGAAATGACGACGGCCATCACGGTGACGAGCGGCCAGACGCCGGCAAGCTCGTAGCCTTTGTTGAAGGAGTTTTCCCAGCCGGCAACCCAACCCGTCAGCCAGGCCGCGGTGAAGGGCGCGGTGAGCAGAAGAACGGCAAGCCAGCTCTTCAGACCGGCGACGGCATTTGCGAACAACCCGCCTGCGAAGTACCCAAGCCAGGTACCAGCCGTCGGGTCGTCGGACATGGCGAGGCGCGGCCAAGGCGCCGGACCGCGCCCAGCCATGCGCTGCGCCACGTCGCGCCTGGTCTTGCGCGTCAACCAACCCAGGACGAGCACGGCGCCGACGGGCGTCAGGCACAGCACGACGACAAGAATAAATCGCAACGGCTGGAGAACAACGCGGCTCAGGCGGCCGCGTCCGGCACCCGGTGCAGCCGCGTGGGCATCGAGCGTGTTCATGAGAACACCTCGGTGATGGCGCCGGCCTCGGCGTGAGGGGTGGAAAAGCCCATGGCGGCGCCGACGGTGGCGGCGATTTGAGCCTGGTCCTTCACCATATCGAGCGTGCGGCCACGGACGATGCCGGGACCGCACACCAGTGCCCAGATCTCGTGGGCAGAACGGCTGTTGAAATGATGCTGGAAGGGAATGCCGGTCAGTGAGTTCGAAATCGCGGCCGCAGTCGGGGACGACGACGAAGGTCGTGCGGCCGGCGTAATGATCGAGGCGGTCGGCGGCCTCGACCAATCGGCGCAGACCATCATCGATGATCGCGATGGCACGCGTGTAATGTGAGGCATTGCCCCAATGAACGTAGTCGGGGTCCTGGTAGTTGATCATCATGAGACGCGGGTGCAACTCGCGCATGGCTCTCAGGGCCAGCTCCGTCAGCAGACGGTCGCCGCGCGGATTGATGAGGCCGCTGTCACGGTAGTCGCGGCGCCAGTCAGCCCAGAACCGGTCGAGTCGGTCGTTGTCTCGCGGCTTGCGGTCCGGCAGCTCGTAGCGTTCGATTTTCGCAAGGTGATCGCCGAGCTTGCTCAACGTCTCGCTATCTCCTCCGCCTTGTGTACTGAGGTGGCGATAGAGCCAGCGCTTGTAGCGATAAAGACTCAGTACTTCGGCACGGAAATCGCCACCAAAATGGCGATGGCGCGCGAACGAGAAAAACTCCTCCTGTGGGCGGTTCTCTCCATTGATCAGCAATGCCTGGTGCGGTGCGATATCGAAGCTCTTGCGCAGATATTCGAAGAGCGTGGGCGAAGTTGGCTCGATCTTCGCCGTGAGGATCGTCGAGCCCGCATCACTCCAAGCCGCATAGCGTCCGGTGAGGATGTTGATCGTGCCTTCGGCATGGCTTGTGTCCATGCCCTTGATGTCGGCGATCCGAACGTCCGGAATCAGCACGCCGCGAGCGGCGAGCGAATTCATCAGGTAGGGCGCCCAGGTGTTGGCGGGATCGATGGTCTCGGTGCGGCGCACGCCACCACCGAAGCGCACGATGATCACATTCGGGCCACCGTAGGCGGCAGCGCGGGCCGGTGGGCCGGCTCCTGCCGCGAAAGCAAGAGCGCCCGCGGAGACCGCAAGGCCGGTGTTGAAGGACCTGCGATCGATCGGCATGGGCGGCGGCTCCCATTGCGAGGCGGTGCGAGGCGCGGTCTGTGGGCATGGTCTTACGCCACGGTCGGCGACGTTTGCGCCGACACTATGACGGACACGGCGTGAATCGCGTCTTCCGACGGCAAATGTGTGACAGGGCGGCGTGAGCGCACACCGCGTCAGAATGATTTCGCCCTACCTCCCGGCCGACATGCGCGGAGCCGGACGCCGGATACCTCCTGATAGCCTCTGGTTGGCTTGGACATTAGATTGGCCCGGCAGAACACGAAACCTCCGGCAGCAAGGCGCGATAGCTGGCTCGCCGCCTCAGGAACTGTGCATGGTTCAGACACTGGCACTCGATCATCTGGCCGTCCTTGCGCCGACGCTTGAGACGGGACTTGCCCACGTTCGCGCCTGCCTCGGCGTCGATGTGCCGCCGGGTGGCAAGCATCCGGCCATGGGCACGCACAATCACGTCGCGCGGCTTGGGCCGGACAGCTATCTGGAGGTGATCGCGATCGATCCAACGGCGCCACGACCGCCGCGTGCGCGCTGGTTCGGCCTCGACGCTCTCGCGCCGACGACGCCGCCCCGGCTCGGCACATGGATCGTACGCACCGACACCCTCGATGCCGCTTTGGCGGCACTGCCCGGCGTGTCGGGACCGGCGATCGCGATGACGCGCGACACGCTGTCATGGCGCATCAACGTTGCCGATGACGGCTCGCTGCCGTACGATGGCATCTTCCCGACACTGATTGGCTGGCCGCCCGGCCCGTGGCCGGGCACATCCATGCCAGATTTGGGATTGAAACTGGAGCGGCTCGTGCTGGAGCATCCGCAGTGCGACGAGATCGAACGGGCCTTGAGCGAAGCACTGGCTGATCGGCGTATCTCGTTTGTGGTCGCGGGTGTTGCGCGGCTGCGAGCGCAGATCTTGACGCCGCAGGGCCTGCGATGGCTGAACTGATGCAGAGCACGTGACCGTCGTGCCACGAAGAAGGGGACGTTGAACATGCGGTCCATCGTCAGAAGTCTGCCCGGCGCGCTCGCGCTGTGCGCGCTGTTCACCTCCCCCGCGTTCGCCGGCAAGGCCAACGTCATCGACGTCAAGGTGTACAAGGACGGGCCGGGGTCGTTCGCCTTCACCGTGACGGTGAAGTCGGATGACAAGGGCTGGCAGAAGTACGCGGACAAGTGGGAGGTCGTGGCGCCCGACGGGACGGTGCTGGGCACGCGCGTGCTGCTACATCCGCACGACACCGAGCAGCCGTTCACGCGCGACCTCGGCGGCGTGAAGGTCCCGGCCGGCATCACGTCGGTCAATATTCGGGCCCACGACAAGGTCGAGGGCTGGGGCGGGAAGGAAATGACGATCGAGGTGCCGAAGTAGCGTCTTCGGCGATGCCAGGGATCGACGGCGCCATGGCGATGCTGATGCGGCCGGCCACGCTCGACGACCTCGCGCTGGTCGCACATTGGGACACGCAGCCCCATGTCGCGGCGGCGGGTGGGCACGACGACTGGTTCGACTGGCCAGTGGAACTGGCTGTCGATCCGGACTGGCGCGAGATGCTGATTGCCGAGATCGACGGCCGTCCCATCGGCATGGTGCAGATCATCGACCCCGCGCGCGAGGAGACGCACTACTGGGGCGAGATCGAAGCCGGCTTGCGTGCGATCGACATCTGGATCGGGGAGGCTCACGACCTCGGCAAAGGCTACGGCACCGAGATGATGCGGCTCGCGCTGGCGCGCTCGTTTGCCGATCCCGCCGTCACGGCGGTGCTGATCGATCCGCTGGCCCGAAACACACGCGCGCACCGCTTCTACCAGCGGCTGGGTTTCACGCCGACCGAGGCGCGCGTGTTCGATACGGACCTGTGCCTCGTCCACCGGCTCGACCGTCAGACGTGGCAGGTAAGATCACGGATCTAGGCCGCAGCGGCCGTGGCGGTGTGGCCGCCCCGGCTGCGCATTGCTCACCAGCGGATGTCACCCGAATAGCCCGGCACACGAATGCGCACGTGGCCGCGCTCGGTATCGACGTCGACCTTGGTGGCGGGCGCGCGGACCTTGACGCGGGTGGCGCCGTCGCGCTCGCGGGTGACGACCTTGGTGGTGGGCGCATCGACAATGGTCTTGCCGTCTTCACGGGTGACGACGTCGCGGGCCGACGCGGGAACGGCGAGAGGAGCGAGAATCAGCACGGTGGCGACCGCCCGACGCAGGCTCGTTGTGAGTTTCATGATCCAATCCTCTAGCTTCATTCTATTTTCCGGCACCTTGACCGGCTAGGAGTTGCATCGCAAATCACGATTTGTCGCAGGGCATTGCTGGCGCGGCCTTGTGTCCTGATCTCGGACGTTACTGCCGCCCGGCCGCGGCCTCGTTCGGAGGCGTCTAATCCGGAAATCCCATAAAAATCATATGATTGCTGGCGCCTTTCCGATGCCGTCCGTCCGGGTCCGCTGTGGCTACGGATCCGGGCGCGCTGAGCTGTGCGGCACACGCTCGTAGACCCCAATACGGGGCGCGCAGGCTTTAGCTTTGCGCTTGCTCAAGGGCCACCAAAGCGTGCCTGATTATCCTGCGCTTGGTCGGAGCCCCTGGGATATGCCGGGGGATCCGGAGGCTGGAAGGACGGCATCGGCATGACCACATTTCTCAAGCGCATCGCTCGCGCGGCGCAGGGACTGGCATTATCGGGGGCGCTGGCCATCGCCGCCACGGCGTTCGCCGCCGGCCCAGCCAAGCCGCCGCCGTCGCCGACCAATGGCAAGCAGCTGGCCGAGCGGTTCTGCATGACGTGTCATTTGATCGGATCGGAGCAGACCGGTGTGTCCACCGTCGGGCCGCCGCCCTTTGCCACGATCGCGAACAAGGCGGACCAGACGGCCGAGCGCATCAAGGGTGCCTTGATGATGCCGCATCCGCCGATGCCGGACATGCAGCTGTCGACGACGGAGATGCTGGATCTGATCGCCTATATCCAGACACTGCGCAAAGGCGATGCGCCACCGTTGCTGCCGCCGCCCGGCGAGGAGAAGCCGACCTATCCCAAGCCGGGTTAGTGTAGCGCATCTGACGTTTGGTCCCCGGTCGCTGCTAATCTCGCAGCCAAACGTCCGATACAAACGATTCACTAAAATCATGGACTTGCTGGCATCCCTCTTGGTTCCGACCCTTGCAAGCGAGCGCTCGGCAATGGGAAGCAAGCGTCGCAACCGGAACACTCGTGTCAAACGTTCGGCAGCTGATCCAGGAGAGCCGATGTACACTCACATCCTCATTCCAACGGACGGATCCGAGATCGCAACGCGAGCGGTTCGAGCCGGCCTCGCGCTCGCGGCGACCGAGAAGGCCCGCGTGACCATCCTGTGCGTCGCCGAGCCGCTGGCCAGCGTAGGCGAGGGTGGACATGCGTTCGATCACGAGCCAGAGAGCTGGCGAGCGCAAGCGCTCGCCTATCTGCAAGGCGATGCCAAGGCGGCGATCGAGGCGGCGGCCGACGATGCACGCGCCATGGGCGTGACGGTCGAGGGCCGGATCGCGGAGGCGCGTCATCCCGACGAGGCGATCATCGCAGCGGCAACGTCGCTACCGGCCGATCTCATCGTGATGGGCTCACACGGACGGCGCGGCGTGTCTGCGATGCTGCTGGGTAGCGTGACGCAGAAAGTGCTGACGCATTGCGCGGTGCCGGTGCTGGTCGTGCGGTGAAGCGGCGGATCAACCGGCCTTGGTGGCCTCGGCAATGCGGCGGGCGACGAGGGCGGGTTGCTGATAAGGCATCAACTCGGAGGCCTGCGCGACGGATTCGAAGGTGATGCGCGGATTGAGCGCCATGAACGCGTCCAGGTCCTGCTGCTCGTAGAAGCGCACCGCACCGGAGGTGTAGACGTCCACGCCGCCGAGCATCCAGTGGAACGGAATGTCCAAGGCGCGCACGTAAGGGCTGATGTCGTTGCTGCGCATTCTCATGTCGTCGAAGAAGATCTCGGGACCCTGCTGGAACGTGAACGCACAGGCGTTGCGCATCAAGGGGACGATTTCCGGCTTCCTGGTCGTTGTCAGATCGAACGGCATATCGCCGTAGGCCCGCTCGATGTACCAGTCGACGCCGTTCTGCACGAGCGCACGCCAGCCGTGTCGGCCGACAATTTCGGCAGCCCATGGCGCCTTGGTCGCCAACCACAACAGCGTGCGCGGCATCATGGCGATTTTGGCGTTCAGACGCGCGTTGTAGGGCAGGAAGCGGCCCATGGCGAGGATGGCGCGAAAGGGATTGTCGGGGCGTGCGGCAACGGCGGCGAGGGGGATGACGCTGGCGTGGATGGCAGCCGCAGCGATGCCCTTCAGTCCCAGCTCTGCACACAGAAACGAAATCGCCTCGACGTGGTCGGTGAGACTATCGAGGGCCGGATCGGCGCGGCTGCTGCCTGCGCCGGGACGTGAGATTACGTAGAGCATCACGCCATGTGACTCGAGCGTCGCTTGAAACTCCTCGGGATAAAGGTAGCCGTTGACGATGCCGTGCACGAACAGCGCCGGCACACCGTTTTGCGCACCCATCACGCTATAGGCCAATGGCTGCCCATTCGGGCGTATCAGGATGCGTTCGCGCCCCAACGGATCGCGCCATTCCAGCGCGTTGCTGCCGGCCTTGTCGGCCAGGCGCGCGCCGAGCAGAACCAGCAGGCGGACGAGCTCGACCTGGTCGGCGGTCTCTGTCTTGGCGTACATGTTGCTGAGCTGCAGCCGTGTCGTGCGCACGCTGACACCGCGCGCCTCGGCCACCTTGGCGATGTCGGCGTGGATGAAGAGCAGGCGCGCGATATCGGTTTCCGCCTGCGTCAACCCGAAGGCCTCGACGAGGACGCTGTCGATGATGCTTGACCACCGCATGGTCAGCTCGCGCAGCACCGTGAACGTCGTCGACACGCCTGGCACACGCACGGGGAAAACCTCGATGATGCCATCGTGCCCGCCGGGCCAGCGGGCGCGCAGCACCGAATACTGCTGATTGCCGCTGCCGGCCTGCTGGGCGATGAACTGGCGCAGCGCGCGGCGATCATCGTCGCGAAGCCAGTCCAGCGTCGCGACCTGTCCCTGCTCCACGCCGAAGGCCTCGCGACCGGCCTTGTTGATGGCCACCACCCGCAACCGTTCGGAGATTGTCATGGCCGGTTCGAGCACAGAACTCACGGCCTGCTCAGCGGGATCGACGGCTGCGGGCAGACCGACACGCTCGAGGAGCGCGCCAATCGTGGAGTAGTGCTCCTTCAGCTGCTTTTCGCCCGCAAGGCGACCCTCACCGAACCCGGCGGTCGCAATTTTGCGATCCCAGGTCGCGACCAGGCGGTCCCAGGACTGCAGATCGCTGATCGCGCGAAAGCTGTCCGCGATGATCTCCAGATCGATGTCAGTGGGAAACTGTTCGCTCATCCTCTTTGCGGCTTGGCACGGGTGGAGGGCGGGATGGCCACGACGGGCAACATAGCGCGGGTCGAGCGCGTGTCATATGACGTCCGTCCTATGACAGATGAACCGTGAATCACTTAGCTATCACAGATGGTTGGTGCCCACGACTGATGTTGTCTTTGCACCGAACGCCTCAAGATTCCTCATTTGTTCGTGTGGCGCACCGCTCTTTGCGGCTCGCCACGTCGCCCAAGCACCTGTCTTGCGTAGCACTGCCGGAGAGAGGGGGCTCCGTCAGCGATGCAGCAGGCACTTCCGTGCGAGGCCGGTCTCGACCGTCAACAAGCGCCGATCGCGCGACCGCGAGGCTGGCGCCTGGCGCTCGCGGTTGCACTCCTGGCTGCCCCGGCTATGGCTGCGACCGTGGTCCAGGCGCAGGGCGTTGCGCCGAGCCAGGTGACGCCGCCGACGCTGAGGCCGCCGTCGGGGGAGCCGATGGCCCCTGGCGTGCGCAGGCTGCCGGCGGCGGAGAGCCGTCCTGCGCCGGCGGCCACGCCAGCAGGCGGGGCGGAGCTGCGCGTCACGGTCGGGCGTGTCAGCGTCGACGGCGCCTTCGCGGAGATGGAAGAGACCAGCCGGCCGCTGCTCGCGGCGCTGGAGAGCCGACGGCTCACCGTGCGGGAACTGTTTGCCGCCGCGAGTGCCCTGGAACGTCTTTACAGCGAGGCCGGCTACCCGCTCGTGCGCGTGGTGCTGCCACCGCAAAAGCTCGTTGACGGCGGCGGCTTGAGGATGGTGGTGGTCGATGGCTTCATAGAGGAGATCGACGTCGCCGCCGTGCCAGCGCGCATCAGGCAGGCGACCGCCCACCGACTCGCAATCCTGCTCGAGCGCAGACACCTCAACCGCGACACGCTGGAGCGCGCGGTGCTGCTGGCGGGAGATCTTGCCGGGCTGACGCTGCGCAGCGCGCTGGCACCCGGCCAAAGGCCCGGCGGTGTGCGGCTCGTGCTCGACGGCCGCCATCGGCTGCTGAGCGGCACTGTCTCGACCGACAATCGCCAGTCGGCCACAGCCAACGGCTGGGGCGTCAACGCCAGTGTCACGTTCAACAGCCTGCTCGGCCGCGGCGAGCAGGTCTACCTGTCGGCGACGACGCCCGCGGACGTGTCCCAGGTTCTCGCGGCCGATACGCCGATGCGCGTTACGGGCGGCGGCTTGGTGCTGCCCCTTGGCAACGATGGCCTGACGCTCAATCTGGAGGTCACGCGGACACAGACGCGCTCGGCTGCCAGCGCGTTCACGCCAGCAACTGAAGGCACGATGACGCGTTACGCGCTGCGCGCAAGCTATCCGTTGCGCTGGACGCGGGCTGAGAAGCTCAACCTGACGGCGGCGCTCGACCATCTCGACCAGTTGACCGACATGGTGGATTTCGGCGTGCGCATGCGTCACGACCGCTACACCACCGTGCGACCGGGGCTCGAGTGGCGCGGCGTTCTCGCCAGCATCCACACCATCGCGGCCTCGGTGACGCTGTCGCAAGGGCTCGACGGACGCGACGCGGACGATGCACGCCGCACGGGCGTGCCGCTGTCGCGGCTCGGTGCATCGCCGACCTTCTCCAAGGTTGCCGCCACCGTGCAGGTGACGCGCCCGGTCACGCAGGACGTGGCGCTATCGGTCACGCTCAAGGGGCAGAGCTCGTTCGGTGCGGCGCTGTTTACGAGCGAGCAGTTCTCGCTCGACGGTCTCGATGCGGTCTCGCCCTTCCTGCCGGGCACCTTCAGCGTGGATGAAGGGGCAACCGTGCGGGCCGAGTTCGTGCGCCAGATGGAGCTGCCGACGGCTCATGGCCCGATCCACGTTGCGCCATACGCCTTCGTTTCGGCCGGCCGAGGGTCCGTGCGCCGGCCGACGGCGGTCGAAAGCAAGGATGTGACGGCGTCGGGCTACGGCGTCGGCGTGAGACTGCAGTCGCCTGAGTTGCGCGAGAGGCTGTCGACCAGCGCGCACATCGAGGCGGGACGACAAGTCTCCGATCTCCCTGGAAACGAAGACGAATGGCGCGTCAACGCGCAGTTCGCCGTGAGGTTCTGAGCCATGCGACATGACAAACGTCACGCAACGGACCCGTGCGATCAAGGTGTCGGGCGCACGTCGCGCCACGGGCGGAACGCGCACGACATCTGGTCGTTCGTCGCCGGCGCCTCGACGCGCGCCCTGCACACGGCGATGGCGGCTGTGCTCGTGCTGCCGTCGACCCTGCCGGCGTACGCGCAGTCGCCGTTGCCGCAAGGCGGCGCCGTTGCCTCAGGCGCCGCAACGATCTCGACGCCGAACGCCACGACGATGCGCATCGACCAGTCGTCGCAGCGGGCGGTGGTCAACTGGTACACGTTCTCGATCGGGCAGGGCGCGTCGGTGGAGTTCCGCCAGCCCGGGGCCGGCGCCGCCACGCTCAATCGCGTCACGGGCGGGGCAACCTCAAGCATCGCCGGCCAGCTCTCCGGTAACGGCCAGGTATTCCTGGTCAACCCGAACGGGATCGCGATCACGCCGACCGGCACGGTCAATCTCGGCGGCGGGTTCGTGGCTTCCACTCTCGACATCACGAACGACGATTTCAACGCCGGGCGCCTGCGCTTCAACGGCGGTGGTGCGTCGGCGGGGGTCGTCAATGGCGGCCGCATCACAGTTGGTAGCGGCGGCTTTGCCGCCCTAATCGGCGGCAGCGTCGACAACGACGGCGCGGTGTCGGTGCCGCTCGGCCGGATCGGACTGGGAGCCGGCGAACAGGCAACGCTCGACCTCAGCGGCGACGGATTTCTCCAGGTCGCGGTGCCCTCGTCCACTCTGCCCAACGGCAAGGCTCTGGTGACCAACGCCGGCACGATCGAGGCGGCCGGGGGGCGCATCGAGCTGAAGGTTGCAACCGTGCGCGGTGCGATCCGCGACGCCGTCAACGTGCCGGGCCGACTGTCGGCGCGATCGGCCACAGGTCGCGACGGCGCCATCGTGCTCGGTGGCGGTGGCGGTGGACGCGTCGAGGTATCCGGTCGCGCGACGGCCGGACGTTCGGTGGAGATCACCGGCCACGACGTCACGATTGCCGGCACGGTCGATGCGCGCGGCAACGATGAGCTTTCGACACCGGCGGGCGTGATTCTGATCGAAGCGATCAACGACGTGCGGCTCGAAGCCACCGGGCGCCTTCTCGCCGACGGCACGATCGGCGGGCGCATCGACATCACCGGACGCAATGTCGATTTGGCAGGAGCCGCGATCACGGCCACTGGCTCCGAGCAGGGTGGCCTCATCCGCGTCGGCGGTGCATTCCGCGGCGGCAAGGAAACCGATACGACCTCGCCGGAAGGCATGGCATTCGTCGGCCGCTTCGGCGCTCTGCAGGGGCTTGCCAGCGCGGACACGACCAGCATCGACGGTGCGACCACGATCGACGTCTCCAGCACCCAGCCGCGCGGTCTTGCCGGCACGGTGATCGTGTGGAGCCGGAGCCGGACCGACGTCGCCGGCACGGTCCGCGCTCAAGACGAGTTGGGCGGCGGCGCGGTGGAACTGTCGTCGCGCGGCCTGCTCGGCGCGCTCAACCTTGCCGGTGTCGCGATCGGTCCGGGCGGCCGACTGCTGCTCGATCCGAAGGACATCTATGTCACGAACTCCGGGCCATTCGATTCCCCGGGCTCCTATCCCTACGACGGAACGTCCGCGTTCACGGTGCTGAGCGCGCAGGCGATCTCCGATCTTCTCGTCACGAGCGGCGTCGACGTCACGCTGCAGGCGAGCAACGACATCATCATCGGAGCGCCCATAGGCTTCACATCGACGGGCGTCACGAGCCCGAAGTTCGGGGATTTCACGCTGAGCGCGGGCCGCAGCGTGGAGATCGACGCGCTGCTACTGCTGAACTCGTTCACGGATCTCGGCAACCGCATCTCGATCACCGCGAACGATCCCGCAGCCGTCGGCGAGCGCGATCCGGGCGATGCGAGCATCCGCACGCGCCGCATCGAGGCGGGCACCGATGGCGACATCGCCATCACGATGGCGGCTGGCGCTCCCGGCACGGCGGGGGACATTCGGCTGGGCCAGATCACGGCGCGCAGCCTGACCGTGACCCACGCGGGCGACAGTACAAGCCCCCGGCCGTGGATCACGGTGACGGGCGACGTCACGACGCGGATGGCGCAGAGCTACAGCGGAAACCTCGTCATCGCGCCGGCCGGCATCACGCCGCACATCGATCTGCGGTCCTTGGAGGGTAACGTCAGCTGGGCCACCGAAGCGACGTCGGCCATTTCCGCGGAAGAGTTCCCATCGACGGTCTCGTTCTACAGCAGCGGGACTCAGATCCGTCACGGCTTTCTCAAAGTGATTGCGAACGGGCTGGAAGGCTTCGATTTGGCCGCTTCCGACGCGACACGACTTGCGCTCGGTCCGGACCCGGGCGTGACGGTCTCGTCGATCTACGGCTCGTCACTGGTATCATCACCGCCGACCGGCGCCCCCTGGCGCATCGTGCGCGGCGCGCTACAAGGGACCGATACCGCGTCCGACGTCACCGGCTTCAGCTTCCAGATCATCAACGCCTCGACGACGGCAAACGTCGGCGACGCCTCATTTGCCGACGTCGTGTTGCCGCCGGGATCCACTTTCAGCTTCTCGTCCACGGCCTCGCCCGGCTACTTCATCGACCTGCGGTCCGGTGTCATTCCCGTTGTCAAGACGCCGAGAACGCTGACGCCGCTCATCGCCGGATCGACACAGTATACGTACGGCGCGCCGAGCCCGGTGGTGACCTTCTCCGGCCTGCTTGCACGCGACAACGGCGAGTTCTATGCGCAGTTCGACGTGCCGAGCGCGGGTGGATATGCGAGCGCGAACGACACTGATGCGTCCGGCGGCCTCCGCCTCGATGCCAAGCTGCCGGCGGGAACGCACGCGTTCACCTTCACCAGCATCGAATCGAAATCGCTGAGATCTGCGACGAACTACGTGATCGCCGCGCCCACGACGACAAGCGGCACGTTCAAGATCGATCCCAAGAAATTGACGGTCGCCTGCTGCGACCAGACGCTGACCTACGGCAACACTGGCAGCGTTTCGCTGTCGTTCGAGGGCGTGCTGGCCGGCGACGATGTCAGATCGGCGGCCATCGACATTTTCAATGCGTCGACCGGCGGTGCGCAGGTTTTGACCGATCGCACGGGGGTCGGCACCTACCGGATGCAGCCGCGCGGCCTGGCCGGCGCTCAGGCCGGCAACTACGCGTTTGACTTTGCCGGTGCTTCGAGCTTCCCGTCGCTGACGATCGATCCGCGCGTCTACTTCGGACTGCCGGTCACCGCGGCCAACTGGACCTACGGCGATGCGCCGCCGACGCGCAGCTTCGGTGGGGAGTTGGCCGGCGACGAGGTCTACGGCGTGTTCGCCGATCGCGCGACCGGCAGCGTGTTCACGCAGCGCTCGCCGGCCGGCACATTCATGGGCGAGATCCGCATCGGCGGCGCATCGGCGGCCAACTATGTGCTCGACGCGCCGATCCTGCCCAGCGTCACCATTGCCAAGCGGCGTGTCACCACCACCTACGGCACGACGACCGTGACGTACGGCGACACGCACGGCGCGGTGCCCGGTCCCGTCCTCGGCAACGTGCTGGCTGGCGACGACGTTACTGCGATCGGGTCGACCAATTATGCGGGCGTCACGGTAACCTCGCTGCCCGCGGATGCGGAGAGCGGTACCTACTTCACGCTACTTTCCGGTCTGGGCGGCGCGCATGCGGCGAACTACGACTTCACGATAACGGGCAGCGGCCGGGTCATCATCGAGCCGCGCCTACTCAGCTATACCATCGCGCCGGCAACCTATACCTACGGCGACGACGCGATCAAAGCGCATGCCAACGTCACGCTGTCGAACCTGGCGCCGCATCATGTCGGCGGCGTCAATCCGATCGTTTCTGTCACGGACGGCGGTGGAGTGACGCGCACACTCGATACGCGTGCGCCGGCGGGCACGTATACGGCGCGCGTCTCAGGGCTCGACATCTCCAGCAACAACTACGTCATTCCGGCGGGATCTCCCGTCGCGGGCGTGACGATCGACAAGCGCACGCTCGGCTACGCATTCTCGAGAATTCAGGGTGCGTATGGATCCGGCGCGACGGTAGGTGGTCTCGACGCCTTCTCCGCCTTGCCGAACGGGGAATTTGCCTTCCTGACGCTCCAGGTGACCGACAAGGACGGCAACGTCGTCTCGACAACGCCTACCGGCGGCGGGCTCTTCACGATCCCGACCAGGACGAACGCAGGGGACTACACCGTGTCGGCGACCGGCGTCGTCGCGGCCGGCGGGACGGGCTTCAATCCGGCGAACTACACGCTCGACGGCCTGCCGCGCGCGTTCAGGATCGATCCCAAGCCGATTACCTACATGGCGCAATCGTTGACGCGGACGTACGGCTCTGTGAGTGCCCCGCGCGTCGACATCGACGGTGTCCTGTCAGGCGACGTCGTGACGCCGGTCGTGGGCCTGAGCGGTCCGAACACAGGTGCGAGCGAGGCGCAGCGCGACGTCGGGCAGTACACGATCGCGGCTTCGGGCCTGGCGGGCGCGTCTGCGTCCAACTACACGATCGCAGCAAGCGGCAACGTCGACGGCATCCTGACGGTGACGCCGCGGGAGATCGACTGGCGGATCGCCGATCACACCCGCGTTTATGGGCCAAATCTCGCGTTTGGCGCGGTGACGCTGGCCAATGTCGTCGCAGACGACGACGTCCGCGTCACTGGGGTGACGGCGTTCAGCTTGCTGGCCGACACGCTCGGCCAGGAAATCGATCATGTGGGGTACGCGAATGCCGGGATCTATCGGCAGGCGCCGACGGGCCTGACGGGCTCGCGCGCCTTCAACTATACGGTCGACCCGAGGTTTCAGTCGGGTCGCCTGACCATCGACCGCCGCCCGGTCACCGTCGAGGTCCCGACCTTTACGCGCGAATTCCACCAGGGCGTCACCGCGACGCAACCAACTGCCTATACGGGCATCACCGACTTCCTGCCGGGCGACGACGTCGGCATCGTGGTGTCGGCTCCGGCCTCCAGGGCCGATGTCGGGACCTATCCGATGAACGCGTTCCTGACAGGATCGCGTCGCAACAACTACACCATCGTCGCAAGCACGCTCGGCGCATACGTCATCGCGCCGACGCGGCTGGTGTTCGAGCCGGGCACGCCGGCGACGATCGTGTCGACCTATGGCGATCCTCCGCCGGTCGATATCTCATGGTTCCAGGCCGTGGCCGACGGTGCGCGCATCTACATGCCCAACACCGTGGCTCTTCACTCCAGCGGACAGCCCAACACGCGCACGCCGGTCGGTCTGTTCGATCTCCTGCGGACGCTGCAGGACAAGACAAACTTCACGCTCGTGGAGCCGGGACCGCGGCTCCTGGTCGAGCCGCGCCCCGTCACGATCCCGCCGCTCTCCGTCGTCTATGGCGACGCGCCGCCGCTCGTTACGCAACTGGACAACGTCGTCAATGGCGATGAGATCACCGCCCGGATCGCGGCTTTCGCGGGCCGTGATGTCGACCGAATCTGGAACGTTGACGGATCGTTGATCGGCACGCCACCGAACGCCGGCACTTATACGATCCAGGATGCACGGCTGAGCGGTTCAAACGCTTCCAACTATCGCTTCGCTCCCTCTCCCGTGCCCGGGCTGACGATCACGCCGCGGCCGATCACGGTGGCGAGCATCGACGACGTGCGCACGACCTACGGTGACGTGCCCCAGGCCTTCGATGCGGCGCAGTCGAGCCATCTGCTCGCGGCGGGCGGGCGGTATCTGCAGTTCGGCGTCACGTTCGCGAACCTCGTCACGCCATCGCATGCCGCCGAGCTTCTGCTGCCGATGGGCGACAGTCTGAACGAGGCAGACGGCAACGCCGTTGCGATCACGGACCGGGTGGGCGCGGGAACCTACACATGGTCGCCGGTCGCGGGCGCGACGCCGATCGGCATGGTGAATTGCCTGTCGTGCGCGGCCGGGAACTACGTGCTGGCCGACACGGGCCATGCCAGCGCGAACGTGATCGTCGATCCGCGCATCGTCGGCTACCAGATCCCCGACGCTGCCGCCGTGTATGGCGAGCCGTTGACGCAGACGGTCACGTTGTCGAACGTGTTGCCGCGCGATGTCCCTGATCTGGGCGTGGCGTTCGGCATCCAGGAGAACAACGTCTTCGTCAACGGGGCGCTTCTGGCGGTCAGCGGCGGCAGCCACACCGGCACTGGCATGGACTATGCCGGTGAACTCGCGCGCGCGCCGGCGGGCACCTATGGCGTTCGGCTCCAGGCGCTGACGGGCACAGCCGCCGGCAATTATCGCGTCGCCGACATGACGACGCCGATCCCGACGCTGGCGATCTCTCCGAAGCCGTTGACCTATGCGGCGCCGACGTTCGAATCTTTGCACCTGTTCGGCATGGTGGACAGCTTCGTTGCGCGCTTGGCGCCGGAATGGACCACGCTGGACGGTGTGCTTCCCGGTGACAGCGTCGCAGCTACGCTCGGTGTCTCCACCGCTCCAGGGTCGACACCAACTCTGCTGACTGCGACGGGCGCGGGCAATTTCGATGTGGGCACCTACCCTGTCGTTGCGACCGGGCTCTATGGACCGCATGCGCGCAACTATGTCATCGCGAGCGCCGGCAACGTTCCGGGAGCCCTGATCGTCCGGCCGTTCTTCGGTGCCGGGCTGTTCGACGACCTCCCCTTTATCGACGTCGAGGACACGTTCCGGCAGGCCCTGCTCAACAGCGGCAGCAAGCCATCGACGGGTCTGCCCGATACGACCAATCCATCGACGGGCGGCGGCACCTCGACGGTCACCGTTCCGGGCGATGGCCGCCCGACGACCGGCGTCGGCGCCGGCGTGAGCGCTGGGACGGGCTTCAGCTCCGGCGACTACTCCGGCGAGGCATTGGCGGAAGCGCGCGCATCGTTCGATGCCTGGTCGACGACGCCTGTGGATCTGTCCGCCGGTGTTTCCGGAAACGTCACCGCCGAGCGGACCATCGAGACGACTTGCGGCGGTGAGCCGTGCTCGATCTCGACCTCTGGTCACCTCTCGGGTTACGCTTCGCTGTCGGCGCGGTTCGATCTCTTGACCGGATTCCAATCCGTCGCCGAGACGGGCGCGTCGGCAGGTGCGCAGGCGGAATTCTTGTCGGGCTGCGGCAACGCGACATGCGTCGTATCCGGTGGCGTCGTCGCCAACGTTGGTGCGCAGGCATCGGCCGAGGCTAGCTGGGACAACGGCGTCTCACTCGGCGCAGGCGCAGGCGCGATTGCTGGTGTCTCGGCGCGTGGCCGGGCCGGCGTTTCGGGTGGCGGCGGCAGCCTCAGCGGCGGAGCCGGCGCTTCCACAGGAAAGGTCGGCGCCGGCGGTGGCGCCAGCGTCGGCATGGAGGACTGGGAACTCCAGCTCAACTTCAATCTATCACTTCACCTCGGCATCTTCGGCGTTGATCTCGACCTTGGCCTGGGTCTGGACCTGGGCGACCTGGGCGGCAAAGTGATCGGCCAATGGATGGAAGCGGCCGGCGAGGCGATCTCCGACGCCTTCCGCGGTAAGAAGGTTCGCTATCGCTGGGACTACGAGGATCCGATCGCCGCGCAAGCACAACTCGGGCGTTTCGAATACTTCAAGTTCGCGCTACACAGAGCGCGCGAACTGCAGCTCGATGTTGCCCGGAACATGCTGCGGGACGGCGGCGACCCCGAGCTTTATCGCGCACAGATCGAGCAAGCGAAGTCCATGGCGGACAGGCTGATCGAGGCTGCGGCGGCTGAGAATTTCATCATCTCGTACGGCGGCGGCAATGTCACGCTGATCGATCCGAACCCACCGAAAATCGTGCGCAAGACGGAAGTCAAGTATGACGACAATTGGAATCCGGCCAACTGGTTCTGAACGATCGAACGGGGCCGCGAGAGCCATCCAGGAACGCGAAGCGAGGACGAGGCAATGACGCAGAGACTTGACGTCAAGATCAGCTCGGCCAGACTTGCAGCGGGCGTGCTGCTCGCCGCAATGCTGGCGCAGCCGGGGATTGCTGCCGGTAGCGGAGACAAGGACGCGCAGCAGCACCACAAAGACGCCGAGATGACACCGTATGTCGTGAAAGGGTTTCGAAACGCACACTTCGGCATGACCGAAGACGAACTTCGCCGCGCCATCATCAAGGATCTGGGCGTTTCGGCCTCGGCCATCAAGCGCGTCGACAACCCCGCAAATGGCACGGCCGGCCTCGTCGTGCAGGTTGCCAAGTACGAACCCGGTCCCGGTCCGGCGACCTTCAACTACGTGCTGGGCCACAGCTCGCGCACGCTGATGCATGTCAACGTGGTGTGGCTGTCGCGGGGCGACGACGCGGCGCGCAACCGGCTCGCCATGATCGGCGGCGCGGAACGGCTGAAGCGCTACTTCCTCGCGCAGCGCTGGCGCGGCAACGTCGCCATGACCGACACGGCGATCGGGCCGCACAGTGTCGTCGCCTTCCTGGCCAAGGACGAGAAGGGTGCGAGCGTCGAGGTCCGTCTCGACGGCGTCGCGCTGACACGACAAGACAGCGGCGGAACGGTCACCCAGACGCCGCTGCCGCAATCAGTGCGCCTGCGCGTGTCGTACGCCTTGAACCCCGACAAGCCCGATATCGCGAAGCTCGAGCCGGGAAAGTTCTAGGGGGAGCGGAGGCGCGGCGTGCACGCATGCGATTGACCCGCTGTGCGGAGCACGCGAGTTTATGACGGGGAAGCGGGGCGTTGGGCCTCGATTTGCAGATTGGATTGGGATGCGGCCCTTGCCTCAGCGCACCGACATCTCGACCGATGGTCAACCAGACACACGGGTCTAAACGCGTCGTGACGCCTGCGGCCGCCCCGCTGCGGAAGACGGGGGTGGGCACCCCTTTACGAATGGTGACGCTGCTTTGACCGGCGCATCCTTTCTGAACCGGTCTTTGACGACATTGTCGCGTCGCCCGCAGGATGTCCGCCTCGGGATCTGATGTCCGTGCCCATACCATTTTGACTTGCGCGCGGCCCGCACGACCCGCTCCGGCCGCCCCAAGGATCCCAGCTCGAGCCCAGCCCCCCGTCACGCGGCGGAATGTGAGGGAGTGTAGGGGAGGCGGGAGGCGGCGGGGATAAGTGAACGGATCGTCCGCCTTTTCATGGCTGCGGCGTGAAGGCTTTCAGCCAGGGACGCTCATCACCTCTGCGCTCGCGCGCGCAGGACCGCGGCGCGCGCTTTAGCGCAAAAATGCTGATGCCCAATCCGCCTCCTTGAAACCGACGAGAAGTCCTCCGGCGTACTCGACGACGGGACGCTTGATCATGGAGGGCTGAGCGAGCATCAGGGCGATCGCCTTGGCCTGATCGAGGTTCGCCTTGTCGGCGTCGGGCAACTTCTTGAAGGTCGTGCCGGCCCGGTTGATGAGCGCCTCCCAGCCGACAGACTTCGCCCAGCTCTGCAGCTTGGCAGCGGTGGTGCAAGACTTCTTGTAGTCGTGGAACGTGTAGGCGATGCCGTTCGCAGCCAGCCACGCGCGCGCCTTCTTCACCGTGTCGCAGTTGGGGATGCCGTGGAGCGTGGGGGTGGCTTGCGTCATGACGTCTTCTCTCTGGCTGGGTATCGTCTAATCACACTGGACAAAACGACATGCGCGCGGTCCTCTGGTGTTCTGGAGTCACAAACGCCTGACGATCGTCGCCCGATCCGGGCGTCCAATCCGGAACATTAGCACGTGGGAACCGGCCAGCAGAGGGACTGCCGATGATCGAGATTTGGAAATTCATTTCCCATCGCGAGGCGGTGTATCGGGAAGCCGATCAGATGCTGGAGCGGCCGATCATCCGGGCGGCGGGGCTGGCCGTGGTCAGGAACCCGTTTGCAGGGCGGTTCGCGCCGGACCTGGCGGCGCTGTTCGAGATAGGTCGCGAGGTCGGAAACAGGTTCGCGCCCGAGGTTGCCGCACTGCTGGGAGCGCCGCCTGTCGCCTACGGCAAAGCCGCGATCGTCGGGCTGCAGGGCGAGATGGAGCATGGCGGCGCGTGCATTCATCCCATGCTCGGCAAGCCGATGCGTGCGGCGGTCGGCGGCGGCAAGGCGGTCGTGCCCTCGAACGTGAAGGTCGCAGCCGCAGGTACGCCGATCGACGTGCCGCTCGGCCACAAGGACGACGTGTGGTCGTTCGACCACTTCGACACGATGACGCTGTTCGTGCCGGACGCGCCACGCCTCGACGAGATCGTCGTGATGTTCGCCTTCGCCGACGGCGGACGACCGCTGCCACGCTGCGGGACGGGGCCGGTGTGATCGGCCGCCGTTGAAGAACGCTCAATGGCTGCAACCGGGGCGCGCCCCTCCTCTGTCAGCCCGACAGCTTTTTCCAGGCTTCCTTGGCGTCGGAGGCTTCGTTGTAGTCCTGATAGAGATCGCCGTCGCCCGCGGGGCTCTTCACCGTGAAGAAGGTGGCGGGGCCTTCGGTGCAGCGCACGCCGTGGCGAACGTTGCGGGGGATGTGGGCGATATCGCCGGGACCCATCTCGCGAATCTCGTCACCGAGGATCATGTTGAGCTTGCCGGAGAGCACGTAGACGAACTGCTCCTCGTTGGGGTGGACGTGCGGGTTGGGGCCTTCGCCCAGCTCATACGTCATGACACCCGCCTTCATCAGCTCACCGGGAATGGTCCTGGCGACGGCCGGACCCTTCTCGCTGGTCTCGGGCTTCATGGTGGCGGCATTGTAGAATGGCATGGTCGGTTGCTCCCTGTCCCTGGCCTATGCGTCGGCAAGCCTTCGTCGAAGGTGCCGCGCGTCGTTGCTGCCCTCCCGGGCACGCGCCGTTGTTCTCACTATCGCGGCGCGATTAGCTGGATGATGTTCTCTCTGTCGGCGCGGTGTCAACGCGGGAGGGTGGAGGGCCGGCGCGCCTCCCCTCTCCCCGTCTTCACGGGGGTTGGGGGCCGCGCGCAAGGCGAGGGATCGTGGCGTTGCAAGGGGAGCGTAGAGCCGTAAGCGGACGTGCAAGGGACGACGTGAATGTGCAGGTTTCTCGGACGCCGGCATGACGATGCTGGCCACGCACGCGACGGCCGGCGTCGGAGAAGCGCCAAGGCACGAAGTCGCGGGATGTGGGGCACTCGGGTGCAGCGGGCGCTATGGGGATTGAGCCGCCGCAGTCGTGTCGTTGGCGGGCACGGATCCACCGCAGCTGGTCACGCAAGCACGTGTTTGTGGGTTGGCAGTCCCAGCTGAATGGCGCGTCGAGCGGTCTGGCGGCATCATGTCGAGCCCGTCGTGGAGCCCAACGAGGCGATCTGGCCAAGCCCCATCGTTGCCGGCGCAGGGCCGGCTCGTCGGAACAGCTTTTCTGTCAGGCTGGCCGCGCGTGCGCCTCATGACGTGTCGATCCTGATCGGCGCCGGCACCGGTGTCGACTGGTATCTCGGCTGGCATCCGCGTGCGAACACCTCGATCACGAGCATGCGGCCGCCGCAGCGCGGACACGGGCAGGGCAGTACGCGTGGCTCGTCGGGCGCGACGGCCTTGTCCTCCTCGGGCTCGGCGACGGGCGGCTCGACACCGAGCAGCTCGCGGGCGCGCGCGATGCTCGCGGTGCGGTTGGTATTGGCGAGAAGGCCATAGTGACGGATGCGTTGGAAGCCCTTCGGCAGTACGTGGATCAGGAACCGGCGGATGAACTCGGCGGGAGCGAGCGTCATCGTCTTCCAGCGCACCGACCAGTCCTGCCGATAGTCCTTCCAGCGGAACGCGATGCCGCCGTCATCGGCCGCGACCAGCCTCCGGTTCGAGATCGTCACGCGATGCGTGTAGCGCGACAGGTAGCGCAGCACTTGGCTCGGCCCGCCGAACGGCGGCTTGCAGTAGACGACCCATTCGATCCTGCGCAGCGGCGCCAGGATGCGCTTGAAGGTCTTGATGTCGGCGAGCGCGGCGAGATGGCCCGAGAACCGCAGTCGGCTCTGGCTGTGTGCCTCCACCAGCATCGCCAACATGCGGCCCCGAAACAGCCGCGACAGCACCTCGACGCGCGCGAGGAAGCGCGGCTTGGCTGAGACCCATCGTGAGCCGTCCTCTGACAACCCGCCGCCTGGCACGATCATGTGCACATGTGGGTGATGCGTCATCGCCGAGCCCCACGTGTGCAGCACCGCCGTGACGCCGATCTTCGCGCCGAGACGCTTGGGGTCGGCCGCGATCGTCAACGTGGTCTCAGCCGACGACTTCATCAGCAGGTCGTAGACGACGCGCTTGTTCTGGTAGGCGATGTCGCGCAACTGCGCCGGCAACGTGTAGACGACATGGAAGTAGCCGACCGGCAGCAGTTCGGCCTCGCGCTCCACCAACCACTTCCGTGCTGCGGTCCCCTGACACTTCGGACAATGCCTGTTGCGACAACTGTTGAAGCCGATGACAGCGTGCTCGCACGCGCCGTTCTCGCAACGCGCAACATGGCCGCCGAGCGCAGCTGTTCTGCAGCGCTCGATTGCTGTCATCACCTTCATCTGGTCGAGACTGACGTGACCCTCGTTGGCAAGACGCCACGCAGGACCGTGGTCGCGGAAGATGTCCGCGACCTCCAGAGCCGGCCGTGTCACGATCACTGCCGGCTATGGCGCGATCTTCCTGACGCGCTTGCGCTTGATCCGGCTCGCGGGCGGCAGCGACAGCTCGCTGAGCGGGCTTTCGATCTTGGCGATCAGGCCCGTCGCTACCCTCGTGTAGCGCGCCGTCGTCTCGGGCTTGTCATGGCCGAGAATCGCTTGAATCACGCGGAAGTCGGTGCCGCGTTCCAGCATGCGCGTCGCGAAGCTGTGGCGCAGCGTGTGCAGTGTGATCGGCTTTCTCAGGCCGGCCGCTTTGGCTGCGTCCTTGAGCAGCCGGTTGAACTGACGCGTCGTCAGCGGCCGATGCGCGCCGCGGCCGGGGAACAGCCAGCGGCCTCGAGGCGCGACGGCAGAGTCGTGATCCCTGGGGCGCTCCTTCCACCACTGCCTGAGCAGGTCGAGCAACTCCTCGGGCAGCATGACGTGGCGGTCCTTGCGCCCCTTGGATTGCACGATGCGAATGATCATCTGCTCGCTGTCGATGTCGCCGGCGGTGAGGCGGACCACCTCGCCGGCTCTCAGCCCACAGCCGTAGCAGAGCGTCAGCATCACGCGCGCCTTCAGGTTGGTCGCCATCGTCAGCACGCGCTTGACTTCTTCGGGCGAAAGCACCGGCGGCAGCTTGAGCGGCTCCTTCAGGTGCCAGACCTCGGCCGCCAGATCATGCCGGCGCAACGTCACCCGGAACAGGAACCGCACCCCGGTCATGATCCGGTTGCGATTGCAGATCGACGCTCCGACCTCGATCAGATGCAGCTGGAACAGCCGCACCTCGTCGGCCGTCGCGGTGTCCGGCGAGCGCTTCAGCCAGGTGGCGAACCGCTTGCAGCTGGAGATATGGCTGCGCTGCGTGTGCCGGTTGAGCTGGCGGGCAGCCATGTCTTCAATCATGCGCTGACGCAGCGGCGTGCCGGTAGTAGTGTCGGTGCTCATGGGGAGCCTCTCCTGAGTGAGGGTTGCTGAACACCTCCATCCTCAGGACGGGGCTCCCCGCCCCGATATCGTCACCCTCTCAACTGGTTACCGCGCTCGCCGCTTGCGCCCCCGCACAGCGGGTTGTCGCGCAGCGACTTAGTGCATTGGCCCATCGCGTCCCTCAAGGCGACGGCGAGTTCCGCAAGGCCTTGAAAGCGGCCATGGCTGGAGACGAGAATGGCCGAGCCGTTGCCGGCCCGGCCATCGCTGCTGATTGATAGCGCGAGAGCGTGCTACCCCAACGCCTCGTTGCTCTTCCTCACCGCTTCTCGCGACGACCCCGCTTCGCCCGGCGCGTGCGCCGCCGTCTTCACGGCGCCAGCCTCGGCTTTCTCTTGCTGCTCCGCGGCAAGCCGCGACGCAGTGTCGGCATCCACATAAACCTGCCCGCCCATGTCGCGGAATTTCTGGCTCATCGCGGCCATGCCCTGCTCGGCCTCCACCATCGCGGAATTGCCGGCGTTGGTCTTGGCCGCGTAGTCGCGCACGTCCTGTGTGATCTTCATCGAGCAGAACTTCGGGCCGCACATGGAGCAGAAGTGGGCGACCTTGTGCGCGTCCTTGGGCAGCGTCTCGTCGTGGTACTCGCGCGCGGTATCGGGATCGAGCCCAAGGTTGAACTGGTCCTCCCAGCGGAAATCGAAACGCGCCTTCGACAAGGCATCGTCGCGCAGCTGCGCGGCCGGGTGCCCTTTGGCCAGGTCGGCGGCGTGAGCGGCGAGGCGATACGTGATGACGCCTTCCTTGACGTCGTCGCGGTTGGGCAGGCCCAGGTGCTCCTTGGGCGTCACGTAGCAGAGCATGGCGCAGCCGAACCAGCCGATCATGGCCGCGCCGATGCCGGACGTGATGTGATCGTAGCCCGGCGCGATGTCCGTCGTGAGCGGGCCCAGCGTATAGAACGGGGCTTCCCCGCACTCCTTCAGCTGCTTGTCCATGTTGATCTTGATCTTGTGCATCGGCACGTGGCCGGGGCCTTCGATCATCACCTGGCAGCCCTTGTCCCAGGCGATCTTGGTCAATTCGCCGAGCGTCTCCAGCTCCGCGAACTGCGCGCGGTCGTTGGCGTCCGCGATCGAGCCCGGACGCAGGCCGTCGCCCAGCGAGAACGACACGTCGTAGGCCCGCATGATGTCGCAGATCTCGTCGAATTTTTCGTAGAGGAAGCTCTCCTTGTGATGCGCGAGGCACCACTTCGCCATGATCGAGCCGCCGCGCGACACGATGCCCGTCACGCGGTTGGCGGTGAGCGGCACATAGGCGAGGCGCACACCGGCATGGATGGTGAAGTAGTCGACGCCCTGCTCGCACTGCTCGATCAGCGTGTCGCGATAAAGCTCCCACGTCAGCTTGACGGGATCGCCGCCGCACTTCTCCAGCGCCTGATAGATCGGCACAGTGCCGATGGGAACCGGCGAGTTGCGCAGGATCCATTCGCGCGTGTTGTGGATGTTGCGGCCTGTCGACAGGTCCATCACCGTGTCGGCGCCCCAGCGGATCGCCCACGCCATCTTCTCGACCTCCTCCTCCACGGAGGAGGAGACGGCAGAGTTGCCGATGTTGGCGTTGACCTTCACCAGGAAGTTGCGGCCGATGATCATCGGCTCCAACTCGGCGTGATTGATGTTGCAGGGGATGATAGCGCGGCCCTTCGCGATCTCGTCGCGCACGAACTCCGGCGTGATGTGCGCGGGGATCTCGAGCGCCGAACGACTCGCCATCGGCGATCGCCGCGTTGGCGCGGGCGAGGGCTGACTTGCGGCCCAGGTTCTCGCGATGGGCGACGTAGATCATTTCCTTGGTCACGATGCCCGCGCGCGCGAACTCGAATTGCGTGACCGGCTTGCCGGGCATCCCACGCATCGGCTGGGGCGTATTGGGAAAGGCGCGGGCCAAATGCTTGCCGGTCGCGTTGCCGTTGTCCTCGGGCTTCACGTCGCGGCCGGTGTAACTCTCGATACCGCCGCGCTCGATCACCCAGGCTGCGCGGTGGCGCGGCAGACCCTGCTCGACGTCGATCTTGGCGTCCGTCTCGGTGTAGGGGCCGGAGGGATCGTAGACGCGGAAGGTCGGCATGTCGGGATCGGTGAGCGCGATCTCGCGGAACGGCACGCGCACGTCGGGATGGCCATCCGGCGCGTCGTAGATCTTGCGGGAGCCCTGGATCGGCCCGGTCGTCACCTTGGGCAGCGTCATGTCACTGGGGCGGGTGATCTTGTTCATCGTTGCTCTCTGGTTCGCTCACGGGCTAATCCGTGCGCTGTCGCGGCAGCGCGAGGGGACGTCCAGGTTCTCGGCGCGCACGGGCCCTCCGCGGGGGCGGCGCACGCGCCAGGCCGCGCTTGCGGCCCATGATCGTGCCCATGCAGGCGTCATGGCGCAGAACTGAACCGGAGTTGCTGGCGGGGGCTGGACCGTCGACCGGTCGCGATGTGTCCGTCCCTTCGCCGGCATGACCCGGATCAGGTTCTAAGGGTGGCTGCCCGGATTTGGGCGGTCTCAGCCGGCACCCGCCGGCCCCCCTCGGAACTGACGTCAATGTGACGCGCCAGTGACGGGATTGCAAGGGGCGCGCGGGACGGCTGCCTCGCGTGCTCCGCCCCCAAGGGGCAACTGGGCTGCCCCGATTGTCCGACACTCAGGCCGAGCCAACGTGCTCAATCCATGTCGGGCGTGATGACGTTCTGCGGCTTGTTGGACAGCAGGGCGGCACGCATCGTTTCGGCCCCCTTGACGCGGGTGTCGTGCTCGGCTTGGGGCGAATAGAACGCGGCGTGCGGCGTGAAGACGAGGCGTCCGGTGAGCCACGGCTCGCGCGCGCGGTAGGCGGCCATCAGCTTGTGGACGGGATCGACGGGCGGCTCGACGGGGGCGACATCGAGGCCGGCGGCGGCGAGATGGCCGCTCTTCAGCGCATCGTAGACGCCGTCGAGGTCGACGATACCGCCGCGCGCAGTGTTGACGAGGACGGCGCCCGGCTTCAGGCGCGCCAGCTCCTTGCCGCCGATCAGGCCGCGCGTCTCGCGCGTCAGCGGTGCGTGGATCGACAGGACGTCCGTCTCCTCGAGCAACGCCTCCAGGGTGCGCGCGCGGTCGACGCCGATCGCCAGCTCCGCGCCGTTCAGCAGGTGGGGATCGAAGAAGGCGACGCGGAAGCCCAGCGCCTTGGCGCGCAGCGCGGCCGCAGTGCCGATGCGCCCGAGGCCAACGACGCCGAAGGTCTGAACGCCGGCGCGGCGCACCAGCATGCCCGTCGTGACGGGCTTCCAGGGAGCGGGCGGGCTCGCGCGCTGTGTGTCGTGATAGTGGAGAATGCCGCGCCGCAAGCTGAGCGCCAGTGCGATGGCGTGGTCGGCGACCTCCGTCGTGCCGTAGTCGGGGACGTTGCAGATCAAGATGTTGCGTTCGGCCGCGGCGACCCGGTCGAGCCGGTCGTAGCCGACGCCCATGCGCACGATGCACTTGAGCTTGGGGAAGCGGGCCATGTCGGCGCGGCTGACGGCGAGGCGCATGATCATCAGGCCGTCGACGTCGGCGCAATCCTTGTCGTCGAGCTCGGCGATCGATTTGGCCGCGCGGGCGCGTATGGTGACATCCGGACCGAAGACGTCCGCCTCGAGCTGGTCGTTGGGGAAGTGGTCTTCCGGGTAGAGAACTGTTGTCATGTGGCCGGGCTCCCAAGGTCGACGACGGCCGTGGTCTCAGCGGGACGGCGCGCGAGAATCGCGGGCGCCCTGGCGAGCGAGGCCGACCCCGATTTATCCAGCCATTGCCCGTTTGCACAACCACCCGATGCGCCGGGCAGCCTGATCACGGGTCTATCGCAGTGCAACGTGGCGGCCCGGCCGGGCGGCCAGTTGCGCGCGAGCACCCGGCAACGGGAAGCAAGGGTCGGAACCGGAACACTAGATCAGCCCCAACTCGCGCTGCACGTGCTTAGGCAAGCCGGCGGCGACGAGGCGGTGGCTTTCGGCGACGTAGTCGCGCAGGGCGGCGTCATCGAGCGTGTCGGGGCCGGTCCACTGGATCCACTTCATGCCGCGAGAGGCGAGGTAGGGGGCCGGCCGGCAGCCCGGCATCTCCTTCAGCAGGTCGTAGCTCATGGGTGACACCTTGAAGGTGACGAGCACGTCGGCCGTGGGCCCGGGGTCGTCGTCGTCGGGCCAGGCGATGGCGAACACCTTGGCGCCGACCTTCCAGACGTGTGCGCCGCCCCACTGGACGACCTTGGTCGTGGCGGGGAGCGAGCGGCAGAAGGCGTCGTATTGGTCGAGCGTCATGCGACTCAGTCCACAATGCCGACGATCGGTCCCATCGGCATGCCGAAATCCTCGCGACCGATCTCGGGCGCATAGAGGCGCGAGATGGAGCCGTCGAGATAAAGCGCATTGCGCGCGCCGAGGCGGTCGCGGAAAAAGCGCGCGAAGGTATGAAAGTTGACGGGATCGTCGGCGATGGCGAACCACAGCCGCTTGCGATCGCGCGAGACACCGACGCCGTTGCGGATCTTCCTGTTGTCGCTCCTGGCGCGAAAGCGCGGGTGCAGGCGGCCTTCGATCACGAGCATGGGGCCGGACTGGGTCGCATGCTGCGGACGAATGCGGCTCTTGCGATAGGCGCGTGTCTCCATCACGCCGGCGCCGTTGCGGTCGACGAAGAAGACCCCGTTGGGCAGCATGGAAAAGTTGCCCTTGCCCCTTCCCGTGACCAGCGGGCGGATGCGGCGGCCGTCCTCGACGTAGAGGCCGACCGGGGCGCGGTCGGCGTGATACATTCCGGCGTTCATGGCAAAGCGCAGGGTCGTGCCTTGTCGCTTGCTCTCGCGCACGACGGCGGAAAAGTCACCGAGCACATTGCCTTGACGGTCAGCGTGGAAGAGCTGCACACGGGCGCGGGCGGCGTCGAACGCGCAAACCGTGATGCGGTGGCCCTCGAAATTGCTCTGAGCGCAGGATTTCTGGGCCGCGGGCGCGACAGCCTGCACCTGCGGTGTCCCGACCGCCGCGAGGACGAGCGCAACCGCAATTCCAATTCGCATTCCCGCCGTCATGCCTCTTTCGCCCCTCCGGCCGCGTTGGTATCGTATCTCAGCATGCCGACGGAGGCTGGCGAAAGTAAGAAGGCTGCTCCGCGGCGGCAACAGGACCAGGGAGCCCAAAGATGGTCTTCGAACGGCGCGCCTATACATTTCGCCCCGGCATGATCGAGAAATTCTGGCAGGCCCAGGAGGAGTGGAACACGCCGGACATCTACGGTGTCGTGCTCGACCACAACCTGTCCTACTTCTCGACGATCGCGGGCCCCTCGGACCAGATCATCCAGCTCTACAAGTTCCAGTCGCTCGACCATTGGCGCGGGGCTTACGAGAAGTACTACGCGACGCAGAACCCAGAGTATTTCCGGCTCGTGCGCACCTGCATGCTGCAACAGGAAAACGGCTTCTTCATCGCGCCTCCGGCGCCGGTCACGGATCTGGCACTGCACCTGACCGCGAGCCCGCCGACGCTGCCGGAGGCCGCTGCTGCGGCGGCGTCCAAGGACGTCGCCAACATGTGCGTGACGGAAACGATCCTGGATCTGCTGCCGGGCGGATTGCCGGCCTTCTGGGCGGCATGCGAGGCCCACAACATCATCGCCCATCCGATCGATGCGCCGCATCGCGTCGGCACGCTTTTCACGCTGATCGGGCGCATTCATCGCGTGATCCAGTACCGCGGCTATGCCTCGGTCGCGGAGGCGCAGAAGCATCGCGCCGCGCTCAATGCCGACCCCGCCTGGCAGGACTTCGTCGCTGCCCATCAGAGCTGGGTCGCCGGCTCGTTGACGCACTTCCTTCGGCCCGCACCCTGGCCGCGCATGCGCACGATGTGGGGAAAGGGCCGGTAAAGAAGGCCGCCACGCGCCATTGATCCGCACATGTCCGCGCGCTGACATTTGAGCGCGCGCAAGGTGGCGCGCGCCGATGTCGCTAGCCTTACGCCAGATCAGGGGCGACGCCCAAGCGCGGCGACGCATGCCGAGAGGAGATGGATATGGCAGGACGCATGGCACGCATCGGGCTCGCGGCACTCCTCGCGCTGGCGGGCGCGTCGACAGTGGGCGCGCAAGGTCCGTCGCGGATGGAGGCAGGCGTGCTGACGTGCCGGGTGGCTGGCGGCGCCGGTTTCGTGTTCGGCTCGACAAAGGATCTGTCCTGCACCTTCGAGCACCAGGGCAAGCGGGAGAGCTACACCGGCTCGATCTCCAAGTTCGGCATCGATGTCGGCGTGACGAACGTGTCGACGCTCGCGTGGGCCGTACTTGCCTCGACGTCGGCGCTGCCAGCCCGGTCGCTGGCGGGCACCTACGGCGGCGTCTCGGGCGAGGCGACGGTCGGCGTGGGGATCGGCGCCAACGCGCTGGTCGGTGGATCGTCGAACTCGATCGTGCTCCAGCCGTTGAGCGTGCAATCGCAGCAGGGGCTCAACATCGCCGCGGGCATCGCTTCGATGACGCTCAGGGCGCGCTGAGGCGCGTCAAGGCGAAGGGATTGCATGGCGCACAATGTGTCGTGGCCACGTGGCGGCGAGCACTACGCTGCCAGCGCCGCGCGTGCGCTGTCACACCATGACTTGATGCGTGCGACATCGGGCGGCGGGCCGTCGCGCAGCAGACGCTGTCCTTCAGGCGAGGTCGCATACTTCAGCACCGCCGCGCACACCGCATCGCTATCGGCCGACGCGATCGCTTGCACGGTTCTCAAACCTGCACCGCACAAGAGTTGCGCGTGCGTGCCGCGCAGACCGGGCACGCCCATTACGAGGCGAGCCTGGGCCTGCCAGCTTGCGATGACTTCAGGCGTGACCTGGCGAACGGCGAGCTTGTCGGCGATCGTCTTGGCGTCGCCGGCCAGGAAGTCGGCAACCGTCTTGATGCCGAAGCTCGCAAAGCGCTCTGCGCCTTTCGGCCCGATAGACGGCGCGGCTTCCAGTGGATCGCCGGCAGCGAGGTAGATGCGCGGCTCGCGCGGTGCAGGCCGATCAGCCTCCGCGCTGTCAAGTGGCGCGAGCACGGGCGACCGGCTCTGGGGCGGGGCTGGTGCTCGTGATGGGGTCGGAGTTGGGGTTGGGGTTGGGGTTGGGGTCGATGCCACTGCCGGCGGTTTTGGAGGTGGCGCTTGGACAGCGGTCGCTTCAACTGGAGACTTCGGCGCCGGCGACTGGCCCGCAGGGGGTACCGACGTCGTCGTCGCGGCGGCGGGCGCAGATGCTTGCCCTGGCGCTGACGTTGCGCGCATTCCCTCCGATTGCGACGTCTCGCGGTCGATGGCGGGCACGGCGGACGGCGCGACGCGATCCAATCGCGCGGCGAGCGAGGGCGCGGGCGCGGCGGCCGGGGCCTCATGGACCTGGGGTCTTGGCTCAGGCTCGCGAGACGCTGGGCGTGGCGTCGTCGCGCCAACCAGGGCGGCGCGCTTGGAATCGCGGGCCGCCCGGCGCGGGGCGAGCACTTCGGCAGCGTAGAGATCGCTCACCGTGCGGTCGTCCTCGGGCAAGGTCTGGTCGACGCGGCCGGTCGTGCGCAGCTCGTCGTACATCGCCTCGACGACGCGACGGTCCTCGGCATTGGCGAGCTTCTTGGCAATCCACTTCTTGGGGATCTTGACCGTCGCCAGGAACGTCTCGACGGTCAGCGAAACGGACGGCGGGGCGGCCTTGAATTCGGCGATCGCGCGATCGAGGATGACGGCGAAGCTGCGCCCGGCATAATCGATGAGATCGGCGACGAGGGCCTGGGCCAGCATGTCGAGGCCCGCCGGGGGATCGACCACGCCCTTGTGGATATCATAGTGGGCGATCAGCTTTTCATACTGCGCGTGGGACAGCTCGGCGCCTGCGCAGACGAGATCGCGCAGCCAGCCGTCGCCGTCCTTGACCTCGACGGGCAGGCGCCGGTTCGAGCCGGCGCCGATGCGGGCGAGCTGGTCGTAGGAGCGGTTGATGCTCCACTCCGCGGCGCGGTGGATCGAGTTCTCGGCTTCCGACTGGGCGGTGTGAAAGGGATGAATGGGGTCGGTGTAGTAGTGGCTGAGCACGCCCGCGGCATAGACGGCCTCGGGCCACTGGCCGGCGGCCAGGCGATCGACGGTGGTGCGGTACCATTCGTCGACCTTGCCGATCGCGCCGCCCCAGTAGTCGTCGCCGACGTGGAGGACGTGGTTCTTGAAATCCTTGAAGACCTTGTCAGGGTCCTTGGCGCCCGTCAGATAGCCTTCGGCGTTGGCCAGGAAGAGCTTTTGCCAGGCGTCCGCCGCCGGCACCGACAGCGCCGCGACGGCATCGAGCGCGAGCTTGTGATGAGTGCCGTTGGCATGTGCGGCGTAAACGATGCGATAGAGCAAGCTCATCGCTGCCCTCCCCTGGCGGACGGTCGGATCACGCGCACTGCGGGGGCACCATAGGTGAGTCGGGATGGCTGCGCACACCGCATGCGCGGCGTGCGGCCGCCGATGTGGACGGCCGGACCGACAGGGGCGGCGGGACGGCCGCGCCGATGGCGTGGGCGCGCCCTATTCGCCGGGCGCGTTGCGGCGCTTTTCAGGATGCAGCGTCTTGCCGAGGATGTGCTCGTCGCGACCGATGACGTGGGCCGAGGAGCCGACGATAAGCGGGTCGGGGCCGCGCACGACGGAGCGCACCTTGTTGGGGTAATCGAGGCTGGACAGGAAGTGCTGCATGGCGTTGAGGCGGGCACGCTTCTTGTCGTCGGACTTGATGATCGTCCAGGGCGCGTCGGCGGTGTCGGTATAAAAGAACATCGCCTCCTTGGCCTCGGTGTAGGCGTCCCACTTGTCGAGCGAGGCGACGTCGATCGGCGACAGCTTCCACTGCTTCAACGGATCGGACTGCCGCGCGGTGAAGCGCCGACGCTGCTCTTCGCGCGTGACGGAAAACCAGTACTTGTAGAGCCGCAGGCCGGAGCGCACGAGCATGCGCTCGAGTTCGGGACATTGGCGCATGAACTCCAGATAGTCGTTGGGCGTGCAGAAGTTCATCACGCGCTCGACGCCGGCACGGTTGTACCAGGAGCGATCGAAGAACACGACTTCCCCAGCGGCTGGCAGATGCTCGACGTAGCGCTGGAAATACCACTGGGATTTCTCGCGCTCGGAGGGCTTTTCGAGCGCGATAACGCGAGCGCCGCGCGGGTTGAGATGCTCCATGAAACGCTTGATGGTGCCGCCCTTGCCCGCGGCATCGCGGCCCTCGAACAGGATGACAACGCGCTCGCCGGTCTCCTTGATCCAGCGCTGCGCCTTGAGGAGCTCGACTTGCAGCTCCTCCATATGCTGCTCGTAGTCCTTGGTGCGAATGCGCGTCTCGTAGGGGTAGACGCCCGTTTCGAACGCCCGCCGGATGGCATCGGGATTGCGGCGCTTCTCGGCCAGCGAGAGCCTTGAGACGACGGCCGGCTGGCCGTCGGCTGCGCCGTTGGCGTGCGCGTCGGCCGTCGAAGCCTCCAATGCCGGCGGCGCGGCCGGCTGCGGGTTTTCCGTCGCGTTGTCCTCGACGACCTGCGTTGCCGATGCGGTCTCGCTCACGGCTGCCGCCGTCGCGCCCTGCGTGACCTCGGACGACGGCGTCTCGGTGCCACTCGTGCGGCGCTTGACCATGGCGTTCTCCCTCGGCACGGCGCTTCCAGCCCGAAACGAGCCCTCGCGCGGCAGCCGTTCAGTTGTCACTCGTGCGTCATAGGACTGAAGGTCGCCAGACGGTGGAGGACATTGACCTGGATCAATGACAGGCCGGCTTTCGCAAAGTTCGGCTAACGGAGGGAAAAAAGGTGGCCCGCGAGAGGCTGCGATCCGAGACGACTGAAGCGGCGGAGGAGGCAGGTCCATGTCCCAATCGGATCGCTCGCGCGCGGCGCGGCCGTCGGCACGTATCGGCAAGGTCACGTTCGAGGACCTGGTGGAAGTGATCGGGGCCGGGCTCAGGGATTTTCGGACCGCCCCCAAATACGGCCTGTTCTTCGGCCTCCTTTATGCCGCGGCGGGGTGGCTGCTGCTGGCGCTGTTGTGGACCTTCGATCTGCCGTTCCTCGCCTACCCCCTGGCCATGGGGTTTGCGCTCATCGCGCCGTTTGCGGTCGTCGGCCTCTACGCGGTGAGCGAGCAATTGGAGACCGGCAAGCCGCTGTCCTGGTCGGGTGTGTTCGGCGCGATCGGCCGATCGGCCAAGCGCGACCTTCGCTGGATGGCGCTGGTGACGGGCTTCGCGCTGGTGCTGTGGATGGACATCGCGGCCTTTTTGTTCTTCGCGTTCATGGGCTTCAGCTCGTTCGGGCCCGACCTGCTGACCACGATCTTCACCACGCCGACGGGTCTGGTCTTTCTGTTCCTGGGCAACGTGGTGGGTGCGCTGATCGCACTGTTCGTGTTCTCGATCTCGGTGGTCTCCTTCCCGATGCTCTATGACCGCGACATCGATTTCGTGACCGCCATGGTGACCAGCGTCCGGCTGGTGTTGGCCAGCCCAGGGCCGATGATCGCGTGGTGCATCCTGATTGGGCTGTTGACCGTGGTGTCGCTGGCCTCAGTGTTCGTAGGCCTGATCGTGGTGCTGCCGGTGATCGGCCATGCCACCTGGCACCTCTACCGGCGGGCGATCGACGCGGGGCCGGTGGCGGAGGACCCAACCAGTGCCACCAGCACGACCGCGCCGGCGGCCACCGGGGACGCAAAGGCCATTTGACTTTTGCAGTGCAACATGAGATAAGCCGCCATCGCTCCTAAGAAGCGATTTCTGGCGCTCCAGCCGCGTGAGGGGGTGCCGGGCCAACGCCCGGCCGATGTCTCAGCACTCCACCCCCCTTCTCTCGATCGCCGCGAAACATCCACCCATCGCCCAGACCACGCGGGGCGTGCGGGACAACCGTTCGCGAATCCTCGCGAGCCGGGCGCCGCACTCTCCGCAATGACGCGTGCGCGATCCGGTGTGCCCATTTTTCAAGAAAGAACCTCAGTGACAGACTTCTCCGACCTCGGCCTCGCGCCGGCCCTCATGCGTGCACTCGACGAAGAGGGCTATGTCGCGCCGACGCCGATCCAGGCGCAGGCCATCCCAGTCGTCCTGTCGGGCGCCGACCTCCTGGGCATTGCCCAGACCGGCACCGGCAAGACAGCAGCCTTCGCGCTGCCGATTCTGCATCGGCCTGGCCGAAAACCGCCGCCCGGCGCCGCGCCGCGGGGCGCGCGTGCTCGTGCTGTCCCCGACGCGCGAGCTGGCCACCCAGATCGCCGACAGCTTCCGCACCTATGGCCGACATATGGGCGTCAGCGTCGCCGTCGTGTTCGGCGGCGTCGCGCATCGCCCGCAGATCACAGGCGCTACGCCAGGGCGTCGACGTCCTGGTCGCCACGCCGGGCCGTCTGCTCGACCACATCGGCGAGCGGGACGCGGACCTTTCGTCGACCGAGATCTTCGTGCTCGACGAGGCCGACCAGATGCTGGACCTCGGCTTCATCAAGCCGATCCGGCGGATCGTGTCGGGCTTGCCGCAGCGCCGGCAGAGCCTGTTCTTCTCGGCCACGATGCCCGAGGAGATCGCGACGCTGGCCGCAGAACTGCTGCGCGAGCCCGTCGCGTCGCGGTGACGCCGGTCGCCGTCCACGGTCGAGCGCATCCGAGCAGCGGGTGATCCACATCGAGCGCAACAAGAAGCGCGCGCTGCTCGTCGAGCTGCTGCGCCGACGCCGACATGGCGCGCACGCTGGTCTTCACGCGCACCAAGCGCGGCGCCGACCGCGTCGCGCTGCACCTCGATCGGGCGGCGGCATCCAGGCCGCTCGCCATCCACGGCAACAAGAGCCAGAGTCAGCGCGAGCACGCCCTGCGTCAGTTCCGCGACGGGCACGTGCGCGTGCTGGTTGCGACCGACATCGCGGCGCGCGGCATCGACATCGATGCCGTCACGCACGTCGTCAACTTCGATCTGCCGGAGGTGCCGGAGGCCTACGTGCATCGCATCGGGCGCACGGCGCGTGCGGGTGCCGATCGGGCTCCGCGATCTCGCTGTGCGATGGCGAGGAGCGCGCATCTCCTGCGCGCCATCGAGCGGCTGACGCGGCAGACCATTCCTGTCGGAAACGCGCCGTAACGACGCGGTCTCTGGCCGCCGATCGGACCTCCGCTGGGCGCGAGGGCGTCGCCGCATCGCGAGCGCGACAACGGACGCCAGAGCAAGCGCCACGGTGATCGCCGGGGATCGGCCCGGTGACATCGCCAGGGTCGCGAGGCCGGGGACGCGGGGTGGCGCCTGCCGGCCGGGCTCGGCCGGCTCGTCGTGCCGGGCCAGGACCGGCGCGCGACACCGGCGCGCGGCGAACGACCGCAAGCGGCGAGCGCGAGTGGCCATGGTGCGGGACACGGTGGCGGCTACCTGCGGGTCATCGCAGACCCGCGATGGCCGTGACCGCGGCGCAAGTCCGACGGCCCTCCTCGCCGCAGCGTGACACGCGCGGTCACGAAAACTCGCTGGACGGCGTCGCCTTCCTGGCCGCGCCGAAGGCGGGCTATCGGGCGCGCAACGGTGCCGGCAATGGTCACGGGCAGGGTCAAGGGCAGGGCAACGGCGCGAAATGCGGCCATGGCGCCGATGCCGGTGCCCGCCACGAGTGCGAGCCGAACCGGGGCCCCGCGCCACACGGCCAGAGATGCGCGCGCAGGACGGCCAGGACACGCGCGGCGCGACTAGCGGAGCGCCCGGGACGCACGCACAGGTGGAGAGGGGCGCCAAGGTGGCGAGCCGAGGGCGCAAGCTTCGGCGCGCGACGGCGACAGCCGCCCGCATGCCTCCCGCGGCGACGACCGCGTCAGCAGCCGCATCCGGTCACTCGCGGTCCGCGCCCCAAGTGGCGCCAGAACCGGCAACGGCGGCCGGAAGCGTCGAGCCACGCACGAGATAGGGACAGGAGATCGCCATGGCGCGTAAGAAACCCCACGGCAAAGCCGAGTTCGTGATGTTCGACGTCACCTACGAGGACGGCTCGCAGACCTCGAATCGCCGCGTGCCCGCCGAGATCCTCGGCGGGCTCGATGGCGATCTGCCGGCCGAGGAAGTGATTGCGGAGCAGGATCGCGAGATCGTCGAGCGTTCGGGAAAAGCGCGGTCAGCGATCAAGGAGATCAAGCGCGCGGGCGCGAAGTCGCGGTAAAGGCGAGGGTGCGCGCATATCTCGTGCGGGAATGTGGAAATGGTGCGGGCTGATCCATTTGCGGTGGCTCGCATCCAGAAGGATAAACGCCAGCAGGCGGGACCGACCGCCGTCAGCGACCGCCGCGCTGGACGTGAGCGAACGGCACCAGCGCCGCTCTTTGGCGTCCCACAGCTTCAGACGCACCGTGCGGAAGCTCTCGCGCAGCGTGATGCGGCGGACTTCGGCCAGCTCCGGGTAGTCCTTGATCAGCTGCGGCAACCGATAATAGGGAATGCGGCTGTAGAGATGGTGCACGTGATGCACGCCGATGTTGGCGGTGAGCCAGCTCAACACCGGCGGCAGATCGTAATAGGAGCTGCCGTACAGCGCCGCATCCTGGTGCGACCAGTCCTGCGCCTCTACCCAGAACGTCTCCTCGAACTGATGCTGCACGTAGAACAGCCAGACACCCAGCGAGGCCGCCAAGGCGACGATCGGCAGGTGGACGAGCAGGAAGGGGCCGGCGCCGACGAGCCAGATCATGGCGAGCACGAAAGCCGCAATCCCCAGGTTTCGTCGCCATCGCGCTGATCCAAGGCATCCAGCCAGCGCGCATCAGGCCATAGGGCAGCCGCTGCTGCAGCATGAACACGTACGACGGGCCGATGCCGAACATCACGAGCGGATGGCGGTAGAGCCGGTAGGCGATGCGCCGCCACCAGGGCAGCGCCAGATATTCCTCGACGGTCAGCGTATCGATGTCGCCGACGCCCCGCTTGTCCAAGTTGCCGGACGTGGCGTGATGGATGGCGTGATTGCGGCGCCAGACATCGTACGGTGTCATCGTGAGCACGCCGATGACGCGGCCGATCCAGTCGTTAACGTGCGCGCATTGCGGAAAAAGGCGCCGTGCCCGCAATCGTGCTGGATCAGGAACAGGCGCACGAGGAGAACGGACGCGGGAACCGCGAGCACCAGCGTCAGCCAGTAGCTGATCGACAGGGACCACCATGCGGCCGCCCAAAGAATGGCCAGCGGAACGGCTGTCACGGCGATCTCGACACTGCTGCGAACCACGCTGGGCTCGCGATAACGCGCCATAATCGGAATCCAGTCGCGCCCGGCGGCCAAGTCTTCGACTTTGGCATCCGCCGGCGCGGCGTTCTGATCGGCTTGCAAAGCGGTCTTCCTCTCGCTGCGCGCGGGAGACGGCCCGGTAGAAGATACGGCCGTCATTCCCCTCCCCCTCGCACCTTTGCGATTCTTGGCACGGAGCGCAACGGACACGCGGTCACGGGTCCACGGCGAAGCGCACGGCACGGTTGCCCGGGCCAGGGCCCGGCCCCGATTACCTGCCGTTTCCCAGGCAATTGCCCGTGAAACCCGGACCTGGCCGTTGCGGCGCGCTGATCCATGTCAGCAGGAGGACGCGAGCGAGTTCAGCGCCTGCGTGATTCCCATCAGAGAATAGGTGTCGGTGGTCGTCGTGCCGCGGGGGGCGACAGCCCGGACCGTCATCTGGGAGCCGCGTTTCATGGCATCGATCAGTTTCAACTCTTCCATCGGGTCGGCGACGAAGGCCCTTTCCGCCTCGGTGAAGAGCTTGAACGTGGCCCCGCCGATGCTGATCGTGACCTCGCTGCCGTCCTTCACAGCGAAGCCGAGCTTGACGCTGACCTCGCTCTTCACGCCTTCGCCGGGCCATGCCGAGATGTAGAAATAGGCCGCATTGCGCTTGACGCTGCCAGGCTCGGTCTCCTTGGGCTGGGAGCTGGCGAAGCAGGTTTTCTGCGCGCCTGGCGGTCCCGCATATAGCGTCCAGTCGGAGAAGCTCTTGATCAGCTTGGCGCTTTGTGCCGTCGCCGGCGCCGCGCTCAGGCCGCCCCATGCGAGCAGGAGGCCGAATGCGACGCAGCGCGCCGCGGATGCTGCGATTGTGGATTTCCGTGTCATGCTGTGCGTCGTGCCCTTCGTCGTGCCGATGGCATCGTGCCGATGTGCCAAACCCCTCGAGGCGAACGCGCGCGGCCTGCGCCTGGCGTCAAGACCCGCCGCGACGCCCCATTCTGGCCGTGAGCAGGATCCGCTGACCGGAGCTGTGGTCCCGCCACACGAGATGATCGCGCGCTAAAAGCAGCGCTCTCACGCGAACGCCGTCATTGTGAAGAGTTGTGGCGGCCATGTCACCCCGGACATGCCCTTATCAGGCTGTAATCGACGGTGCGAAAGCGGCGTTGCGTGCCCATTGCGCACCAGTCAGTCGATACAGCGTGATCGGTTTGTGCGTGCGATGGAGCTGGCGCGCGGATCAACCGCCCTTGCCGTCGAAGAAGCTTGCGACCTTGGAGAAGAAGCCGGCGCTCTCCGGGCTCGTATCCTTGTGGCTTTCCTTCTCGAACTCCTCGAGCAGCTCGCGCTGGCGCCGCGTCAGATTCTTGGGCGTCTCGACCTCGACCTGAATGTACATGTCGCCGATCACCTTCGAGCGCAGCACGGGCATGCCCTTGCCGCGTAAGGCGGAACTGCTTGCCGGTCTCGGTGCCCTCGGTGACCTTGACGCGCGTCATCTGGCCTTCGACGGTCGGCACGTCGACGTGGCCGCCGAGCGCGGCCGTGGTCATCGAGATCGGCACGCGGCAGAAAATATCGGCGCCGTCGCGCTGGAAGAACTCGTGCGGCTTGATCGACAGGAAAATGTAGAGATCGCCCGCCGGGCCGCCGCGCAGGCCGGCCTCGCCTTCGCCGGCGAGACGGATGCGCGTGCCGTCCTCGACGCCGGCCGGGATGTTGACGGACAACGTGCGCTCGCGCGTGACGCGGCCGGCGCCATTGCAGCCCGGGCAGGCGTCCTCGATGATCTCGCCGCGTCCGTGGCAGGACGGGCAGGTGCGCTCGATCGTGAAGAAGCCCTGGCTGGCGCGCACCTTGCCCATGCCGGCGCAGGTCGGACAGCTGACCGGCTTGGTGCCCGCCTTGGCGCCGGTGCCTGAGCACGCCTCGCAGGCGACGCTGGTCGGGACGCGGATCTGTGCCGTCTTGCCGGTGAAGGCTTCGGCGAGCGTGATCTCCATGTTGTAGCGCAGGTCGGCGCCGCGCTCGCGGCCGCCGCGCTGGCGCTCGCCGCCGCGGCGCCCACCCATGAACTCGCCGAAGAGGTCGTCGAAGATGTCCGACATCGAGGAGGCGAAGTCGGGGCCGAAGCCAGCGCAGCCACCGCCACGGCCCATGCCGCCGCCCTCGAAGGCGGCGTGGCCGAACTGATCGTAGGCAGCCCGCTTCTGGGGGTCCTTCAGGACCTCGTAGGCCTCGTTGAGCTCCTTGAATTTCTGCTCGGCCTGCTTGTCGCCCGGATTGCGGTCGGGATGATGCTCCTTGGCCAGCCGGCGGTAGGCCGACTTCAGGTCCTGCTCGCTGGCATTTTTTGCCACGCCGAGCGTCTCGTAATAGTCGCGCTTGGCCATCTAGCGGAAGCCCCTCCATAGCCGCCACCCGCAGCGATCGAAGACGCGGGCGGCGCTGGCGCAGATGACGTAACCTTCAGCGGACGTTGCGGCATGCGCCGAGCCGGCGGATCGCTCCGCCGGCCCGTAGTCACTGGTGCCTTGCGCCCGCACGACTGTCATCGGCGTCAGGCCGACTTCTTCTTGTCGTCCTTCACTTCCTCGAAGTCGGCATCGACGACCTTCTCGTCGCTGCCGGCGCCCGCGCCGGCCTGGGGCTCATCGTCGCCACCAGATCCCGCCGCGCCGCCGCCGCTGCCATAGATGGCCGCGCCGATCTTCATGCGTGCCTGGGCGAGCTCGTTGAGCTTTGCGGTGATGACGTCGGCATCCTCGCCGCCCGCCACTTCCTTCAAGCTCGCGATCGCCTGCTCGATGGCCGTCTTGTCGTCAGCGGAGATCTTGGAGCCGTGCTCGGCAAGCTCCTTGTCGGCATCGTGCACCATCGCCTCGGCGTGGTTCTTGGCCTCGACGAGCGCGCGACGCTGCTTGTCGTCCTCGGCATGGGCCGCGGCTTCCTTGACCATCTTGTCGATGTCGCCTTCCGACAAGCCGCCAGAGGCCTGGATGCGGATCGACTGCTCCTTCGATGTCGCCTTGTCCTTGGCGGACACGTGGACGATGCCGTTGGCGTCGATGTCGAAGGTGACCTCGACCTGCGGCACGCCGCGCGGGGCGGGCGGAATGCCGACGAGATCGAACTGGCCGAGCATCTTGTTGTCGGCCGCCATCTCGCGCTCACCCTGGTAGACGCGGATGGTGACCGCGCTCTGCCCATCCTCGGCGGTCGAGAAGACCTGGCTCTTCTTGGTCGGGATCGTCGTGTTGCGGTCGATGAGGCGCGTGAACACGCCACCGAGCGTCTCGATGCCGAGCGACAGCGGCGTCACGTCGAGCAGCAGCACGTCCTTGACGTCACCCTTGAGGACGCCGCCCTGGATCGCGGCGCCGACAGCGACGACCTCGTCGGGGTTGACGCCCTTGTGGGGCTCTTTGCCGAACAGCTCCTTGACGGTCTGCTGGACCTTGGGCATGCGCGTCATGCCACCGACGAGCACGACCTCGTGGATGTCGGCCGCCTTCAGGCCGGCATCCTTGATCGCCTGCTCGCAGGGTGCCCTGGTGCGCAGGATCAGGTCCTCGACCAGGCTCTCGAGCTTGGCGCGCGAGAGCTTGTTCATGAGGTGCTTGGGCCCGCTGGCATCGGCGGTGATGAAGGGCAGGTTGACCTCGGTCTGGGCAGCCGACGACAGCTCGATCTTGGCCTTCTCGGCCGCCTCCTTCAGGCGCTGGAGGGCCAGCTTGTCGCCGCGCAGGTCGATGCCCGTCTCCTTCTTGAACTCGGCGGCGAGATAATCGACGAGCTTCATGTCGAAGTCCTCGCCGCCCAGGAACGTGTCACCGTTCGTCGACTGCACCTCGAAGACGCCGTCGCCGATCTCGAGGATCGAGATGTCGAAGGTGCCGCCGCCGAGGTCGTAGACGGCGATGGTCTTGGAGCCCTGCTTCTTGTCGAGACCGTAGGAGAGCGCAGCCGCCGTCGGCTCGTTGATGATGCGCAGCACCTCGAGGCCGGCGATCTTGCCGGCGTCCTTGGTCGCCTGACGCTGGGCGTCGTTGAAGTAGGCGGGGACGGTGATGACGGCCTGCGTGACCGTCTGGCCGAGATAGGCCTCGGCGGTCTCCTTCATCTTCTGCAGAATGAAGGCGGAGATCTGCTGGGGCGAATACTGCTTGCCGTTGGCCTCGACCCAGGCGTCGCCGTTGGGCCCCTTGACGATCGGATAGGGGACAAGGTCCTTGTCCTTCTCGACCATCGGGTCGTCGTAGCGGCGGCCGATCAGGCGCTTGATTGCGAAGAAGGTCTTGGTCGGGTTGGTGACCGCCTGACGCTTGGCCGGCAGGCCGACCAGCATCTCGTCTTCGGTGAATGCGACGATCGACGGCGTGGTGTTTGCGCCCTCGGCGTTTGGAATGACCTTCGGCGTCCCGCCTTCCATCACGGCGACGCAGGAATTGGTCGTGCCGAGATCGATTCCGATTACTTTCGACATCGCTTTCTAGTCCTCTCGTTGGCGGCGGACCGGCAGGGCCCAATCGACGTCGGCACCCTCATGCCCCCGAGCTCGCAGGCTCAAGGACCCTTGGCCTGGCGCTCGGTGAACCGATCCCCTGGAGCTGGCATAACGCTCGCGGTTTATATAGGGGGCACGATTCCGGGGCGCAACGGCCCGGCTCACGTGGCCGTGATGATTTGGCATCGGTGGTTGTAGCTTTACGACTTCGGCCTTTCCAGGCCGATGATGCCGGGCGTGGGATATCTCCCCTGGTTTTGCGACGCCGACCGACGCCGGTGGGCGGAATGCGGGCAGCGGCGGGGCCCTGACGCTGCGACCCGGCCGCAGTTTGAGGGGGCCGGAGGTGGCGGCCGATCGCGCCTAGGCAGCGGACCCGGACGGACCTTGACCGTCACCCCCGTTGCCATTGGGTTGTGCCGGCTGGCCAGGCGCTTCGGGCGATGCCTGGCTCGGGGCAGGCGCGTCGGGGGCCACATTGGGCGCCGCGTCGGGGGCCACGTCGGCGGGCTTGGGTGCCTTCGGCCCGCCGCGCGAAACGGCGACCATGGCCGGGCGCAGGATGCGCTCCTCGATCGTGTAGCCGTGCTGGAAGACCTGGACGCACGTGCCCGCGGGCACGGTGGGGTGCTCGACCTCCATCACCGCCTGGTGCAGGTGCGGGTTGAAGGGCTCCTCGAAGGGGGTCACCCGCTTGACACCATGGCGCTCCAGGGCGACGAGGAACTCGCGCTCGGTCATGACGACGCCTTCGAGCAGCGCCTTCAGCGTCGGATTGTCGGCGGTGGCGCCCTCGGGCACGGACTTGATCGCGCGCTCGAAGTTGTCGGCCACACCGACGATGTCAGCGGCGAACTTGGTGATGGCGAACTTCGCCGTGTCGGCCTTCTCGCGCTCGGTGCGCCGGCGGAAATTCTCCAATTCGGCGCGCGCGCGCAGCGCTTGGTCGCGCTCGGCCTCCTGCACGGCGCGCAGCTTCTCGTTCTCGTCCTGGAGCGCTGCGATGATCTGGCGGATCTGCGTTTCGTCGTAGGCCGTGAGATCGGCGCCGGCCTCGATGCCGGTCGCGGCTTCCTCCTCGCCCGTCTGGGGTGCGGCGGGGCCCGCGCCCGTGTCGTGCTGTGAAGGGTCTGCGGTCATTCTCTCTCCTTGGCCCGTTCGGCCTTGAACGATCGGCCTTTTGCGATTGGCGTCGGCAGAGGACCGGCGATCTATCCAGGCTGGCTGGCTGGGCGCTCGGCCGAGCAAAAGGCAGGCGGTGGTGCAGAGCGCGCGTCAGTCCGGCCCGCGCGCGCGCGATCCTGGGCGGCGATATCATGCAGTGCAGCAGAAAAATCAAGTCAACAATCGCCCCACGAGCTTGGCGGTATAGTCGACCATCGGGATGATGCGGGCATAATTCAACCGTGTCGGTCCGATGACGCCGAGCACGCCGACGATGTTGCGCGTGGTGTCGTGGAAGGGTGCGACGACGAGCGAGGAGCCCGACAGCGAGAAGAGCTTGTTCTCCGAGCCAATGAAGATACGCACGCCGTCGGCCTGGTCGGCGAGACCCAGGAGTTGCACGAGGTCGCGCTTGGTCTCCAAGTCCTGGAACAGCTGGCGGATGCGTTCGAGATCCTCGATCGCGGTCAGGTCTTTCAACAGGTTGGCCTGGCCGCGCACGATCAGGCTCTTCCTGTCGTCGAGCGTGCCGGACCACTCGGCGAGGCCCGCCTTGACGACCTTCTGCGTCAAGCCGTCGAGCTCGGCGCGGGCGACCACCAGCTCCTTTTCGATCAGGGCCTTGGCTTCGGGGAACGTCAGGCCACGGATCTTGGCGTTGAGGTAGTTGGCGGCCTCCGTCAGCGAGGAGGGCGGCAGGCCGGCCGGCAGCTGCAGGACGCGGTTCTCCACGCTCTGATCGTCGCCGACGAGGACGACCAGGGCCCGGGTCGGCTCCAACGGCACGAACTCGATGTGCTTCAAGCGCCGGATCTGCTTTTCAGCCAGAACCACGCCGGCGCACTGCGACAGGCCCGACACGAGCTCGCCGGCCTCGGAGAGCACCTGATCGAAGGACTGGCTGCGCTTGACGCCGATCTGCGCCTCGATCTGGCGACGCTCCTCGTCATTGAGATTGCCGACCTCGAGCAGCGCATCGACGAACAGACGCAGGCCGGTCTGGGTGGGCAGCCGGCCGGCCGACGTGTGCGGCGCGTAGATCAGGCCGAGTTGCTCGAGGTCCGACATGACGTTGCGCACGGACGCCGGCGACAGGGTCATCGGCAGCACGCGCGACAGGTTGCGCGAGCCGACCGGCTCGCCGGTGGCCAGGTAGGACTCCACGATCGAGCGGAAGATCTCGCGTGTCCGCTCGCTCAGCTTGTTCAGCTCGTTGGGTATTTCCGCCATGACGGTCGTGTCGGTACGCTGTCTGGTTGCATGTGCGCTCAGGGCCTGCATCCGGGGTGACCGAACCTTCACTCGATCGCCTGGGCGCGGCGCCCTGGCCGCCGATTGAATCTAGTGGACCTGCACGCTCCGTCAAATCCCGTGTTCGCGGGATCGTTCGGGCGAGCCTACAACAGGTTCATCTGCCCGCCGGGTGGCGTCGGGGGCGCGAAAAGATCGGTGCGCAGCGATAGGCGGCGCCGGTTCAATCCGAGGCGGGCAAGGGCGAGGCGAAATCGCTGGGCGATCTGGTCGGCATAGGGCCCGGTGCCGCGCTGGCGCACGCCGAAGTCGGCCGTGTAGTCGCGGCCGCCATGCATGGACTGCAGGAGTTTGATGACCTTGCCCGCGCGGCCGGGCACCTCGGTGGCCAGCCACTCTCGAAACAGATCCTTCAGCTCCAGCGGCAGGCGCAGGGTGACGTAGCCCGCCTCTCGAGCTCCGGCATCGCGCGCGGCGGTCAGGATCGCTTCGATCTCCTCGTCGTTGAGGCCGGGGACGATCGGGGCGGCCATGACGGCGGTGGGGATGCCGGCCTCGGACAGGCGGTGGATCGTCTCGAGCCGCCGGGCAGGGGTCGATGCGCGCGGTTCCATCGCGCGGGCGAGCCGCCGGTCGAGCGTGGTCACGGAAATCGCGACCTTGACCAGATCCCGTTCGGCCAACCGCGCCAGCAGATCGATATCGCGGACGACGAGCGCCGATTTGGTGACGATGCCGACGGGATGGCGCGCCTCGTCCAGCACCTGGAGCACGCTGCGTGTGATGCGTTCGGTGCGCTCGATCGGCTGGTAGGGATCGGTGTTGGCGCCCAGCGCGATGGTCTGCGGGACGTAGCCAGACTTTGCCAACTCGGCCCGCAGCAATTCGGCCGCGTTGGTCTTGGCGTAGAGCTTGGTTTCGAAGTCGAGGCCGGGGGAATGGCCGAGATAGGCGTGGCTTGGACGGGCATAGCAGTAGATGCAGCCGTGCTCACAGCCGCGATAGGGGTTGATCGAACGGTCGAAGCTGATGTCCGGGCTCTGATTGCGCGTGATGATCGATCGCGCGATTTCCTTGCGGACATCGGTTCGAAACGCAGGCAGCGTGTCCAGGCTGCCCCAGCCGTCGTCGAAACCGTCGCGTTGCTGGCGCTCGTAGCGGCCGACGCGGTTGGAGCGGGCGCCGCGGCCGTGGCGGCGCTCCTCCTCGACCCAGGCCTGGGCCGGCGGCCGGTCCTGGAGACCGTCGACGTCCGCCGAAGCCGTCAGGACCGGCGCGGTCGCGACTGGTGCGCTGCTCTCCATTACGGCTCCTCGTCCGGCGCTCGGGGTGCAACTGGCACGCTGGCGCAGAGCACTAACACGAGATCTGGAACATTAAAAGAACAAAATGCGATTTTTTGCGATCAATGGCGCCTGCGCACAGACGGGTAGCCAGCGCGGTGCGCTCGGTCTAATAGGGCGGCATGATCTCGGTCATCGTGCCCACCTTGAACGCGGAAGCCGGCCTCGGCGCGACCTTGTCGTCGCTGGTGCCCGCAGCTGTCGAGGGGCTTGTGCGCGAGGTGATCGTGGCCGATGCGGGCTCATCTGACCACACGCTGGAGATCGCCGATGCCATGGGCGCGGTGATCGTGCGCACACCGCCCGGGCGCGGCACACAGCTCAAACAGGGTGCGGAGCGGGCCCGTTTTCCATGGCTGATGTTCCTGCATGGCGACACCGTGCTCGACGTGGGCTGGGAACGCGAAGCCGGCGCGTTCATGGAGCGGGTCGACGACGGCCGGCGGGAGCCGGCGGCGGCGGCGTTCCGGTTCGCGCTGGACGATATCGGGCTGGCGCCGCGGGTGCTGGAGACGCTGGTCCTGGCGCGGTGCACTTTGCTTCGGATGCCCTATGGCGACCAGGGGCTGCTGATCCCGCGATCGCTCTACGACCGGATCGGCGGCTACGAGCCGATCCCGCTGATGGAGGACGTGGGCCTCGTGCGTCGGCTCAAGCGGCACCAGATCATCATGCTGCGCGCGCACGCGGTAACGAGCGCCTACCGCTATCGGCAGGAGGGCTATGTGCTGCGTACCCTGCGAAACCAGGCCTGCCTGACGATGTACTACCTCAGGGTGCCGGCCGCCCGCATCGCGCGCTTCTACGAGGGGCAGGGGGACGCGGCCTAGGCGGCGCTGGCTTGGGGCAATGCGTTGCGTCCGGAACCATCAATGCCGCGCTTTCACAACCGCGTGAGGGTTCCGCTGACCCAATTGAACGCCACAAACGTACGGCTAATCTGACGCGCTTCGATGGCACCGGCGCACGACGGGTCATCGGCGCGTTTCTTGCGGCGTGCAACACGCACGCGCAAACACTGACGAACACCATCCGTCCAGGAAAACAACCGACAATGACTCAGATCTCCCGCCGCACGTTCGTCGCCTCCGCCGCCACCACGGCGGCGGTGCTCGGTCTCGATAAGCCGCTGGCCTTCGTCGCTCCCGCGGCGGCGCAAGGCGCCATGCCAACGCACAAGACCTTCAAGGTCGGCGACCTCGAAGTCACGACCGTCTATGACGGCATCTGGGAAAAGGCCCATGATCCGGGCTTCGTGAAGAACGCGTCGCTGGACGACGTGAAGAAGGCGCTGCGCGACGCCGGACAGACAGACGCGTTCGTGCCGGTGACCTTTACCGTGACCGTGGTCAAGCGCGGCGACGCCTACATCCTGTTCGACAGCTCGACGGGCGGGCAGGGCTCGCCGAAGGCCGGCCAGTTCCTGGCCAACCTCAAGGCGGCCGGCATCGACAAGGCGAAGATCAAGACCGTCGTCGTCACGCACTACCATCCCGATCACATCTTCGGCCTGATGGAGAAGGGCACCGACGCGCAGGTCTATCCGGACGCCGAGATCATCGTGCCGGCGGCGGAGCATGCGTTCTGGAACGACCCGGCGACGCTGACCAAGATGAAGGCGCGCGAGGGCATGGTGAAGCGCATCCAGAAGACGCTCGGCACCTGGAAGAACGTGCGTCCGGTGGACGGCGCAAAGGACGTGGTCGCCGGTGTGACGGCATTGCCGACCAGTGGGCACACGCCGGGCCACACCGCCTACGTCGTCAGCGGCGGCAATGGGCAGGTGATCGTCGCCGGGGACATCACGAACATCCCGTCGCTGTTCGTGAAGAACCCTGGTTGGCATGCCGCATTCGACATGGATGCGGGCATGGCCGAGGCCGCGCGGCGCCGGCTGTTCGACCGCGCCATCGCCGACAAGGCCACGCTGACGGGCTATCACTGGGGCATGCCGGGCGCCGGCACCATCGTCAAGGACGGCAACGGCTACATGATGAAGCCGGTGGCGTGAAACCGCTTCGGCTCGTTCGACCCCAAACCTCGAGGACGGCGCCGTGCAAACGCGCGGCGCCGTTCGCTTGCCGCCTCGTCGTGATGGTCAAGGCACCGGTTGCCGGCCGCGCGAAGACACGGCTGGCGCGCGAGATCGGCGTCGGGGCCGCCGTCGGCTTCTACCGGCACGCCACGGCTGGGCTGCTGGCGCGCGTCGGGCGCGATCCGCGCTGGCTGACGCTGCTGGCGGTGGCGCCCGACACTGCGATCACGGGGCGCGACTGGCCGGCCCGCCTGCCACGGTTCGGGCAGGGCGGCGGCGATCTGGGACAGCGGATGCAGGCCATTCTGGATCGGACGCCGCCGGGGCCGACGCTGGTGATCGGCAGCGATCTGCCCGGCGTGACGCCGGCTGTGATCGCGGCGGCATTCCGACTGCTGGGGCGTCACGACATCGTCTACGGGCCTGCGCGCGATGGCGGGTTCTGGCTGGTCGGACATGCCAAGCGCCGTCCGGTGCCTCCACTTTTCAAGGGCGTGCCGTGGTCCTCACCCGACACCCTGGCGGCGGCGCTGACCAACACCACGCACTGCCGTGTCGGGCTTGCGGCCACCCTCGCCGACGTCGACGACGCGGGCGATCTCGCGCGATCGGGTGGGTGCGGGGGCCGACGTGTGCCGCCCGCGGGGTCGCGCGAGACATGATGCGCTGCCACGTCCACTTATGGCGCGCACGTTGATTCCGACAGACTTCGGGCTTGCGATGTTGTATGCGTGCCACTCCGGCGATGCGGCGCCGGTGTCAGTGCGGACGTGTGCGTCATGGCGCAAGTCACATCCCGTTTCACGCCCGAGCAGGTGCTCGAGGCGGGTCAGCGCGCCGAGGTCGACGGGCGGACGGACTATGCCGTCCAATTCTATCGTCACCTGACAGACTATCACCCCGGCACACAGGAGGCCGTGGAAGCGGCCCATGCACTGCAGCGGCTCGCCGGACACGGCGCCATGCCGAGTGAAGCACCGATCCAATTGTCCACGGTGTTGCGGCGACCGCACCCGGCGGGGCCGCGTGCGGCGCGCGCGGCGTCGATGGCACCGGCCGCCCCTGCGGCGACATGGACGGAAGAGGCGGATCCCGAGCGCCTGCCCTCCGTTGTCGCCAACAGCGCAGGTCGGCCCACCAACCTGCCGCCGCCGGTGCGCGGCTATCGCATCGGCCGGAGCATCGCCGTCGCGTTCAGCGTGATCGGCTGGCTGTTCATCGCGATGGGCGTCGCCGCCATCGGGCTCGGCATGGTGGTCGGCGTGGATACGGCGCCGTTCACCGGATACTCGGGCATCGTTACCGGGCCGGCGATGATCGGCGTCGGCGTCGCGGTGGTATTCTGGGCGCAGCTGGCGAGCGCGGTGTTCGCGACGGCCAATGCGACCCGCGATCTGGCCGCCATCGAGCGGGCCAAAGCTGAGCGCGGGCGCCGGGACAGCTGAGCGCGCGAACCGGGATGATCGCGTGCGCGGCTGCGCGGCGCGAGCGGAGAGACCCTGGCGTCAGCTGCTGCGGCGATGCTCTTCCAGGCGCGGCATGATCTCGACGAAATTGCAGGGGCGGTGGCGGTTGTCGAGCTGCCACTTGAGAATGCCGTTCCAGGCGTCGCGACACGCGCCGGGCGAGCCCGGCAGGCAGAAGATATAGGTGCCGCGGGCGAGTCCGCCGCAGGCGCGCGACTGGATGGTCGACGTCTCGATCTTCTGGAACGAGATCATGTGGAACACGGTCGAGAAGCCGTCGATCTCCTTTTCGAACAGCGGACGCACGGCCTCGGGCGTGACGTCGCGGCCGGTGAAGCCCGTGCCGCCGGTGGTGACGACGACGTCGACGTCCGGGTTGGCGATCCAGCCTTCGACGCGGGCGCGGATCGTGGGAAGGTCATCGCGTTCAATGGCGCGTTCGGCCAGCACGTGGCCGGCCGCGGCGATCATCTCGGCCAGCGTGGCGCCGGACTTGTCGGAGGCCAGGTCGCGCGTATCGGAGACCGTCAGGACGGCGATGCGGACGGGGATGAAGGGGCGGGTTTCGTCGAGGCGGGACATGGCGGCTCCGATCGTGCTGCGGCACGGCAGGTCGCCATTGTCTCAGTTTCGACGTGCCGCGTCACCCGGCACGCGCGCGGCGGCTGATCAGGCCGCGGTGCGCCGGTTGGAGGCCGTGGTTACGGGCAGGCACAGGTCCATGCGCGCGCCCTCGGCAATGGGATCGGCCGACAGATAGGCCTCGATCAGCGGGCGATTGGTGTCGAGCACCATGCCGCGCGTAGGCGCCCACTCATGCTCCATGGCGGTGAAGGCCGTGCCGATCACGTCGCGGCCCTCGCCATGGCGCTGGCGGCCATAGGCGCCGCCTGGCAGCATCTGCATGCCAACGCCCACAGAGGGCTCCTCGGCGACACCGGACGGGGCCTCGATGCAGGCGTCATAGCGGCCTTCCGCATCGGCGCTGCGCAGATGGTCGCGATTGAGCCCGAAGGCGCGACGGATCTCGCCGGAGATGCCTTTTTGCTCGGCCCACGCGAGCAGCTGTGCCCAGGCCTGCTCGGAGGCCTGCGGATAGGGGCCGCGGACGCGGACGAACAGCAGCGGCATGGGCCGCAAGTAAACGATTCCTATATTCACGGACGCGCCTCCGTCGAACGCTCTCGATCATCTTTTGACGCCACCCACCCAGCGGCGGCTTATCCGTGAAAGTAGCCGGAAAAGACTGGGGTCGTTTTAAGCGCACCGATCAAATTGGATCGAATTCTAGTCATTTTTGCCGGCTGGATGGCCCAGCGCCTCGGCCACGGCCAGCAGGTCCTGCCAGGCCGGGCGCTTGGCGATCGGCGTGCGCAGCAGGTAGGCGGGATGTAGGGACGCGATGGCGCGGCAACGATGCTCGCCGGCGGCGAACTCGTGCCACTTGCCGCGCAGGCGCATGATGCCCTCGGTGACGTTCAAGAGGTGCTTGGCGGCGGCGCCGCCCAGCGGCATCACGATCTGGGGCGCGACGAGCTCGATCTGGCGTTCCATGAACGGCCGGCAGACCTGCGCCTCCTGCGGGGTCGGCGTGCGGTTGCCCGGCGGGCGCCAGTAGACAATGTTGGTGATGTGGACGTCCTCGACGGGGATGCCCGCCGCAGCCAGCATCTTCTCCAGAAGCCGGCCGGCGCTGCCGACGAAGGGTTTGCCCTCGATATCCTCCTCACGGCCCGGCGCCTCGCCGATGATGAGCAGGCGGGCCTTCACCGCGCCCCTGTAGAAACACAGGTTCTTTGAGGTGGCCTTCAGACCGCAGCCGTCGAACGTGGCGAGGGCCGCGGCCAGATCGTCGAGCGAGCGCGCCTGCCGGGCAGCCGTGCGGGCCGCCGTCTCGGCGGCGTCGGGCGGGGTCGCCGAGAACGCACGGGAGGGCGGGGCGGCCGGCGCGGCGCGCTTCGGGGGGGCCGCGTCGGGCCGGGGCGGATGCTGTGGCGCGAGCGTAGGCTGGAGAGTCGCTCGCGGCGGGGACGGTGTATGGGGGGCGGTGCCGGGCCCCGATGGCGCCGGGGAGGGGCGCGCGGACGGCGCCGATGGCTGCGTGCCGGCCGAGGGTGCTGCGCCGATCGGCTCGAAATCGGCGCCCGGCGGCCGGGGGCCGCGCGCGAGCCAGTCGACCGCCTCCGGGTCCAAGGCGGCATCGACGCCCATCGCCCGCTGCCAGGCGAGGACGGCGATCAGGTCGCGTGTGGTCGTTGACGGCTGCATGGTTGCGACTTATCCGCCCGCAAGGCGTGCTGCACAAGCTTGCTGCGTTCCGTCAGGCGAATTGCGCCCGGTGAGTTGTGCATGGTCCGCATGTCGCGCAGCTTGACGGGGGGTGACCTGGTTCCTAATCGGTCCTAGTACTCTTCCAAGAACAGAAAGCTAGGGACGATCGAGATGGCTGAGAGCGAGGCCGCGCTGCCAGAGCGCGAGGCGATGGAGTTCGACGTCGTGATCGTCGGCGCGGGGCCTGCGGGTCTCGGCGCCGCGATCCGTCTGAAGCAGCTGGCGGCGGCCGCCGGTGGCGACATCTCCGTCGTCGTGCTCGAGAAGGGCTCGGAGGTCGGCGCGCACATCCTGTCGGGCGCGGTGATCGATCCAATCGGCCTCAACGCGCTGATCCCCGACTGGAAGGAGAAGGGCGCGCCGGTCGACACGCCGGTGACGCGAGGACCGCTTCTTGATGCTGGGTCCGGCCGGCGAGATGACGCTGCCGAACTTCCTGATGCCGCCGCTGATGAACAATCACGGCAACTACATCGTGAGCCTGGGCGCGCTGACGCGCTGGCTCGGGGAACAGGCGGACGAGCTCGGCGTCGAGATCTATCCGGGCTTTGCGGCCGCGGAGGTGCTCTACGACGACCAGGGCCGCGTGGTCGGCGTGGCGACGGGCGACATGGGCGATCGGCAAGGACGGCCAGCCGAAGGACAGCTTCGTGCGCGGCATGGAGCTGCGGGGCAAGTACACGCTGTTCGCGGAAGGGCGCGCGCGGCTCGCTGACCAAGGGGCTGATCCAGCGCTACAAGCTGTCGGAGGGGCGCGATCCGCAGAAGTTCGGCATCGGCCTCAAGGAGCTGTGGCAGGTGGCGCCGGACAAGCACGAGCGCGGGCTCGTGCAGCACTCGTTCGGCTGGCCGCTCGACAACTCGACCGGCGGCGGCTCGTTCCTCTACCACTATGGCGAGAACCTCGTTGCGGTCGGGTTCGTCGTCCACCTCAACTATACCAATCCCTATCTGTCGCCCTACGACGAGTTCCAGCGGTTCAAGACGCACCCGGCGATCCGCGACACGTTCGAGGGCGGCAAGCGCATCGCGTACGGCGCGCGTGCGATCACCGAGGGCGGCTGGCAGTCGATTCCGAAGCTGGTGTTTCCCGGCGGCGCGCTGCTCGGCTGCGCGGCGGGCTTCGTCAACGTGCCGCGCATCAAGGGCAGCCACAACGCGATCCTGTCGGGCATCCATGCGGCGGAAGCCGCGTTCGCGGCGGTCGGCGTCGGGTCGCGCGCACGACAGCCTCGACGCCTACGAGACGGCGGTCCTGACCGGGCCGATCGCACGCGATCTGAAGGCGGTGCGCAACGCCAAGCCGCTGTGGTCACGCTTCGGCACGATGGTCGGCATCGCGCTGGGCGGCATCGACATGTGGCTCAACACGATCATTCCGCGGGTCGGGCTCGGCTACACGCTGAAGCACGGCAAGCCCGACTATGCGACGCTCAAGCGGGCGCAGAACACGAAGCGGATCGACTATCCCAAGCCCGACGGCGTGCTGACGTTCGACCGGCTGACGAACGTCTCGTTCTCGGCGACGAACCACGAGGAAGACCAGCCGGTCCACCTGACGCTCAAGGATCCCAACATCCCGGTGTCGATCAATCTGCCGGAGTTCGCGGAGCCCGCGCAGCGCTATTGCCCGGCGCAGGTCTACGAGATCGTCGAAGGCGACGACGGCAAGCCGCGCTTCCAGATCAACGCGCAGAACTGCGTGCACTGCAAGACGTGCGACATCAAGGATCCGAGCCAGAACATCAACTGGGTGACGCCCGAAGGCGGCGGCGGACCAAACTACGCAGAGATGTAACGGCATTCTCTCGTCCTGCTCGCGGGGCGAGGGTCTCGCGCTCAGTCGCCGATGCGGGCGCGGCCGAGGCCCAGGAGCGACGCTTCTGCGCGCGAAATGCGGCCGGTGAAGATGTCGGTCATGCGCGCGTGCATCTTGCCCTTTGCCTCGAACACGGTGCGGAAACGCGCCGCATCGGCATGCGGAAACCAGCCGGTGGTGACGCCGCCGCACAGGAAGACGCCGCCCCAGGCGCCGAGCGCGAGTGCGAGGTCGCCGGCGACGCGGGCGAGAATGTCGCCGAACAGGGCGGTCGTGGCCGCGGCATCCGCGTCGGTTGCCGAACGCGCGAAGATCGCCTCGGGCGTGTCGCCTGCGGGGACGGCGCGGCCCGACAGGGCTTGCAGCATGTCGGTGACGCCCTTGCCCGACAACGCATCCTCGATCGTCGCCGTTGCGGGATCGAGGCCCAGCCGGCGGGCGTCGTCGCGGTCGAGGCTCATGTGTCCGGACTCGCCGGGAACGCTCACCCAGCCGCCGTCCTGAGCCAGGACGGCGGCCGCGCCAAAGCCGGTGCCGACATTGACGGCGAGCAAGGCATGGCGATGATCCGGGCGCTGCAACGACCCGAGCACGTCGACGTCGTCGGATTCCAGGACAGGCAGCGCGAAGGCGATGGCCTCCAGATCGTTGACGATGCGCACCGGCACACCGCCAAGCGCGGCGGCCACCTCCGTGTCGCGGATCACCCATGATCCGTTGGTCAACGCGACAGCGCCGTTTTCGACAGGACCCGCCGCGCCGATGACGGCCGCCGCGCAGCCCGCGGTGCCGCCGGTCTGTGCCAGATAGCGCGCAAGGGAATCGACGAAGGCCGCGCTGCCCCTGGTCGGCCAGCGCTCGATCTCGTCGACGCGGCCGTCTGGATAGGCGCGTGCGAAGCGCACGTTCGTGCCGCCGACGTCGGCCACCAGTCGCCATCCAGGCATCAGGCTGCTCCCGCGCGCTCGATGCCCCACCTGAGGACGTCGACGTAACTCTCCCTCCAGCTATGAGCGTCGCGGTCCCTGACGCGGGCGAGCAGAGCCTGGTGGCGCTCCTTGCGCTCGTCGCGCGACATGGACAGCGCGCGCTGCAAGGCATCGGCCATCTCGTCGGCGTCGTAGGGGTTGACGATCAACGCCTCCTCCAGATCCTCCGCGGCGCCGGCGAAGCGCGACAGCACGAGCACGCCAGGATCATCGGAATCCTGCGCGGCGACGTACTCCTTGGCGACGAGGTTCATGCCGTCGCGCAGAGGCGTGACGAGGCCGACGTGGCTGCCGCGGAAGAGCGCGGCCAGCGTCTCTCGCGGCACGGAGCGGTGGATATAGCGCACCGGCGTCCAGTCGAAATCGCCGAACTCGCCGTTGATCGCGCCGGAGAGCATCTCCAGCTCCTGGCGGATATCGACATAGGCGTCGACGGTCTCGCGGGTGGGTGCTGCGATCTGCATCAGCGTCACGCGCTTGACGTTGTCGGGATAGCTTTCGAGCAACCGACGGAAGGCGCGCAGGCGCTCGGGCAGGCCTTTGGTGTAGTCGAGGCGATCGACGCCGATGATGTGGGTGCGCTGCGCGAGACGGCGACCAAGGGTCTCGATGATCTTCTGGGCTTCCTCGGTCGTCGCCATGTCCGCGAAGGCGTCGACGTCGATGCCGATCGGGAACACGGACGCCGTGGTCGTGCGGCCGAAAGAGGATAGCGAAGCGTCGCCGATGCCGATGGCATCGTGGTTTTCGCGCAGGAACCGGCGGAAATTCGTCAGATCGGACGTCGTCTGGAAGCCGATCAGGTCGTACTGAAGGAACGAGCGGGCGAGCCAGTCATGCTCGGGCGCGGCAACGATCACGTCGGGCGAGGGGAACGGGATGTGCAGGAAGAAGCCGATGCGATTGGTCAGGCCGAGACGACGCAACTCGCCCGCCAGCGGGATCAGGTGATAGTCATGGATCCAGATGAGGTCGCCGGGCGCGATCATCTCGGCGAGGTGACGGGCGAAGCGCTCATTGACGCGGCGGTAGCCTTCGATCTGGGCGTAATCGAAGCGGGCGAGGTCGAGGCGATTGTGGAACACCGGCCACAGCGCGCTGTTGGAAAAGCCCATGTAATACTGATCGTAGTCCTCTTGCGTCAGTGGCACCGTCGCGATGGTGATGGGGCCTTCGCGCACCTCGGCCGTGGCGCGTGCCTCGGCATCCTCGGCAATCGTTCCGTCCCAGCCGAACCAGATGCCGCCCATCTCGCTCAAGGCATCGAGCAGGGCGACGGCAAGTCCACCGGATTGCGGCCCTGCAGCCGGATCGGCAACGCGGTTGGAGACAACAATCAAACGGCTCATATCATGGACTCCCACGAGCGCGACAATCGGACCGCGCCATTGATGATGCCGACCATGGAGTAGGTCTGCGGAAAATTGCCCCAGAGCTCGCCCGTGGCGGGGTCGGTGTCCTCCGACATCAGGCCGAGCCGGTTGCGCGCCGCCAAGAGCGCCTCGAAATGCTCGCGCGCCTCGTCCGTGCGCCCCATGCGCGCCAGCGCGTCGACACGCCAGAATGCGCAGACGTTGAATGCCGTCTCTGGCAGGCCGAAATCATCGGGCGCCTCGTAGCGCATCATGAACGCGCCACGGCCGAGCGACTTCTCCAGCGCCGCCACGGTGGAAACGAAGCGCGGATCCTTGGCGTCGATGATGCCGACCTCCGACATCAGGAGAACACCGGCATCGAGACTCTCACCGCCGAAGCTCTCCGCAAACGCCTGGCGCTTCTCGTTCCAGGAACGCTCCAGAATCATCGCGCGGATGCGGTCCGCCTCGCTGCGCCAGTGGCGGGCGCGATCCGCCATGCCGAAGTGTGCGGCGATGGTGGCAAGGCGGTCGCAGCCGGCCCAGCACATCAGGCTGGACGTTGTGTGAATTCGGGCGCGGCTTCTGAGTTCCCACATGCCCGCATCCGGCTCCTCGGACAGACGAACGGCCTGGGCGCCCATCGTCTCCAGGCGCACGAAATCCTCCTGGCTCGGCGGGCTCAGCATGCGACTGTCGAGGAACGCCTGCGCGGCGCCGAGGACGATGTTGCCGTAGGTGTCGTGCTGGTAGTGCTCGTAGGCCTGGTTGCCGACGCGCACGGGGCCGTTGCCGCGGTAGCCGGGCAGCGTGTCGACGATGCGCTCCACCAGCGCATGCTCGCGCGCGACGCCGTAGACGGGCTGGATGTGGCCGTCCTTGGCGTCAGCGACGATGTTCATGAGCCAGGAGACGTAGTTCTCCATGGTACGTACGGCCGACAGACTGTTGAGCGCGCGCACGACGAAGTAGGCATCGCGGACCCAGCAATAGCGATAGTCCCAGTTGCGCTCGGCGCCGAACGCTTCCGGGATGCTGGTGGTCATGGCGGCGACGATGGCGCCGGTCGGCTCGTAGGTGCACATCTTGAGGGTGATGGCCGCGCGAATGACGGCGTCCTGCCATTCGTAGGGGATCGCGAGGCGATGGGTCCAGGAGCGCCAGTAGGCGATGGTCTGCTCCTCGAAGCTGCGCGCGGTCTCGCCCGCGCCCTCGCTCAGAGTCTCGTCGGGGCCGAGGACGAAGCTCATGGTCTCCGAAACGTTGAACAGACGGCCTTCCTCGATGTAGTCGAGCGGCGCGTCGGTGGTCAGCCGCAGCGTCAGGTTCGGCGCCATGTAGCGGATGTGGTTGGACCCGCGCGTGATGGTCGGCGCAAGCGCGCCGTAGTCGAAACGCGGCCGCAGCTTGACGCGGACGCGCGGCGTTCCGGCGATCGGGCGGATGCGGCGTATCAGCGTCTGGGGACGGAACATGCGGCCGCGCGATTCGAAGCGCGGGGCGAAGTCGATCACCTCCAGCGAGCCGTGGGCGGAATGCAGGATCGTGCGCAACACGGCGGTGTTGGGCAGATAGCTCTGCTCGCTGCGCGTGAACGCGTCGAGCTCGAAGGCGAAGGTGCCGCATTCTGGCGCCGTCTTCGGCGCGCCGAGCAGACAATGAAACACCGGATCGCCGTCGAAGCGGGGCAGGCAGCACCACACGACACGCGCCTGGTCGTCGATGAGGGCGGAGAAGGCACAGTTGCCGATCAATCCGACTTCAAGTGTGCTCATGTCAGCGGTTCTCCCCCAGGGCGGCTCGATCGGTCTCCACCAGACGCATCAGCCAGGCGCGCAGCAGCGCCGGCGAGGCCATGCGATAGGCGGCGCGGGTGTCGCCCTCGCCGACCTTGATGGCGACGCCGCCGGCACGATCCACGACAGCGAAACCATCCTCGTCGGTGACGTCGTCGCCGGCAAACACCGGCTGGCGGTCGCGGAACGGCGCCTCCTTCATGAAGGCGGCGATGGCCGTCCCCTTCGTGTGCCCGTCCAGACGCGTTTCGATCACCATCTTGCCGTGCATGACGCGCAGGTCGGCGCCGCCCAATTCCGCCACGGCGGTGGCGACGGCGGCTTGGCAAGCCGGCGCCAATTCCGGGCGGCGGCGATAGTGGAGCGCGACGGCGCCGGTCTTCTCCTCCACGAGGAGGCCATCGCAGTCGGAAAGGCGCGCGGTGAGCGCGGCCTTGAATTGTGCGAGCACGGAGGCATCGAGTGGCGCATCGTGACGGCAACCCTCGGCGTCGCGCCGGACCAGGCCATGGACGCCGGCCATGCAGAGTTGCAGGGGGGACAGATAGCGGTCGAGATCGGCGATATCGCGGCCGGAGACGATCGCCAGGGCGCCGCCGAGCCGTTCGCGCAGGGCCGACAGCAGGCCGATGGTGCCTTGCGCCAGCGCAATGTGGTCAGGACGCTCGGCAATATCGACGAGCGTGCCGTCGAAATCGAGGAAGAGGGCGGATCGATCGAGGACGACGTCAGGCGGCGCGGTCGGCAGCACAGAACCTCCTTTCGGCATGTTTCGCAGCGCCTGCGCTCGGGTTGGCGCGCTGGGGCACTGCGAGTCCTTGGTCTATGGTGCGCCCTGCCGGAAAACAGTGTTCCGCACTCGCCGGGCGCACGCTCAGGGGCGTTGTCGCATGTTGCAGCACAGCATAACGTGTTTTTCGATGAAATGCAGCCGAAGCGGGGCTGGCACCGGCCGATGGCCCCGCTTCGCCCGCGCGCGGCCGGACCAAGGCCGGCATGTCGCGGGCTTGCCCACCTGGAGGTGAAATGAAGGCCCTGACCATCGGCGGCGCCATGATCGACACGATCGCCGTCATCGCCAGCGACCGCATCGAGCGGATGACAATGCTCAATGCGGACCATTCCTTCCTCCTGCTCGAGGAAGGGCGCAAGACGGAGGCGATGGAGATTTCGACGCACTGCGGCGGTGGCGCGGTCAACACGGCCGTGTCGATGGCGCGGCAGGGGCTCGACGTGTCGACCATCGTCAAGCTCGGCCGCGACCAGCGCGCGGAGACGGTGCTGTCGCATCTAATGTCGGAGGGCGTTTCGACGCGGTGGGTGCTGCGCGCGCCCGACAGCCCGACGGGCGCCTCGGTGCTGATCGCCGCGCACGACCGAAATGCCGCGATCTTCACGTTCCGCGGCGCCAACACGCTGCTGTCGTGCGCCGACCTCAAGGACGATGCGTTCATGGTCGACGTGGTCTATGTGACGAGCCTGTCGAACCAGTCGGCCGACTGCTTTCCCGATATCGTGGCGAAGGCCAAGGCGGCGGGCGCGCTGGTGGCGGCCAATCCCGGCGTGCGGCAGCTCTCGGCACGCGGACCGACGCTGATCGAGGCGCTCAAATTCATCGATATCCTGGCCATCAACCGCAACGAAGCCGACGCGCTGGTTCCCAATCTCGTCGCCCGTTTCGGCGAGGGCGGCCCGACGCTGGCTCTGAAGTCGGGCGAGACGCCGCCGCATGTCGTGGCGCGCGGATTGAAGGGCGGCGGCTTCGACATGAGCCTCGTGGCGTTCGTCAAGGCGCTGACCAGCCTCGGCGTGACGACGCTGCTGTTGACCGATGGGCGGCAGGGCGCGTTCGTCGGCACGGCGAAGGAGATCCTGTACTGCCCCGTGCTCGACATCCCCGTGTCCGGCACGGCCGGCGCGGGCGACGCCTTCACGTCCACGTTCACGACGATGATCGCCAAGGGCGCCTCGGCCGACGACGCGGTGCGCACGGCGAGCATCAACGCGGCGTCGGTGCTGACGCACGTCGATACGCAGACGGGATTGTTGAAGGCGGAGGACCTGGCCGAGCGTCTCAAGGCGGACGCGAAGCGGATGCAGCTCAGGCGGTGGAAGCTCGGCGAGTAGCCGGGCCGGGGACGCTGGGTTGGGGATGTGCCGACGTTGGCGACCCCACCTACTATGTCATGTGCCTCCAACCCCTACCCGTGAAGGGGAGGGGCGGCCGGTCGGGCGAGGCCTTGCACCGGCTCGATCCCTCCAATAGCTTCCGTGAGAGACAAGCGGACAAACGTCCGCAGCATGAAGACCCGGGCTCCGCCGAGGCGCCGACGGGCGAAGACGTGGGAGGACACGCATGAAAGCGCCGCCGTTCGGCTACGTCCGCGCGGATACGCTCGCGGACGCGTTCAGGCTGTGGTCTGACGCCGGCCCCGACGCCAAGCTGCTCGCCGGCGGGCAGAGCCTGCTCGCCACGCTTGCATTCCGCCTGTCGGAGCCGTCGACGCTGATCGACATCTCCAAGATCGCCGAGCTGAAGGGCATCACCGAGACGGGCGACGCGATCCGCGTCGGCGCAGGCACGACCCACACCCAGCTCGGGTCGAACCCGCTGATCCACCAGCACGTGCCGCTGGTGGCGGCAGCCGTGCCGCACATCGCGCATCCCGCGATCCGCAACCGCGGCACGATCGGCGGCTCGCTCGCTTTTGCAGACCCGGCCGCGGAACTACCGGCGTGCGTGACCGCGCTGGAAGCGACGATCGTGGCGCGCTCGGCGTCCGGCGAGCGGCGGATCGCGGCGGCCGACTTTTTCCAGGGCCTCTATCAGACCGCGCTGGCCGAAGGCGAGCTGATCGCGGCGGTCGAGCTGCCCAAAGCCAAGGCCGGACAGCGCTTCGCGATCCGACAACTCGAGCGGCGCACGGGCGATTATGCGATGGCGGGCGTCGCGGTGCGCGCCACGCTGGAGGGTGGCGCCTTGAAAGATCCGCGCTTCGTGTTCTTCGCCGTCGGCGACAAGCCGGTCGTTGCGCAAAAGGCGATGGCGAAGGCCGGCGGCCAGCCGGCGACCGCCGAGATGATCGCGGCCGCTGTCGCGGCACTGGACGGCGATCTCGATCCGTCGGCCGACCTGCATGGCGGCCCGAGCCTTAAACGCCACTGGTCGCGCGTGCTGTTGACGCGGGCCCTGAAAGACATCACGAGCGGGTCGGAGGCCGCCGCGGCATGAGCAAAACCGTCGACATCACCCTGACCGTGAATGGCGAGCGTGTCGCCGCGCGCGTCGAGGCGCGCCAGCACCTGATCGACTTCCTGAGGCAGCACGTCGGGCTGCTGGGATCGCACACGGGCTGCGAACATGGCGTGTGTGGGGCGTGCACCTTGCGCGTCGACGGCGAGATCGTGCGCGGGTGCCTGGTGCTCGCCGCGCAACTCGACGGCGCAAAAGTCGAGACGATCGAGGGCATCTCCGACACAGGCGAGATCCGCGACCTGCAGGATGCGTTCGTCGAAAAGAACGCCGCGCAGTGCGGCTTTTGCACGCCGGGCATGCTGATGACGGCGGCAGAGCTCTTGAAAGCCAAGACCGTACCGACGCGCGCGGAGATCCGCGAGCACCTGTCCGGCAACTTCTGCCGCTGCACCGGCTATCACGCCATCGTCGATGCCATCGAAAGCGTCGCCAAAGCGCGCGCCGGCAAGGCCTGAGCGGAAGGAATGACGCCATGAACGACATCATCAATCCACGCTCGGTCGACCTGCCGAACTCCTACATCGGCCGCTCGGTGCCGCGGCCGAACACGAAGAAACTGGTGGAAGGCCGCGCGCAATACACCGACGACATCGTGCTGCCGCGCACGGTGCATGTCGCCTTCGTGCGCAGCCCGCACGCCCGCGCGCGCATCGCGAAGATCGACACGGCGGCGGCGCTGGCGGTTCCAGGCGTTCTGCGCGTGTTCACGGGCCAGGACCTCAAGGCGCATTGCACGCCGTGGGTTGCCACGCTGGCACACTTCAAGGGCATGAAATCGGCGCCGCAGTATCCACTGCCGCTGACGCACGCCAACTGGCACGGCGAGGCGCTGGTGGCGGTGGTGGCGGAAAGCCGCGCGATCGCGGAAGACGGCGCGGCGAAGGTCGAAATCGCGTTCGAGCCGCTGCCGCCGGTCGTCGATGCGGAGACTGCGGCCAACAAGGACGCGCCCGTCATCCACGCCGAACTCGGTGACAACCTCGTGTTCGAGCGCGTCAACGAGTCGGGCGACGTGGCGGCGGCGTTCAAGTCCGCGCACAAGATCGTGGAAGCGACGTTCCACACCGGGCGCCACACGGGCGTGTGCCTTGAGCCGCGCTCGATCCTGGCCGACTACAACCGCGCGGACGGCAAGCTGACCGTCTATCACTCGACGCAAGCGCCGCACATGATGCAGTCGATCTTCGCCAAGCACCTGGGCTTGGCGGAAAGCGACGTGCGCGTGATCTGCAAGGACGTCGGCGGCTCCTACGGCATCAAGGTGCACACCTATCCCGACGAGATGGCGATCCCGGTGATCGCCAAGCTGCTGGGGCGGCCGGTGAAGTTCGTGGCCGACCGGCTGGAATCGTTCGGCAGCGACATCCACGCACGCGACCACCGCGTGAAGGGCCGCCTGGCCGTCGACGCGGAGGGTCGCATTCTCGGCATGGACATCGACGACCTGACGGGCGTCGGACCCTACTCGGTCTATCCGCGCACCAGCGTCGTGGAAGGCAACCAGGTGATCAACCTGTGCGGCGGACCCTATGACTTCGCCAACTACCGCGCCAAGACGACGGTCGTGCTCCAGAACAAGACGCCGATGTGCCAGTACCGCGCGGTCGGCCATCCGGTGGCGGCGGCGGTGACGGAAGGCCTCGTCGATCTCGCCGCCGAAGCGCTCGGCATGGACCCGATCGCGATCCGGCTGAAGAACCTGATGAAGGACGACAGCTATCCGCGCGCCTCGCCCGCCGGCATGAAGTTCGAGGGGCTGTCCCACGTCGCCTCGCTGGCGAAGCTGATGGAGATGATGGACTATCCGGCCATGCGGGCCGAGCAGGAGGCGTTGCGCGCGAAAGGCATCCATCGCGGCATCGGGTTTGCGAGCTTCATCGAGTTGACCAACCCGAGCCCGTTCATGTACGGCATCGGCGGCGCGCGCATCTCCGCTCAGGACGGCGTCACGGTGCGCATCGACGCCGACGGCTCGGTGTGGGCGGCCTCCGGCGTCACCGAGCAGGGTCAGGGCAGCGACGCCATCACGCGCCAGATCGTCGCTCAGGCGGTCGGCGTGCCGGTCGACAAGGTCAACGTGCTCTCCGGCGACACGCTCACCACACCCTACGGCGGCGGCACGTGGGGCTCGCGGGGCGCCGGCATCGGCGGCGAGGCGGCGCTGCAGGCGGGGCTCGCCGTCAAGGCGCAGGCGCTGAAGATCGCCGGCTCGATGCTGCAAGCCGATCCAGAGACGCTCGACATCGTGATGGGCGAGATCGTCGACAAGGGCACGGACAACAAGCGGATGGCGCTCGCGGAGTTGACGCGCATCGTCTACTTCCGCGGCGACACGCTCGATCCGAGCCTGCCGCGCGAGTTGATGCAGACACGCCATTACCTGACGAAGGACTACATGTTCGCATTCACCAACGGCATCCAGGCGAGCTGGCTGGAGGTCGACGTGGATACCGGCCTCGTCAAGCTGATCGACCACTGGTGCGTGGAGGACTGCGGCACCGTCATCAATCCGATGCTGGTCGACGAGCAGGTGCGCGGCGGTGTGGTGCAGGGGCTCGGCGGCGCGCTCTACGAGCACTGCGTCTACTCCGCGGACGGCCAGCTGCTGACCGGCTCGATGGCCGACTACCTCGTGCCGATGGCCGCCGAGATGCCGGACATTCGCGTCGGCCACGTCGAGACGCCGACGCGGGAGTCGGTCCTCGGCGCGAAGGGTGCGGGCGAGGCGGGCACGGCGGGGGCGCCGGCAGCGGTGATGAACGCCATCAACGATGCCCTGAGGCCATTCGGCGCAAAGGTGTTCGCGCAGCCGTTCACGCCCGCTGAAATCTTGAAGGCGCTCGGCAAAGGCTGAGGGTCGGCGACAAGCGAAAAAGCCGCCCGCTGTTCGCGGGCGGCTTTGTCATGCGGCGCCATTGTCGCCACGACTGCCGCGATCGCGTGCGCTGGATCACTCGGCAGGATGCAAGCCGCCATCGATTGGGTGGCCCGGCGTGCCGACGAGCTCCTTGGCCTGGATCATCTGCTTGTACCAATTGATGGTGATGGTCTTGACGCTGCGGTCGACGCGATCGGCCAGCAGTGCCGACTGGATCTCGCGGACCCCGTAGGCGACATCGTGCTCCGCGTGGAAGCCCAGCACGCGTTCGGCCTTTTCGAAGGACACGTTGTAGCTGCGATGGTCGGGCGAGTCCTCGATGACGTCGATCTCCACGGGACGCTCGACGTTCGCCTTCACGATCTCGGCGATCTCGCGAATGGTGTAGCAGCGTTCGCCGACATTGAAGACCTCGCCGGCGACGGTTTCGGCCGGGACGGTCAGCATGTGCAGGAATGCGCGCGCGGTATCGCGCACGTGCAGCAAGGGACGCCACTGGTTGCCGCCGCCGGTGACGGTAAGCCGACCGGTCTCGACCGCGGCCTTGGTCATGGTGTTGACGACCAGGTCGAAGCGCATGCGACGCGACAGCCCGAAAATCGTCGACTGGCGCAGCGCGCTTACGCAAAAGCTGTCGCGCGCCATGTCGAAGGCCGCCTGCTCGGCCGCGCACATGGAGCGGGCGTACTCGGTCTGCGGGTTCAGCGGGCCATCCTCGGTCAGGCCGACGCGATCGGAGAAGCCGTAGACGCTGGCGGAGCTCGCCAGGACGTAGCGCTTGACGCCGACCTCGCGCGCGCAGCGCAGGACATTGATGCGGCCGTCGCAGTTGATGGCGCGGGTCAATTGAGGATCGAGCTCGCCGACGGGATCGTTGGACAGCGCGGCCAGATCGAGCACGGCGTCGGCGCCGCTCAGATCGAAGGGCTCGACGTCACGTATGTCGCGCCGGATGACACGAAGCTGGCGATTGCGCAGCATCTCGGAGAACACGTCTTCACCGAAGAAAAAGCGATCGATCGCCTTGACCTTGAAGCCACGCCGCAGCGCTTCCTCTACGAGCACACCGCCGATGTAACCGCCCGCTCCTGTAATCACCAAATTCTTCATGACGCGCGACAGGTCCTTTACGCTGCCCAACACGGGCGAACACTCAATTCATCGAACCTCGTACGAGGTCCTCCCAACACCACTGCCACTTTGCGGGACGTAGAGCCAGGCGCGCGGATCGCCGCGCGGCGGATCTAAGCCAATTCCCGCAATGCCACGCCTGCCGGTCCAGCTGCGTGCTCCGATCGGATGCTCCCCGGCAACCTGGCCAATTGGTCGAGGACCGTCGCGATCACATAGTCCTGCTCGGCGTCAGTGAGGCCAGGATACATCGGCAGACTGATGACCTGGTTTCCCCAGGCCTGCGAAACGGGATGGTCGCACGGCGTGAAGCCATACTTCTCCCGGTAGTAGGTCAGCGTCGGCACGCTGCGGAAATTGACCGCGCAGCCGACGCCAGCGGTGTTGAGCGCAAGCATCAACGGGTCGCGCAAGGCTTCGTCGACGGCGATCGTATAGAGGTGCCAGGCGTGGACGGTCGCGGGCAGCTCGATCTGGCGGCGAATGCCGGGATGGCCGTCGAACGCGGCGGAGTAGCGCCGGGCCAGGCGTACGCGCTCCTGGCGCTTTGCCTCCACGTGGTCGAGCTGGGCGGGCAGCAGAGCGGCAAGGACGTCGGGCAAGTTGGCCTTCATGCCGAGCCGCAGCATATCCCAATGATTGTAGACGGCGCCGCGGTAGCGATCGACCGCGCCCGCGGACATGCCATGCAGGCGCGTGACCTTGAAGGCCTCGGCCAGCTCGGGGTCTCGGGTGATGAAGGCGCCGCCCTCGCCGCAGGTCACATTTTTTGTGGCGTAGAAGGAGAAGATCGCCGCGTCGGAATGCTCGCCCGGGCGTGCACCGTCGCGCTGGCTCTCAAAGGCGTGGGCGCAATCCTCGATGATGCGGATGCGCGGACCGACAGCGGCGCGCAGGCCCGCCATGTCCGCCATCTGTCCGTAGAGATGGACGGGGATAACGGCCTTGGTCGCAGGCGTGACGGCTAGCGCGACGGCCTCGGGCGTCATCATCAGCGTTGCGGGATCGACGTCGACGAATACGGCCTTGGCGCCGAGCAACTCGGCGACATTGGCGGTGGCGATGAAGGTCATCGCCGGCACGATCACCTCGTCGCCGGGACCGATGCCCATCGCCAGCAGACAGGCGGCGGCGCCGTTGGTCCAGCTGTTGACGAGGAAGGCGTGCGCGGTGCCGAAGAATGTCGACAGACGCGCCTCGACTTCGCGCCCGACCTGCCCTGTGGTCAGGATCGCAGAGTTGAGAACCCGCGCGATCGCCTGGGCATCCGAACCAGCCAATTGATGGCGGTAGAAGGGCACATGCATAGGGTCCCGCGACTCCCTGGCTGCGCAGCAATTTGCAGATCAAAGGCCGCTGCGATTTGGCGCCTGAGCAGTGATACGTAGTACCACCGATCCAGGCGTTCCGAGCGCCCCATTCTTAGTGCGTGGTTAAAGATAACACTTCAGCAAGCAGATATAAAAGCGGAAAACAAGCTCTCGCCGATCAATTGCTCCGACCGCCTCTAAAATTCGATCCGCATCAGAATATTTGCGTGCCGACGATCACGTCCGGCCGCCGCGGCTGTCGTGGAACGCGTGCGCCAAAACCTTGCGCATGACGCTCGGCAACGCTTCGTCGGCGAGCCGGCCTCGCGCGACCCAGCGCCAGTGCATTCGATCATCCGCCCCTGTTACTTCAGCGCCGTTGGCGACATGAGCGTGACAGACGCGTAGGTCAAGGCGGAAGTGGGTGAACACGTGCACGACGGGCTCCGGCGCGAACCGCCAATCCGCCTGGATCGGGGCCGTTGCCAACGCATGCTCCAGCGCCGGCATCTGATCGGCCCACGGCGTCGACGGCACCTCCATCATGCGCGCCAGCAGGCCGGTGTCCGCCCGCCGCCTCAGCAGCACATGGCCGTCTTCACGCATGACGACGAAGGCGACGCCGTAACGTTGGGGGCGTTCGGGCTTGGCGAGCCGGCGCGGGAGCGTCTCGGCGAGGCCCATCTCCCGGCCGCGACAGCGGGTCGACAGCGGGCAGACGAGGCAGGACGGGCGGCGGGGCGTGCAGACCGTGGCGCCCAGATCCATCAGCGCCTGGGCATGGTCGCCGGTCCGGCGGCGCGGCGTCAGGGTCGCCGCCAGCCGGCGCAATTCAGGCTTCACCTTCGGCATCGACTGTTCGACGGCGAAGAGGCGCGCCGTCACGCGCTCGATGTTGCCGTCGACGGGCGTGGCGTGCCGGCCGAAAGCGATCGCGGCAATCGCGGCGGCGGTGTAGGGGCCGATGCCGGGGAGCGTGGCCAATCCGGCCTCGGTGTCGGGGAAGCGGCCGCCGTGCGCGCTGGCGACGACCTGCGCGCAGCGGTGCAGGTTGCGGGCGCGCGCGTAGTAGCCGAGGCCGGCCCAGGCGGCGAGCACATGGTCGAGGTCGGCGGCGGCCAGCGCGCCGACGGTCGGCCAGTTGGCAAGGAAGCGGGAGTAATAGGGGACAACCGCCTTCACGGTCGTCTGCTGCAGCATGATCTCGCTCAACCAGACCGCGTAGGGGTCGGCGCGCACGCCGGGCGGCGCACGCCAGGGCAGATCGCGCCGCTCGCGATCGTACCAGGCGAGAAGTGCCTTTGCGGCGCCTCGGGTTGCGCAGCCAACGTCCGCATCGGCGTCGACGGCGGGTGCGGGCGCGGGTGGTTTGGCGCGGCGACGCGGGTGGACGGCGGCGGCTGGTGGCTTTTTCAGTGGCATCGGCATGCGAGATCGGCTCCGCCAGGGTGCGCGAATCATTTACCAGATCGGGGGAGGGTTGGATCAGCCGGACGCTGGTCCGGTCCCAATGGGGCTGCGCCAAGGCCCTGATCACTGGTTCTGCCATTGGCCCTTCGCGCAGGGCCAGCCGGCTCGCACACAAACGGCTTTCGGTCCTTGCCATGAGCGTTCCTTCCCGCCTCAGCCTCTCAACCCGACCGGGCCTAGCGCAGGGCAGCGGGTCGACGTCGCGTCCGGGCCGTGCGCGCGTTGCGCTGTCGGCCATCGGCGTGGGACGTCCCGAGGTCGCTGCGGCCGCAAGCCCGCAGCGGAAGCCGGTGCAGGCCTTCTCGCGCGTGGTCGGCAGCTTCGTGCCGAAACTGACGAAAAAGGCGTTCGAGAAGTACGGCTTCTCGACGGCGGCGCTGCTGACCGATTGGGCGGCGATCGTGGGCGCGGAGCTGGCCAAGGTGACCGTACCGGAGCGACTGAAATGGCCGCGCTGGGTCGATGTCGGCGGCGAGGTCGAGCCGGGCGCGGAAGGCCGACCGGGCGCGACGCTGCTGCTCAAGGTGGACAGCGCGCGCGCGCTCGATGTCGAATACCGGCGTGGCGAATTGATTGAGCGCGTCAACGCCTACTTCGGCTATCGCGCCGTTGCGGAGTTGAAGGTGGTGCAGGTGCCAGCCGGCAGCCTCATGTCTCAATCGGGCAAGCCGATGCTGACGCCGAAGGCGCCGGTGCGAGCGGCGGCGGCGGCGCCCGAGATCGACGCGATTGCCGACGATGGCCTGCGCGCGGCGCTCGCGCGGATGCAGGCGGCGATCGCGAGCGGCAAGGCGGGCTGAGCGGCGTCACGCCCGGCACGCACACCGCTCGACGTCTTCTTCATGCCAACCCGATGGCTGGCCGTACCGCGTCGCGGATGCCGCCTCTTCACTCACCGCGCTTCGGATGCCCACGAAGCATCCGCGCTACTTTCTTGGCGCTTCGGATGCCCACGCAGCATCCGCGCTACTTTCTTGGCGCTTCGGATGCCCACGCAGCATCCGCGCTACTTTCTTGGCGCTTCGGATGCCCACGCAGCATCCGCGCTAGTCACTCGAAAGCATGAGCTTGGGCGGCTCGGTGTCCAGCTCCAAGAGCGGAAGAAGCAGGTCGGCGACGGTGTTGACCTCCTCCAGCGACGGCCAGCCCGCGAGAATGAACGCGTCGATGCCGTAGACTTCCTGCATCTCGCGCATACGGGCGGCGACGCCTTCGGCGCTGCCGACGAGCCAGGAGCCCCAACCCTGCTCGAGCACGTCGAGCGCGCCCCAGGATGTCGGCCCGGCCCAGACATTAGGGTAGCTTTCCAGCGCGCGGACATCGGGCACGCGGCCATTGCGCAGCGCATCGAGGCGCGCCTTGATCATCGGATCGTCGCTGGTCAGCGTCTCGAAGCCGCCCGGCTCGCGCGTGCCCAGAGCCGGATTGTAGCGGCCGGTTTTCAGACGTCCCTCGATCTGGCGGACGATCTGCTCGGCGCCCGTCTGCTCGAGCACCCAGCGCGCGTGATCCCAGGCCTCGGCTTCGGTCTTGCGCACGATGATATTGGCGAGCACGCCGGTCTTCAAAGTGCGGCCGCGCGCGTTGGCGAGCGTGCGCGCCTCCTGGAAGAGAACGTTGAGGCGATCGGGCCGGAACATGTGGGCGAGGAACACATCGAGCAGTTCGCCGGCCTGTCGAACCGCGGCCGGCGAGTTGCCCGAGCCCCAGATCGGGGTGTGCGGGTCCTGCACCCAGATATCGCTTTCGGTGCCGGCCGGCAGGTTGTTGATGGGTGCGCCGGCGTAGTGGAAGTACTTGCCCTCATAGGGCGTCAGGTCGCTGGCATAGAGCCGCTTGAAGAGCGTCCAGTACTCCTCGCTCATCTCGTAGCGCTCGTCGCTCGGCACGTCGACGCCATAGCTCTTCAGGATGTTGTCGGTGCCGTTGACCTGATTGAGCAGGAAGCGGCCGCCGGAGATGGAATCGAAATTCTTCGCCTGCTGCGCCAGCATCATCGGCGGTGTGACGCCTGGATAGATCGGGATCAGGAAGCGCAACGTCTTGGTGATCGGGATCCAGGAGGCGGTTTCGACGAGCGGGGCGCGACCAACCGTCAACGTGCCGTAGAAGCCGCGCCGGTCGAGCGTGACGGCGATCTCGCGCGAGCGCATCAGATCGGCCTTGATGCGACCCTTCGGGCTCCACGGAAAGGGCCCGTCGTTGGGGTTGATGTACCACATCACTTGCATCGGCCGTGCCATCGAAGCCTCCATCGTCGCCGACGCACGACGCCGGCCCAGGTGTCAGGTTAGGACGCTCGCGCCACGATTTCCAAGCCCTGGATGGCGCAGGACGCGGGGCGCATTGGCGCAGGGCACGACGGCCGGCGTGCGTTTGCAACCGGCGCAGCCGTCGATGGGTGCAGCAGATGGCGCGCTATCCCTTGCCGAGCATCGTATTTGGCAGGAACAGAGAGATCTCGGGGAACATGATCAGGATGAAGAGCGTGAAGATCTCCATCATCAAGAACCACCAGATGCCGCGGAAGACATCCTCCAGCGGTACGGTATTTCCGACCACGCCCTTCACGACATAGACGGTGATGCCGAACGGCGGCGTGATGGCGCCGATCTCGACGAGCTTGACGACGATGATGCCGAACCAGATGAGGTTCACGTCGAGGCCCTTGAGCACGGGCAGCAGCACGGGGATCGTCAACAGCATCATCGAGATGGAATTGAGGAAGCAGCCGAGGAAGACGAACAGCACGCAGATGATGATCAGCACCATCCAGAGCGACATCTGCGTCTCGACGATGACCTCGGCGAGCTTCTGTGGAAGGCCGCTGAAGGCCATGAAGGCGGAGAACAGCGAAGCCCCGATGAGCAGCAGGAAGATCATCGCCGTCGTACGCGCGGTCTCGAGCACGGCGTCCTTGAAGTTCTTCCAGTTGAGCTCGCCAGCGGCCGCCATCAGCACTAGGGCACCGACGGCACCCAACGCAGAGGCCTCGGTCGCGGTGACGAAGCCGGCGTAGATGCCGCCGAGGACCAGCAGGATCAACAGCGTGATGCCCCAGACGTCCAGCAGCGAGCGCATCCGGTCAGCCCACGTGATCTCGAACGGCACCTCGGGTGCCAGAGACGGGTCACGCTTTACGCGCACGTAGATCATCAGCATCAGCAGCGCAGCCGACAGCACGCCGGGAATGTAGCCGGCCATCAGCAGGCGGCCGATCGATTCCTCCACCAGGATGGCATAGACGACCATGACGATCGACGGCGGGATCAGCACGGCGAGCGTTGCGGCTGCGGCGATGGAACCGGTCGCCAGGCGCCGGTCGTAGCCGAAGCGCAGCATCTCGGGAATCGCGACGCGACCCATCGCACCGGCGGCGGCGACGCCTGAGCCCGCGCATGCGCCGAACAGAGCGCAACCGGCGACACTGGCCATGGCGAGACCACCAGGAAAAGATGCGAGCCAGATGCGCGCGGTGTTGAAGGCGGCGCGCGTCAAGCCGGCGTGAAAGGCGAAGTAGCCCATCAGCAGGAACAGGGGCACGGCCGTCAGCGTGTGATTGGCGACGGAGGAGTAGATCTGGGTGGCGACCATGGCGACGGTGGCTTCGGGGCCGGACAGGGTATAGAGCCCGCCCATTCCGACGAGCGCCAACGCAAACGCGATCGGCAAGCGGAGACTGATCAGCACGAGGAGCGCGCCAAACCCCAGCAGTCCGTAGTGGTACGTCTCCATCGAGCCCTCGTCCCCTCCTTAGCGCGATCGCGATAACGGCATCCGGGTGCGCCCTGCCGATTGCGTCGCCGACGTTTCTATCTGGTGTCTTTGGAGCGTTTGGCCGCTCCGGTGCGCCGCCTGAGCGGCGGCGACCTTGTTGTGCGTTGGCCGGCTCAGTGGGCCGGCGGGGCCTCCTCGAGCTCGGGCTCGGCCGCGCCGAAGGCGCGCCCGAACTCGTGCAAGGCCGTCAGGAAGAGCTGCAAGACCATCAGACCGGTCGCCAACGGGATGAACCAGCGGAACGGCCAGATCGGCACGTCGATGATGGCGACGCGATATTCGCGAATGGCAAAGGCGTCGAGCGCCTTCACCATGGCCAGCCACGTCAGCAGGATGAAGATACCCATGCCGACGATGGCCATGACGGCGTCGAGAAATGCCTGGACCCTGAGCGGCAGATGCGCCGTGGCGACGTTGACCATGACGTGCTCGCGTCGCAGCTGGACGAGCATGATCGGCAGGAACACCGCCGGCACCATGAGCGCCTCGCTGAACTCGAGCGCGCCGGGCAGCGCCACGTAGGTCTTGCGGCCGAGAGCGTCGATGGCCACCATCGCCATCAACCCCACGACCACGAGGCCGCCGATCAGCGCCAGCGCCTCGGCAAATCTTTCCAGTGCATGATCCAGGCGTTTCAAGATCCGTTCCTCGTCACTTCTTGCGGGCCCAGGGATAGCCGTTGTCCGCAACGTCCTTCTCGCAGGCTGTATAGAGCTTCTGGAAGTGGGTCCATGTTGCCCGCGCCGGTACGCCCTTGGCATCCATGTCCTTCAGCCAGCTCTCCTGAGCCGCCTTGCCTGCGGTCTGCAGGGCGGCCTGATCCTCAGCGGAGAGCTTGATGACCTTCATGCCCCGCTTCTCCTGGAATTCTTTGAGCTTGACCGCTTCCTGCTCCATCATCTCCCGCGCATAAGTCATGTCGTGCTCAGTGCCGGCTTCGACGAAGATCTTCTTGAGGCTCTCCGGGAAGCTGTTCCAGCGCTTCAGGCTGACCGACAACGGAGCGGCGAGAACGAAGCCCGTCCCGGCAAGCGTCATGTACTTTGCGACCTCGTGGTGCTTGAAGCTTTCCGTGAGGAGAATCGTCGCCTCCGCCCCATCGACGACGCCGCGCTCGACGGCCTCATAGATCTGCCCATAGGGCATGAAGATCGCGTTGATGCCGAGCACCTGGTTCATGCCGATGCGCGCACCGCCGTAGCTGCGCAGACGCTTGCCCTTGAGGTCGCTCAACTTCTCGATCGGGGTCTTTGACAGGAACTGGAACTGGCCGCTCGAGTAGGCCATGACGGGCTGGAAGCCGAGCTGCTTGAAGGATTTCGAGATATTGGGCTCTTCGCGCTGGGTCTTTACGGATGAGCTCATGCCACACCAGTAGTCCTTGGCGTTAAAGGGCATGTCCAGCGTCATCCACAGCGCCGTCTTGGCAGGATCGTAGGTCGAGGCGACGTTGGCGAAGTCGGACACGCCGGCAGCCAGATTGGTCGCGCCGTCGGCCTGCTTGAACAGCGAGTCCGACCAGAAGAACTGGAACTTCACCTTGCCTCCAGTCTTCTTGGTGATGTTCTCCGCCCAGGCCTTGCGCTGGTTCGGCACGAAACCGACCGGCGGAAATGTGTCGGCGACCTTGAGCGTCATTGCCGGGATATCGGCGGGCGGGCTCTGGGCCCAGGCGATGCCGGGGAGGCCGACGAGCAGGCCTCCGGCGAGCAGTTTTACCGTGGTACGCATGTTCATTGCCGTGTTTCCTCCAGCGCCAAAGGCGCACTGCAGTCGACCCTGTGCCGGCGACCGATCGAAATCCGCGGCAACCGTCCCAGAGCACTTCGGCATTGGATGATGAAAACGCCCGGCCCGAGCCCGCCGCGATGTCAATCGCGGCGACCCACTCTTGATCCTCGCCTGGCTTCCCACGCAATCCGGCGACGCGGATGGAAGATCCGGCAGCAACCGGACCCGCTGGCCTCGCCGACCGGCTCGTTGGGAGCACGGCGGCCGTCGTTTCCTCACCTCGTCTTATTATTGGGTTCAAGGGTAGACGGCTGCCTCCAATATTGTCCAGTGGCGTATCGTCTGTCGTCCGGCCGAAACCGCATCTTAGGGACCGGCGCCGGTGTGAACGCTGGCGCCAGAGCAGTTGCAGGCGCAGCTGTCTGGGCAGCGAGAGCTCAGGGCGGGCCGGCGGTGGCGGACAAAAGAGAGCCTGCCGAAGGGATCGGCAGGCTCCAGATTGCAGGGCGACCCGTGCGGGTGCCGGTGTCCGTTGGACGCTTACTTCTTGCGGGCCCAGGGATAGCCGTTGGCGGCAACGTCCTTCTCGCAGGCTGCGTTCAGATCCTGGAAGTGCTTCCAGGTGGCGCGTGCGGGAACGCCCTTGGCGTCCATGTCCTTGAGCCACAGCTCCTGGGCTTCCTTGCCGGCCTTCTCGAGCGCGGCCTGGTCGCCGGCCGAAAGCTTGATGACCTTCATGCCGCGCTTTTCCTGGAACTCCTTCAGCTTGACGGACTCCAGCTCCATCTGCTGCTTGGCCCACTGCTGGTTATGCTCCTCGACCGCCTCCTTAAAGATCTTCTTCAGGCTATCGGGGAACTTGGCCCAGCTCTTCAGGCTGACCGTCTGCGGGGCGGCGGCCACGAAGCCGGCGTTGGCGATCGTAATGTTCTTGGCCACCTCGTAGTGCTTGAAGCTTTCGGTGAGCAGGATGGTCGCCTCCGCGCCGTCGACCACGCCGCGCTCGACGGCTTCATAGATCTGGCCATACGGCATGAAGATCGGCGACATGCCGACGAGCTCGTACATCTTGACGCGCGCGCCGCCGTAGCTCCTGATCCGCTTGCCCTTGAGGTCTTCCAGCTTCTCGATCGGCGTCTTGGCGAGGAAGTGGAAGTGGCCCGACGAGTAGCCGACGGCCGGCATGAAGCCCAGTGACTGGAAGGACTTCACGATGTTGGGCTCTTCCTGCGTCGTGCGGTAGGACGAGGAGACGCCGCACCAGTAGTCCTTGGCGTTGAACGGCATGTCCAACGTCATCCAGAGCTGGGTCTTGGCGGGATCGTAGGTCGAAGCGACGCGCGCAAAGTCGGCGACGCCGGCAGCGAGGTTGGTGGCAGCATCCGCCGACTTGAAGAGCGAATCCGACCAGAAGAACTGGAATTTCACCTTGCCGCCGGTCTTCTTGGTGATGGTTTCAGCCCACATCTTCGACATGGCGGGCACGAAGCCGACCGGCGGGAACTGGTCGGCGACCTTCAAGGTCATCGCAGGGATGTCGGCGGGCGGGGACTGCGCCCAGGCAGACGCCGAGACGGCAACGGCGCCCGCGAGCAGGCTTCCGGCAAACAGTGCAGTGTTCGAACGATCGATCATTCGGTTGTTGTCCTTCATTGGCTTGGCATTGGCTTGGCAGTGCATCCAGTTCATGCGCGTGGCCCGGAGCGGTCACATTCGCTTGCGCCGGCCGGGTTAGGGTCGGGGTTCGCTGCCAGTCGATCGTGGGACCAATCGTGCGAAGCCGTCGCACATCCTCCCTCGAACGCCACCGCGCACCCTCTGCGCCACGGCGAATCCGGCGTCATCGCCCGTTCTTATTGTTGGCTGCGACGTTAGACGCGGGCTCGCAGCATTGTCCAGCCCTTCGCCATTTACCATGACGAGTGCGGCGCTATTTCGACGGATGGTCCGTTTCCTGACGAGGATCGGAACCGGCAGCGCGTTGTATCACCTGCCGTGGACGAGCTTGTCCTCGAACCAGTTCCACATATGGGCGACACCGTAGGTGAGGTAATCGCGCTGGCAGTGCTGTGCGCCGCCTTCCTCGGCTGTGAAGACGCGCAAGGTCTTGTCCTTGGAGCCCGATGCGTCATAGAGCGCCTGGGCGTCCTTCAGAGGGACCTGCTCGTCCTCGGCGCCGTGGACGATGAGGAAGGGACAGCGCATCTTCTGAACGACGCCGTCGAGCTTGTAGGGCTCGAGTTTCTCGAGCGCCTCGTCCGTCGAGTCGACGCCGAGGATCCACATGATGTGGTGGCCGGGGACGGACATCGACGCCTTGAAGTGAGCCTCGATGCGACGCTTCCAGGTCGCGTGATAGTCCCAGATCGCGCCCCAGGCGATGCAGGCGGCCCAACGCTCGTCCATCGATGCGCAGCGCGGCGCGTAGTAGCCGCCGAGCGAGATGGCGACGATGCCGATGCGCTTGGGATCGACGTCTTTGCGGGTCTCCAGATAGTCGAGGCAGGCGCTGCCGGCGACCTCGTAGTCGTGACGCAGTACCATGTTGCGCAAGCGGATCGCTTCGCCGGTGCCTGGGCCATCCATGACGAGGACGGAGATGCCGCGCCTGATGAGATCAGGCACGCCACGCACGTACTGGATCTCCTTTGTCACGTCGAGGCCGTCGAAGAAGACGACGCAGGGCGCGGGCTTGGAGCCCTGGTTCTGGGCGGGGACGAAGTAGCCCGGCAGTGTCCGGCCGTCATAGGGGACCTCGACCGGCTCGATGGCGACGTCGCCCAATTCGGCGAACGCCTTGAAGCACGCCAGGCTGGTGCGGAAAACATCGAGCGCGCGGGCGTCCTTGGGCGTACGGTAGCGCTCCGCCATCTGATAGTAGTGGCAGGCGCGCAGGTAGGCCGTGGACGCGGAGATGCCATGACCGCTGTCGCGGAACGTCTCGGCGGTGCCGCGGACCCGGTCGGCCACGGTGACGCAGGCGTCGAACCAGCCGTCATCATCCTCCAGGCGTTTGCCTTCGAGAAGACGGCGGATCTGGTAGACCTCGGAGACGTCGGCGCCGCCGTAGGGCGCGGAGCTCATGATATTGAGTAGGCCCGAGGACCAGCGGTAGCTCTGCGGAAACCACATGAAGTAGTTGGGCAGCTTCTGGGCGGTCTCGGCCATGGTACGTCCTCCCGGTCAATCTTGGTTATCGCGAGCCTCGCGAGCGGGGAGCGTCGCTGCGGACGGGGACGATGGCAACCCCGCATGCGGCAGACGCGCCCATCGTGTGCCGCAAGGCTCGGGTGGCCCACCTTGCGGGCTCGCACACAGGACCACCCGGGCCGGGGCTAACTAATCACTTGCTCAACGAGCCCGCACGGACCTAACCTCGGGGCCTTCATCGACATTCGCCTAACGGGCCGACAGTGCCCGCACGCCCTGGGGAGACCGCCACAATGTATGAGAGAGAAACCAGCGTCGTCGTCGACGGCATGCGCATCGACTGGGACATGCCGATCAAGATGGACGACGGCGTCACGCTGCGCTGCGACATCTACCGGCCGATCAAGGACGGCAAGTATCCGGTCATCCTATCGATGGGTCCTTACGGCAAATACCTGCACTTCGAGGATCTCTACGAGACGCAGTGGAAGCGGATGTGCGAGCTGCATCCCGACGTTCCGGCCGGCTCCACCAACAAGTACCAGGTGTGGGAGGTCGTCGACCCGGAGAAGTGGGTGCCGGACGGCTACGTCGTCATTCGCGTCGACAGCCGGGGCGCGGGCCGCTCGGAAGGCGTGATCGACATCTGGTCGCTGCGCGAGGCGCAGGACCAGGCGATCTGCGTCGACTGGGCCGGCGTGCAGCCGTGGTCGAACGGCAAGGTCGGCCTCAACGGCATCTCCTACTTCGCGGAGAACCAGTGGCAGACGGCCGCGCTGCAGCCCAAGCATCTGGCAGCCTGCTGCATGTGGGAAGGAGCGGCCGACTTCTATCGCGACATGGGCCATCACGGCGGCATCATGTGCTCAGGCTTCCCGGGCGACTGGGCGCCAGCGCAGGTCTACTCGGTGCAGAACGGGCGCGGCAAGAACGGCTTCAAGAGCCGCATCACCGGCGACTGGGTGTCGGGACCGGAGACGTTGTCGGAGGAGGAGTTGGCCGCCAACCGGCGCGACTTCTACACCGACGTGCGCGATCACAAGCTGGCCACGGACGAGTACTGGGAGAGCCGGCGGCCGGAGTTCAAGAACATCACCGTTCCGTTCCTGTCGACGGCCAACTGGGGCGGACAGGGCCTGCATCCGCGCGGCAACTTCGAGGGCTTCGTGCAGTCGTCGTCGAAGGACAAGTGGCTGGAGGTGCACGGCATCGAGCACTGGACGCACTTTTACACCGACTACGGCCTCGACCTGCAGAAGCGCTTCTTCGGCTACTTCCTGAAGGGCGAGAAGAACGGCTGGGACAAGCAGCCCAAGGTGCTGCTGCAGGTGCGCCACGTGGGCGAGCGCTTCGTCGAGCGCCACGAGCAGGACTGGCCGCTGCCGAGCACGCAGTGGACGAAGTTCTATCTCAATCCCGATGACAGCTCGCTGTCGACCTCGCCACAGAAGAAGAAGGCCAGCATCACCTATGCCGGCCTGGGCGAGGGCGTGACCTTCATCACGCCTCCGGTGGACAAGGAGACCGAGATCACAGGGCCGATGGCGGCAAAGCTGTGGGTGTCGTCGTCGACCAAAGACGCCGATCTTTTCCTGGTCGTGCGCGTGTTCAACGCGGAAATGAACGAGGTCGTGTTCCAGGGTGCGCTCGACGCGCACACGCCGATCGCCAACGGCTGGCTCAGGTGCTCGCACAGGAAGCTCGATCCGAAGATGAGCGAGCCCTATCGGCCGTGGCATACCCACGACGAGGAGCAGCCGCTGAAGCCGGGCGAGGTGTACGAGGTCGACGTGGAGATCTGGCCGTCGGGCGTGGTGGTGCCGAAGGGCTACCGCATCGCGCTCTCCGTGCGCGGCAGGGACTACGTCTATGGCGGCGGCGCGGATCCGGGCGTGGAGACGCTCGGGCGGCCGTGGACCGGCGTCGGCCCCTTCCGTCACGAGGACGGCAAGGACCGGCCGAAGGAGATCTTCGGCGGTGACGTGACGCTGCACACGGGACCGGACCAGCAGGCCTATCTGCTGCTGCCGGTGATCCCCCCGGCCAAGAAAAAGAAATAGCGGCGAGAGTGTTTCCGACTTGCGTCGAAACACTCTGCCGTTATGTCGCTCGCGGCGCGTGGCGCCTCCGCGGGGGCGGCCTACCGGCCGGGCCGCCTTGCAGGCTGTCGGCTTCGTTTCCTTCGAGGCCTGGAGTGCAATAACTGCGGCTGCCGTCATGGTGTATGCGGCGTCCGGCCTTCGGGTCGGGCGCCGTTTTCGCATGCGTTCGCCGGACAGTCGGACGTGCTCTCGACGTCACGCGCGACCGGCGGCTGCTCAGACGTCGATTTCGGGTTTCGCGCCGCTCAGGATGTCGGAGAGCACGCGCGCGGTGCCGCAGGCCTGCGTCCAGCCGTTCGAGCCGTGCCCACAGTTCAAATAGAGATTGCGGACGTCCGTGGCCCCGACGCGGGCAACGCCGTCGGGCGTCATCGCGCGAAAGCCGCACCAGAATGTGGCCGCGGCATAGTCAGCCGCTCCTGGGAACAGCTGCGCCACACGCTGGCGCAGCCCTTCGATCGCCGAGGCACGCAACGTCGTATCGAAGCCGGCCAGCTCGGCGACCCCGGCGGCGCGGACACGGTCGCCGAGGCGCGAGATCATCACCTTGGAGTGGTCGTCGAACACCGAGGAGGCGGGCGCCTTCGACGCGTCGGTGATCCGGCAGGTGAGCGAATAGCCTTTCACCGGGTAAACGGGCATGTGGAGGCCGGCGGTGCGCAGCAGTGGGGCGACAAACGGGCCGCCGGCGACGACGTAAGCGTCAGCGGTCAGCTCGCCGGTGCTGGTGACGAGCGCCTCGATCGAATCGCCGCTGCGTCGCAAGCTCATCGCCTCGCAGTCATAGCGAAAGGTACAGCCGCGCGCAGCCAGCCGCTCCGCGAGCGCCACGGTGAAGAGGTGACAATCGCCGGTCTCGTCGGTGGGCAGGTGCAGGCCGCCGACGACGCCGACCGCGTCGGCGGCGAGCGCGGGCTCGATCTCGGCGACGCGCCCGGGATCGACGAGGGCGTGGGCGACACCGAGATCGGCCAACACGCGCGACGCGCGCCGGCCGCCCGCCATCTCCGCCTCCGAACAGAAGATCTGGAGCACGCCGTTGCTGGCCTCGTCGTAAGCGATGCCCGTTTCCTTGCGCAGCGCGACAAGGCAGGCCTTGCTGTAATGCGCCATGCGCTGCATGCGCGTCTTGTTGCGTGCGAACTGCTCGGCCGTGCAATTGGCGACGAAGGATGCGAGCCAGCGCCACTGCGCCGGGTCGGCTTTCGGCCGCAGCTTGAAGGGGGCATCCGCCTTGAACAGCGAGGCCAGCCCCTTGAGCGGCATGCCCGGCGCCGCCCATGGGCCGGCAAAGCCCGGACAGACGCCGCCCGCGTTGGCGAAACTCGTCTCAAGGCCTGGGCTCGCGCGACGTTCGACAACGGTGACGTCGTGTCCTTTAGCGGTGAGATACCATGCGGTCGTCACTCCGATGACGCCGGCTCCGACGACGACGACCTTCATGACGGCCTCTTGCTCAATAGGTGCCGGGATAGCTGCCGCCGTCGATCAACAGGTTCTGGCCCGTGATGAAGCCGGCCCTGTTGCTGACCAGGAAGGCGAAGTAGGCGCCAAGCTCGTCGGGGTCGCCGTAGCGGCCGGCCGGGTTGGTGTGCGCGCGCTCGGCCCAGACCTCCTCGAAGCTGCGTCCAGTGTCCTCAGCCAGCACCTCGACGTGCTCGATCTGCGCTTCGGAGGCGAAGATGCCCGGCAACAGGTTGTTGATCGTGACATTGCGCGCCACCGTCTGCCGGGACAGTCCGGCGACGAAGCCGACGAGGCCGGAGCGCGCGCCATTGGAGAGGCCGAGCTCGGGCTGGGCGATCTTGACGCTGCGCGAGACGATGTTGACGATGCGGCCGTAGCCACGCGCCATCATGCCGTCGACGGTGGCCTTCATCATCTCGATGGGCGCCAGCATCATCAGGTCGAGCGCGGCGATCCACGTCTCGCGCGACCAGTCGCGGAAATTGCCTGGCCGGAAGCCGGCTGCGTTGTTGAGCAGGATGTCCGGGGCTGGGCAGGCGGCAAGTGCTGCGGCGCGGCCTTCCGGGGTGCGGATGTCGGCAACGACAGTGGTCACGCGCGCGCCGGTGCGCGCCAGTATCTCGGCTGCGGCCTTGTCCAGCGCGTCGGCGGACCGCGCGGCGATGGTGACGTCGGCGCCTTCTCGCGCAACAGCGATGGCGCACGCCTTGCCGAGGCCGCGGCTTGCGCCGAAAAGCAACGCGCGCTTGCCGGCGATGCCGAGGTCCATGCGCAATTCTCCCGGGCGGGGTGGGACTGATCGCAGAGGTTCCGCGGCGGCAGGCCATGCGCCGCCGCCGCGAGGGATCGGTCAGAAGCGGTGGTGCGGCCTCACTCGGCGGCGATCGCTGTCGGTTTCAGGCGGAAGCCGTACTCCTTCTCCAGGCCGAGCGTGCGGACGGCATCGAGACCGGCCTGCAGCTTGGCGCCGGTGATCGGCTGCAGCGGCTTGCGCAGGGGACCGGCGGGCAGGCCGACGACGTTCATGAGCGTCTTTATGGCGACGGGATTGATGGCCGAGTAGGCGAAGTGCAGCATCGGCAGGTTCCTCAGGTAAGCCTCGCGGCACGCAAACGCGTCTTCGCCGGTCTGCCACTTCTTGGAGATGGTCGCCATGGCGCGCGGCACGATGTTGCCGGTCATGTTGGCTGTGCCGTCGCCGCCCAGCGCCATCGTGGGGACGACGAGGCCGAGGTTGGGCGAGCAGCAGCACATGATGGCCATGTCGGGCGCGGCCGCGCACACCTGCGCGACCTGGCCGACGCGCTCGGTCGATTCCTTCAGGACGACCATGTTGGGATGCTTTGCGAGCTTCAGCACGTGCGTCCAGTGCAGATCCGTCTTCACACGCGGCGGGTTGTTGTAGAAGCCGATCGGGAAATCGACGGCATCGCAGACCTCCCAGGCGTAGTCGGTGATGTCCTCGGGCGTCGCGCAGATGTAGGCCGGCGCCGCGATGATGGCGCCGTCGCCGCCTTCCGCCTTGGCGTAGCGCACGTAGTCGATGGTGGTCGCGGTGCTGTTGCCGGTGCAGCCGTAATAGAACTGCATCTTGCCGGTCTTCATCTTCGCCGTCTCAGTGATGATGGCGCGGCGTTCCTCGGGCGAGAGCATGGAGACCTCGCCGGTCGATCCCATGATCAGGACCGCCTCGGTGCCGTTCTCCTCCTGCCACTGGAGCAGCGTGCGGAAGCCTTCGAAATCGATCGATCCGTCCGCGTTCATCGGCGTCACGAGCGCGACGAAGGAACCTTTCGGCTTGGTGTGGGTCATGGGAACCTCCTGTCAGAAGAGTTGCGGCGCGAGCAGCCTGGGCAGCCCGAGCACGATCGAGGGAAACCAGAGCGAGAGACACGCGACGAGGATGGTGAGCGCGCATATCGGGATCACGGCCAGCATGGCGCGGCCGAGTGGGACGTCGCCGATCTGCGCGGCGATCAGCAGGCAGATGCCGTAGGGCGGCGTAATCAGGCCGACCGACAGCACGATGGTCGTGAGGACACCGAGATGGACAGGGTGGAAGCCCGCAGCATCGGTGCCCAGCGCCTGGATGATCGGCAGGAAGATCAAGGTGGCCGAGATCGGATTGAGCACGGTGCCGATCAAGAGCAGGAACGCAATCAGCAGCAGCATGATGCCGAAGCGGTTGCCGGTCTGGCTCGTGATGAACTCGACGACGATCTCGGCGGCGCCGAAATAGGCGATCAGCCAGCCGAAGATGCCGGCGCCGGCGACCGTGAACATCGGCACCGAGAAATCGGTGACGGCGGCGGCGAGGATCTTGGGCATCCGGGACAGGGGGACGTCGCGGTAGACGACAAGCGTCAGGAACAGCGCCCAGCCGACCGCGATGATGGCGCCTTCGGTGGGCGTGAACATGCCGCCGACGATGCCACCGAGGACCAGCACGGGAATCAGGAGCGGGGCTGCGCTTCTGGCAACGATACCGGTGACCGCGCGAACGCCGGGAAAGGGATTGGCGGGGTAGCCGTGCTTGACCGCCTGGACGTAGGTATAGCCCATCATGAAAAGGCCGATCAGCACGCCGGGCACGACGCCGCCGAGGAACAGCGCACCGATCGAGACGTTGCCGAAGGCGCCGTAGACGATGAGGATGATGGACGGCGGGATGATCACACCAAGCGTGGAGGAGGCCGCCGTCAGGGCAACGGAGAATGCGGGATCGTAGCCCGCCTTCTTCATTGCCGGGATCAGGATCGAGCCGACGCTGGCAGTGTCGGCGGCCGCGGATCCCGACAACGTCGCAAAAACCATCGACACGAAGACGTTGACGTGCCCCAGACCACCGCGGACGTGACCCACCGTGGCATCGGCGACGCGCAGCAGACGATCGGTGATGGAGCCGGCGTTGAGAATGCGACCGAGCAACATGAAGAACGGCACGGCGAGCAGCGTGAAACTGTCGATGCCGGAATACATCTGATTGACCACGGACGTCAGCGGCAGCCCCTCGATCCACATCACGAACACGGACGAGATGATGAGCGAGAAGCCGATGTTCACGCGCAGCGCGATCAAGCCGAAGAACGTCAGCAGCAGAAGCGCGAGCGGGTTCATGCGTTCCTCTTGGCGCGCATGTTGATCACGCTTTCAAAGAGGAACACGAGCATCAGGACGCCGGAGATCGGCAGCGGCAGGATCGTCCAGGCGAGCGAAATGTCGAGCGAGGGGATGGTGCCGGTACTGCGGATACCGACGGTGGTCCAGCCAGGCACGACGAGAACGTAGATCACGAGCAGGGCGGCCAGCACGCCGACCACCTGCGAGACGACACCGACGCGGCGCCAGTGCGCGGGGATGACATCCACGGTGTAGTGCGCGCCCTTGCGGAAGGCGACGGCAGCGCCGATGAAGACCAGCCAGGAGAACAGGAGCTGGGCAACGTCGAGGGTCCAGATCAGGGGGATCTTGAGGACGTTGCGCGAGAAGACCTGCAGGCCAACCGTGATGATCAGCGCGGCGAAGGCCAGCCACAAGCCGTGTTCGATCCATCGAGCCAGAGCGCTTGCGAACCTCGTGACCATGTCCGGTTCTCTCGGCGGGCGGCGCTGACGGGGCCGGCGCGATTTCGCAAATCGCGCCGGCACTGGCCTACTTGCTGGCCTTGATCAGCTTGTACTCGGCGTTCAGCTTGAGCTTTTCGGCGAGTTGGCCCTGCAGCGGCGCGAGCTTCTGGATGAAGGCGGCCTTGTCGGGGCGCGTGACCTTCACGCCATGCTGCGTCTCGAGCTTCTTGACGAGGTTGGCGTCGTATTCCTTCGACTTCTCGACGCCGTGCTTGTTGGCGGCGACGGCGGACGTGGCGACGACCTTCTGCAGATCCGCGGGCAGCTTGTCCCACGTCTTCTGCGAGATCGACGTGTGGTTGACCTGCACGGTGTGGCCGGTCAGGGCGAGATTGGGCGCGACCTCGTAGAGCTTGGAGCCGGTGTAGCCGGGCAGCGAGCTTTCCATGGCCTCGGCGACGCCGGTCTGGATGGCGGCATAAAGCTCACCCCAGGCGACCGTCACCGGCAGCATCTCGAGCGCCGCCCAGGTCTGGGAATCCATGGGCGAGGGCGGCGTGCGCATCTTCAGGCCCTTGAGATCGGCGAGCCCGTTGATCGGCTTCTTCGCCGTGGCCATGTTGCGGGTGCCCGAGCCGCCCAGCGCCAGCAACTTCATGCCGACGTTGCGGTCCTTGTAGACCTTCTCGAAATGCGCGTGCACCGGCGTGCCCGGTCCGACCTTGGCCTCGATGCCATCGAGACCCTGGAACAGGTAGGGCATCGTGAAGATCGCAAACTCCGGGATCTGCTTAGCCGCATTGGAGGTCGTGGAGATCATCATGTCGATGGTGCCGAGGCCGATCTCGCTGATCACGGCGGGGTCCTGGCCGAGGCGACCGGCGTCGAACACGCGGACGGCGATGCGTCCGCCGCTCTTGGCCTCGATGTCCTTCTTCAGGAATTCGGCCATGTCATTGTAGGGATGCGGCGACTTGACCAGGGTGTGGATGCGCAAAGTGAAGTCGGCGGCGCCGGCGGTCTGGCCGAAGAGGCACAGCATCGTGGCGGTGGCGGCGGCGCGCTTGAGACGTTTCAGCATGGTCCCGGTCCCTCGTTCGATCTCGACATGCGCCATGGTCGAGCGGACGCCCATCAAATCAAATACAAAAAGCATCTGACCTTATAATCAAATGTTATATCTAGAGCGGGCTGACGCCTTCGATGCCGTGCAGGGTTTCGAGGAGATGGGCGCAAAACTGATCGGCGGCCCGGGACCGGGGCACGTCACCTGGCTCTAGCACATTGAAATCGAATGGTATTTTTGGCTCGAACGGCACGGTGCAGAGTTGCGGACCGAAGACGCGCGGGGTCATGGGATCGACAATGGTTATGCCGATGCCGACGGCGGCCAGCCGGCAGGCGGCGTAGGACGGCTGACTCTCGATGGCAATCGTGGGAACTACGTTGGCCTCGGCGAAGCTGCGATCGACGTAGTGGGCGGTCAAGGTGTGATGGGCGAGCGCGACGAGCGGTTCGCCCTCAAGGTCCCTGGGGCTCAGAACCTTGCGCCGGGCGAGCCGGTGGGTGGGCGCCATCGCGCACACACAATGGGTCCTGTAGGAGGCGAGGACGTGCAGATCGCGCCGCTCCGTCTCGATCTGGGCGATTCCGATATCGATCTGATTGGACGAGACCAGATCGATGATGCGGGGCGAGGTGTGCACGTTGTGCGTGATGCGGATGCCGGCATGACGCTGCAGGAAGGTGGCGAATGCCTGCGGGACGATGTCGAGACTGACCATGGGCATCGTGGCGATCGACAGCGTGGCGTGGCGCAGATCCTTGATCTCGCGGGCGACCTGCTCGAGGCGGTCGAGGCCGTAGAACATGCGCTCGACCTCGCGCACGAAGGCACGAGCATCGGGTGTCGGCAGCGCCCGGCCGCCCTGACGCTCGAACAGTGCGAAACCGACACCGGTCTCCAGGTCGGCGATCAATCGGCTGACGGCGGGCTGGGAGATACTGAGCGCCTGCGCGGCCGAGGTGATCGAGCCGTGCCGCATGACCATCAGAAATGCCTGAAGCTGACGTTGGTTCACGCGTAAGCCCGCCCCTGTGCACGACCGGCCGAAAGCTTAGCAGCTGTTGGCGCGGGTTAGAATGGATCGCACGCAACGGCGCTTTCGACGACGGGCCTCGATGCCGGACGCGGCAGAGCGATGCGGCCTGGCTTGCTCAGGTGGATCGCGCAGGCGGCTGAAGCGGATGCCCGCCCCACACGAGCCGCTTGAGCGCTAGCAGCGCGCGCTGGAGGTCGGTGCTGATGCCGACTAGCGCGGGCAGCAGGAACAACAAAAGCACCGTTGCGAAGGCCACGCCCCACGCCAGCGTCAATGCAATGGGAATGAGGAACTGGGCCTGAAGGCTCTTTTCGAAGATCAGCGGGGACATGCCGCTGACTGTCGTCAGCGTGGTCAGAACGAGGGCGCGGAAGCGGTCGACCGCTGCGCCGATGGCGGCCTCGTCGCGGGCCTCGCCTTCGGCAATGCGCTCATTCATGCGGTCGATCATGACGATCGCGCCGTTGACGGTGATGCCCGACAGGCCGAGCAGGCCGATCATGGAGAACAGCGCCAGATCGAAGCTCATCATGTAATGGCCGACGACGACGCCGATGAAGCCGAACGGAATGATTGCCATGACGAGGAACGGCTGCAGCCAGCGCTGGAAGACGAAGACGAGGATCAGGTAGATCATGACGAGCGCGAGCAGCGCGCCGATCCGCAAGTCCGCGAAGGTCTGACGCTGGGTCTCAGCGCGCCCCTCGAATGAGGTGGAGATGTTGTAACGGCGCTCCAGTTCAGGCAGGGGGCCGGCGCGCAAGGACTCAAGAACCTGACCGGCGGTGGTGACGGCGCTGTCGACGTTGGCCGTGACGCTGACTGCGAGCTTGCCATCGAAACGCTGGACGACCGAGAAGGCCTGCTGCTCGATGACGCTAACGACTTCGGCCAACCGGACGTTGGCGCCGGAGGAAGCGCGCAGATTGAGGTCGAGAAGGCCTGAAATGCCGCGCTCGCGATCGCGTTCGCTGGAGCGCACGCGCAGCGTCACCTCCTCGTCGCCGCGCGCGAAGCGGACGGCGATGGCACCCTGGTAGGCGGCGCGGACCTGACGCGCCACCAGCTCTGTCGTGAAGCCGAGCGCGTGGCCGCGCGGCGTTAATTCCAAGACGATCTCGGCCTTGCCGAACGGCAGGTTGTCGTCGAGCCCGATCAGGCCGCTGTAGCCTTCCAGCGTGCGGCGCAGATCAAGCGCGGCGCGCTTCAATGCGTCGAGCGACGCACCGGTCAGGCGGACGTCGACGTCGGAGCCGGGAGGGCCGACGCGCCGGCCGAGGACGGCGAGCGTATCGATGCCGACGATGGCGGGTGCGGCCTTGCGCCAGGCCGCGATGAACGCCGGCGTGCGCACGTCGCGCTCCTCGCCGGGCGACAACTCGACCTGGACCTGCGCGAGGTTCTCGCCGCGCGAGCTGCCCTGCTGGCCGAGCACTGTGTAAGTCACGAGTACGAGCTCGCCTTTTTCTCCCACGAGCGTGCGCTCGGCATCGCGCGCGGCGCGCTCGACGCGATCCAGGGCGGCGATGCGCTGCTCCTCGGGCAGGCCGGGGGCGAAGGTCACGTTGGCATAGACGAACTCGGGCTCGGGGGCAGGAAAGAAGGTGAAGGCGACGCGCCCGCCAGACACCAGGCCGACGGCCATGATCAGTGCCGACACCGACACCGCGACGGTGACGTAGCGCCACCGGTAGGCCAGACCGACGAGAAAGGCGACGGGGCCGTAGCGCACGGCATTCAAGCCGCGATCGAGGCTGGTGCGGACGGCGCGCGCGCTGCGGCCGAATGCGGTCAATGGGCGGCCGGCGGCACGCTTGATGCCGTTCAGCGCGTGCATCAAGTGGGCGGGCAAGGTCAGGAAGCACTCGATCAGCGAGGCAAACAGGGACACGATCACGACCAGCGGGATGGCCGCAAGGATCTGGCCGATGACGCCGGTGATCAGCAGCATCGGCAGGAAGGCGGCCTGCGTGGTCGAGGTCGACGCGATGACGGGCAGCACCATGCGCGTGGCGGCGGCCTCGGCGGCCGCGCGCGGCTCCAGGCCGCGCTCGGCACGCGTGACGGCCTCCTCGCCGACCACGATGGCGTCGTCGACGATGATGCCGAGCACCAGGATGAGAGCCACCAGCGAGACGGCGTTGATGGTCTGGCCGGTCATCAGCATGAAGGCGAAGGTCGCCAGCAACGAGATGGGAACGCCAAGCGCCACCCAGAAGGCGACGCGGGCGTTTAGGAACACGAGCAGGACGAGGACAACCAGGGTGAAGCCCTGCAGGGCGTTGGTCGACAGCATGCGGATGCGCTGATCGACGATCTTGGAGCGGATGTCGAAGGCCTCGATGTTCAGGGTCGGCGGGCTTTCGGCGCGCAGGGCGGCGACGGTGTCAAGCATCGCCTGCATCGATTTCAGCGTGTCGCCCGTGACCGCGCGCTGCACGTTCAGCACGATTGCCTTCTGGCCGTCCCGGAAGTGACGCGCGGCGCCTTCCTCATAGGATTCCTTGACCACTGCGATGTCGCGGACGCGGATCTTCTGCCCGTTATCGAAGGCCTTGAGCTCGATGGTGGCGACGCCGTCGGCCGTCGACATGCGCCCACGCGCACGCAGGCTGCGGTCGATCGATCCTTCGACATTGCCAAGCGGCAGGTTCTGGCTGACGAGCGCGATGCGGTCGGCGACGTCGCGCGCGGACAGGTTGAGCTGCTGCATCGAGGCCGAGGGGATCTCCACCCAGATCTCGCGATCGCGCTTGCCGCTGAGGGTGACGCGGTCGATGCCCGCGTCGAGCAGCCGGTCGCGCAAGACCATCGCCTTGTCCTGCAGGACCGCCTCCTCGAACGGTCCGGAGACGACGGCGAAGCCAACCGTCTCGTAGAGCTGCACGCGCGTGATGACGGGGCGCTCGCTGTCCTGCGGCAGCGTGGTAATGGTCGCCATGGCGCTCTCGATGTCGGAGAGCGCCTTTTGCATGTCGGTGTCTTCCTTGAACTCGAGCGTGATGCGCACGAGCCCTTCGACCGCATAGGAATTCACCTTGTCGATGCCGTCGACGAAGCGGATCTCCGGCTCGACGATGTCGAGAATGCCTTCGGATATCTCCTGCGCGCTGGCGCCGGGCCAGACGATTGAGACGGAGATGGTCGGTATCTCGGTGGTCGGGAAGAACTGGGTGTTCATCCGCGTCAACGCGACGAGGCCGGCGATCGACATGATGATGGCGATCAGGTTCGGCGCGACGCGGTGGCCGAGAAAGCCGCGAATGAGACCGTTGATGGGGTTGAGATCGGGGGCGCGCGGGTCGGCCATGGCTCACCCGTCGTCGCGCGGTTGGACGAGCACCTCGGGCCCGGCGTCGGGCAAGCGGCTGGTCATGAGCCGGGCACCGGCCGGCAGATTGCCACGGACGAGGACCTGATCGGCATCGTAGCCGGCGACCGTGACGGGGACCTGGGACAAGCGGCCCTTGTCGCCGACGACGAACACCGTGCCGCCGGGATGCACGGCGCTCTGTGGCAGGCGAACGACGTTGCGATAAACCACGTCCGGTGTTTCGACGGTCACGAAGGCGCCCGGCCGCATCACTTCCGATGACGGCGTGCGCTCCAGTCGCGCGTAGACGTCGAAGCCACCGGTGGCTGCCGAGACGACTGGCGACACGCGGTCGATCCTGCCCTTCAGCTCGATGCCGGTGACGCCGCCCTGCCAGCGCACGACGACGGGGCGACCTTGGATCGCCTCGCCCTCGGTCACCAAGCGCCCATACTGGGCGTCGGACAGGGTGAAGCGGGCCTCCATGCGGTCCAGCGCGACGAGAGTGGCGACGCGATCGTTGATGTTGACGAGGCGGCCGACCTCCGCCGCGACATTGGAGACAATGGCCTCGTAAGGTGCCCGCAGCGTGGTGTTCTTCACATCCCGCTCGGCCTTGTCGACGTTCCACGTCAGGCGGGCGACAGACGCTTCCAGACGCGTGCGTTGCGCTTTGAGGACCTGAATCTGGTTGTCGCGCGCTTCGACGGCGGCCAGGGCAACGGAGAGACGTGATTTGCCGGTGTCGAGCACGGCTTCGCTGGTCGTGCCCTTGTCGGCGAGTTTCGACAGGCGGTCCACCTCGCGGGCGGCGATGTCGCTCTGCTCGGAGGCGCGCGACCTGGCAGCCTCCTCTGCGCGCACGCGCGCCTCAATCTCCGCGATCTGGGCGCGCGCCTCGGCCAGATCCGCGCGGGCCTTGACCAGCGCGCCTTCGTATTCGAACCGCTCGATGGTCACCAGCGCGGTATCGGCGGCGACCCGTCCGCCCTCGATCATCCCGGGGGCGATGGCGACGATCTCACCAGCGACGAGCGTGCGCAGATCGACGCTGCGGCCGGCGGAGATCTGACCGTAGAGCCGCAGCATCGGCTGGATGTCGCCGGGCGTGGCCACGACAGTCGCCACGGGACGCGGACGCTCTGTCGTCACCCTTTTCGGCGCCTCGGGGCGGGTGGCGACCAGATAGCGCTGCACGGCGAAGCCGGCGGCCAGCACGGCGGCGACCAGGGCCAGGGACGCGAGCCAGCGGGCGATGCGCGGGCCCGTGCGCGGAGGCGTCATCTGTCCGGTGCCGGCCGATCCGGTGTCGGCCTGCGCGCTACCGGACGGCGAAGCGCCCCGGTCGGGGACGTCCCCCACTTGTTCCTGCTTGTCCAGCACGCGGCGCCCTCTATTGATGTGGCGGCCCGAAACGGCCCGAAGCGGCTCACCGCGATTGGGCCAAGCCGGCGCGACGCGCGCACAGTCGCCTGTTTGACCGCGCATCGCTCGACCGCATCATGCTGGGCCTTAGCACGCATACGCGGCAAACATAATGGTTGGAGGCCCCGGGCGCGACGTCGCGGCTGCCGGCTCGCTTAACGGCCCGTAACCGGGATATGTCACTAGGATACGCAGTTGCCGTCGGTGCGGATCTCTTTCAGCTGGCCGTTGGGCTGCTCGGCCGTCGGGGTCGAGGCGGCGCTCACGTTCGATCGGCCGGCCTGGCCCTCGCCCGCGCGGTTGCCTGCCGGTCGACCTCGAATGTGACGGGATCGACGACGACGCCGTAGTCCTGCGCCGCCTTTTCGACCGACAGAAGCTCGTCGCGCACCTCCGCGGCGACGAGCTCAGCGGGGCGCTCGTGGGGGTCGCCCCAGCCGCCGCCGCCACCGGCCTCCTGCTCGACGATGGCGTGATCGAGGCCGTGCACGATGCTGTGGGGACGCGGCGTGAACGTTTTGCCGTCGGCGGTGCGGTAGGCGATGCGGTTCAACGTGCCGGGGCGGCCGCCGAACAGGCCTTGCGGCTCCTCGCCGGCTTCGGTGCCTTGGCCGATCGTGACCGCCACGACCTTCTCGCCGTCCATGCGCCAACGCGCGCGGGTTCCATAGCCGCCGCGCCAGCGGCCGGCGCCGGCGGAGTCGGGCCAATATTCGAAGTGCTCGATCAGATGGGGGTTCTGCACCTCGTGGACCTCGGGGTCCTGCGCGGCCAGCGCGCCGCCGGTCATGATGGTGCCGATGTGATCGTAGCCGTCGGCGCCGTAAGTGCCGCCGCTGCCGCCCTTGCAGGCGAACAGGCAGAAGTCGACGTAGCGGCGACCGGTGTCGCGGCGATATCCGGAGGGGATGACCAGCAGCGCGGGGTCCCAGCCGGCCGTCACCTGGCGCGGCAGCGCGGCGGCCATCGCGCGGTGCACGGCGTTGGCGATCTGGTGGGTGAGGTGATTGCCGTAGGACGTGGCATGCGGCAGCGTACAGTTCACGATCGAGGGCTTTGGGAAGACCATGCGCACGGGGCGCAGCAGACCCTCGTTGTGCGGGATGTCGGGATCGATCAGCATCAGGAAGGACAGGATCAGGCCCGACGTACTGGCATGCAGGGCGGAGTTGGCGTAGCCGTCGGTCTCCGGCGCGCTGCCGGTGAAGTCGAAGGTGATCTCGTCGCCGGCAACCGTGATCTCGACGCAAATGCGGTGCTTTCTGCCGGCGTGCATCGCGTCGTCGTAGAGCCATGCTTCGCCGGTGTAGGCGCCGTCGGGGATGCTGGCGATCTCGGCGCGCGCGCGCCGCTCCGTGGCATCCAGCAGCGCCGCCTTGTGCCCGTCGAACCAAGCCATCCCGCGCGCCGTCAGCAGCTCGACGATGCGACGTTCGCCGACCGCGCAGGCCCCCATCGTCGCCTTCATGTCCTCGCCGACGATCGACAGGCGCACGTTGGCCATCAGGAAATCCCACACGTCGCGGCGCAGCACGCCGGCCTCGACGATCTTCACCGGCGTGATCCGCAAGCCTTCGTGCCAGACCTCGCGCGCTTCGGGATTGTAGCCGCCGGGTGCGCTGCCGCCGATGTCGGCCTGGTGGCCCTTGGCGGCGGACCAGGCCACGAGGCGCCCGTCGTGGAAGATCGGCTTGTAGACGCCGACGTCGTTGAGCTGGTTGCCCTCGGAATAGACGTCGTTGTGCAAGATGACGTCGCCGGGGCGGATGTCGTCGCCGAAGTAGGAGATGATGTACTTCAAGGACGGCATCAGGGCGAAGCCGAGCAGAGCGGTATACTCGGTCTGCTCGAGCATGCTGCCGTCGCGGTCGTAGAGGCCGGTCGCGAAGTCGCGGCCCTCGCACAGGATCGGCGACCGGGTGGTGCGCAGCAAGGTGAGCGCCATCTCCTCGGTCACCGTGCGCAGCCGGCGCTGGAAGACGGAGATCGAGATCGGATCGATTTTGGGCGTGTCGGTCGTCGTCATCGCAGTCACCCGTTCAATCGCGCGGCGAAGTCGCTGCGACCGGAAAGATAAGCCAGAAGATTGCCGGATCGATCGATGCCAGCGACGAACCCGGGACGCAGGACGAGCGTGCTGCCGGGCAGCTCCACGATGGCGGGACCGGCGACGACCTCACCGATGCGCATGGCGGTGACGTCGACGACCGGCACCTCGACGGCGCCCTGCTCGAGCCAGATGCGCCGTTGCTTCGGGCGGGCGACCTTGGCGGCCTCGCGGCGCACGACCGAGGCCTTGGGCTTGGCGACGAGGCCGCGGGCGGCCAGATGCAGCGCCGTCACCTCGCACGGCTGCTCCGGCGAGGCGTAGCCGTTGAGCGCGTCGTGGGCGGCGTGAAAACGCTGGATCAGAGCCTCGAGGGACGCGCCGTCCCACTCGTCGGCCAGCAGCGGCACGGTGATGTCGTCGTACTGGCCGACATAGCGGATGTCGGCGGAGGCCTCGAAGCGGCGCTGGCCGGGCGGGATGCCGTCGCGCTCCAGCAGCGCATCGCCCGCCTCGCGCAGGCGCGCCAGGCTTGCCCGCCACAAATCGCTATCGAGCGCATCGAAGCGGGCGTTGAGCGGCGAGGTGTGGTCGGAGGCCAGATCAGCGAACAGCGCACCCCAGGCGCACAACGTCGCCGACATCGCCGGCACCAGCAGCGCGGGCATCTGGAGCTCCTCGGCGATGCGGCAGGCGAACAGCGGGCCCGCGCCGCCACCGGCGACCAGGATGAAGTCGCGCGGGTCCAGGCCGCGCTCGACGGTGACGGTCTGGATGCCGGCGGCCATGTTGGCGGCGACGATATCGACGATGCCGCGGCTCGTAACGACGGTGTCGAGGCCGAGGCGCTCGCCCAGACGGGCGACGGCGGTTTCGGCACGGTCGCGCGCGAGCGGCATTCGACCGTCGAGGAAATCGTCGGCGTCGAGATAGCCGAGCATCAGCGCCGCATCGGTCGCCGTCGCCTCGGTGCCGCCGCGCGCGTAGCACGCGGGGCCGGGCATGGAACCGGCACTCTTGGGGCCGACGTGGAGCAGGCCGCCGCCATCGACCCAGGCGATGCTGCCGCCGCCCGCGCCCAGGGTGTGGATGCCGAGCGCCGGCAGCGCGATGCGCCGGCGGTCGACGTCCTGCTGGCGTTCGAGCAAGGGTTGCCCGTCCTGGATCAGCGTGACCTCGAAGCTCGTGCCGCCGGCATCGCAGACGAGGAGATCGCGAAAACCGGTCGGCTCGGCGGAGGCGGTGCCGGCGGCGGGGCCAGCGGCGGGGCCGGAGAGGATGAGACGGGCGGGCGCGCGGGCCGCCTCGCCGGGGGCTGCGGTGCCGCCGTTCGACTGCATGATCAGCAGGCGGCCGCCGAAGCCGCGTTGACGCAGCGCGTCCTCCAGGCGGGAGAGATAGCGATGGACGATCGGGCCGGTGTAGGCGTTGAACACCGTCGTGCTGGCGCGATCATAGAGGCGGATGGCCGGCAGGATCTCGTGCGATGCGGTGACGAACGCCTCCGGCATCAATGCGCGCACGAGGGCAGCAGCGGTCTGCTCGTGCGACGGATTCTTGTAGCTGTGCATGAAGGCGATGGCGACGGCCTCGACGCCTTCGGCGGCGAACACGGCACAGGCTGCGCGCACATCGGCAGGCTCGATCGGCGTCAGGACGTCGCCGGTGACCGTGACGCGCTCGGTCACAGTGCGGCGCAGGTAGCGGGGCACGAGCGGCGCGGGGGCGACATACTTGTTGTCGTAGAAGGCTTCGCGCAGGCCACGACGCATCGCAAGAATGTCGCGAAAACCGGCCGTGGTCAGTAAGCCGGTGCGTGCGCCGGTCTCGGTCAGCACGGCGTTGGTTGCGACCGTCGTTCCGTGCACGATGAGATCGATGCGGGCCAGAAGCGTATCGGCTGTAATGCCTTCGTCGGCGGCGAGCGCAGCCAGTCCGTCGAGAAGTCCCCGCATCAGGTCGTCGTGCGTGGTCGGCACCTTGCGCGCGCGGACCGTGCCGGTGCCGTCGTCCAGCACAAGATCGGTAAACGTGCCGCCGACATCGAGCCCCAGCCTGACCGTCATTCCTCGTCCTCGTTCCAATTGCATCGACCGCGTCGGCGCGGCGCGCGTGATATTGCCGGTGCCGGTCAGGCCGCCACGGATGTTGCCAGTGGCGGCATGCAATCGTGCCAGTCGGTCAGACGCTGATAGGCGTCGGCGACCTTGATGAGCGTCGCCTCGGCGAACGGGCGGCCGATCAGCTGCATCGAGGCGGGCAACCCGCTGGTGGTGAAGCCGCTCGGCACGGCCATGGCGGGAAAGCCAAGATAGTTGACCGCACGCGTGCAGTGCGTCAGCCGGCCGATGGCGGCGGCGACGTCTGCGGGCGTGCCGCTGGTCGTCGCCTCGATGGTTGGCACAGGCACGGGCAGCGTGGGCACATGCACGACATCGGCATCGCCCATCGCCGCGGCGAGCCACTCACCGGCCATCGCACCGCGCAGCATCAACGCCTCGGCGTAGCGGACGGCTGGGTAATGCAGCCCCGGCTCTATGCGGGCGCGCACTTGATCGGCGTAGTCGTGCGGTCTCTCCTCGAGCCAGCGCTGGTGGAGGGTTGCCGCCTCGACACCGACCATCACGGCCGCCAGCGCGTTGAGCGCTGCCATATCCGGCACGTCGGTCTCGACCAGCGTGGCACCGGCGTCGGCCAGAACGCGCAGGCTTTCACCCGTCAGCCGCTCGATCTCGGTGTCGAGCGCGTCACGGTAGTAGCGCTGCGGCACGGCGATGCGCAGGCCGCGCAGCTGCCCGTCGAGGCCCGACTCGTAGTCGCGACGCGGTGCGAGCGCGGTTGTGCCATCGGCGGGATCGGGGCCGGCGATGACGGCGAGCATGCGGGCGGCGTCGCGGGCTGAGCGGCACAGAGGGCCGACGCAATCGAAGGAGGGGACCAGCGGCATGACGCCGTGATTGCTCACGAGGCCGACGGTCGGTTTCAGTCCGGTGACGCCGCACATGGCGGCGGGATGGCGGACGGAGCCGCCAGTATCCGTGCCAAGCGCGGCGGGCACCAGGCGGGCTGCGACGGCCGCGCCCGATCCCGACGACGAGCCGCCGGGGCAGTGCACCAGGCTCCATGGATTGAGGCCGTGGCCGAGGTGGGCGCTGAAGCCGGTCGGAGACATAGCGAACTCTGCCAAGTGCAGCCGGGCGACGTCGATGGCGCCGGCGGCATCCAGGCGCTCCAGCACGGTGGCGGTGTGATCGGGCCGGAAGTCGCGCAGGATGAGGGAGCCGCAGGCTGAGACCCGGCCGCGCCGATAAAAGAGGTCCTTGTGGGCGAGCGGTACGCCGGCGAGCGGTCCCAGCGCGTCGCCCTGCCGGCGCGCAAGATCGACGGCGCGGGCTGCGGCAAGCGCCCCTTCGCGGTCGACGGCGACGACGGCATTGAGGTGCCGTCCGACCGACTCGAGCCTGTCGAGCGCGGCCGCGGTAGCGGATTCGGACGTCACGTCACCGGCGGCGATGCCGTCGGCCAGCGCGACAAGGCCCAGGCGCGAAATGTCGCTCATTCTAGCTTGCTCCCGGTTGCAGCGTGGGCCGCAAGCAGGGTGCGGAAATCCGGCGGCGCGCGGTCGACACCGAGCCGCGTGTGCGCGGCGGCCGCGACGGCGCGGCCGACCGGCTCGACGATGCCAGCGTATCTGGCGACGGCCTGATCGGGCACCGGGGCGGGGCCCGAGGCGGGCGGGACTGCTGGTGGGTTTGCTGGCGGCGGCTTCGACATGGGCTCTCCCCGGGATGGACGGCGGGCAGCATAACGCGTCCTTGCGCCTGCGATCCATGGCGCAACGGCCGCAGCGGTGGTGAGGCGACAGGGTCGATCGAAATGACGATGTGTAACGACGAATTGCAGTGCGAACTCACGGCCAATGCGGCCTCGACAGGCACACGCTGCAACAAAAAGACCCCGCTCACGTCAAATTCCGACCCGGCATGCGCCGCGAATTTGCCGCAGCTCGAAGCGATAACAGCATCGTTGCCTCTTGGCCCGGTCCTGGACAGAGGCTCTGGATACTCAGCCCCCCAGCCCCCCGGGGTCAATGAACAGGATCGGGCCATCTGGCACATAAGTTTCAGGTGCTCCCCCAGCACCCGTGTGCGTAGCCTAACACCCTCTCTCCACATCTCCTGACGAGGACCGGTTCCCCCAACCGGTCCTCGATTTCTTTTTGGGTCCGCCGTGCGGCCGCATTGCCGCGCGAGCTTGATCGCGCGCGCCGATCCGACTATCTGCGCCGATATCTGCCAGGCGGCGCGATCGTGATCCCGGCGCCGCGGCGCCCGCCTCGCTTTCCGTCCTCGATTGCCAGACGCCCGGAGGAGCCATGTCCACCACCCCGTCTTCCGAGATGCCGAGCCAACCGTCCAGCGCGCAGCCATTCCAGGCCGAGGTCGCGCGCCTGCTGCACCTGATGGTTCATGCCGTCTATACGGACAAGGAGATCTTTCTTCGCGAGCTGATCTCGAATGCGTCGGACGCCTGCGACAAGCTCAGGTACGCGGCGATTTCGCAGGACGGGCTGCTCGGCGAGGACCAGCGGCTGTCGATCCGGATCGTTCCCGAAGCGGCATCCGGCACGCTCGTGATCGCCGACAACGGCATCGGCATGGACCGCCAGGAACTGGTCGACAATCTCGGCACGATCGCCCGCTCGGGCACGCGCGCGTTTCTCGACAAGCTGGCGGAGGCACCGGACGGGATCGGGCAGATCGGCCAGTTCGGCGTCGGTTTCTACGCGGCGTTCATGGTTGCCGATGCGATCACGGTGACGAGCCGCAAAGCGGGCGGGGGCGAGGCAAGCGTCTGGGAATCGCAGGGCGCGGACGGCTTCTCGGTGCGGGCGGCGACGGAGGCGGAGGCTGCCGCCGTGCCACGCGGGACGCGCGTGGCACTAAAGCTCAAGGACGACTGCAAGACGTATCTGGAGCCGCACACGATCGAGCGGATCGTGCGGACCTATTCGGATCACATCCTGTTTCCGGTGGAGCTGGTCGCGCCGCAGATGGCCGACGGCAAGATTGACGAGACCAAACCGGCGGAGCCACGCCAGATCAACAGCGCTAGCGCGCTGTGGCAGCGATCCAAGTCGGAGGTGTCGGAGAATGATTACACGGAGGCCTATCGCACGATCTCCGGCGGTTTCGACGCGCCGCGACTGACGATCCACTACAAGGCCGAGGGGCGACAGTCCTACGCGGTGCTCCTGTTCGTGCCGACGGAGCGGCCGTTCGACATCTACGATCCGGAGCGGCGCGGGCGGGTGAAGCTCTATGTCCGCCGCGTCTATATCACTGACGACGCGGAGCTGTTGCCGACGTGGCTGCGTTTCGTGCGCGGCGTGGTCGACAGCGAGGATGTGCCGCTCAACATCTCCCGCGAGATGCTGCAGAACAACCCGCTCGTCGCGCAAATCCGCAAGGCGCTGACGGGGCGCGTGCTCAACGAGTTGCAAGCGTTCGCGAGTCGCGATGCGGAGGGCTACGCGGCGTTCTGGGAGACGTTCGGGGCGATCCTGAAGGAAGGTCTCTACGAGGACTTCGAGCGACGCGAGGACATCCTCAAGCTTGTGCGGTTGCGCTCGACGGCGGGCGAGGGGTGGCGATCGCTCTCCGACTATGTCGCGGACATGAAGCCGAACCAGACGGAGATCTACTATCTGGCAGGCGACAGCCTCGATCGTTTGAAGGCGAGCCCGCAACTCGAAGCGGCACGCCAACGCGGCATCGAGGTGGCGCTGCTGACCGATCCCGTCGACAGCTTCTGGACGACGGCGCGGCCGGATTTCGAGGGCAAGCCGCTCCGGTCGCTGTCGCAAGGCGACGTGGATCTGAGCCTGGTGCCGCTGATCGAACAGGGCGAGGACACCAACAAGAGCCAGACGCAGGCCGCCGACGGGGCGGCGCTCATTCCCGCCCTCAAGACCGCGCTGGGGGACGCAGTGTCGGACGTGCGTGAATCGAAGCGTCTCGTATCGAGCGCCGTGTGCCTTGTCGCGCCGGGGCAGGGGCCGGATCTCGAGCTGGAACGCCTGTTGCAGCGGCAGGATCGCGGCGTCGGGATGAAACCGGTGCTGGAAGTGAACACGGGCCATCCGCTGGTGGCGGCGATCGCCGAGCGAATGGCGGGCGCCGGCGCGGAGACGGTGGCGGACCTGGCACAACTGCTGCTCGACCAGGCGCGCATTCTCGAGGGCGAGGCGCCGCCGGATCCACGCGCGTTCACGGAGCGCATGAACCGACTGGTGCTGAAGGGGCTGTCTGGGGCATAGATGGCCGCGCGCCGCACGCCAACAGTCCGTAGCGGCGCAGTCCGATCGCAGGGAGATTTCGCCATGGCCGCCGCCCCCAAGACCGCCAAGCCCGCGGCGAACCCGCTTCTGGGAACATGGCGGACGCCGTTCGGACTGCCGCCGTGGCACAAGCTGAAGCCGGAGCACTTCGCGCCCGCTTTCGAAGACGCGATGGCAGCGCACCGCGCGGAGATCGACGCCATCGCGACCGGCAAGGCGAAGCCGACGTTCGCCAACACCATCGTCGCGCTTGAGAAGGCCGGCCGGCCGCTTTTGCGCGTCGCCTCCGCATTCTTCACGCTCGCCTCGGCGCATACCAACGAGGCGCTGCAAAAAATCGAGCGCGAGGTGGTGCCGAAGCTGACGGCACATCGCTCGGCGATCTCGCTCGATGCGCGTTTGTTCGAGCGGATCGACGACTTATGGACGCGACGCGACGACCTGGGCCTCGACGACGAGCAAGCGCGCGTGCTGGAGCGCTACCATACCGGGTTCGTGCGGGCGGGCGCCAAACTCGACGCCAAGGCCAAGAAGCGCGCCGCCGCGATCGACCAGCGTCTGGCGACGCTAACGACGCAGTTCTCGCAGAACATCCTCGCCGACGAGCAGGGGTGGCGGCTGGTGCTCGACGGGCCCGACGATCTGGCCGGACTGCCGCCGGCCGTCGTGACCGCGGCAGCGCGCGCGGCGAAGGATGCAGGCCTTCCCGGCAAGCACGTGATCACGCTCGCCCGGTCGAGCGTGGAGAGCTTCCTGCAGTTCTCGTCGCGGCGCGATCTGCGCGAGGAGGCGTTCAAGGCCTGGATCAAGCGCGGCGAGAACCCCGGCAAGACGGACAATCGTGCGATCATCACGGAGATCGTGTCGCTAAGGGCGGAGCGCGCGCGGCTGATGGGCTTTGCGACGTATGCCGCCTATCGCCTCGACGACACGATGGCGAAGTCGCCGGAAGCGGTGCGCGGGCTGCTCGACGAGGTCTGGGGGCACGCGGTCAAGACTGCCACGGCCGAGCGCGATGCGCTGCAGGCGCTCGCGCGAAAGGAGGGCGGCAATTTCGAGATCGCGCCGTGGGACTGGCGCTACTACAGCGAGAAGGAGCGCAAGGCGCGCTACGATCTCGACGAGGCGGAGGTGCGTCCCTACTTCGAGCTCGGCCGCATGATCGCAGCAGCTTTCGACACGGCCCACCGCCTGTTCGGCATCAGCTTCCACGAGATCGAGGATGCCCCGCGCCATCACGAGGACGCGCAGGTGTGGGAGGTCAAGGACGCCGAGGGCGGGCATGTCGGCGTCTTCGTCGGCGACTATTTCGCGCGGGGATCGAAGCGATCGGGCGCGTGGATGAACGCGGTGCGCACCCAGCATAAGCTGGAGAAGACCGAGCAGCGTCCGATCATACACAACACCTGCAATTTCGCGCGGGGTGCGGACGGGGAGCCGATACTGCTGTCATTCGACGACGCGCGCACGCTGTTCCACGAGTTCGGGCACGCGCTGCACGGGCTGTTGTCGAACGTGACCTATCCGTCGATTGCGTGCACGTCGGTGTCGCGCGACTTCGTGGAGTTGCCCTCGCAGCTCTACGAGCATTGGCTTTCGCAGCCGGCCGTGCTGAAAAAGTTCGCGCGCCACCACAAGACCGGCAAGGCGATGCCGGAGAGCCTGCTGAAGCGGCTGCAGGCGGCGCGTAATTTCAACATGGGCTTCGCCACGGTCGAGTACACGGCGGCCGCCATCATCGACATGGACCTGCACGCGCAGTCAACCGACCAGCCGATCGATCCAACGACGTTCGAGGCGGCCACTTTGAAGCGTATCGGCATGCCGCGCGAGATCGTGCTGCGCCATCGGCTCCCGCATTTCGCCCACATCATGGGTGGCTATGCGGCGGGCTACTACAGCTACATGTGGTCGGAGGTGATGGATGCCGACGCGTTCGATGCGTTCGAGGACGCAGGCAACCCGTTCCACAAGCCGACGGCGAAAAAGCTGAAAGAGAACATCTACGCGGCCGGCAATCGGCGCGATCCCAACGATGCCTATGTCGCCTTCCGCGGCCGCGCACCGAAGATCGACGCGCTGCTCAAGAAGCGCGGGTTCGCCTGATCGACGGTGGCGCGGTGCCGTTGGCTGTTCGATCGACGGCAGGCGGGTGCAGCGGAGGGTGATCCCTCGCGAGTGAAGACACCCCACCCCCGACCTCTCCCGGCAAGGGGAGGGGGATGTCGTCGGGGGCAACTCAGTTGGTCGGGGGCGGGAGCATGGCAGCGCCCAGGATGGGGCCGCTTGCGTTCTCCTGAACGATGACCGCGAGCGTGTGGCCCGAGGCGCCGAGCACGGCGCGCTTGTCCAGTCGAATGGTCATCGGCCGGCCTTCGAACATGCCGACTGGTGTCAGATCGCGCACGACGTTGGCGTAGATGAGCTTGTTGCCGCGGTTCTCACCCTTGCGCACCTCGACCTCGGCGTGCGCCTGAACGGTGGCGAGCCAGACGGTTGCGTGGACAGCACGGCTCGATGGCGGGGCGCCGGGCCCCGCGACGCTGGCAGCGCCGCGATCGCCCGCCTCGATCACGATGTCCGACCGGTCGAGATGAATGGCGACGGGAACGCGACTGGCCTCGAAGCTCGCCTTCGTCTCGGCGATGGCTTTCTCGATCTTCTCGCGGCCCGCGCCGTTGCAGTGCTTGCGGCCATTGATGACCGCCTGTGGCGTGTAGACCATGCCGTCGCCGCGCTTGGCGGAATAGGCGCGCTGGCGCTGGGTGTTCTTCGGCGTACCGAAGGTGTCCTTCCAGCCCAGATAGTCCCAGTAGTCGACGGGCAGCGTCAGTGCGATCACGTCGCCCTGGCCGGCATACTCCACGAGCAGTGCGTCGGCAGGCGGGCAGGACGAGCAGCCCTGACTGGTGAACAATTCGATAACAGCGCGGACCATGCCGGCACGCTTGGGGGCCTCGGCCGTCGGCGCACCCTCACCGGCACGGGCGGCGACCGACACGAGGGAGGCCAGCAGCAGCATCCCCGTACCGACGAGCAGAACTTTGGCAGGCCTCACGATCATCGCATTCCACTTAGGTTTCCTCAGATTACTTTCTAGCATGGTTCCTGGGCGGGGTGCCTTCAATTGCCTCTCACGAATGGGTGAGAGCTTGCGATCGCAAGATTGCATTCGGGCGGCTGAGGCGGCTGCCAACGTGCGGGAGCCGCAACAAATTGGCCGGCACGCTGAGGCGCCGGCCAGAATGGTCTTCACCGATGGATGGTCACCCGACAGAGCGTCAGGCGGCTGCGGCGAGGTTCCTCAACACATAGTGCAGGATGCCGCCGTTCTTGTAGTACTCGAGTTCGTCGAGGGTATCGATCCGGCAGATGATCGGCACCTCGCGGGCGACACCGTCGGCACCGGTGATCTCGGCGATCATCTTCTGGCGCGGCTCGACGGTGGCGAGGCCGCGGATGGTGACGGTCTCGTCACCCTTGAGGCCAATCGATTGCCAGGAGAGACCCTCCTCGAACACGAACGGCGCGACGCCCATGCCGACCAGGTTGGAGCGATGGATGCGCTCGAAGGACTGGCAGATGACCGCCTTGACGCCGAGCAGGACGGTGCCCTTGGCTGCCCAGTCGCGCGAGGAGCCGTTGCCGTACTCGATGCCACCGAACACGACGAGCGGCACGCCCTCGGCCTGGTAACGCATGGCCGCGTCGTAGATCGGCATGATCTCGCCGGAAGGATGGTGGCGCGTATTGCCGCCCTCCTTGACGTTGCCGGCTTCGTCCGCGTTCATGAAGTTCTTGATGCGGATGTTGGCGAACGTGCCGCGCATCATCACTTCATGGTTGCCGCGCCGCGTGCCGTACTGGTTGAAGTCGGCGGGGCGTACCTGCCGCTCCAGCAGATACGAACCCGCCGGGCTCTCGCGCTTGATCGAACCGGCCGGTGAAATGTGGTCGGTGGTGATCTTGTCGCCCAGCAGGGCCAGGATGCGCGCGCCGACGATGTCCTTGATCGGCTCAGGGGTCATCGTCATGCCCTGGAAGTAGGGCGGGTTCTGCACGTAGGTCGAGCCCGAGTTCCAGTCGTAGGTCAGGCGCGCAGTCGCCTTCACCTTCTGCCAGTTCTCGTCACCCTTGAAGACGTCGGCGTACTTCGTCTGGAACATCTGCCGCGTGACGTTCTCGGCGATGAACTTCGCCACCTCCTGGTTGGACGGCCAGATGTCGCGCAGGAACACCGGCTTGCCGTCCTTGTCGTTGCCGATCGGCTCCGTGGTCAGGTCCTTGTTGACGGTGCCGGCGAGCGCGTAGGCGACGACGAGCGGCGGAGAGGCGAGGTAATTCGCCTGCACGTCGGGACTGACGCGGCCCTCGAAGTTGCGGTTGCCCGACAGCACGGCGGCAGCGACCAGGCCGTTCTTGTTGATCGGCCTCGGAAATCTCCGGGTTGAGCGGACCGGAATTGCCGATGCAGGTGGTGCAGCCGAAGCCGACCAGATTGAAGCCGACCTGATCGAGATAGGGCTGCAGGCCCGCCTTCTCGAGGTAGGCGGCCACGACCTGCGACCCAGGCGCCAGCGATGTCTTCACCCACGGCTTGCGGGTGAGGCCCTTCTCCACGGCGTTGCGGGCGAGCAGGCCTGCGGCGATCAGCACGCTCGGGTTGGAGGTGTTGGTGCAGGACGTGATCGCAGCGATGACGACGTCGCCGTGGCCGAGGTCCCAGTGCTGGCCTTCGACCTTGACGCGCTTGGCCAACTCGCCGGGCTTCTTGTACTCGGTCTCCAGCGACGCTGCGAAACCCTTCTTGATGTCGGTCAGCGCCTGACGGCCCTCGGGACGCTTGGGGCCGGCGAGCGAGGGCACGACGGAGCCCAGGTCGAGGTCGATCGTGTCGGTGAACACGGGATCGGGCGAGGCGGACGTGCGGAACAGGCCCTGCGCCTTGGTGTAGGCCTCCACGAGCGCGATGACGTGGCTGTCGCGGCCGGTCATCGTCAGGTAGGCGATCGTCTCCTGGTCGACGGGTGAGAAGCCACAGGTCGCGCCGTATTCAGGTGCCATGTTGCCGATGGTCGCGCGGTCGGCCAGCGAGAGCTGGTCGAGGCCGGGGCCGAAGAACTCGACGAACTTGTTGACCACGCCCTTCTTGCGCAGCATCTGCGTCACGGTCAGCACGAGGTCGGTGGCGGTAACGCCCTCCGACAGCTTGCCGGTGAGGCGGAAGCCGACCACCTCGGGGATGAGCATCGATTGCGGCTGGCCGAGCATGGCCGCCTCCGCCTCGATGCCACCGACGCCCCAGCCGAGGACGGCGAGGCCGTTGACCATCGTGGTGTGGCTGTCGGTTCCGACGACCGTGTCGGGATAGACGACGGTGGAGCCGTCGGCCATCTGGTTGGTCCAGACGGTGTGGGAGAGGTACTCGAGATTGACCTGGTGGCAGATGCCGGTGCCGGGCGGCACGACGCGGAAGTTGGCGAACGCGCCCTGGCCCCACTTCAGGAAGTTGTAGCGCTCGCCGTTGCGCTCGTACTCGATCTCGACATTTTTGGCGAAGGCCTGCGGCGTGCCGAAGTTGTCGACGATGACGGAGTGGTCGATGACGAGGTCGACGGGCACCAGAGGGTTGATCTTCTTGGGATCGCCGCCGAGCGAGGCGAGACCGTCACGCATGGCGGCGAGGTCGACGACGGCGGGGACGCCGGTGAAGTCCTGCAGCAGCACGCGTGCCGGACGGAAGCCGATCTCCTTGCCGGCCTTGCCCTTGTTGTCGACCCACTGCGCCATGGCCTGGATGTCGGCCTTGGTGACGGAGCGGCCGTCCTCGTGACGGAGCAGGTTCTCAAGCAGAACCTTCATCGAATACGGCAGCTTGGAGATGCCTGCGAGGCCGTTCTTCTCGGCATCGGGCAGAGAATAGTAGGTGTAGGTCTTGCCACCGACGCTGAGCGTCTTGCGGCATTTGAAGCTGTCAGCGGACACAGGTGTCAGCGCGCTCACGGGGTCACTCCTCTAGAAGTGTTGCCAGACTGGTTGCGGCGCCTCCGCGAAACGCGGACACGCGCGTGAGCTTGCGCCGCCGGAGCGCCGGCGGATGGGCGTCGAGGCAGGACCCGGCTGCCTGTGAGGCGGGGCCGGGGGCGTCGCGCACGCCTTTTTTGCGCTAGCGTCGATCGAAGCGACATCCTTATATAGACCGAGGCGGCCGGGAGAAACACTCCTTGCGACCGATGCCGACACTATCCACTCGCTTGGCGACCTGCCACGCCCCCTGCCTCCCCACGCGCGTTTGTCCGCAGGCGCATCAAGCTCAGGCCTCTTCGCACCGATGTCGCTTCAGCTGATCGCCAGCAACGTGAGCCTGGAGCGGGGCGGCCGCCGGCTGCAATCGGGACTGCAGTTCAGGGCGGACGGGGGCACCGCCCTTTTGCTGACCGGGCCGAACGGCGTGGGGAAAACCACGCTTTTGAGGGCTATCGCGGGGTTCATCCGGCCCGCGGGCGGCTCGTTTAGCTTGTCGGGCGGGTCTGGCGGAGCAGACGAGCGCTCGGTCGGGGAACGCTGCCACCTCGTCGGGCACCAGAACGCGGTGAAGTCAGGCCTTACGGTGGTGGAAAACGCCCGTTTCTGGGCTGCGTACCTGGGGACCTCGGGCGAGGCCACCGACGACGCCGTGCAGGCGGCACTGGCCCGGTTTCGGCTGGACGGTCTCATCGACGTGCCGGCGGGCTATCTGTCGGCGGGGCAAAAGCGGCGCCTCGGGCTCGCGCGCCTGCTGCTCGCCCACCGCCCGCTGTGGCTGCTCGACGAGCCGACCGTATCGCTCGATGCCGACAGCGCGGCGATCCTGGCGGCGGTGGCGAACGCCCACCTGGCCGGTGGCGGGCTGGTGATCGCGGCGACCCACCTGCCGCTCGGGCTCGCCCCGGCGCGGGAGCTGGCGCTGTCGCCGGTCGCCGAGGCGGCGGACGCGACCGATCCACTCACGGCTGCCGCGCCATGACGGCGTTCCTGGTCCTTTTCCGGCGGGAAGTGGCCCTGCTGTGGCGCGACGGCGGGGCGGTCGGCACGGCGCTGGGGTTCTACCTCGTGGTCGTGACGCTGATGCCGCTCGGGCTTGGACCCGATCTGAAGCTGCTGACGCGGATCGCGCCGGGCATCCTATGGGTCGGGCTGCTGCTGGCGGCGCTGCTGTCGCTACCGCGGATGGTGGAGAGCGACGCCGACGACGGCGCGCTGGAGGTGCTGGCGACGGGGCCGTTGCCCCTCGAAGCGGTGATGGCGGCCAAGGCGCTGGCGCATTGGGTGACGACGGGCATCCCGCTATCGATCCTGGCGCCCCTGTTGGGGCTGATGCTGAACTTGGAGCTTAGCGCCTATCCGCTGCTGGTCGGCACCATGCTCGTGGGCACGCCAGCGATCAGCTTTCTCGGCGCGATCGGGGCGGCGGTGACGCTCGGCGCGCGCCGGGGCGGGCTGTTGCTGGCGCTGCTGGTGCTGCCGCTCTACATCCCGACGCTGATTTTCGGCATCTCGGCGATCGCCGCCGCCATGGGGCCGTCGGGGCTCGGCGCGTCGTTCCTGCTGCTGGCCGCGCTGTCGCTAGCGGCGGCCGTGATAGGCCCGCTCGGGTCGGCGGCGGCGGTCCGGGCGCTGCTCAGCTAGATAGGGCACCGCAAGGCGCTCCGCCAATCACGGCGCGACCCACATCACTTTGCCGCCCTCGACACCGACGCCGATCTCGGTGCGTCCCGCGCGTTGACGCACCGCGAAGTCCGCGACCGCCGGCGACGGCAGCTCCCGGCGCGCGATCTCGCGCGGCTTGCCGCCCTTGAACGTCAAGAACCGCACCGCGCGGCGGTCGAGCGCGGGTAAGGCGAGGTCCATAACGCCGTCCCGGTCGAAGTCGGCGACGGCGGACAGACCGAGCCTGGGCGAGCCCAACTGATGATTGGAGACGCCTTCGACCCGCGCGATCTTGACCAGCCGGCCGTTCCTCAGCGTCCAGACGCGCAGCCGGCCCAGGACATGGGGCATCTGCACTTCCGCGATATCCAGCCTGCCGTCGCCATCCAGATCGGCGATGGCGGCGGGGTTGCGCCAGGTGTTGGGCCGGCCGGTCGGCGGCGTCTCGGCCTTGATGCGCAGCCGTTCGCCTTCGACGCCGATGACGACGATCGCGGCCCCGCGCGACAGGCTGGAGCGGACGACGACGATCTCGTCCCGTCCGTCGCCGTCGAGATCGGCGAGCCGCGGCTGGCGGTCCTCGAAAACCTGATCGTCAGCCAGATCCAAGGTCACGGTGCGCCCGTTGCGCAGCCGCACGGCAAGCCCACCGGCCTCGTAGCGGGCGCCGAGCACGAAGTGCTGGTAGCGCGTGGTCGGCTTGATCAGCCAGGCTTCGTCGATGTCGTTGGTGCCGCGCGCGACGCGCAGATCCGGCAACGACGGCCCCTGCCGCGTGTCGGCCGCGGCCGGCGTCACGGTCAGGGCCGATACCATCATCATGGCCGGCAGGAGGGTCGGGAAAACCTTGAACGACAGGGTGTGCTTCATGACGTCGGCCTAGCACGGCGGCGCGACGGCTGCCGCGCACAAGCGCGTGAATCTTCCGTGATCGCCGGGCGTGTGCGCGAGGCGCTCGTGGATGATGGGGAAGGCGCGGAGACCAAGATCCCGGGCGCGGCCTCAGCGCTTGCTCAGGACGATGGTGCCGATGGATTGAGCGGCCGGGGCGGCGGCGATGGAATCGGGCGATTGGGGCTTGGCCGCGTGGCGGAACAGGTAGCGCATCGCCCCGTCGATGGCGGCGGCCCAGACCTTCCAGGTGTGGTCGCCGTCGACGACGCGCAACTCGGCAGGGTGCTGGCGGTCGAACAGCCGCTTGAACAGCAGCGCCGTCTCGAAGGCGATGCCGTAGTTGTCGCTATCACCGGAGACGAGGTACATCGGCACCCGGCGCGGCTGGTCGAAATAGCCCGCCATCAGCCGGGGGTAGTTCTGCCGGTCCCAGGATGCCTGGTCGAACGCGCCGGCCTTGAGAAATGGCGGCTGCTTGCGCGCGGAGGAGTGCGCGGGCGGGGTGTCGGAATAGACGGCCGGGCTCAGCGCGGCGACGGCGGCGAAGCGATCCGGGTAGCGCATAGCGAATCGCACGGCGCCGTAGCCGCCGGCCGAAAGGCCCGCCACGAGGCGGCCTTCGCGCGTCTCGATCGTGCGATAACGCTTGGCGATGGCGGGCATGAGGTCGTCGATGAAAGCGGTCTCGGCCTTGTCGACGGCGCCGTCGACCCACCAGCAGCCCCGGCAACCGGGCATGACGATGACGGCCGGCGGGATCTCCCCACTCTTGATCAGGTTGTCGGCCTTGCCGCGCACGTCGGCCATTTTCGACCAGGCGTTCTCGTCACCGCCCGCACCATGCAACAGGTAGAGAACTGGGAAGACCGTATCGCTGTCGGCGTAGCCGTCGGGCAGATAGACGACATAGGGCATCTCGCGGCCGAGAACCGGCGAGGCCACCGTCTCGTGGCGCAGCTCACCGGCCAAAGCGGGAGCGCCGGCCGCCGCGAGGACAGCCATCGTCGCAAGCGCAAGCCGCGCCGTGACACTCGATCGACGCATCCAGGAATTGCCTCCGGAGCCGAGGAACCTGTTACCAACTCTGAAGTGTTATCGCGCGCGCTCACGGCACGCAAGTCCAGCAGGTGAATTCCCTTAGTACAAGGTTGGCGTGCGCGCCCGGTAACCAGGGCGTGGACGCTGAATACTGCAATGCAACACTATCCTGACGTTGCCGCTCGCCTAGACCTTAACCTATGCTCGGCCAAGCCCCCTCCGACGACCTCGTCGCCGGTCCGCCTCCTGTGCCAGGCGGCTTGCGCGACCATGCGTGCGGACGGTGGCCGTCAACGGCGCGCGTGCGCTCAGAATGAACCGGTCGACGCCAGAACCACCGATCGACCGCGCGGAGGATTGCCCGATGCTCAAGCTGCCTGCCCATACCCGCTATGACTACTCGCCGATCACCGAGCGGGCGCATTATTCGTGGCCCGGGGGGAAGCGGCTTGCGTTCTACATCGCGCTCAACATCGAGCACTTCGCGTTTCTGACCGGGCGCGGCATGGATCCGCACAACCGGACCGGACAGCAGTCGACGCGCAACTGGGCGTGGCGTGACTACGGCAACCGCATCGGCAACTGGCGCCTGTTCGAGATCCTCGACGAGCTGAAGCTGCCGGCCTCGATCCTGCTCAACTCGACGTGCTGCACCGAGTACCCGGAGATCGTGAAGAAGATCAAGGAGCGCGGGGACGACGTGCTCGGGCACGGGCGCACGAACGCGGAGACGGCGCAGTCCTTCCCGTGGGAGGAGGACGAGCGGCGCGCGATCCAGGAGTGCACCGACGTGATTGCCAAGCATGTCGGCGTGCGGCCGACGGGCTGGATGGGGCCGGGTGCGATCGAATCGAAGGTCACTGCGGATCTGCTGAAGGAGGCCGGCTACACGCATCTGTTGGACTGGCCGGTCGATGACCAGCCGCTGTGGATGCGGACGCGTTCCGGCCCGATCCTGTCGGTGCCCTATCCGATGGAACTGAACGACGCGGGCACGCTCGTCTCGCGCGATCACACGGGTCGCGACTTCGCCGACATGGTCGTCGACCAGTTCGAGGAACTATTGGAACAATCCGAAAAACAGCCGCTGGTGTTCGCGCTGTCGCTGCACGGCTTTATCGTCGGCCAGCCGTTCCGGTTGCGGCCGCTACGCCAGGCGATCAAGCACTGCGTCACGCACAAGCACGCCAAGGATATCTGGTTCACGCGCGCGGGCGAGATCACCGACTACTGCTCCAAGATGAAGCCCGGCATCATTCCCGGCAGCACCGAGGCTGCCGAGTGGGAAGCCAAGAATGGCGGCACCAAGACGAAGGGGAAGAAGTGATGGCGGGCAAACAGCATCACCTGAAGTGCTCACCGGAAACGGTACACTGGGGCTATCTCGATCCGGCGCTGAAGCCGGTGCTGACGGTCGACAGCGGCGACACGGTCGTGATCGACTGCATCACGGGCAGCGCGGAGTGGTCACCCAAGCCCGACTCCGGCTACCAGATGCTGCCGGAGATGGCGGAGATCTATTCGAAGGTTCCGCGCGGCACCGGCGCACATATCTTCACGGGGCCGACCTACGTCAACGGCGCGAAGGTCGGCGACGTGCTGGAGGTGCGCATCAAGGACATCCAGCTGCGCGTCGACTGGGGCTTCAACATCTTCCGCGGCTACATGGCGACGATCCCGGAGGACTATCCCTATCAGCGGCTGATCCACGTGCCGCTCGATCGCGACAAGGGCGTGGCGCGCATGGATTGCGGCATCGAGATCCCGATGCGGCCGTTCTTCGGGCAGCTCGCGGTGCAGCCCGCGCCTCAGTTCGGGCGGCAGAACTCGAAAGAGCCGCGCGAGTTCGGCGGCAACCTCGACTGCAAGGAGCTGACAGCGGGCTCGACCATCTACCTGCCGTGCTGGAACGACGGCGGCCTGTTCTCCACGGGTGACGGGCATGCCGCGCAGGGCGATGGCGAGGTCGACGGCACGGCGATCGAGACGTGTCTCACCGGCACCTTCGAGTTCCATGTGCGCAAGGATCTCGGCTGGAAGATGCCGCGCGCGGAGACGCCGACACACTACATCGCGTTCGGTCTCGATACCGATCTCGACGATGCCGCGCGGCAGGCGCTGAAAGAGATGATCGCATGGATCTGCGCGATGACGAACATCTCCAAGGACGAGGCCTATCAGCTGTGCTCGTTCGCCTGCGACCTGCACGTGACGCAGACGGTGAACAACGTCAAAGGCGTGCACGCGATGTTGCCGAAGAGCTTGATCAAGAGGTGATGAGGTTGGGGACGGTTCCGGGTTGGCGTAGGGAAAATGGGGACGGTTCCATTTTGTCGGGATCGCAGGGCTCCGACCTCACCGCGTGACCAAAATGGAACCGTCCCCATTTTGCCAGTATTGACCGGTGCGACCCGCTGCCAGCGTCAAAGGTGAGGCTCATATGAGTGACACTGCGAGGGGAGACGGACGACCGCCCCGGCAGACGGGGGCTAAGGCGCAGAAGGTGAGTTGTCTTGAGACGAAGTTGAATTCTTTCGTCCTGCTATCCCCTGCAGAGATGTCGTGCCTCTCAGATCTGCAGTCGGCGCCTGTTCGCGTGAAACGCGGACAGGAGCTCGTGTACGAGGGGCAAACGGGCCACAAGGTCTACATCCTTCAAGCCGGTTGGGCATGCAGTTTCAAGTTGCTGCCCGACGGTGGACGGCAGATCATCGGATTTCCCATTCCCGGGGACTGCATAGGCCTCCGCAGCGTGCTCCTGCGCACGTCGGATCATTCGTTTTCAGCGTTGACGGATGCAGCGGTCAGCAGCGTGGATGCGGCGCAGGTGATGAAGCTCTTCAATGACCTTCCACGCCTGGCTGCGGCTATTCTGTGGGCGGCGTCGCGCGACGAGGCGATGATTGTGGAACACCTCGTCAGCATCGGTCGCCGCAGCGCTTTGGAGCGGACTGCGTACTTCTTTCTGGAGCTCGGCGAGCGATTGCGTCTCGTCGGCCTGGCGACCGACAGAGAGTTTACCTGCCCGCTCAATCAGTATGTGCTGGCAGATGCGCTTGGATTGAGTGCGATTCATGTGAATCGTGTGCTGCGCCAGTTGCGCGAAATGGAGTTGATGACGCTGAGGCAGGGCAAGGTCCTTATTCACGACAAGTCGGCGCTCGAACGATTGGCCGGTTTCGAGAGCCAGGTCCTTGCTGACAACGATCAAAAGTAAAGGCAACCAGGATTCGTCCGGCACGCTAACCCAGACTAGCGGGCTGTGCATCCAATCAGACTATGGTCGCTTGGCAGCGAGCAAGAGAGAACGCGGCTGAATACTGACGCCCCCCCCCCCCAAGCCCGCGTCACAGCCGCTCTTTAGCCGCCAAGGCCACTCCCCTCATGTCCTTGGAGGACCTTGCTTGCTGCAATTGTTTCCCCGTCACGTTTCGCAGATGAGTTGGCCTTCTGATTCTCTTGAGCAAGGTTGTGGTGAGCGGAGTCCACGCAATGTCTATGATTGCTCTGACAATGGTGACGTTCCCCATCGTGGATGGCATCTACGGGATGGATCGTCTTGCCAAGAAGCTAAATGAGCTGGTCCGCAACGGCCGAATCTACGATTGGCACCCGGGACCGTGGATCGATTGGGATCATCACGCGATCGAGATCGGCTTTGAGTCCGCCGCCGATGCAGCAGTGGCCGAGAAGGCAGGACGCGATAGGAGCTCGTCATGACACCATCGGTATCCGTTTCGTTTTACAAACCCGTGTTCAACGACTTTCTTTTCGCCCCTGTTGACGCTGGATGTCACGGTAACCCCCTGAGTGTGCTTTCGGCGCTTACTCGATTGGGCATCGATCCATGGATGGAGGCGGCTGAATTGGCGCAGTTGCCAAGGGATGTCGCGCAGAGGCGGTTAGCAGGGTTGCTGGAACGTTTGCCGACTAGGCCGTGGGCGCCGTCGGGCTCCGGTCCAATCGCCGATCGTCTGTTGGATCTGCTGCCAATGCGAAGTTCGTCCGACGTACACTCGATCCAATCCAGGCGGGGCATCCCTCAATTGACTTTCGCTTCTCAGCTCACAATTCTGATCTGCATCGCGTTAGGCGTCTACGCCATCGCTGTCGCCGTGGATCGCGGCTCATTCTCGCTGACGGATCAACCAAGTACGTCGGCGACGACATCGTCGTCGCGTGTTCCACAGTCAGAGAAATGAATACTATTGTCGTTTTTACCTAGTCTGTGCTCCCTGTCTTTCTCTGTAATTGCTGTCGTTGCGCCGCTGCTTTCCATGCGCCAGTGCCGCAATGAGCAAAGCCCCTCAGTTCAGCAGCTTCAGTGCCAATCTAATTCCCTCCAATGTCACTGCGGTGTCCGGGAGCGGTGGAGTGGGCTGCGTCCGCGTGGGGTCGCCTTCACTGGGGTTCTCAAGGTGATGTCTCCACCGCCCCAGCGCCGCAATCTTCTGCCCCCGCGTCAATCCGATCTCGCGTACGATGTCAATTGGATAAGGGAAGACGGTGTGAGGGACTAGTCGAGCGTTTTCCGAATTGAGGTTCATAATTTCAGACATTTGGTAACTCACTTTCGCGAGCAGGAGGAGGTTGATTTCGATTTAACGAATAGGGAGATATGCGAGCATATCTCGCGGAAAAACTGTCGGCATGCGCCGGCGATTGAGACGTCAGCGCATGCCGATTGGGGCGTGGCAAAAATCAGCTCTCAGCGTGACCTGCAGTGAGCAGATTCAAGCGGAGGCAATGCGAGCCGACTGCCTCGATGCTAGTTTCCCGCACTCATCGAGTCGAAGCACGCTTGCACTCCTCCCGCATCATTCAGGCGCTCGCAGTCCAAGGCAAAGGCTGACGAAGCCATCACTGCATTGGCAGCGAGCGAGAGCATTATGATGAACAATTTCATGAAGTAGCCTCCTAACCCCTCCCGTGCGGCGGGTGACAGCCGCATAGGCTTGAAAAGTGGAAAAGTGAGAGGTGCGTCATTCGACGCGCCACAGCTGCTGACCAAGAATCAGCCGACAAGCATCCGCTGCCGATGTTCTGGCTCAGCTATACCCTCCATGAACGGGGCAATACGCGGAGGGCGACGAGTGGCAGGATCGTTTGCGTTCTCACATCCGATCCGTTCTGAAGCCAATCGTCTTCCGACTTGCAGACCGTAGGCCCGCTTGCTGGCGCGAGGACTGCTCTGGGTTAGCCATCTCGCGGAAGTGTTGAGCATTGCCCTCGCCAAGTTGATGTCGTTGATGTGGCTGGCATCGGTCGTGATGGCCAAAACGGGAGCATCGACCTGCCAACGTACGGTCAAGAACCTCTCGCCCGATCGCCACTCTTGCGACTTTTCTGAAGGAACCCATTTCAGCCGACCGGCCATTTGATGGTATGCGAGGGAGCGTGACGCGGCATGCCTTCCAAGCCCCACGGATGTGTTCGCGTTCGTCGGTGGTGAGCCCGTGCCGCCTGCCGGAATCGCGCTCGGCTTGGGTCGGCCGACAGATGACCGTGGCCGGTGTACCCAGCCGACACTCTCGCGGCATCTGGATCGCCGCGCTAACTAAACCCAGCTCAATGTCGGTTTTCCGGGGCACTGCGGTCAAGCACGAGCCCCTCCAGCTGCGGCGTCATGCAGGGGGCCGCAATGTCTGCAATATTCTGCCGTGCGTCTGTAGTCCTGCCGCAAATGCTGCAACTGCTCAGGTCAGCAGCGGGTCAAAAACGAATGTCGAGGCAAACGCGAACGCTGCACTTGCACAGGTCCGCTTCCTCCGGAGGCTGTGTGAAAACCGAGCGTGGAGTGCGGGTTCGCGCGTCAGTCCGCCCGGACGGTCGGCTTTGACCTCGCGAGGGCTCTGAGTGCGATCTGAGGGCTTCCGGTGCTGCCCTGAGGGCACTCTGAACGCGCAAGATGACCACCATCATGCCCTTATCGCTTCGATCAGCTTCGGCACGCCCATGATAGCCATCACGCGTGTCACGTTGTAGGCGAGCACGTGCAGCGCCATTTCGGTTGCAACGTGCTTCAGCGTTTTCATCCTGAAGTGCGTCGCGCCCATCCAGGCTTTGATCGTGCCGAACGGGTGCTCCACCGTCTTGCTTCGCAGCGGAATCTTCGAGGGATCGTCATCCAGCCGCTTTTGAACGCGTTCGAGGATGGCCTCGTGCTCCCACCGACGGACGCGTCACTCTTTCCCAGTCGTACACCGATGTCTCACCGGACAATCCGCGCAGGTTGATGTCCAGTACATGCGAACCATCTTGCCATCGTGCTCGCTTGTCATGCGATAAGTCAGCCGTTCACCGGCCGGACAGATGTAGATGTCGTCCGCAGCCACGTACACGAAGTCGGCTTTGTCGAAGCGGCCGGCGGCTCCAGCGTTCGATGTGTTCGGCTTCGAGACGGTGACGGCGATGCCGGCCTTCTCGGCGGCGACAATCTCTTCGCCGCTATAGTAGCCCTTGTCGGCGACAGCTTCGATCGACTCGCTCGCCATCACGTCCTTCGCCGCACGCGCCATCATCGACAGCGCATCGCGATCGTAGACAAGGTTCGTCACCTCGTGCGCCACGATAAGGTGATGCTTGGTCTCGACGACGCTCTGCACGTTGTAGCCGACGACGCGCGGCTGCTTACTCGTCGTCGCCATGGCCCGGCAATCCGGGTCCGTCAGCGATACTTGCGTCTCGCCGGTCGCATCCATGCGCTGCTCGACGGCGCGCAGCGAGCGGGCTTCCTTACGGTAGTGGGCGAGCTTCTTGACGACGCGCGACAGGCGCGCCTCGACGGGAGCCATGCCGGTCTTCGCCAGGACCTCGTCGGCGCGATCGAGTTCCGCCATGTAGCGGTTGATCGCTTCGTCGATCTCGCCCAGCCGGCGCTTGAGTTTCTCGCGCGTGTAGCTCCTCGCCTTGGCGTTGACCGCCTTGAACTTGCTGCCGTCGATGGCGACTACGCTGGCATCCAGCAGATCGATGTCGCGGCATAGCGCAACGAACTGCCGACAGACCTTGCGGATGGCGGGGCCATTGTCCCGACGAAAATCGGCAATCGTTTTGAAGTCGGGCTTGAGCCGGCCCGTCAGCCAGATCAGTTCCAGGTTGCGACCGCACTCGCGCTCGAGCCGCCGCGACGACTGTACCTGGTTGAGGTAGCCGTAGAGATAGAGCTTCAGCATCGTCGCTGGATGATATCCGGGTCGGCCAGTTGCCTCCGGCTCGACGGCGAAACCGAGCGTGGCGAGATCCAGCATGTCGATGAAGGCATCGACCGCGCGGACTGGATTGTCCGCTTCGACATAGTCCTCGATGCAATCCGGCAGCAGAGTCGACTGGTTACGATCCTGCCCCTCGATGAACCGCTTCATGAGAGCCCCCGCTCGCAACGCGGAGATTCTATCATGCTTCGCGGGTCGCCCAGCCTATCCGCCTACGTTTTCACACGGGCTGTCCGCAAAGCAGCCAAAAATCCGGGTGGTCTGGCGGGTGTCCCGCCAGCAGAGCGCGAGCCTGGTCTCGCAAGCGCCGCGAGGCGCTTTCACACGATATGCAGAACCGTGTCGTGGATGGCCGTCGGAGTTCGTCCCGGACCCCGATCCGGGACGGCCATGACGGTGTGGGTGTGGCGCGCGCAGCGCCCACCTTATCCCCACCCCTCTGCGCCCTCTTACACTGCCGCCATCCCGCCCCGCGGGAGGGTGCGCTCGCGAGGCGTCCGAGCGTCATGGGGATGGGATGCGGAGTCGGGTACTTCGGCGTGACGCGCGCGAACTATCCGAGGCTCGCCTCGCCGACTGCGGTGCAAGTCCGCAGAGCGCGGAACGCGCTGAAACGCCGAGGGTAGGCCACAAATCCCGCAGCGGGGCGGTCCGGTGCCGCTTCACTATCAATCATCAGCGGTGCCCGTCCGCCCCGCCCTCTCACTGTTGTTTGCGCCGGCGACTCCCCTCCGGGGAGCCGGCCGCCGGCGCGCTGCTGCGCCTGCGGAGTGAACGTGGTGACTCCTCTCGGGTGCGCCGGCGACTCCCCTCCGGGGAGCCGGCCGCCGGCGCGTTGCTGCGCCTGCGGAGTGAACGTGGTGACTCCTCTCGGGTGCGCCGGCAACTCCCCTCCGGGGAGCCGGCCGCCGGCGCGTTGCTGCGCCTGCGGAGTGAACGTGGTGACTCCTGCCGGGTGTGGGTCTGCCAATCGGCCAGCCCGGTCCGGGGAGCCAGCCGCCGCGGCTAGCATCCTGCCGGGACCCCGGCTAGAACACGGGTCGGGCCGCCAGCAATGAGCGGACGATCAATAGCCGCATGGAGGAGACCAACCCGATGCACACCGACGCCACCCACGACGAGAAGCGCGACTACAAGGACATCATCTTCGAGGTGAAGGACCAGGTCGCCTGGGTCATCATCAACCGGCCGGAGGTGATGAACGCCTTTCGCGAGCAGACGCTGGACGAGATGATCCATGCGCTGTCCTCCACCCGCTCCGACCCGATGATCGCGTGCGCGGTCATCCGTGGCGCCGGCGAGAAAGCATTCTCCGCAGGCGGCGATTTCCACGCCATGATGAAGCTGAACCGCGCCAACGCCCACATGTGGAACGACCGCATGCTCGGGCTCGCGATGACCATTCGCGGCCTGCCGATCCCGGTGATCGCGATGGTGCACGGTCCCTGCGTCGGCGGCGGCCACGAGGTCGCGCTGTGGTGCGACATGGTGATTTCGGCGGAGGACGGCAAGTTCGGCCAGACCGGCGCCCGTGTCGCTGCGTGCCCGACGGTCGGCGCCACGCAGTACATCCCGCGCATCGTGGGTGAGCGCCTCGCGCGTGAGATGATCTTCCTTGCGCGTACGTTTGACGCCAAGGAGGCGGTCGAGGTCGGGCTGATCAACAAGTGCGTGCCCAAGAAGGACCTGATGGCGGAGACGCTGAAGTGGTGCGAGACGATCAAGGGGCATAGCGCGCAGACGCTCAGGGCCACCAAGAAGTCGCTCAACCACGAGTCCGACGAGCTCTACGCGTCGTGGCAGCACGGCATGGAGCTGCTCGCCAACATCTGGGGCACGCCGGAGAGCATCGAGGGCATGCAGGCGTTCCTCGACAAGCGCAAGGCGGACTTCAACCAGTTCCGCAAGGCAAACAAGGACGCGCTCGACACCTACCTCGACGACTTCCGCAACGACCGCAACGAAGCGCCGAAGAAAAAGAAGAAGTAAGATCAAACGCCACCGCGGCATCGCCGCGGTGGCGGCCCGCCGAGGTGCGCACTTCGGGCGCCGGCCGTGACGCTCAGATTTTCATGCGCGCGGCTTCCTCGGCGATCCAGGCGCGGAACGCGGCCACCTTCGGGCGTGTCTCGCTGCCTTTCGGACAGACGAAATGAAAGGCGCGCCCGGTCGGCAGCTCCGGCTCGAAGGGTGCGACCAGACGCCCGGTGCGGATGTCGTCGGCGGTCAACGCGGTGTGGCCGAGCAGGACGCCGGCGCCTTCGACCGTCGCCTCGATGGCGTGGTCGGCGCTGTTGAAGCGCAGGCCCCGACTGACGTCGATGCCGCCGACGCCGGCGGCGGCGAACCAATCGCCCCAACCGGGCAGCTCGGCGCGGCCAATCAAGCTGTCGTCATGGATGAGCGTGACCCGGCGCAGGTCGGCGGGGACCTCGATCTTGGCCTCGGCCAACAGCCTGGGGCTGCAAGACGGTTTCAAATTCAACTGAACGAGCTTGTCGACGACGAAATCGGGGTCCGCGCGTTCGCCCAATCTCAGGTTGCGGATGGCGACATCCACACCGTCCGTCGTGAAATTGGCGAACGACAGGGAGGCGGAGATGCGGGCGTCGATCTCGGGATGGGCGGCGAGAAAGCGGTAGAGGCGGGGTGCGAGCCATTTGGCGGTGAAGCCGGGGGGCGCGGAGATCACAAGCACCCGGTCGTCGTTGACCCGCTCCAGCTGGTCCACGGCCTGACGGATCTGGGTGAAGGCGGCGTGGAGGCCCGGATAGAGCAGGGCGCCGGCCTGGGTCAGCGCCAGGCCGCGCGGCCGGCGCTCGAAGAGCTTCAGGCCCAGGAACTCCTCCAGACCGCGGACCTGGTGGCTGAGCGCGGCCGGCGTGACGGCCAATTCGTCGGCCGCCCTGGTCTGGCTCAGATGCCGGGCGGCCGCCTCGAAGGCGCGCAGGGCGGATAGCGGCGGCAACGGCTTAGACATGAGTTTTCCTCATATCTTATCTGAGAAGTGATCGATTGATAAGATGCCTGAACCTCCATATTTTCACAACATAAGAAGCGCGACACGGATCGCGCTCGAGTTGAGATGATGAGGAGCACTAAGATGTCATATCGCGAGACCATGGGCTATAAGGCACCCACCGCCGCCGAGGTTCAGGCCCTGATGCAGGCCGCCCACAAGGAGCGGGCCCTCTATATCGCCGAGCTGTTCGGCTTTGGCTTCGCCACGGCCAAAAAGGGCCTTGCCGGCTTCCGCCAGAAGGCTGAGGCGGCCGGGACCGGCAGCAAGCCAGCCACGGCCTGACGCCGTCGGCGTGCAACTGACGCACCGCACAATCGAGACCGACCATCGCTTACCCGGCGTGATTCCTCCCACCGGGTGAGCGGGTCGTCCCTGGCGGGCGAAGCCAAGCTTCGCCCGCCATTTTTGTTGCCGCCACGCAGCCCACCGCCGACGGTGGCAGGGCGCGACGGCGATGCAGTGGACACGGAACCCCGGCTGCGTCTACCACCGCGTGATGATGCGGAAAATCTACGACTGGATGATGCGGATGGCCGCCCACGGGCGCGCCGGAACGGCCCTGTTCTGGGTGTCGTTCGTGGAAAGCTCGATCTTTCCCATCCCACCCGACGTGATGCTGATCCCGATGGTGATCGCGCGGCGCGCGAGGGCTTGGTGGTATGCCACGATCGCCACCGCAGGCTCCGTGATCGGGGGCGTGGCCGGCTATGCGATCGGCTACTTCCTTTTCGACACGATCGGCACGCGCGTGCTCGATTTCTACGGCTACGCCGAGAAGTTCGGCACCTTCGCGGAACTCTACAACACCTATGGCGCGTGGATCGTCTTCGGCGCGGGGCTGACGCCCTTCCCCTACAAGGTGATCACGATTGCTAGCGGCACGACACACCTCAACCTCATGGTGTTCATCGTGGCGAGCATCGTGGGGCGAGCCGGCCGGTTCTTTCTGGTGGCGGCGCTGCTGTACTGGTTCGGGCCACCCATCCGCGACTTCATCGAAAAGCGCTTCGGCCTTGTCACGGCTGTCTTTTTCGTGCTCCTGGTCGGCGGGTTCGTAGCGCTCAAGTACGTCTTGTAGTACTCGAAGAGAGCGCAAACCTGCGGGGAGGAGACGACGATGAGTGCGCAGTGGCGCCTGTCCGCGCGAGACGACGCCTACCGGACGGGGGGCGCACTGCTGTTTCTGGCAGCGGGCGTCATCCTGACTGCGCTCGCGTTCGAGTTCATCGGCGGGTTCGACCCGTGCCCGCTGTGCCTGCAGCAACGCTGGGCCTATTATGCCGGCATCCCGCTGACATTCCTGGCGCTGGTCCTGGTGGCGGCGGGGCAACGGCACGCAGCGGCACTGCTGTTTTTAGGGATCGCCTTCGGCTTTTTGGCCAACGCCGGGCTCGGGGTCTACCAGGCCGGCGCGGAGTGGAAGTTCTGGCCGGGGCCGACGACGTGCTCTGCGGTGCAGGATCTCGCCACCTCGCCGGCCGACATGATGAAGCAACTCCAGAACAGCAATCCGATCCGCTGCGACGAGGCGAGTTTCCGCTTCCTCGGGCTGTCGTTTGCCGGCTGGAACGCGGTCCTCTCCCTCATCCTGTTCGCGATCGGCCTCAGGGCGGCGCACGCGGCCAAGCCGCCAGACTGAGCGGTGAAAGCCGCGCAGGGCGGGCGACCGGTGGGCAGGAGGCTAGAGTGTTTCCGACTTACGTTGAAACACTATTTTGTTTTTCGCTCGCGGCGCGCGGCGCCTCCGCGGGCTCAGTCTCTCCGAGACAATAGGGGGCGGCCGGGCCGCCTTGCGGCCTGTCGCCATCGTTTCCATCAAAGCTTGAAGTGCATTAGCCGCCAGCTGGCGGGCTGGGCCTGAACCTCACTTCGGCGGCAACAAGGCGTTATCGATCTCCTCGGCGCGCACTGCCGCGGGCCGCGCCGTGATGCGCTCGACATAGGCCGCGCTGGCCGGCCGCTTCTCCAAGATGCCGAACTGCAAGCCCCAGCCAAGCGCGGAACCGAAATAGACGTCGGCGGCGCTGAACCGCTCCCCCAGCAGATAGGGACCCTTGCCGACCGCGGCGTCAATCGCGGTCAGCACGTCGCCAAGGCTGCCGTATCCTACCGTGCTCTTCTTATCAGGCGGCACGACAAAGCCCAGGGCCGCATTGGTCATCACGGCCTCAATCGGACCGGCGGCGAAGAACATCCAGCGATAATACGGCCCGCGCGCGGGATCGCCGTGCGGCGGCGCGAGGCCGGCTGCGGGGAAAGCGTCGGCGAGGTAGGCGCAGATGGCGCCGCATTCGGTGACGACCGCGTCGCCGTGGCGGATGGCCGGCACCTTGCCCATCGGATTCACGGCCAGATATTCCGGCGCTTTCATCGCGGGGCCGTAGTCGAGCACTTGCGTGCGGTAGGGCGCGCCGACCTCCTCCAGCATCCAGCGGACGATGCGGCCGCGGGACATGGGGTTCGTATAGAAGACGAGATCTTGAGACATGGGCGGCTCCTGGCGTTGATCAGATTGCTAGCATCTCGATCGCTGCGTGGCGACGCGGCTGGCCGATTCGCCGTCAGGCCACGATCCACGCGACGTCGACACACCCTGCAGGTCGGCCGGAGCCACCAGCTCGACGAATTTCTCAGCAAATTCAAGCGTCGCCGCGAATCACGCCGCGCGTGATGACGCGCAGCGAGCACGCAGCAGCCGAGATGAGCGAGTTATCCACAGTCGCGTGAATTCGGTCGCGTGCCTGTAACGTTGTTTTCCCAATGTCGTCCTGGATTGCGGCCAAGCGGCCGGAAGCGCTTGTTAATCCGGGGCTATCAGACGAGTGACGGTCAGGGGTGTGGCTCGCTTGCAGCATTCCTGCAGGAAAATTCCTCGAGTCAGACAAATGTCTGCCCATGTAACGCCCCAAACACAGAGCAAAACATACCTCGTTCGCGGAACACACAGCGAACCGGTTAACGAAGCGTAAAAACAAGGAGGCCGGTTGTGTCGCGTGTGGGTGCCCTTCCAACGACCGAGTATTGCGCGTTCAAGCACCAGGTGTTGCGTTCCAAGTTCGGTGCCGCAGTCGCGAAGGAGAAACGTGCAACCGGCCGGTCAGCTGCTGCTTTCCTGACGGTAGAGAGTGTTTCCTCGACCGTTCGCCAAGAGATCGTGTCGCCTGCGCGTACCAGCGGGCAAGTCCCAGTGAGTGGCGTCGAGAGTTCGTTGCGTTCGTTGCGTAAACCCGAGTTGCGTACCGTTGCGTTCGGTTGTGTTGCGTCGACGATGCGTTCGTCCCCAAAGAGCGTGTTGGCCCACGCTCTTCATGCCCTGAAGCGAGCCGCTGCAGCTGAAGTGTCCCAGCGTATCAGCGCACGGCTCGCAAGGGTGGCCGCGAAAGTTCCCAGTGATCGCGGTGACCGGTTCAAGTTGCGTTGCGTCGTACCATCAGCGTCCGAGTTCGCGTTCAGGTCCATGTCGCGTCGTGTCGTATCCTCGCGTTGCGATCCGGAGAGGATCGCGCACAGCCAGCGTGCTCCGCGTTCACTGCAGTAACCGTTGCGTAGTAGGCGTTTCGCGTCCCCGGTTCCAGCGTCAGTTTCTGCGTCCTGTTGCGTTGCGTCGTCGCCGCCGTCGCGTTTCCTGACGGCTCGTCGCGTCACCGTTCGATACCGGACATCCCCGGCATCCGACGGGCCCAGCGTGTAAGGCTGGCAGTCATCGAGGTTGGCGTTCCCATGTCCTTCATCGTTCCCAGTGAAGCGTTCCGTGGCGTTGCGTTCGCAGAGAAGTCCCCAGAGGCCGTTGTCTCGCGAAGCGCCCCTGTCGGGTGCAGCGCAAGCCCCCAGAGTGAGAGTTGGCGTTCGTTGCGTGATGTCGTCGGTAACGTGTTGCGTGGCGTTGACGTGAAGAGCGAGGCAGTCAGGGCACCGGCGATGAGCGATCGCCGCCTTCTGGACTGACCCTACGAGAGATTGGAAGGCCTTGGGTGCGCGGCGCGCCCTTGCCCTTCCCGCAAGTTGGCAAGCGTGTCGGCGTGAGACGCTGTTCTCGCAGGTGTCGCATAGCAAGGTTCCGCGTAGTGATACCAATAGCGGCGATACGCTTGCCTCCCTTCCTCTCGCCAGGGCTGTGCGCACCCGCGACCGTCTCTCGGCGTAGTTCAAACATTCGAGGCCAGTCATGACTCGCGATCACATCAATCATCTGCAATGGCACCAGGCGATCGGATACGCGCGCCAGGCGAGCGCGCGTATCTTCCGCGACGGCGGCGCGCCGGCGGATGCGATGCGCGCCTTCGGCATCGATCCCGACGGCGCACAGGCGCCGGATTGGCAAAAGGCCGTGGAGGCGATCGCGGAGGCGATCTGCAGCCAGCCGCAGCGCCGCGCAGCCTAAGCCGCGCGCGCACCCAGACAAACACCGGAGGAGACGCCCGAGGGTCAAAGCGCGCAACAAGCGTGCAGCCCAGGGCGCGTTCAGGGCTCCATCGCGTTCGGCGCGGTGGAGCCCATTGGCTTTCCGGTACTCTCGGTGCGTGGCACGAAACGGTCCGTCATCCACAGTCAGCGTTGCAGATTTGCGACTCTGCGAGGCGATTCGAACAGCTTTGCAGGAGGTTCGGCGCAGTGGCGACGTGAGTCCGCTTTACAGGGGTCGGATCAGACGCTCATGTGATCGGCGAGAGCGACGCGTGTGCGCGGCCCCGCCGGTGCTAGGGGCAGGGGCGAGGCGTGCACACCTAAAGTGGACCGGCGCCGTTGCTTCAAGTCATCCTGATGGACAGGATGATCAGTTAATCGGGACGACCCATTCGATCCGGACGTTCCTACGTTCACGTTAAGCCGGCATTCAGCATGCCGGCATGATCAGGCCAAACTGCGGCAGTGACGACGGCCTCGGCGCGTGTGCGCGTGCCGGATGGTTGTTGGTCGGCGCCTGCATCCGGCGCATTGCGGCCGTGACGCGTTCCATGCTGCGGACGGCTGCGTCGGCGATTTCTGCGCGCGAATGCCAGCGCAATCGATTTGCAAATCGAGCCGCGTCGATCAGGGCTCCAGCTCGGTATCCCAGTAGAGATAGTCCACCCAGCTCTCGTGCAGGTAATTGGGCGGGAACAACCGTCCGTTGCGATGCAGCTCGAAAACGGTCGGGCGGTAGGGCAGCTGATAGGGCCTGATGACATCGCTCGGCATGGCGCTGCCCTTGGCCAGATTACACGGGGCGCAGGCTGCCACGACGTTGTCCCAGCGGGTCATGCCGCCGCGCGAGCGCGGGATCAGATGATCGAACGTCAGATCATCCTTGGCGCCGCAGTACTGGCACGTGAAGCGGTCGCGCAGGAAGACGTTGAATCGCGTGAAGGCAGGGTAGAGCGCCGGTTTGACGTAGGTCTTGAGCGAGACGACGCTCGGCAGCCGGATCTCGAAACTCGGGCTGCGCACCGTGCGCTCGTACTCGGAAACGATGTTCACGCGGTCGAGGAAGACAGCCTTCACCGTCTCCTGCCAGCTCCATAGCGACAGGGGATAGTAGCTGAGCGGCCGGAAGTCCGCATTCAGGACCAGCGCGGGAAACGTCTCCGGCGATGCATATGCCGTAGCTGTTGTCACGGTTCGTGCTTCCTGAACTCAATCCCTTCGGACTGGGTCACGCACGTCGCACTCGCGCTCAACCGCAATACTACCGTTCAATGTCGGGTCTGTGAAGGTGGCCCACAAGAGGGGTGGCGAGGGATGGCGAAAATGCCTCAAACCCAGGCTTGGCCCAGGAATTTGGCCCCCAGCTCGAGCCCTTCCATATCGATCGAATGGCCGAGGCGCTCGCGGGCGTGCCAGGAGACGGGCACACCGGCCGCGGCCAGCGATTCGCGGGTGACATGGAGCGCCTCGACCGGGATGACGTCGTCGTCGGTGCCGTGGATCAAGAGCACGGGCGGGCGGGCGGTGATTTCCGCCTCGAGCCGCTCAGGCCCCGCGATCATGCCGGAATAGCCGATGATCGCGGCTGGCGGTGCAGCGCGCCGCAGACCGACGTGCAGCGCCATCATCGTACCCTGACTGAAGCCGACCAGGGCCAGCTGGTCGCCGGACAGCTGCAACCGGGCGAGCTCGGTCTCCAGGAAGGCCTCGAGCACGGGGGCGGCCGCGGTGACACCGCGCCAGTATTCGCCGGGATCGCGGAAGGTCAGGTCGAACCACTGCCGGCCTTCCGCCATCATCGGCAGAGCTTCGGGCGCATGGGGTGCTGCGAACGCCACGCCCGGCAGTCGCGGCTGCCAGTAGCGACCGAGCTCGATCAGGTCTTCGCCATTGGCGCCGTAGCCATGCAGCAGGACGACCAGCGCGCGCGGCGCGCCTGCCGGCATGAGGCGCGGTCCATCCACGTGCGGCATCGAGCGGTGGTCCTTTTCACAATCGGATCGAAGGCGTGCGCGCAAGCATCGCAAATCGCGATGCTGACGGCAACGCAACCCCAAGGCCGAACACGCACGCGACCACCAGGCCAACCACACAAGTGCTCGACCTGGACGCTTACCTGGACGCTCGACCGGGACGCTCGTCCGCCCGACCGCGCGGGCACGCGGACATGGTGCGCCGGTGTCCGAGCAACGCGCGTTTCGGCCGTCATTGGCCCCGATGTTGCCCGAAACCCTTTGAAAGTCCGCCGCTTTTCTATGGGCAACTTTCGCCATCGCAGACAAACCGGAGTGTACGTTCGATGGGACGGCCGAGCCACCCTTTGACGCGTCGGGAGCTGATCAAGATCTACGGGCTGTCGGCGCTGTTTCTCCAGCCCGTACTCAGAAGCATGGCCTATGCGGCGGAAACGCCGTTCGCGAAGGCGCCGCGCTATGTGCTGTTCTTCAAGGGCGGCGCGTTCTACCCGAGCCGCACGCACGTCGCCTCGCTGGCGAAGCTCGACGGCACGCCGATCGCGCCGCTGGCGCCGCATGCCAGCGACCTGATCTTGTTCAAGGGCATGAACATCCACGGCGGCAGCCCCAAGAGCAACGGCTACAAGGAGGAGCACGCTGCCGGCGTGATCGGCTGCACAACGGGCAACAGCTACAAGTATTACAAGAACGATTCCTACTTTGCCTACACCGACCACGAATCGATCGACGTGCGCATCGCCAATCACTATCGATCGCGCGCCGACATGAAGGACGTGCCGCTGGCGAGCCTGCACATCGGCGCGGGCGCGCATTCGGATGCCGACAACGTCGGCGTCGGCAACCGCTACATCTCCTTCCGCAACCGGCAGAAGGGCGACACGCGCCACGGCAACGCGATCGAGCCGATCCAGGATTCCGGCCAGGTCTACGACATGCTGATGCGGGCGGCCGCACACGCGTGCACCGCACAGTCGAACCAGCCGCGCGGGCACACGGGCGCGATGGAGACGGCGCTGGAGCGGCGCGCGAGCGTCGTCGACTTCATTCTGGCCGACGTGAAGGACGCCAAGCGCCGCTTCGGCATGGACAGCGAGCACGCGCGCAAGCTCGACGGTCTGATCGAGATGTGGAGCCAGTCGGAGCGGGCGGTTCGCCAGGCGCCGGGCGCCGCGCCGGCGGCAGCCGTTCAGAAGGCTGTGGCGGCTGCCTGCACGCCGCCCAAGCGGCCCAACGGCAACGGCGCCAACAAGAGCAACCTCGATACACTGTCGCCCGTGCACGACCAGATGATTTCGATGATCAAGCTCGCCTTCGAGCTGGATCTGACGCGCGTCGCCGCATTCACGCTGTCGGGGGGATCGAGCGGGCAGACGTGGCCGAGCCGGGGCATCCACAAGGCCCACCACACGCTGGAGCACAACGGCGACGTCAACGCGCTGGTCAAAATCGACACCTACTACGCGGAGAAGTTCGCCAACCTGCTGGCGGCGATGAAGGCGATCGACGACGGCGGCGGCAAATCGGCGCTCTACAACAGCTCGGTGTTGCTCGGCATGGAATGCTGGTCGAACAGCTCCAGCGGGCACTACCTGACCAACATTCCCTTTGTGTTCGCCGGGCAAGGCGGCGGGCGGTTCGAGACCGGCCGGATCGTCGACGCGCGCGGACGCAACAACAACGATCTGCATCTGTCGTGCCTGCGGGCGGCCGGGATGGGCGACGAGACGTTCGGACTGAAGAGCCTGTGCCAGGGCCCGATCATATGACTGTGCGTTCGATGATGCCGCAGCGCCACGCAGCCGGCACGATCGCGCGGATCGCGCGATTGGCGCTGCAAACCGCTTTCGTGGTCCTTGCGGCAATGCCTTTGCGTGCCGCCGATGCGCCTGCCGTGCCGCCGGCAAAGGCAGACGCGGCGGGCACTGCCGTCGACGCTCGTGCCGCCAACACCAGCGGCGAGGGTGCGGCAGCCCAGGCTCCGGATCGCGAGCTCTTTGCCGTCGACACGAGTTCGCCCGACGCGCTCCGGCTGTCCACGGCGCGGCGCTATTTTCCGATCGAGGCGGCGGATCTTCCGGCCAAGCGCATCTTCCGGCTGACGCGCGCGCAGCTCGATGCGTCGGTCGCCGCGCTGCTGCCCGGTATCGCGGACAATCGGGCCATGACGGTGATGCCGAAAGATCCGCTGCAGACGAACTACGAATACGCGGAGATGCTGAGCTTCAATGCCGCCAATCTGGGGCCTCTGGGCGACTGGATCGCGGGCATCGTCGCTAACGTGCGCAAGCGGCCGCGCGCGGTGATCGACTGTGCGGCGGGCGATGCCGGGTGCATCACGTCGAAGGGCCGCCGGTTCGTGCTGCGCGCATTCCGTGGCGACATCGGCGATGCGCAGATCGACCGCATCATCGGATTCCAAGCCGCGGGTGTCGCCAAGGCCGGGCTGGCGCAGGCCACCGGCGATCTGGTCGAAGTCGTTTTGAAGTCGCCCGACTTCCTGTTCCGCAAGGAGCTCGACGTCGACTGGCGCGGCCGGCTTTCGCCGTCGCAGCTGCTGCAGGCGCTGACCTACATCATCGCGGATTCACCGCCCGATGCGCTCGGCTTCGAACCGGAGGCGCCGCGGCGGCATCTGGCGACCCGCGAGGTCGCGCAGCAAACCATCGCGACCATCGTCGCCTCCCCGCAGGCGCGCGAGAAACTGTTGCGCTTCTTCAAAGCCTGGCTGGAGCTGAAGGAGCCGGGCACATTCACGATCTCGCAGGAGACGTTTCCCGATTTCACCGGCAAGCTGGCCGACGCCATGCTGGCGGAGACGGACCGCTTCTTGAAGGCGCAGCTCGGCACGGCCCGACCGAAGCTCGCCGACATCACACAGGCCACGGTGTCCTACGTGCCCGACGACGTCGCCAAGCTCTATCAGCTCGACGCCAAGGCGAGCGGGGCCCAGACGCCGGTAGCGCTCGATCCGACGCAGCGGCTCGGCATCTTCACGCAGCCCGCCGTCATCGCGTCGCACTCGGGCCCGACCAGCTCGCGGCCGGTCAAGCGCGGCGTGTTCTGGGTGCGCAAGGTGATGTGCATGGAGATGCAGCCGCCGCCGCCCGGCATTGACACGACGCTTTACGAGAACACGTCATCGACGGAGCGCGAGCGCATCGAGACGCTGACGGCAAAGAAGGCGTGCATCGGCTGCCACCGCGTGATCGATCCGTTCGGGTTCGCGCAGGAGAACTACGACGCGCTGGGTCGCTGGCGCACCAAGGAGAACGGTTTTGCAATCGATCCGGCCGTCGAGATCGATTTCCTCGACGAAGGCGAAACGAAGACCGAGACCGCGGTCGGTGCGCTCAAGACGCTGACGAACTCGATGATGTTCAAGCAGTGCTTCGTGCGACAGCTGTTCCGCTTCTACATGGGCCGCAACGAGGAACCGGGCGACGATCCCCTGCTGCGCCGCGCCTTCCTGACGCTGGCTGCGACCGACGACCTGCTGGCCGTGATCAGCCTGATGGCGTCGTCGGAACGCCTGGCCCGGCGCGGGTAGGCGACGTGCCAGGATCGTCGCGCACCACCGCGCCGGCGCGCTAGCGGCCGGGGGCGAGCTTGTCGAGATCCTTCAGCTGCCGCAGATCCCGGAAGGTCTCGTAGTCGAACTTCTCGGAAGCCGTGGGACCCGTGCCCTGCTTCAGGTCCAGCTCGATCTTCAGGTCGAACGGCTGACGCGATGCGGGAACGTTCCTGGCCGCAAACGTCGCGCTGTCGTCGATCATGTTCGTGACCTCGATGCCGTTGATGTAGCGGCTGATGCGTACGCCCTTGGCGAGCGTCTCCGGCGCCGGTTTCGGCGCGCCTGCAGTGCCCATATCGAAGGCTTCGACCGACAGCGTGGGCGCGCCTTTCCTGATGGAAAAATCGAAGATGTTCTTCTCGACCGCAGGGCTGCGCGAAAGCTGGTCGATGACGGCGTCCAGAGACTTGCGATCGAGCGGGATATCGTTCCTGCGGTGGAACTCGTAGTACTGCATCAATGCGTCGAAGTTCTTCTGGAACTGCAGCTGCTTGTCGCGCGAGAACTTCTGGCCGTAGTAGAAGTTGCAGCCCAGCAGCTTGACTGCCGCCTTGTAGACGCTCGCGAAGCCGTCACACACCCGGTTGCCCTGGTTTGCCAGGCTGATGTCCGTATACAGCTGCTCGTCACACTGGCTCTTGAACGTGTTTTCCCAGCTGAACCAGCAGGATTTCTCCTTACACCTCTCTGTGCCGTACCAGCTCGAGCACTTCATGCAGTTACTGTAGCATTTGTCGTGCTTGTCGCATGCGTTCTTGAATTCGCACTGGGCGAAGTAGCCCTGGTACTTGTTAGGGATGAGCTTGCCCAAGACGCCGCCGGGACCGCAGCCGTTGACGGTGCACTGGTTGTCCTGGGCGTGCAGATGAAGCGTGGTGGTGCACAGAACAGCCAAAGCCAGAATGAAGTGGCGGACGAATTCACGGAACATGAGCTTTCCCCCTTGCGGACCTGCCGTTGGCATAACGGATCGGGCGCTGTCTGGGGAAGCCACCTAGATCAAGTGACCGCCAATATCCCCAGCGCCGTTGCTCCTGGGTTCCTGCTGCACCGGTCGGCATCGGTGCGCGCCGGCGCCTTGTCCGGGCACCGCCCCGACAAGAACAAGGGAAATAGAACGGCCACTGGCTTTCGCGCGAAATCCGGGCAAACATCGCGCAACGAAGCGGCAGGCGGGGCGCCATCATGAGCGGCAGCGACGAGTTCGATTACATCATCGTCGGCGCGGGAAGCGCCGGATCGGTGCTGGCCAACCGATTGACCGAAGACGGGCGCCATCGCGTGCTGCTGCTGGAGGCGGGCGGACACGACTACGGCCCGTGGATCCACATCCCGCTGGGCTATGGGCGTAATTTCACCAATGCCAGCGTCAACTGGCTGTTCTCGACGGAGCCCGAGCCGCACTGCGCGGACCGACGCATCCAGCAACCGCGCGGCAAGGTGCTGGGCGGATCGAGCTCCATCAACGGCTTGCTCTACCTGCGCGGCCACGCGGAGGACTACAATCACTGGCGTCAGCTCGGCTGCAACGGCTGGAGCTACGACGACGTCCTGCCCTACTTCAAGAAATCGGAGGATCAGCAGCACCGCGACGACGACGCCTTTCACGGCAAGGGCGGGCCGCTCGCCGTCTCCGACATGCGCGATCGTCATCCGCTGGCCGATGCCTACCTGACGGCCGCGCAACAGGCAGGGTATCCGTTGACGCCGGATTTCAACGGTGCGCAGCAGGAGGGCTTCGGCTACTATCAGACGACTATGCGTGGCGGAATCCGATGGTCGGCCTCGCGCGGCTATCTGTGGCCGGCGAAGCGACGGGCGAACCTCAAGATCGACACCCATTCGCTGGCGACACGCATTCTTCTGGAGGGAAAGCGAGCGGTTGGCATCGCGTATGAGCAAGGCGGCCAGTTGCGCACGGCCCGCGCCCGCGGCGAGGTGGTCCTGTCGCTCGGTGCGTTCCAGTCCCCGCAACTTCTGATGCTGTCCGGCATCGGACCGGCCGCGCAGCTCAAGGCACACGGCATCGCCGTTGTCGCGGACCGGCCGGCGGTCGGCGCGGACATGCAGGACCATTACACCTGCCGGCTGATCTGGCGCTGCACGCAGCCGGTCACGCTCAACGACACCGTCAACAGCTTGGCACGCAGCATCGGCGCGGGACTGCAGTACGTGCTGCAGCGGCGCGGGCCGCTCGCGCGCGGTGCCGCCAGCGCTGGCGGCTTCATCAAGACGGACCCGAGCGTCGCGCATCCCGACGTGCAAACGCACGTCGTGCTGTTCTCGGCGGACAAGATCGGCACAACGCTGCATCCCTTCTCCGGCTTCAACACGCCGTTTCTGCTGCTGCGGCCTGAGAGCCGCGGATCCGTGACGCTCGGCTCGGCCGACCCGCATGTCGCACCGCGCATCCACGGCGGCTATCTGGCGTCCGCCAAGGACTGCGCGGTGATGGTGGACGCCTTCAAGATCGTGCGCGGCATCATGAGCCAACCAGCGATCGCGCCCTTCGTGGCGGGTGAGTACGAGCCGGGCCCCAAGGTGGAGAGCGACGCAGACATCCTCGCCTACATCCGCCAGCGCGGGAGCACAGCGTTCCATCCCACGACGACATGCCGGATGGGCGCGGACGCGAACGCCGTCGTCGATGCACGGTTGCGCGTCAACGGGTTCTCGGGACTGCGCGTGGTGGATGCCTCGATCATGCCGAGCGTCGTTTCGGGCAACACGAATGCGCCGGTCATTATGATCGCGGAGAAGGCCGCCGACATGATCCGCGAGGATGCGCGGGCCGGCATCGTGGCGGGTGCGGCGTAAAAGGCGTGACCGTGCCCGGACGGAGGTACGACCTCCCGGTGGCTCACATCGGCACGCCGGAGCGGGCGTCTTTTTCGACCTTGTAATAGGCCCAGAGCAGGCGGGCGGCGACGCCGCGCCAGGGACGCCAGCGCTCGGCGATCTCGGCTAGTGCGTCGGCGGCCGGGCGCGCCTCCATTCGCATGGCGTACTGGACCGCGACCTGCAGCGCGAGGTCGCCCGGCGCGAAGGCGTCGCGGTGGCCGAGACAGAACAAACGGAAGATATCGGCGGTCCACGGGCCGATGCCGGAGACGGCCGTCAGCTCAGCACGGAAGTCCTCCTCGCCTGCTTTGGCGAGGCGCGCGAAGTCGATGTCGCCGGCAACGACGGCGGCGGCGGTGGCGCGCAACGTGCGTATCTTGGCTGCCGAGAGGCCAGCGGCCTTCAGCTCCGCGTCCGACAGCGCCAGGAGGATGTCGGCGCGGAACGGGGCGACCGTGGCGGCGGTGCGTGTCCAGATCGCCTCGGCGCTGGAGACCGAGAGCTGCTGGCCGACGACGATGCGCGCCAGTCCCTCGAAACCCGGGCGCGCGCCGGCGCAGCGGCGGATCGCCCGCACGGTCGTGGCAGTGTCGCATGATCGCGCACTTGCGGCGCAGCGCACGCACGCCGGTGCGGATGTCGTCGAGGCTCTCGATGACATTTGCGCGAGGCAGGACTGTTTTCGAGCGTAGCGGGTTTTCTCGGCGGGCTGGCATCGTTAGCCTGTGCACTAAATTCAGCGGCGGGGCACGACCTGTGTCTCTGCGCCGACGCCCGGTTCCCGAGCGTGTCGGACTGGAACCTTAGCCGATATCGCGGGTTGTGGTCTGAATTTGCAATTGACTGCCGCGCTGCGGCCGGCATCAGGGTTTTATCGGGAACACGAGCGCGTGCGGGCTCGTAGGGGCTTAGCGATGCGATTTCGTGGCTCGGTCGTGCGGGGCCGAAGACGATGATGGAGGCCGACATGTACTCAAGCCGTGCACGGCACCCCTGGTGGTGCCTTGTTCTTTCGATCATCGGCGTACTGGCCCTTCCCACGGCCGGCGGCACGTCGCCCGTGGATGGCTGGCAGGCCTATCGCGGCGCGCTGCACGGCTTCACACTCAGCTATCCAGGCGCGCTGTTCGCGCCGCTCGCGGACGATACCGAGCGGGAGGGCGACAGCATCGCGCTGGTATCACGCGACGGGCGGTCGCGGCTGCTGGCGGAGGCGTTCTGGAATGACGAAGGCGAGACGCTCGCCGCCTACCGTGCCCGGATGCTGGCCGAAGTGTATCCGGCCGCCGCGCTCGACTATGCCCCGACGCGGCGCACGTGGTTTGTCGTCTCGGGGATCAAGGACGGGCTGATGTTCTATCATCGCACCACGTTCGCCTGCGGCGGACGTCTGGTGTCGAGCTGGGCCATAGCCTACCCTGTGGCCGAACGTGGGCTCTACGATCGCGTCGTGGAGGGAATTGCGCGCCGCCATAGTGCGGGGCGCGGGATCGACGGCGCGTGCCGCCCGCCACCCGAAACTGCGGCACAGCGCGACGCTCAGCCGATGGCGGCGCCCGCGCGGCCGTAGCGCGGAGGCGGCGCGCGTCCGCTTTCGACCGACGAGTGCGAGCTGAGGCATGAGCAATCGACCCGTCCTGCGCTTTGCGCCAAGTCCGAACGGGCCGCTGCACCTGGGGCATGCCCTGTCGGCGCTGATCGGCTTCGAGATGGCGCGGCGGCTCGACGGGCGCTTCCTTCTGCGGATCGAGGACATCGATACCGGTCGCGCGCGGGAAGATTTCGTCTCAGGCATTTTCGAGGATCTGGCGTGGCTCGGCATCCGCTGGGAGATGCCGGTGCTGCGGCAGTCGGAGCACTTCGACGTTTACGGCGCGGCGGCGGCGCGTCTGGAATCGGCGGGTCTGCTCTACCCGTGCTTCGCGACTCGGACGGAGATCGCCGCGGCGGCGGACCCGGCCCGCGTCGATCCTGACGGTGCGCTGCTTTATCCCGGGTTGCATCGCGGACTGCCGGTCGAAGAGGTGGCCCGGCGGCGGGCGGCGGGAGAGGCCTTTGCCCTTCGCATCGACATGGCGGCCGCGGTGGCGCGGCTGGTGGCGCGTAAGGAGGCATCGCTCAGCTTTCAGGAGATGGCGGAGGACCGGAACATGTGCACGGTCGCCTGCCGGCCGGAGCGCTGGGGCGACGCGGTGATCGTGCGCAAGGACGTGCCGGCGAGTTACCACCTGGCGGTGGTGGTGGACGATGCGCGGCAGGGCGTGACGCACGTGAGCCGGGGGCTCGACCTGCTTGCGGCGACGGATGTCCACAGATTGTTGCAGGCGCATCTAGGGCTGCCGGCGCCGGTCTACCACCATCACCGGTTGATCCTGGATGCCGATGGACGGAAGCTGTCGAAGAGCCTGAAATCGACGGCTTTGGCGCGTTTGAGGGCAGAGGGCGCGACGCCGGCCGACGTTCGCCGGCTGGTCGGACTCGCCTGAGCCACCGGCAAATCCCGGCTTTTCGGCGGCCTGCGTTGCGCGCGCCACACTGGACATAAGGATTTGCTCACCATAATCGTATTTCCTTGTGAGTGCGGAAACTTAGCCCGTAATCTTCAAGCGAGGCGTGGGGTCGCACGATGCCTTGCGGGCCTGGGAGGGCCTCGCAGTCGGCCTCGGCAATGTGGGCGCGACGACCGGTTCGTTCGCGGGGGGTGTGCGTGAAGAAGCCAGCCAAACCGAAACCCAAACGCTCGCGACGCGCGGGACGATCGGGTTTGGCTGCTCAGCCGTCGGGCAAGGCAGCACTCGGCCGGGAGGCACGCGCCTTCCTTGTGCGCTCAGACGCCACGACCGGCGCCGCAGCTCGGCGGCGTCCTCAGCCGACGACCGGCGCCACATCGGCGCGCGCGATCTCCGACGGGTTCGACCAGCGCGAAACGCTGGCGTTGCTGGTTCTGCCCTTCCTTCTTCTGGCGACGTTGCTGGTGGTCAGCATCTCGCTGCGCAATCCGATGCGGATCGAAGCGTTGCTGCGGCCGCAGACGCCGATCGTCGCGCCGCCATCGGCGCGCCCGTCGATCCGTGAGGCAGCCGGTCCGGTCGCCGTGCCCCGCGAGATCTCGCTGGCGGAGCCCGCGATGCGGCTGCCCGCAGCACCGCCGGTGATCGAGGTCCCGCAGCTGGCGCTGGCGGAGCCCGCTATGCGGCTACCCGCAGCACCGCCGGTGATCGAGATCCCGCAGCTGGCGCTGGCGGAGCCCGCGATGCGGCTGCCCGCAGCACCGCCGGTGATCGAGGTCCCGCAGTTGGCGCTGGCGGAGCCCGCGATGCGGCTGCCCGCAGCACCGCCGGGGATCGAGGTCCCGCAGTTGGCGCTGGCGGAGCCCGCGATGCGGCTGCCCGCAGCACCGCCGGTGATCGAGGTCCCGCAGCTGGCGCTGGCGGAGCCCGCCATGCGGCTGCCGGCAGTACCGCCGGTGATCGAGGTCCCGCAGCCGGCGCTGGCGGAGCCCGCCATGCGGCTTTCGAGACTGCCGCCGCGCGTGCCTGCGCCGCCAGCCGCCGAACAGACTTGCGCCGCCGCGCCGGATTTCTCGCTCAGGCCGCGCCAGGTGGCTGCGGCCGTGCCGATGCTGGCGTCGACGACGGGCGCGCGGCTGGCGGATTTCGGCGATCGGCTGGCGGCCGCCGCGCGCGCGCAGACAGGCGAATTCGTCATCTACAATGACAAGTATCGCCGGATCTCGTTCCCGATGGGTGACGTCTCGCCGCTGTTCGGCGTTTGCACCGACGTGATCATCCGCGCCTATCGCGCGGTGGGCGTGGATCTGCAGGTCCTGGTGCAGCGGAGCCGGATCGGCTCGGGCGACGCCAGCATCGATCATCGCCGGACCGAGACGCTGCGGCGGTTCTTCGCACGGTTCGGACAGTCGCTGACCGTGACCGCCTTCCCGGAGGACTACCTGCCCGGCGACATCGTCACCTATCACCGGCCGCAGAACCGCGGCTCGCGCTCCCACATCGCTATCGTCGCGGACGTGACCGGGCCGTCCGGCCGGCCGATGATCGTGCACAATCGCGGCTGGGGGCCGCAGATCGAGGACGCACTGTTCGTCGACCGCATCACCGGTCACTATCGGTTCACCGGCGGGCCTGCGGCACCTCCAGCCGTGCGCGAGGCGAAGGCGCGGACGCCTGCCGCCGTGCCCGCACCGCGCCGCCCCCTGGTGAAGACGGCGCTCAGCCAGAGCGCTGCGAAAACTGTTCTTCCCGCGACACCTTGAGCGGCCGGCGAACGCGCCCATCTTTCGTCACCTGATGCTGCACACTGGACCGTGTCGGCCCGTCATGGCGGGCGGCGAGGTGTGCGACTGCGGAAACGGCGAAGAGGGCGACACGGCATGGTGACGGCAGAACGCAGCATCGGCCCGCTTTTCACGCGCGCGCTCGGGGCGCCTGCAGCGCAGGCTCCGGCGCCGACGCGGCCGATCCGCGTGTTGCGGCGCCTGGCGACGGGGCTGGCACTGGCAGGGGTGTTCGCCCTGGGGCCGGGGCTTGCGTGCACCATCGGACCGGCACTCGCCAAGGAAGAGACCCCGTCCGAACGTGCCAACGCTTTCGGTACGGCACTGGCGGAGGCGGCGCGCGACCAAATCTCGTACCTCGTGCTCTACGATCCAAGCTATCGCAAGCTGTCGTATCCCGGCGGCGACGTGCCCTGGTACATCGGCGTGTGCACGGACGTGATCGTCCGCGCCTACCGCACGCTCGGCGTCGACCTCCAGGTGCTCGTGCACAAGGCGCGCGTGGGGTCCGGCGATACCAACATCGACCATCGCCGCGTTCCTGTGCTCAAATCATTCTTCGCAAAGTCCGGCCAGACGCTGGCGATCACGAAGAACAAAGACGACTATCTGCCCGGCGACATCGTCACCTACCATCTGCCCGATGGCCGTTTCTCGAAGACGCATATCGGGATCGTCTCGACACGAAAATCAGCGGAAGGCGTGCCGTTGCTGGTGCACAATCGCGGCATCGGCGTGCACGAGGAGGATTGGCTGTTCGCGGAGCGCATCACCGGCCATTACCGGTACACGGGGCCGCGCCGGTAGCAGGCCGCCTGCCATCGCGCTCACAGACCCATCACCGTCACGAGATACAGCACGCCCGTCACCGTGAATGCCGCCAGCGCGGTCGACAGCCCGATGGCGGCGGATACCGAGCCTACCGCGCGGTCGTACTTGGCTGCAAACATAAAGGCGTTCGCGCCAACCGGCATCGAGGCGAATAGAACGCCCATCTTGACCCATGCGGGCGGCGCCGCCAGCACGTGCTGCAGCATGATGTAGGCCGCCAGCGGATAGAGCATCATCTTGAGCAGGCAGATCGCGACCAGCGTCGGCACCTGCCCCTTCAGCTCGAAACGCGCCAGAGACATGCCGAGCGCGATTAGCGATACCGGCAAGGCGGCGGCGGCGAGAAAGCCGATGAACTTGGCGGCAAGCGGGGGCACGGGCCAACCGCTGGCGCGATAGGCGAGACCAAGCAACACAGCGAGAATGATCGGGTTCGACAAGAGGTCGCGCACGAGGGCGACGAGGGCCGCGGGGGAGATCCCGACGCGCTTGCGGCCTGCCAGCTCGATATTGAGTGTGGCGACCAGCCAAAGCAGGGGCGTATCCACGGCGACGATGATCGCGGCCATACTGGCCGCCTGAGCGCCGAACGCGGAGACCGCCAGCGGAATGCCGAGCATCACGGTATTGCCGAAGCAGGCGCCCATGGCGATGGCGGCACCATCCTCGCCTGGCCGGCGCAGGACTAAGCGGGTCAGGATCAGCGCAGCCGCCCAGGTCAGGAACATGGCGGAGAAATAGCCGACGATCGGCACCAAAGGCGGATCGGCGAGGGGGGCGGCCGTCACCATCGTCTGGAACAGGAACGCCGGCATGACGATCTTGTAGCCGAGCTCGTTGACGATGCGGTCGGCACCTTCGGACAGGTAGCGCGCCCGGACGGCCAGGAAGCCCAAAAGGATGACGCCGAAGACCGGCGCGACGATGGTGAGTATGGCGAGCATCGCTGAGGGGTCGCGCGGTCGGAGGGGAGATCCGTCGACCGTCATGACGGGGTGCGGTCTGCAAATCAAGCCCGCGGTTGCGTCGCGGCGCGGGCTCGCCGATCCCGGGCGTGTCCGACCAAGATTCCGGGGCGGTAAAAAGCCCGATCCCAGGAGAGAAGCTCGGGGGGACTTGGGGGCTGAGAAACCGAGACTGCCTGGGATCGGGTAAAGTCGAGGAGATCTGAGTGAAGGTGCGCTCGCTCAGGTCCAATGGTCGTCAGCATCGTGCCTTTTTGCGGCGCCAGTCGGGACCCGGTGTGACCGTTTCTTGATTTCAGGCCGCGCCTGCGAAGCTGGGGGCGCTGCTGGCGGCGTTGCTTGCCCGGTGGGCAGGGAGGGACTAGTACTTATCCTGTATGCGATCGCGAGCGGACGGCACGACAGCGCTCAGGGGCGTTGCGACACCTGGAGCGTCCGGAGATCGACAATTAGAGGCGGTTCAGCCCGCCCATTACTTGCCCCGGGGAAGACGAGTGAGACCTGCCAACGCGGTCGATTTCTGGCGCGGCTTCGCGCTGATCACGATCTTCATCAACCATATTCCGGGCATCTATTTCGAGCGGTTCACGCATCGGAACCTGTCCTTTTCGGACTCCGCTGACCTTTTCGTGTTCCTGGCCGGCTGGGCTTTGAGGCTCGTCACAGGTCCGGTAAGCAACCCGACGCCGCTGCGCTCGGTGCTGTCGCGGCTGGGCGGGCGGGTCGTCGTGATCTATGCCGCACAGATCCTGATTATCTCGATCGCGATCGCGATGCTGGCGGCCTCGGCGAAGCTGCTGGACAACCCGCTTCTGCTCGAGTGGCACAACGCGGCGCCGGTCTTCTACGACCCGGTCAACACCCATATCGGGCTCGTTTTACTGTCCCATCAGCTGGGCTATTTCGACATCCTGCCGCTCTATGTGGTGCTGATGGCGATGGCGCTGGTGATGGTTCCGATTCACCGCTACGCGCCGCAAGCGTTGCTGCCGCTGTCGCTGGGGCTCTATCTTGCCACCCTGGTCTTCCAGCTCGGGCTGCCGAGCTGGCCCAACAAAGGCCTGTGGTTCTTCAATCCTCTGGCGTGGCAACTGACGTTCGTCCTAGGCTTCACGATGGCGCGCGAGTTCGGTCCAGGCGCCTTCGTGCGCCGCCACATTACGGCTGTTCGCCTCGTCGCGCTGCCGATCGTGGTGGGCGCCGCGGCCATCGTCTGGTTCAACCTTTGGTGGGACTACACGAAGATGCCGGAACCGCGACTGTTCTTCGTGGTCGGCAAGAGCTTCAACACGCCGCTGCGCGTGATCCAGTTCCTGGCATGGATCGCCGTGTTCTCGATGCTCTATCCGACCATCGAGCGGTGGCTGCCGCGGATCGTGTCGGTGCTGTCTCAGCTCGGCCGCAACTCGCTCTACGTTTTCTGCGTGGGATCGGTGCTCAGCCTCCTCGGACAGATCCTGCGATTTGTCTCGAAGGGCGGTCTCTTCGTCGACACGCTGATCGTCGTCTTCGGCATCGCGCTTCTGGCGCTGACGGCTTGGCTTGCTGAAATCAGGGAGACCCGCAAGGGCGCTGCTGCATGATGTCCTGGGTCGGCTCCGTCCGTCACGTCATTGTCGCCGCTGCTGTGCTCGCACTGGCGAGCGCGCCCGCAACCGCGCAAACGACACTGGAAATCCCGCACGCTCCGCCGAGCATGCCAGTCGCGCCGCCGCAGATCTCACCGGACTGCCAGACGCCGGGTCTGACGCTCGCCGGCGACTTCCCGCTGCCCAACGTGATCGAGGCGCTCAAGACGCGCAAGATCATCCGCATCATGTCGATTGGCGCCACCTATGCCGGCGTCGGCCGGGGGCGCGAATATTTCGAGCTGATCGAGCAGGCGCTGGAGCGTCAACGTCCAGGCCTCGACGTGCAGATCATCGATCGCGGGGTGTCGGGCGAACTTGCGCGAGACGCCAGCGAGCGCATGAAGATCGAGGTGGCGCTGACGTCACCGGACCTGGTGATCTGGCAGGTCGGCACCAACGACGCCATGGCGCACATCCCGGTGGAGGAATTCACGGCGAGCGTGCGCGACACAATTCTCTGGCTCAAGGGGCATAATGTCGACGTGGCGCTGGTCGGGCTGCACTACATCCGCAGCCTGCGCGAGGATGCCACCTACCAGGCGACCCGACGCGCACTCAACCAGATCGCGCGCGAGCAGAAAGTGCTGCGGATCGGGCGCTACGAAGCCGGGCAGGTGATCGCGCAGATTCAGTCGGCCGGCGGCGCGCCGCCCAACGAATTCACGCTGACGGAAACGGGCTACGGCTGCCTTGCCGAGTATGTCGTGCGCGCGCTGTCGTCGGGTCTGTTCGCGCGCAAGCCCGCCGCGCAGAAACCGCGGATGTGAGCACGCGACGGCCCTGCAGCAGCGCCGCGGTGGCCGTCCGGCTAAACGGGCCGGTTGACGGGCGCTTCGGGATCGTCGAACTCGAACAGCTCCAGCAGAACGCCGTCGGGCGCCTCGACCATCACGTAGCGCCAACCGTCGAACGTGCGCAGGCCGTTGCGTGAGGTGACGCCGTCAGCGCGCAGGCGTGGCCAGACGGTTGCCAGATCGCCGACCCGCAAGCCGAGGTGATGGACGGCGCCGCGGCCCTCGTCGCGTGGCGGCTGGTCGTAGAGGTGGATGCGGCCGGAGCCGATCGCGATGAACACGTTGCGGGCGCCGGCCAGCACGCCGTCGTAGAGCACGCGGGCGCCGAAGTGGCGCTGCCACCACGCAAGCGTGGCGTCGAGGTCGCGGGCGAACAGGTGGACGTGGTGCAAATCGATCATGGATGAGGCTCGCGGGTGGGCGCGTCAGGGGCGGTGCGCGTGAACAGCGGGCGGGCCGTCCCCCAACGTTCAGCTTGCCGCCGAGGGAAAGTCGTCCGACAGTGTCGCGCACAACATCGCCGGTCCGCAAGCTGCGCGCCTTCACGCGCGTGCTGACGCCCGCAACACGCCCCACATCGGAGACCCACCATGCAGCTCTCGTCCGACGTTTCAGCCATCGTGACCGGCGGCGCCTCGGGGCTCGGCGCGGCGACGGCGCGTGCGCTCGCCAAGGGCGGCGTGAAGGTCGCCGTGCTCGACCTCAACGCGGCGCAGGGCGAGGCGGTGGCCAGGGAGATCGGCGGCGTGTTCGCGGGCTGTGACGTGACCGACGAGTCGAGCGTCGATGCCGCGATCGCGGCGGCGCGCACCGCACACGGGCAGGAGCGCATCCTCGTCAATTGCGCGGGGATCGCAGTCGGCAAGCGCATCGCACGGCGCGCCAAGGAGTCCGGCGCGGTGGAGGCGCACGACGTGGCCACCTTCGCCAAGGTGATCGCGATCAACCTCACCGGCACGTTCACGATGATCGCCAAGTGCGCGGCGGGCATGATGAGCCTGAAGCCTCTGGCCCCGGACGGCGAGCGCGGCGTCATCATCTCGACGTCGTCGGTGGCGGCGGAAGACGGGCAGATGGGCCAGGTCGCCTATAGCGCCTCGAAGGGCGGCGTGGCGTCGATGATGCTTCCGGTGGCCCGGGATCTGGCACGCGACGGCATCCGGGTGATGGCGATCATGCCTGGGCTGTTCCATACGCCGATGTTCGACGGACTGCCCGAGGAGGCCCGCCAGTCGCTGGCGGCCACGGTTCCGTTCCCCTCGCGGCTCGGCAAGCCAGAGGAATACGCGCAGCTCGCCGTTTCGATTTGCGAGAACATCATGCTGAACGGCGGGGCGATCCGCCTGGACGGCGCGATCCGGCTGGCCCCGCGGTGATCGCGTTTGGTAGCAATCGTTAACGGCGGGAACTTCATTTAATTTGCGGCATTAGCCGTAAGACGGATCGAGCACGGATTTTCGCTGCAGTGCGCCATTTTTTGTTGGCACACGTCTCACTGCTGGTCTAAACGAAGCTCGTAAGTTCAGTCGCTGAGTAACAGGCGTTCATAAGATCATGGTTCCGGGTCAAAATTCCGCGTCGCACCCCAGCCACTTGAGCCTTCGAGGCGCCGCGAGGACGGCCGCAACGATTGTTGCACTGGTCACACTGAGTGTGGCTGGCATGCAATATTTGGCCCCCACCGCTCCGACACCCACCGCAGTGCCCGCCGTCGCACCCGCCGCGCCGCCGGCGATGGAGCGCGCAGCCGTGCTGAGCAGCGAAGAGTGGATGGAGAACATCAAGAGCGACGCGTATTGGGCCAAGGTCAAGCGGAAGAACCGGGGCGACGGCGAGGCAAAGGCCATCAAGGCCCCGCCGATGAACCTCGGCATCTATGGGATCCCCGCCGACAGCGAGCGGTGGCGCAGCGATGAAGACTGGAACAGCAGCCGGTTCGGCGGCGGCAGCTACCGCACCATGTGCGTGCGGATGTGCGACGGCTACTTCTTTCCGGTAAGCTTCGCGACGACACCGGACCGCTTCGATGCCGACGAGGCCACCTGCCAATCGAGCTGCGGGGGGAGCGAGGCGCGGCTGTTCGTCTATCCAAATCCCGGCGCCGAGGTCGAGGACATGCGTGATCTCGACGGGCGCGCCTATCGCCGGCTGAAGACCGCTTTCCTGTTCCGCACGACTTTCGACGCGTCGTGCAAGTGCAAGGCGCATCCATGGGAGCAGGAGGCGCGCGACCGCCACCGCGCGTACGCGCAGAATGGGGCAAAACCACCGGTGCCGCGCAAGCGGGCCGACCGCCGCACGCGGCCGACGATACAGACCGCGGCGCTGACACCGCTTTCGACCGCCAGCCTGCGACCGGTCATAACGACGCTCAACGACTTCGGGTCGGGGCGGCTGTCGCCGGAGCAGAGCCGCACCGTGCGGGCATTCTCAGGCAGCCGGATGTCGCTGGTTGTCCTGAACGGGCCGGTTCCCAAGCCGGGCGCGAGCGCGAACCGGGCGCAGACGCCGCCGTTGCCAAAGCGGCGCGGCAGCGAGGAAACGTACATCCGGCGCGTGGGCGCGGGCGTGCCGTCGTCGGCACGGTCGAATTGACGTCCTTTCCGCTCCAAAGTCACTCCTGACATCGGCCGTGCAGCCGGACGTTTGCACTGCCAAGCGTTGGCCGCGCAAGGCGGTTCAGGGTTTCTTTCTCTTTCGATGCGAAAACAGCGCCCGAAGGTGGTTCTGCGTGGGATCGTCGTGGCGCGTGTGTCGAATGGCTGGAGGGGATCCGGCACGTTCGGCCGACCGGCCGGCGGCGGCCCGTTAACGGGCGTTGTGTCAGCGTTATGTGGTCTTGCGTAAGCGTCAGCCGGAGCGGGTCGGCCTGGGCGTCGGCCCGGATGATCGCCCTCGTGGTGTCGATGGGTGGCGTCATGGCTGCGGCGACGCCGGCGGCCGCCCAGTCGCTGCTGCAATCGATTTTCGGATTTCTCGGCGGCGGCGAGCCCAGCCGGCCGGCAGGCCCGCGCGTTCTTTCACCACCGATCGTGACTTCGCCACAGCGCGGGGGGCCGCTGACCTATTCACCCTACGCCATACAGCCGCTGCCGCCGCCGCGCGGCGCCTATGGTGAGCCTGCGCCGCAGCGCGAGACACGCTACCGCTCGGTATGCGTGCGCACCTGCGATGGCTTCTACTTCCCCGTCAGCCACGGCGTCGGGCGTTCGGCGCTTTACAAGGACCAGAAGACCTGCGCGGCCCGCTGTGGAGAGTCGGCTGAGCTTTTCTTCCATCCCGTCGACGGCGGCACGATCGAGACGGCGCAGAACTTCGCAGGGCGCTCCTACAAGAGCCTGCCCAACGCCTTCCGGTATCGCAAAACGCTGGTCAACGGCTGCGCGTGCAAACCCGCACCGTGGTCGACGGCGGAAACGCAACGGCACGCACGGTATGCCCGGGAGGCCGGCATGCAATCTGGCGCGGCGTCTGGGGGGGGCGAGACTGGCGACAGCCATAACGGCGGCCTGCAGCCTCGCGACGCCGGCTCCGCGGTGGTGGTGAGCGGCGACCGTCCGGGCACGCACACCTCGCCGCCCGTGCTGCCGATCCGGGCCCCCATGCGACCTCTGCCGCGCGTTCAGAACTGAGGCGCCGCGGCGGCCTGCAACCCGTCCCGCCGTCGCCGATCAGCCGGCCTCGGGGGACGGCATGATCGCCTCGATGGCCAGCGCCAGCGCAACGTCCTTGTCGGTCAGGCCGCCCGCGTCGTGTGTCGTCAGCGTGACGGCGACGCGGTTGTAGACGTTAGTCCACTCCGGATGGTGGTCCATCTTCTCGGCGACCAGGGCGACGCGCGCCATGAAGCCGAAGGCGGCGCTGAAATCGGCGAACCGAAACGTCTTCTCGATCGCATCGCGGTCGCGCACCGGTTCCCAGCCTGGAAGCCTGGCGAACGCCTCGGTGCGGCGCGCGGGGTCAAGCGTTTGAGCCATCGGTGCGTTGTCCTTTGCTGGTTGAGCCGCGAGCATACCGCGCGGGGGAATGTGGGGCCGGGCGGGGCAGGGCTGGCTGGCCGATCAGGTCGAGCCGAAAAGGTCAAAGCAGGCTCAGCGATCGTCTTCCACGCCGTGGTGACCCAACTCGCCGGGACGGCCGGCGGTCTGCAGGGGAAACGTCATCTCGCTGACATAAGGTCCGCCGCCGACGCGCGGGCGCGAGGAAAACAGGGTGAAGCTTTCCACGGGAAAGGGCGGGAGGCGGAACGCACCGTGATGCTGGAGGAAGCGGGCGAGCGCCTCGGGCCGGGTGTTGCGCAGGCGCGCAATGGTGACGTGCGGCTTGAACGGACGCTGCTCGGGCGGCAGACCGGCGGACCGGGCGGCGCGCTCGCAGGCGCGCGCCAGGGCATCGAGCGCCTCGCCGCCCTCGACGCCGACCCAGAGCGAACGGGGATCCTTGCCGCCGAACGTGCCGAGCCCCGCCAAGCGCACGGCAAAAGCCTCGCAGGCGACGATATCGAGGGCATCGGCGAAGTCGGCGGCTTGCGCGTTGTCCATGTCGCCGGCAAAGCGCAGCGTGACATGGTAGTTCTCGGGCTCGAGCCACCAGGCGCCGGGCAGCGGCGATTTGAGCAGGGCCATCTGCTGGCGCTGGACGTCGGGGATCTCGAGGCCGGCAAACAGGCGTACCATCTTCAGCCCCTTCCTCTGCCCCCGCACGCTCCACAAGCGCGTAAGTCACAATCGCCGGTCGACCCGACGCGATCAAGCACCGCAAGGCTCAGCGGGCGGCGGCGCGCGCTTTCTCGACGCGGGCGATCAGGGCCTCCACTTGCGGCAGGATGCGCGCGACAATAACCGATACGCCCTCTTCGGTCGGATGGATGCCGTCGCGCAGATTGAGCTCCGGTTTCAGGGCGACGCCGTCGAGAAAGAACGGATAGAGAATGGCGCCATGCTGTTCGGCAAGCTCAGGATAGATCCGATCGAAGGCGGCGACATACTCTGGACCCAGGTTGCGGGGCGCACCCATGCCGGCCAACAACACGGGAAGGCCACGCGCCTTCAGCTTCGACAGGATGGCGTCGAGGTTGGCGCGGGCCCTGGCCGGATCGAGGCCGCGCAGGGCGTCGTTGGCGCCGAGTTCGACGATGGCAGCGTCGGCGTTGTCCGGCACGGCCCAGTCGAAGCGATCGAGGGCGGCGGCCGTTGTGTCGCCGGAGACGCCGGCGTTGACGACCTCGACTGCGTGGCCGCGCGCCTTCAGGGCGGCCTGCAGCTGGACGGGAAATGCAGCGGCCGGCGGCAGGCCATAGCCGGCAGTCAGGCTGTCGCCGAATGCGACGATGCGGATCTGGGCGCCGGGGGCGGCGGCCGCCGACGACAGGGACCATACACACAGCAGGAGGGCGAGAGCAGACCGCACGATCGCCGCAGAGGCATTGACGCGATGGACGAAGCCCCCCATGTCGCTTGAGCCAACCCCGGGCACGCTCGATCGTCTCATTGCCATCGTATCGCTCACCTGTTGCGGTCGCCTGCCTGATCCTCAACCGACCTGCGACACGTAGAAGTCAGACAGACCCGGAGCAAGATCTTGACATCCGAAACCGCCGACACGCCTCGAGGCGAAGCGATCGTCGATCTGGCCGACGTCGGCCTGACGCTGACGAGTCGCGCCGGTCCGGTCGAGATCCTGCGCGGGATCACACTCAGCGTTCCCGAAGGCCAATCCGTGGCGATCGTGGGGCCATCCGGTTCGGGCAAGACCTCGCTGCTGATGGTGATCGCGGCCCTGGAGCGAGCGACCCGCGGGCGTGTGCGGATCGCAGGTGCTGACGTCGCGCGGCTGAGCGAGGACGACCTGGCGCGGCTGCGCGGGCGCGAGATCGGCATCGTCTTCCAGTCCTTTCATCTCGTGCCGACGATGACGGCGTTGGAGAATGTCGCGCTACCGCTGGAGCTTGCCGCGCGCGAGGACGCCTTCGAGGTGGCCCGCGCGCTGCTCGCCGAGGTCGGTCTGGAGCGGCGCGCGGACCACTTCCCCGCGCAGTTGTCGGGCGGCGAGCAACAGCGCGTGGCGCTCGCGCGCGCGCTGGCTGCGCGGCCCCGGCTGCTGCTGGCCGACGAGCCGACCGGCAATCTCGACACACGGACAGGCGGGCAAGTGGTGGATCGCCTGTTCGAGTTGCAGCAGCGGAACAAGGCCACGCTGATCCTGGTTACGCACGACCTGTCGCTGGCGGAGCGCTGCCAGCGGGTGGTGCATATGGCCGACGGGCTGATCGAGCGCGAGCGCGAGGCGACGGCGTCATGAGCACGACGGATACGCTTTCCGCGCCCCGACCGGCGGCGGCGCAACGCCTGCCGCTTTCGCTTCGGCTGGCCGTGCGCGACCTGCGTGGCGGTGTGCGCGGGTTCGGCGTGTTCATCGCGTGCATCGCGCTGGGCGTGATGGTGATCGCCGGCGTCGGCGCGCTGTCGGACGCCTTGACCGGCGGCTTCGCGCGGCAGGGCCGCACGCTGCTGGGCGGCGACGTGACGCTCACGCGCTCACACAAGCGGGCGGAGACCGCCGAGCGTCAGGCGATGGCCACCGTAGGCCGCGTCAGCGAGACGGCCTCGATGCGGACGATGGCGCGCCGTACCGACGGCAGCGATCAGGTTCTGATCGAGTTGAAAGGCGTCGATACGGCGTATCCGCTGGCCGGCGCGATCACGCTGAAGGACGGTGCGCGGCTGGACGCGCTCGGCGCGGGTCAGCCGGGTGCGGCGCTGACGGCGGCGCTCGATCCGATCCTCCTCGAACGGCTGCAAATCGGGATCGGCGACGTCATCCGGCTCGGCAAGGCCGAGGTGAAGGTCGTCGCCGCCATCGAGAAAGAGCCCGATGCGATCACGGACCGGCTGACGTTCGGGCCGCGGGTGATGGTCTCGACCGACACGCTCGTCGCCACGGGCCTCGTTGAGCCGGGCTCGCTCGTACGGTGGCGCTATGCGATGGCGCTGCCCGACCCCGACGCCGACGCCGATCTCGTTGGCGTGCGCCAGCGCCTTGCCAAAGCGCTGCCGGAAGCGGGCTTCGTCGTCGCCGACAAGCGCGATCCCTCGCCGCGCGTGACGCGGACGGTTGAGCGGCTGTCGCAGTTCCTGACGCTGGTGGGGCTGACCTCGCTCCTGGTCGGCGGCGTGGGCGTGGCCAACGCGGTGGCGACGTTCATCGACCGGCGACGCAAGGTGGTGGCCATCCTGAAAAGCGTGGGTGCGCCGAGCCGCTTGGTGTTTCGTATGTTTCTGGCCGAGGTGATGACGATCGCGGCGATCGGAGTCGCCATCGGGCTGGCGCTGGGCGTGCTCGTGCCGGTCGTCCTGACGGCGCTCTACGGCGACCTGCTGCCAGTGCGGGCGGAGCTGTCGATCCGGATCGGCAGCCTCGCAGCGGCGGCGGCCTACGGTCTGCTTGTGGCGTTGGTGTTCATGCTGTGGCCGCTGGGCCGGGCCGAACGCATCCGGCCAGCCGCGCTGTTTCGCGACGAGGTCGCGGAGGAGAGCCAATGGCCGCACGCGCGCGTCGTCGGGCTGATCCTCGCCGCGATCGTCGCCCTGGCGGCGCTGGCAATCCTGACGTCGGACCAGAGGCGGATCGCGATCTATTTCCTGGGAGCGGTCAGCGTCGTGTTCGTGGTGTTCCTCCTGCTGGGGTGGCTGACCACGCTCGCCGCGCGGCGTGCGCCGCGCCCGCGCCGGCCGGAGCTGGCGATCGCGCTGGGCAATCTCGGCGCGCCGGGCGGGCTGACCCGCTCGGTCATCCTGTCGCTGGGTACGGGGCTGTCGCTGCTGTCGGCCATCGCGCTGGCGGACGCCTCGCTGGTGGCGGAGCTGACAGGGCGCATGCCGACGCAATCACCCAACTATTTCGTGCTCGACGTCGGCAAGGAGGACTACCCCGACCTCGTGCGCCGCGTGCAAGCCGAGGTGCCGGGCGCGGCGCTGGAATTGGCGCCGATGCTGCGCGGGCGACTGGTGCGCCTGAAGGACCAGCCGGTGGAAGCGATCAAGGCGCCGCCGGAAGCCGAATGGGTCCTGAACGGCGATCGCGGGCTGACCTACGCCGATACGGTGCCGGAGGGCTCGACGGTGGTGGCCGGGACATGGTGGGAGCCGGGCTACAGCGGCCCGCCACTGGTCTCGTTCGAGGGTGAGCTGGGGCGCAAGCTCGGCTTGGCGATCGGCGACCAGGTGACGGTCAACGTGCTCGGACGCAACGTGACGGCCAAGGTCGCCTCGTTCCGCGAGGTGAAGTGGGAGAGCCTGGCGATCAACTTCGTGATGGTGTTCTCGCCCAACACGCTGAAGGCGGCGCCGCACAAGTTGCTCGCAACAGTCGTGCTGCCGCCGGAGACCTCGCTGGAGGCGGAAGCGCGGGTCGCCCGGGTGATCGCCCAGGCCTATCCGGGCATGACCGCGATCCGGGTCAAGGACGCGATCAACGCGTTCACGGCGATCTTCGAGAAGATCATCACGGCGGTCAGGGCCGCGGGCAGCGTCACACTGTTGGCTGGCGCCCTGGTGCTGGCTGGCGCGCTGGCCACGGCCCAGCGCCGGCGCATCCAGCAGGCGGTGATCCTGAAGACCCTGGGCGCGACCCGGGCGCGAATCATCAGCGCGCACCTGTTCGAGTATCTGGTCGCGGCGGCGGTGACGGCGGGGTTCGCGGTGGCGCTGGGCGCGCTGGCGGCCTGGATCGCGCTGACGACCGTGATGGACGTGCCGTTCACATTTTCGTGGGTGGCGGTCGGGCAGGCGCTGGGTCTGGCGATCGGGCTGGTGGTGGTGTTCGGCGGACTGGGTACCTGGCACGTTCTCAGAGCGCCTTCAGTGCCATATCTTCGTGCGGAGTAAGCCGCCGGGTGACCGGATCGGCACCCTGGACACAAAAAAGTCGATATCCCTGGTCGGGATTGGGTTGTCCGCCTTGAAATGCGCCGGCGCCGTCGGCATATTCCAGGGGACGACCCCCGCGGTCGCAAGAGGCTTCAAGGGAACTCACATGGCTCAGTTCGACAACAGATACGCTCAGGTTGCCGCAACTTCGACCCGCGCGGACGCGCAGGTCGACGAGGGCCTGCGCTCCTATATGGTTGGCGTCTACAACTACATGACGCTGGCACTCGCCCTGACGGGCGTCGTCGCATTCGCGATGTTCTCCTTCCTGACGACCAACGATCCCTCGCTGGCCGCCGCCAAGCTGCGCAACGGGGTGATGCTGACCGAAGGCGGCAAGGCCGTCTACGGATCGCCGCTGATGTGGGTGATCGTGCTGGCGCCGCTGGCCTTCATCCTGTTCATGTCGTTCGCGCGGACCAGTGCGGCGACGGCACAGATGGTGTTCTGGGCATTCGCAGCCGTGATGGGCCTGTCGATGTCGACGATCTTCCTGCGCTACACCGGCCAGTCGATCGTGCAGATGTTCTTCATCACGGCAGCGGCCTTCGCCAGCCTCAGCCTGTTCGGCTACACGACGAAGAAGGATCTGTCGGGCTGGGGATCGTTCCTCATCATGGGCGTGGTCGGCATCATCATCGCCGGTCTCGTCAACATGTTCCTGCAGTCCGGCGCGCTGCACTTCGCCATCTCGGTGATCGGCGTGCTCGTGTTCGCGGGCCTCACGGCCTACGACACGCAGCGGATCAAGGACGAGTACTACACGGTGGCCGGAAACAGCGAAGCGATGGCGCATGCCTCGATCTTCGGTGCGCTCAGCCTGTACCTCGACTTCGTCAACATGTTCCAGTTCCTGCTGTCGCTGTTCGGCAGCCGCGAGTGATCGCGAAACCGGGAACCTGAAACGACGCACGACCCAGGCCCCCGCTGACGAAGCGGGGGCCTTTGTTTTTCCAGGTGCGCGGACCGCAGCGATGTCCCTTCGACGGGCACGACAGCGGCGAGCCGTCGCGGTAGAGTGCGGCGCATCGCTCATCAGCCTCAGCCCTCGAGCCCCCCGTGACCGGAGTTCTTATCCGTCCCGCCACGGCCGCAGATGTTCCGGCCATGACCGCCATCTATGCACCGGCCGTCCGGGGCGGGCGGGCAAGCTGGGAGTACGAGCCGCCGGACGTGGCGGAGATGACCCGGCGGCATGCGGCGATCATCGGCGGCGGCTACCCTTATCTCGTTGCAGAGATAGGCGGCGCGGTGGCGGGCTACGCCTACGCAAGCGGCTACCGCGCGCGGATCGGCTATCGCTGGACGGTGGAGGATTCCATCTACGTTGCGCAGGACGCGCAAGGCCGCGGCGTGGGGCGTGCCTTGCTGATGGCGCTGATCCGGCGATCCGAGGCGGCCGGTTTCCGGCAGATGCTGGCCGTGATCGGGGACAGCGCAAACGTCGCGTCGACGGCGCTCCACCGGCGCGCCGGTTTCACGTTCTGCGGGACGCTGCACGGCATCGGCTTCAAGCACGGGCGATGGCTCGACAGCGTGCTGATGCAGCGCGCGCTGGGCGATGGCGAGACGACGGCGCCTGATGGGGCGTGACGGGTGGGGACGCTCGTGGCGCGAGGGGCTGGGAATGAGCGGGGCTTGCCGCCCCGCACCCCGCGTGGCCCCCCTGTTTTTTGGGACCATCGTCGCTTCGCGCAAGTCGCTTGAACGCGGGCGGGCCACCCTGGCAGCCGCACACGTTTCAGGCTTGCTAGGCTTCGACGAGGCTCGGGCGCTTGTCGAAGACGGCGAGCACGCGGCGCAGGTCCGGGCCGCGCTTCAGAATGAGGCCGGTGGCGGCGACGACGCTGTAGGCGCCCTGCTTCCGGGCAAGCTTCGGATTCTTGACGATGCGATAGAGCGCATACTCGCTGGAGCGGCGGTAGACGGAGAACGACGCCGTCTCGCGGCCCATGTCGATGGCGTAGTCACGCCATTCGCCGGCCGCCACCATGCGACCGTAGACGTTGAGAATATCGCTCAGTTCCTGGCGGGTGAACCGTACCGTTTGCGGCCCACTGGCGGCGCCGTGCGGGCGTGGCCCAGTGACGACGATCGGTCCGGTCGAGGTCTGCCCGCTCGGGCCATGGCTCGGGCCGGTTTCGTGGACAGTGTCTCTCCGTCCGCCCGCCGGCCACGGGCGCAAGACTATCGGGTCGGTATCGCTCAACGTCGGGTCTCCTGTCCCACGCACGACAGTCTCACCCGTGTGCGTGGAAATGACAAGTCCGTGACGCTCCTGGCTCGCGGCCGGGCGGCTTGCCCGGCACTTGTCAGGCGCGGACCCAGCAGTTGGCCCAGCAGCTAGCCCAGCGGCGGGCGGCGACACGGGATCCAGCACCGGATCCGGCGGTGACGTCAGTGCAACGTGGGTGCGCGCAGGAACCGGTTGCGATCGGCGGATTTGATGCGCAGGTCTCGAGTTCTTGCCGTCGCGGAACACGAGCAGCGGCACCTCGACACCGGCAGGGCCGAGCGACCAGATCTTGCGGAACAGGTCCGCCAGCGACGTCACCTCCTCGCCGTCGACGGCCAGAAGGATATCGCCACCGCGCAAATCGCCGGCGCGCGCAGGTCCACGATTCGACAAGCCGGCGACGACGAGTTTGTCCTCCAACTCGGTGGCATAGAAGCCGAGCCAGGGCCGCGGCGGGCGGCCGGCGCGGCCTGTGGTGCGCAGGCTCTTGAGGATTGGCTTCAAGAGATCGATCGGCACGATCATGTTCAGATCCTCGGTGCCGCCGTCGGCGCGCGAATGCTGCAACTGGAGGGAGCCGATGCCGATCAGCTCGCCGGTCGGGCCGATCAGCGCGGTGCCGCCCCAATTGGGATGGGCCGGCGCGGTGAAGAGGGCCTGCTCGAGCAGGTATTCCCAATAGCCCGCGAACTCCTGCTTCGCGACCACGCGCGTGGCGACCGCATTGCGCCGGCCGCCGACGCCGGCGATGACGACGTCGTCGCCTACGATTGCATCCGACGACGACCCGAGCTCAAGCCACGGCAGCTCCATGCGAACGAGCGCCTGCACCAGGCCGAAGCCGGTCTCGTGATCGTAGGCGAGCACGTGACCGGGCAGCGTGCGGCCGTCGCCCAGGGTGATCCAGACGGTCTCGGCCTCGACAACGAGATAGCCGATGGTCAGTACGAGGCCGTCCTTGCCGATGATCACGCCGCTGCCCGAGCGCTCCGTGCCCAGCGTCTCGGCGGAGAACGCGTCGGAAGGCACGATGGTGCGCAGCCCGACGACGGCGGACAGCGCCTCGTCGAGATCATAGTCGTAGTCCTCGGGCCTCGGTTGCACGCTTGCTTCCTTCCGGGGGCGGCTGACGTGTCCTTATGGCCGGTGGCCAGCACCTGCGGGCCTGCAACGGCAAGCGTGGGACACCAGCACCGTATCTGAGTTGATCCTTAATATGTCCATGTGGCGACGCCAAGCCAAGCCCCGCGGCGGTCGAAGCGGTCGGTGTGCGCTCGATCGGGCTGCGGCGCGGCGCGAGGATTGCGGGCGTGGCGTTGGCGATAGGCAGGCCCGGGCAAGTGTCCTAACATCACCGGCAGGCGTCCGGCCTGTCGCCCGGGCCGCCCCGGCAGCGAGGACGCGGGCCATGACCACGACACTCCAACTCCTGAGCGGAGGCGCGGCACACGGGCTAGTTGCGGCCGTGACCGACCGCTTCACGGCTGAGACTCAGGCCGAGATCCACGGCACCTACACCGCCGTTGGCGCCATTCGCGACAAGGTGGTCGCGGGCGCCGCGGCCGACGTCGTGATCCTATCGCGGGCGCTGATCGATGCACTGATCGCGAGCGGCGAACTCGTGGCCGGTAGCGCCGTCGACCTCGGCGTCGTGCGCACGGCCGTGGCGGTGCGCGCGTGTGATGCCATGCCCCCGATCCGGACCGCGGACGAACTGCGCGAGGCCTTTCGCGCGGCCGACGCCATCTACACGCCCGACACCAAGCTTGCGACCGCGGGCATCCACGTCCAACGGACGCTGGAAGCGCTCGGAATCGCCGCCGAAGTCCAGGCCCGGCTGAAGGTATTCCCCAACGGCACGATGGCCATGGGCAAGATGGCCGAGCAGCGCGGCGGCCAGCCGATCGGCGTCACCCAGGTGACGGAGATCCTGCACACGCCTGGACTGGCGGTCGTTGGCAACCTGCCAGCCGAATTCGAGCTGGCGACCACGTATACGGCGGCGGTGGCCGCACACGCGGCGGCGCCCGAGTTGGCGCGGCGCCTGATCGCGCTGATGACGGCGGACGACACGGCGGGCGCGCGCAGCAAGGCCGGCTTCGACAAGACTTGATGCGCTCACGTCGAACCGGCAGCGCGGCGGGGCGTCGTCCGCCCGTTGCGGATGGCTGCACGCAACAGCAGGTAGAGCGTCGTGGCGTTGAGGACGTGCCAGAGGAAGTGCGTGCCACGCGCGCGGCCGGCGATCCGCGTCAGGGCGCAGACCTCCCAGTCGATCGTGCGAAACAGCATGGAGACCAGGAAAACGATCGATGCCGCCAGCACGTAGCGGCCGGCCGGATGCCGCTGCCCGGCGAGCACGACGCCGATGCCCAGCATAGCGAGAAAAGCCGGCGCATAGCCGAGCGTGCCGTTGAGACAGGGCCCGCGGGCAGCAGCCGTTACAGATAGCAGGCCGGGATTGCGGCACTGGATGTCGCCGGCGTATTGCAGCGCGCCGACGAACACGGCGAGGCCCACCGCCGTGACGATCCAGCCGAGCCGCAGGTAGGCCCGCAGCGCGTAGACGAGATAGGCGATCATGAACAGGCCGATCGGGGCGACGTCGGCGACCGCAGCCCAGCGCGTGGCGTAGGTGTGGAAGAGGAAGCTGCCGACGCCGATCACGAACACCAGGCCGGTCAATGCCCAGGCGGCAGGGTGTGGGCCGTCGCGGCGGCGGGCAAGCTCCAGTGCGGCGGCGAGCGCGGCGAGGATGAACGCCAGGTTGGTCACCGCGTTGAAGGGCTCGGCCCAGAAGGCCGCGCTCTGGCCGCGCTCGCAATAGCGATAGATCTGGTCCCACCAGTCCACGGCCCATCTCCTGCGGCTCAACTTCCTACGGCCCGTTCTCCTGCGGCCGATCCTGCCGACGCACTCGCATGTGGCCGACCGGGCGCCTCAGGGTTAACCCATTCGACCACCCGCGGCGCGCCGCACCGTGACCGATATGCGTCCGCGCAAGGGTGGGCGTTGCGGGATCGCCACATTGGCCTATATAGTGGGCTCCTCGGACCCGCAGGCCGCACGCCCGTGCGTCCCGTGGGCCATCAGCTATGCGCATCGACCCCGATGGCCAGACGAGGCACCGGGGTCGCGGCCGGTCAGACGAGCAGACGGATGGACGAGAGCCTGGACATGCCGCAAACATCGCCGGAGCGTGACGTGGCGGAGATGCTGCGCGGCGCCGGCCTCAGGCCGACGCGTCAGCGGATGGCGCTGGGCAGCCTGCTGTTCGGCGGCGGGGACCGTCACGTGACGGCGGAGGTGCTGCACGAGGAAGCGGTCGCCTTCGGCGAGCGCGTTTCGCTTGCCACCGTCTACAACACGCTGCACCAGTTCAAGCGCGCGGGCCTGTTGCGTGAACTCGCCATCGACGGCGCGCGCACGCACTTCGACACCAACACGTCGAACCACAATCATTTCTACATCGAGCGTGACGGCCACGTGGTCGACATTCCCGGCGACAGCATCCGCGTCGACGGCCTGCCGCAGCCGCCCGAGGGGATGGAGATCAGCCACATCGACGTGGTCGTGCGGCTGGTCGAGAAAACACGCTAAGCCAGCCGGGATGGCGGTCCCGGGACCAAGCCCCGGGATGGCGGGCGGGTTGTGCCCCCGTGTCAGCGGATCCGCTCGCCCGCGTAGACGCCCCAAAGTGCCTTCTGCTCGATCCAGCCGCGATAGTCGCCTACGGTGACGTGGCACCATTTGCCGTTACAGCTGTTGATGCCGGCGACGACGCCGACCTCGAGTAGTGCCACGGTCTGGCTCGTTGCGGATTCGTCGTCGCGCAGGGCCACCTGAGCCTGCTTGCTGCCGGCACCTTGCGTGCCGCTGGCGGCGGCGAGGTCCCAGGGACGGACGAGGGCGGTCCGGCGGCCGGAGAGGAAGGACTGCAGCATCCAGCCGGTCGTGCCGTCGGCATCACGGACCTGGCGCCAGCCTTCGAACTCCTCGATCACCTCGAGCGGCCAGCCGGCGCGGCGGAACACCCAGGTCGTCGGGTATTCGGTGCCCGGGCCCTTGCGCAAGTTGACGCGGTTCGACTTCAGGCTGACGAAGCGCGGGAGCGGCAGGCCGCTCTTGGCGGGGCCGGCGACCACGGCGGCGGCCACCTGTTCGGCGGCGTTCGCCTGCGCGACAGGCCACGGGACAAGCCCTGAGACGCTCGCCAGCGTGGTAAGCGAGACCGCAAGCCCGCGGGCGCGGGCGCCCGCCCGTGCCTGGGCACGGCTGATCGGGTCCGGTGTCCCGGCTGATCGGTCAAGGCTGGGCAAGATCGCGCGGTTTGCCATAACAGGGTTGTTCTACCCCTGATTTGCCTCGATAGATCAAGCCCCAAACGCCGTTTCTCCGGATACCGTGGCGGTCGCCGTCAAGGCTTACTCCATCCGCCAGCTTGTCTTCCCGATGGCTTCTGTTATGGCATCCTGGGTGCGCCCGGTGCGCCGCCAGCGGCGCGCCTCTTCGTCTCGCACCCGCACACGCCGCGGCCCAACGCACCTCGACCTGACCCGGACGTCTCGACATGCCCACATCCAAGAAGCCCCTCGTCATCGTCACGCGCCGGCTGCCAGACGTGGTGGAGACGCGCATGCGCGAGCTGTTCGACGCGCGGCTGAACGACAGCGACACGCCGATGTCGCCGGCGCAACTGGTCGAGGCGGTACGGGTCGCCGACGTGCTGGTGCCGACCGTCACGGACCGCATCGACCGCGCCGTGATCGCGCAGGCGGGGCCGCAACTGAAGCTGATCGCGAACTTCGGCACCGGCGTCGACAACGTCGATCTCGACACGGCCCGCAATCGCGGCATCACCGTCACCAACACGCCGGGCGTGCTGACCGAGGACACCGCCGACATGACGATGGCGCTGATCCTGGCCGTGCCGCGCCGGCTGGCGGAGGGCACGGCCTACCTGAAGGATCCGAGCACACACTGGTCGGGATGGTCGCCAACGTGGATGCTCGGACATCGCATCTGGGGCAAGCGGCTCGGCATCATCGGCATGGGCCGCATCGGCCAGGCGGTGGCGCGGCGCGCCAAGGCGTTCGGCTTGCAGATCCATTACCACAACCGCCGCCGCGTGGCGGAGGACGTCGAGCAGGAGCTGGAGGCGACGTACTGGGAGAGCCTCGACCAGATGCTCGCGCGCATGGACATCGTGTCGGTCAACTGCCCGCACACGCCGGCGACCTACCACCTGCTGTCGGCGCGGCGGCTGAAGCTGCTCAAGCCCACGTCCTACATCGTCAACACCGCGCGCGGCGAGGTGATCGACGAGAACGAGCTCGCGCGGCTGATCGAATCGGATGCCATTGCCGGAGCGGGTCTGGACGTGTTCGAGCACGAGCCCGCGGTCAATCCGAAGCTGCTGGCGTCGAACCGCGTGGTCGCGCTGCCGCACATGGGCTCCTCGACGATCGAGGGTCGCATCGACATGGGCGAGAAGGTGATCATCAACATCAAGACCTTCCTCGACGGGCATTCGCCGCCCGACCGCGTGCATCCGGCGATGTTCTAGCTCACGGCGCGGATCGCGCTGCCAGAGGCAGCGCGGCGCCTCCGCTGGGGCGGCGCTCGCGCCGGGCCGCGGTCGCGGCCTCGGGCCTGCGGTCCGAAGTGGGGGTGTACTCGCCGGGCTTCCTGTTTGCCGCTCACGGCGCGTGGCGCCTGCGCGAGCGCGGCCTGCCGGCCGGGCCGCGCTCGCGGCCTCGGACCTTTGGTGCATCGATGCCGGCCTTCGACGCGGTGGGCCCATTGTTGCCAGTGATGTCGGTGGACGCTCAGACCTCGCATGTTTTTGGGACGTCAAATCTCAAAGGGTCACGCCTCTGTCCACCAGCAGAGGCTCAGGGGTAGATTGCCGATGCGTTCAAGCACTGGCCGCTTTCCAACATAGACCGACCACTGTGGCCGCTTGTCGGGACGACCATCGGGAAGGCTCTTCGAAGTTGTCAAAGACATTGAACACGAAGAAGAGCTGGCGGATGCCATCAGGGTGTGACCAGCACTTCCTTCAGCTTTCGCCCAAGAATGTCCGGATCTCACTGACCGCGTGCTGCCATGCGGGCTCTTGATGAAGCACGAGGTGGTTGGCGCTATCCAGCGATACAAACCTAGCGTCAGGAATCCTCGCGGCCATAAAGCGAGCTTCCGAGATCGGAGCTACGGCTTCCCGTTCCGAATGCAGTATCAGCGTTGGAGTTTGAATTTTCGAAAGTTGGTCGGAGACGTCGAGATTGTCGATCTCTTCGCGCAGCCGTGCTGCGTTGTCCGGCGATGTTGCTACCCGCTGCATGTCTGTCCACCAACGGATCTGCTCGTCATTCGCCTCTGGCAGATAGAGCGCTGCGAACATCTGTCGGAACGGAGAGTTCTCCTTACCCCAACCCTGGCGGATCAGCGTTGTGAAAGCTTCGCTCTCGGCAACGTCTTCTGGGTTTCCACGCTTGCAGCGTCCGCGAGAGAAGCCACCCCATAGAATGAGATGTGTGACGCGATCTGGATTTCGCACCGCATAGTCGATCGCGACCGCAGCGCCTTGGGAGATGCCAAGAAGCGCAAATTCTGACACTCCACTCGCTGCGATGACTGCCTCAAGATCGGTTACTAAACGCTCAAACGTTATTTCCTTCGCGTTCCAATCCGATAGCCCGACTCCTCGGGAGTCATAGCGCAGGAGTTTGCGGTATGAAGCCAGCTCGTGAAAAAGGGGCGCCCACATTGGGCTGCCCCAGTCATGCTCCAGATGATTGATCCAATTCGCGGTCTTGAGCAGGACGGGTCCGCCTCCTGAAACCGAGTACGCCAAGCTGAGCCCATCGGGGGTCGCGCAATAGCTGACGGTCTGAGGACTTTTGACAGGTAGGTCGATCTTTGGCTGCGCCTGAGGCGCGTCAACCGGGAGGACGAACCGAAATCCACGACGTGGGATGGTCTTTATGACGGTTTGATCCTTTCCGTTATCGCCGACCGCTTGGCGAACGGAGCTAATCCGACTGCTTATGGCAGCGTCCGACACGACGCGGCCGTCCCAGACTGCCTCGACTAGGTCGTCCCTTGAGACCACGCGATCACGATTTTTCATGAGATAGAGGAGCACACTGAACACTTGCGGCTCGAGCGGCACCACCACTCCGGCGCGCTGGAGCGTGTAGCTCTGGGTATCAAGCGCGTATTCGCCGAACCGGTACAGCACTGCCTTTGACCAATCTGAAGAATAATCCATGACTTCTGAAGGCGAATGGAGAGCGCCTTCAAGCGGAGCTCAGTCTCGCAGCCTAGGCTTCCATTGTCATCCAACGACGGAGGTAGCCATGAACAACAACACCGAAATTCGTCGCCGCGCAGATGGGTCGATTGACATTGACCACTATGCTGCGATCGCTCGGACCCTGCATGCGGAGACGACGCGCTTGGCGTTTCGTACGGTCGCGGCATATCCGTGGACGCTCCTGATCCGAATGGTCGAGCGGCTGACCCACCGGCCTACGGTGGAGGAGCGGAAAGCTCAGCCTGCGCCTGCGGAGTAGAGCCTTTGAGAACCTTGGATCAGATTGACGCTGAGTCGTGCAGCCGGAGCATCAGTCTGTTGAACCCGAGCCATTGCGCCCCCTGTCGGTGCGCTGGCTGATAGGGCGCGGGATTTTTGCAGCGCCTATTCAGCCGCGTACATAGTAGCGCCGGACTGCAACACCAGCATTGCAGGCTCGGCAACGAGTCCGTTTAGGCTCAATCGCGACCGACTTGGTGCGTCGTACCAGGTCCGGCGTTGCCGGCTGCTCCAAATCCACCTGCCTCGCGCCTCAGCTCTCATACCGGGTGTTGCCGCGGCGGGAGGTGTCGATGGGCAGTTCGATGAAGAGCGGCTGGTGGGCGCGCTGCGAGCAGGCCTGGCGCGGACACAGGTGGCAACTGATGCCGATCGGACTGAACAGGTTCTCATCGTCCAGATTGAACGGCGCGGCGTAGCCGATGCGCTGCGCGTGCCGCAGCTCGCATCCCAGTGCGAGCGCCAGGCGGCGGTCCTGCGTGTCGCGGCTGAAGACCGGGCGGTTGGCGGTGCGGCTGATGGTGAAGAAGCGCTCGCCGTCGGGCAGCTCGACGAACTGCGGCAGGATCACGCCGGGCGTGCGAAACGCGATGTGGATGTTCCAGACCGGACAGGCGCCGCCGTATTCGGCGAGATTGAACGTCGTGGCGTTGAAGCGCTTGGTGACGTTGCCGGCCTTGTCGACGCGCAGGAAGAAGAACGGCACGCCGCGCGCGCCCTCGCGCTGCAACGTCGTCAGGCGGTGGCAGACCTGCTCGAAGGAGACGCCGAACGCGGCGGCGATGCGGTCGACGTCGTAGCGGGTGCGCTCGGCGGTCTCGTAGAATGGCTGATAGGGCATCAGGAAGGCTGCGGCGAAGTAGTTGGCAAGCTCGACGTGGCAGCGCGCGATGCCCGCCTCCGAGGCGATGCCGATGTCGGCCGTCAAACTCGTCGAGCACGTGCTGGAACTCGACCAGGCAGAGCACATGCGCCAGCTGGAACGCGCGGTTCTGCAAATCGAGCGCCTCGGAGAGCTGCACGACGCGCGCCTTGCGGTCGTAGTAGCGCAACGTCTCGCTCATTTCCTCGATGGAGGCTGTGCGTACGGCAATCCCATGCTTGTCGCGCAGGTGCGCCTTCAGTGTGGGATAGACCTCGTCGGCCTCGCAGGGCGCTTCAGCGCGCATCGCCTCGGCCGCCGTCTCAAGCGCGTCGAAATGGTTGGAGTGGTTGCGGAAGAAGTCGTGGATCAGGGTCTCGGGCGTGGACGAGAAAAAGTCGTCGGGCATGCGCTCGCTGCCGAGCCGCATCATCTTCTGCAGCGCCGTGCGATGGCTGGCGTAGAGGCGCAGGAAACTCTCGACGAGGCGCGGGGCGTGGTCGAGGGCGGCGCGCAACTCCTGCAGGTCGGGCACGCCTTCCCCGAAGAATGGATCGCGCAAGGCATTGCGCAAGTCGGCGAGGCGGTTGGAGGTATCGTCGGCGACGAGGTCGCGCCAGTCGACACCGTAGACGTCCGACAGCGTCATCAGCATCTGGACGGACAGGCTGCGCTGGTTGTTCTCCAGCAGGTTGACGTAGGCGGTAGAGACACCCAGCGCGCGGGCCATCTGAGCCTGGGTCTGCTTGTGCTCGCGCCGGAGCTGGCGCAGGCGCGGTCCGATCAGGGTCTTGTTCACGGGGCCTCCGCCGGCATTGTGGCAAAATTTTACAAGTTTACATATTATAGATATAGTTTCAGCCACAAGCAACACATTTACCCGTTTTGTGCTGACAGGGCTGCGAACGTCGTTATGTTCACCATGACGGTTAGGCGAGCGGGCCAGCACCCGGCGCCGAGAACCCAAGCAGAGAGGTCGTCATGCAGCAGATCCAGCCCGCAACCAAGAGCCAGTGCCTGAGCTTCGACGAGGCCGATCTGGAGATCCGGGCCAAGCTGGTGGACGGCGCCGCAGTGATCCGCGTGATGAAGTCGGGCGCCTGCATCCACAGCGTGCGGATCGACGATGCGGTTGGCCCTCTCGAACACAGCTGGATCGCGGACCTGTTTGCGCGCGAGGAGCGCGTCAGCGTTTCGCGGCTGACCCGCGAGGTCGACGACTACGTCGGCGGGCTGAACATCAATCAGGGCTGATTTGCCCAGGACTTCAAGATCTCCCCCGTCGCGCCATGCGACGCCTCAGGCCGGTCTCGACAAGCGGGGCCGGTCTTTTTGTATGGGAACGGAGATGAAGGAAGAGGCGTGAAAAGCAAGTGGAGCGGGTGAAGGGAATCGAACCCTCGTATGCAGCTTGGGAAGCTGCCGTTCTACCATTGAACTACACCCGCATTCTTATTTGATCGTCCCGACTTCCCTCCGGGGAGCCGGCCGGGACGATCCGCAAGACGCGACCGTGACACCTTTACATTGATCGTCGCGACTCCCCTCCGGGGAGCGGACCACCAAGGCCGTTGGACGCTGGCGGGACAATATGCCAAGCAGCCGTTAGCCCGCAAGCAGATCGCGGGCCTCTGCGCAAATGGCCGCCCGTATCGGCAGGCGCGGCGATGGGTGGCGCGCAGTGTGACAGACGTCCCGTTCAGCCCTTGGCGAACTGGGGCGTGCGCTTCTCGAGGAAGGCGTTGACGGCCTCGCGGTGGTCGTCGGTGGTGTGGGCGTGGGCCTGCATGTAGGCGGCCATCTCAAGGTGGTGGGCGAGGCCCGATTCGCGCGCCTGCCAGAGCAGCCGCTTGGTCATGCGCAGGGCATCACGCGGGTTGGCGGCCATGCGGCGGGCGAGGCGGCCTGCAGCGGTCATCAACTCGTTGTCCGGCACCACCTCAGAGACGAGCCCGCAGGCGAGCGCCGCCTTGGCATCGAGCATCTCGCCGGTGAACGCCATCTCAGCCGCCTTGGAGAACCCGACCGTGCGCTGGAGCAGCCAGGCGCCGCCGTCGCCCGCGATCAGGCCGAGGCGCGAGAAGCTCTCGGCGAAGCGGGCGCTCTCGCCGGCGATGCGGATGTCGCACATGCAGGCGAGGTCGCAGCCGGCACCGACGGCCGGGCCGTTGACGGCGGCGATGATCGGCACGTCGAGCCGCGACATGGCGAGCGGGATGCGCTGGATGCCGCGGGTGTAGTAGTCGGCGGTGCGTAGCGGCTCGCGGCGGCGCTCGTCGGCGGCTTCGGCCATCAGCTTGACGTCGCCGCCGGCAGAGAAGGCGCTGCCGGCACCGGTCAGGATGGCAACCTTGACGGACATGTCCTCGCTGGCGCGCTGGAGCGCGGCGAGCAGGCCTTCGACCACCGGCGGCTCGGAGATGGGGTTCCTCTGCCCGGGCAAGTTGATAGTCAGCGTCGCGACGCCGTCGGCGACGGCATAGAGGACGGGGGCGGCGGCGTGATCGGGCGTGGCGGTCATCTCGGCTTCCTCTCGAGGCAACGTGATGTGTCGGCGGCCACATATGCAGGCCAGCGGCGGTGGGTGCAAGGTGGGGCGCATCCGGCCGCCGGACCGGCGGCGCGGGCCAGGGTCGCGACCCGTGTTGGGGCCAGGGTGTGGACGAAGATAGGCGCTCGTGGCGGGACATCGGCGCGGCGCGGCGGCCGCAGGCGCGCGAGGCGGCCGCGACCTTGACTTTCGCCGGGCTGCATGCGCTGTTCCCGCGACTTCATTCGACGCGATTTGAACGGTCCCGGCAGCCCCGGGCAAGGCAGACATGACGATGGCTCAGACGACCGACACCGCCGCCAGCGGCGGGCTCCACCGCTACCGCTCGCACACCTGCGGGGCGCTCAACGCCGGCGACATCGGCAAGACGGCGCGCGTGTCGGGGTGGGTACATCGTGTGCGCGACCACGGCGGCGTGCTGTTCATCGACTTGCGCGACCACTACGGCATCACGCAGGTGGTGGCCGACCCCGACAGCCCTGCCTTCAAGGCGGCGGAGGCGGTGCGTTCGGAGTGGGTGATCCGCATCGACGGCAAGGTGCGCCAGCGGCCGGAGGGCACGATCAACGCCGAGCTGCCGACCGGCGAGATCGAGGTCTATGCGAGCGAGATCGAGGTGCTGAGCCAGGCGAAGGAATTGCCGGTGCCAGTGTTCGGGGAGCCCGATTATCCTGAAGACCTGCGGCTGCAGTACCGGTTCCTGGATCTGAGGCGCGAGAGTCTGCACGCCATCATCATGAAGCGGGTGGCGATCATCCGCGACATCCGCGAGCGGATGCAGGCAGCGGGCTTCAACGAGTTCCAGACGCCGATCCTGACGGCGTCGTCGCCCGAAGGCGCGCGCGATTTCCTCGTTCCCTCGCGCATTCATCCGGGCAAGTTCTACGCCCTGCCGCAAGCGCCGCAGCAGTACAAGCAGCTGTTGATGATCTCCGGCTTCGACCGCTACTTCCAGATCGCGCCGTGCTTCCGCGACGAGGACCCGCGCGCGGACCGGCTGCCGGGGGAGTTCTACCAGCTCGACGTCGAGATGAGCTTCGTGGAGCAGGACGACGTGTTCGCGACGATGGAGCCGATCATCCGAGCGACGTTCGAGCGGTTCGCGGACGGCAAGACGGTGACGGCTCAATTCCCGCGCATCCCCTACGACACGGCGATCGCCAAGTACGGTACGGACAAGCCGGATCTGCGTAATCCGGTCGAAATGCAGGATGTTTCCGAGCACTTCCGCGGCTCGGGCTTCAAGGTGTTCGCGCAGATCCTGGAGCGCGATCCCAAGGCTCGGGTGTGGGCAATCCCTGCGCCGGGCGGGGGTAGCCGCGCCTTCTGCGACCGGATGAATGCGTGGGCGCAAAAGGAAGGCCAGCCGGGGCTCGGGTATATCTTCTGGCGTAAAGAAGGACCAGCCGAGGGAACTCGGGGCGACGATTTCCCGAAAGATTGGGTTGTCGTAGGAGCTGGGCCTATCGCGAAGAATATAGGCGATGAGCGCACCGCTGCGCTGCGCGAACAAATGAACCTCAAAGACGGCGACGCCTGCTTCTTCACGGCGGGCGATCCGGCGAAGTTCTCGCGGTTCGCGGGGCTCGCGCGTGACGAGGTCGGCCGCGAGCTGAAGCTCGTCGACGAGGGGCAATTCGCGCTCGCGTGGATCGTCGACTTCCCGATGTACGAGTGGAACGAGGACGACAAGCAGATCGAGTTCTCGCACAACCCGTTCTCGATGCCGCAAGGTGGCGCGGACGGGCTGGCGGCGGCCGAGGCCGCAGGGCGGGACGCGATCCTCGCCCTGAAGGCCAACCAGTACGACCTCGTGTGCAACGGCTACGAGATCGCGTCGGGCTCGATCCGCAACCACTTGCCCGAGACGATGGTGAAGGCGTTCGGCATCGCCGGCATTGCGGCGGCGGATGTGGAAGCGAAGTTCGGCGGGCTCTTCCGCGCATTCCAGTATGGCGCGCCGCCGCATGGCGGCATGGCGGCCGGCATCGAGCGCATGGTGATGCTGCTGGCGGGCTGCCACACGGTGCGCGAGGTGGCGCTGTTTCCGATGAACCAACAGGCCGCCGACCTGCTGATGGGCGCGCCGGCGGAAGCGACGCAGAAGCAGCTCAAGGAGCTGTCGATCCGGGTGGTGGAGCAGAAGAAAGCCTAAGTGATGTCTTCGAGTGGCAAGGTCGGAAAAGGCAACAAGAACGCACGGGAAGCGTGGCTGGAGAAGACGCTGGCTGCCGTGCCTGCCGGACACCGCCTACTCGATGCCGGTGCCGGCGAGCGCCAGTACGAGCGCTTCTGCAAGCATCTGACCTACGTCGCGCAAGACTTCGGCCAATATGACGGCTCGGGAGATGCGTCGGGCCTGCAGACCGGCAGCTGGGACAATTCCAAGCTCGACATCGTCAGCGACATCACCGCCATTCCGGAGCCTGACGCATCCTTCGACGCCATTTTGTGCGTCGAAGTCCTCGAGCATCTGCCCGACCCCGCCGGAGCACTCAAGGAGTTCGCGCGTCTATTGCGACCTGGAGGCCAGGTCATCATCACGGCGCCGTTTGCCAGTCTGACGCACTTTGCGCCCTATCACTTCGCAACGGGCTACAACCGGTTCTTCTACGAGCATCACCTGCCGAAGCTCGGTTTCGACATCGACGAAGTCGACATGAACGGTAACTTCTTCGAGTTCGTTGCCCAGGAAGTGCGGCGCGTCGACGGCATCGCCAAGCGCTATTCCGGCGCGGGCCTGAGACTTTGGGAATATCTGGCGGGGAAGGTGTTTCTGGGCGCGCTCGCCCGTTTCAGCAAGGCGGGGAGCCAATCGTCGGAGCTGCTGGCCTTCGGCGTACATGTGCGTGCGCACAAGCGCTAGCAGGTGGCGCTAGCAGGTGGCGCTAGCAGGTGGCGCTAGCAGGTGGCGCTAGCAGGTGGCGCCTGCCGACCTCGTCGACCGCCCCGCACCGTTGGCATGACACGCCTGTGGTCGTTGCCCCTTGACGCCCGCTCATGGGTCGAAGACGCTTCCTACGATACAAACAAGGCCAGTGCCCGCGAAGGCGCCGGCACTCCTGGAGGAAAGAGCCCATGGCCAGTCCGACGCCGCCGAAGGCGGCCGCTCCCGACACCCGCCCGTTCTCGCAGCCGATCCGGCGCGACTACCGGGCGCCGAAGCTGAAAGCGCCGCCGGGGGCGTGCGACACGCATTTCCACTTCATCGGGCCGCAGAAGCTCTATCCGATGAAGCCGGGGCACCTGTTCTCACACCTGCAGTTCGAGGACACCACGATCGAGGACTGGCTCGCCTTGCAGAAGGCGCTCGGGTTCTCGCGCGGGCTGCACGTGCAGTCGATGATGTATGAGAACATCTACCAGTTGCTCCTGCACGCGCAGTGCCGGATGCCCGATCGCGTGCGCGCGGTGGCGATCCCCGATGCCAGCATCACCGACACGGAACTGCAGATCCTGACGAAGGCCGGGACGGTCGGCTACCGGCTGACGTGGCGGCTGGAGAAGGAGATCAACGACCGGCTCGTCGCCCGCGTGGCCGAGCACGGCTGGCAGGTGCACTGGCTGATCCACGGCGAGCACACCGAGCACTGGAAACCGAAGATCCTGGCTTCGCCCGGCAACTTCGTGATCGAGCACACCGGGGGCGTCAGGACCGAGCAAGGGCTCGAAGGGCCGGACATGCGCTTCCTGCTCGACTGCCTGCAGACCGGGCGCTGCTGGATCAAGCTGTCGCCCCGGCCCTCGAAGCAGGAGAACTTCCCGTTCGACGACATCAAGCCGTTCGTCCAGAAGCTCGTCGCGACCGCGCCTGACCGCATGCTGTGGGGCACGGACTGGCCGCACCCGCAGTACTTCAAGCCCATGGTCAACGACATCGACCTGCTTGATCAGCTGCTCGACTGGGTGCCCGACGCGGCGATCCGCCACAAAATCCTGGTCGACAACCCGGAGAAGCTGTTTGGCTTCGATCCAGCGAAGCGGGATGTAGGGTAGGCGGGGAAAAGTGGTGCCGATGGAGGGATTTGAACCCCCGGCCACCCGCTTACGAAGCGGATGCTCTACCACTGAGCTACATCGGCGAACCTCTGGCGGGCAGGGATAAACCGAGCCCCGCCGGATTGCAAGTCGCCAGGTGGGGCGAGGATGCCGGCTGGGGACAGCCATCGTCCCAGGCACAGCCGGGCCCAAGCAAAATCGGGGGCCGTAACCTTCTGAACGCGCGGCGCGGCTCAGCGTCCGGTTCAGGCAAATTGGCCCCCCTCACCTTTCGCCGACACCGGACGAGCGCACATGAATGCCGTGACCCTGGATATCGCGTTCATGTTCGCCATGGCCGCCGCGTTCGCCTTTGCTTGCGCGGACATGGGCATGCGTTCCGGCCTGCAGCACACCGATCCCTTCGTCGGCGCGACCATGTCGCGGCTGGTCGGCGTGGTGGCGCTCGGCGTGCTGGCGGTGGCCGCGGGCGTGCGGTTTCCCGCCTATGGCGAGCATTACCTGTGGATCGCGGCCGCCGGCGTGCTCAATCCGGGACTGTTCTCCATCTTCTTCATGTTCGGCATCGCGCGGATCGGGGTCGCGCGGGCGGCGCCGATCAAGGGCAGCTCTCCGCTATTCGCTACGATCCTGGCCATCGCGGTGCTGGGCGAGCAGCCGGCGTGGTACCAGCTCGGCGGCGTGCTGCTGATCGTGACGGGCATCGGGCTGTTGTCGTCGGGCAAGACCCAGGGGCGGTGGCGGCGCATCGACGCGCTGTGGCCGTTGGCGGCCGCGGTGTTTTCGGGCCTGGGTGCGGTGCTGTGGCGAAAGGCGCTGCCGGCGTTTCCCAATTCGCTGGCCGGCACGTTCGTCGGCATGGTCGCCGCGCTCGCCGTCACCGCCCTCTACACCGTGTTCTTCATGCGCGAGCGCATCCGCGAGGGTGTCCAGCGCGCGTGGAAGCCGTTCCTGCTGGTCGGGCTCGTGGGGACCGCCGGTCAGGTCTTCTTTGCCGCGGCCCTGCAGCGCGGCGAAGTCTTCCGCATCATTCCCCTGATCCAGACGTCGCCGCTGATCACGGTCGCGCTCGCGCTCATATTCCTGCGCCGGGTGGAGTTCATCACCTGGCGCGTACCGACGGGGGCGCTGCTGACGGTCGGCGGCGCCATTCTCATCAATCTGCGACTGTGAAAGGCGGGACGGGGGCATTTCAAAAGTCCGGTGCGGCCGCGGCCTTGGGTGCGGGCGCAACGGAACTGTTTCCACTTTTCGCGCGGCGAGATCGGAACGACGATCACGCCCCTCCCTGTGCGTTGCGATGGCTCATCGATCGCCTTGGCTGGCGTCATCGGCCCTGAATTTTTTTCGGTGGCTTGAACGCATTGTTCAATTGCCCTGGGACTGCGAACTTTGGCTGGTTTTGTCCAAGCCGGTTGATTGTGACGCATTTGCCATTGCGTACGACGCCCTTGCAGTCCGAATTGGTGCGCACTGGGGCGGTTATTTTTGCCACGCAGGCATAGCTCGCCAAACCCAAGCGCTTCACCTGCATACGCGGACCACAGATGCAGCTCTTGCCGCGCACCGTGCCGCCAAGACACCGCACCGCAGGCGGCGGTTGTGTGCTCGACTGCGGCGCACCGCCGGAACTCAAGCCGCCGACGCCGGGGCCCACGGCGCGCTTGCGGCACTCGAAGTCCTTGCCCTTCAGCTTCACGACACGCGCAGGGCCGGGCGATACGTGCTTCAGGGCGCACTTGACGATCGCCTTGCCGGCTTGGCCCTCAGGCAGTGCAATCGTTGTCATGGCCGGTGCGATGTAGCCTTTGTCTTTCTTGACCGCTTTCGCAACGCCGGACGTGTGTGCGTTCATGCAATCCAGCGACCAGCCGATGTCTTTGTTCTGGTTGAGCTCGAAGTTGATCAGCACCTTGACGTCGCGCGGGCAGGTCTTCTCGCGCTTGCGGTCGATGAACGAGAAATCGCCGGAGACTTTCAGACGGGGAGCGTTGTCATCGGGCGTTGTCGCCCCGCCGCTTAGGCCGGAAGGAGTGCCCGGTCCGCCGCAGTTGAACACGTGCGTGTCGCTGGAGCGGGCCGCCGGCTCGAAGCCCGGTGCGCTCGCCTGACAGGTGAGCTTCTGGGCCTTGTCGATATCCGTCATGACCGTCATGCGCGCCTTGTAGACGCTTCCGGCCTTCACGGCATTCAGGAGCTTCGTGTCGCTGAAGCCGTTGGAGCACTGGATGGAGGCGCGGAAGCCCCCGGACGTGTCGGCGATGAATTCGGCGCGGACCGGCACCTTCTTCGGGCACGTCACTTCGGTGCCTTTGCCGATGCTGATCCGACTCGTTTTCACCGCGGCACAAGTGACGTTGAGCGGCGTCCACGCGGAATGTGCGGTGTCGTTGCCGGCGATCTCGGCGCGCATCATGCCGTCGAAGGCGCCCATGGTGATGACGCGCTGGCCCACGGCTCTATATGTGTCACCATCGCGCTTGATCTCGATGTTGCCGGTGTGGACGACCTTGCCGCCCTGATGACGGATGCGATAGGCGGTCAATCCGGGCTGGTTAAAGACGAACGTCGCCGTCTCGTAGACTTTCTTCGGGCAGGTGCCGGTCTGATTGTACGATAGCGTCGACGAGATGAGGCGCAGTGGACCGCACTCGACCTTGCGTTCGACGATACGCGTGGTCTGGCCTTCCTTCAGGACAATACGCAGCTTGTGCGTGCCGGGATCGAGCTTGACCTCGTGCGATATCGTCGCATCTCTCTCCTGGGGCCGGAACATCACGGAACGCCGCTCGCCTTTGACGCCGTCGACCTCGAGCCAGTAGTCGAGATCGACGGGTTTGCGCGCCGCGAGCGCTACTTCGGGCTTGCGATTGAAGCTGGCGCTGACCTGATACGGACGCGGGCATGCAGGCACATTGGATGCATGGCGCACCTTGAAGTCGTCGATCGTGTAATCCGGGTTGACGAAGTGAGAGACCGCTTGGCATTCGAGATTGATACGTGCGCTTGTCTCGGCCGTTCGACGCACGACGTTCCACTCATTGAGAAAGCTTTGTATGGGCCACGCAATTTCGCCTTCTGCCGCCGTCACACGCATCAGGATTTTGATCATCGCCTTCATTTCGTGCCGGCCAGCACTGCCGGCTGCCAGTGCGTGTTTGCAGCGTTCGATAGCGTAGTTTGCGACGCCCTTGTTCAAACCGGGCAGCGGCTGATAGTCGAACCGTTCGCGGTTAGCGCTCTTGCCTCCGCCCCAGCCGCGCAGCGGTTCGTATGTGGGGATCACCTTGCCGCCACCCGTGTGCGGGTAGGAGAGAGCCATTTCGACGCCGGTGATCTTGAAGCGCGGCGCGACGTTTTTAACGACGGCGTGTGTCTGGACGGGTAGACGGACGTCGAAGCTCGTAACTTCGCCTTCGCCTTTGTTGTTGATCGTAACGGCGATCTTGCCTTCACCAGTGCCATTGCCGACGTAGTGGATCGCGACCTCACGCAGCTTGACCTCTCTCTCCGCAGCAGCAGTCTGCGCAAAGCCGCAGACTCCGACCAGGCATGCCACGGCAGTCAAGACAGCTTTCCGGGCGCTGAGACGTGAGGAGCTTGAGCGCGGGAACATGGAGGGGGCGGTCATTTCTGCTCTGTCTTTCGCTCTTGGGCGATACCGCCTGAGGGGCACGCGCCGGCCGTTCTCGATCGGATCCGACGCAACCTGCCGGCCCGCGTCCGATCTCCAATTCTTTGTCGCCGTGAGCAGAGCAAAGGTTCACGGAGCAGACGGTGCGCAGCGTCGTCTCGCGCAGAGACTGTCAGGCAACCTGCACATTGAATTGTAATTTTCGGTCACTTACTGTCGTTCAGGCGGGTCGGCACGAGCCAGGGAGGAAAGATGCAGCCAGGGCTTTACCGAATCATCGAGCCGCCGGAGGCGCTGCGCCCCTATGTGCGGCGCATCATGCACGCGCGCGCGGACGATGAAATCGACGTCGTTGTTCGTCCTGCGCCGACCGGTTTCAACTATCTCGGCCACGTCGTTTCGGGCGATCTTTCGGCAACCGTCGACGGGGTGGAGTACGCGGCACGCGGTCCGTTCCATTTCTCCGGCCAGATCCAGAGCCAGGACATATCCGTGCGCTATAGAGGCCGCATGGAGCATGTTCTGGCGGAATTCACGGCAACCGGCCTCTATCGGATGTACGGCATCTCCGGAGCGGCGATCCACGGGCGGAGCACCGATGTCGAAGCTGTAGATGCGACGCTGCACGCACGCCTTGTCGAGCGTGTGCAGCAGGGGCGACAGGAGGCCGATGCGGCGGAACGGCTATGCGACTGCCTGATCGCGCACGCGGCGACGGCCGGGCCGCCGGTGTACATTGTCGACAAGGCCGTCAATCTGATCGAGGGTGCGCGCGGAGATATTAGGATCAGCGATATCGCGCAGAGCATAGGTGTGAACGAACGGACGCTCACCCGTCAGTTCCGAGACATCGTGGGGTTGCCGCCGAAATTCTACGCCCGCGTGGTGCAGATGAATACCGTTCTCGGCATGCTTATGAGCAATGATGATCAGTCGCTCGCGGCGCTGGCGCAGGAATGCGGCTATTTCGATCAATCGCACTTCAACAAGGCGATGCTGCATTTCTTTCAGCAGGCACCTCGGGAATTCCTCGATGGCGACAATGAAGTTTTGAAGGTGTTCCTTGCGAAATCGCGGATCCTTGACCGCTACTGAACAGTCACTGCTCTTTTTGCGCTGGATTGCGATCCGCAAGAGGTTGCACGCGGCAAGGCGGTGCCGATCAGCCGCCGCGCCATCTCCGGATTTGCTGTCCCCGGCTTGGCTTAAGCCGCTTTCGCCAGCTCGCCCTTCAGCGCCTTGTCGATCAGGGCACGGGTCTCGGGGATGCCGTAGAGTTCGATGAATCCGCCGAAGCGGGGGCCCTGGCTCGCACCCAGGCACACCTCGTAGATCGCCTTGAACCAGTCGCGCAGGTTTTCGGCGAAGCCGTTCGACTTGCCGGCCTCGTAGACGAGGTTCTGCAGCTCGGCGGCGGGCGTGCCCTCAGGCGCCTTGGCCAACTCGGCCGACAGCGCTTGAAGAGCGGCGCGCTCCTGATCGGTGGGCGCGCGGAAGGTCTTGGTCGGCTTGACGAAGTCGCGGTAGTAGGCGACGGCGTAGCCGGCCAGATGATCGAGCACGGGATACGTTTCCGGCGTCGCGCCGGCGGCGTACTTGCGGATGAAGCCCCACAGCTGGGACTTCTCCTCGGCGTTGGAGGCCGAGACGAGGTTCAAGAGCAGGCCGAAGGTGATCGGCAGCTCGGCCGGCGGCGGCGCGCCGGAGTGGATGTGCCAGGCCGGGATTGTCGAGCTTCTGCCGCGCGTCCTGCGCCTGATAGGCGGCGACGAACTGCAGGTACTCGTCGACGGCGCGCGGGATGACGTCGAAGTAGAGGCGCTTGGCGGCCTTCGGCTTCTGGAACATGAACAGCGACAGGCTTTCCGGCGAGGCGTAGGTCAGCCACTCCTCGATGGTCAGGCCGTTGCCCTTCGACTTCGAGATCTTCTGGCCCTTGTCGTCGAGGAACAGCTCGTAGTTGAAGCCCTCCGGCGGGGTGCCGCCGAGCGCGCGGCAGATCTTGGACGACAGCGTGACGCTGTCGATCAGGTCCTTGCCGGCCATCTCGTAGTCGACGCCGAGCGCGGTCCAGCGCATGGCCCAGTCGGCCTTCCACTGGCACTTGACCGCGCCGCCGGTGACCTTGGTCTCGACCTTCTCGCCCGTCTCGGGATCGACGTAGACGACGGTGCCCTTGGCGGCGTTGCGCTCGATCATCGGGACCTGCAGCACGCGGCCCGTGCGCGGGCAGACGGGCAGGAAGGGCGAATAGGTCGCCTGCCGCTCGGGGCCGAGCGTCGGCAGGATGATCTCCATCACCTTGTCGTAGACCTCGAGCATGCGCAGGAGCGTCGCGTCCATCATGCCGGAGCGATAGCAGTCGGTGGCGGAGAAGAACTCGTACTCGAAGCCGAAGCGATCGAGAAAAGCGCGCAGCATCGCGTTGTTGTGGTGGGCGTAGCTCTCGTGCGCGGTGTCGAAGGGGTCGGGCACCGCGGTCAGCGGCTTGTCGAGGTGCTTCGCCAGCATCTCCTGGTTCGGGACGTTGGTCGGGCACCTTGCGGAAACCGTCCATGTCGTCGGAGAAGCAGACGAGGCGCGTCTTGCGGCGTGCCGTTCGTCAGCACCTCGAAGGCGTGGCGGACCATGGAGGTGCGCGCGACCTCGCCGAAAGTGCCGATGTGCGGCAGGCCGGAGGGGCCGTAGCCGGTCTCGAAGATCACCGTCTTGTCGCGGCCGTCCTTCAGCTTGTCGAGGCGCTGGATCAGGCGGCGCGCTTCCTCGAACGGCCAGGCCTTGGCGTCGGCGGCGGCGGCGAGGGTGTCGGGATCGGTCGTCACGGTCATGAGGTCTCGAGAGGCTCGAAGGTCGCGGGACGGCGGGGGGGCCGCACGGAATCGTCAGGTTGCGCGGCAAACTAGAGTGCTCGGGGGCGTGAGGGAAGGGCGTCAGGCGCGCCGAGAGGGGATATCAGCAGGGATGTGGCTCGGCTGATCGGTGCTATCGTCCAGCCAAGACGGGTCCACGCGGGAGGAGCGCCATGCCGGCCGAACCATCGTTGAGCTTTCTGACAGGTGGCGACATCGCGCCGGAGACGATCGCGGGGGCGGGGATGCTGGGCGGGATCGCGGGGCTGTTCCGGGCGGCCGACGTGTCGTTCCTCAACGTGGAGCATCCGCTGTCGGAGCTGGGCACGCCGGTGCGCGGCAAGCGGTTCTTGCATCGCGGCCGGGCGGAACATGCCGCGGGCCTCGTCGAGGCGGGCGTGTCGGCGGTCAACCTCGCCAACAACCACATCCTGGATTTCGGCGACGAGGGCCTGCTCGACACGATGGCGCAGTTCGCGCGGGCGGGCGTGCCGACGTTCGGGGCGGGCGCGGATGCGGCGACGGCGGCGGCGGCGGTGATCCTGGAGAAAGGCGGACTGAGGGTCGGGCTGCTCGGGTTCACGTCGACACTGCCAACGGGGTTTGCGGCGGGGCTTCAGACGCCGGGCGTCAATGCGATCCGGGTCAGGACGGCATATCGGCCGGCGTTCAATCTCGACGAGTTGCCGGGAACGGCGCCGATCATCGAGACGTGGCCGGCAGCGGAGGATCTCGCCCGGCTGGTCGCGGACGTGGCGGCGTTGAAGGCGAGGGTCGACGTCGTGCTGCTCTACGTGCACTGGGGCGCGTCGATGATCGGCCAGGTGCACGAGCATCAGTCGACGATCGGGCGGGCGGCAATCGAGGCCGGCGCGGACGCGGTATTCGGCGGGCATCAGCACGTGGTGTCGGCGGTGGAATTCCATCGCGGCCGGCCGATCGTGCATTGCACGGGCGATCTGGTGTTCGACGTGGTGGAGCCTTGGTTCGACGACACGACGGCGCGCAATTTCCTGTTCGGCGCGACGCTGACGAAGGACGGGCTCAAGGACTGCTATGCGCTCGCCTGCACGACGGGGATCGGCGCGCCGCCGACGCTCGCAACGCCGAAGTCTCAAGTCGGGCGGAAAGTGCTGGAAGATCTGGCCGTGTTCAGCGCGCCATTCGGGACGGAGGTGCATGCCGAGAGCGACCGCATCCTGCTGACACCCGGCACGGGCGAAGCGCGCGCGCCGCGATTCCGGGCGGCGCTGCATACGATGGATTATCCGCCGGCGCGGCTGAGCGAGAGCGCCGGCGCGGCACCGCCGGGCGTTTTGTCGAGCGGGGAGAAACTTGCCGCCGACCGTTCGAAGTAGCCGGGCGCGTCAGCCGCTCTTGGAGCCGTCGAGGAAGGACTTCTTCCTCGGGAACGCGACGCCGCAGACCTTGCATTTCTGTGGCAGGACGAACCGCGTCTGGCGGCCGAGTGGCGTGCGGCAGCGCGGGCAGCGGCCGGAGAACTGGACGTAAGTTGCGCCGGCCACCAGCGCGACGACGAGCGCGACCACCATCCAGCGTCCTTCGGACGAGTCGCCGACCCGCTCGGCGTAGGTGTAGGCGGCGATGATCGCGACCATGGCGAAGACGTAGTAGAGCGTCATCAGGTTTTCCCAGGCGGTGACCTGGCCACGCTCCTTTTCGTCGAGCGGCTTGGGCTGACCGTCGGGCAGGCGCTGCTCGGGGGGAATGAGGCTCACGGCTTGGATCTCCTCGTCGTCCGACGGCTCAAGCGCCGAGCGCCGGCAGGCGGCGGATGGTGGTCACGCGGCTGTCGGTGCGCGCGATGCGTGCGGCGGCTTCGGGCAGCGGCTCGGCGACGACGGCCATGTGGTGTGCGTTGGCGTGCAGCAGCATCACGCCATCGCCCATGATGCCGATGTGGCCGGGCCAGCAGACGAGGTCGCCGCGCTGCAGGCCCTCGTAATCGTTGCGGATCGGCATGGGCTTGCCGAGCTCGGCGGCCTGCATGTCGCTGTCGCGCGGGACCGCGATGCCGGCGGCCTCCAGGCAGACCTGGACGAGGCCCGAGCAGTCGATGCCGAGCCGCGTCTTGCCGCCCCACAGATACGGCGTGCCGATAAAGCGCTCGGCGACGTCGACAAAATCGCGGGCGTGGCGATCGAGTTCGGCGATGTGGCGGCGCGCGATCCAGCCACCGCCGCCCAGCTCGGCCATGCGCTCCTCGGTGCGCGTCACGGTGAGGCACGCGTTGAGCGACAGATGCATCAACGGTTGCGACTTGATGTCGGCGTGACGGTAGACGTAGGTGCCGAGCGCTGAGACGCGATGGGTCGGTGCGATCACCGCATCGGAGAGGGTGGAGGCCTCGAGATAGCCGACGTAGGCGTCGCGCTCGAGCTGCACCCAGGACCACCCCGCGACCGTCTCGTAGACGGTGACGATCTCGCCGAACAGCGCCTCGGTCTCCACGCCGGCCTCGTGGCTCGGCTCGCGGCGAACCGCCGCGGCCGGGCGGACGACCTGTGCGCGCCAGCCGGCGACGTAGGCCGGCACGTCGACGCGGCCGCGCAGGCTCTCGGCGGCGAGGTCGGCGCGATAGGCATGGCGCCGACGGTCGAGGCCGGTGTGAGGTGCTTGCTGGGCGTGCGGCGAGAACATGATCGGGTCCGATGAGAGGTGCGGCGGAAGCGTGGACACGCCGGTTCAGCCAACCGACGCCTGCAGCTCACGCTCCAGAAGCGCCAGGAGGGCGCGCGCGATCTGCGGCTCGCCGCCCTTGGGACCGAGCGGACGCGCGGCCGGCCGCCACGCGTACAGGTCGAAATGGGCGAAACGGCGGGCCTGGCGCACGAAACGGCGCAGGAAGAGCGCCGCGACGATGGAGCCTGCGAACGGCCCATCGGAGACGTTGCCCATGTCTGCGATCTCACTGTCCAGCGAGCGTTCGTAGCCGGGCCAGAGCGGCAGGCGCCAAGCGGGATCGCCAACGGCCAAGCCGGCGTCGAGGATTTCGGCGGCCAACGCGTCGTCGTCAGTGAACATGGCCGGAAGCTCCGGGCCGAGCGCGACGCGGGCGGCACCGGTCAGGGTCGAGAACGTCAGGATCGTATCGGGCGCGGCCTCGTCGGCCAGCGCCAGCGCATCGGCCAGGACGAGGCGTCCCTCGGCGTCGGTATTGCCGACCTCGACCGACTTGCCCGCGCGGCTCGTCAACACGTCGCCCGGGCGGAAGGCATTGCCGGCGATGGCGTTGTCGGCGGCGGCGACGAGCAGGCGAAGGCGCACGTCGAGCTTCAGCGCCATGACCATGGCGGCCAGCGCGATGGCGACGGCGGCGCCGCCCATATCCTTCTTCATCAAGAGCATGCCGGCGGCCGACTTGATGTCGAGACCGCCGGTGTCGAAGCAGATGCCCTTGCCGACCAGCGTCACCGTGCGCGCGCCCTCGCGACCCCAGGTGAGGTCGATCAGGCGCGGGGCGCGCGTGCTGGCGCGGCCGACGGCGTGGATCATTGGGAAATTGCGCGCCAGAAGATCGTCGCCGGCGACCGTCTCGACCGTGGCGTCGTGCCGGCCGGCGAGATCGCGCACGGCGGCTTCGAGTTCGGCGGGGCCGAGATCCTCAGCCGGGGTGTTGATCAGATCGCGGGCGCGCCAGACGGCCTCGACGATGGCCAGCACGCGGTCACGCGCGACCCCTGGCGGGATCTCGAGGCGCGGCACGGGCTCGGCATCGCCAGACTTGTAGCGGCGGAAGCGATAGGCGCCGAGGCCCCAGGCGATGGCGGCGGCTTCGGCGCCCGTGGCCGAGTCGGCGAGACGGTAGGCGCCGGGCGGCAGCTCACGGGACAACTGGCCGACGAGCAGCGTGGCGGGACCGGCCGGATCGCCGCGGCCAGCGCCGACGCCGAGCGCCACGCCGGCCAGCGAACCGTCAGAACCGGGCAGAAGGACGGAACGGCGCTGGCTGCCCTTGAAGCCGATGCTGTCGAGCCAGCGAACGTGGTCCGGCAACAGGCCCGGGATCTGCGCGGGGCGCCATCGTCTCGGGCACGAGATGGATCGGCGCCGCGCCGCCTGGCGCAGTGGTGACGTAGAAATCGCTGGGTACGAGTTGCTTCGACATGCGTCATCCCGGGTCGGTGTGCGCCGGCATTATCGGCAAGGCCCGGCAAAACACAATCGGGCCGACGCGGAAGGCAGTCGGGACGTCAGCAGACGGCGTGTTTAAGGCTTTGTTGACCTCATGTCCCAAAAACTGACGCCAGACGTCGAATCAACCCCGAGTGATTCGGGTGGCCCAGGAGCACGAAATCAAAATGACCGCGATCCGCTCGAACGTTGAGACGCAGGATGGCTTGCCGCGCGTCGGGCTGTGGGCGAGCGTCGCCGCCAGCCTGATGCTGGCTGCGTGCGCGCAATCGGGCGGAGCGGGGCCTGGCGGGCTGGCGCTGTCCCAGGCCGACGCCACCAAGACCGCGGCGGCTGAGGCTGAGGGCCCGGGCGATCCGCTGGAAAAGGCGACGCAGTACTGGGGCAAGGAATACGCGAAGAACCCGAGCGACCTGACCAAAGCGCTCAGCTACGCCAAGAACCTGAAGGCGATGGGCGAAAAGCAGCGGGCGCTGGCGGTGCTGCAGCAAGCGTCTTCCGTGCATGGGCAGAACCGGGAGCTGGCTTCGGAGTATGGCCGGCTGGCGCTGGAACTCGGCCAGGTGAAGGTCGCCTCGCAGGTGCTGGCCGCGGCCGATGATCCGACGAAGCCCGATTGGAAAGTGATTTCCGCCCGCGGCGCGGTGCTGGCGAAGCAGGAGAAATACGCCGAGGCCATTCCGCTGTTCCAGCGCGCACTGGCGCTGTCCAACGATCAGCCGTCGGTGTTGAACAACCTGGCGCTTGCCTACGTGATGAACGGCGAGGCCTCGAAGGCCGAAATCCATGTTGCGCTCGGCCGCCGCCAAGGGCGGTCAGCACGCCGACAAGGTGCAGCAGAACCTTGCCCTCGTCCTCAGCCTGCAGGGCAAGTACGACGAGGCGAAGCGGATCGGCGGGGCGTCCTCCTCGCCCGGCACCGCGAACGAAGACGTCGCGCTCGTGCGCCAGATCGTCAAACTCGACCCGAAGGCGGCGCCGATGGTGCAGCAGGGCGGCGCCGTGGTCGCGGGCTGGAGCGCGCAGGTGGTGGAGACCGGGGCGACGAACCGCTGAGGCAGTCACCGTCGAGCCGGTCGCGACCTACAGACTTGCGATCGCCTGACGAATGGAACTCGCCAAAGCGTCCGTTTCGTCCGACAGCGGCCGGGTGCCCACGTCGCTCAGCCAGACGTTGAAGATTTCGTGTTTCTGTTCGCGTGTCAGATGACCGGCTGCGAGCACTTCGGCGGGCGATCCGAAATCACCTGACAGGGTCATTTCGACCGGCGGCGCCTGTCCGGCCGGTCCGGCGACCGTGCGCGGCTTTGCTGTTTGCTGATCGCGGTCCGACATCGTCGTCCTCACGCAGAGAAGAAGACGACGCCAAGAGCCACGACGGCCAGTAGGGTCGAGATGGCGAGAACGGCAAGGACGGGCATGGAACTCCAGCCGAGGCCTTGCCTCGCCTCGCGGGCCTCGACGACCTCCGGGACATGGTCATGCGGCGCGCTCATGCGATGGGCATGTGGCGCGGCTGTGTGGCTGTGAGGCGCGGTCGAGGCCGGCGCATGAGGCGCGATGGCGCCATGGCGCGTCGGCGCGCGCGGGTCGGTGCTATTCCAATCGGTTGTCATGGGTCCTCCTTGATCGACGCGTTTGCATGCGGCTCGGGCATACGCCGAGCCGTGGATCGCGCCGTCGCTTCGCAGCTGTTCAAGTTGGAACGCCAAACCGGACAGGTGGTTCCTTGCGCGACCCGTCATGCGCCGGTCCTCCGACCGGACGCAGCGCCGATTGCGCGGATGTCTCAGGCGCGCGGCGCGTTGGCGGCGCGCCTCGGGCTCACGCGCGCGCGGATTGCAACGCCTGCCAGATGCGCTCGGAATTGTGGGGCAAGTCGAGGTGCGTGATGCCGCGCGCGGCGAGCGCGTCGAGCACGGCGCTGACGCCCGAGGGCAACGCGCCTGCGACGCCGGATTCGCCGGCGCCTTTCACACCAAGCGGATTGGTGGTGCATGGCACGACGTGATGCTCGACGGCCATCGGTGGCATGTCGTCGGCGCGCGGCATGATGTAGTCCATGAAGGAGGCCGTGACGAGCTGACCGTCGTCATCATAGACCACGGCTTCGCCCAGCACCTGCCCGAGCCCTTGGGCCACGCCACCGTGGATCTGGCCCTCGACGATCATCTCGTTCAGGGCGTTGCCGACATCGTCGACGGCGGTGTAGCCCACGAACGCGGCGATGCCGGTCTGCGGATCGATCTCGACCTCAGCGATGTGGCAGCCGTTGGGGAAGCTCATCTGAGGCGAGTTGAACTGGGCGACGTTGTCGAGGCCGCCGGACAGCTCCTCCGGCATCGGCTCGTTGCGCATCCGGCCGGCCAACTCCAGCAGCGGAATCGCGCGATCGGTGCCGACAACGCGGAAAGCGCCGTTCTCGAAGGTGATGTCGCTTGCCGCCGCCTCGAGCAGATGCGCGGCGCCCTGGCGGCCCTTCTCGATCGCGCTGTCGCAGGCCATGGCGGTGGCGCTGCCCGCCATCATGATGGAGCGGGAGGCGACGCTCGGGGTGCCCACCGGCACTTCGTCGCTATCGCCCTGGACGAGGCGCACGTCGGTATCCGCAATACCGAGGCGGCGGGCGACGAGCGGGACGAACGTGGAGAGGTGGCCCTGGCCCATCGCCTGCACGCCGGTGCGCAGCGCGACCTTGCCGTCAGCCTCGAAACGCAAATCGACCTTCTCTTCCAGAATGCCGCCGGCGACCTCGAGGAAACAGCCGATGCCGATGCCGCGCAGCTTTCCCGCGCGCTCGCTTGCCGCACGGCGGGCGGGGAAGCCCTGCCAGTCGGCGCCGGCGAGTGCCTTGTCGAGCACGGTGGCGAAATCGCCGCTGTCGTAGATCGGTCCGTTGGGCGTCTTGTAGGGCATGGCCGAGGCGGGGATCAGGTTGCGGCGGCGCAGCTCGGCGCGGTCGATACCGAGTGCGCGCGCGGCGCCGTCGATCAGCCGCTCGATGACGTAGATCGCCTCGGGACGCCCCGCGCCGCGATACGGCCCAAGCGGGGCTGCGTTGGTGAAGACGTCGGTGACGGCGAGATGGATCGCGGGAATGACGTAGACGCTCGACAAGCAGTTCTTGGTGTTGGCCGTGGTGAAGATCGCGGAGAACGTCGTCGTGTAGGGGCCGATGCCGACCGTCGTCCTGGCGCGCAAGCCGAGGAACCGGCCGTCGGCATCGAGGGCGAGCTCGCCCTCCAGGATGCCGTCGCGGCCGTGCGTGTCGCCGAGGAAGCTTTCCAGGCGTGTCGCGGTCCAGCGCACGGGCCGGCCGACGACCTTGGCGGCATGCAGAACCGCGCCATATTCCGGGTAGGCCTGCGCCTTCATGCCGAAGCCGCCACCGACGTCGTGGGTCAGCACCCGCAGACTGTCGACGGGCAGCTTCAGGACGAACTCGGCCAGCACGCGGCGCACGAGCGCCACGCCCTGCGTCGGCGCCGTCAGGGTATAGCGGCCGCTGGCTGCGTCGTAGGCCGCGATAGCGGCGCGCGGCTCCATCGCAGTCGGGGCGAGGCGCGTGTCGACGAGACGGACACGCTCGACGTGATGGGCGGCGGCGAAGGCGGCATCGACAGCAGCCTTGTCGCCATCCTCCCAGCGCAGCGCGACGTTGCCGGGCGCGCCGTCCCACAGGCTCGGCGCATCCGGGGCAAGCGCGCGCTCGACGTTCGATGCGGCGGGGCGCGCCTCCAGATCGACCACGACGGCTTCGGCGGCGTCCTGCGCCTGACGCAGCGTTTCGGCGACGACGATGGCCACGGCCTCGCCGACATAGCGCACGCGATCGGCAGCCAGCACCGGCCATCCCGTCGTGTACATCGGCTTGCCGTCGGAGCCGACGATCGGCACGACGGCGGGAATCGCGCCGAGGCCGGCGTCGACGGCGTCTTTGCCGGTGATGACTGCGTGCACGCCGGGCATGGCGCGCGCCGCGCCGGCATCAATCGAGCGGATATCGGCGTGTGCGAGCGGGGAGCGGACGAAGACCGCGTGCGTCTCGCCGGCCACGGTCAGATCGTCGGTGAAGCGGGCCTTGCCGGTGAGCAGCGGGCCGTCCTCGCTGCGGGGCACTTCATGGCCGCTGCCGAAACGCAGGGCGCTGCCGTGTGCCGTCTGACCGGGCGTGCTCGTCGTGCTGGCGCTCATGGTGGGTCGTCCTTGGATCGTATTTCCTGGCATCGGAGAGCCTAGTGGCAGTTGGCGCGCGTGGAAAGTCCGTGGCTGGGATCGCGCGCGGCGGCGCACAGGGCCGGGTCAGGGCCGGACCAGGGCGACGCGTGCGTCATCGATGCGGTAGCCGACTGCGGCTAGGCGCGTCGCAGCCGGCTGGACCGCGAGCCGACCGGTGACGGCCACGGGCGCGAAAGTCTCTGGGATTTCGACGCCGGCCGGCACGACGACGTGCACGATCTGGTTCGCAGGCGGCGGGGGCACGTGGATGCAGGCGCCGACGTAGGGCACCAGCAGGAACTCGGTGACGCGACGCGCCTCGAGGTCGAGGGGCACGGCGTAGCCGGCGATGCGCACACGCAGGCCGTCAAGGTCGGCCACGACAGGGGCATCGGCGGGCGGGCGCGGCACGGGCTCCGACATGAAGGCGGCATCGGCGGGGACGGGCTGTCGTGAACTGGGCCTGGATTGGGCCGGGATCGCTCCAGGAACCGGGCTGGAAAGTGCAGCCATCCCGCGGCGGCCGGGCCCGGCGGTGCGCCTGGGTTCGGCGCCGAGTGGAACGAGGGCCGACCACGCGATGTCCTGCGCGGCAGCGATTTCGGTTTCCGCTGCGGGTCCGTAGTTCAGCCACACCCATTTCGCGGCCATGCCACCGCCGAGGCCCAGCGCAATCGCGAGCAGCGCATGCACGATGCGAGGGGGCATGGAGCTACCCTGTGTTCCTGATCCAGCCTCGTCCAGCCGCGCGACAGGCGCCATGCGCGTGCGGTCCGATGCGCGTCATTCCTTGCGCGTCACCACGCTCTCCGCCGTCAGCGTGTAGCCGGTTTCGGCCAGCCCCGTGAACTGGCCGGCCGTCGCCAGCGTGCCGGTGACGGTGACGGGCTGCGAACAGGCCCGACAGCGAGAAGCCCTTCTCGGCCTTGACGTAGACGATCTGGTTGGCCGGCGGCGGCGGCACGTGGATGCAGGCGCCGACGAAGGGCACGAGCAGGAACTCCTTGACGGTCGTGGCGTCGAAGTCGAGCGGCACGACGTAGCCGCCGATCTGCACGCGCTGGCCGTCGAGGGCGGCGACGACGGGCGGCGGGGCCTCGCTCTGGCGCTTTGCAGGACCCGACATCCAGCGGCCTTCCGGGCCGGGTGGCGGGACCGGCGTGCCGTCGCCCTGGTTGGGGCCGTCGCCGCCGATGTTGAACGTGCCGTCGCGGCCGAGGCTGAACATGGAGCGACCGGCGAGCGGTGACTTGGGCGGTGCCGGCGGCGCGGGCGGCACGAGGTCGGCCCATTTCAGTTCGCGCGGCTCCTCGGCCGCCTGCAGCCGCGTTGCGAGAGCGAGGGCTGACAGGCCCAGCGCGACAACTGCGGCGGCCAGGAGCGCGCGCACGTGCGGTCTTCGAGGTGCGTCTCGATCATCGGTCGTTTCATTCACGTCCTCACCGTCATGCCGTCGGCCACCGACAGCCGATAGGCGCGCAGCGCCGGCAGAAGCCCCGCCAGAATACCCGCCGCGACGATGGCAGCCAGTACCGCGATCTCGCTCCAATCGGGCGGTTTGACGGCGAGCGACAGGCCGTAGGCGCGGTCGATCGCGGGCCTCAGCAGGGCCATCGCGACGATAGAGCGAGGCCGGTGCCGAGCGCCACGCCGAGGAACGTAAGGACGCCGGCCTCGGCGGCCAGCAGGCCCGCGATGGTCGACGGGCGGGCGCCGACGGAGCGCAGGATCGCCATCTCGCGGCGGCGCTCGTTCAGCGTCGACAGGATCATCGTCATCATGCCGAGCAGCGCGGTGGCCACGACCATCAGCGAGACGGCCGCGAGCGCGGTCTCGGCGACGCCGACGAGGCCCCACAACTCCTGCAGCGTGGCGCCGGGCAGGATCGCGGTCAGCGGCTCGCGCGGGTAGTCGTTGATCGCGCGCTGCAGCTTGAAGATCTGGAGCTTGGACTTCAGGCCGAGCAAGGCGGCGGTGATCGCCTTCGGCTTCAGGTCCATGCGCCGGACGTCGTCGGCCGACACCTGCTGTCCGGGTTGGCGCGCGCCGCTCTGCCAGTCGACGTGGATCGCCTCGATCGCCTCCAGGCTGACGATCACGGTGCGATCGACGGGCGTGCCGGTCTTGGCGAGAATGCCGGCGACGCGAAACGGCTTGTCGTCGTGCGTCGACGAAGGACACGGAGCCGAGGCCGTGAGCGACGACGATCGGATCGCCGACCTTGTAGCCGAGCGCGCGCGCGACGTCGGCGCCGACGACGGCGTCGAACAGGTCGGCGAACGGCTTGCCGGCGGCGAAGGCGAGACCGCTCGATACGCCGGTAGCGGTAGTGCGTGAAGAAGTCGGCCGTGGTGCCGAGCACGCGGAAGCCGCGATGGCTGTCGCCGAGCGAGATCGGCACGGCCCAGGCCACCTCCGGCTGGCGCGCGATCTCCTCGTAGCTCGACCAGGTGATATTGTTGGTCGCGTTGCCGATGCGGAAGACCGAGTAGAGCAGCAGCTGCAGACCGCCGGTGCGCGCGCCGACGATGAGATCGGTGCCGGAAATCGTGTCGGCGAAACTCTGGCGCGCGCCGTTGCGCACCTTGTCGACGCCGAGCAGCAGCATCACGCTGACGGCGATCGACAGCACCGTGAGCAGTGCGGTCGGCCAGCGGTTGACGCAGCGACTTCAAGGCGAGGCGGAGCACGATCATGGCGTCGCGGCTCCCACCGCAGGACTTGCGACGGCGGCGTTCTGCGCGCTGCCGGTCGAGGTGCGCACGATATCGGTGAGCCGGACGACGCGATCGAAGCGGGCGGCGGCGGCTTCATCGTGGCTGACCATCAGCAGCGCGGCGCCGGCTGCGGCGACCTCCGCGAACATCAGCTCGAGGAAGCCGGCGCGGCGATCGGCATCGAGCGCGGAGGTCGGCTCGTCGGCGACGATCAGCTCGGGTCGGCCGATCAGTGCGCGCGCGGCGGCCACGCGCTGCTGCTGTCCGACGCTCAGGTTGGCGGCGGACCGGCGGGCGATCACGTCGGCCCCGAGCCCCAGCGCCGACAGCAGCCGCTCGGCTTCGCCGACGGGCCCGCCGCGGGCGGCGACCCTGGCAGCGCGGGCGCGCGCAAAGCTCAGCGGCAAGAGCACGTTGTCGAGCACCGAGCCGTAGGGCAGCAGGTTGAACATCTGGAAGATGACGCCGATGTGCTCGGCGCGGAAGCGGTCGCGTGCGGCAGGCGACAACGACGCGATGTCCGTGCCGAGGATGGCGATGCGGCCACTGTGGGGCGCGAGGATGCCGCAGACCAGACTGAGCAACGTCGACTTGCCGCTGCCCGACGGCCCGAGCAGCAATACGCGCTCGCCGCGGGCGACGCGGAAGCGCTCGACGGCCAGACGGAAGCCGTCCGCGCCGGGCCACCGATAGACCACGCCGGCGACATCGAGCAGATCGTGGCCGTCGTCGTCCATCACGCTGCGCCTCCCCAGTGTAATGATTCAGAAGTTCGCCACCACCTGCGGCTAGGTTCGGAGCGAACTTCTGAGTTTGAATCACACTAGCAACTTTATGATTCTAGTGTCCCTTATGTCTCCGAAGTTCGCTCGAGCGTTTGCTGCAGAATGGTGGCGAACTTCGGAGACGGGACACTGGCGAGGCATGTCACATGAGGCCGGACAGATCGAGACGCGGCTTGTCGCGGGTGACGTCGAACTGCGACTGGCCCTTGGGCGCGATCAGGGTCACGGCGAGCTTTTCGGCGGCCTTGAACCGCTTGAAATAGGGGAACGCGATGGCATCGAGACGGGCCACGCCGGGGCAATCGAGCAGGTAGGTGGCGCGGAACTCGGCGTGGTCGTCGGCAGGGGCTTCGGCCTTGCCCTTGGCGGGCTTGCCGCGATGATCGTGGGCATGATCGTGACCATGGCCACCCTTGGCCTCACCGCCGGTGAAGTCCACCTTGGCGGACGTCACCTTGCAACCGGCAGTGGCCGGGATCTCGAACAGGGACAGCGGCTTGGACAAGGCCGCCTTGGCTGTCGCCAGTGCCTTTCGCTGGGCGGCGGTGCGCGCGGCGTGCTCGAAGCCAACGATGTCGGCGCCGGGGGCCTCCAGCTCCATCTGCACGGTCGTCCCCTCAATGGCGATCGCCAGGGCGCCGGCGCCGTGCACGTGGGGGGCTTGGGGGGGGGCCTGAGCCGGCGCCTGGGCAAACGCGGTGGGCCCGGCGAGGGCGCTGCCCATCAGGACAGCCGAGATGGCAAATAGGCGGTGCGCCTTGGTGGGTGTCATGGCGTGCTTGGGCATGGCCGAGGCTCTCTCCAGGTCGTGGTCCCTGTTCGTGCTCCTTGGGCACCCTATGTAACATTATAACGTTTTGATGGCGAGCCTCGCGCGACTGCCAGCCAGCCAGGCCGCCAGCCAGGCCGCCAGCTAGGCCGCCAGCCGGGCCGCCGGCATGGCGCGGGCTCGCCCGACGCGATAGAAGGATGGTCATGACGCTCAGCCTCGACGAGATCCAGCGCTACAAGCGGCACCTCGTGCTGCATCAGGTCGGCGGGGCCGGCCAGCAGCGGCTGCAGGCGGCGCGCGTGCTGCTGATCGGCGCGGGCGGGCTCGGCAGCCCGCTGGCGCTCTATCTCGGCGCGGCGGGCGTGGGCACGATCGGGCTCGTGGACGACGACACCGTCAGCCTGGACAACCTGCAGCGCCAGATCGTGCACGCGACGTCGTCGGTGGGACAGCTGAAGGTCGACAGTGCGCGCGACACCCTTGCCGATATCAACCCGCATGTGCGCGTTGTCACGCATCCCGTGCGGATCGACGCAGACAACGCTCTCGACCTCATCGGCAGCTACGACATCGTCGCGGACGGATCGGACAACTTCGCCACGCGCTACCTGGTCTCGGATGCCTGCCACCTCGCAGGCAAACCGCTGGTGCTCGCCGCCGTCGGGCCGTTCGACGGACAGCTGACCACACTCAGGCCCCACGAGCGCGACGAGGCAGGAACGCCGAACCCGACCTACCGATGCCTGTTCCCGGAGCCGCCGCCGCCCGGCACGGTGGCCAACTGCGCGGAGGTGGGCGTGCTCGGCGCCGTGGTCGGCGTGATCGGCACCTTGCAGGCGACGGAAGTGCTGAAGGAGATCCTCGGGATCGGGGACAGCCTGACGGGCAAGCTCGTCATTTACGATGCCCTGGCGGCCCGCTTCGAGACGCTGCGCTACGGCTGGGACCCGGACAATCCGCTCAACGGGCGCACGCGGTCGATCAGAGATTTGCGCATTCACGCGGCGGCACACGCCGCCGTCCCGGCCTCGTGATCGCGGCTCTCGCGCTGACCGGCATCCCCATCCTCGCGCCGCTGCGGTCTGCTATACTCTCCTGCGTGCCAGTCAGCGGCAGCGAGGCGCCATGTCCGAGACGTCGCAATCCAAGCCCGAGAGGCCCGCACGCAAGGCGCCACCTGTTGCCTCGCCGGTGGAGGTGCTGCCGCGCGACGAAGTCGCCGCCTATCATCTGAGCGACGAGAACCGGCTGGTCGCGGGACTGATCGAGCAGGCGACGGCCAGCGAGGAGGAGACGCGCCGGACGGCCGACGTCGCCCGCCGGCTGGTGCACGCGGCGCGCGCGAGCCGGCACAAGTATTCGGGCATCGACGCGTTCATGCACGAGTACGGGCTGACCAGCGAGGAAGGCGTCATCTTGATGTGCATCGCGGAGGCGCTGTTGCGCATCCCCGACGGCGACACGGCCGACGATCTGATCGCAGAAAAAATGGCGCGCGGGGAATGGGAGCGCCACCTGGGAGCGTCGGACAACCTGCTCGTCAACGCATCGACGTACGGGCTGATGCTGACCGGCAAGCTGATGCGGCAGCGCGACAGCAAGGACAGCGGCGCGCGCGCGGTGTTGACGCGGCTGTTTGCACGCTCGGGCGAGCCGCTGATCCGACAGGCGGTGCGCCAGGCCGTGAAGATCCTCGGCGACCAGTTCGTTCTCGGGCGGACGATCCAGGACGCGCTGTCGCGGGCGGCGTCGATGGAGGCGGAAGGCTATCGCATCTCCTACGACATGCTCGGGGAGGCCGCGAAGACGCACGGCGACGCGCAACACTACTACGAGCGCTACCTCGGCGCGATCGAGGACGTCGGCGCGTGGGCCGGCCGGACGGACGACGAAGGCGCCGACACGCTGATGGCGCGGCCGTCGCTGTCGATCAAGCTGTCGGCGCTGCATCCCCGGTTCGAGCCGGGCAAGGAGACGCTACTCGATCAGGAACTCGCGCCGAAGGTGCTGGAGTTGGCGAAGGCGGCCCGCGCACAAGGGCTGTCGCTGACGATCGATGCGGAGGAACAGGACCGGCTCGACCTGACGCTGCAGCAGTTCAGGCGGCTCGTCGGCGATCCGGCACTGGCGGGCTGGTCGGGGATCGGTCTGGCGGTGCAGGCCTATGGCCGGCGTGCGCTTCCGGTGCTGCGCTGGTTGAAGCGGGTGGCGGAGTCGACCGACCGGCGCATTCCCGTGCGGCTGGTCAAGGGCGCCTACTGGGACAGCGAGATCAAGTGGGCACAGGAACGGGGGCTTGCCGACTATCCCGTGTTCACGCGCAAGCTGTTCACGGACGTGTCGTGGCTCGCGGCCGCGCGGATGATGCTCGCGGCGCCAAGGGCTTTTTATCCGCAGTTCGCGACGCACAACGCGCATTCGCTGGCGGCGGCCTATGTCGCGGCCGGCGACCAGCCCTTCGAGTTCCAGCGCCTGCACGGCATGGGCGCGGCGCTCTACGAGGACGTGGTCGCAGAGGGTGGGTTCAACCGGCCATGCCGGATCTATGCGCCGGTCGGCGGGCACGAGGACCTGCTCGCCTATCTCGTGCGCCGGCTGCTGGAGAACGGCGCCAACACCTCGTTCGTCAACCGGCTGGCCGACGAGGATGCGCCGGTCGGAGACATCATTCGCGATCCCGTAGTGGCGGCTGCCGGCGAGCGCAGCGAGAACGGGGTCGTGCCGCTCGGCGTGCGCGTGCTGCCGCGTCCGCGCGAGATCTATATGCCCGAGCGACAGAACTCCGCGGGGCTGGCGCTGGCGGAGGTGTCGGTGCGCGAGGGGCTCTATGCGGAAATGGCGGCGGAGCTCAGGCCATCGTTCTTCGCGGGGCCGCTGATCGCCGGGGTCGAGATCGACGAGGAGGCATCGGGCGATGCGGTGACGTCGCCGCAGGACCGCAGCGAGCGGATCGGCACGATGGTCGAGACGACACCGGAGCAGGTGGACACAGCCATCGCGCGAGCGACAGAGGCGACGGCGGCCTGGGATCTTGCAGGCGGCGCGCACCGGGCGGAGATGCTGGAGGCGGCGGCGGAGCTGTTCGAGCGGGACCGCGCCAAGCTGATGGTGATGATGGTGCGCGAGGCCGGCAAGACGCTGGACAACGCGCAAAGCGAGCTGCGCGAGGCGGTGGACTTCCTGCGCTACTACGCCAACGAGGCGCGGCGCTCGTTCAGCGGGCCGACGCTGCTGAAGGGGCCGACCGGAGAGCGCAACACCCTGACCTTGCGCGCGCGCGGGCCGTTCGCGTGCATCAGCCCGTGGAATTTTCCACTCGCCATCTTCACTGGCCAGGTCGCGGCCGCGCTGGCGGCCGGCAATCCCGTGCTGGCCAAGCCGGCCGAGCAGACACCGATCACGGCCACGCTGGCAACGCAGCTCCTGCACGAAGCGGGCGTGCCCGGCGACGTGTTGCAGCTGCTGACGGGGGCCGGCGGCGTCGGGGCGGCGCTGACGCGCGACGCACGCATCGCCGGCATCGCGTTCACGGGATCGAACGAAACGGGCTGGGCGATCCAGCGGTCGCTGGCGGACCGGCGCTCGGCGATGGTGCCGCTGATCGCGGAGACGGGCGGGCTCAACGCGATGATCGCGGATTCGACGGCGCTGCCGGAGCAGGTCGTGCGCGATGCGATCCGGTCCGCCTTCGACAGCGCGGGGCAGCGGTGCTCGGCGGCGCGGTTCCTGTTCCTGCAGGACGACTTCGCCGACGACGTGATCGAGATGCTGGTGGGGGCGACCGAGACGCTGATCATCGGCGATCCCTACGACTATGCGACGGACGTCGGTCCGGTGATCGACGAGACGGCACGCGATACGCTCGAAGCACACAAGGTGCGAATGCGGCGCGAGGGCAAGGAACTGGTCGACGTCCGGCTGCCGGACACTTGCCGCGCGGGCACGTTCGTTGGTCCGGCGATCTACGAGATCGATCGCATGAGCCGGATCGAGCGGGAGGTGTTCGGGCCGATCCTGCACGTCGTGCGATTCGGGCGCGGACACGTCGGCAAAGTGTGCGAGGCGATCAACGCCGCGGGCTATGGGCTGACGCTCGGCGTGCACAGCCGCATCGAGGCGGTGGCGGATCTGGTCGCGCAGAAAGCCAAGGTGGGCAACCTGTACGTCAACCGCAACCAGATCGGGGCAGTGGTCGGCGTGCAGCCGTTCGGGGGCGAGGGGCTGTCGGGGACGGGACCGAAGGCGGGCGGACCCAACTATCTGATCCGGTTCGCCACAGAGAGGGTCCGCTCGACCGACATCACGGCGACCGGCGGCAACGTGCAGCTCCTGGGCCTGGGACCGGGCAGCGGCGAGGTGGATTCCTCGTGATGCTGCTTTGCGCCGCCCGGGCGTCACGCATGCGGCGGGCGCCATTGCCGCGGGCCCGTCAATCGCCATACTGGCACCGAGCGGGGTAACCCGCCGCGACGGCGCATCCAAGACGCCGCAGCCGACGCCAAACGGCCCGACCCAGGAGAAACGCCCATGACGATCCGCAAGCTCAGGACCCACCGCGACAACCAGCAATGGATGCTCGACCTCGCGCTCAACATGCGGGGCCGCGTGCAGAACTTCGAGCGCGACGACAAGGAGACGCCGACGCGCGCGCATAACTACCGCATGCTGCCGAAGACATGGCGGGAGAAAGCCGAGCACGACGAGGCGCTGGCCAAGGTCGCCCAGAAGCAGGGCTTCAACGCCACCGCGTGCGAGCACTACGACCACGCCATCGAGGGCTACCGGATGGCGCAACACCCGATCTTCTTCGACGATCATCCGGTCAAAACCTATCTCTACAACAAGATGTCGGAGATGGTGGACCGGCGCACCGAGGTCGCGTCCTATCCGATCGAGCGCGTGGAAGTGCCGTTCGACGACGGCAAGACGATCTCGTGCCTCCTGCACCTTTTGCCGGGCAAGCCGAAGGCGCCGTGCGTGATCTACGTGCCGGGCATGGACCAGACGAAAGAAGCCTTCATCAAGGCGCACAACAACATCGCCATTCCGCGCGGCATGCACGTCCTGTGCATGGACGGCCCGGGGCAGGGCTCGTCCAACATGCAGAAGATCCGCGCGGTGGGCGACGCCTACGAGCGCGCGGGCGCGGCCGTGATGGACTACCTGCAGAAGCGGCCCGAGGTCGACAACAAGCGCATCGGCGTCTACGGCATCTCCATGGGCAGCTACTGGTCGTTGCGACTGGCCAGCTACGACCATCGCGCGGCGGCGATTGCTTCAGGCGTGGCGTGCTTCAATCCGAACAACACGATCTTCACAGAGTTCGAGCCCGCGCTTCAAGCAGGTGTTCATGTACATGGCCGGCATGACCGACGAGGACGAGTTCGACGAGATGGCGCGCGGCATGACGATGAAGGGCTATGCGGAGAAGATCAAAGCGCCGACGCTGCTGGTGACCGGCGAGTTCGACCCGTTGTGCCCGCTGGAAGATGCGATCGAGGTCTACGGCGACCTGAAGTGCAAGAAGGAGATGTGGGTGATCGAGGACCAGTTCCACCCGCTGTGGGGGATTCCCAACCTCGGCATGCTCGACTGCCACCAGTTCGTGCTCGACTGGCTGAAGCGCGCCATGGTCGACGGCAAGACGAACAAGGACCGTGTCGCGTACGTGACGCGCAAGGGGCACGGCCCGTTCAGCGACTGCGAATGGAAGCCGCCGGTCGGCCCGGGCGAGGCCTACTTCTGAGACCCGGCACGCGCAGCCTGACGCACGAGGTGGCTCCGGTCCGCTGAGCGCGACCGGAGCCGCTCGCTGCCGGGGCCTGGAACAAGCCGGCGATCTCGACTACGGTCGCCGGCGTAAGATACACACCGACAACGACAGAAACGACAGCACCGGGGAAGACGCCGCCATGGCCCAATCGTCTGCAGGAACCAGCACGCCGTTTCAGCTCGAGGAGGCCACGATCGACGAGATGCAGGCGGCGATCAAGGACGGGCGCACGACGTGCGTCGCGATCGTCGAGCACTATATCCGCCGCGCGAAGGCCTTCAACGGCGTGGCGAGCAAGCTCGTGACAAAAGACGGCCGGCCGGTCGAGGTCGGCGCGGGCACGGTGCGCGCCGGCGCGCCGCTGGCGTTTCCCAGCGACACGGTACCGGTCTCCGAGGTGATACCGGATCTCGACACGTACAAGGGACCGCCGCTCGAGCTCGGCCGCATGGAGGCGACGGCCTCCGACCCGACGGTGCAGCAGCAGTTCGGCATGATCGTCGGCATCGAGGGCGGCTCGCAGCTCAACGCCCTTTCGACACTGAACATCCGCGGCGAGCGTTCGGTGACATGCAAGGGCGATTTCGACCGGCATCCCGACGACGGTCCGCTGCCACCGGGCGCGCCGCCCGTCTGCGACATGTTCCGGCGCCAGCCCGACGCGCTCGAGCAGGCCGCCGCCCTCGACGCGAAATACGGGCGCAACCCGGACCTGGAGGCGCTGCCGCTTTACGGCGTGGTGTTCTCGTTCAAGGATCCGTTCGACACCAAGGACATGCGCTCAACCGGCGGTGGCGACGCCGCCTACGACATGGACTTTCCCGCGCGCGATCACGTGCTTGTGGCGGAGCTGCGCGCCAAGGGCGCGATCATCTACGCGAAGGCGCTCAACACCGAATACAATGGGCGAGCGGGCGATCCCGGCGGGCGACATACGCCGTTCGAGGTCCTGCCGACGACCATCGGCTACCAGCGCGCGACGTGGGGCGGCAATCCGGCCAACGTCTACGACCCGACGCGGGCGGCGTCATTGGGCTCGTCTTCGGGATCGGCAGTGTCGGTGTCGGCGAACTTGTGCATGGCGAGCCTGGGCGAGGAGACGCGCGCGTCGTGCCGGGGGCCGTCGAACCACAACTCGGTGGCGCTGATCCTGCCGCACAAGGCGATGATCGGCTTCGACGGCGGTGCGATCGGCGCCGACATCTATTGCGACCGCAGCGGCATCCATGCGCGCAATCTCGGCGACTGCGCGAAAATTCTGGACGCGTTGAAGAACCCGGAGAACGGCTACTACGACGCGCGCGACGTCTATACGACCGTGTCGCGTTCCACGGTGCTGTCGACGCCCTATCTCGCCCACGTGGCGCGCTCGGGCAGCGCGGGCGCGCTGAAGGGCATGCGGCTCGGCGTGATCCGCGAATCGATGAACCCGCCGAAGGACTCCAAGACAGCCCAGCCGATCGTGACGGCGGCGTCGCGCGAGATCAAGGAAGTGCTGGGCGGGAAACTCGGCGCGACCTTGGTCGAATCGAAGGACCCGCTGTGGACACCGGATCCCGACATCGAGCAGATGACGGTCGATTTTCGCACCGCGCTGGCACGGCTCGTGCCTGTGTTCATGCCCGACATCCTGTTCCGGCTCGACGCTCAGGGCGAGCCCGTGTTCAAGGACTTCGCCGCCGCGATCCAGAAAACGGAGTTCCAGCCGGGCAAATTCTTCGGCTCGGGCGACATGGCGCCGATCGACTACATGGTGGCGATGGCGGACGGGCGCATTGCGCCACCATCGAACCTCGACATCGGCACGATTCAGCACCAGGAGCTGGCGCCAGCGTTCCGATTCCACATCTCGCAGTATCTCGCGCGGCGCGCCGACGACTGGACCGCGCTCGGCTATACGGAAACGCTGGCGGACTGGGTGGCCTTGAACAAGCGCTCGAAGTTCTGGGGCGACGACCAGCGCGCGGCGTTCAAGAACTGGGAGGAGATCGTCGACCCACGCAACCCGCTCAACGGGCGGCAGGGCGTGAACGAGCGCATCATGCTGCGCGAGCTTCTCAGGCGCATGGACCAGATGGTGATCCTGGAGAACAAGCTCGACGCGCTCGTCAGGCTGCACACGCCGTGGCCACCGGCGAAGATCGGCGGGGCGGGGCAGCCGGGGGCGTGGCAGAACCTCAGAGCTGAGACGCTGTCCGGCCCGAACGCGGGGCTGACCGAGATCCTGGTGCCGGCGGGTTATGTCGACGTTGCCTACGATCCCGTGTTCAAGCTGTCGGCCGACGGTATGCGCTACGACTATGTGCCTTCCGATCAGCCGACCAAGCTCGCAGCGCCGGGACTGCCGTTCTCGCTCGTGTTCCGCGCGGAGCTCGGCCGGGAGGACGTGGCGCTGAAGATCGCGTCGACCTACGAGGCCGCGTCTAAGCGGCGGGTGCCGCCGCCGAAATTCGGGCCGATCCCGATGGCGTGACGGGCGCAGTGGGTCAGGGTCGCCGACTTCGGTTCGATCAAAGCCGGACGCGCACTAGAACCGGTCCGCAGGGCGATCAAGGCCGAGGTGCTCGCGCAACGTCCTGCCGGAATATTCGCGACGGAACAGGCCGCGCTTCTGCAGGATCGGGATGAGATGCTCGACGATCGGCTCGAGCATGACGGGCACGACCGGCGGCATGACGTTGAAGCCGTCGGCCGCGCCGTCCCTGAACCAGTCCTCGATCAGATCGGCCACTTGCTCGGGCGTGCCGGCGAACGTGTAGTGGCCGCGCCCGCCCGCGAAGCGCGCCAGCAGCTCGCGCAGCGTCAGGCCCTCACGCTCGACGATGCGCACGATCATCGCGGCACGGCTCTTCATTGTCTCGAGCGTGTCGGGATCGGGAAAGTCCTTGGTCGTGAGCGGCGTGTCGAGGTCGAGGTGGGAGAAGTCGTGGCCCGCGAAGCGCTGCGAGAGCGTGCGCCGGCCGACTTCCGGGTCCATGCGGCTGTTCAGCTCCATCAGCAGCCGCTTGGATTCGGCTTCCGTCGAGCCGATCACCGGGTTGAGACCGGGCAGAATGACGACCTGCTGCGGATTGCGCCCGGCTTGCGCGGCGCGCCGCTTGATGTCGGCATAAAACTCCTGCGCGGTATCCTTTTCCAGGTGCGCAGTGAACACGGCCTCAGCATGGCGCGATGCGAAGTCGCGGCCGGCGTCGGAGGCTCCGGCCTGGACCAGCACGGGGCGACCTTGCCGACTGCGCGGGAGGTTCAGCGGGCCGGCGACGTTGTAGTACGTGCCCTTGAAATTCAGCGGCCGGATGCGATCGGTGTCGGCGTAGACGCCATGTCCGGATCGATCGTCGACGACGGCATCGTCGGCCCAGGTGTCCCAAAGGCCCTTCACCACCTCGACGAACTCGTCGCCAACGACGTAGCGATCGCCGTGCGCGCGATGCTCGGCGCCATAGTTGCGCGCGGCCGCGTCCATCCAGGTGGTGACGATGTTCCAGCCGACGCGGCCGCCGCTCATGTGGTCGATGGACAGGAACTGCCGGGCGAGGTTGTAGGGCTCCGAGTAGGTGCACGAGCCCGTCGCGATGAGCCCGATGCGCTCGGTGGAGGCGGCCAGCGCGGCGATGAGCGTGATGGGCTCGAACCACAGCCGGCCGGAGCGCGCGGCGTCGCCGGTCAAGAGCAGGCTGTCGGCGAAGAAGATGGAATCGAAGAGCGCAGCCTCCGCGCGCCGGGCGAGATCCTGATAGTAGGACAGGTCGTGCAGCTTGTGCGGCGTGGCGCCGGGATGGTCCCACGCGGTCTCGTGATGGCCGCGGGCCTGGATAAACAGGTTGAGGTGGAGTTGACGTGTCATGGGTGGGCGTTCCTCGACATTGGGCGGCGGTTCTTGGTTATCGACCACGGCGCCGTCTTCGTCGGCGGGTCTGCCGCGCATTCAGGCGCCAGACTAAAGGGGCTCGCGCGCGGGCTGCAAGCTTTACACGCCCTTGACACGGCCTCGGCGCGCTGCGGGCGCGAACGCGAACTCCCCACGCGGCGCACAATCCGGCATGATGATCGGGTTACCTTCCGATCGAGAGCCTGTCATGCGCCCCTTCGAAGATCCCGCGGCCACGCGCCCCGATTGCCGCCTGCTCGGACTGCGTGCCGAGCCTCGCCAGCCCGAGGGCCTTTCGCTGTTCGACAGCCTGCGGCGCGTCAGGCTGGGACAGGTGAAGCCGATCATTACGGAGCGCCTGAGGCTGGAGGATACGGTGCGCGCGCATGCGCCCGTGGAAAGCGGGCGCTCGATGGGCCGGTTCATCCTGAGGCCCGGCGCATGAGCGGCGCGGCCCGGGCACGACACGGACCGCGCCCGGACACGGCACCATGAGCGGCCAAGCGGATGCGGGCTCGCAAACGGAGCGCAGCCGGCGCGTGGCCCAGACCTGGGTGATCGTGCTCGCGCTCGCGGTCGCTTTGCTGAGCCAGTTCTACCGCACGTCGCATGCGGTGATCGCGCCAGATCTCGTGCGCGAGCTCGGCGTTCCCGCTTCCACGCTCGCGTCGATGACCAGCGTCTATTTCCTGATGGGCGCGCTGTGCCAATTGCCGGCCGGCATGCTGTTCGACCGGTTCGGTGCGCGCGCGATCGTTCCTATCCTGCTGGTGTGCGCGTCGGCCGGCGCGTGGCTGTTCGCACGCGCGGAGGGCGCGACGGGACTGGTCGTCGGCCGGGCCCTGATGGGCCTCGGGCTCGGGGCCGTCGTCATGGGCTGTCTCGTCCTGATGTCGCGCTGGTTCGGCATGGATCGCTTCGCTGTGTGGCTCGGGGTCGTGCTGGGCGCGAGCCAGATCGGCAATCTGCTGGCGACAACACCGATGGCGGCGATGACCATCTCGCTGGGCTGGCGCGGCGCGTTCCTCGTGCTGGCCGTGCTGCCGTTGGGCATCGCCGTGCTGTTCTGGCTGGTCATCCGCGATGCGCCGCCGGATCATCCCACGATCGCCGCCAGACAGCAGCCGGAGAGCCCCATGCAGGTGATGCGCGGCGTGGGGACGATCCTGAAGGAGCGGCGCCTGTGGCCGATCTTCGTGCTCGCGGCGTGCGGGTACTCGTGCATCATCTCGGTGCTCGGGTTGTGGGGCGCGCCCTATATGCACGACGTCTACGGCATGGACGCCATCCAGCGCGGCAACGTCCTTCTGGTGATGGCGCTGGCGCTGGCGGTCGGCCAGATGACGTTTGCCGAGATCGCGCGCAAGACCGGCCTGCTGAAGCGCACGATCGCCGGCGGCGTCGGCCTGTCGATCGCCTGCCTGGCGCTGATGGCGCTTGCGCCGCAGATGCCGGTGTGGGCGATCGTGGCGGTGATCGGAGTGCTCGGCTGGTCGGCGGGATTCACCGGCCAGATCGTGTTGCATGGCCGCATGTTCTATCCCGAGCCGCTCGTCGGCCGCGGCATGACGACGACAAACACCTTCGTGTTCGGTGGTGTCGCCATCATCCAGGCGCTGACCGGCGTCGTCATGGATGCCATGCGCGGCGCGGAACACAGCGCATCGCCGGAGGCTTACGCAGCGGTCTTCGGTCTGCTGGCGACCATCCTGCTCGTCGCGCTGATCCCCTACCTGTTCGCGCACGAACCCCAGCGGGCGCAGGCTCCGACCCGGGCCTGAAGCCGCAACCCACCCGATGAGCCGACGGAGCCGGCGTTTGGCGCGACCGAGGCATCCTGAGCGGCGATGCCATCGCCGGGGGCTGCGAAGCGGTGTAGACAGGGGCTCGAACAAGGAAACGACGGGCGCCGGCGACATGCGCACGCTCTGCCGCGACTGCTGCGAGACCTCCGAGGGCGCGCCCGAGCGTTGCCCCTTGTGCGGCTCGGCACGGCTGAAGTCGCATGCGGAGATGGACACGCTTGCCATCGCGCACGTCGACTGCGACGCGTTCTATGCATCCGTCGAGAAGCGGGATCGGCCGGAAATCCGGGACAAGCCGGTGATCGTGGGCGGCACCAGCGGGCGCGGCGTGGTCACCACGGCCTGCTATATCGCGCGGCGGTTCGGCGTGCATTCGGCAATGCCGATGTTCAAGGCGCTGGAACTTTGCCCGCAGGCGACCGTGATCCAGACCGACATGACGAAGTATCGCGCCGTGAGCGCCCAGATCCGCGCCATCTTTCGCGCGGCGAGCGAGGTGATCGAGCCGGTGTCGCTCGACGAGGCCTATCTGGATCTCACGCACGACAACCTGTTGGGCAGCGAGACGGCGGCGGAGGCGCTGGCGCTGATCGCGCGGCGCGTCCAGCGTGAGGTCGGCATCACCGTGTCGATCGGGCTCTCGGGCAACAAGTTCCTGGCGAAGCTCGCATCCGAAATGGAAAAGCCCGCCGGCTACTCGATCATCGGCATGGTGGGCGTGGAGGGCTTCCTGGCGGGACTGCCGGTGGCCAAGATCAACGGCGTCGGCACCGTGATGGCACGCCGGCTGGCCGACAGCGGCATCCAGACTATCGGGGACCTGCAAGGGCTGTCGGAGGCTGCGCTGGTGGCGCGGTTCGGCCGTTTCGGGCGGCGGCTTGCCCGCTTCGCACACGGCGAGGACGAGCGCAGCGTGACGGTGTCGCGTGCGGCCAAGAGCGTGTCGGCGGAGACGACGCTGCGCCACGATACGGCGGCGCCAGCGGAGCTGGCGACCATCGCCAGCGGCCTGTGCGAGCGCGTGGCGCAGGCGCTGGAGCGCAAGGGCGTCGCGGGGAGCACGGTGGTCGTAAAGCTCAAGACGTCCGATTTCCGCATCCTGACGCGCAACAAGCGCCTCCAGCACCCCACCCGGAAGGCGCGGCTGATCTACGAGGCGGCGCTGCCGCTGATCGAGCGGGAGGCGGACGGGCGGCGGTTCCGGCTGGTCGGCATCGGCGTCGACCAGATCGTACCGGGCGAGGCGGCCGATCCGCCGGACCTGTTCGGAGAGTCCTAGACTGGGTCGGCCGCAGACGGTGGGGGCCGGGGCGCGCGCACGGCGGCTTGTGTCCCGGGCGGTGACCGCGCTAGCCTGACGGTCCATCAAACCAACGTTCGACCGGCGGCTAACGCTGGCACGGGCCGGGCACGGCCCAAGAACCGGAGGACGATGCCATGCCGCATGAGACCGAGATTGCGCCGGAGGCCGGCGAGGACGCCCCCTACAAGTGCCTGGAGGGCATCCGCGTCGTGGACCTGTCGCAGTACGAGGCAGGCCCGTCGTGCACGGAGGTGCTGGCTTGGCTCGGGGCGGAGGTTGTCAAGATCGAAAAGCCGGGAACCGGCGAGGCAGCGCGCTTCGGCTACCAGCGCGAGCCGGGCAAGGACAGCTGGTACTTCCTGCAGTTCAACGCCAACAAGAAATCAGCGACGATCGACCTGAAGACGGCGGCCGGCCTGGAACTCATCAAGAAGCTCGCCTCGAAGGCGGACGTGTTCATCGAGAACCTGGCGCCCGGCGCCGTGGAGCGGCTGGGCCTCGGCTACGACGTGTTGAAGGCGGAAAATCCGCGGCTGATCTACGCGCAGATCAAGGGCTACGGCGATACCAGCCCCTATGCGAGCTACCTGTCCTACGACCCGATAGCGCAGGCGATGGGCGGCATCATGAGCGTCACGGGCGAGAAGGGGCAGTCGCCGGTGAAGCCGGGACCCGGTCTTGGCGATACGGGCACGGGCATGCTGCTCGCCAACTCGCTGCTCGGCGCGCTGCTGCGCTGTCAGCGTACGGGCAAGGGCCAGCACCTCAAGATCGCGATGAACGACGCGTGCATGCACTACATCCGCCTCGCCTGGGCCTATACGCAGGCGACCGGCGAAGCCTGCGGACGCCACGGCGGCAAGTCCGTGTCGGGGGTGGTGGTGCCGATGGGTGTGTTCAAGTGCAAGGGCGGCGGCGCGAACGACTACGTCACGCTTTATTGCCACGCCGGCGTGCCCGCGCAGTTCCAAAGGCTGCTCGAAGTGATCGGACGCAAGGATCTCGTGGGCGATCCGCGCTACATCGACCAGGCGGCGCGCTCGACGCGCGAGCCCGAGGTCAACGCGATGATCACCGAGTGGAGCTCGCAGCACGACAAATACGAGGTGATGCGCGCGCTGTCGGAAGCCAAGGTGCCGTGCGGCGCGGTGCGCGACACGCTCGAGCTGCTGGCGGAACCGGAGTTCGTGGACCGCGGCGTGATGCAGGTGGTCGACCATCCCACACTCGGCCCGGTGCAGTTGATGGGGTGGCCCGTGCTGCACGACGGCGTGCCGCCTGAGATCAAGCCCGCGCCGTTGCTGGGCCAGCATACCGAGGACGTGCTCGGCAACTGGCTCGGCATGGAGCCGGCGGCGATCGAACGCCTGCGCTCGGATGGCGTCGTCTAGTCAACTTCCAATCCGCGCAAACGTGCGCGTCATAGGGCGGCCGAAGCTGCCCCCACCCAATGCAATGGAGATAGATCATGGCTGAAATCATGGGCTCGGAAGTCGTCGCCAAGGCCCTCAAGAAGCAGGGAACGGAGATCCTGTTCTTCCTGATGGGCGGGCCGATGATCGAGTGCGAGGGGTTCTGCGTGAAGCACGGCATCCGTCCGCTGGACGTGCGACACGAGCAGGCCGCCGTGATGATGGGCACGGCCTATGCGCGACTGCGCCAACAGCCGGCCGTGTGCATGGCGGCGAGCGGTCCTGGCGTCATCAACCTAACGACGGGAATTGCCAACGCCTACATCGACTGCGCTCCGATCGTCGCCATCGGCGGGGCGAGCCCGCTGCACGGCTTCGGCCGCGGCGTATTCCAGGACATCGACCAGGTCGCGATCATGGCGCCGATGACGAAGCACGCAGAGCGCGTCAACCGCATCGATCGCATTCCCGAGAAGATCGCGAGCGCGTGGCGGCGCTCGATGTCAGGTCAGCCGGGACCGGTCTATCTCGATTTGCCGGGCGATGTGCTGTTCTCCAAGATCGACGAGAGCAAGATCGACTATTCGATGTGCGAGGCGCCATTCGAGCCGGCACGGCCGCTGGCGGATCCCGCGCGCGTGAAGGAGCTGGTGGAGGCGCTGTCGAAAGCCAAGCAGCCCGTCATCCTGTCGGGCTCGGGCGTCATCTATTCGCGCGCAGGTGCGGAGCTGACGGCGTTCGTCAACAAGACGGGTATCCCGTTCTACACGACGCCGCAAGGCCGCGGCACGGTGCCCGACGACCATGACTATTCCTATCTCTCCATGCGCTCGGCGGCGTTCGCGGAGGCCGACTTCTTCCTGGTCGTGGGCACGCGCCTCAACTACGTGATGGGCCATCTGGAGCCGCCGCGCTTCAATGCCGATGCCAGGATCGCGCGCATCGAGATCGACGGCGACGAGATGTCGGCCTCGCCGCGCCGGATCGACGTGCCCGTGCTCGGCGACTGCAAGATGGTGCTGCAGCAGCTGCTGGCAGCGGTCGAGGGCAAGATCACGGCCAAGACCTACGAGCCGTGGCGGAAGCGGCTGGAAGCGGGCGCCGATGCCAAGCGCAAGGCGCCGGGCGGCAACACGATCCCTGAGGGCGATCCGATCCATCCGCTGCATCTGTGCGAGGAAGTGAAGAACTTCATGAAGCGGGACGCGATCCTGTGCGTCGACGGTCAGGAGATCCTGACCTACGGGCGGCAATCGATTCCAACGTACGAGCCTGGTCACAGGTTGAACTCGGGGCCGTTCGGCACGATGGGCGTCGGGCTGCCGTTCGGCATCGGCGCCAAACTCGCGCGGCCGGACAAGCAGGTGATCGTGCTGCACGGCGACGGCTCGTTCGGGCTCAACGCGATGGAGCTCGACACCGCGGTGCGCCACAAGATCCCGCTATTGTGCATCGTATCGCTCAACGGCGGGTGGACGGGCGATCCGGAGCGATCGAAAGCCGGGCGCGAGCTTGGCTATACGCGGTTCGAAAAGATGGCCGAGGCGCTCGGCTGCTACGGCGAGTACGTCGACACGATCGAGGGCATCGGGCCGGCGCTGAAGCGCGCGCAGGCGGAGGTGGACAAGGGCCGTGTCGCCGTCGTCAACGTCAAGACGTTCTGGGGCGCGCGCGCCAACCAGACGAAGTTCACGGCCTACATGACGTAAAAGGCGGCACGACGTAACCGGCGGCGGGTGGCCCGACGCTTTGGGGCGTGACACGGCAGTTGCTAACGGAGGCGTGAAGCCATGTCGAGCTATGATGGCGTCATCATCGGCGCGGGCCACAACGGGCTGACCACGGCGGCCTATCTGGCGCGCGCGGGGCTCAAGGTCGCGGTGCTGGAGCGCAACGCCTGGATCGGCGGGGGGACGTCGACGCACGAGCCGACGTTGCCCGGCTATCGCTTCAACACCCACGCCAACTTCTTCATGGGGTGGCGGCACGCGCCGCTGATGGCCGATCTCGAGCTTGCCCGCTTCGGGTATTCGTATATCGAGCCGCCGGTCCAGCAGGCCGCCGCGTTCCGCGACGGAACGTGCGTCGTGATCCACAAGGACTTGGAGAAATCGTGCGCGTCTCTGGCGCGGTTTTCCAAGCGGGACGCGGAGACGTTCCGGGCGCTGCATCACCTCTATGCGGGCAAGATGCGACCGCTGTTCACGCGGCTGTCCTACAACGCGCCGTTGCCGATCGCTGAGCTGAAGGACCGGCTGTCTGGACCGGAGGCGAAGGAATTCCTGTCGCACGCCGAGCACGACCTGTTCAGCGTTGTGCGCAAGCATTTCGACGACGACCGGATCCGCACGCTGTTCACGTCCTACATGCACGTGATCACGACGGAGAACGTGCCGGGCTCGGGCATCGTGTTCCCGCTGATCTTTGCGAATGTGATGGAGTTCACGCTGCCGATCGGTGGCGCGGTCGCGCTGCCGCTGGCGCTGCGGCGGATCGTGGAAGCCGGGGGCGGCCGCGTGATCTGCAATGCGCAGGTGCGCGAGATCGCAACGTCGGGCGGGCGGGCGAGCGGTGTTGTCCTGGCCGACGGCACGCGGATCGAGGGGCGCCGGTTCGTTGCCAGCGCGATCGATGCGCCAACGACGATGACCATGACGGGCGAAAGCCTATTTCCCGACGACGTTCGCGCGAAGCTCAAGTCATGGCACTGGGGCAACCACAGCCTCGTGACGCTGCATCTGGCCTTGAAGCAGGCGCCCGTCTATCGCGCGCGTGCGTTCGATCCCGACATCGATCACGCCTTCAACGTGTTCTTCGGCATGGACGACATCGATCAGGTGCGCTCGTGCTTTTCCGATTGCGAGAAGGGGACGTTCCCTGCCGTCCTCATGGGCAATGGGGCGTGCAACAGCGCCTTCGATCCGACCTACGCGCCCGCGGAAGGACATTCGGCCTTTTGGTGGCCATTCGCGCCTTATGCTGTCGGTGGCGACGCGAACAACTGGGACCGTGACAAGGCGGCCCATACGCAGCGGTTGCTCGAGGTGTGGCGGGAGTATGCCGAGAACCTCGGCGACGACAACGTGCGGGCCACGTTCCTTTACACGCCCCTGGACGTGGAACGGCACAACGTCAACATGGTCAAGGGCGCGGTGCGCATGGGCGCCTACATCCCTTCGCAGCTGGGTATCAACCGGCCGCACCCGACGCTTTCGGGTACACGCACGCCCGTCGAAGGGCTCTACCTGTGCGGCTCGTCCACGGGGAACGGGGGTGGGGCGAACGGCGCGCCGGGCTATATCGCGGCCAATGCTATCGCCGACGACCTCCGCCTGGAGCGTCCCTGGCAGCGCGTCGCGCCCCCGGAGTGGCGGCATTGACGACGATCGAACCTTGACGCGGGACGCGGGCTCGCCAACAACTGCATGCCGCAGAGCGATGCACACGCCCGGCTGTCGGGCCGCGGGCTCGGCTCGTGCCGTTCCATGCAAGGCGGGGCGCCCTTCGCGGCGTCATGACAACGCCGTCGGATAGGAGGAGAAGACCCATGCGTGTCGTCGCGCTCGAAGAGCATTATTCGGTGCCGGAACTGGTGGCGAAGATCGACCCCGCTGCATTGGCCAAGCGCGGCTTCCGCAAGAGGACACCGGTCCAGAACGGACCGAACCCCGCCGAGCTCCTGGTCGAGATGGGCGAGCGTCGGCTGGGCTCGATGGACGAGCACGGCATCACCGTTCAAGTGCTGTCGCTCAACGGTCCGGGTCCCGACCTGGTCGCGGGGCAGGCCGGCGTCGATCTGGCAAAGGCGTTCAACGATCATCTGGCCGGCGTGATCGCCAGGAAGCCGGATCGGTATGCCGGCTTCGCCGCGCTGCCGACGCTCAGCCCCGATGCGGCGGCGACCGAGTTGAAGCGCTGCGTCAATGAGCACGGCTTCGTCGGCGGCTACGTCAACGGCACGACGGACGGCAAGTTCCTCGACGATCCGATGTATGAGCCGCTGCTCGCTGCGGCGGTCGAGATCGATGTGCCGATCTACATCCATCCCAACATCTCCACCGATCCGGTGCGCAACGCGTACTACTCGCAGCTGCCCGGCAACTCCGGCGCGGTGCTGGAATCGGCCGGCTGGGGCTGGCACTCAGAGGTCGCCATCCACGTGCTGCGGCTGGTGCTGTCGGGTGCGCTCGACAAGAATCCCAAACTCAAGCTCATCATCGGGCACATGGGCGAGATGCTGCCGGTGATGCTGGCGCGCATCGACGACGTGTTCCAGCGCGACAACAAGCACCTGTCGCGGCCCATCAGCCAGACGATCCTCGATCAGGTCTGGCTAACGACGAGCGGCATCTTTACGGAAGTGCCGATGCAGGCGGCGCTGGCGACGTGGGGTATCGACAAGATCATGTTCTCCGTCGACTATCCTTATGCGCCTAATGTCAAAGGTCGCCAGTTCCTCGACAAGCTGAAGCTTTCGGCCGAGGACATGGCCAAGCTCGCCCACGGCAACGCCGACAAGCTGCTGAAGCTCAAGACGGGCGGCGCGTGACGCGCCACGCCGCGGCCGGCATGGCCGCGGCGCCCTCCTTCGCCTCCAACAACGAGGAGCCATCTCCATGACGTCGCCGGTCTTCCTGTTGAACGGGCCAAACCTCAATTTGCTCGGCACGCGGGAGCCGGAAATCTACGGCTCAACAACGCTGGCGCAGGTGGAGGAGATGTGCACGGCGCGGGCGGGCGCACTCGGGCTCACGCTTGCGTGCCGCCAATCCAACCACGAGGGCGAACTGGTCGACTGGATTCAGGAAGCAGCGCGCGGCGCGTCGGGCATCATCATCAATCCCGCTGCCTATACGCACACCTCGGTCGCGATCCTCGACGCGCTGAAGAACGTCAAGGTGCCGATCATCGAGTTGCACATCTCGCATCCCCACCAGAGGGAGCGGTTCCGGCATCGCTCCTACGTGTCGCTTGTTGCAACCGCGACGATCGCGGGGCTCGGCGTCTACGGCTACGTGCTCGCGGTGGAGGCGATGGCCCACCTGATCAAAGTGAAGGCGCAGGGCTGAGTCGCCTGGCGCGCCTTCACTACCGCCGTCCAAGGCGTAGGCCGCGTCAGACCTTGCCCAGTGCTTTCAGCACCTTCTCCGGCGTGAACGGCATATCGAACAGCTCGGCGCCAAACGGCGACAGCGCGTCGTTCAGCGCGTTCATGATCGCTGCCGGCGCACCGGCCGTGCCGGCCTCACCCGCTCCCTTGGCGCCGATCTCCGTCTCGCGAGTGGGAGTGGCGACGTGGCTGAACTCCATGTCGGGCATCTCGCCAGCCATCGGCACGAGATAGTCAACCAGCGAGCCGTTCAGCATCTGGCCCTTTGCGTCGTAGAGACACTGCTCGTAGAGCGTGGGCCCGATTCCATGTGCGATGCCTCCGCGCATCTGCTCGTCGACCAGCATCGGATTGAGCACTGTGCCGCAATCTTCCACGCCCCAGAACTTGAGGAGCTTGATGAAGCCCGTCGCGGCATCGACCTCGAGATGGCACGCGAGCACGCCATTGGTGAAGCAGAACGGGAACTTCTTCGGTACGAAGTGTCGCGTCACCATCAATTCGGGACGCAGCTTGTCGAGTGTGTCGGGGCGGAAGTAGGCGATGCGGCCACACTCGGCGAGACTGATCTTCTCCTCACCCGTGGCTTTATCGACGACGATGCCGCGCCTGATGTCGAGGCCGTCCTGGGGCGTCTGGGTGATGGTGCCGGCAAGCTCGAGGATGTTGGCGCGCAGGGCGCGCGCGGCCTGCCACGTCGCCTCCCCACCCACGCCGGCGCCGCGCGACGCCCAAGTACCGCCACCATAGGGCGTGACCTCGGTGTCTCCGGTGACCAGGCGCACCCTGTCGAGATCGACGCCGATCGCGTCGGCGGCGATCTGCTGGTAGATCGTTTCGGTGCCCTGGCCCTGCTCGCCGCAGCCGTGCATGACGACGATGGAGCCGGACGGCTCCATCTTGACGCTGCAGCCGTCCTGCGCGGAAACGCGGATGCCGCCGACGCCGTAGAACATGGCGGAGGGGTTGGTGATTTCGATCATCGAAGCGATGCCGATGCCGCGATAGATGCCCTGCTTGCGCAGCTCCGCCTGCTCGCGACGCAGCGCGGCGTAGTCCATCAGCTGGGTCAGCTCGTCCATGCACTTGTGATGGCTCATCACCTCGAAGGTGAGGCCGGAGACGGTCTTGAATGGAAAGGCGTCGTCGGGAATGAGGTTCTTGCGCCGGAGCTCGACGGGGTCGATGCCGATCTCGCGGGCGGCGGCATCGACCATGCCCTCCACGAAGCCGACGGCGACGGGATGACCGACTGCGCGATAGTTGGAATACGGCCCCATGTTGGTGAAGACCGTCTCGATCTTCGCGCTGTAGGCGTCCAGCGTGTACCACTGGCCGGAGATGTTGCAGATCTGATTGCCCTCGACGGCGGAGCCGCGCGGGTAGATCGAGTAGGGTCCGACGGCGAGACGGTCCTCATAGCCGAGCGCGAGGATCTTGCCGTCGTTCGTCACGGCCATGCGCGCCTTGACGCGATGGTCGCGCGAATGGATGTCGCTGACGAAGCTTTCGACGCGGTCGGCGACGAACTTCACGGGACGTCCGGTCAGCATCGACAGCGCACATGTCGCAAGCTCGTCGCCGTAGACGTGGGTCTTGATGCCGTAGGAGCCGCCGACGTCCTTGCAGACGACGCGCACCTGATCCTCGGTCAGCCCGAGCAACTGGGCGTAGGTGTCCTGGACCATGTTGGGCGCCTGGTGCGAGATGTAGATCGTCAGGCGGCCTTCGGCTTTCGACCAATCGCCGAGCACCGATCGGCCTTCGAGGCAGACGCCGGTGTGGCGCGGGAAGCGGAATGTGCGCTCGACGACCTTGTCGGCCTTGCCGAGGGCGGCGGCGAAGTCTCCAGCGTCGAGCTCGCGGGAAAAGCACAGATTATCGCCCAGCTCCGGATGAATCACCGTCGTGCCGGCGGAGAGCGCGGCTTCCATATCGGTGACGACCGGCAGCGGCTCGTAATCGACGTGGATCGCTTCGAGCGCGTCCTCGGCCTGGTGGCGCTGCTCGGCGACGACGGCGGCGACGGGCTCGCCGTTCCAGCAGACCCGATCGATCGCCATGACCGGCGCCTCGGCCGACTTCATGCCCTTGAAGTGGGCGAGCACTCCGGCAAAGCGTTTGACGAATGTGAAATCGGCGCCGGTGACGACACGAACGACGCCGGGCATGCCTTGCGCCTTCGACGTGTCGATCGAGCGGATGCGCGCGTGGGCGTGCGGACTGCGCAGGAACGCGACGTGGGCGAGGCGGGGCACCATGATGTCGTCGACGTAGACGCCGTGTCCCTCGACCAGGCGCTTGGCGGGCAGCCGGGGCACGCTGCGGCCGACATAGCCCGCCGGATCGGCCTTGTTCTCGATGGTGCTCATGGCGTCCTCCCTGGCGCCGCCGCAAGGCGGGCATTCAACGTCGCCTCGATCGCGTCGACGATCGCCTCATAGCCCGTGCATCGGCAGATGTTGCCGGACAGATGGTCTCGGATCGCCTCGCGGCTCATGGGGCGCGGCTGCTTCAACAACTCGGCCGCTGTGATCAGCATGCCGGAGGTGCAATAGCCGCACTGCGTGGCGTTGCGCGCGATGAACTCATCCTGCAGATCGCGTATCTCGGCGCTGTCGGTGAGCGCTTCGAGCGTCTCCACCGACTTGCCGTCGGCCTGTACGGCCAGAAACAGGCAGCCGCGCACGATTTCCCCGTCGACGCGGATAGTGCAGGCGCCGCAAACGCCATGCTCACAGCCGACGCGCGGGCTCGACAGCTCGTACTCGGCGCGCAAGAAATCGACGAGATGCAGGCGGATGGGAACGGAGGCCCGGCGCTCCACACCGTTGAGGCGGAAACTGATCTGTCTGGTTTCGCTCATGGCGCGCCTCCGGTAGCGACGAGTTTTTCTGCAGCGCGCTCGAACAAGACGCCCACGAGGTGGGCCTTGGTGGCGGGTGCATGATAAAGATCGCCGGTGCACTCCAAGTGTAAGGCGAGCGCGGCTTTCACGGCGGCCATGTCCGGTGATCCTGTCAGGGCGGCCTCCACGGCGGGGATGCGCACGGGCCTGTCGGCAACGCCGAATATGGCCGTGCGGACATCTGCGAGCCCGCCCTTGCCGTCGCCGGACGCCTGCGCGAGGACGCCGGCGATGGCGAAGTCGCCGCGGCGGCGCGCCAGCTCTTCGGCGGCGACGCGTGTGCCCGGCCCGGCCGCCGGCACCTCGAAGCGCACGATCAGCTCGTCGGTCAGAAGAGCGGTCTGGTAGAGGCCCAGAAAGAAGTCCGCCGCCGGCAGACGCCGCTCGCCATCGGGCCCGACGGCGACGATGGTTGCGTCGAGCGCGCGGCAGGCGGCGGGCCACTCCGCGGCAGGATCCGCCAGCGCCACGCTGCCGCCGATGGTGCTGCGGGTGCGGATCGCGGGGTGGGCGATGTGCTCGACACACGCGCCCAGCAGCGGTGCGTGCCTGGCGATCACCTCGGAGCGACCGATCGCATCGGTGGTAGCCAGCGCGCCGATGTGAACCACGCCGGCCTCGTGGCCGATCGCGCGCAGGTCGCCGATGCCGTCGATATCGATGACGAGGTCGGGCCGGTCGAGACGCAGGTTCATGGCGGCGAGCAGGCTCTGGCCGCCCGCGAGAAACCGGGCACCATCGCCATGCCGCGCCTTGAGCGCGATCGCCTCGGCGACGGACGCCGCCTTGGCATACTGAAACGCTGCTGCCTTCAAGTCACCCTCCCAGGGATCTTCGCTTTCATACGATTGTTCGATAGGCATGGCAGGTCTGTCAAATCCATCCGCCTCCGTCTCCCCTCCCGGGCCGGAATAGGCTATCGTCTGGGCAGGCGGCAGATCAGACCGCATTCGGACAAGACAGCTTCAAGGGAGGACCCCATGCAGACCGTTACCGTCGGCGACGTGACCATCACCTCGATCGTTGAGCGCGACGGGCCCTGGCGGAAGCCGGAGGAGATGTTCCCCGGCTACGATCCCGTGAAGGGCAAGGCGCATTTGGCCTCGCTCGACCCGGTCGTGTTCGACCCGGCTTCCGGCAAGATGGTGATCACGTACCAGACGTTCGTCGTGCGCACGCCGAAGCACACGATCCTGGTCGACACCTGCACGGGCGAGGACAAGGGCTATCCCGCGCCGATGGACTTTCCAAAGCAGCCGTGGCTCGATGGCTTCAAGGCGGCGGGGCTTTCGTTCGAGGCCATCGACTACGTCTTCTGCACGCACCTGCACATCGACCATACCGGCTGGAACACGAAGCTCGTCAATGGCCGATGGGTGCCGACGTTCCCCAACGCCAAGTACATTTTCCACAAGGACGAGTACGCCTATTGGGAGGCTGCGACCCAGCGCGGGGAAAACCCGCCGGGCAACGTGTGGACGTACAATTGCCGGCCGATCGTGGACGCGGGCCAAGCGCTGCTGGTCGACGACAGCTTCGAGCTCGACGATACCTTCCGGCTGACGCCGACGCCGGGGCATTCTCCGCATCACGTGTGCATCGATATCCGCTCGAAGGGTCAGCACGCGGTCGTGACCGGCGACATGATGCACCACGCGCTGCAGTGCTGCGAGCCCGACTGGTACACGATCTTCGATACCGACCGCGAGCAGGCCTGCGCGTCGCGCCGGTCCTTCCTCGGGTCAGTCGCGGATACATCGACCGTGCTCCTGCCGATCCACTTCCCCAACCCAACGGCAGGGCGCGTGACGGCCAAGGACAAGGGCTTCGGCTGGACGTTCTGCAGGTGATCGCATGAGCACAGCAGCCGGCAGCGCGAGCACGATCCTCGGCGAGGGCGATTTCCGCTACGCGGTCGTGGAGGACTGGGGCAAGCTGCCGGCCGGCTGGTCGCTGGGCGAGGTCGCGGCGGTCGGGGTAGACAGCCGCGACGACGTCTACGTGTTCCATCGCGGGCCGCATCCGGTGATCGTATTCGACCGGGACGGGCGGTTCCTGCGGTCGTTCGGCGAGGGCGTGTTCAAGCGTCCGCACGGCCTCCACTTCGCGCCGGACGACACCGTGTTCCTGACGGACGACGGCGATCACACCGTGCGCCACTGCACCCGCGAGGGGCGCGTCTTGTTGACGCTCGGCGTGCCCGGGCGGCCGGCACCGTTCATGGGCGGCGCGCCGTTCCATCGCTGTACGCATACGGCGTTGACGCCGTCGGGGGATATCCTCGTCTCCGACGGCTACGGCAACGCGCGCATCCATAAGTTCGCGCCCGACGGACGGCACCTGATGTCGTGGGGAACCTGCGGGATCGGACCGGGCGAATTCAACATTCCGCACAACATCACGTGCGATCCGGACGGCTGGGTGTACGTGGCCGACCGCGAGAGCCACCGTATCCAGGTGTTCGACACCAACGGGCGCTATGAGACGCAGTGGAACACGGTGCACCGGCCGTGCGCGCTCGCCATGACGCGCTGCTCGTGCCCGCTGTGCTACGTCGGCGAGCTCGGACCGGCGCTCGCGCTGACGCGCGACTTCCCGAACCTCGGCCCGCGGATCAGCATCCTCGATCACACCGGCAAGGTGCTGGCGCGGCTGGGCGGCGCGCATCCCGGCCGGGGATTGGGAGAGTTCATCGCGCCCCACGGCATCGCCGTGGACTCGGCTGGCGACATCTACGTCGGCGAAGTGTCGCGGACCATCTGGCCCTCCTACTGGCCGAACGATCCGATCCCGGACGATGTGCGCTGCCTGCGAAAGCTCAGGAAGCTTGCCTGACCGCCACCGGGCACATGGCGGAAAAACAACCGGCCACTTGAAGCGCGGCCGGGCGGCGTGCGACCCTCATCGGCGTCAAGGAGTACGCCATGCCCCGCCAGATGCATCTCGCCGTGTTCGTGCTGGGTACCGGCAACCATCTCGCCGGCTGGCGCCAGCCCGGCGCCAATGCCAGCTTCCAGAACCTCGCTCAGCTGCAGGAGATCGCGCGCATCGCGGAACGCGGCTGTTTCGATTTCCTGTTTTTCGGCGATGGTCCGGTGGTGAAGCCGAATATGCACCCGTCCTACATGGTGCGGCCCGATCCGATCCTGATCCTGTCCGCGCTGGCGGCAACGACCACGCACATCGGGCTCGGCGGTACGGCGTCGACAACCTACAACCAACCGTTTTCAGTCGCCCGCTCTTTTGCGACGCTCGATCACCTGAGCGGGGGACGCGCGGCGTGGAACGCGGTGACGACGGCAACCTCCGAAGCGGCGCTCAACTTCGGCCGCGTGCATCCCGCCCATGACGAGCGGTATGCGATCGCGGAGGAGTTCATCGACGTCGTCATGGGACTGTGGGACTGCTGGGACGACGACGCCATCGTGGCGGACCGGGAGACCGGGCAATTCCTCGACTGGTCGAAGATCCGGGCGCTGGATCACGCGGGCAAGTACTTCACCGTCAAAGGGCCTTTGAACGTCGGCCGAACCCCGCAAGGCCGCCCGATCGTGATCCAGGCCGGTGGCTCGGATCGAGGGCAGGAGCTCGCCGCGCGCACGGCCGACGTGGTGTTCTCGGTGGTGCAGGACTTCGAGGAGGCGAAGGCGGCCTATGCCGGGTTCAAGGCGCGGCTGGCAACATACGGTCGCAAGACGACCGACGCCACAGTGCTGCCGGGCGTGATGCCGATCATCGGCGCGAGCGAGGCGCGAAGCGCGCGCGAAGCTCAACCGGCTGCAAAGCAAGGTCGATGACAGCGCCGGGATCGGCATGCTATCCGGCCAACTCGGCATCGACCTCAGCGGCCATCCACTCGACGGTCCCATCCCGGATGTTGCACTGCCGGATTCGTCTCACGCCTTCGCCCGCGCGCTGCTCAACAAGGCGCGGCGCGAGAGTATGACGCTGCGCGATCTTTATAACCTGACGACGGCGGCGCGCGGGCACATGGTGGTGTGCGGCACGCCGACATCGATCGCGGATACGCTGGAGCAGTGGTTCACGGACGGGGCGGCGGACGGCTTCAACATCATGCCCGCCTATTTTCCGGACGCCTTCAACGAGTTCGTCGATCTGGTCGTGCCGGAGCTGCAGCGGCGCGGCCTCTATCGCACCCGCTATCCCGGTCCGATGCTGCGCGACACGCTGGGGTTGCCGCGCCCGGCGCCAGTGACGCGCGGCTGAGGCTCAGGCCGGCACAGCCTCGCCGCGCAAGGCGCGGCCGAAGGCCTCGAAGATGGTCCGGTTGATCGCGTTGTTCTTCGCGTCGTGCTCGGCGTGCCATTGGACGCCGATGGCAAAGCCCGGCGCCTCGGCGATGCGGATCGCCTCTATGGTGCCGTCCTCCGCCACGCCTTCCACCACGACGCGGGTGCCGGGCTCGAGAATGCCCTGGCCGTGGAGGGAATTGACCCGGATCGTCTCGCGGCCGTAGAGGCGCGCAAACAGGCCGCCGGGAACCAGGGCGACGTCGTGGCGGTCGGCAAAGACGACAGCGGGATCGGGATGGATGTCACCATTGTCGAGCCGCGGCATTCGATGATTGAGGCGGCCGGGCAGTTCGCGGATCTCGGGATGCAGCGTGCCGCCATAGGCGACGTTCATCTCCTGGAAGCCGCGGCAGATGCCGAGCAGCGGGATGGCGCGCTCAACGCAGGCCGTGACGAGCGCCAAGGCCAGGTCGTCGCGGCGCTCGTTGTAGGGTTCGTGGGCGGGATGGGGATCGACGCCGAAGCGCGTTGGATGCACGTTGGCGCGTGCGCCGGTCAGTACGATTCCGTCGACGACGTCGAGTAGGGCGCCGATATCGGTGAGCTTGGGATCGCCGGCGAACATCAGCGGCAAAGCGCCGGCCACCCTGGCCGATGCCTGAAGGTTCTTCTCGCCGACGAACTGCACCATGAAGCGGTCGTTGAGCAGATGCTCGTTGGCGATGATGCCGACGACCGGTGTCGCGTGTCCCGGCTTCACGCGCCACTCCGTATGTCTGCAAACGCCTCATCGAGGCGGTCCAGCGCGTCGAGCAGCAGTGGCCGCGGCATGGCGAAATTGAAACGCTGGAACGTTTCGCCGCCGGGGCCGAATTGCGAGCCGGGGCTGACATAGATGCGCGCGCGGTCCTTGATGCGGGCGGCGACATCCTCCGGCGACAGGCCGGTGCCGGAGAAATCGACCCATGCCAGATAGGTGGCATCGAGCGGCATCGAACGGGCGCCGGGCGCTGCGGCCTCGATCCGCCGGTCGAACAGATCGCGGTTCTCCTTCAGATACGGCAGGAGCGCGTCGAGCCAGTCGTCGCCCGTGCGCCATGCTGCCTCGGTCGCGATCATGCCGAAGGCGTTGTAGGAGCCGAGCCCGCTGGCGCCGATGCGCGCGTCGAGCCTCTTCTTCAGCTCGGGATTAGACGTGATGCAGGCGCCGACATGGGCGCCGGCCAGATTGAAGGTCTTGGTCGCGGCGACGCAGGTGAACAGCCGGTCCGCGATGCCGGGGGCGGCCTGCAGCGTGGGCGTGTGCCTGGCGCCGGAGAAGACCAGATCGCAATGGATCTCGTCGGACACCAGGATCAGATCGTGGTCGTTGCAGAAGGCGGCCAGCGCGCGGATCTCCTCGGGCGACCAAGTGTTGCCACCGGGATTGTGAGGGCTGCAGAAGAACACAACCTTGGTGCGCGCGGTGATCTGGCCCGCGAGCGCTTCGAGGTCCATGGCATAGCGGCCGTTGGCGAGTGTCAACTGCGCGTCGAGGATGCGGCGCTCGTTGGCCAGGATGATCTTGCGGAAAGCGTGGTAGGCCGGCGGGAAGACGACGACCTCGTCGCCCGGCTCGCTGACGGCCTGGAGGATGAGGCCGAGGCCGGAGACGATGCCGGGCGTCGGGCTCACCCATTTGGGATCGATGGTCAGGTCGTGGCGGCGGGCGAGCCAGTCGGCGCAGGCCTGGGCCCACGAGCCTGTATTGGCGTAGTAGCCATGAGTTGCGCGCGCAACATCCGCCGATAGCGCCTCGGTCACGCCGGGCGGCGCGGCGAAGTCCATATCGGCGACCCACATGGGCAGCGCGTCCGGGGCGGTGATGCCCGACAGGCGCGCCATCATGTCCCATTTGGTGGCGTGGGTGCCGCGCCGCTCGATGATGCGGTCGAAATCGAAGCTTTGGGATGGCGCGCGGCGACCTGCGCCGGACGGTGCTTGTCTGCGACTGTCCATCGGTCCTCGTCCTGGTGGTGATGTTCTAATCATAGGCCATTGTGGGGAAAATGGAACGTGCCGGGCGGGCCGCGGCGATACGGCCGTTTCCCGGCGGCTGATCGCTCGACCCTGCGGGCAGGGTCTTCTATCCTGTCGGCCCGCCCACCCCTACCCTCGCCTCTTCGACCGAAACCCCAGGGAGCGCCGCCATGACGACCGTGGAAGCCGCCATCGTCGACGCCAAGGCCGCCACCGACCGCCTGATGCGGTTCCTCGGCGTGCCGGGGATCACGGGCGAGGAGGGGCGGATTGCCGCAGAGATTACGAAGGCGCTGCGCGAGGCCGGCGTGCCGGCCAAGGCGATCGGCTTCGACGACGCGCACACGCGCATCCCGCTGCCGACCCAGACCGGCAACCTGATTGTGACGCTGCCCGGCCGCGGGCGCCACGCCGACGCGCCGCGGCTGGCGTTCATGACGCACATGGACACGGTGCCGCTGTGCGCAGGCGCGATGCCCAAGCGGCAGAGCCGCAAGATTGTCAACGGTGCGCGCAGCGCGCTCGGCGGCGACAACCGCTGCGGCTGCGCGGTGCTCGTGACGCTGGTCGCGGAGCTGGTGCGCGGGAAGCTCGACCATCCGCCGCTGACGCTGGTGTTCACGGTGCGCGAGGAAAGCGGGCTTTGGGGCGCGCGACATCTCGACCTGGAGCGCCTTGCCGGGGCACGGATCGCGTTCAACTTCGACGGGCGCGACCCGGCCTACGTCATCATCGGGGCGATCGGCGCGGATCGCTGGGAGGTCGAAATCTCCGGGCGGGCGGCACACGCGGGCGGCGCGCCGGAAAAGGGGATCAGCGCGATACTGATCCTGGCCGAAGCGCTGTCCGCCGTCCACAAGGGCGGCTGGTTCGGCAAGGTCGTCAAAGGCGACCGGTTCGGCACGAGCAACGTCGGACCGGTGGGCGGCGCCGACGGCGGACCGGCGGGCGGCGCGACCAACGTGGTGACCGACTATGTTCGGGTGCAGGGGGAATCGCGCAGCCACGACCGCGCCTTCTGCAAGGAAATCACGTCCGCCTACAAGCATGCGTTCCAGGAGGCCGCTGCTGCCGTGACGAACAGCGACGGGGTGAGCGGCCGTGTGAAGTTCACGAGCCGGACCGACTATCCCGCGTTCCGCATGAAGGACACAGCGCCGGTCGTGCGGCGGGCGAGCGCCGCGGTCTCAGCCATCGGGCTTGAGCCCGAGATCCGCGTCGCCAACGGCGGGCTCGATGCCAACTGGCTCGTCCGCCACGGAATCCCCACGGTCAGCTTCGGCGCAGGGCAGAACGAGGTGCATACGGTGGAGGAGTGGATCGACCTCGACCGCTTCGATGCAGCGTGCCGGCTCGCGGTCGCGCTGGCGACCATGGACCCATCCGGCTGAAGGCCGTACCAATTCCACTACAACAACGAGCATCCAGTTGGAGGACGCGTCAATGCAGCCAGCGAAGGCCTTCGAGATCAAAGCACGTGGTGCGGCGATGCCCGTCGTTGGCTACGGCACAATGGAATTTCCCGAGCCGGAGAAAGCCGCGGGTTTCGTCGCCCACGCGATCGCGTGCGGCTATCGCCACATCGACACGGCGCGCAAGTACGGCTCCGAGCAATGGGTCGGCGAGGGCATTCGTGCGTCTGGGATCGATCGCGGGGCGTTGTTCGTGACGACGAAAGTGACGGAGGAGAACGCGCGCGCGGACGATTTCGCCCGCTCGGTCGATACCAGCCTCAAGACGCTTGGCCTGGACTACGTCGACCTGCTGCTGATCCACTGGCCGCAGCCGCGCGTGCCGCTGAAGGAGACGCTGGGCGCGCTGGCCAAGGCCAAGCAGCAGGGGCTCGCGCGCAACATCGGCGTGTCGAACTTCACCATCGCGCTGCTGGAGGAGGCCGTGCAGGTCTGTCCTGAGCCGCTGGTGACTAATCAGATCGAGTATCACGCCTACATCCGGCAGGACCGACTGCTGGCGGCGTGCCGCAAACATGGTCTGCTGGTCAGCTGCCACGTGCCGCTGGCGCGCGGACTTCTGCTCAAGGACCCTGTCATCGTGCGGATCGCGGAGGCTCACAAGAAGTCGACGGCGCAGGTGGCGCTACGTTGGCTCATCCAGCAGAAGGACGTAGCCGTGGTGCCGCGCGCGCTGGCCAATCGCGAGATCGAAGAGAACATCGACATCTTCGACTTCGCGCTGACGGACGCGGAGATGACGGAGATCGGCGCATTGCGCGACAAGAACGTGCGCGTGGTCGATCCCGAGGTGCGCCGGCCGGTCTGGGACGTGGGCTGAACGCGACGCGGACCAAGCTTCACGCCAGCGCGGCAGACGCTCAGGCTTAGGCTCTGGCGCAGCGCAGGGATTGGCTCAGTTGGTCTCGGGCAGGATTTCGCGCATCGGCGGCGGCTGCGCATCGGCGACCGGCCGGAAGGGCGAATCGGCTGCCATAGGCGGTGGCGCCGCGACCGGCGGCGGCTGAACGCCGGACGGCGCACCGGCAGCCGGCTCGACCACAGTTGCACCGAACTTCTGCACCTCGAGAATGGCGAGGCTGCGATCGATCAAGCCGTTGGGCAGCAGCCGCAGCCGGCCATCGACGCCGTTGAAGCCGCTGGCGGCCGTCAACGTCTCGGCGGTGTAGCGCTGGCCGGGGGGGCGAGCCGACAACAGGATCGCGATGCCGACCGCGTCGTAGGACAGGGCTGCGAAGCGTGGCGGCGGCGCGCCGTAGGTCTTGGAGAAGCGCTCAGTGAACGCCTGCCAGCCGCGGGGATCGGGGCCGGGGTACCACGCGCCGACGAGGGCTGCGTCACGGCCGACGTTGGGATAGTCCCAACCGCCGGTGCCAAGTAGCTTGACCCGCGCGGGATCAATGCCGGCAAAACCGAGCAACGAGCCCAGCCGCGGAATAATGTCCTCGCCGCCAGGGATGAACAGTGCGTCGACAGGCTGGCCCAACTCTTCCGCAGCCTTGATGGCCGTGCCGACTTTACGGGTCGCGTCGACCATGCCGTTGCTGTCGGCGCCGTAGCGCTCGAGCGCGACGACGTTGCCGCCGTGCCGGGCGACGGCTGCGCGGAAGGTCTGCTCGATGGCGAGGCCATAGGCGTCCTGTGGCACGAGCGCGCTGAAGCGCCGCTTACCCTGGCTTGTGGCGTAGCCGACGATACGGTCGACCTCGGGGTCGACAAGGTAGCTCAGCAGGTAGACACCGTTGCCCGCGACGGCGCGGTCGTTGGAGAAGGCGACGACGGGTATGCGGGCGTTGCGCGCGACCGGCGCGGCGGCGGCGACGGCGCGGGAGAACAGCGGTCCGACGATCAACTCGGCGCCCGCGCGGACGGCTTCACCGGCCGCGGCCATGGCGCCTTCGGGTGTACCCTTGTCGTCCTTGAACATGAGCTGGACGTTGGGACTGTCGAAGTCGAACAGGGCCAGCTCGGCGGCTTGCTTCAGGCCCTTGGAGATGGCGGCGACCTGGGGATCACCGCTCAGCGGCAGGAGAACGGCGATCTTGGCTTGTTGGCGTGAAGGCGTCACCGACTGGCCGGCTGTCGCGGATGGCGACGCCTGGCTGGTGCCGAGCGCACCGGTCTGGGTGGCGCCACCGAGGGGGCCAGCACTGCAGGCAGACAGCCAGACCGCGGCTGCCGCCAAGGCCGCACCAACGCACAGCCGTTTCGTCGACACCTGCCGCATCGATCCGGACCGTGCTGTGGTGATTGGCATTTCGGCGCTCATGACCTGTTGGCCTCCCGCGCTGCGCTACGCGCGACCAGCTGGCAGACGACTCAAGCGTTAGACGGGATCGGTGGCCGAGACCAGTGATTTCGTGACACAATCAAAGTGTTTCGCCGCTGTGACCGCACTGCGGAGCCTTTGAACAACGTGTGGAAATTCATCGACATGGCGGAGCCGCGAGATTCAGCCGACAATCCCGCCGCGAAAAGCGGAGCGGATGGTTTTGCGCGGCTGTTAGGGCTGGCCGACCTGCGGCTGAAGAGCGCTCTGGAGCAGCCGCTGGCGCCAGGGCTGTACATCGTGTCGACGCCGATCGGCCATCTGGCCGACATCACGCTGCGCGCACTGGCCATTCTGGCGCGGGCGGACATGATCTACTGCGAGGACACGCGGCACAGCCGCACGCTGCTCGAGGCCTACGGCATCTCGACGCGGACACGAGCTTACCACGAGCACAACGCGGAAGCAGAGCGGCCGCGCATCCTCGAAGCGCTGGCCGCGGGACGGCGGATCGCGCTCGTCAGCGACGCGGGGACACCGCTCGTGTCAGACCCCGGCTTCAAGCTCGTCTCGGAAGCCGCCGCCGCCGGCCACGCCGTGTTCAGCGTGCCCGGCGCGTCGGCGGTGATGGCGGCGCTGACGGCGTCCGGTCTGTCGACGGACACATTCATGTTCGTCGGCTTCCTGCCGCCGCGCCAGCAGGCCCGGCGCAAACGGATCGAGACGTTGAAGCCGATCCCCGCGACGCTGATCCTGTTCGAGGCGCCCGGGCGGACGGCGGACTGCCTGGCGGACCTCGCTTCGGTGCTGGGCGACCGGCCTGCGGTCGTCGCGCGCGAGATCACGAAGCGGTTCGAGGAGATCGTGCGCGGGCCGCTCGGTCAACTGGCCGCCGATCCCAAGCTCGCCCCACCCAAGGGGGAGATCGTCATCGTCGTGGGTCCGCCGTCGAGCGCGGCACACGAGGCGACAGACGACGACATCCGCGCGCAACTGACGCTCGCACTCCAATCGCAAACGGTTCGCGACGCCTCCAAGGCCGTTGCCGAACAGCTCGGTGTCGCCAAGAGCCGCGTCTACGATCTCGCGATCGGGCTGCGTCGCGAGGCGGCGCCATGAGCCGGTCACGGCGCGGCAGCACGGCGCCGTCCGCGCAATCGGATGCTGCGCCCGATCACGTCCGACGCAAGCGCTGGCAACGCGGACGCTGGGCGGAGACGCTGGCGGCGGGCGCGCTGATGCTCAAGGGCTATCGTATCGTGGGGCGCGGGGTGCGCACGCCGCTCGGCGAGATCGACATCGTCGCCGTCCGTGGCACGCGCATCGCGTTCGTGGAGGTGAAGCGGCGCGCTTCACGCGCTGAAGCCGAAGCGGCGATCGGCACGCGCCAGCGCCAGCGCGTGCGACGCGCGGCCGGCCTGTGGCTTGCGCGGCATCGACGCTACGCTGATCATGATTGCGGCTTCGACCTGGTTTTCGTGCTGCCGCGACGCTGGCCCGAGCATCTGGAAAACGCGCTTTGAGCGGCATGCGGAGCAACGTGGGCGGCGTCAGTTCTGCTCCAACTCGACGAGCGCGCCAAGCACGTCCTTGGGATTGAGGAATGCGATGGGATGGCCGTGCACGTTGCGGCCGGTGGCGCCGGCCTGCCGCACGCCCGCCGCCGTCACCGCGGAGAGAGCCGCGTCGACGTCGGGCACAGAGAAGGCGATGTGGTGCAGGCCGCCCGACGGGTTCTTCTCCAGAAAGCGGGTGAGCGGCGCGTCCGGTCCGATCGGCGCGATCAGCTCGATCCGCGTGTTGGCGAGGTCGACGTAGCACAGGCGCACCTTCTGGGCGGCATTGTCGTGGATCGGACCTGCGCGCAGGCCGAAGCGCTCCTCGAGGCGACGCGCGGCGGTCTCGATGTCAGGAACGGCGATCGCCACGTGCGATAGGCCGGTGACGCCGGACGAAGGGTTGGATGTCGTCATTGTGTCGATCCTCCGATCAGATCGCGCCGGCAGCTTTCAGTGCGGCAATGGCGTCGGCGTCGAGGCCCAAAGCGTCGGCCAGAACGGTCTCGGTGTGCTCGCCCAGCAGGGGCGGCGGCGTGCGCGCGGTGGGCGGCGTGGCGGAGAGCTTCACGGGAAAGCCGAGCGTGGCCAGGCTGCCGGCAGTGGGGTGCGCCACCTCGATCACCATGTCGCGCGCGCGGGTCTGAGGGTCGGCGATCACGGCCTTGACGCCGTTGACGGCGCCGCACGGTACGCCGACGCCGCGCAACTGCTCGATCCACCACGCGGTGGGGTGCGCCTTAATGGCTTCAGCAACCATGCCGTCGACCTCGACGCGATTGACGACACGATCGGCGTTCTTGGTGAAGCGCGCATCCTTCGGCCACTCGGGGTGACCGGCGACCTCGGCGAGCCTGGCGAACTGGCCGTCGTTGCCGACAGCGAGCGCGAGCGTGCCGTCGGCGGTATCGTAGGTCGTGTAGGGGACGATGTTGGGATGGCCGTTGCCGAAGCGGCGGGCGTCGCGGCCGGTGGCCAGATGATTGGAGGCGACGTTGGCAAGCAGGGCGACGCCGGTCTCGTAGAGCGAGACGGAGACCTTCTGGCCCTTGCCGGTGGCGTGGCGCGCGTTCAGGGCTGCGAGAATGCCGATGGTGGCGTTCTGGCCGGTGGCGATGTCGACAATGGCGACGCCGTATTTGGAGGGCGGGCCGTCCTCGGGACCGCAGATGCTCATCAAGCCGCATTCGGCCTGGAGCACGAAGTCGTAGCCGGGCAGCTCGGCCTTGGGACCGGTCTCGCCGTAGCCGGTGATCGAGCAGTGCACGAGACGCGGTGCATTGGCGGCCATCCAGTCGGCGCCGAAGCCCCACTTGTCGAGGGTGCCGAATTTGTAGTTCTCGACCAGCACGTCGGCGCGGCGGATGAGATCGCCCAAGACCTTCTTGGCCTCGGGCTTGGAGAGATCGAGGCGGACGCTCTTCTTGTTGCGATTGACGCCGAGGAAATAGGCCGCCTCGCCGCCGACATGTGGCGGGCCCCAGCCGCGGGTGTCGTCACCATTTGGCGGCTCGACCTTGATGACGTCGGCACCCATGTCGCCGAGCGTCATGGCGCAAAGCGGTCCCGCCAGCACGCGCGTGAGATCCAACACCTTGATGCCGTCGAGTGCGCCAGCCATCCCTGCGATCCTCCCAATCTCGTTTATTGAGCCCTTCATGCCTCATGCCGCGGGACAACGGAAGGGTCGCAGGCGTGGGCGGCCCGGCGGGAGACGATCCGCCGCTCGCCATGGCGGCCGGGCGCCCTTATATGGCCAGGGGTAGGCCGCCATCTGCCTCCGGTCCGCCAGTCCATGGAGCCGCCATGAGTGCCATCACCGACAATGCCGCCCGAAGCCGCTTCGAGATGGCGCTGGAAGGCGGCGAAACGGCGTTCGTCAGCTATCGGCGCGAGCCGGATGCAGTCTGGTTGCTGCACGCCGAGGTTCCCGCGCACCTGAAAGGCCGCGGTATCGGCGCGCGGCTGGTCAGCGCGATACTGGATTACCTGCGGGCGCAGGGCGCGAGTGTGGTGCCACGGTGCTCCTTCATCCGCGCCTACATGCGCCGGCATCGCGGCTATGACGACATGCGGGCGGACCGCTGAGCCTATAGTAGGCGCGCGAAGGTCAGCGCTCCAGTCTGGACAGCGCCTGGACCGCCACCTCCAGGTCTTCGGGCCGCGCCGCGCAGCCCGTGGCGCCCAACGACAACCTAGCCATGGGCTTACGCTGCAAGTGCTGCTTCAGCGAACTCGATTGCTGCGCGATCGCCGATCCTGCCGAGGCTCGATACGGCGAAGGTTCGGATGGGGAGCACCCCGTCGCAGGTCTCGATGTCGGTTTTGGTTCTCAGCACCTCGATCAACGGCGCGACGGCACCGGAGCCGGGAAGCCCGCCCAGGCATTGCACGGCCCATAGATCACAATCGTGCCAAGTCGTCAGGAGCGCGGCCAAGGGCTCGAACCCGCGCCAAGCACAACGATCGGACTCGAAAGTGAAATCGCAGCGCGATCCGGCAAGCTGGCGTTCCAAACGCTCGATCGTAGGCTCGCGCGGCCACGTCCTGTCCAGCACGTAGCCGAGGGTGGCGACCAGCACGAGCGCGGTGATTTTCTGGCGCAGGCTCAACTTCAAGATCGCCTCCTGCCGACTGCGACGGTCCCAGGACTTCTGGTCTCAGGCCGTCTGCACGATGCGGTTTTCCAGGATGCCGATACCTTCGACCTCGAGCTCGATGACATCGCCGGGCTCGAGGTAGCGGCCCTGCTCGAGACCGCTGCCTCCGCCGACCGTGCCCGAGCCCAGAAACTCGCCTGCGTAGAGCGTCTCGCTCATGGAGGCGTGGGCGATGATGTCGGGGAACTTGTGGTGCATCGTGGCGGAGCTGCCGCGCGACCACTCCTCGCCGTTGACGCGCGCTATCATCGTGAGGTTGTCGGGGGCCTTCAGCTCGTCGGGTGTGACGATGCACGGGCCCAGGATGTTGCCGGTGTCGAAGTCCTTACCCTTGGCGGGACCGAGCATGCCGGCCATCTCGGCGGCCTGGGCATCGCGCGCGGAGATGTCGTTGAAGATCGTGTATCCAAAGATGTGCTCGTGCGCCTTTTCACGGGCGATGTCCTTGCCGGTCTTGCCGACGAAGACGCCGAACTCGAGCTCGTAGTCAAGGAGCTTGGCGTAGCGCGGCCACTCGATCGTCTGGCCGTGACCGATCACGGAGAAGCGGTTGGCCTTGTAGTATATCGGCTGCTTGTACCAGATCGGCGCCGGCTTGAAGCGACCCTCCGCTCGGGCGGCCTCGAGGCGCGCGTCCAGATCGGGCGCGTCCTTGTTGATGCGGCGGAAGGATTGCTCGCGTGCCTGCATCAGGTGCTTTTCGAACACCAGGAAGTCGCGCATCTGGCGCGGCACCGGAACGGGTGCGAGCAGGCGGACGGAGGCGAGCGGGTGCACATGGTCCGCCGACTTCAAGAGTTCGCGTGCGCGCGCCAGGGCCGGCTCGCCGCCGTCGATCAGACCAAGCATGCTCGCCATCTCGGGAGTTGCGTCCGCTGCGGTGAAATCCGCGATGTGATCGGCGTCAACGTGCGCACCGATGTGGCGCGTGCCAGGCTGCGGCTCGAAGGTGACGAGCTTCATGGCGGACCTCCGGTTGGGTCGGGCGCCTGATCGGTCTGGCGCGCGAGCGTTTGAGCGTCAGGCGACAATAGGGTGCGAGGCTCGCCATTGTTAAGGATTTGTTGACCGGCGACCCGGGCCGGGGCTGGCACCCGCGTGGCGATGCGCCGGAGCGCTCGGCGGTGCACAATAACAGGGCAATTCACGCAGATGCGAAAAGGAGCGTCAGCGTGTTAACTTTCCGATTACGGTTACACCGATAAGTTGCGGCTCCAAACTCATCGTCGCGATCGGATCAATGACACAACAGCCCCTTGCCACCATCGTCGTCGCCGACGACGACAGCGACGATCGGCTGATGATCGAGGACGCGTTCAAGGAGAACCGCCTGGCGAACCCGCGCGTCTACGCGGAAGACGGCGAGCAGCTCATGCTCTATTTGCGCAGCGCGGCGCGGACGGCCGACGCGGCCTCGGGCAAGCCCCATCCGGCGCTAATCCTGCTCGATTTGAACATGCCCCGGCTAGACGGGCGCGGCGTGCTGACCCAACTCAAGGCCGATCCCGAGCTGCGGCGCATCCCGGTTGTTGTGCTGACCACGTCGAAGCTCGAAGAGGACATCCTGCGCACCTACGACCTCGGCGTCGCCTCGTTCATCACAAAGCCAGTCACGTTCGAGGCGCTGGTCGATATCGTGAAGTCGCTCAACGACTACTGGATCCGGCTCGCGCAGCTGCCGCCGCATTGATCATTTGCGCCGGCGACACGCCTCCGGCGCGCCGGCCGCCGGCGCGATGCTGCGCCATCGGAGCCAGCGATCGCTTACCCCACCGCGACACGCCTCCGGCGCGCCGGCCGCCGGCGCGATGTTGCGCTACCAAGATGGATCAACCGGTGCCAGCGGCGGGCCGGCGGCTTCGATGGCGGCGCCCGCATCCAGCAAGATGTCCTCGCGAAAGCGCTTGCCGACGAGATGCACGCCGACAGGGCGCGTGCCGACCTTGCCGGTGGTCACCGTGAGACCGGGCAGGCCCATCACGGGCACGGCGATCTGGGTAAGTTGCGCCTCCCACACGCGCTGGAACGCTGCGGGGCCCTCGACGTCGAGTTGGTCGGGGAATGGCAGCTCGGCGGACACCGGACAGATCAGCACCGGGTACTGGTCCAGGAACAGCTGCCACTCGCGGGCGAGGCGGGCACGCGTCTGCAAGGCGTCCATAAACGACTCCAGCGTCGGCGGCGGGCACAGCTTTTCCATCTCGCCGTAGACGAAGCGCGCGTCGGGATCGCCTTCGCGGGCCACCGCGTCGCTGGCGCCGCGGCGGAACTCGGCGAGCCACAGCATGAGCTGCACGCCAACGGCCTCACGCAAAGGCGGACACGGCGTCTCGACCACTTCCCAGCCGGAATCCTTCAGGCGGGCAGCGGCGTCGCGCAGCGCGCGCTCGACCTCAGGCGCGACGGCAAGGCCTTCCGGTGCAACCGTCAGTGCAGCGCGACGGGGCATCGCAGGGCCGTCGAGCGGCACGGGGACGTACCAGGGGTCGCGCAGGTCCGCGCCGGACATGACGCGGTAGGCCAGGTCCACATCGGCGATCGAGCGGGCGAGAGGGCCGGACGTCGCCATGAGCTGGCCACCGATATGACGGTCAGGCGCGCTGAAGTTCATGGCGGGGATTCGGCCGAGGCTCGGGCGCAGGCCGTGCAGACCGCAGGCGTAAGCGGGATAGCGGATCGAGCCGGCAATGTCGGTCGCGTGCCCGAGCGGTACGATGCCGGCGGCCACCGCTGCGGCCGAACCACCCGACGATCCGCCCGGCGTGACCGTCCGGTCATGCGGATTCAGTGTATGCCCGTGCAGGCTGTTGCGCGTGAACCAGCGCAGTGAGAAGGCGGGCGTGTTGGTTCGGCCGACGACGACCGCGCCGGCCCTGACGAGGTTGTCGACGACGGGACTGTCGACCTTGGCGACGAGGTCCTTTTGAAGGCGCACGCCGTTGGTGGTCGCATAGCCCGCCTGGTCGAGGTTGACCTTGATCGTGACCGGCACACCGGCCAGAGCGCCGACGTCCTCGCCACGGCCGATGCGCTCGTCGATCCGGCGGGCTGCCGCACGGGCGGCCTCAGGCATCTCGGTGACGACGGCGTTGATCTTCGGATTGACTGCGGCCAGGCGGGCCAGCGCGGCCTCGGTCACCTGCGCAGCCGACAGCTCCCGGCGCCGCACGCGCGCGGCGATCTCGCTCGACGTCAGACGCCACAGATCGGTCATGTGATTCCCCAAGATATAATGCCAGGGCCGGCGACGCGCGCAGCCGGCAGCCCATCGTCTCAGATGATCTCGTCCTCGTCCATGACAGGCTCGGGCGCGACTGGCTCGCCGGCCTGCGCGTCGCGCCGCGGGCGGCCTGCGAACTCGTCGGACCAGGCGATGTGGAACAGCGCGTCGCCCATGTTGACGACAGGTAGCGTGGTGCGGCCGATGACGATGCCGCGACGGGGCGCGCGCACGTCGATGGCGGCCTCGTCATAGGGATTGGCGATCTGGCCGATGACCTCGCCCTGGCTGACGGCCTCGCCGATGCGCTTCACCGTGCGCAGGACGCCGCCTTCGGGGGCGCGTACCCAGCGCGCGGCATTGGCGAAGAGCGGCGGGCGCGCGCTCTCGCGGCGGGTTACCGCCTCGACGCCATCGGGCAGCTCCAGCATGCCCATCTGGAGCATGACGCCGGCAATGCCCTCTACGCCGGCCTTGATCGCAAACTCGTCGAACCGCAGGCCCTCGCCACCTTCGTAGACAAGGACTTCGACGCCGGCCTCGCGCGCGGCCCGGCGCAGAGAGCCCGGCCGCTCCGGGCTTTCCAGGATGACGTCGGCGCCGAAGGCCTCGCCCAGCCGCCGCAACTGAGGCCGTCCGTCGAACTGACAGCGGATCTGCGGCAGGTTCACGCGGTGGATGGCGGCGGTGTGCAAATCGATGCCGATCTGCGAGCGCTTGACGACCTCTGTCAAGAACAGGTGTGCCAGCCGGGAGGCGAGCGAGCCGGCGCCCGACCCAGGAAAAGCGCGGTTGAGGTCGCGGCGGTCGGGCAAGTACCGGGAATGGCCGATGAAGCCGAAGGCGTTGACGATCGGCACGCACAGCAGCGTGCCGGAGATGTTGCCGGGCTGGACGGTGCGCAGCACGCGGCGGATGATTTCGACGCCGTTCAGCTCGTCGCCGTGGATCGCTGCCGACAGGAACATGGTCGGGCCGGGCCGCGCGCCGTGCAGGACATGCACAGGCAGCGTCACGGGAGCATGGTTGGAGAGCTTGGAGACGGGCAGATCGATAAGGTGACGCGCACCCGGCGCCACCTCGGTGCCACCGATCGAAAAGGCGTTGCGCACCTTCGGGCTCCCTGCTGCAGTCGTGGCGACCGGCCACTTCGGCCGCCTGAGCAGTGCCCGAGACCGAGGTCCGACGCAAGCCGCGCGCGTGGGGATGGAAAAGGCGCCGCACTGGCATCAGTTGGCTGGGCACGGGCGGGGCAGCATGTGAGGGATGGGGCGGCCGGGGAGCGAGGCGGGCCGGGGGGAGGAGTCGGCTGGGGGCCAAGGCGATTGAGGGGCGAAGGCCAGTCCTCTTGCCCGGGCGGTGGGCGACCGCCTACTGTCAGCGGGGATTGGCCCGTGCTAAGGAGACCTATCGACGGTCGCCACGCGCGACGCCGGAGCCATTTGGCTGCCAGCCGACCACCCAACCCGCCCCGGGGCCTGGCGATTGCGCCCGGCCTGGAGGTGGCGTGGTCGCGCTCGTGAGGACAGGGAAGGAGACGACGCACAATGAACAAGGTCTATCCGAGCGCGCAGGCGGCGCTCGACGGTCTCGTGAGGGACGGCATCACGGTCGCAGTGGGCGGGTTCGGCCTGTGCGGCATCCCGGAGGCGCTGATCGCGGCGCTGCGCGATACCGGCGCGAAGGGCCTGACGGCGATTTCCAACAACGCCGGCGTCGATGGCTTCGGTCTCGGCCTGCTGCTCGAAACGCGCCAGATCAAGAAGATGATCTCATCCTATGTCGGCGAGAACAAGGAATTCGAGCGCCAGTTCCTGGCGGGCGAGCTCGAACTCGATTTCACGCCGCAGGGCACGCTCGCGGAAAAGCTGCGCGCGGGCGGCGCGGGCATCCCGGCCTTCTACACCAAGACCGGCTACGGCACAGTTGTGGCCGAGGGCAAAGAGGTGAAGGAGTTCGACGGCCAGAAGTACATCATGGAGCGGTCGCTGTTTGCGGATCTATCGCTCGTGAAGGCATGGAAAGGCGACAAGGCGGGCAACCTCATCTACCGGATGACGTCGCGCAACTTCAATCCGATGGTCGCCACGGCAAGCAAGAACACGATCGTCGAGGTGGAGCATCTCGTCGAGGTCGGCGACCTCGATCCGGACCAGATCCACACGCCCGGCATCTTTGTGAAGCGTATCGTGCACAACCCCCATCCCGAGAAGCGCATCGAACAGCGCACCGTGCGCAAGGCCTAAGGAGGACGACATGCCCTGGACCAGAGAAGAAATGGCGCAGCGCGCCGCCAAGGAGCTGGAAGACGGCTTCTACGTCAACCTCGGCATCGGCCTGCCGACGCTCGTCGCCAACTACATTCCCGACGGCGTCAACGTGATGCTGCAGTCGGAGAACGGCCTGCTCGGCATCGGGCCGTTTCCGATGGAGAACGAGGTCGACGCCGACCTCATCAATGCGGGCAAGCAGACGGTGACGACGCTGCCCGGCTCGAGCTTCTTTTCGTCGTCCGACAGTTTCGGCATGATCCGTGGCGGTCACATCAACCTCGCCATTCTCGGCGCCATGCAGGTGTCGGAGCACGGTGATCTCGCCAACTGGATGATCCCGGGCAAGATGGTGAAGGGCATGGGCGGCGCCATGGACCTCGTGGCCGGCGTCGAGCGTGTCGTCGTGCTGATGGAGCATACGGCAAAGAAGAAAGACGGCACGGAGGACATGAAGATCCTGCCGAAATGCAACCTGCCGCTGACCGGCGTCGGCGTCGTAGATCTCATCATTACGGATCTCGGCGTGCTGGAAGTGACCCGCAACGGCCTGCGTGTCGTGGAGCTGGCACCCGGTGTGACGCACGACGAACTTGTGAAGAAGACGGCGGCACGCATCCTCAATTGAGGAAGACATCGCTTCTACGATACGACAGCCCGCCATGACCTCGCGCCATGGCGGGCGACTTTTTGCGACGCACGATCCGGGAACGCGGCGGCGCGCAACATTTTTTCCAAACGATCAACACTCTTTCCCGTCGAACAAGACCTTCCGGCTCGCACTCCGGACGGAAAACGTCTATCACTGTCATCGTCCTGGCATCATCGAGAGGACCTCGCGACGTTCCAAATGGCGTTGCGTCCGGTGATGCGACGATGAAGCGACGCCGTCGCGTCGCCAATTCTGGATGTAACTGTCTCCTTGGGGGCGCAACGGGCTGGTGGGGTCCGATTGACGCCGGGGAACGCTGGAGAATGGTGAGGATCCGAAAATCCGGCCGCAGCACCGTGCGGGTTGGTCGCCGTGTTGTCAGGCTCGTGGTGGCATTGGCCGTTGTCGCGTTCGTTGCGATCGGCATGCTGCTGCCGATCCTGCTCGGACAGGACGACCGCCGGATGGTCTTTGCGCCAGCGAGCGTCATGGCGGGACCTCGCGATGGCTTCGTCATCAGCGAGCCCATCGCGATCGGCGGCCGTGGGGGTCTGATCGTTACCCGGGGCGTCCTGAGCCTTGCCGACGCCAGCGGATTGAGCGGCCGCGATGCCCAGGCCCTGCTCGCATCGGGCGGGGCCCGACTGAAACTCGAGCGGGCGGAGCTGATCGTCGGGCCGACGGATGGGCTCTGGGCCGGCGCGCCGACCTCGCCGGAAAGCACCGCTGAAGCCGCCACCTCGCCGCTTGTCAGCGCCGTCAACGCCATGAAGCTGGAGCGGCTGTCGGTCGTGGGCGGCACCGTGCGCCTGCAGCTCGCGCCGGGCCGCAGCGAAACCTTGAGTGATGTCGCCGTCGACATCACGCGGACGCGAAAGTCGCTGTTCACGGTGAAGGGCAGCGTCGGCCTGCGCGGCCAGAAGACCGAGATCGACGCGAGCCTGGCGGTTGCGGATACGGGCGCGACGGCGCCGAGTGGATCTGCGCCCTTGAAGCTGAAGTTGAGGGCGCCCCTGGTCGACTTCGATTTCTCCGGCACCGCGGCGATATCGAGCGGACTGCTGTTGCAGGGCACGTCCGATGTCACGATGCGGGAAGCGCGCGGATTGCTGCGCTGGCTCGGCTTCGGCTGGCCATCGGGGCCCGGCCTCAGGGAGATCAAGATCCGCGGCGCGATCGATTGGAACGGCGCCACGGTCGCCTTCCAACGCGCGGAGGTCAACATCGACGGAAACCCGGCGACAGGCACGCTATCGTTCCGCGCGACGGCGAGCCGTCCGATCCTCAACGGCACGCTCGCGTTTTCCACACTCGACCTCACGCCCTACATCGCAAACTGGCAGAGTGCCACGACAGCGCTGGATGCCGCGCTCGGCAACGCGCGAGGTCCGTTCTCGCTGCCGCTGACCCAGCTGATCGACGCGGACCTGCGCATCTCGTCGGATCGCATGAAGGCGCGCGCCATCGATCTTGGGCGCGGCGCGGCGACGCTGTCGATCAAGGACGGGCGGCTGCTCGCCGACATCGCGGAGCTGGAAATGTTCGGCTCGCGTGTGAGCGGGCTGATTTCCGTCGACGCGGCGCAGGCGGTACCGCGCTACAAGCTCAAGATGAAGCTCGCAGGCGCGGATCTGGGTGCGATCGGCCAGGCCTTCGGCAGCGGCAATGCGATTCAGGGGACGGGCGACGTCATCGCCGACCTCGACGCCAAGGGTGAATGGGCTTCGGATCTGGCCCGATCGGCCACGGGCAAGGTCGTGCTCGCCATGAAGGACGGTGGCCGGCTCGGCTTCGATTTCCGGGTGCTGAGCGAACTTGCGCGCGCCAATACGGTGAACGGCTGGTCGCTTGCCCGGCGCAACGCGACGAACATCGAGGCGCTCGATGCCCGCTTCGTCCTCAGCGACGGCGTCGTGCGCGCGGAGGCGTTGAGCGCGATGACGTCGGACGGACTGCTGACGGCGACCGGCGGCGGCAACCTCAAGACCGGAGTGGTCGATCTCAGGCTTTCGCTCGGCGGCGCGCGCGCGCGCAAATCCGAGCAAGAGGCGCTGGCTCTCGACACCGTTCGGGACACCGTGCTGGTGAAAGGGCCCTGGTCGGAGCCGACCTTCCGTTATGAAGGTCCCAGGATCGAATTGCCGGCGAGTCCGATGCCGACTTCCGATCCGGCCGGCACAGCGCCAGCGGCGCCGGCAGGCAAGTCCATCCCTGCGCTCGAAGCCGGGGCCGCCGGCAAGAGCTGAACCGTGCTGAGCGGCGCGGCGGTAACGTCAGCGCGCCGTTGGTTGCCATGTCCGTCCAGCAGACACCGCGTCGATGAACGAGGACACGACGGCGTTGTATTCGGCGGCGCGGGTCTGCGGCATGGCGTGACCACCGGACCGGAAAAAGTAGGTGGTGGCGTTGGGGATCAGTGACGCAATGCGCTCGGAGTAATAGCGCGGCGTCAGGATATCGTCGCTGGCGCAGGTGACGAGCGAGGGCGTGCGGACGTCGCGCAGCTTCTCTCCGGGGCCGTAGGCGCAGATCGCATCGATGCGGGCAAGCATGATCTCGGGCGGCGGGAAGCCGGCGATCGCGGCGGGCTCGGCGGCGGTGACGGTGTCCGCATTCTCAGCGAGCCACTGCGGCGGGTACATGAACAGAGGCGTCGACTTGACGTAGGTCTCGACGCCGCAATCGCGCAATGTCGCACGACGGACCTCGAACGCGCGGCGGAAGACGAAGTCGGGCTCGGGCCAGCTGCCGGAGAAAACGGCACTGATCAGCCGATCGGGATGACGCAGGGCGATGTCCTGCGTCATGGCTGCGCCTGTGGAATGGCCGACGACGTGCGCCTTGTCGATGCCGAGATGGTCCATGATCGCCAGCACGTCGTCGGCCATCAACGGGACCGTATAGCGCATCCGGTTCTGGCTCGAGCGGCCCGTGCCGCGGTGATCGTGCAGGATCAGCCGATAGCGCGCGGCGAAATGCGCGATCTGCGGCGCCCACGCCCCGAGCGTGCCCCCAAGGCCGGAGATGAGAAACACCGGTGCGCCGGTGCCGTGCTCCTCGTAGTAGATCGCGCCGTCCTGGGGCGTGGTCACGGTGGGCATTTCGCGATTCTCCCGTGTTCGGTCGACGCCGTGCGTGGCGCTCAGGCGCCGAGTGCGGCGTCGAAGGCCTCCAGCGCCGCATGGGCGAAGGCGCGCATGTTGGCGACGCGGTCAGCGCTGCCGGTCTCGATGGTGAGCGTGCGTTTGACCGGACCGACGACGGCAATGCAGCCGTGACCGGCGGCGTCGCCGTAGCGGTTGCCGGAGGGTCCGGCCGCGCCGCCCTCACCGAGCGCCCAGGTGGCGCCCACCTTGTCGCGCGCGCGGCCGGCGACCATCGCGACATAGGGCTCGGTCGACGACCTAAGCTCTCCGAGATCGGCATTTGCGATGCCAAGGAAGGCTTCGCGCGCCTCGTAGGTGTAGGAGACGACGCCACCCTTGAAGTAGGCCGACGCGCCGCCGACCGACAGCAGCGCCGCAGCGATAAGGCCACCGGCGGAGGATTCCACGACGACGATCGTTTCCTTGCGGGCGATCAGCTTCCTGGCGATTTTCTCGGCGAGGGGGCGCAGCGTTTCCATGTGCTCTCCTTTTTTGACTGCGCTGGCGACTCTCCTGCGGGGAGTCTGCCGCCAGCGCGGTGATCTCATGATTGCGCTGGCGACTCCTCTCCGGGAAGCCGGCCGCCAACGCGGTGCTGCGTCTATGCAGCCTGATGCCCACTTCGCATCCGCGTTCTTATGTTTGCGCTTCGGATGTCCACTTCGCATCCGCGCTAGGCATTGCCTTTCAGGATGCGATCGACCGCCTCTACCTCATCCTTCGTGAGTTGCCAGTCGGCGGCCTTGATGTTGGTTTGAATCTGCGCACCGCTAGAGGCACCGGCGATGACGCTCGACACGGCGGGCTTGGCGAGCAGCCAGGCGAAGGCCAGCTCGAGCAACGTATGGCCGCGCTCCGCACAGAACGGCGTGAGGCGCTCGACGATGCTCATGTTGCCATCGGTCATGTACTTGTCGGCGAAGCGCGGGATCTTGGCAAAGCGCGTGCCGGCCGGGAGGTCGGCGCGAGACTTGTACTTGCCGGTCAACAGACCGCTGGCCAAAGGGAAATAGGGGATGAAGCCCATGCCGCAGCGTTCCAGCGCGGGAATCAGCTCGGCCTCGGCATCGCGGACGACGAGGCTCAACTCGTTCTGCGAGGCGACGAAGCGGTTCAGATTGTTGGTCTTGGACGTCCAATAGGCGTCGACCACCTGCCAGGCGGTCAGGTTGGAGCAGGCGATGTAGCGCACCTTACCCTGGTGCACTAGATCGTCGAGCGCGCGCAGCGTCTCCTCGATCGGCGTGACGTGATCGGGCCAGTGTAGATAGTAAAGATCGATATAGTCCGTCCGCAGACGCTTCAAGCTCGCCTCGACGGCGGTCATGACGTAGCGGCGCGATGTGCCGTGGAGCCAGCCCGTCTTGTCCATCTGCAGGCCGAACTTGGTCGCCAGCACGATGTCCTTGCGACGCGCGCCGAGCAACTGGCCGAGCACCGTCTCCGAGCCGCCCTGGTCGCCGTAATGGTCGGCGGTGTCGAAGAAGTTGATGCCGACGTCCAGGGCCTGGTGCACCACCTCCTTGGCCGCGGCATCGTCGATGCGACCGCCCAGATTGTTGCAGCCGAGACCAAGGACCGAGACCTTGAGGCCGGACCGGCCGAGTGTGCGCTGTTGCATGGGGTTCCTTGATGTTGCCTTGCCAGGCGAGTGCAGGAGATCCGGGGCAAACCTTCCACCCGCGCGGCAGCCGGCGTCAAGCCGCCATGGTGCCCGGCGCATTGCGGGGGGCGGACCCTCGCGAAGCGCGGTCGCGCACGGGTCCGGCGTCGGGTATCTTCGCGGGCCGCCCCCCCTTCTCGCCGGGGACGCCCTATCGAATCTCGGCATCAGGCCGTCAGCGAAGGATCGTCGAGGAATGAGCGCGACGGCGGAGCCGAGCGGGCTTTGGAGTATCACGGGTCGGCAGTGGCTGATCCTGCTGATGGTGCAGCTCGCCAATCTCCTGTTCGGCATGACGATCACGCTCGCCAACCTGGTGCTTCCGCAGATCCGCGGGACGCTGTCGGCGACGCAGGACGAGATCTCCTGGGTCATCACACTCAATCTGATTGCCACCGCCGTCGCCACCCCGATGACGGGCTGGCTTGCCGACCGGCTGGGCTGGCGCACAATGATGTTCGGCACGCTCACGGGGTTCACCATCGCCTCCTTCTTGTGCGGTGTGGCGGGCAGCCTGGAGACGCTGATCCTGGCGCGCGTGCTGCAGGGCATATTCGGCGCGCCGATCATGCCGCTGGGCCAAGCGATCCTGCTGGCGACCTTCTCCCCGCGCATGCAGCCGACCGCGATGGCGCTGTGGGGCGTGGGCACGATGTTCGGTCCGGTGTTCGGACCGATTCTGGGCAGCTACGCAACGGAGGCGTACAACTGGCGTTGGGCCTTCTTCATGGTCGTGCCCGCGAGCCTCGCCGCCCTGGCCTGCACCTGGTTCGCGCTGTCGCAGCACACCGAGCGCAAAGCGATCCGCCTCGACTGGACCGGATTTCTCGCGCTGTCCGTCTCCATCGTCTGCGCGCAACTCGTGTTCGACCGCGGGCAGCGGCTCGACTGGTTCGAGTCCTACGATATCATCGCCTACACGTTCGTCGGCGTGCTCGCCTTCTGGATCTTCGCGGTCCACTGCCTCACGGCGAAGGATCCGTTTCTCAATCCGCGCCTGCTCCGTGACCGGAATTTCACGGTCGGTCTCGTGATCGCTTTCGTGCTCGGTATGCTGAGCTACATCGGGCTGGTGCTGATGCCGACGCTGTTGCACGATCTCAGGGGCTATCCCGACACGGAGATCGGCCTTCTGATCGCGTCGCGTGGCGTGGGCAACTGGATCGCGTTCCTGTTCATCGCCAAGCTGACACGGGCGGCACCGCGCTTCGCCATCGGTCTGGGGCTGACGCTGCAGGCGGTTTCGGGTTTCTGGCTCGCCAGCCTCGGGCTCGACATCACCGAGTTCGACGTGATCGCGACCAACATGCTGCAAGGCCTCGGCATGAGCGTGTCGTTCACGCCGATCATTGTCATGTCGTTCTCGACGCTGCCGAAACATCAAATTGCGGAAGGCACCGGCGTGTTCACGATGGTGCGCAACTTCGGATCGAGCCTGTTCGTGTCGATGTCGGTGTTGGTGTTCGTGCGCTCGACCTCGACCAAGTATGCCGAGCTTGCCGAGTACATCGCGCCGCACCGCATGGGGCTTCTCTATCCGGCGATGCCGGAGAGCTGGAATCCGGAAACGGTGGCAGGGCTCGCGCGGCTGTCGCGCGAAGTGCAGCGGCAGGCGGCCATGATCGGCTACATCAACGCCTTCCACATGCTCGGCATCTGCGCAGCGCTGGCGGTGCCGTTGGTGCTGCTGCTGCGGAAGAAGCCGGAGGCGGTGTAGGCTTTTTCGGTCGCCGGCTGCGGCTCAGTAAGCCTAACCGACGACGATCATGCAGCGCTGCGCACGGCGATGCCGGCCTTGGCCATGTGCGCCTTGGCCTCGCCGATGGTGTAGGTGCCGAAGTGGAAGATGGAGGCGGCGAGCACCGCGCTGGCGTGACCTTCGCGGACGCCGTCGACCAAGTGATCGAGCGTGCCGACGCCACCCGACGCGATGACGGGCACGGGCACGGCGTCGGCGATGGCGCGGGTCAATGCATTGTCGAAACCCGCCTTGGTGCCGTCGCGATCCATGGATGTCAGCAGGATCTCGCCGGCGCCGAGCGCGACAACCTCCTTGGCGAACGCGACGGCATCGATACCGGTCGGCTTGCGGCCGCCGTGGGTGAAGATCTCCCAGCGGGCGAGCTCGCCTTCGGCCGACACCTTCTTGGCGTCGATGGCGACGACGATGCACTGAGCGCCGAACTTCTCGGAGGCCTCGCGCACGAACTGGCGGTTGGTCACGGCGGCGGTGTTGATCGAGACCTTGTCGGCGCCGGCTTCCAAGAGCCTGCGGATGTCGTCGACAGTCCGCACGCCACCGCCGACGGTGAGCGGCATGAAGCAGCGCTCGGCCGTGCGCGTGACGATGTCGAAGAGAATGCCGCGGTCCTCGTGGCTCGCCGTGATGTCGAGGAAGCACAGCTCGTCGGCGCCGGCCGCGTCGTAGGCGGCGGCGGCCTCGACGGGATCACCCGCATCGATCAGATCGACGAAGTTCACGCCCTTGACGACGCGGCCGTCCTTGACGTCGAGGCAGGGGATGATGCGGGTCTTGAGCATGGGGCGCGGGGTCCGGGCAGCTTCGAGGTGCATTGTCGCCCAGCGGCCTCGATAGGGCGCACATTTGGCGTTTGCCTGAGGTCTCGGGCGGGTTCTACATAGCGGCCACCGGCCGACATTGAAAGCGGAGCCAGCCATGCGAATCCTCGAAATCCGCGAGGTGACGGCGCCGATCGCCTCAGCGATCGCGAATGCCTACATCGACTTTACCAAAATGACGCTGTCACTGGTCGCGGTGGTGACGGATCAGGTGCGCGACGGCCGGCGCGTGATCGGGTACGGGTTCAACTCCAACGGCCGCTACGGGCAGGGTGGGCTGATCCGCGAGCGGTTCGCGCCGCGCATTCTGCAGGCCGAGGCAGAATCGCTCTTGAATGATGCCGGCGACAACCTCGATCCCGACCGGATCTGGGCGGCGATGATGAAGAACGAGAAGCCCGGCGGGCACGGCGAGCGCTCCGTCGCGGTCGGCACGATCGACATGGCGGTTTGGGACGCGGTCGCCAAGATCGCGGAGACGCCGCTGTTCCGGTTGCTGGCGGAGAGGCATGGCCGGCAGGCAGACCCGCGTGTGTTCGTCTACGCTGCGGGCGGCTACTACTACCCGGGCAAAGGGCTGGAGCAACTGTGCGCGGAAATGCGCAGCTATCTCGACCGCGGCTATACGGTCGTGAAGATGAAGATCGGCAATGGCGTGGCCCAGGACCGGCCGCGCATCGAAGCCGTGCTCAAGGAGATCGGCGGCCAGGCGCAACTCGCCGTCGACGCCAACGGACGGCTTGGGCTCGAGGATGCGATCGCGTATGCCAAGATGCTCCGCGACTATCCGCTGTTCTGGTACGAGGAAGCCGGCGATCCGCTCGACTTCGCGCTACAGGCGGCGCTGGCGGAGTTCTATCCGGGGCCGATGGCGACGGGAGAAAACCTCTTCAGCCACCAGGATGCGCGCAACCTGCTGCGCTACGGCGGGATGCGCAGCGACCGGGACTGGCTGCAGTTCGACTGCGCGCTCAGCTACGGGCTGTGCGAGTACCAGCGGACGCTGGATGTCTTGAAGGTCGCGGGCTGGTCGCCGTCGAGGTGCATCCCGCACGGAGGACATCAGATGTCGCTCAACATCGCGGCTGGGCTCGGGCTCGGCGGCAACGAGAGCTATCCGGACCTGTTCCAGCCCTATGGCGGTTTCCCCGACAGCGTTCGGGTGGAGGACGGTCACGTCACCATGCCCGACCTGCCGGGCATCGGCTTCGAGGGCAAGGCGGACCTGATCAAGGTGATGCGGGACTTGGGGGCGTAGCGGCCAGCGAGCCGGCCGCGCGGTCACGTCTTGCCCGCGGCAGGATGTTTTACCCCCACCCCTAACCCCTCCCTGCAAGGGGGAGGGGAATCACCGCAAGAGGGAGGGGACTCCCGGCAGGCGATAGAGGGAACCAGGGGAGCGGCGCGGGGAAAGGGAATTTGGGACAGGGCGACCCGCTTGCCCTCGTCACTGGCCCCTGCCATCCTCCCGTGCACAAAACATAAGCATGTTCTGGGTGGCGACGGGGCGGCAGGTGACGGCAAGCATCGAGACACGGGCCTCGTGGGTGGTCGCGGCCGCAGCGCTGACCATCCTGTCGGTCGCCTACGGCAGCCTCTACATCGTCGTCGTCGGGTTGAAGCCGATGGCCGCGGAGTTCGGCGACCAGCGCGCGATCGTGTCGCTGGCCTATTCGCTCGGCTGGTTCGGCGGCGCAATCGGCGGCATTGCGATTACGCCGCTGGCCGACCGGATCGGCGTCAAATGGACCGTGATCGGCGGCTCGATGATGGTGTGCGCGGGGCTGTTCCTGTCGGCGCAGGGCGCGGCGTGGCAGCTGCACGTCGGGCACGGGCTGTTCATCGGCGTGTTGGGCAACGCCGGCATCAACGCGCCGCTGATGGTCTACGTGTCGCGCTGGTTCGACCGGCACCGGGGCGCGGCGCTCGCCATGATCTCGTCCGGCCAGTATGTGGCGGGCGCGTTCTGGCCGATGGTGTTCGAGCGCGTGATCGCCGAGCACGGCTGGCGGCAGACGATGATCTACTACGGGCTTTTGGAGCTCGCGCTCGTCGTGCCGCTCGCCATCATCTTCCTGAGATCGCGGCCACCGGAAGCCGCAGGGATCGGGTCCGGCAGCGGGGCCGCCGCACAGCAGACGGATCGGGTGCTCGGGCTTCGTCCCAACGTCGCGTTTGCGTTGTTGTGCGTGGCGAGCTTCCTGTGCTGCGTGCCCATGTCGATGCCCGCGGCGCACCTGATCGCCTATTGCGGCGACCTCGGCATGACGGCGCAAACCGGCGCGGCGATGCTGTCGGTGCTGCTCGTGTCGGCTGTGATCTCGCGACAGTTCTGGGGCTGGCTGTCGGACCGGATCGGCGGGCTCAACACGCTGCTGATCTGCTCGGTGGCGCAGGCCGCGGCGATGGCGGCGTTCTCGGTGACGCAGGACGAGGCGGGGCTGTTCTTCGTCGCCTCGGCGTTCGGGCTCGGCTTCTCCGGCCTGATCCCAGCCTACGTCTTCACGGTGCGCGAGTTGTTCCCGGCCAAGGAAGCGGGCTGGCGGGTGCCGGTGCAATTGTTCCTGGCCGGCAGCGGCATGGCGACGGGTGGGTGGCTCGCCGGCTATATCTACGACCAGATGGGGTTCTACGCGCCGGCGTTCGTGACGGGGATCGCGTTCAACCTCGTCAACACCGCGATCCTGGCCTTCCTCGTACTCAGGCAGAGCGGCGGGCGGCGGCGGGCAGTGGCGACGCAGCCGGCGGCGGCGGAGTAGGCGGTCAGCGGATCGAGGCGCATGCGGGGCTTTCGCCCCACGCCACCGGTACTTCTTTCTCCTGCGGCCTTTCGGCTCACGCGGCGGGCGGGCCGACGACGCCGGCGGCTGTCAGGCGGTCGATCTCGCCGGCAGCAAAACCCCAATCCGTCAGCACCTGGCGGGTATCGGCGCCGGGGCCGCGCGAGGGCTCGCCGGCCTCGCCCGGCGTTCGGGAGAAGCGCGGCACAGGTGCGGGCTGGGGAACGCCGTCTCGATCGACGAAGGCTTGCCGCGCCGCGTTGTGGGCGTGGGCTGGAGCTTCGGCGAGCGTGAGCACGGGCGTAACGCACGCATCGGAGCCGGCGAAGACCGTTTCCCATTCGGCCCGCGTGCGCAAGGCGAACACTTCGGTGAAGCGTGCGGCGAGGCGCGGCCAGCCGGCCCGGTCGTGCTGGACGGGCAGATCCTCGCGGGCGAGGCCGAGCCGCTCCAGCAGCGTGCGATAGAAACGGCCCTCGATGGCGCCAACCGCCATGTGGCCGCCGTCGCTGGTGCGATAGGTCCCGTACCAGGGCGCGGCGCCGTCGAGATAATTCGACTCGCGCCGATCCTGCCACGTGCCCTTTTCCAGTAACCCGAAAAACATGCCGCCGAGGTAGGCTGCGCCTTCGGACATGGCCGCATCGACGACCTGACCGTGTCCCGAGCGCTGTGCCTGCCACAGCGCCGACATGACGCCGAACGCGAGCACCATGCCGCCACCGCCAAAGTCGCCGACGAGGTTCAGCGGCGGGACGGGAGCGTCCGCCCGTCCGATCGCATGGAGCATGCCGGACAGGGCGATGTAGTTGATGTCGTGGCCGGCGACCGGGGCGAGCGGTCCGTCCTGTCCCCAGCCGGTCATGCGGCCGTAGACGAGGCGCGGGTTGCGGCCGAGGCAGACGTCCGGGCCAAGACCCAGCCGCTCCATCACGCCGGGGCGGAAGCCTTCGATCAGGGCGTCGGCGTGCTCGATCAGGCGCAACACGACGTCGCACCCGGCCGGTGATTTCAGGTCGACGCTGGCGGAGCGGCGGCCGCGCAACAACACCTCGAAGCGAGGATCCTGGCGGCCGGGCAAGCCCAGGTCGATCGCCTCGCGGCGGTCTATGCGGATGACGTCGGCCCCCATGTCCGCCAGCAGGGTGGCGCAGAACGGCGCGGGGCCGATTGCGGCGATCTCCACGACACGCATCCCCTTCAGTGGTCCGCTCATCTGTCCTCCCCACTTCCTGTATCCAGGCCCGGTCGCGACGGCGGCTCATCGGACGTGTGCCGGCGCACGACGTTGCGGAAGATAGCATTAACCAGGTCCCTCAAGTGTTTCTCAAATCGCGCGTGATTGCCTCATCGATAGCGGCAATGGTGGATTCTTCGAACGTGAGCGCGCGCGCCAAAGACACTGCCCTCGAGGCCCGTCGTGCGACCGAGCGGTCGCGCGCGATGCTCGCTGCCGGGCTGAGCATGGCGGGTGTCGGCTGCTGGCTCGCGGCGCTTGCCACGCTGCCCGGCGTCTCGCCTGCACATCTGGCTTTTGGCGCTGCTGGCTGTGCGGCAGGCGCCGCACTCCTCGCCGCCGTCACGTCGGCGATGGCGCGGCGCATTGCACGTGATGGACTTTCCGACCCCGCGGCGCCGGGACCGACGCCCGCCGGCACGTGCGAACGTCCGCCGGCTGCGCCCCTGCCGGCGGCGCTGGCCGCGCAGCTCGCCGATCTCAAAGCGGAGAAAGAGCGCGCGCTGGCCGCCAACATCGCCAAATCGCGTTTTCTCGCCTCCATCAGCCACGAGGTCCGCACGCCCATGACGGGCATTCTGGGCATGGCCGAGCTGTTGAAGGGGACGCCCATAACGCTCGAGCAGAAGACCTACGTGACCGCCATCGGCGCTGCAGGCCGCACACTCCTGGACCTGATCGACGAGCTTCTCGACCTGTCAAAGATCGAGGCCGGCCGGCTGACGCTCGCCGATGCCGCCTTCGATCTCGCCACCATGGTGCGCGACACGGTCGAGTTGCTCGCGCCGCGCGCGCACGAGAAGGGGCTGGAGCTGGCCTGGGAGATCGCGCCGGACATGCCGACGCTGTTGACCGGCGACATCAAGCGCATGCGGCAGATCGTTCTCAACCTTCTCAGCAACGCGATCAAGTTCACGACCTCCGGCGGTGTGCTCGTCACTGTCTCGGCGCGGCGCGGCGAGAGCGCGCACGCGGGCGAGGGCGGCGGTCGTGCGGATGGGCGCCTCATCATTGCTGTGAAGGACACCGGCGCGGGTCTTTCGTCCTCCGACATCGCGGAGCTGTTCACCGAGTTCACGCAAGCGCGCACCTCGTCGGGCGATCGCACCGGCGGCACCGGCCTGGGGCTTTCGATCTCGCGGCTGCTGGCCCACGCCATGGACGGCACGATCACGGTGGAGAGTGCGCTCGGACATGGCGCCACCTTCACGATCGATCTGCCGCTGAGGCCTGCGTGCCAGGAGACGACGTCGGCCGGCATCTTGCCGGCCACCGTCCCGCCGCGCTCGTTTCTGATCGTCAGCGACCGCGCCATCGAGTGCGGCGCGCTCGCGCGCCTGCTCAAGGCTGGAGGCCATGCCGTCCAACATATCGGCACGCACACGGCGGACGGGGCGCTCGATCTCACAAGCCTGTCGGTTGATGTCCTGATCGTCGACGGCACGCTGGCCGCCCCGATGGCGGGCAGCCTTCTCAACCGGCTGCGCGGCGATGACCCCGACCACTGCATCGACGCCGTGTTCATGGTCGACGCAGTGGAGCGGCCCGACTTTCCCGCCTACCGGGCATATGGCTTCGAGCACTTCCTCGTGCGCCCGGTCCGTCCTCTGACGCTGTCGCGGCTGATCGCGGGATCCCTCCCGGACGGCGGCGCGCAGACGGGTGAACCGAGCCCGACGGGCGACCACAGCACGGCCCACCTGGCGGACGACGCGACGGCGCGGAGCCGCGGCGCTGTCGCGGCTTCTCCAGCAGGCGCTACCGCGCCGGGCCACCCGCGCCGACCACGCGTCCTGTTGGCAGAGGACAACGATATCAACGCCCTGCTGGCTGTCAGTGTGCTCGCAAAATCGCGGTGCCTCGTGTTTCGCGCGCGCAACGGGCGCGAAGCGGTCGAGGCCTTCCGGGCGACGCTGGTCGACGAACCCGCCTACGATCTCATCTTGATGGACATCGTGATGCCGGAACTCGACGGGACGGCCGCCGCCCGAGAGATCCGGGCCCTGGCCAGAACGGCCGGCCGGAGGGTCCCGCCCATGGTCGCGCTGACGGCGAACGCCTTTCCAGAGGACCGGGCCGCGTATCTGGCCGCGGGCCTGGACGACTACCTGGCCAAGCCGTTCGACGCAGACGACATCGGGCGCCTGCTGCTTCGATGGATAGGCACGGCGGCCGCCTGAGGGGCGGGGCCGCGTTCTCGAACCTGTCACGATGACGTGCTATCGCCGCCGGCATGTCCTAGAACAGTCCGGCGTCACGCCAGCCTGCCGGCGCCGGAGACCATCAGGCGGCGTGCGCGTTCGACCGGGCGGTGCCGCGACACCTGCGTTCGATGCACCGTTCAGAGAGGTGCCAATGAACCTTAGACCGTCGGGGACGGCCAACCGTGCCGCCCCGGATGCCCGCAGGCGACGGCTGCCGCTGGCGCTTGTCGACCGCTACGAGGACGGCTCGCTGCGACCGGGCCTGCGGCCGGTGCTCGACGCCTTTCCGCGCCTGCTCTCGACCCGCGCGCCTCTTGCGGCGCCACGATCGTACGGGCGCATCGGCGATCTGGAAGTGTTGTTGGCGACGCTGCCGCGCGAGATCCGTCAGGCGCAGCGCCTGCGCTACGAGGTGTTCTACGAGGAGATGTCGGCCGTGCCGACGCCGCTCGCGCAGTTCCGGCGCCGCGATGCGGACCCCTATGACAGCGTCTGCGATCACCTGCTGGTCGTGGACCGGGCGATGGAACCACCCTTGCCCGGCCCTTGGTTGCGGCAGCGGCGGCCCCGCGTGGTCGGCACCTATCGCGTGCTGCGCCAGGGGATGGCGCAAAAGCTGCCGTTCTATACGCAGGGCGAATACGACATCTTGCCGCTGATGACGGCCCGCTGCGACCTGCGGTTCATGGAGCTCGGCCGGTCGTGCGTCCTGAAGCCCTATCGCAACCGGCGCAGCCTGGAGTTGCTGTGGCATGGGCTGTGGACCTACGTGCGCGAGCACAAGATCGACGTGATGATCGGTTGCGCCAGTTTCGAGGGCACGGATCCCGACCGCCACGCGATGGCGCTGAGCTTCCTGCATCATCACGCGCAAGCGCCGGAAGACTGGCGGTGCCGGGCCCATGATCGGCTGTTCGTTCCGATGAACCGGCTGACCGCCGGCGAAGTCGACGCCAAGGCCGCCCTCAGGTCGCTGCCGCCGCTGATCAAGGGCTATCTGCGGCTCGGGGCGTGGATCGGCGACGGCGCCGTCATCGATCACCAGTTCGGCACCACCGACGTGCTCGTCATCCTGCCGGTGTCGCGTATCGATCCGCGCTACTTCGAGCATTTCGGCACGCCGGACGAGGTGCGCAGCCGCGTGGCGGTCGATGCTTAGGGCTATTCCCGGGCTGCAATGATCGATCCTGTGGGCTGATCCGACCAGCGGGCCGGGCTCGCACGGCCGGCCCGATGCGACGCCTCCCCGAAACGAAAAAAGCCGGACCCATGGCGGGTCCGGCTTGAGGTCATTAACTCGTCCCTTGGGACGAGATGAAGGCGTCAAAGGGAGGGTACGGCCTTCATCAGCTGTCCGTCACAGCTGCATCTCCTTAACAGCACAGGATCGTTGCGGTGCACAAGAAGGCTGGCCGCATGATTGCCATGCCGCAATTGCATGACCAAGTCCCGGCAAGCCGGCGAAGCACCAGACCTCAGTATTTCCAGGCACGGGCCTTCGAAACGAGGAAATCGCGCAGCACCTGGACGCGCTTGGAACTCTTCAATTCCTCGGGGTAGACGTACAGGATCGGCAGCGTCGGGGTTTCGACCTCGGTCAGCACGGTGACGAGATCGCTTTCCTCCTCTGTCAGATAGTCCGGCAGCATACCGACACCGATACCGGAGCGGATTGCGTACTTCATCGCCATGACCGAGTTGACGGAGAATGCCGGCACGCGCCGGCTTCCATTCTGACGTCCAACATTCTCTATCCAACGTATTGCGGAAAGGTGCTGCGCGGGCTGCCCGCTGTAGGAAATCAGGCGGTGCTTGTCCAACTGCTCGAGGGTCTGCGGCGCACCGAAGCGGCGGATGTATTGGGCCGACGCGAACGCGTGCACTTTCATGATCGCGAGCTGACGCCGGATGAGGTCGCTCTGCTCGGGCTCGCGCGTCCAGATGGCGACGTCGGCGGCGCGCATGGAAATGTCGATCTGCTCGTCGTTGAGGATCAGCTCGATGCGGATGTCAGGATAAAGGTCCATGAACTCGCGCAGGCGCTGCGTCACCCAGACGGTGCCAAGGCCCACGGGTGCTGTGACGCGCAGGTCGCCCGACGGCTTGGACGTCGTATCGGCCAGCAGGGTCTCGGCCGTCTGCAGCTTGGTCATGACCTCTGTTGCAGTGCGAAACAGCAGCTCGCCCTGCTCGGTCAGAACCAGACCGCGCGCGTGGCGGTGGAAGAGCGCTACGCTCAGCTCGCGCTCGAGTGCGGACACCTGGCGGCTGACGGCGGACTGGCTCATGCGCAGGGCTTCGCCGGCATGCGTAAAACTACCTGCCTCGGCAGCGGCGTGAAAAATTCTCAGCTTGTCCCAGTCCATGGTAGCAGCTCGTTCTTGGCGCGCTTAAACTTCGGCGGAGGCGCGGTTTCCCGATCGCAGGCGAAGGCGCGGCGCGATGTGACGGACGACGGATGTTGCCTTGTGGCTCTTGTTCGCTATCGCGGTAGATTAGCGCTTGATCACGAGCGCTGACAAGGTGCCTTGCAAAAAATGCATAGCAATCGCCGGTCGCTCAAGCTGCGCGGCCGGGCGCTTCGGGGCGGCGCGTGTGCGCCGTGTGGAGCGTGGGTTACTCCGCGGCTGCCGCGGTTTCGTGGCCGGCCAGCCAGCGCTCGGCCTCCAGGGCCGCCATGCAGCCCATGCCGGCGGCCGTGACCGCCTGGCGGTAGACGTCGTCCTTGACGTCGCCGGCTGCGAATACGCCGGGGATCGCGGTGGCGGTGGAATCGGGCGCGGTCACCAGATAGCCGTTGCCGCGCATCTCGAGCTGGCCCTTGAACAGGCCCGTCGCCGGCTCGTGACCGATGGCGACGAACACGCCATCGGCGGCGCGGTCACTCACGGCGCCGGTCTTGGCGTTCTTCAAGCGCACGCCCGTCACGGACTTCGGGTCAGCGGTGCCGAGGATCTCGTCGACCACCGAATCCCAGATCACCTCGATCTTCGGGTTCTTGAACAGGCGATCCTGCATGATGCGCTCGGCGCGGAACGAGTCGCGCCGGTGGACGACGGTGACGCGCTTGGCGAAGTTGGTCAGGAACAGCGCCTCCTCGACGGCCGTGTTGCCACCGCCGACGACGACCACTTCCTTGCCCTTGTAGAAAAAGCCGTCGCAGGTGGCGCAGGCGGAGACGCCGTAGCCCTGGAACACCTTTTCGGAGGGCAAGCCGAGCCAGCGCGCCTGGGCGCCGGTGCAGATGATCAGCACGTCACAGGTGAAGACGTCGCCGGAATCGGCCTCAAGACGGAAAGGGCGACGCTTCAGGTCGACGGCGTTGATGTGGTCCATGATGATCTCGGTGCCGACGTGGGCAGCCTGCGCCTGCATCTGCTCCATCAGCCACGGGCCCTGGATCGGCTCGGCAAAGCCGGGGTAGTTCTCGACGTCCGTCGTCACGGTCAACTGCCCGCCAGGCTGGATGCCCTGGATCATCAGCGGGTTCAGCATGGCGCGGGCCGCATAGATCGCGGCGGTGTAGCCGGCGGGGCCGGAGCCGAGGATCAGGACTTTCGCGTGGCGCGGCGTCGTCATGTCGGGTCTCCTGAGCGGGCGTCTTAGCTGGCGGTCGGGTGCGCGGGCGGACCGCCGCTGGCCCCGGTGCACACGGGGTGCGCGGAAACGGCTATTTAGGCCGGGGTCCCGGTAGGGTCAACGCGCGGCAGTGCGCCAGGCGGACAACGTCGCAGGCGTCGTGCGCGTGGTGATGCGCATGGGCCACGCACGACTCAGGCAATGATGAAGCCCTGATAGCCGCCGGAGACGACCTCAATGCATTTCTGGCGATAGGCCGGCATGCCGGCCATGTAGGGCATGAAGATGCGCGGCTTACCGGGGACATTGGCGCCGACGTACCAGGAGTTGCAGTTGCCGCGCAGGGAGGCTTCCGCGACCTCGCCGACGTGGCCGACCCATTCCTCCTGGGCTGCGGGGTCCGCCTCGATGCGCGTCCGGCCCGACTTGCGCAGGTGCACGAGGCACTCGGCGATCCAATCGACGTGGTGCTCGATGGTGGGGATCATGTTGGTGAGCACGGACGGGCTCTGCGGGCCGGTGATCGTGAACAGGTTCGGGATACCGGCGACGGCAAGGCCAAGATAGGAGCGTGGGCCGTCGCACCACATGTCGCGCAGTGCTGCGCCTTCGCTAGTCTTGATGTCGACACGCAGCAGCGCGCCGGTGATGGCATCGAAGCCCGTCGCCATGACGATCGCGTCTACGGGGTAGACCTTGCCTGCGACCTCGACGCCTTCCTCGGTGATGCGGCTGATGGGCGTCTTCGAAACATCGACGAGCGCGACGTTGGGCCGGTTGTAGGTGGCGTAATAGTCGGTATCGACGCACAGGCGCTTGCAGCCGATCAGGTCCTTGGGGCACAGCAGCTCGGCGGTTTCGGGGTTCTTGACGGTCTGGCGTATCTTGTTGCGCACGAAATCGGCGGCGGTCTTGTTGGCGGCTTCGTCGTAGAGCAGGTCGCCGTAGCTCGCGATGTAGTTCAAGCCGCCGAGCTGCCAGCGCCGCTCGTACTCGGTGTTGCGCTCTTCCTGGGAGACCGCGAGCGCGGAGGGCGCGCCGACATCCCAGAAGTTGCCGGTGTAGGTCTGGCGCTGCTTTTCGCGCAAGGCGGGGTACTGCGCCTTCATGCCGGCGACGACGTCGGCGGGCAGCGGAGCATTCCATGCGGGGATGGCGTAGTTTGCCGTGCGCTGGAAGACCGTCAGATGCGCGGCCTGCTGTGCGATCAGTGGAATGGCCTGGATGCCCGAAGAACCGGTGCCGATGACGACGACGCGCTTGCCACTGAAGTCGACGCCCGCGTGGGGCCACTGGCCGGTGTGATAGACCGCGCCGCGGAAAGTTTCGAGGCCATCGAACTTCGGTGCGTTGGCGGCGGAAAGGCAGCCCGTCGCCATGACGAAGTAGCGGGCGGCGTACGTATCACCGGCGTCGGTCTCGATGCTCCAGAAGCGCGTGGTCTCGTCGAACGCGGCCGACTTGACGCGTGTATCGAACGTAATGTCGCGGCGCAGGTCGAAGCGATCGGCGACATGGTTGGCGTAGCGCAGGATCTCGGGCTGGGTGGCGTAGCGCTCCGACCAGGTCCATTCCTGCTGCAGGTCTTCAGAGAACGAATAGGAATAGAACATGCTCTCGCCGTCGCAACGGGCGCCGGGGTAGCGGTTCCAGTACCAGGTGCCGCCGACACCGCTGCCGGCCTCGAGAACTCGGGTGGCAAAACCCAGACCGCGCAGCTTATGGAGCGCGTACATGCCTGCAAAGCCCGCGCCGACGACCAGCACGTCCAAGGCCTGGGCCGCGGGGCGGCCATCGGAGCGGATCGGTGTTTCGTCGTCCTTCATCGTTCCATCCCTGTCGCGTTCGTTGTTTTGCCCGCAGCATCGTCCGATCCGGTCGCGGGGGTCAATGTGGCAGGGGCTCCCGGCCTGCCAGGGTATGGCTGGGGGGCGCCCGGCGCATGGCATCGCGCCGTTCGATGGAGCCGGGTGAGGCGATCGGGCCCGGCATCCACCGCCCGGGCGTGCGATCCCAGCGGAGGCCCCAGCCGTCGGCCAGGAATGGCGGGATTGGCCGGCGGGGTGTGTCGCGGGGCAGTTGCCTCGCTGGTGAGCGCGTGCGACTCTGTCAACCAGTTCAACGTGCCAGACGCGATGCGGTGGGCCCAGCGCACCGGCCGCGACAGACCCCGAGGGTCCAACATGAGCGATGCCGGCTTTAGCGCCTTTACAGACGACACCTTCGAGCACGACGTGATGGGACGCAGCGGATTGACGCTCGTGGAGTTCATGTCGGACGTGTGCGTGCCCTGCCGCCAGCTCGGCCGCGTGCTGAACCAGCTTTCGACGGAAATTCCGCCGGACGTGCTGATCGGGACCGTGCACGCGCCGGACAATCCGGGCCTCGTCCAGCGGTTCGGCGTCGGCACGGTGCCGACCTTGGTGTTCATCAAGGATGGCGCGGTGGTGGAGACGCGCACCGGCGTCGACCGTCGGCAAGTGTTGAAGAAGATCGTTGAAAGGCACGCGTGAGATCGGGGACGTCAAATCGGCCGCCGTCACACGTCACCTCAAACACCGAGCGAAAGGAACCCGCATGGCAAACATCACCATGCTCGACATCGAGGCGCTTCGCAAAACGAAGCTGAAGCCCTACATCGACCAATGCCTCGAGCATCGCGCGCCCGATCCCGGGTTTCACGCGATGATGGGTCACAACCTCGATCTCGCCGAGGCCATCTTCGTCGCGTGGAGCGCGTCCTTCAACAAGGGCGCCATCGCGCACCGGATCAAAGAGGTGATCCGCGTGCAGCTGTCGCGCATGGCCGCGTGCAGTTATTGAGGGAATGTCCGGTCTGCTTCGGCGAAGCGACAGGGACTGACCGAGGAGCTGCTCGACGAAGGCATCGAGCGCTTTGAAGACAGCGAACGGTTCACGCCGGCCGAGAAGCTCGCGCTGCGCTACAGCGAGCTGGCCGCGACCGATCCCGACGCGATCGACGCGGCGTTCTTCGACACGGTGCGCAAGCACTATTCGGAGAGCGAGATCGTCGAGCTCGGCGCGTTCATCGGTTTCAATATCGGCTATCACACGTTCTTCGGGACGTTGAAGTTCTATCCGATGTTCTCGCCCGACGGCGTGCTCATCAGCCAGGAAGAGTCCGAGCGCATCTATGGCGCGGCGCCTGTGTCGCTGGGCTCAGGACACGGGGAGGCCGCGCAATGACCTTTGTCGCGCCACTGCCCATGTCGGACATCACCGACCCGGAGCTCAGGGCCTTGATCCAGCGCGCCCAGGATCTGGGTGTGCCCGACGACCTGTTCGCTCGCATCATCGCGCGGGCGCCGGAACAGGCAAAACCGCTGATGAACGCGCTGCTCGTCAGCCATGCCGAAGGCAGCGTCGACCACAAGCTGAAGGAGGTGATCCGAATCCAGCTCGCACGCTTTGCCGGCGACAGGTACTTCGCCTCGCTGCGCTCCAAACGTGCGCAGGCGCTCGGGATGAGCGAGGACCACGTCGAGGCTGGATGCGGCGACTACGAGGACAGCGCGCTGTTCAGTGAGGCCGAGAAGGCGGCGCTGCGTTTCTCCGACCAGATGTATCTCGACCCCCAAAAGGTCGATGCCGAGATGTATGCCGACCTCAAGCGGTACTGGACGGAGGCGCAGATCATGGAGCTGGGCGCCTTCATCGCCTTCCACTACGGCATGCAGGTTTTCATGCGGACGCTGGGCGCGGGGCCGGCAACGGCGGCGCGCGCGTGACAGGCGGGCTGGGCTAGCGGGAGGAGCGTTGCGCGGTCGCGGCGGCGGCGCTTGCGGCCGCGGCGGCGGGCGCCTGCGCTGTGGCGACGGGCTCGCCGGGTTGGGGCGCGGCTTCGGCAATGCGCGCGAGCACTTCCTCGGCGAAGTCGCGCACGGCCTTGCCGACATCGCCTGGATACTTCGCGGTGTAGGACCGCTCGAGTGTCTGGAACCGCGCGGCGTCCTGCAACACGTTGGAGCGCGGCACGGCGACGCCAAAGCAGCGGTACTCGGCATTCTCGCGCAGCCAGCGGTGATATTCCTCGTCGGCGGGCGAGGCGCGATCCTTCATGTTGACGAGAACGCCGAGGTTGCTGGCAAATCCCATCTCGGGATTGAGCGCCTTGAAGCGGCGGAACACCTCCAGGCCGCAAATCGAGACATAGTCGGCCTTGGTCGGCGAGATGTGCATGTCGGCCTCGCGCAGCCAACTCTCGGTCAGCACCGACAGGCCCGGCGGACAGTCGATCAGTACGACGTCGAACACGCGCTTGGCCTCAGCGAGCAAATGGCCGATCGACGTGCGCAGACGGCCATGCAGGCTTTCCTTCGAAACCTCACGCTCGAACAGCGTCAGCTGCATGTCGCTGGGCAGCAGGAAGACGTTGCGGGCGTCGTCGACGTCGGAGACGTTGCGCACCACGAAGCGTGTCCATTCCGCCGGCTGCTCGTTCAGGACGCGGGCGACCAGGAAATCGACGATGGTGAGGCCTTCCGACTGCAGACGGTAAAGGTTCGGCACGGTCATCAGCATGCTGCTGACGCTCGCCTGCGAGTCGGAATCGATGACCAGCACATTCTTGCCGTGGAAGGCAGACAGCGTCTCCGCCAGTGCAAGAACGATGGTCGATTTGCCGACCCCGCCCTTGGTGTTCATCACGGCGATCGCTGTGCCCATACGCCCCCCTACTCAGCCGACGGCCCGGTCCCGATCGCAGGGACCCGGCCCCTCCATGGGCAATGAATATGGCAGGCTCGGGATGGGCACAACAACGCAAGGCGTTTGGTGATCGAACTGGCGCCGTAAGAGCCAGGCCGGAGCAGGGCCAAAACGTGCGTGACTGGTGCCCGGTATCAGCCCGTGCGGGCCTGCGGGGCGGCCTCGAAGTGGTCGCGCATGTCCACGAGCGCGCGGCGGACTTGGCCAACCATCGCGTCGTCGCCGAGCGCCTGAAACACCTCCAGAGCCGGCACCAGGGCCGCGGCAGCCGCGATCCAGTGCCGCCGCGCCTCGCCGTCCGCGCCCGCCAACTGGCGATGGGCCGCGGCCAACTGAACCTGCAGGCGCGCCCAATCGCCCGGCGCGATCTCGCGCTTGAACACCTCGCCGGCGGCCTCCAGGGCTGCGAGCGCCTGCTCGACGAGCGGCTGGCGGTCGCCGGCCGGCGCGTTTTCGGTGGCTGCCAGCAGCGCCTCGCCCAGCAGCATTTGCGCGGAGGCCCATTCGTCCGGCAAATCCCGACGGGACAGTTCGTCCGCCGCCCGATCGAGGCGCAGGGCGGCTTCGTCCAGCGCGGCGGCATCGGGCTTGATGCGTGCCAGCTCGAGCAGCGTGCGGCCGAGGCGCAGATCGACCTGGCGGGCGACGGCGGGGCCGTCCGAGCGTGGCAGCAGGGCCTGGACGTCGCGGTAGTCGGCTGCGGCCGCGCGCAGCGCGTCGATACCGCGCGTTGTCCGGCCGAGCCGGTCCAAGGCATCGGCACGGCCCAGCGTCGCCGCCGCCAGACAGGCCTCCTGGTCCTCCTGCGTCTCGTGCGCGAGGCGCTCGGCGGCCTGCCAATGCGCCAGGGCGCGGCGCAAGGTCTCCACGGACCCATCGATCTCGGCGGCGCGGTCGAGCGCTTCGGCGGCGCGCATGGCGTAGGCGAGCCGCTGGGCGACGTCCTCGGCCGGCAGTGTCTCGCCCGCCTCGACGAACAGTGCCGCCGCGTTGGCGAGATCGAGCCGCGCCAGCGCCATCTGCGCCATGTCGGCGGTGGCAAAGGCCTCGGCACGGGACTGGTGGCGAAGCGCCTCGATCTCGGCGCGCAGGCGCTGCTCGGACTCGCGGCGTTCCGCGCGCACGAGGCTTCTGACCTCGACCAGCAGCGAGGCGGCGGTCTCCAGGCCACCGGCGTCGAGCGCGGCGGCCGCCTCCTGCTTCAGGCTGCGGATGTCGGGGGATTCGTCCACCGGCTTCAACAGCAGCGCGCGGGTGCTTTTCAGCCAGCGCGCCATGTCCTCCAGGTGCAGCATGCGATCGGCGGCGGCGATCTCGCGCTGATCGAGGATGGCGAGGAAGCGGCCGAGCGCGGGCTCGGAGAGGTCGTTGGCGTGGCGGATAGCGGCGATGGCGCCGGCTTCACCGGTACGGTCGGCGACGATGGCCCGGGCGCGGGCGGAAATAGGCCGCAACGGGCCGGTCCGCGGGCGACCGCGGCGCGCGGTGGCGACGGCGCCCGCCGATGGCGATGGGGCTGAAGTTGGCGCAGTGGATGGGATCGGAGGCGGTGCGGCCGTCTTGGGGGGCGCCGACGCGGTGGTGGCTGCGGGCGCGGGCAGCCGGGCCGGGGCTTCGGTTGCGGCACGGGCGGGTGCCGGGGTCGTGCGCGGGGGCGCGGCAGGCAGCGCGGTGGGCGGCGAGGTGGTTGCCGAGAGCTGGGTCGGAGCCGCCTGGGCCACCACCATGGCGATCGCGCCCCTGAAGGCGGGCAGCACGCCGGCATCGATCAGCAGGTGCCGGTAGAGGTCGTGCACGAGATAGCCGACGACGTCGGCGCTCATGCCCCACCTCTGGACTTCACCCGAGGCGGCCATCCGCTGCGCCACGTCGGCGGCCACGTCGCGCCAGGGCTCGGCCCTGTCCCTGCCGCCCGAGGCGCGGTCCAGGGCGGCGATCACGGCCTGCGGGGCGGGCGGATGGGCTCCCAAAAGTTGCGCCAGCGCCGCGGCGTGGCCGGCCGCCAGTGCGTGGGGAATGCCGCGGATTTCCTGGTTCATCCAGATGTCACGGGCGAGCGCGTCGAGCAGGCCGCCGAAGGGCTCGGTCTCGCCGCGGGCGCGCAACGCGGCCGGCAGGTGGCCGGCTGCCGCCGCCATGCCGCCAGCGGGCACCTCGATGCCGAGCGCGGGCGCACAGGCCACGATGCCTGCCGCGGCGAACGGCTCAAGTGACTCGAAAATCGACATGCCCCTCGGTCCCGGATTCCCTTTCGGCGCGGCTGGCCGCCCGATTGGACGCCCGCCTGGTCACCTGCGTGGCCACACGCGTGGCGCGGCGTTAACGGGTCGTTTACCATGCCGGCTTCAGGCTCGCGACGGCATGTCCGCCGTCATCAACCGCAGAAAGGCGCCCCGGTGTCGCGCTCGCGCTGGCTGACCCTGTGGAAACCCGAGACCCCGGCGTCGGCGCCGTCGTCGGCATCGGCCACCCCGACCGAACTCGACCTGTCGGGCGACCTCAAGGCCGCGCTGCAGGCATGGCTCGGCCATCTCACCCACGGGCGCGGGGCCGCGGACAAGACGCTGGACGCCTACGGCCGCGATCTCGCCCAGTTCCTCGACTTCCTCGGCCGCCATCTCGGCCATCCGCCGTGCCTGGGCGATCTGGAGCGTCTCGACGTCAAGACCTTCCGCGCGTTCATGGCCGCGCGCCGGCGCCACGGGCTGACCAGCCGCTCGCTCGCCCGCACGATGTCGGCGCTCAGGACCTTCTTTCGCTGGCTGGAGACCGAGGAAATCGCCACCAACCGCGCGATCGGCCGGGTGGCGCTACCCAAGATCCCGCATGCAGTGCCCAAGCCGCTCACCGTCGACAAGGCGGCCGAGGTGATGGCCGGGGGCATGGAGACCGAGCTCGACTGGATCGCTGCCCGCGACACCGCCGTGCTGCTGCTGCTCTACGGCTCGGGCCTACGCATCTCCGAAGCACTCGGGCTGACCGCGCGCGAGGCGCCCGCGCCCGGCCGCGACGTGATCCGCGTCACCGGCAAGGGCGGGCGCGAGCGCGCCGTGCCGGTGCTGCCGGTGGCGCAGGAGGCCGTCCAGCGCTATGCCGCGCTCTGCCCCTATCCGCTGGACCCCGACGGGCCGCTGTTCCTCGGCGCCAAGGGCGGGCCCCTGTCGCCGCGTATCATCCAGCTGCTGATCGAGCGCCTGCGCGGGCCGCTCGGCCTGCCCAAGACGGCGACGCCGCACGCGCTGCGTCACTCGTTCGCCACGCACCTGCTGTCGGCCGGCGGCGACCTGCGCCAGATCCAGGAGCTGCTCGGCCACGCGTCGCTGTCGACGACGCAGGTGTACACCGAGGTCGACCGCGAGCGGCTTCTGGCGGTCTACGACAAAGCGCATCCGCGCGCGTGACGGCAAGAGGGGGGCGGCGAAAAAAAGTGGTTGGTGAGCGGGTAATTCGATCGGTGCTGCCGATCACCAAGCCGCTCATTTCCGATTGGAAAGCGACGGGACGGCACTCCAAGTGTGAATCGTACGAGACAGCTGGAGAGGATCGATGAAAGGAACATTGCGTTCACGTTACGCTGGCGCTGCTGTTGTCGCTGCCTTGGTGTCTTTGCCCCTCGTGCCCGCAGCCGTGGCTCAAGAGCGCGATGCAACGACGGCCGAGAGCAACCGCGTCGTATCGAAATTGCGGGGGCTCGGATACCGCTCAATCACAGACGTTGACGTTGTCGGCAACCGGTTCGTGGTGGACGCCCGATCGCCCAATGGCCGCGACGTCGACATTATTCTCGACAAGAAGACGCTTGCAATTCTGCGCGTCAATCAGAGTTGATCGGCCCTTCCTCGCTTATCGTCACCGCACTTCTACGAACCGGAACGAACCGCAAGCGCGTCTTGCGGTTCGGTCAAAGTTTCTAACGGGCAGCCCACTGCACGATGCTCCTTGAGCGCGGTGCCAGATTGCGCGGTCCGATGCTCGGGGGCGTTCAAGTCAACGACGAAGTTTGCGGCATCGCGGCCTTTCAGCAATTCTCAAACGGTGCCCTTCGGTATCGAGTTCGCGCAACTTAGCGGCCCTGGGTCGTTTGCCGCTTGGCACGTTAGACATCGCCAGCCCGACCTGCAGATCAGGTTGCCGCCGTCATCGTTGCCGCCCCTCACGCTGGCCCTCTGCCCGTGAACGACGGGAAGAACGGACAAGCGTATCGCGATGGGCGTCTATTGTCCGTGACGCTGGGCGGTGACGGCCGGCGCGACGCGATCCTCGCACGTGGTGCCACGGGCGTAGGACAGGGCGGCCCGGACTTGCGCGGACCAAGCCAAGCCGCGCACCCCCTCCGGCACTGCCTTTCCCTTGCCCTCCCGGCCCCCGTCCGTCACGGTAGAGGGCTCGGATTCGGATGGCAGAGACGGGAGGCAGCGATGAGCGGCACAGGTGGCGCAAGCGGCAAAACCGCGCTGATCGTTGGCGCGGGCAGCGGCATCTCGGCGGCGGTGGCGCGGGCGCTCGCCAAGGACGGCTACCGGCTGGCGCTGGCGGCGCGCGGGGTCGACGACCTGCAAACGCTCGCGCGGGAGACCAGTGCGGCCACATTCGCCTGCGACGCCAGCGATCCGGCGACGGTGGCGCGGCTGTTCCAAGAGGCCGACACGGCGCTCGGCGGCCGTCTCGACGTCGCCCTCTACAATGCCAGCTACCGCGCGCGCGGCCCGGTGGCCGAGCTGGACCCGACCGAGGTGATGAAGGCGATCACGGTCACGGCCTATGGCGGGTTCCTGGTCGGCCAGCAAGCGGCCAAGCGGATGCTGGCGCAAAGCGCGGGCACGATCCTGTTCACCGGGGCCTCGGCCAGCGTGAAGGGGTATGCCCAGTCCGCGCCATTCGCGATGGGCAAGTTCGCGCTGCGGGGGCTGGCACAATCGATGGCGCGGGAGTTGGCGCCGCAGGGCATTCACGTCGCGCACTTCGTGATCGACGGCGGGGTCGCGAACGCGGCGCGCGGGCGGGTGGCGGCGGGCGATCAGCCCGACAGCCTGCTCGATCCCGCGGCGATCGCGGACAGCTATCTCCACGCCATCCGGCAGCCGCGCTCGGCATGGTCGTGGGAGATCGAACTGAGGCCGTGGGTGGAGCGTTTCTGACGCAACGGTGCGGCGAAAGCAGCATGGACCTGGCGTAATCGGACCGGACGTGATGGGGCAGACGTGATGGGGCAGACGTGGGACATGCTGGTGCGCGGCGGCCGGGTGCGGCACGACCGCCGGTTCCGGCAGCACGCCGCCCTGCCGCTGATGATCCATGCCGACGGGCGGATCGAGGTGGGTCTCATCACGAGCCGGGAGACCGGGCGCTGGGTGATCCCGAAAGGCTGGCCGAAGCGGCGACTGACGGCGCCGCAACTGGCCGCCAAGGAGGCGCGCGACGAGGCTGGCTTGGTGGGCGAGATCAGCGCCACGCCGATCGGGGCCTATACCTATCGCAAGCGGCTGCACATGCTGGCCAGCGTGACGTGTACGGTGGACGTGTTCGTCCTGTTCGTCACGCATCAGCGTCGGCGCTGGCGGGAGGCCAAGGAGCGGACGCTGGCCTGGTTTTCCCCGGAAGAGGCCGCGAAGGCCGTGAACGAGCCGGACCTCGCCAGAATCCTGGAGAAGATTGCGGACAGCGGGTTGCCGGCGGACCTGTTCGCGATGCGGGACGGACACGCGTCTACCGCTTAAGGGGCATTTTCAACATCGGTCAGGTGCGCGATTTGTCAGATGGCCACGACACGCCTATGACGGCGGCAGCAGAGCCACGGAAAGCGCCAGCACGATGACGATCGAAAGCGACACCGAGCGGAGCGCCGCCGCGCTGCGCAAGACTTCCCTCGACAAGGACCTGCGCAAGATCGAGCACGTCGAAAAGGCGACGCGCTCGGTCAGCAAGCGGCTGTTCGCGCCGGGCCTGGCGCTGATCTTCCTGGCGCTGGCAGGCTTGATCGCGGGCTTCCAGATCGGCGCGCAGCCCAACGCCGTGGTGCTGGTCGTGGCGGCCGTGCTCGGCGGCTACATGGCGCTCAATATCGGCGCCAACGACGTCGCCAACAACGTCGGCCCGGCCGTCGGCTCGCGCGCCTTATCGCTGACGGGTGCGCTGGTGATCGCGGCGGTGTTCGAGGCGGCGGGGGCGTTGATCGCGGGCGCGGACGTGGTGCGGACCATCTCCCAGGGCATCATCGATCCGAGCCTGGTGCCGTCCAGCCGCATCTTCGTGGCCGCGATGATGGCCGCCTTGTTCGCTTCGGCCTTGTGGATCCACCTGGCGACCTATCTCGGCGCGCCGGTGTCAACGACGCACGCCGTCGTCGGCGGCGTGGTGGGGTCGGGCATCGCGGCAGTCGGCTTCGGCGCGGTCAACTGGCCGGTGATGGGCGCGATCGCAGCCAGCTGGGTGATCTCGCCGGTGATGGGCGGCGTGATCGCGGCGGCGTTCCTGGCGGTGATCAAGATCAACATCATCTATCGCGACGATAAGATCGCGGCGGCGCGGGCGTGGGTGCCGGTGCTGATCGCGCTGATGGTGGCCGCGTTCTCGGCCTATCTCGTGATGAAAGGGCTCAAGAACATCTGGCGGCCGGCGCCGCTGACGCTCGCTGCGCTGACGGTTGCCGTGTTCGCGGTATCGCTGGTCGTGCTCAGGCCGATCATCCGGCGGCAGTCGGAGGGGCTGGAGAACCGCAACCAGTCGCTGCGCAAGCTGTTCCACATTCCGCTGATCTGCTCGGCAGCGCTGTTATCGTTCGCGCACGGCGCCAACGACGTGGCGAACGCTGTCGGGCCGCTGGCAGCGGTGATCGACAGCGCGCAGTCGGGCAGCATTCACGGCAAGGTCGGCGTTCCCTTGTGGATCATGCTGATCGGCGCGGTGGGCATCTCTATCGGGCTGTTCCTGTTCGGGCCGCGCCTGATCATCATGGTCGGCGCGGAAATCACGAAGATGAACCCGATGCGGGCCTACTGTGTGGCTCTGTCGGCGGCGATCACGGTGATCGTGGCGTCCGCGCTCGGGCTGCCCGTGAGCTCGACGCACATCGCGGTCGGCGCGGTATTCGGCGTCGGCTTCTTTCGGGAATACTACACCACGCACAGCAAGCGGCGGCGGCTCTACGTTTCCAACAACGCCAAGCGGCTGGCCGAAGAGGCCGGCGAGCGCGACGAGATGGAGCTGGTCCGGCGCAAGCTCGTCCGGCGGTCGAATTTCACGGTGATCATCGCGGCCTGGCTGATCACGGTGCCGGCGGCGGCGCTGCTGTCGGGCCTGCTGTTCTTCCTGTTCACGCGCTTCACTTGAAGCCAGGCGCGCGGCCGCGTCAGGGCGCGAGCCGCTGGCCGACCAGAAACGCGACCGTGGCCACCGTGCCGGAGACGACGGCGCCCCAGGCCATGTCGGCGAGCGCCATGGGCAGCGGCCAGCCCTTCAGCGTGGCCAGGTTGGTCAGGTCGTAGGTGGCGTAGCAGAAGAAGCCGAACAGGGCGCCGTACAAGGCCGCCTGGTGCCAGGTGCCACCGTTCATCGCCGGCTGGACGGCGAAGATCACGAGACCGGCCACGAACATGAGGTAGAATGCCAGACCCGCCGTCCAGTTGATCTCGTCGGCCATCAGGGGGCCGAGCTGGACGCGGTAGAAGTCTCGGGCGACGACGCCGAGCCACAAGAGATCAAGCGCCAGAAACGTGGCAGCTGCTGCAAGGTAGGTCGTGACGAATTTCATGGGCGCGTCTCCGGTATCGATTGCTTATACGCGCGCGAAGGCGATTGGATCTTTCGTGGGCGCTACGATTGGCGGTCCGAGACGAGGGGGAGCGAAGTTTCGCTTACGCGGCTGGCTGCCTCCACACCGCTCGTGGAGCCCCCGCCCCCCTGCCTGTCTTGACTTTCCAGGCAGCGTGGCGAGGCTCCGTCACATATGGATCGGCCGCTTGGATTCCTTTCGCTCACGGCGCGCAGCGCCTGCGCGGGCGCGCGGCTGGCGCCGCGGGTCGCCTTGCTCCCCGGCACGCCTAGTGGGCGTGCCGGGTCGCCCTCACATATGGATCGGCCGCTTGTCGACGGCGAGGGCGGCTTCCTTGACGGCCTCGGTCAGCGTCGGGTGGGCGTGGCAGGTGCGCGCGAGATCCTCGGCCGAGCCGCCGAACTCCATGATGACGGCGGCTTCGGCGATCATCTCGCCGACGTGCGGGCCGATCATGTGGACGCCGAGGATGCGGTCGGTCGTCGGCGTCGGCGAGGATCTTCACGAAGCCGTCGGTCGTGCGGTTGACCTTGGCGCGGCCGTTGGCGGTGAACGGGAACTTGCCGCCGTTGTAGGCGATGCCCGCCGCCTTCAGCTCCTCCTCGGTCTTGCCGACGGACGCGACCTCGGGGGAGGTGTAGATCACGCTCGGGATGACGTCGTAGTTCACGTGGCCGGCCTGGCCGGCGAGCATCTCGGCGACGGCGACGCCCTCGTCCTCGGCCTTGTGGGCGAGCATCGGGCCGGCGATGACGTCGCCGATGGCGTAGATGCCGGGCACGCTGGTCTGCGAAGTGGTCGTCGACCTTGATCGCGCTTCCTGTCGTCGAGCGCGACGCCGGCGTCCTCGAGGCCGAGGCCTTCGGTGTAGGGCACGCGGCCGATGGCGACCAGCACGACGTCGGCGTCGACGGTCTCGGCTGTCGCCGCCGTGCGGCCGGCTCGATCGTGACCTTGCAGCCCGGCGCCGGCTCTTGTCGACGCCGGTGACCTTGCGAGCCGAGCTTGAAGGTCATGCCCTGCTTGGCGAGGATGCGCTGGAACTGCTTGGCGACCTCGACGTCCATGCCGGGCAGGATGCGGTCGAGGATACTCGACGACGCGTGACCTCCGCGCCGAGGCGGCGCCAGACCGAGCCGAGCTCGAGGCCGATGACGCCGGCGCCGACGACGATCATCTTCTTCGGCACCTTCGGCAGGATCAGCGCGCCGGTCGAGGAGACGACGCTGCTTCTCGTCGATCTCGATGCCGGGCAGGCGGGCGACGTCGGAGCCGGTGGCGATGACGATCGCTTTGGTCTCCAGGACCTGTGGCCGCTCGCCGTTGGCGGACGTGACCTCGACCTTGCCGGCGGCCAGCGATGCGGCCGGTGCCGTGGAAGGCGTCGACCTTGTTCTTCTTCAGGAGGTAGGCGACGCCGTCGACGTTGCCCTTCACGCCCTCGTCCTTGAAGGCGAGCATCTTCGCCAGGTCGAGCTCGGGCTGCACGTTGATGCCCATGCCGGCGAAGCCGTGGCCGGCCTCCTCGAACAGCTCGGAAGCATGCAGCAGCGCCTTCGAGGGGATGCAGCCGACGTTGAGGCAGGTGCCGCCGTGGGTCGCGCGCTTCTCGACGACGGCGACCTTCAGGCCGAGCTGGGCGGCGCGGATGGCGCAGACGTAGCCGCCGGGGCCGGTGCCGATGACGATGAGATCGTAGGACATTCGCATGAGGTCTCGTTCGATGACGCTCAGATGAGCAGGCGGAACACGATGAACAGTATCGCGCCGGTGGCGACCGCCCAGATGAGCGATCGGGCGAAGGGGATCTCGATGACGTAGGCGGGCAGGTAAAGCAGGCGCGCGACGAGATAGGTCCAGCCTGCGGCGAGCACGACGGCATCGACGTTGCGCGTCAGGTGGGCTGACAGGATCGCGACGACGAACCAAGGGAAAGTCTCGACGGTAGTTGGCATAGGCGCGCTGGAGACGACCGGCCTGGACCGTCAGGCGAGCAGGAGGCTCGTCGCGCGGACCGGCAGCATAGCGGGGACCCAGCTCACGATTGAGCATCATGCCCGCTGCGAGAAGATGCACGAGACCGAGCAGCACGCCCAGCAACAGTTGCACGATTTCGGTCGGCATTACGCGCCACCTCCAACGCCGCTCGCCGCGCTCCTCACAGCTCCAGGATGAAGCGCTGCGGGTCTTCGAGGCATTCCTTGACGCGCACGAGGAAGGTGACCGCCTCCTTGCCGTCGACGATGCGGTGATCGTAGGAGAGCGCCAGATACATCATCGGGCGGGCGACGACCTGGCCGTTGCGCACCACGGGGCGCTCCTCGATGCTGTGCATGCCGAGGATGCCGGACTGCGGCGCGTTGAGGATCGGCGTCGACAGCATGCGAGCCGTAGACGCCGCCGTTGGAGATCGTGAACGTGCCGCCCTGCATGTCCTCGATGCCGAGCTTGCCGTCGCGCGCGCGCTTGCCGAAGTCGGTGATCGCCTGCCTCGATCTCGGCGAGGCTCATGCGGTCGGCATCGCGCACGACCGGCACGACGAGGCCCTTGTCGGTGCCGACGGCGACGCCGATGTGGTAGTAGTTCTTGTAGATGATGTCGTCGCCGTCGATCTCGGCGTTGACGGCCGGGATCTCCCTCAGCGCCTGGATGCAGGCCTTCACGAAGAAGCCCATGAAGCCGAGCTTCACGCCGTGGCGCTTCTCGAACAGGTCCTTGTACTGGTTGCGCAGCGCCATGACGGCGATCATGTCGACGTCGTTGAACGTCGTCAGCATGGCGGCGGTGTTCTGCGCATCCTTGAGGCGCCGCGCGATGGTCTGGCGCAGGCGCGTCATGTGCACGCGCTCCTCGCGCGCGGCATCGTTCGGCGGCGAGGGCACGCGCAGCTGCTGCGTCGGCACCGGCAGCGGCGAGGTGGTGGCGAGAGCGGCGGACGGCGGGGCGGTTGACGCGGCCGGTCTTGCGGCAGCGTCGGTGCCGCCGGCGACGGCGGCCAGCGACGTCGCCCTTCAGCACCTGGCCGCGCTTGCCGGAGCCTTCGACGTCAGCCGCAGAGAGCCCCGCTTCGGTCATGGCCTTGCGCGCGGCCGGGCTCGGCGGCATTTCGGCTGCCGGCGCCGTTGGCCGTCGGCGGGCTTGGCCGGTGCCGGGCTGCCGAGCTGCTGGCGGCGGCAGGCTTGGCGGCGAGCCGCAGCGGCGGCGCGGCGCCGCAGCGGCGCCGGCGCCCTCGCTCAGATGGCGCCGAGCACGGCGCCGACGGCGACGGTCTCGCCCTGCCTCGACCGACGATCTCGCGCCAGCACGCCGGCGGCCGGCGCCGGAACCTCGACCGTCACCTTGTCGGTCTCGAGCTCGACCAGCGGCTCGTCGACCTTGACGGCGTCGCCGGCCTTCTTGAACCACTTGCCGACGGTCGCCTCGGTGACGCTCTCGCCGAGTGTCGGGACCCTGATCTCGATCGCCATGCCTTCCAAGTCCCTCATTTCGCGCGCGCAGCCTGCGCGCTGTTCATCGTCAAGCTTCTTCGCTGCGGCGTCGGCTGGCGCTTCACGCGCCGAGCGCGTCGGCCACCAGCGCCTTCTGCTCGGCCGAGTGCCGGCTCGCCAGGCCGGTCGCGGTCGGCCGCGGACGCTGCGCGGCCGGCGTAGCTTGCGCGCGGCGCCTTGCCGTCGACGTGCTCGAGCACCCATTCGATGTTGGGCTCGATGAACGTCCAGGCACCCATGTTGCGCGGCTCCTCCTGGCACCAGACGACCTCGGCGTTCGGGAAGCGGCCGAGCTCGGCGATCAGCGCGCGGGCCGGGAACGGATAGAGCTGCTCGACGCGCAGCAGATAGACGTCGTCGATGCCGGCGGCTTCGCGCGCCTCGTAGAGGTCGTAGTAGACCTTGCCGGTGCACAGCACGACGCGGCGGATCTCGGCGTCGGGCTTCAGCGTGATCTTCTCGTTGCGCTCGGGGTGATTGACGCGATCGGCGTCGTCCCACAGCACGCGATGGAAGGTCGTGTCCGGTCGCCATCTCCGTCGAGGCGCGAGACGACGCGCTTGTGGCGCAGCAGCGACTTCGGCGTCATCAGGATCAGCGGCTTGCGGAAGTTGCGGTGCAGCTGGCGGCGCAGGATGTGGAAGTAGTTGGCCGGCGTCGTGCAGTTGGCGACCTGCCAGTTGTCCTCGGCGGACAGCTGCAGGTAGCGCTCGAGGCGCGCGGAGGAGTGCTCCGGTCCCTGGCCCTCGTAGCCATGCGGCAGCAGGCAGACGAGGCCGGACATGCGCAGCCACTTGCGCTCGCCCGACGACAGGAACTGGTCGAAGACCACCTGCGCGCCGTTGGCGAAGTCGCCGAACTGGGCTTCCCACAGGGTCAGCGCGTTCGGCTCGGCCAGCGATGTAGCCATACTCGAAGCCGAGCACGGCCTCTTCCGACAGCATCGAGTTGATGACCTCGAAGTCGGCCTGATCGGGGGAGACGTGCTTCAGCGGCGTGTAGCGGCGCTCGGTCTCCTGGTCGATGAGCACGGAGTGGCGCTGCGAGAACGTGCCGCGCTCGCAGTCCTGGCCGGACAGGCGAACGCGGAAGCCTTCCTTGACGAGCGTGCCGAAGGCGAGATGCTCGGCCATCGCCCAGTCGATGCCCTCGCCGGTCTCGATCATCTCGCGGCGGCGCTCGAGCAGGCGCTTGACGGTCTTGTGCGCGTTGAAATCGGTCGGGCAACGTGGTGATGCGGCGGCCGATCTCGCGCAGAACGTCGGCGGTCGACGCCGGTGTCGCCGCGGCGGGCCTCGTCCTCGGCGAGGCCGATGCCGGACCAGCGGCCGTCGAGCCAATCGGCCTTGTTCGGGCTTGATAGCTGTCGGCGGCGGCGAACTCGCTGATCGAGATGGGCGCGGAAGGCCGCCTGCATCTCCTCGACCTCGGTCTCGGTGACGACGCCTTCCTCGACGAGGCGGCTGGCATAGATCTCGACCTGCGAGCGGATGCGCGCGGATCTTCTTGTACATCAGCGGCTGCGTGAACGCCGGCTCGTCGCTCTCGTTGTGGCCGTAGCGGCGATAGCAGAACATGTCGATGACGACCGGCTTCTGGAACCGCTGGCGGAACTCGGTCGCGATCTTGGCGACGTGGACGACCGCCTCGGGATCGTCGCCGTTGACGTGGAAGATCGGCGCCTCGATCATCTTGGCGACGTCGGAGCAGTAGGGCGACGAGCGCGAGTGGCGCGGATTGGTCGTGAAGCCGATCTGGTTGTTGATGATGAAGTGGATCGAGCCGCCGGTGCGGTGGCCCTTGCAGGCCGGACAGGCCGAAGCATTCCGCGACCACGCCCTGGCCGGCAAACGCGGCGTCGCCGTGAATGAGCAGCGGCAGGACGGGCGTGCGCTCGTCGGGCTTGCAGCCGTGCTGGTCCTGCTTGGCGCGGACCTTGCCGAGCACGACCGGATCGACGATCTCGAGATGGGTCGGGTTGGCGGTCAGCGACAGGTGGACGTTGTTGCCGTCGAAGGAGCGGTCGGACGAGGCGCCGAGGTGGTACTTGACGTCGCCCGAGCCTTCGACGTCGTCGGGCTTGAAGGAGCCGCCCTTGAATTCGTTGAAGATGGCGCGCATGCGGCTTGGCCATCACGTTGGCGAGCACGTTGAGGCGGCCGCGGTGGGCCATGCCGATGACGATTTCCTTCACGCCGAGCTGGCCGCCGCGCTTGATGATCTGCTCGAGCGCGGGAACCATCGCCTCGCCGCCGTCGAGGCCGAAGCGCTTGGTGCCGGTGTACTTGACGTCGGCGAAGCTGCTCGAACAGCTCGGCTTCGATCAGCTTGTTCAGGATCGCCTTCTTGCCTTCGACGGTGAAGGTGATCTCCTTTGTCCTCGCCCTCGATGCGCTCCTGGATCCAGGACTTCTGCGCCGGGTTCGAGATGTGCATGAACTCGACGCCGATCTTGCTGGCAGTAGGTGCGGCGCAGAATCGTCAGGATCTGGCGGATGGTCGCCGTCTCGAGGCCCGAGCACGTTGTCGATGAAGATCGGGCGGTCGAGATCGGCCTCGGTGAAGCCGTAGGTCTCCGGCTTCAGCTCGCGGTGGATCTTGCGATCGGCGAGGCCGAGCGGGTCGAGGTCGGCGGCGAGTGGCCCATGACGCGATAGGCGCGGATCAGCATCAGGGCGCGGATCGAATCCTGCGTGGCGCGCAACGAGGCGACGCCCGACAGCTCGTAGCCGGCGTCGTGGGCGCGCTGCTGGATGCGCGAGCGCAGCTCGCGCTCGGTGGCGCCGTAGTCGCCGGTCAGCGCGGAGACGAGGTCGCCGTTCTGCTCGAGCTCGGATAGGGGGACGGCCCAGGACGGTCCGTGCTGCTCGAGACCGGCGTGGCCGCGATCCTCCTGCAGGCTTTCGAAGAACAGCCGCCACTCGTCGGAGACGGAGCCGGGGTTCCTCTCGTACTGCGGCCTGCAGCTCCTCGATGTAGGCCGCGTTGACACCATTCAAGAAGGACGTGATCTGAAAGGCCTGGTTCTGAGGCTGGCGCGACATAAGGATGTTCCCGAATGTTCGGTGCGCCCGCAGCGGGCGACAGGAGCGCTTGCGTGATGGGCCCTCGCGACTGCGCCGACCCCGATTCGTGGGGCATATCTAGTACAGAACCCTTGCGCATATAAGACCATCGAAAGTGTGGTCCGCCGCAAAGGCGGCGTATGACGCAAATTTGCGCAGCTCGTGAGCGCACGGACGCGGAATTCTGCTCGATCATGCAGCAAAAAGGGCCGGTCGCCCGGCCCTCTCGACGCTGCGGCGGTCCGGCTTGCGGCGCGATCCGTCGCGTCGCGGCGGCCGCTCAGCCCTTGATCGCCTTCTGAAGCGTGGTGCCGAGGCTCGCTGGGCTGTCGGCGACGGCGATGCCGGCCTGGCGCATGGCCTCGAACTTGTCCTCGGCCTTGCCCTTGCCGCCGGAGACGATGGCGCCGGCGTGGCCCATGCGGCGGCCGGGAGGGGCCGTCGCGCCGGCGATGAAGCCCGCCATCGGCTTCCTGCGGCCCTTTTTGGCCTCGGCCCTGATGAAATCAGCCGCATCCTCCTCCGCCGAGCCACCGATTTCACCGATCATGATGATCGAGTGGGTCTCGGGATCGGCGAGGAACATGTCGAGCACGTCAATGAACTCCGTGCCCTTGACGGGGTCGCCGCCGATGCCGACCGCGGTCGACTGGCCGAGGCCGACGTCCGAGGTCTGCTTGACGGCTTCATAGGTCAGCGTGCCGGAGCGCGAGACGATGCCGACGTTGCCCTTCTTGAAGATGTTGCCCGGCATGATGCCGATCTTGCATTCGTTGGGCGTGAGCACGCCGGGGCAATTCGGGCCGATCAGGCGGGAGGCGGAGCCGGTGAGCGCGCGCTTGACCCTGACCATGTCCATCACCGGGATGCCCTCGGTGATGCAGATGATGAGCGGGATCTCGGCGTCGATCGCCTCGAGGATGGCATCGGCGGCGTACGGCGGGCGGTACATAGATCGAGGTCGCGGTGCAGCCGGTTCTGGCCTTGGCATCGCGCACGGTGTCGAAGATCGGAAGGTGGGCGAGATCCTCGGCCTTGTGCTTGGTGCCACCCTTGCCCGGCGTGACGCCGCCGACGACCTTGGTGCCGTACTTCAGCGCCTGCTGGGTGTGGAAGGTGCCTTGAGAGCCGGTGAAGCCCTGGCAGATCACCTTGGTATTCTTGTCGACGAGAATGGACATGAGATGGGAGGTCCTGTCGTTTCGGTGAGGGCCGGGATCAGGCGGCTTTCTTCACTTCGTCGGTGATCTTGTGGGCGGCGTCGGCGAGGTTGTCGGCGGGGATGATCTTGAGGCCGAAGTCGGCCATGATCTTCTTGCCGAGGTCGACGTTGGTGCCTTCCAGGCGCACGACGAGGGGCACTGTGACGCCCAGCTCCTTCGATGCGGCGACCACGCCTTCCGCGATGATGTCGCAGCGCATGATGCCGCCGAAAATGTTGACCAGGATGCCCTTGACGTTGGGGTCGTTGAGAATGATCTCGAACGCCGCCTTGACGCGCTCCTTCGGCGCGGAGCCGCCGACGTCAAGGAAGTTCGCCGGCTCGCAGCCGTAGAGCTTGATGATGTCGAGCGTGGCCATCGCTAGGCCCGCACCGTTGACGAGGCAGCCGATGTTGCCGTCGAGCTTGATGAAGGCGAGGTCGTGCTTGGAGGCCTCGATCTCCATCGGGTCCTCCTCGTCGAGATCGCGGAAAGCGACGATGTCCTTGTGGCGGAAAAGGGCGTTGGAATCGAAGTCCATCTTGCCGTCGAGCGCGACCAGCTTGCCGTCCTTGGTGACGACCAGCGGATTGATCTCGAGCAGGCTCATGTCCTTCTCGACGAACATCCGGTAGAGATTGCCGACCATGGCGACGCACTGGTTGACCTGATCGCCGGTGAGGCCCAGCGCGAAGGCGATGCGGCGGCCGTGAAAGGACTGGTAGCCCGCGGCGGGATCGATTGACAGCGTCAGGATCTTCTCGGGCGTGTCGTGCGCGACCTGCTCGATGTCCATGCCGCCGGCTTGGCTGACGATGAAGGACACGCGCGACGTCTCGCGATCGACCAGGGCGGAGAGGTAGAGCTCGCGGTCGATCTGGCTGCCGTCCTCGACGTAGAGGCGGCGGACCTTGCGGCCGGCGTCGCCGGTCTGGATGGTGACGAGCGTGTTGCCGAGCATCTCCGTGGCGAACTGCTTGACCTCGTCGATCGACTTGGCCAGGCGAACGCCGCCCTTGTCACCGGCCGAGGCTTCCTTGAACTTGCCCTTGCCGCGGCCGCCGGCGTGGATCTGAGATTTCACGACCCAAACCGGGCCGGGCAGCGCCTGGGCCGCCTTGACCGCTTCGTCGACGGAGAAGGCAGGGAAACCCTCGGGCGTCGGCACGCCGTACTGGCGATAAAGCTCTTTCGCCTGGTATTCGTGAATGTTCATCGGGATTTCCCTCGGTGGATCCGCAGGTCGCCGGACTGTCGTGCGCCGGACCGTGCGCTCAACGCGCCCGAACAACGGCTGGCGCCCGGACGTGCGTATGTCCAGGCTCTGGTATACCATATGCCAACGCGGATCGGGTACCAAGACGGCATCGACGCTGCGGCGCAACAGGGCATAGCCGCCGGACACGGAGAAGACAAGTCGTCGAAGGTTGGGGCCGGCAGACATGGTTGGCGGCTCGATCGCGGCTTGAACAGCGGCGTGGCTATCTGCGAGGCTGTGCGGCGCGCCACGTCCGTATGGCGATTTTGGGAGGGACCATGGAGCTCGATATCCGCAGAATCGCGACCGTTGCCGACGAGCGCTTCGAAGCGGCCGGACAGCGGGCGGACGTGCCTCTGCGACGCGGGGCCGTGATCGCGGTGGTCGCCAACTCCGCCGCGGGGCGCTGGGTCGAAGACCTCGGCGACATGATCGCCGGCAGCGCGAGGCTCGGCGAGGTGATGGCGGCGCGGCTTGCCACCATCTTCGACGTCACGGACGTGCAGAGCTACGGCAAGGCGGCCGTCGTCGGCGTGGCCGGCGAGCAGGAGCACGGCAATGCGCTCGTCTCGACGGTGTTTGCGACGCCGTTCCGCACGATCATCGGCGGTGGCGCGGCGTGGATCTCGTCGGTGACGAAGGTGGCGCCGCCGGGCGGGTTCGTGGACGTGCCGATGAACCACAAGGACGAGGTCTACGTGCGCTCGCACTACGACGCGATGACGATCGGGCTGGCGGATGCGCCGCTGCCGGACGAGATCGCGGTGATCTTCGTCGTGGCCAATCGCGGGCGGCTCAATGCGCGCGTCGGCGGGCTCACGCACGAGGAAGTCGCCGCGCGGATGGCGTCACGCGGGTGATGCCGCCTGCGCGATGGGGCGTGCGGGGCGCGTGCACGACGGCAACGCCGGGGCCCGGGCTATCGGAACACCGTGGAGGACGAGGTGAGTGCAGGCGCGTCGAAGACGGCGATCGTCAACATCGGACGGATCGTGACCGGCGACATCGGGCAGCCGTTCGCGGCGGGCGACGCGATCCTGATGGAGGGCGGCCGCATTGCTGCGGTGGGCTCGGTGTCGGATGCGCAGCTCAGCGGTTGCGACGTCGTGATCGACGCGGGCGGGGCGATCGCGATCCCCGGCCTGATCGACAGCCACGTGCACATCACGTTCGGCGACTACACGCCGCGGCAACGCACGGTCGGGTATCTCGAAAGCTACCTGCACGGCGGCACGACGACGGCGATCACGGCGTCCGAAGTGCACGTTCCCGGGCGGCCCAAGGACCCTGCGGGCGTCAAGGCGCTGGCGATGGCGGCACGCGCCTGCTTCGAAGGCTATCGCCCGGGCGGGATGCGCGTGCACGCGGGCTCGGTGATCCTGGAGCCGGGGCTGGCGGAGGACGACCTTCGCGAGTTGAAGGCGGCGGGCATCTGGCTGGCGAAGGCCGGGTTCGGCGCGTTCGAGACGCCGTTCGGGTATGCGCCGCTGATGCGGGCGGCGCGGGCACTCGGCATGGTGACGACGATGCACACGGGCGGCTCGTCGATCCCGGGTTCGTCGGGCATCTGGGCCGAACACGTGCTGGCCGCGCAGCCGAAGGTCTCGTTCCACGTCAACGGTGGGCCGGTGGCGATGCCGGAGGAGGGCTTTCAGCGGCTGGTCTCAGAGAGCGACGCCGCGTTGCAGATCTGCACGGCGGGCAACCTGCGCACCGCGCTGCTGACGGCGCGGCTGCTCGAGGCGGCCGGCCAGCCCGAGCGGCTGTTGATCGCGACCGATACGCCGACGGGCAGCGGGATTATGCCGCTCGGCATGCTGTACACGATCAGCCATCTCGCCAGTCTCGGCGGAATGGCGCCGGAACGGGCGATCGCGGCGGCGACCGGCAACAACGCGCGCGTCTACGGGTTGAACTCAGGACTGCTGCAGGTCGGCAAGGACGCCGACGTGGTGCTGATCGATGCTTGTGCGGGGGGATCGCAGAGTGACGCGCTGTCGGCGTTGCGTCATGGCGACGTTCCGGCGGTGGCTTGCGTCATCACCGACGGTATGCCGCGCTTCGTCGGCCGCAGCCGGAACACGCCGGCGGCGATGAAGACGGTGCGGGTCGCGTCATGCCGGCTGGCGTATGATTTTTCAGGGGGTGGGCACTAAAGGGGGTGGGGTGTGTGAGTGGTTGGGATTCAGGGTGGACAGCACCCGGGGACGGTCACCAGCGGTTTACGGGATCTCAACGCGGCTTCGGCAGACTTGCGAAGCGCCATGCGCAGGTCGAGCAGGCGGTGGGAGTCGCGTGGAGATGAAGTTTTTCAGTCTATTCCGCCTTTTCCTGCTGCTGGGACTGCCTTTGATCGGCTTCACCGTGCACATGGCGACCCTGTCGGACGAGGCCAAGCACGGCCTGAGCGAAGCGGCCAAGGATCTCAATGGACGCATCTATCAGGTGCAGATCGCTTGCAAGCGGGGTAGCGAACCGCATGTGATGCAAGTGCACGGGCGAAGCCCGGATGAGGCCAAGCGGAAGGTCGAGGCTCAGCTGCCGCGGTGCGATGTCGTGCTTCTGGACGGGGCGAGCGAGCCGATCTGGCAAAAGGCGCTGCGCTCTTTGTTCTAGAGTCTTTCGTTTCTTTTCACCGCGAAAGCGTGAAGCGGATGCGGTTGCCCCATGGATCGGTCGCCGCGAAGGCACCGGACATGGTTTCGATCTGATGCCCGGCGTCGCAAAGGCGCTGGCGGACGCGATCGTGGACCGCGGCGTCGGCCGTTTGCAGCTCGAACGCCGCGAGGCCGGCGCGTTGCGGGTTGCGCGCGGTCGCTCCCTGGCTCTGCCAGACATTGAAAGCGACGTGGTGGTGATAGCCACCGGAAGCCACGAAGGTCGCGCCCGTCCGGCGGCGCGTGACGTCCAGTCCGAGTGTGCCGACGTAGAACCGCTCCGCCTCTGCGATGTCGCCGACGCGCAAGTGCATATGCCCGACGCGCAAACCTTTCGGCGCGGCGGGATAAGTGGCGGTGGCCGGATCGACCTCGCGAATGATCGCCTCGATGTCGAGGGGCTCGGTCTTCTGGAAGATCAAGTTGCCCTCGCGACGCCACCGCTCGCTCGGCCGGTCCGAATAAACCTCGACGCCATTGCCTTCGGGGTCATCGAGGTAGATCGCCTCGCTGACGTCGTGGTCGGACGCGCCGGTGATCGGGATCCGCCGGTTCGCGGCATCGAGTATCCAGCGCGCGAGGTCGGTGCGCGTGGGCATCAGGAAAGCGGTGTGATAGAGGCCCGCCTCGCGCGGATCGTCGGGTAGGGCGCCTGGAGCCTGCTCCAGCTCCAGGAGCGTGACGCCATCGACGCCCAGACGCGCCGATCGCGGCGTGCGCTCCATGACGGTCAAGCCCAGAAGTCGAACGTAGTAGTCGGCCAGCAGGCCGAGGTCGCGGACCGTCATCGCGACCGCGCCGACGTGGAGCGGTGTGCACAGGGCTGCGGCGGGGAGATCGGAGGGATTGTCGGCTGTCATGCTGGCCCCTTGCTGTCGCGGCGCGGCGTCTCGCGAGGAGACGACCATGCCCAATGACCGCGCGCAACCCCAGGCCGTCGATCGCGATCGGAGGCTGTGACGGCCGTTGACGGTCGCAGAGGGAAGGGGGCAATCAGCAGGCCTACCCCCTCCCCGCGAGGGGGAGGGGGACAGGGCGGAGACGGTGCACGGGCGCGCAAGCCGGGGCGCCGCGCGGGTGCCGTTCGCTTATGCGCCGAGGTTAGGCGCGATCTTCTGGCAGGCTTCGACGAGGCCTTTGACGCTCTCGACGGACTTCATGAACATGCCGCGCTCGGTGGCATTCAAGTCGAGCTCGACGATGCGCTCCACGCCGTCGCCGCCGATCACGACGGGCACGCCGACATAGAGGCCCTTCACGCCGTACTCGCCGTTGAGGTAGGCCGCGCAGGGCAGGACGCGCTTCTTGTCCTTCAAGTAACTCTCCGCCATGGCGATGGCCGAGGAAGCGGGCGCGTAGAAGGCGGAGCCCGACTTCAGCAGCGCGACGATCTCGCCGCCGCCCTTCCTGGTGCGATCGACGATCTCGTCGAGGCGGGCCTGACTGATCCAGCCCATCTTGACGATGTCGGTCAGCGGGATACCTGCGATCGTGGAGTAGCGCAGCAGCGGGCACATGTCGTCGCCGTGGCCACCGAGCACGACGGCACCGACGTCCTCGACCGAAACCTTGAACTCGTCGGCCAGGAAGTGACGGAAGCGGGAGGTGTCGAGCACGCCCGCCATGCCGACGACCATGTTGCGCGGCAGGCCGCACGACTTCTGCAGCGCCCAGACCATGGCGTCGAGCGGGTTGGTGATGCAGATAACGAAAGCGTTGGGCGCGTACTTCTTGATGCCGGCGCCGACCTGCTCCATCACCTTCAGGTTGATCGAGAGAAGGTCGTCGCGGCTCATACCGGGCTTGCGGGGCACGCCGGCGGTGACGATGCACACGCTCGCGCCCTCGATGTCGGCATAGGCGTTGGTGCCCTTCATCGCGCCATCAAAGCCCTCGACGGCGCCGGACTGGGCGATGTCGAGCGCCTTGCCCTGGGGCGTGCCCTCGGCGATGTCGAACAGGACGACGTCGCCCAGCTCCTTGAGGCCGATCAGGTGGGCCAGCGTGCCGCCGATCATGCCGGAGCCGATCAGCGCAATCTTGGTGCGCGCCATGGTTCGTGTTCCTTCTGGCTCGATGTTGCGAAGTGCGTGTGGTGGGCGGCCCAGGCCGAGGGGGCATGGAGCCCGGCTGCCCGAGAAGCTTTGCGCGCGTTGGTTAGCCCGAAACGGGGCAGTGCTCAAGAGAGCGCGCCGTCTGTGTGACGATAGGCTGAACGCGGCCGCGCCGTCCGGCCGACGGGGCTTGGCTTGGGATATGCACCATTTTCCTCGATGGCGGCGGCGGCGGGGGGACGGGCGCGCGCTGAAAATGGCGCGTGTTCCGAGTTCGTTTCGGGCGCGCTCCGGGCGCGCCTAGCTGGCGGGGGTTGTGGCGACGTCGGTGGCCGCGTCGTCGGGGGCCACGTCGGCGCGCTGGCCGCGCTCGGCCTGATAGGCCTCGGAGCGCATGTCGATCAGGCGGGAGGCCGTGCGCTGGAAAAGATCGGCACCGTCGCCGGCGGCGTAGAGCTGGTGCGGCTCGGCGTCGGCGGAAATGATGAGGCCGACGCGATTGTCGTAGAGCGTGTCGATCAGATTGATGAATCGGCGCGCGATGTCGCGGCGATTGGGCCGCAGGATCGGTACGTTTTCGATCACCAGCGTGTGGAAGGCGTGGGCGACGTGCAGGTAATCGAGCGGGCCCAGCGGTTTCTCGCACAGATCGGGAAACTGGAAGCGGGCCACGCCCATCGCAGCGGCGGGGACATGCACCTTGCGGCCCTTGACAGCGAGGTCCGTCGGCTCGGCGGGATGACCGCCGGTCAGTCTTTGCCAGAGATTCTCCACGGCGACGGCAGCGGCGCGGTCGGCGGGCGAAAAGTAGAGCTGCTGGCCGGCGAGCCGCTCCAGGCGATAATCCTTGGCGGCGACGAGCTCGACGACGGCCATGTGCTCGACGATGCGGTCGACGAACGGCAGGAAGAGCTGGCGGTTGAGGCCGTTCTTGTAGAGGTCGCGGGGATGGCTGTTGGACGTGGCGACGACGGTGACACCCGCGTCGAAGAGGCCTGCGAACAGGCGGCCGAGGATCATGGCGTCGGCGATGTCGGTGACGTGCATCTCGTCGAAGCAAAAGAGCCGCGCGGAGGTGGCGATGTCCTTGGCGATGCCGGGGATGGGGTCGCCCGGCGTTGCCTTCCGGGCCTCGCCGATGCGGTCGTGGACCTCGGCCATGAACTCGTGGAAGTGGATGCGGCGCTTGGGCTCGAAGCCGACGCTATCGAAGAACAGATCCATCAGCATGGTCTTGCCGCGACCGACCTCGCCGTGGACGTAGAGGCCGCGTGGCGCACTCGGACCTGAGCGGCGAAAGCGGGCGAGCAAGCCCGTGCCAGCCGGCCGCCAGGCCTTCAGGCCGGCGGCAACGGCCTCGAGACGCTCGATCGCCTCGAGCTGGGCGGGATCGGCGTCGATCTCGCCTCGCGCCACGAGGTCGCGATAGCGCGCGCTGAGGGGCTGAGGGGAGGCGCCTCGGTCGGACATGTTCGATCGTAGCTCGGGCTTTATTGGCCGTTGGGTGGGCCGTGGCCGGTCGGGCGGGCCGGGGCCGGACGTGGATGATGGGGAGGCAGCTACACTAGACCACTTGCCGCGGCAAGGAAACCGCGGGTGCGACACCATCGTCACCCACATGGTGGTCATGTTGCTGCGCAGCATCTACGGCCATGAATGACTGTTATTGAACAATGTTAATGTCGGCCTGCGGCGCGGTTGTGGGGCTTGCGACATCACCACGTCGCATTGTGCGCCGCACAATCACCTCCCATAGTGATGACGCCGGATCGTGACGTCAGAGCACGGGCGGCGCAACACCGAGACGGAGGTTCAGATCATGAGCGAGAACCAGCACTCGGGAGGAACGATCCGCAAGTTGTGGCCAACGGAAACCGACCGCTTCCGAAGCCATCTCCTGCGGCTGGACAAGGTGAGCCGGCGCATGCGGTTCGCGCACGGCGTTTCCGACAGCTTCCTGGACGATTACGCCGCGCGCGTGACCGATCTGGGCAGTGTGGTCTACGCCTTTGTGATGGATGGCGAGGTGCGGGCGGCAGCGGAGCTGCGCAAGCTCGGCGACACCTGGGGCCGGGAGGCGGAAGCTGCTTTTTCGGTGGAGCCCGCGTTCCAGGACCAGGGCATCGGCACGGAGCTGATGGGAAGGGTGATCCGAGCGGCCCGCAATCGCGGCGTGCAGCACCTCTACATGAGCTGCCTGGCCGAGAACGCCAAGATGCAGGCGATCGCACGCAAGTACGGGGCGGATCTTCGCTTCGAGTACGGCGAGGTGGTGGGCAACATCGTGCCAGAGGAGCCGAACTACTTCTCGATCCTGGCAGAGGCCGTCGAGGATCGGGTCGGCTACATGATGGCCGTGCTCGACCTGCAGAGCCGGCTCGTCCAGGCGGCTTGAGCGGGGACAGCGTGAGAGGCGGGCGGGCGGCGCGCATGCCGCCCGCGCGTCTTGAGCCGACGAAGGTGCGACGCAGAGGCCCGAAGAGGCCAGAATCTGCGCCGGGGGGTGTGCCTGCTGATCTCGATTGCGCGGGGCCGGTTCGGTGCGCACTCGAGCGGCGTCGGTCCGGCTTCAGCGTCACGCGAGGTTCTTGATTTCCTCGAGCGTGAGGTGTCCGGGCACGATGGTGACCGGGATCGGGAAGCTACCGGCATCCTTGCCCGCTGCCAGCGAGGACACGAGCGGGCCGGGCCCCTTGTTGTCGGCGGCAGCGCCGAGCACCATGATCGCGATATCGGGATCCTCGTCGATCAGCTTGAGGATCTCCTCGGTCAGCTTACCCTCGCGGATGATCTCCTCGGCGACGACGTCGTCGAAACCGGCGTTGGTGAGCTTGCGGCGGAACAGACGGAACAGCGCCTTGGCCGTGTTCGTCTCCTCCTCGAGCTGCTTCTGGCGCACGCCCATCCAGTGCTGGAAATCCTGCGGCTCGATGACATACAGCAGCGTCGCCGTGCCGCCGGTGTGGGCAATGCGGCTCGCCACGAAATAAAGCGCGGCCTCGACCTCGGCGCTGTCGTCGACGATGACGAGGAACTTGCGCGTATGGCCTTCCTCGAAGGAACGGCGTTGGCTCGATTGTGTCATGGCGACATGCTGCCATTGTCCCGGCTGGCGCACAATTTATTTTGCGCTGGCGACTCCCCCGCGGGGAGCCGGCCGCCAGCGCGATGCTGCGCCGCCGGAGATCTCGATCGAGTTCGAAGGGCGACTCCCCCGCGGGGAGCCGGCCGCCAGCGCGATGCTGCGCCGCCGGAGATCTCGATCGAGTTCGAAGGGCGACTCCCCCGCGGGGAGCCGGCCGCCAGCGCGATGCTGCGCCGCCGGAGATCTCGATCGAGTTCGAAGGGCAACTCCCCCGCGGGGAGCCGGCCGCCAGCGCGATGCTGCGCCGCCGGAGATCTCGATCGAGTTCGAAGGGCAACTCCCCCGCGGGGAGCCGGCCGCCAGCGCGATGCTGCGCCGCCGGAGATCTCGATCGAGTTCGAAGGGCAACTCCCCCGCGGGGAGCCGGCCGCCAGCGCGATGCTGCGCCGCCGGAGATCTCGATCGAGTTCGAAGGGCGACTCCCCCGCGGGGAGCCGGCCGCCAGCGCGATGCTGCGCCGCCGGAGATCTCGATCGAGTTCGAAGGGCGACTCCCCCGCGGGGTCGGCAATCCCAATCCGCTAGCTTTGCGCGGCCGTCAATCGTGGGCGGCAATAATTCGCTCAGGAGTTCACGAAGCCGACGATGTCCTTGACCTCGTGCATGATCGGTCGCGGCGATCTCGCGGGCGCGGCGGCGCCATCGGCAAGGATGCGATCGATCTCGGCGGGATCGGACACGAGACGCTGCATTTCAGCGGTGATCGGGCCAACCTTGGCGACGGCGAGGTCGGCGAGCGCCTTCTTGAAGGTCGAGAACTGGGCGCCGCCGTACTCGCCGAGCACGGCCTCGACCGTTTGGCCGGCCAGCGCGGCGTAGATGCCGACGAGGTTCTCCGCCTCGGGCCGGCCGTCGAGGCCCTTCGCCTCGGAAGGCAGCGGCTCGGGATCGGTCTTGGCCTTCTGGATCTTTCTGGCGATGGTGTCGCGGTCGTCGGTCAGGTTGATGCGCGACAGGTCGGAGGGGTCCGACTTCGACATCTTCTTGGTGCCGTCGCGCAGGCTCATGACGCGCGTCGCCGGCCCGGTGATGACCGGCTCGGGCTGCGGGAAGAAGACGCCGTCGGCGAAGCCAGCGGCGACGATCGCGTCGCGGAAGTCGTTGTTGAACTTCTGCGCGATATCGCGCGACAGTTCGAGGTGCTGCTTCTGGTCGTCGCCGACGGGCACGTGCGTGGCGCGGTAGACCAGGATGTCGGCGGCCATCAGGTTGGGATAGGCGTAAAGGCCGACAGAGGCGTTCTCGCGGTCCTTGCCGGCCTTCTCCTTGAACTGGGTCATGCGGTTGAGCCAGCCGAGGCGGGCGACGCAGTTGAAGATCCAGGCCAGCTCGGCGTGCTCGGGCACCTGGCTCTGATTGAAGAGGATGCTCTTCTTGGGATCGACGCCGCACGCGACGTAGGCGGCGGTCACCTGGCGGATGGAGCGGCGCAGCTCCTCCGGTCCGCCCAGACGTCCCCCCGTGATCGCATGCATGTCGACGACGCAGTAGATGCACTCGTGCGTCTCCTGCATGGCGATCCACTTGATCATGCGCGCCGAGGTAGTTGCCCAGGTGCAGGCTGCCGGTCGGCTGCATGCCGGAGAAAACGCGCTCGGCGATCTTGGTCGGTAAGGTCATCGTCGTGTTCGTTCCATCGATGGGCCCTTGGACGGGCCCAGGACGCGCTGGCGCGCCGCAGTGCGGCGGCGCGTTATCGCGGATCGTTTTCGCGCGCGCAGTCAAAGCCGCCGCCAAGCCCGTCGCAGCCGCGAGCCGGCGCAGGCGCCGGCCGTTGACGCGGCGGACGCCGCGTGGCTGGGTCAGGCTCGCCGCGGCGGGCCGCGGCGCGCCAGCCGGCGCAGCTTGGCGAGATCGAGCGCGCCGGTGACCTGCAGAACCGCGGCGTAGGCCAGCAGTCCCGCCAGCACCAGCGCTGCGAGCGCGGCGTCCTGGTCCAGATCGGCTGCGCAGGCGCGAGCCATGCTGCCAGCCATCAGCAAGGCGCCACAGCGCGGCGCCCATCACGACCGAGGCCATAGCGATCTTGGGCAGCGTGCGAACGAGCCGGCGGTCGGCGGCGAAATGGCCACGCCGACGCAGGGTCAGCCAGAGCAGCGCGACATTGATCCAGGCGGCGATCGACGTGGCGATGGCGATGCCGAGGAACGGGCGCCAGCCGAGGCTGCGGAAGAGAAAGAACAGCGCCAGGGCGCCGACCGTGTTCACGATCATGTTGACGATCGCGTAGTTCATCGGCGTGCGCGTGTCCTCGCGCGCGAAGTAGGCCGGCTGGAACACCTTCTGCAGCACGAACGCGGGCAGCCCCCAGGCGAAGGCGGCCAGTGCGGCGGCCGTGTTTGCGGTGTCGGCGGCGGTGAAGGCCTGCGCTCGAACAGCACCGCGATGATCGGCTCGGCGGCGACCGCCAGCGCGACAGCGGCCGGCAGAGTGAGCATGAGGCCGAACTCGAACGATCGGTTCTGGCTGTCGAGAACGGCCGTCTCGTCGCCGGCCTTCAGACTGCGCGCGAGGTCGGGCAGCAGCACGACGCCGATCGCGATGCCGACGATGCCGAGCGGAAGCTGGTAGAGGCGGTCGGCGTAGTAGAGGTAGGAAACCGCGCCGGCCTCCAGCGACGCGATGATGGTGCCGACGACGATGTTGATCTGGGTGATGCCGCCGGAGATCAGGCCGGGGACGCCCAGAGTGACGAGCCGGCGCATGTCGCCGTCCCAGCGGGGTCGGACGAGACCGATGGTCATGCCCGCGCGCCGGGCTGCGATCCAGACGCATGGCGAGCTGCGCGAAGCCGGCGACCAGCACGCCGCGGCCAGGACGTAGCCGGCCTCGGGGCGGCTGGCATAGCCCATGGCGATGGCGAAAATAATCGCGGCGACGAGCACGATGTTGAGCAGGATCGGTGCGGCGGCCGCCGCCCAGTAGCGACGCATGGAGTTGAGCACGCCGGAGAGCAGGGCGACGAGCGACATGCACAAGAGGTAGGGAAAGGCGATCTGCGTCAGGTCGACGGCCAGCGCGTACTTGTCGGCGTCACCGACGAAGCCCGGCGCGAGCACTGCCATCAGCCAGGGCATCGCCGCCATACAGACCGCGGACAGAACGATCAGCAGCACGCCAAGCCCGGCCATGGCTTCTGCGGGCAAAATCGCCCGCGGCGTCGGGGCCTTCGCCCTCCAGCCGCTTGGCGAACAGCGGCACGAAGGCAGCATTGAATGCGCCTTCGCCGAACAGGCGGCGGAACAGGTTGGGAAAGCGGAACGCGACGAAGAATGCGTCGGCGACCGCGCCGGTGCCGAGGGCCGCGGCGATCAGGATGTCGCGAACGAAGCCCAGAACGCGGCTGACCATGGTGAGGCCGCCGACCGTGGCGAAGGCGCGGTAGAGGTTCATGACGGCGAGCGGTAGCCGAGCCGCGATGGCAGGGCAAGCGGACAGACCGGCGGGGCGGCGCGAAAGCGCGCGGTGTTGCGGGAGGTCAACGCCGCCGCCCTCCGGCCGGCCCTACATTCGGGGCGAACCGGCCTTGGGGCTGGGTGTGAAGGCTCGGGAGCGGAGATACGGCCATGGCATTCGAAGCGGTGAAGGCGGAAATCGCCCTGCTCGTCAACCAGATGGAGAACCAGCCACACGACCGGCACGAGTTGGCCGAGATGCTGCGGGAGAAACTCGCGGAGCTGAGGGCGTTCGGCATGCCGGTGCCGCAGGACCTGGTGGATCTGGAGGCAGCGCTGGAATCCGACGCTGCCGGGGAAGGCGATGAGGGCGGCGCCGAAGGCTGATGCGCGCGCTTCAAGGGCGGCACCTACCTCAAGACGCCCCGGCGGTCTCGGTGGCGTCGTCCTGCAGCACCGGCGTCAGGCGCTCGCGAATGAGCTTCTGGCGGGCCTCGCTCGTCACCTTCTTTGCCGTGAGGTCCGTGACGTAGAAGACGTCGACCGCCTTTTCGCCGAACGTGGTGATGTGGGCGCTGGTGATGTCGAGCGACAGGTCGGACAAGGCGTTCGTCAGCGCGTAGAGCAGGCCAGGGCGATCGAGGCCGGCGACCTCGATGACCGTGAACTGGTCCGACAGCGTGTTGTTGATGATGACTTCCGGCTCGACCGTGAATGCGTGCACGCGCTTTTCGGGCGCGCGCCGCTTGGCCAGAAGGCTATCGAGCCAGACCTCGCCTTTCAGCGTCTTCTCGATGGTGTCGCCGATGCGCTTGGCGCGCCGCGTCTCGTCGTCGTCCTCGGCGAACTCGCGGGCAAGCTGGAACGTATCGAGAGCGAGGCCGTCGCGCGTGGTGGAGATGTGGGCACCGACGATGTTGGCGCCGGAGGCCGCGCACGCGCCCGCAATCAGTGACAGAAGGCGGGGATGGTTGGGCGCCAGAACGGTCAGCTCGGTGATGGCGGTAAAGGCGTCGGTCTGGAACTCGGTCAGTAGCTTGCGGCCTTCGTCGTGGGCGCGCTTCAACAGTCGGGCGTGCTCGACCTGCTTCCTGGCGTCGGTCTTCAGCCAGTAGTCGGGATAATGACGCTCGATGAAGGCATTGATCTCGGCGGACGGTGCATCATGCAACTCCGCGCGCAGCTGCTCCTGAGCCTCCTCGACGCGCTGGTTGCGGCCGAGCTGGGTATGACCGCCGGCCACGCGCGGCTCGGTCTCATGGTAGAGCGAGCGCAGCAGCTGGCCTTTCCAGCCGTTCCAAGTGCCGGGGCCGACGGCGCGGATGTCGGCGCACGGTCAGCAGCAGCAGCAGCTTCAGACGCTCGGGCGATTGTACGACGTCGGCGAAGTCGCGCGATCGTCTTGGGATCGGAGATGTCGCGGCTCTGGGCGATGTTGCTCATCGTCAGATGCTGCTCGATCAGCCAGGCGACGGTGTCGGTCTCGGCGGCGGTCAGGCCGAGGCGCGGACAGACCTGGCGGGCGATGCGGGCGCCGACGATGGAATGATCCTCGTCGCGGCCCTTGCCGATGTCGTGCAGGAAGGCCGCGACGTAGAGCGCGCGGCGGTTCTGGATGCGTCTTGATGATCTCGCGTCGACAGCGGCAGTTCGGCGACGGCGTCGCCGCTTCTCGATTTCGGTCAACGTTCCGACGGTGCGCAGCAGATGCTCGTCGACGGTGTAGTGATGGTACATGTTGAACTGCATCATCGCGACGACGCGGCCGAAAGCGGGGATGAAGCGGCCGAGCACGCCGGTGTCGTTCATGCGGCGCAGCGTTCGCCTCGGGGCTGTGACGGCCCGTCAGCAGCTCCAGGAAGATGCGATTCGCTTCCGGGTCGGCGCGCAGCCTGTCGTCGATCAGCCGCAGCGACCGGCGCAACAGGCGGATGGCGTCGGGATGGAGGAGCACGTCGTGCGCCTCGGCCTGCGCGAACAGGCGGATCAGGTTGACCGGATCGCGCTTGAAGACGTCCGAGTCTGCGACGTTGATGCGGTCATTGTCGATGCGGAAGTCCGTGCGCGTGCGCACCTGCCGGCGCGCTCGCCAGGTCAACGGGTTGAGATACTGGCGCAGGCCCGGCGAATTGATCGAGCTGCTGCATCTCGAGCGACGCACACAGGATGGTCGTCAGATCACCGACATCCTTGGCGATCAGGAAGTAGTGCTTCATGAAGCGCTCGACCGCGCGCAAGCCGCGCGTGCGACTTGTAGCCGAGACGCTCGGCCATGACGGGCTGCACGTCGAACGACAGCCGCTCCTCGGGTCTGCCGGTCAGGAAGTGCAGATGGCAGCGCACGGTCCACAGGAAGTCCTCGCAGCGACGGAAGGTCGCCACCTCGTCCTTGGTGAAGATGCCCGCGGAGATCGCGTCCTCGCCGATGCTGTGGCCGTATTCTTCGCCGTGCAGATATTTCGCCAGCCAGTGCAGCGTGTGCAGGTCGCGCAGGCCGCCCTTGCCGTCCTTGATGTTGGGCTCGACGCGATAGCGCGCAGGCGCCCGAGCGGCGGTGGCGCTCGTCGCGCTCGGCGATCTTGGCGTCGATGAAGGCGCGCACGGAGCCGCGAATGACCTCGCGCGCGAAGCGGTGTTGGAGTTCATCGAAGAGCTCGGTGTCGCCGAGGATGAGGCGGGAATCGAGCAGGGCGGTGCGGATCGTCAGATCCGCCTCGCCGAGCTTGACGCACTGGTCGACGGTGCGCGTGGCGTGGCCGACCTTGAAGCCCAGATCCCACAGCACGTAGAGCATGTGCTCGGCGACGCTCTCGCCCCAGGGCGTCTGCTTCGACGGCAACAGGAACAGCAGATCGATGTCGCGAGCCCGGCGCGAGCAGGCCGCGGCCGTAGCCGCCGGTCGCGACGATCGCCATGTGCTCGGCCGCCGACGGATTGATCGCGCGGTAGACGTGGACGGTGGTGTAGTCGTAGACAAGGCGGATCAGCTCGTCCTGGAAGTGGGAGAGACCGGCGGCGCAGCGGCGACCCTGGCCGTCGAGCAGAAGCTGAGCCTCGGCGGACTGTCGCGCGGACTGGACGAGCGCCTTCAATCGCTCGATCACGCTTTGGCGCGCCTTGTCGGCGCTGCCGTGGGCGTTGTAGAGCGCGGTCAGCTCGACGCGCAGGGCCTGCCCGTCGAAATAGGGCGCAGCCGGGATGCTTCGCGATTCCATCGTGTCGTCCGCCTCGTGCTCGGGTCGCGCCGCCCATTGCCGCCGGCGCCCCCCCGGTGACTGCCATTATCCTACTCGAGATACATCCGACTCACGATGCGCCTTCGGCCCGCACGGCCTTCAGGCGATAGAGGGCTTCGAGCGCCGCCTTCGGCGTCAACTCGTCGGGATTGAGCGCGTCGAGTGTCGCTTCGACGGGGCCTGGGCCGCGCCGTGCCTCCATGGTGACAGACTTCGGCCGGGCGGCGGCAAACAGGGGCAGGTCGTCCAGAGGGCGCGCGCCGCCGGGCGTCGCGGCATCGCGGCGGTCGGTCTTCTCAAGCAGCGCCAGAACCTCGCCCGCGCGCGTCACGACGGCAGCAGGCAGGCCCGCGAGCTTGGCCACCTGGATGCCGTAGGAGCGGTCGGCGGCGCCCGGCTTGACCTTGTGCAGGAAGACGATCTCGTCGCTGCCACTCCTGCACGTCGATCGTGACGTTGGAGATCTCCGGCAGGCGGCCGGCGAGCGCGGTCAGTTCGTGATAGTGCGTGGCGAACAGCGCGCGGCGACTTGCAGACCTCGTGCAGATACTCGACGCAGGCCCAGGCGATCGACAGGCCGTCGAAGGTCGCGGTGCCGCGTCCGATCTCGTCGAGGATGACGAGCGAGCGGTCGGTCGCCTGATTGAGGATGGCTGCCGTCTCGACCATCTCGACCATGAACGTGGAACGGCCGCGGGCGAGATCGTCGGAGGCGCCGACGCGGGAGAAGAGGCGATCGACGACGCCGATGTGGGCGGCGCGCGCGGGGACGTAGGAGCCGATCTGGGCGAGCACCGCGATCAGGGCGTTCTGGCGCAGGAAGGTCGACTTGCCCGCCATGTTCGGACCGGTGACGAGCCAGATGCGGCCCTCGGCCGGCGCCTCGTCGAAGCCGGTCGGCATGCCGGGCGGCCTGGCGTCGGGGCGGCCGAGCACGCAATCGTTCTCGATGAAAGCGCCGGCCTTCTTCGCCTTCAAGGCGCGTTCGACGACGGGATGGCGGCCGCCGCGAACCTCGAAGCCCGTGCCCTCGTCGACGAGGGGGCGCACCCAGGCTTCCTCATGCGGCCAGATCGGCGAGGCTCGCGACGGCGTCGATCTCGGCGAGTGCGGCGGCGATGTCGGCGAGCGGGTTTTCGGCGGCGTGCACGGCGGTGGCCAGCTCGTCGAAGATCTCCTGCTCGATGGCCAGCGCGCGCGTCGCCGGCCGTGGCGATCCGACCCTCGGTCTCGCACAAGCTCGGCGTGGTGAAGCGCACGGCGTTGGCCATCGTCTGGCGATGGCGGAACGTCGCATCGTGAGGCGGGCGATTGCAGCGGGCGTGCGTTCGCCTGGCCGACCTCGATGAAGAAGCCGAGGATGTTGTTGTGGCGGACCCTCAGTGTCTTGACGCCGGTCTCCTCGATGTAGCGCGCTTCGAGCTCGGCCATGACCTGGCGGCTGTCGTCGCGCAGGCGCCAGTGCCTCGTCGAGGTCCGTCGCGATAGCCGGGCTCGCACGAAGCCGCCATCGCGGCGCAGATGCGGGGGCTCGTCGACGAGCGCGGCGGCGAGGGTCTCGGCGAGCTGGTGTCGACGGCGCCGTCAGGCGGGCGGCGATGCGCGGCGAGCTCCTCGGGCAGGCCGATGGGCCGGCGGCGCGCTCGCAGAAGCCGCGCGCGATCGCGGCGGCGGCGGCGAGGCCGTCGCGGATGGCGCCGAGATCGCGCGGGACCACCGCGGGCGAACGCGAGACGGGACACGGCGCGGGCGATGTCGGGCGCGGCGCGCAAGGCGTCGCGGATGTCGTCGCGCGCCGTGTCGGCTCGTCGATCAGGAAGCCGACGCTGTCGAGGCGGGCGTCGATCTGGCGGATGTCGCGCAGGGGGCTGGCCAGGCGGTGCGGCCAGCTCGCGGGCGCCGGCGCCGGTCACGGTGCGGTCGATGGCGTCGAGCAGGGAGCCTGCCTTCTCGCCGGTGGTCGAGCGCGCACGATCTCCAGGCTGGCGCGGCTGGCCGCATCGATCAGCATGATGCCGCGCGGGCCGGCGCGGCGCGGCGGGCGGATCAGCGGCTTCTTGCCGATCTGGGTCAGCTCGACGTAGTGCAGCAGCGCGCCGCCGACGGCCAGCTCCGCGCGCGGTGAACGCGCCGAAGGCGCCGAGATCGGCGACGCCGAGACGCTGCCTTCAGCTCGCGCTCGCCGGAGAGGCTGTCGAAGTGAGGCGCCGGGAACCGGCGTCACGCGGTGCCGCACATGCGCGAGCGCGCGGGCGGCATCGGGGTCGGCGAGGACGGCATCGGCGGCGATGACCTCGCCGGGGGACAGGCGCACCAGCTCGCCGGGAAGGTCGGCGGCGATGACCTCGGCCAGCTCGAACTCGCCGGTCGAGATATCGAGGGAGGCGAGCGCGACAGGTCGGCGCGCGGCGTCAGCCGTCGGCGCCCGGGACGCGATACAGCGCGGTCAGGTAATTGCGGCGTGTCGGCATCGAGCAGCGTTTCCTCGGTCAGCGTGCCGGGCGTGACGAGGCGCACGACATCGCGACGACGACGGCCTTGGCGCCGCGCTTTCGTGCTTCGGCCGGATCCTCGAGCTGCTCGCAGACGGCGACGCGGTAGCCCTGGCGGATGAGACGCTGGAGATACTCGTCGGCGCGATGGACGGGCACGCCGCACATCGGGATGTCCTCGCCCAGGTGCTTGCCGCGCTTGGTCAGCACGATGCCGAGCGCGGCGGAGGCGACGACGGCGTCCTCGAAGAACAGCTCGTAGAAGTCGCCCATCCGGTACCACAGGATGCTGTCCGGATTGGCGGCCTTGATCTCCAGGTACTGCGCCATCGACGGCGTCGCCTCGGCAATGCCCATGGCGCGCACGGCGGCAGCGGCGGCGGCGTCGGGCGTGGGGGCGTCTTCGCGCGGATCGGACGCGGTGCGCAGTGGCGCGGGGCCGGGTGCTGGACCAGTTTCGGGGTGCAGCGCGGGGCCGGACTCAGGGGCTGCCACAGAGGTGGCCGCGGGCGCACCTTCGCCGCCGGCTTCGAGATCGACTGCCACCACCTGTTTGCGCCTGCGCGCCATCCTGCCTCGCCCTTCGCTTTCGCCGCACAGCCATAGCGCGAAGGCGCGCCAGAGGGAATGCCGACCGGGCCAGCGGGTTCAGCGGCGCGCGGCTACGACGAAACGCTGGTTGTGCGCTGCGAGGGCGGCTCCTATCGTGAACACCGGGGGACAGGCGCGCATTCGGCGGCGCCGGCCCGACCCGCCACAGTCCATCAGTCGATCGAGTTTACGTATGGTCACGAAGTTTACGGCTGCCCGCTTCACGGAGCAGGAAGCCCTGCAGTTTCATTCGCGCGGCAAGCCGGGCAAGCTCGAAATCACCCCGACCAAGCCGCTGACGACGACGCGCGACCTGTCGCTGGCCTACTCGCCCGGCGTTGCCGTTCCGGTGCTCGCCATCGCCGAGAACAAGCAACTCGCCTACGACTACACGAACAAGGGCAACCTCGTCGCCGTGGTGTCCAACGGCACGGCCATCCTGGGCCTGGGCAACCTCGGCGCGCTGGCGGCCAAGCCGGTGATGGAGGGCAAGGGGGCGCTGTTCAAGCGGTTCGCCGACATCGACGGGATCGATCTGCTGGTCGACACCGAGGACCCGGACGCGGTCATCAACTGCGTGCGCTACCTCGGACCCTCTTTCGGCGGCATCAACCTGGAAGACATCAAGGCACCGGACTGCTTCATCATCGAGGAGAAGCTGAAGGAGCTCATGGACATACCGGTGTTCCATGACGACCAGCACGGGACCGCGATCATCGCGGCGGCAGGCCTAATCAACGCGCTGGAGTTGACCGGCCGCGAGATGGCGACCTGCAAGCTGGTGGTGAACGGGGCCGGCGCGGCGGGCATCGCGTGCCTGGAGCTGATGCTGAAGCTCGGCATGCAGCGCTCCAACATCATCTTCTGCGACACCAAGGGCGTGATCTACCAGGGCCGCAAGGACGGCATGAACCAGTGGAAGTCGGCGTTCGCGGCCAACACCAAGGCCCGCACGCTCGCCGACGCGCTGAAGGGCGCCGACGTGTTCTTCGGGTTGTCGGTGAAAGACGCCGTGACCAAGGACATGGTCGCCTCCATGGCCGACAAGCCGATCATCTTCGCGATGGCGAACCCGGACCCGGAGATCACGCCGGAAGACGTCCTGTCGGTGCGCTCGGACGCGATCATCGCGACCGGGCGCTCGGACTACCCCAACCAGATCAACAATGTGCTCGGCTTCCCGTTCATCTTCCGGGGTGCACTCGACGTGCAGGCGTCGACCATCAACGACGAGATGAAGATCGCGGCGGCGCACGCGCTGGCCGAACTCGCGCGCGCGGAAGTGCCCGATCAGGTGGCCGCAGCGTTCCACGGCCGCCGGCCGATGTTCGGCCCCGGCTACATCATCCCGGCGCCGTTCGATCCGCGGCTGTTGACCCACGTGCCGCCCGCGGTCGCGAAGGCGGCGATGGACTCAGGCGTCGCGCGGCGGCCGATCGTGGACATGGATGGCTACGTTGGACGGCTCGCGGGCCGGCTCGACCCGGTGGTCGGCTGGCTGCAGTCGACCTTCGAAAAAGTGCGCCACGAGCCGAAACGGATCGTGTTCGCGGAAGGCGAGGAGGCGGCCGTGGCGCGCGCGGCCAACACCTATTTCCAGAACGGCTTCGGTACACCGATCCTAATCGGGACGGCCTCGATCGTAACGGAGAACTTCAAGACCTACGGCCTGACGATGCGCCCGGAGTTCGAGCTCTGTGACACGCGCAACTCGCGCTACACGGAGGAGTTTACGGATTACCTGTACGCTCGCCTGCAGCGGCAAGGGTATCTGCGGCGTGACTGCCAGCGGCTGGTGATGAACGAGCGAAACGTGTTCGCGGCGCTGATGGTGGCGCACGGCTATGCCGACGCCATGGTCTCGGGCGTGACGCGCAACTGGACCGGCATCTACCAAGACGTGCGCAAGGTGCTCGACGCCAAGCCCGGCCACCATGCCATCGGGGTGACGCTGGCCTTGTGCCGCGGACGCGCGGTGCTGATCGCCGATACCAGCGTCACCGACATGCCGACCGCGGAACAGCTCGCGGATATCGCGATGGAGGCGGCGCGGGTGGCGCGCAACTTCGGCATCGAGCCGCGGGTGGCCATGCTCGCCTACTCCACCTTCGGGCAGCCGCGCGGGGAGCGCTCCGACCAGATGCGGGGCGCGGTGGAGATCCTCGACCAGCGGGGCGCGCCGTTCGAATACGACGGCGACATCGCCGCCGACGTCGCCCTGAACCGCGACCTGATGCGCGAGCAATACCCGTTCTGCCGACTGACGGACGCGGCCAACGTGCTGATCATGCCGGCGTTCCACGCGGCATCGATCTCCACCAAGATGCTGTCGGAGCTCGGCGGGGCGACCGTGATCGGGCCGCTGCTGGTGGGCTTGAGCCACCCCGTACAGATCTGCTCGCTGGGCGCGCGCGACAGCGACGTCGTCAATATGGCGGCGCTGGCGGCCTACGACGTGGGGCGCTGATCCGGGCCTTGGGTCGGGGCCATGGTCGGGCTCCGCTTCGGGGGCGGGCAGGTCGCTCGCCCCGCAGATCGGGGCTCAAGCCCCCGCGGCCGTCAATGGCAACCGGAGCGCTTGAAATCGGACATCCGGGCTCGAGTTGTCTATTCCGCCATATCCGGTTAACAAAAGATTAACGAGCGAAACGGGAGATTAATTTCCGACGGGAATGAGGGTGCCGTTTCGGACGTTCTATTATCGAAACGATGTTAGCCATTACGATGTTCGGGTGCGCAATTGCAGCCCCTGTCCGGGGACGACTTTAGGGGGCATGTCCGGGGGTCGGCAGGCCCCAAAAACGCGAAGACCGGAGACGCGTCGCGCTATCTCCGGTCTTCAATCCTTACGGCCAGGGCCGGATGGCCCCGCGTGCAGGCTGCGCGGCTCGGTGCCCAACCGAGCGCGCAGGCCAGTTCACGCTGCCCGCGGCTTGCGGGTAGCCTTGCGGCGCGCAGCAGGCTTACGAGCTGCGGGCTTGCGAGCCGCGGTCTTGCGGGCCGCGGTCTTGCGGGCCGCCGGGCGCTTCGCGGAGGTCTTGCGAGCCGCCGGCTTCGCAGCCTTCACGACCTTGCGCGTGACCTTCTTGGCCGCGACCTTGCGCTTGGCAACCGTCTTGCGCTTGGCAGCAACCTTGCGCTTCGCGGGGGCCTTGGCCTTGCGGACCGTCTTCTTCATCACAGACTTAGCCATTTGTCGTTCTCCCTCTGGAAAATGTCCGAATCAGTTCGAACACAAAAAAACATGAGCAATATCCACGGATTTGTTGATAGCAAAAGCAATTCGCAGACGTATTTTTCCGCCAATACGGCCTTTAGTGTTGCATCGATGCATCAAAAATCGCGTTGAAACATGGTCTTGGACGTCTTGGCGCATTAACGCTTTCATCTGAAATGCACAACGCACTGCACTGACTCACAGCAACGAGAAGTGCTGTTCGGCCGTCTCTGACATGTGCCGACGCACGCGCACATGCACGATCGCGGACGCTAGCGCACCACCAGCGACGACCGCGTGACGCAACATCACCGCCGCGCGCGCTTGCTCACCGATACCGCCGATGGCACTCTTTTTCGCAATGAGGGCGCGCCGTCTCGCCTCAGCGCTGCACGCGATACGAGAGGCGCCCTACACCTCGAGGAGACCGCCGATGAACCTGTCGCTGACACCGCGCACCTGGGCGCTTGCTGCGCCGCAGCTTCCGGCGCTGACCTGCGGGGAGACAGCCCTCACCTATGGGGCGTTCGAGACCCTGATCGCGCGGATGGGCGGCGCACTGGCCAGCCGGTTCGGGCTGACACAGGGTGCGCGGGTCGGCATCGCGATGGAGAACTCGGCGGAGATCGTTCCGGTGATCTACGCCTGTTGGCGCGCGGGACTGACCGTCGTGCCGATGAACTCCAAGCTGCATCCGCGCGAGATGGCCTGGATCCTGGAGAACTGCGATGCGCGCCTGGTGATCGCGACGCCGGAGCTTGCCGAGACGATGACGGCGGCGGCCGGCGTCATTTGGCCAACCATGATCGTGACCGGCACGGCAGACTATGCCTCGCTGGCGAGCGGCGAGGGCATCGTGTGCGAGCCGGGCGACCCCGACGCGGTGGCCTGGATCTTCTACACCAGCGGGACCACCGGCCGGCCAAAGGGCGCTCAACTCACGCACCGCAACTTGATGTTCATGGTGCTGGCCTACTGCGCCGACGTCGACGCGGTGGGGCCGGGCGATACGCTGCTGCATGCCGCGCCGATCTCGCACGGCTCGGGCATGTGGGCGCTGGCGCATCTGGCGCGGGGATCACACAACGTCGTGCTGCCGGGCTCCTTCGATCCGGCGACGGTCTACGACGCGATCGGCCGGTATGCCAACGTGTCGATGTTCGCGGCCCCGACCATGGTGGTGCGCCTGATCAATGCGCCCGACGCGGCGAGCCGGGACACGCGCAACCTCAAGTGCATCACCTACGGCGGAGCGCCGATGTATGTCGCCGACCTCAAGAAGGGGCTCAAGTTGTGGGGACCGAAGCTGCACCAGCTCTACGGCCAGGGCGAGGCGCCGATGACCATCACCTCGCTCAGCAAGGCGATGCACGCGGCCAGCGAACATCCCGACTACGAGGCGCGGCTGGGCAGCGCGGGCATCGCCTCGACGGGGTGCGCGTTCCGGATCGTGGACGAGGAGGGCCGGCCGGTGCGGACCGGAGAGATCGGCGAGATCGTCACGCGCAGCGACTGCATCATGAAGGGCTACTGGAACAATCCGGAAGCCAATGCGCGGGCGCTGCGCGACGGCTGGCTGTGGACGGGGGACCTCGGTAGCGTGGACGACGCCGGCTTCCTCACCATCAAGGACCGCTCCAAGGACATGATCATCTCGGGGGGATCGAACATCTATCCGCGCGAGATCGAGGAGGTGCTGCTGACGCACCCGGCGGTGCTGGAATGCGCGGTGGTCAGCCGGCCCCATGCGGAGTGGGGTGAGGAGGTGATCGCCTACGTCGTGGCGCGGCCGGGCCAAAGCGTCACCGCCGACGCGCTCGACCGGATGTGCCTCGACAATATCGCACGCTACAAGCGACCGAAGGGCTATCGCGTCGTCTCCGGCCTGCCCAAGAACAACTACGGCAAGATTCTCAAGACGGCGCTGCGCGAAATGCTGCAATCGGAAGGCAGCGCGACCTGAGCGTGCGCGGCACGAGGATCGCGAGATGCGCGAGGAGCCGCGATGCGGCTAGCGCGGCGGGGCCGAGCACGGCGACGACGTGAAAGGACACCTTGCCGGAGGCGTGGCGGACGCGGGACACCGTGACCCGCTCGGTGGGTTGCAGGACCACGCCAAGCTGGCTGTCGGCATCAACCTCCTCGCCGCTATCGGTCAGCAGGTGGGCGATCGAGACGTTGGCCTTGGAGGGCAGGCGGCGCGCGGACAGCACGGTGGCGGCGAGTGTCGTGACGTCTTCGGCGGGGTCCATCCGCTCGACCCTCAGCTCCATCAGATAGGCCGCTGCCCCCATCACGGCGAGCACCAGGGCCGGGCCCCAGGTCGCGAGGCGACGGCGCCAGATCGCGCGGGTCAATCGCCTCGATATTTCCTCACGCATCCCCGCGTCCTTTCCTCTGGCTGCCGGGCGGCCTGATGGTGGCTTGATGGCGGAGGGTTCAGCACGTCGGCTCAGCAGGGTGGCCTGAGCGCGTCGAGCACGGTAATGTCCCGGCTTCACCCAGATCCTGGAACACCCTGCCGGAGCCGCCGAAAACCCGATGTCCGTGCAAGCCCCCGCCAAGCGCATCACCGCCCCCGACATCCTCGCCAAGAAGGGCGTGGAGCCGATCGTATCGCTGACAGCCTACCACGCCCACACCGCCGCCATCGCGGACCGCTACTGCGACTTTCTGCTCGTGGGCGACAGCCTGGGCATGGTGATGCACGGCTACGAGACGACGGTGCCGGTGACGCTCGAGTTGATGATGATGCATGGCCGCGCGGTCGTGCGCGGGGCGAAGCGGGCCCTGGTGGTCGTCGACATGCCGTTCGGCACCTATGAGGAAAGCCCGTCGGTGGCGTTTCGCAACGCGGCGCGCATCATGAAGGAGACCGATTGCGGCGCGATCAAGCTGGAGGGCGGCCGGCGCATGGCGGAGACCATACGCTATTTGGTCGACCGGGGCATTCCGGTCCAGGCGCATATCGGGTTGACCCCGCAATCGATCCACGTGCTCGGCGGCTTCAAGGCGCAGGGGCGCGAAAAGGACCAGTGGGCCGCGCTGGAGGACGACGCGGTGGCAGTGGCCGAGGCCGGCGCGTTCTCGGTCGTTCTGGAGGCCATCGCGGAGCCGCTGGCCGAGCGCATCAGCAAAGCAGTCGCGATCCCGACGATCGGCATCGGCGCTTCCGCGGCATGCGACGGCCAGATCCTGGTGATGGAGGACATGCTCGGCCTATCGCCTCGCGTGCCGAAGTTCGTAAAGGAATTCGGGAAAATCGGCGCGGCGATCGAGAGCGCGATCTCGCAGTACGCGGACGCGGTACGCGACCGCTCGTTCCCGGGGCTGGAGCACACCTACGCGATGAAGGCGCCGGCGGCGGGCGCGGACAAGCCGGCACGCGGCGGACGCGGGGCAGGGGCCGCAAAAAAGCCCTAAAAGGGGCCGACTGAGCGGTCAGAAACGGGTTTTCGGCGAAGGGGGCCGGTCGCCTGCGTTTGCGGGGGCGACCGGGCAGCGCTATGTGTTGCCCCGAAAGCGGCCGATGCATGCGGCCGGAAAGCGAAATCACCGGGCCCGCTGGCCCGGGAAGCTGGGGCTCGAAATGGTCGACAACAACGACGCGCTGATCCGGGAAGTCGACGAGGAACTCAGGCGCGAGCAGTTCGCAAAGCTGTGGGAGCGCTACGGCATGCTGGTGATCGGCGCGGCCGTCGCCGTCGTGCTGGGTGTCGCAGGCTACAAGTGGAACGAGGCGCGCAAGGTGTCGGCTGCACAGGAGGCTGGTGCGCGGTTCGAGGCGGCCGTCAATCTGGCCGACGAGAACAAGACCGACGGCGCCATCAAGGCCTTCGCCGACATCACCCAGTCCGGGCCCACGGGCTATGCCATTCTCGCCGGGCTGCGACAGGCTGGCGCCTTGGCCAAGTCCGGCAAGGCCGCGGAGGCCGTTACCGCCTACGAAAAGGTGGCGACGTCGTCGCCCGATCCGATGCTGCGCGCGTTCGCACAACTGCAGGCTGCTGCGTTGCGGCTGGGGACAGCCGACTTCGCGGAGATGCAGAATCGGTTGAACGAGCTTATGGCTGATTTGGCGCCGTACCGTGCGAGTGCCCACGAGCTGATGGGACTGGCGGCGCTGAAGGCGGGAAAGATCGCGGAGGCCCGACAGGCGCTTGAGAAGCTGCTCGGGGATCCCAAGGTGCCGCCGTCACTGGCCCAGCGCGTTCAGGTGTTGATGAGTGAGGTTGCCGCGGCGGAAATGGCCAGCGGCAAGGCCGTCGACAAAGCCAGCGGGGCCAAGGCTGACGGTGCGCCGCAGCCGGCGCCGACCGAGGCGAAGAAGCAATAGGGAGTGGCTCGATGCCGGGCACGACGAAACGGACAGGGGTCTCGATCCTCGCGATCGCCGCCGTGTTGCTCGTCGCCGGCTGCGCCGAGGGGCCGACGCTGCCCAAGGTTAGCGACCTCAATCCGTTTAAGGAAAAACAGCAGCCGCTCCCCGGCAAGCGCATCCCGATCATGCAGGCGGCCGAGAAGGTCCCAGGCGAGCTCGCCTCGGGCGACCGGCCGGTGATCCTGCCCGCGCCCCGCACCAACGAGGACTGGAGCCAGCCTGGCGGCCAGGCGAACAACGCGCCGGGGCACCTGGTGCTTGCCGGCGCCATGCGTCAGACCTGGACCGCGAGCGCGGGAGAGGGCTCCAGCGCGGCCGGCCGGTTGACGGCGAGCCCGATCGTGGCGGAGGGCCGCGTCTACACGATCGACGCGGTCGGCACCGTGCGCGCGTTCTCGGCATCGGGTGGCAGCGCGCTTTGGGCGATGTCGCTTGTGCCAGAAGGAGAACGGGCAAAAGAAGCCTCCGGTGGCGGTGTGGCCGCGGACGGCGGGCGGCTTTATGCCGTGTCCGGTTTCGGGTTGGTCGCGGCCATCGACCCGAAGACCGGGAAGAAGATCTGGGAAAAGAACCTCGGTGTTCCTGTGCGCGCCGCGCCGACGGCGGCCGGCGAGCGGGTGTTCGTCGTCACCAAGGAGGGGCGGTTCTTCTGCCTGTCCGGACTCGACGGTGGCGAGCTTTGGAACGTTCGTGGCCTGCCGCAGTCGGCGAGCCTGCTGACATCGACGAGCCCGGCGGTCGACAACGACATCGTTGTCGTTCCCTATCCGTCGGGCGAGATCGTCGCGCTGAACGTTGCCGACGGCTCGGCGGTGTGGACCGAGAGCCTCGCGCGCACGCGCACGACTTCGGAGCTTGCCGCGCTGTCAGACGCCGCGCGGCCGGCGATCGACGGCGGGACCGTGTTCGCGGTCGGGCACGGCGGGCGGATGATCGCAACGCAGCAGCGGACGGGCGAGCGGCTGTGGTCGCTCAACGTGCCGAGCACACAGACGCCGTATGTCGCCGGCGACAACGTATTCGTCGTAGACACGAGCGGCCAGTTGCTGGCGATCACGCGCCGCGAGGGCCAGATCGTGTGGACGGCGCAACTGCCCGGCGCGAAGAGCTGGTCGGGCCCTGTGCTCGCCGGTAACCGGCTGTGGCTGGCCTCCTCCAAGGGACATCTCATCGGCGTCGAGGCCACGACCGGCAAGGTCTCGACCCAACAGAACGTCGGCCAGGCGGTCTACATCGCCCCTGTAGTCGCGCAGGGCCGGATGTATATCCTGACGGCCAACGCGCGCCTGATGGCTTTCAATTAGAGCTTGTATTCTTTGCGCTCACGGCGCGCAGCGCCTCCGCGGGGGCGGGCTTCCTCATGGCGTTTCGATTGCACCCTGTGCAACCGCGTCCGGCCGGGTCCCCTCGCGGCCTAGACCGCCGCGTGGTCGGCAGGGGGCCGGCTTAGGCGGCTGGCGTGCGTGCGGCTTGCAGCGAAGTCGCCGACGGCACAGGATAGCACTCGACATCATAAACGCGGGCACCGACCAACGGTGCACCAGGGAGGGCGATCCATGCAGGTCATCCAGCTTCAGACGTTCGGGCGCGCCGATGAAGCCCTGGCGTGCGTGGCGGGCGAGGAACCCGCCGCACCGGGACCGGACGAGGTCGGCGTGCGCATGCTGCACATGCCGATCAATCCTTCGGACCTGCTGCAAACCACCGGACGGTATGGCGCGGCGCAGCCCAGCCTGCCCTTCGACATGGGGCGCGAGGGTGTGGGGCGCGTCACGGCGGTCGGCGCCGGGGTGAGCGGGCTGACTGTCGGCGATCTCGTCGTGCCGATCCTGGGGCCGACCTGGCGGACCGATCTTGTTCGCAAGCCCGAGGGCCTGATCCGCCTGCCGGCCGGGATCGACGTGGAGCAGGCCGCCATGCTGAAGGCCAACCCGGCCACGGCGCTGCTGATGCTGCGCGATATCGTGCCATTGAAGGCCGGCGACTGGGTCATCCAGAACGCGGCCAACTCGGCGGTCGGCACCTACCTCGTGCGGCTCGCGGCAAAGGCCGGCATCCGAACCGTGAACCTCGTGCGCCGCAAGGACGCCGGCGCGCACCTGGCCTCATTAGCCGGTGCGGTGGTGATCGCCCACGAGGGCGGGCCGAGTGACGCGCTGGCGGCGCAGATCCAGGCGGCGACCGGCGGCGCGCCGATCAAGTTGGGCATCGACGCGATCGGCGGGCCGGCGATGGAGGCCCTCGCGCGGGCCGTGTGCGAAGGCGCAACAATCGCAAGCTATGGCCTGCTGAGCGGGAAGGCGTGCGAGATCGAGCCGCGCCACCTGATCTTCAGGCTCGTGACATTGCGCGGGTTTTGGGTGTCGAAATGGCTGGAAACGTCGAAACCGGAGGCCATCCAGTCGCTCTACGCCGATCTGGCCCATCGCATCGCGGACGGCACGCTCGCGGTGGAGATCGCGGGGCGCTATCCGTTCTCTCGGATCAAGGATGCGGCAGCACACGCCGCGCGCGAGGCGCGCGGCGGCAAAGTGCTGATCCATCCGGACTGAGGTTGCCACGGCCCTCGCAATCAAGCGGCAGCCGATGGCTCGGGGTCCTCACTCCTTCTGCAAGGACTGGATGTAATAGACAAGTTCCAGAAGGCGGGCGCGGACCGCGGCCTCAGCGCCGTAGGGCCCGTACTTTTCGCCGGCTTCCTCGACATAGCGCCGCCCCCACGCGGGCATGCTGCGCGTTCCGTGCGCGGGAACCGACAGGCGGCCATCGACCGTCTGCATCACCTTGAGCAACGGGAACTTGCCGTCGTTGCGCTTCGACAGCGTCGTCAGATCGGTTGGCTTAACCTTGAGGACGGCGGCCAACGGGCCATCACCTTCACCTTTTGCGCCATGGCAGACCTGGCAGGACGCCTGGTACTCGTCGGCGACCGGCCTCATCTCGGATTGCGCCAGCAGCGGCGATACGACCGCCGCCAGCAGCATTCCGCCAGCGGCCAGCCCGATCGTGGCTGCGGCCGAGCGGAATTTTCGATACGCATGAACTGCCGCCATTTTCGCGGTCTCCTTTCTATCCAGCTGTTCGACTTCCAGTCTCGGCGCGGTCCGCACTTCGGGCACCGGCGCACTCCATAGGCTGGGCCAGCCCTATGCTCAGTAGAGGTTGACGCCGATGCCCGGCGGCCTCCATGACACCCGTCAACCCTCCGCATACCGTCACGTGGCGCTGCGATGACGCTTGATCGGCAAGGCAAAACCCCTCATCTGAAGGCCACGGTACGCACCCGCGTCGCCGCACCGCAGCGGCCCGGCCCCCCGCCCGCCGCGAGACCCTCGCTGAGCGCGCATGACATGACGGCAGCACCGCATCCCAGAATCGCCATCGTCGGCCGACCGAACGTCGGCAAATCGACGCTGTTCAATCGGCTCACCGGTCGCAAGCTGGCGCTCGTCTCCGACATGCCGGGACTGACGCGCGATCGCCGCGAAGGCGAAGCGGAAGCCGACGGCCACACCATCGTCATGGTCGACACGGCCGGCCTGGAGGAAGCGGAGGCCGGATCGATCGCAGCGCGCATGCGCGCACAGACGGAGGCAGCGATCGCGCACGCTGATCTCGTGCTGTTCGTGATCGACGCGCGCGACGGCATCACGCCACCCGACGAGGCGTTCGGGAAGATCGTGCGTTCTTCGGGGCGGCCGGTCGTGCTCGTCGCCAACAAGTGCGAGGGGCGCGCGGGCTCGGAAGGATTCTACGACGCCTACCGGCTGGGGCTCGGTGAGCCGGTCCCGATCTCGGCGGAGCATGGGGAGGGCATGGGCGACCTGTGGGCGGACATCTTCGCCGCCCTCGGCCTGACCGCGCGCCGGCCCGTCGGCGAGGAGGACGACGGCGATGCCGCGGAAAACGAGAGCGACGCGGAGGCGCGGCGGCCTATTCGCGTCGCTATCGTCGGGCGGCCGAATGCCGGCAAGTCGACACTGGTCAACGCGCTGCTGGGCGAGGACCGGATGATCACCGGGCCCGAGCCCGGACTGACCCGCGACGCGATCGCGGCCGAGCTCGCGTGGAAGGGCCGCGCCTTCCGCCTGTTCGACACGGCCGGGCTGAGACGCAAGGCGCGGATAACAGAGAAGGCGGAGAAGCTGGCCACCGGCGATGCCCTGCGCGCGATCCGTTTCGCCGAGGTCGTCGTGCTGCTGGTCGACGTGACCCGTCCGTTCGAGCATCAGGACCTGACGATCGGCAATCTAGTGACAGAGGAGGGGCGCGCGCTGGTCATTGCGGTCAACAAGTGGGACCTGGAGACCGAGAAGCAGAAGAAGCTCAAGGAGCTCAGGCATTTGCTCGAGAACGGACTGTCGCAGGTGCCGGGCGTTGCCATGGTGCCGATCTCGGCGCTGGCCGAGCGCGGCACCGACAAGCTGATGCAGGCGATCGTCGATGCCTACACGGTCTGGAACAAGCGTGTGTCGACGCCCCAGCTGAACCGCTGGCTGCAGGAGGCGCTCGATCGCCACGCACCGCCGGCATCTAAGGGTCGGCGCATCCGCATCCGCTTCATGACGCAGCCGTCGACGCGGCCGCCGACCTTCGTCGCCTTCTGCTCTCAGCCGCAGGACCTGCCCAAGTCCTATACGCGATACCTATTGAACAGCCTGCGCGATGCGTTCGGGCTGCCCGGCGTGCCGATCCGGCTCAACCTTCGCAAGGGCGAGAACCCCTACGCGAATAAATAGGCGGGAGGCTCGCCGTTCACCATGTCGTCGCGAGGCCCCTAGGCCGGGGTCTGGCGAGCCGGCATACCCAGAGGCTGCTGCGTGCGAGCATCCGCGTCATCGAGGTTGGCATCCTGCATGAAATCGCAAGGTCTAGACGAGCGTAACGGTCCGGCGACCCCGCCAAGACGCGGGCGGTCGCTTCGTTTCATTCTGCTTGCCGGGCTTGCGTTCGGGGCGGGGCTTTGGGCGCTGCCGCCGTCCCAGCCAGCGCAGGCAGACGCGGCGTCAGACCGGCGCGTGCACAGGGCCTGCCGGGGCGACTACAAGCGCCTGTGCCCGCGCTACAAGGTGTCGAGCCCACAACTGCGCGCCTGCATGGAAGCGAAATCCGACGAGATCTCCTCGGACTGCATTTCGGCGCTGATCGAAAGCGGCGCCGTCGACGAGCGCAACGACCGCCGCCGCTGAGGGTGGACGGACCAGACGGGGCCCGATCCACGAACAGCCGTCGCGCGATCCATCGGCAGAGGCTTGCTGGGGTCATCGGCGCGCGCGATATATGTTGCCTCGTGCACCGGCGCGCCGTCTGTTGCGGCAGCGCCCTGGCCGCATGGCCGCCCACCAGGATCGCGCCGGGAGCCGCCTCCTTGAGCACCGAAGCCCCACCGACCTCGTCCGGCAAGACCGAGGTGCTGTTCTATCACTTGGAGCGGGCGCCCCTGGAATCGGTGTTGCCACAGCTGCTGGAGCGAACTCTGGCGCGCGGCTGGCGGGCCGTCGTGCAGGCCGGGTCGCGCGAACGCGTGGACGCGCTCGACGCGCATCTGTGGACCTATGCCGACGACAGCTTCCTGGCCCACGGCACGCGCAAGGACGGGCTGGCTGAGCGGCAGCCGGTCTATCTGACCGACGAGGACGACAATCCCAACGGCGCTCACGTGCGCTTTCTGGTCGATGGCGCGCGGCCCGCGGCGATGGAGGGCTATGCGCGCATCGTGTTGATGTTCGACGGGCGCGATCCCGACGCCGTCGATGCGGCGCGCGCGGAGTGGCGGCGGGCGAAGGCGGCGGGCTGCGCCATCACATACTGGCAGCAAACGGAATCAGGCCGCTGGGAGCGAAAGGCATGACCGGTTTCTCCCGGCCTGCGCCATGAACTATCGCCACGCCTATCACGCCGGCAATTTCGCCGACGTTCTGAAACACGTCGTGCTGGCGCTCGTGATCGAGCGGCTGAAGATCAAGCCTGCGCCGTTTCGCGTCATCGATACACATGCCGGCATCGGGCTCTACGAGCTGGATGGTGAGGAAGCGGGCAAAACCGGCGAATGGCGCGAAGGCATCGGGCGTTTAATGGGCTCCGACGCGGGCCCGCTGCCCGACGACGTCGCCGCCGTGCTCGCCCCCTATCTGTCAGTAGTGGCGGACCTCAATGTGGACGGTGTGTTGCGGCGCTACCCCGGCAGCCCGCTCGTCGCCCGCCGCCTGATGCGCCCGGGTGACGTGCTGATCGTCAACGAATTGCACCAGGAGGACAACGCCACGCTGCGCCGTGTCCTGGCGCGCGCACCCGACACCAAGGTGATGTCGCTCGATGGCTGGGTGGCGCTGAAGTCCGCGCTGCCGCCGAAGGAGCGCCGCGGCGTCACGCTGGTCGATCCGCCCTACGAGGCGGCGGGTGAGTTGGGGCGCCTTGTCGACGCCGCGGTGGAGGCCCACCGGCGCTTTGCGACAGGTACGCTCATTCTGTGGTATCCGATCAAGGATCCCCGGCCGATCAGCCAGCTTCATCACAGCATGTCGGAGCGAGACCTGGGCCCGCTCATGACGGTGGAACTCCATCTGCAGGCGCTGACCGACCCGACGCGCCTCAACGGGTGCGGCCTCCTGATCCTCAATCCGCCTTATACGCTGGACGAAAAGCTCGCGGTCGTGCTGCCGTTTCTGGCCGAACGGCTGGCGCGCGGGGCAGGCGCGGGATTTCGGGTCGAGTTGCAGGGGGAGCGGACGGCGTAGAATGACGGACGCGCCACCAGGGTGACTGCCCCTGCAAGACGGGCTTAAGCGTGCGGTGCTTTTATTATTGCCGGCTAAAACGGATTGCCGGATACTTCGGCCGTTCAGTTCGGGTGGTCGTGGACTCGGACGTGGACTGCTGAGCCGTTCGATGTGTCGCCTAAGCGCCTGCTTTTCCGATTATTCTGTGCACTGCATGCTCCCCGCCCGCCGATTCCACAGCTTCTTCCGGCCTGTTCTTTTGAAACGAAGGCGATCAACGCCTCGACAGGTAAAAACGCTTTGAACGGAGGACGCGTATGCGTCAGAGCGGAACGGTCAAGTTCTTCAATGCCAGCAAGGGCTATGGCTTCATCACACCGGACGAAGGCGGCAAGGACGTGTTCGTGCACGTGACCGCCGTCGAGCGGTCCGACATCGGCGAGCTGACGGACGGCATGCGCATCTCCTTCGAGATGGAGCCCGACAAGCGCGGCAAGGGCCCCAAGGCCATCAACCTGCAAGCCGACGGCTGATCCAAACCGTCTGCGCGCCTGTTTGTCTGCGCATGGACGCCGCCGGGGTACAGCCGGCGACGGCGCAGGCGTTTCATTGCCCGTGCGATCAATGGCCAGCGTCACCGCGCCGCCACAAGCTCCCATGAATCCGGTGCACGACAGCGCGCCGGTTTGCGCGCGCGCTTGCCCCGCTCATGGTCGTCGGCCATAGCTTGGTCAGGCACTGCCATTCAGGGAGTTTCGGCAATGTTGGGATTCAAGCGTCTTGCGATCATGGCACTGGCGACCGGCGGCCTCGCGCTGGCGTCGACGACGAGCGCGTTTGCAGCCAGCGCCTGCATGAAGAAGGCCGGCCAGGGTACGGCCACGACGGAGGACGGCGCGAAGTTCCAGGCCATGGAAGCGATCCTGCAGGCGACCGACTGGGGCATGTGGGCCGCCTGGATGACCAGCGGAAAAACGCCCGGCTATAAGGTCGGCAAGGTCAAGTACCGCTGCAAGAAGGGCGGCGTCGGCGTCGAGTGCATCGGCCAGACCACAATCTGCAAGTCCTGAGCCCGCGCCTGCCGGCCCTCGACCGCAACGGGCGAGGGCTCGGCGCCTTGTGCCACCTGAGGGGGACGAGCCGGAAGGGTACCACCTCAGGGCGAGACCAGAGGCGCTCGGCGCGCCCCCGGAGCGCGGGGGCTTCACAAGGACGTGGCCCGCGGGCCGCTCCACCCGGCCTTTTTCACGCTGAAGGGAACCATTTCGGCACCTGCGTCTATTCTCCGGTAACCTTTGGTGTGCAGGATCGCCCCCACGTGCGGATCCGACAGTCAGCGCTCTCCAAGGCGCCTCTACTCGTAAGGTGACATCATGCGTCGCGCTCTCCTCGCCTCCTTCCTCGCCCTTGGCACCATGGCCGGTATCGCCGAAGCGGGAGATCGCCGCGCGTCGCGCGACAACCTTGAGCCGGGGATCACGGCGGGGCATCCGAAGTCGAACTACTATCGGCGCGGACCTCAGGTGCGCGGCTACGTGGTGCGCAAAGGCGGCTACTCCTACACCTACGAGGACACGATCAACACGTACGGCGACGCGCGGACGCTGTTCGGCGGCGCCAACGTCTATCGCGACCGCATGCTCGACAGGCAGAGCCTGGCGGGACCGTTCGACAACGACTTCTTCTTCGACAGCGGCATTGGTCCGCGTGGCGGAAATTCGCCCTACTGAGGCGCGGGCCAGGTTCGTTTTCGCTCACGGCGCGAAGCGCCTCCGCGGGGGCGGCCTGTTCGGCCGGGCCGCCTTGCGGCCGCGACCGCTGCGCGGTCGGCAGTTGGTTGTTCTTCGCTCGCGGCGCGAAGCGCCTCCGCGGGGGCGGCGGCTTGTGATTGCGCTTTGGATGCCCACCAGCAACCGCGCCCGCCGGGCTGCCCTGCGGCCTGTCGGCTTCGATTCCATCATAGTTCGAAGCGATGTAGCCCGTGGCGCGCTGGTTAGCCGGCGGGCGATGCGGCGGCGCACTACCCGGCGGCAGGGCAATCCGCTATAGACGCTCATGGGTTCAGTTCGCCATCGGCATTCCCAGGGGGAAGACATGCGTACCGTCGTGACGTCGATACTCGTGGCCGCAGCCGGCGTTGCCGCGCTCGCAGGCGCCGCGGCACCGGCTTGGGCCAAGTGCACGAAGCTCGCCTTCGAGGTGAACGACTACGGCAAGGACGGACCGACGCGCGACGCCAAGGCGCTGCTCGACAAATACATCGCGTCGTGGACCGCGGAGCGTGGCATCAAGAACTATCGCGTCGGCAAGAAAGACGTGAGCTGCAAGCTGTTTCTCGATCTGATCGTGTTCGACGAGCACACCTGCAAGGCGACCGCCACGGTCTGCTGGAGCGGTTCGGGCGGCACAACGTCAGCGGCGACCAAGGCCCGACCCGTGCCGGGCGCCGCGGCCAAGACGCAGTAACTTCAGGCCTCAGCACGCCGCGCCGCCGGCCGTGCGTGACGTCGTGCCATCGGCCTCAAGCCAGCGCGGGGCCGACGGCTTGCGGACGGCCGAGCGCGGCGGCGATGATGTGCAGCCCGCCATCGATCGCGCTCGTCCAGTCCAGACTGCAACCGACGGCAGCCCTGGCGTGCGCTCCCGGTCCGACATCGACCAGATCGCTCGGCAGGTGCACGAAGCCTGCCCGGCGCGCGCGCGGGCGATCGGCCGACTTCGACAGCGCGTGATATAGGACGGCATTGCACAGGTAGGCGCCCGCGTCGCGCGACAGCGAGGCGGCAATGCCGCGCCGCCTGAGACCGGCGACGATCGCGTGCGCGGGAATGCTGGCGGGGAGGAACTGCGGGCCGTCCGCGGCGATGCACGCCTGGGCCGGCAGCTCGCCGCACGCATCGGGGGCGTGGCTGCAGTGATTACGCGCGCGCATCTCCAGCGTGAAACCGTAGGCGCGCGAGGACACACCGAAATGCAGCGCCAGCACCGGCCGGGTCTCTGCCAGGGCCGCGTCGAGGACTTCGGGCGCCGCGCGCCATTCAGTCGGCAGCAGGTGTGACACCACGCGATAGCCGGGAAAACGCTCGCGCGCCGCCGCCGCCAGGCGGGGCGCCAGCAGCGACGTGGCGTTGATGGGCACGCCTGGGAACGGCCCGAAGCCGGTCAGCAGGATGGCGGGGCGGTGCGTGGACATGACTTTGAGATTAGGCCGTGGACTCAATTGATCGCAAGAAGATGCGGATGGATGCAAGCTGGATGAAGGCGAAGAAGTTGGCGCCGAGCTTATCGTAGCGCGTGGCGATGTGCCGGAACTGCTTCAGCTTGTTGAAGAAGCGCTCCACGAGATTTCGCTCGCGATAGACCGCCTTCTTCCATCGGTATTTCCTCTTGCGATTGTCGCGGTTCGGGATGTTGGGGATGGCGCCGTGCGCGCGAATGCACGAGCGAACGGTGTCGGCGTCATAGCCTTTGTCGGCGATGACGATGGCGCGCTGCTGAATCCCGTCGAGCAGGGCCTCGGCGGCAGTCACGTCGTGATCGTTGCCCGGCGAGATCAGGAGGCGGACCGGCCGGCCTTTGGCGTCGACGCGCGCGTGGATTTTCGTCGTGAGCCCGCCCCGGCTTCGACCCACACAGCGAACTCCACTGTTTTTTTGACACCGGAGGCGTGCTGATGAACGCGCACGATCGAAGAGTCGATCATCTGCACCTTGCCGTCGTGCGCCTTCACGATGGCGTCCATCAACTTGTCCCAGATGCCGGCCTTCCGCCATCGGTTGAAGCGATTGTAGACCGTGGTGTAGGGCCCGTAGCGCTCAGGCAGATCGCGCCACGGACAACCCGCGCGCAGGATGTAGAACATGCCGTTGAGGATCTGCCGGTTGTTCTGCGGCTTCGGCCCACGCCGATCCATAGGAATCAGCGGTTCGATAACGCTCCACTCGAAGTCTGTCAGATCGTAACGTGCCATGATCCAAGCTCCGATGTTTGTGAGCGTGAATCACTGTTCGAGTCCCCTGTCTAGGAAAAACTGAGTACAAGGCCTAGTACGCGCGCGGCCCGATGCAACGGGGGTGGGCCGCTGGCTCCGTGGTCGGGCGATTCAATCATGACACTGGGCCGGTCCGTATCAGGCCGCCCGCATCAGGTGAGCCCCATCAGGCCCAGGATGCGCTCCACCGCCACCGTCGGCATAAGGCGGCCGGCGCGCACCTCGGCTTCCAGCCTGGGCATCTCGGCGGCAACGGTGCGGTTGGCGCCCAGCGCGCTCAGCAGGCGGTCGGACAGCATGTCGTGCATCCAGGCGACGGCCTGCCGCTGGCGGCGGGCGGCATGCTCGCCGCTTGCGGTCATGCGCGCGCGGTGATCGACGATGCGCGACCAGAGCTCGTCGAGGCCGAGGTTGTCACGGCCTGAGACCGTGAGAACCGGCGGCGTCCAGGTTGCTGACTGCGGCGTCAGGATGTTGAGCGCGCCCTGGTACTCGGCGGCGGCGGCCCTGGCGCGCGCGATGTTGTCGCCATCGGCCTTGTTGATGGCGATCATGTCGGCGATCTCGATGATGCCCTTCTTGATGCCCTGCAGGTCGTCGCCGCCGCCGGCCAGCAGCAGCACCAGGAAGAAGTCGACCATGTCGGCGACCGCAGTCTCGGACTGGCCGACGCCGACCGTCTCGACGATGACAACGTCGAAGCCCGCGGCCTCGAGCAGCACCATGGTCTCGCGCGTGCGCCGCGTGACGCCACCGAGTGTGCCTGACGTGGGCGAAGGCCGGATGAACGCGGAGGGCGAGATGGACAGCCGCGCCATACGCGTCTTGTCGCCCAGAATGGAGCCGCCGGTGCGCCGCGAAGTCGGATCGACGGCGAGGACGGCGACGCGGTGGCCGGCCGCGATAAGGTTCATGCCGAGCTGATCGATGGTCGTGGACTTGCCGACGCCGGGGACGCCGGTGATGCCGAGGCGCAGCGCTGCGCCCGCGCGGGGCAGAACGGCCTGCAGGAGCGCCTGCGCCTTTTCGTTGTGCTCGCGGCGCGTGCTTTCGATCAGCGTGATGGCGCGAGCGAGCACGGCGCGATCGCCGGCGCTGACGCCGCGCTCCAGCTGTTGGATGGTCAGCTCCGTCGACATGGCCGGACCATGAGCAGGAATCAGTCCTGGCGCAAGGCCGGGGAGGGGACCGCCACGGCCGGGCGGGACGGCGTTAAGGCCGCAAACGCGATCGCGGCGATGACCAGGGCGGCGCCGATGAGCTGGCCCGCGCTGATGCGCTCGCCCAGGAAGATCGCCGACACAGCGAGGGCGGCGATGGGGACAGCCGAGGTCGCCAGGCCCGCCAGCCAGGTCTCGACGTGGGCGGCGCCGCGATACCACAGGATGGTGCAGAAAACGCTCGCCGCCAGTGCGTACCACAGTCCGACGAGCCAGGCCGCGGGGGTGACCGCGGCGGCGTCGAACGTGCGCAGCGCGGGCAGCGCTGCCGGCAGACACAGGACGAGGCTCATGGCCGAGACACCGAGCGACAGCCGGATCGGACGGAAGATGGCGCTCATGCGGCCCGAAGCCAGCACGAACGTCGCCTCGCACAACACCGCCATCGCCACCAGCAGATTGCCGTTCAGCGAGCGCGCGGCGGCCTCGCTCGCGCGGTGTGCACCCAGGCTGACGACGGCCATGCCCGCGACGGCGAGCGCGATGGCGACCATCTGCCATGTGCCCGGGCGCTGGCGGCGGAGCAGCAGGCCCAGAAGCGCGGCGACGGCCGGCAGCGTCGCCAGAATGATGCCGGCGTCCATGCCCGTCGTGCGTTTGACACCCTCGAGCGTGAAGATCGTGAAGGCGACGGAGCCCAGCGCCGACAGCAGCATGAGATCGCGCCAGTCAATACGCGTCATGGACGATAGCAGTCGCGGCCCTGGCTCGCGCGCCGCCAGCACGGCCAGGACGGCGGTGGCGATGGAGAAGCGGAAGAGCAGGAACACCGGGACCGGGATCGCCTCGACGATCGCCTTGCCGAACGGCACGTTGGCGCCCGTGAAGCACATGGCCGTCACGAGGGTCAGGAACGCAACGAGGCGGGTTGGCGCGGGCATCGCCTGTCATGGCGCGGCGCCGGGCGGGTGGCAAGATCGCTGGACATGACCGCCCGGGTTCAGCGCGCCCGGCGCATTGCGCTGATGTTCCGTTTCCGACACATGCTTCGCATTGCCCGGCGCTCGCGCGGACGTGCCGGACCGATGAGGAATACAAGCAAGCCTATGATTCTCATCTAGCTTTTTCATCCGAGGTTTGGCGTCCGCTCAACTGCGGCCGGGGACCAGACGTCGGATGCGCTACACGAGCGCGGCCGCCTTGGTTAGAGTGGTCATAATTCCATTACATTGTTCAGCACTCGATTTCTCCAGTTGGGCAGGGTGCAAGGGGGCGAGCATGTGGGCGGAGTTCAATCGAACGGCCTCGATCGGTGCAGGCCAGGGTTGCGGCAGCCGTGAACGGCGGACGGCGCACGGCGTTGGGCTCGGGTCCAAGTTAGGGCTTGGATATGGGCTGGGGTTCGGGCCAGACGCGTGGCTCGTGCCTGCGCGCCGCGCGGCCGCCGTGCTGGTCGCAGCGCTGACGGTAATCTTGACGGGCGCGCTGGGGGCCAGCGGTCAAGCGGCAGCGCAGTGGATCGAGGTCGGCGACCGCAGCTTCGCGCTGTCCAGCCCGACGGTGAGCATCCCCGTCACCAAGGACGCCGCGCTCAAAGGTCTGCGCCTCGTCAGTCGTGGCGCGAGCGTGACCATAACCAACATTCGCGTGATCTATCGCGACGGCTCGACTGCGACGGAGCAACGGCGGTTCTCGCTGGCGCGCGGCGAGCGGACTCGCGTCCTGGCCCAGCGCGCGACCGGCAAGCCGGTGCGCGCCGTGGTGCTGACGATCGAGCCGGCGGCCGTGCTCTCGCAGCCTGCGCGCATCGTTGTGCTGGGACTTGCGGAGCCGGTCAGCGCGACGCCGCCGCCATCGGCGACCGCACCGCCGATGCCGGAGCCCAGGCCGCGCCCGAAAATGAAAGCCGCTAAGCCCGACACAGAGCAGCGCGCCGCCGACACCCGCCAACAGGACGAGGCGCAGGCGCGGGCGGAGGCGGAACAGAGGCGGATGGCCGAGGCGCGGGCTGGCGAAGAGGCACGCCGCGCAGCCGACGCTCGCCGTCGTGCGGAAGCCGAGCAGGCGCAGCGCGCGGCCCAGGAACGAGCGCGCGTAGAAGCCGAGACGCGCGCCCGGCAGATGGCAGAGGCCCGCCAGCGCCAGGAGGCGGAACGGCGGTATCGTGAGAGAGCGGCACCGCCGACCGCCAGCAGGCCTGCCATCGCGCCATCCTCGCCGCCTTCGCAACCCCACGATAGTTTTTTCGGTCGTGGCGGTGGGTCGAGTAGCGGCGGCAGCGGCAGCGGCGGCACCTCGCGGAGTGTGTCGCGGCCACCGGTCGCTCCGGCGACGCCGCCCCCGGCCATGGAAGGACTAGGGCGCTCGGGCACCGGCGACGGCCGTGGCGGCAGTGAGCCGGGACGGATCGGAGATGCGACGCCTGCTCCGACATCGCCGCCTGCGTCAGTCAACGGCGGATCGGCGCCGCTCGCCGAATCGACGATACCGCCGGTCGCGGCGGCAGGTCCGGCGCCGGAACCGGTCATCGCACCTGAGGCGGATTGGGACGTGGTGCCGGTGTTCTACGGCACGGATCGGGCCACCATGAGCGACCCCAAGCGCATCCAGTACGGCAGTACGCGCGGCAAGCAGTTGCTGCTCGGCCGAGCGCTGGTGACGGTGCCCAAAGCGCACCAGGTGCCGAACGTGGAACGGCCGTGGGCGCTGACGATCCCCTATCTCAACATCACGCTCTACCAGGAGAAGGAGGATCCCAAGAAGCACTTCACGATGAAGGAGATCAGGGAGCTGTCGCGCGAGGAGTTGCTAGCGCTGGTGCGCGAACGGCTGGGCAAATCGGTCGACTACAAGGATCACGCGCTGGTGTTCGTGCACGGCTTCAACAACACTTTCGACGCCGCCGTCTTCCGCACCGCGCAAATCGCCTACGACTTGAAGTTCGACGGCGCCCCGTTCCACTACAGCTGGCCGTCCAAGGGCGAGCTGGGCGCCACCGACTACAGCTACGACCGCGAGAGCGCCGGCCAGTCGGAGCCCTACTTCCGCGCTTTCATGGAGATGGTGGTCAAGGAGACGGGCGCCAAGCACATCAGCGTGGTGGCGCACAGCATGGGCAACCAGCTGTTGCTGGCCACGCTGCGCTCGCTGAAGCCGTCGATGCCGGAAGGCGTGACGCTCAACCAGATCATCCTGGCGGCACCCGACGTGGACCGGGATGCGTTCGAGTTTCTTGCCAAGGAGGTCATGGGCATCAGCCGCGGAATCACGCTGCTGGCTGCCGGCAACGACCGGGCGCTTGAAATCTCGCGCCGGTTCTGGGGTGGCGTGCCGCGTGCCGGCGACGTACCGGAGGCGGGCCCGGTGATCGTGCAGGGTGTCGACACGATCGACATCACCGCCATGAGCACGGCGATGTTCGCGCTCAACCACAGCGGCTTCGCGGAGAAAACGGCGCTGCTGGAGGACATCCAGCATCTCATCCAGACGGGACAGCGGCCGCCAGACCTGCGCGTGCCCACGCTGGAGAGCATTGCGACACCGAAGGGGCCCTACTGGCGCTGGCCGATCCAATAGGCCGGCGCGACGTCGCCGCGCGTTCCGAAGCGATCAGGCCCGGAACAGCAGGCTGGCGTCGCCGTAGGAATAGAAGCGGTAGCCGCGCGCGATGGCGTGCGCGTAGGCGCGATGCATGGTGTCGAGACCGCTGAAGGCCGACACCAGCATGAACAGCGTGGACCGCGGCAGGTGGAAGTTGGTCATCAGGATGTCGACGGCGCGGAAGCGATGGCCCGGCGTGATGAATATCGACGTGTCGCCGGAGAAGGCGTGGACGATACCGTCTTCGCCAGCGGCGCTTTCCAGGATGCGCAGCGAGGTGGTGCCGACAGCGACAATGCGGCCGCCCCTGGCGCGGGCCTCATTGAGCGCGGCAGCGGCGGCGGCTGAGATCTCGCCCCACTCGGCGTGCATGACGTGGGCGTCGGTATCGTCGGCCTTGACCGGCAGGAACGTGCCTGCACCGACGTGCAGCGTGACGAGATGTCGGGCGATGCCGTGGGCGTCGAGCGCGGCCATCAGCTCCGGCGTCATGTGCAGGCCAGCGGTCGGCGCGGCGACGGCACCGTCCCGGGCGGCGTAGATCGTCTGGTATGACCCGCGGTCGTCGTCGGTCGGCGCGCGTTTCGCCGCGATGTAGGGCGGCAAGGGCATGGTGCCGAGATCGGCGATCGCCTGATCGAGGTAGGCGCCATGCAGGCTGAAGTCGAGCGTGACCTCGCCACCTTCCCCCTTCGCCGCGACGGTGGCGTCGAGCGTGCCGGCGAAGCAGACCTTGCCGTCGGGACCGAAGCGGATGCGATCGCCGACTGCGAGACGCTTTCCAGGCCGTGCGAACGCGCTCCAGCGGCTGTCGTCGAGCCGCTTGGTCAGGTTGACGATGATGTGCGCGCTGGTGTCGCCGCGTATGCGGGTGCCTTCGAGCGCTGCGGGAATGACGCGAGTGTCGTTGAGCACGAGGACGTCGCCGGGGGCGAGAAGCGCGGGGAGATCGCGGACGACGTGATCGGCGAGATCAGCGTTTTGGTCGCCGGGACGCACGACGAGCATGCGCGCTTGATCGCGCGGGCTGACGGGATGCAGCGCGATCCGGTCCTCGGGCAGGTCGAAGTCGAAAAGGTCGGTGCGCATGATCGATCACGCCCCGCCGGAACGGTCCCAGATCGCCACGCCTACGAGCGCGAGCCACGCGAGAATGAGGATCGTGCCGCCGGTGGGGGCCGCCATCGGGAAGATGGCCGAGCCGGTCGCTGCCCGGACGGCGATGTCGCCACCGAACAGCGCCGCCCCCGTAACCATGGCGGCCGCGACGTAGAGCCATGCCGACGGGCGCGTGCGTTGGGCGGCGAGTGCGACGACGCCGACGGCGGCGACGGCGTGGATCATCAGGATCTCGGCGGCAGTCCTTAGGCTCTCGGTGCCGGTGACGTGGGCCGCGGCGGCGCCGGCGACGACGCCGCCGGCGCCCACAAGCCCCGCCAGCGCCAGGAGCACGGTCGAGAGGCGATGTTGCTCTGGATTCATGGGCTTCTCAATCAACGGCGGAAACGGCAACGGCGGCGCAAGCGCCGCCGTTGGATGATCGGGTCCGACGGGGCTGACGCGTCGGGTCGCGGCGAATGCCGTCACTTGATGTCGGCGGCGACTTGCATCTTCGTCATCTTATCCGGGTTTTGGACCGGCTCGCCGCGCTTGATCTTGTCGACGTTGTCCATGCCCTCGATGACCTTACCCCAGACGGTGTACTGCTTGTCCAGGAAGCGCGCGTCATCGAAGCAGATGAAGAACTGCGAGTTGGCGCTGTTGGGATTGGACGAGCGCGCCATGGAGCAGACGCCGCGCACGTGCGGCTCGGCGTTGAACTCGGCAGGCAGGTTCGGCTGCTTGGAGCCGCCGGTGCCAGTACCATGCGGGCAGCCGGTCTGAGCCATGAAGCCGTCAATGACACGATGGAAGACGATGCCGTCGTAGAAGCCCTCGCGCGCCAGCTCCTTGATGCGCTCGACGTGCTTGGGTGCCAGGTCGGGGCGCATCTCGATGACGACGCGACCCTGGGTCGTATCGATGACGAGGGTGTTCTCGGGGTCCTTGTAGGTGGCCATGAGGTTTCCTTGCTTGGGAGTGTGGGAGACGGCCGCGTGGCTTATCTCGGACCGTCGGCGGCGATGTAGACCTTGAGCATCTTGTCGGGGCCGCTGACGGTGCCCGAGCCGGGTGCGCCGCGCTTGATCGCGTCGACGTTCTCCATGCCCTCGATCACCTGGCCCCAGACCGTGTACTGGCCCGTCAGACCGCGGCAGCCCTGATCGTTGAAGCAGATGAAGAACTGGGAATTGGCAGTGTTGGGATTGTTGGTGCGGGCGGCGCCGACGGTGCCACGCTTATAGACTTCCTTGGTGAACTCGGCGGGCAGGTCGGGAAGCTTGGAGCCGCCAGTGCCGGTGCCGGTCGGATCGCCGGTCTGGGCCATGAAGCCTTCCATGACGCGATGGAACACGACGTTGTTGTAGAAGCCCTGCTTGGCGAGGGTCTTGACGCGCTCGACGTGCTTGGGCGCGAGGTCGGGCCGCAGTCGGATCATGACCTTGCCGGTCTTGAGCTCAATCACCAGCGTGTTCTTGGGGTCGGCGCCCGCGCCCTGAGCGGACAGCTCCGTTGCCGCCACCGTCACGCCCAGCGCGAGCAGCGCCGCGCCCATCCATCCGCCTCGAAATCCGATCACGTTCGTCATCCTCTGTCGCCTGTCGTCGCGTGCACGCGCGGCCCTGCGAGCCGCGGCGGGCGCCACGAAGCGTGGAGGTTATGGCCTTTTGACGGCGGCCCGGCAACCCTGCCGACCGGCGCGCACCCGGGCCAACCTCAGACGGCCGCCATCAGCACGGAGAGGCTGTTGCGCAGGGCCGATTCGGGGATGTCACGGGTGATGAACACGATGCGCGTCGAGTGGTCGTCGTCGTGCCAGCGCGGCATGCGTACGGGCGGCTGGATCAGGTGCTGGACGCCCTGGACGACGACGGGGCCGGGCAGGCCGCGGACATTGACGACGCCCTTCATGCGCAGCAGGTCGACGCCGCGCAGCGAGGTGATGGCGGCGAGCCAGCGCTCCAGCGCGGGCATGGGCACCGGATCCTCGAAGCTCAGGCAGAACGCGCGGATGCGGTCACTGTGCCGGTTGGGGTCGCCATGCTCGGTGTGGCCGGCGTGGTCGTGATGATCGTGATCGTGGTGGCCATGATCGTGAGCGTGTGCGGCAGCGGGCGCGGCGAAGGCGTCGGCCGACAGCCATTGCTCGAGGGCCTCGGGGCTGGCGCGCGGGTCGGCCTTCACGTAGCCGAACAGCTCGTCGGGCTCGATGCGGCCCTGGGTGATGTGGCGGATCGTGGCGGCCGGGTTGATCTTCTTCAGGCGCGCCTCCAGATCGGCGACGGCGTTGTCGCCGGCGAGGTCGGTCTTGGTGACGAGCAGCACGTCGGCCAGGGCCGCCTGCTTCACAGGCTCGGGCATGTCGTCCAGGTTGGCGGGCCCGTTGACCGCGTCGACCGTTGTGACGACGGCGCGCAGAGAGAAGTGCGGCGTCAGCATCCGGTCGGAGACGAGCGTCTGCAGGATGGGCGCGGGGTCGGCGAGACCGGTCGTCTCGACCAGCACGCGGGAGAACTCGGGGATGTCACCGCGGCGGCGCTTGGCGTCGAGCTCGACGAGCGTGTCGACGAGATCACCGCGGATGGTGCAGCACACGCAGCCTGACTGCAGCACCATGGTGTTTTCGATCGAGGCCTCGACCAACAGGTGATCGATGGACACTTCGCCGAACTCGTTGATGACGACGGCGGTGTCGGCCATGCCAGGGTCTGCCAGCAAGTGGTTGAGCAGCGTCGTTTTTCCCGAGCCGAGGAAGCCCGTGATGATCGTGACAGGGGTGCGTGACATCGGTGTGCGGCGTGCTCCTGATGTGGGGATGTGGGCGGAAGGGCTTGCGCGCATATGCGAGACGGTGATGCCGGCGAACGTGCGCGCCTTCGTTGCAGCGCCGAGTTTAGGCGGCGGCGCGTGGCGGCGCTACCCCTTGCAGGCGTTGGTGCCGATGGTGGAGCCGATAGTGGTGCGGTTGGCGCTCAGGCGGCGGAGCGGGCGCGATCGCCGGCGGCCGCGCGCGACAGGCGCATGTTGACGGGCTTCAGCTTGACGCCGGTGGCGGCGGTTTCCGCCGGGGGCAGAACGTCGAAGCTCGGCCAGACGCCGGTGACAAGCGTGCGCGCATAGCCGTTGGCGTGGCCGGATTTGCGCATGGCGCCAGCCGCCGCGTGGTGATCGTAGGCGAGCCGGCGGGTGACGAGCTTGATGCCCGTCGCGGCCGGCTCGATCAGGCCGTACCAGACGTCGGGGGTACCGTCGTTGGCGGGCATTCCGATGACGCCGGGATTGAACCAGGTGCCGGCCGCCGACCGGCGCGCGAACGGGATACCGCAGTGGCCGGCGATCACGACGTCGGCGCCGGACATAGCGAGCTCCTCGTCGACGACGGCCTGCTCGGAGGCAAATACCCAGCGGTTGATGACGGCGTTGCCGCCGTGGAGGACGCGGAAAGTCAGGCCCGCATAGCGAAAGTCCAGGGTGAGCGGCTGGGCGCCCATCCAGGCGCGGCTTTCGGGCGTGACGCGTTGCAGCGCGTACGGGTACCACCCTTTGGACAGCACGTCGCAGGCTGTGCCTTCGGCAAAGTTGCATCCGCAGTCCGCGGCGCCGGCCGCCAACTGCTCCTCGCAATTGCCCTGAACCACGTGACAGCCCCAGGCGCGCAGGGCGGCGACGGTCTCCTCGGGCTCGGCGCAGTAGGCGACGACGTCGCCAGTGCAGATGGCGCGATCACCGGGGATGCCCAGGCGGGTGGCCTCGGCGATCAGGGCCTCGGTGGCGCGGAGATTGGAATAGGGCCCGCCGAAGACGAGCAAGGGCTGGTCGGAAGTGAGGTCGATCACGCGGCAGACGTCCTTTTTTGCGACGGCTCGGAATAGTCGGCCAGGAGGCTCAGGTCCAGACACCATCCGGTGATCGCGTGTGATCGCTCAGGGCCGTTCAAGTGCGCCCCGGCGCGAAAGGCTCAAAAGGACGGCGATATTTACCAGCGGCAGAGCGCCATAGGCCGCGAAGGCCCACGCGTAGTCGCCGGTTGTAGCAACCACGGCGGCAAACAGCGTCGGGCCTATGGCGTAGCCGAGAAACATGACCGCGCTGGTCGAGGCGGTGACGTCGGAGACCTCGTGGCCGGCGACCACGCTGGCAATCTCGGAGATGAGGACGCCGTTCCAGCCGGCCTGGAAGAGACCGGCGCAGACGAGGATCGCCAGCAGCCACGCGCGATCGGCGGGCGCCGGCAGCAGGGCCAGGGCAACGAGCACGGCGCACGAGCCAAGCGAGAGCAGCGCCAGCGTCGCGCGGCCCGAGCCGATCTTGTCGGCGAACCATCCGGCGAGCACGCGGGCGGGCACGGATGCGGCCTGCATGGCGGCATAGAGGCCGGCGCCGGTGGCCGCCGACATCTGGTGGCGCGTGACGAGGTAGGTCACGGCAAAGGCGCCAACCGAGCCGATCACCATCGTGAAGCAAAAGCCGACGATCGCCAGCAGGCGCACCTCGCGGCGCGCCAAGAGGCGGAACGGCACGATCGCCGTGCGCCAGAGGCCCACGCGGGGCTGTACGCGGATGCGGGCCAGCTCGGGCGCGTCGAAGCGGCACCGGAAGGGTTGCAGCACTAGGCCGACAGCCGCAACGGCGACGGCGCCCGCGAGCAGCCCCGTGCGCCAGTCACCGGAAACGGCGAGGCCTGCCGGCACGATCAGGCTCGCGCCGACCATGCCCAGCGGCGCCGTCGCCTGCTTGATCGAGAACAGCGTGCGGCGGCGGTCAGGCGGGACGATGCGCATCAAGATGTTGCTGGATGCGGGCGGGACAGGGGCATAGCCCGCACCGATGGCGAGGGCCGCGACGAGGACCAGTGGCCAAATTGCGGTTGCGGTGAGCGCGACACCGAGCGCGCCCAGCAGCGTACCGGCCTGCATGGCGCGGATCGGGCCGAGCCGGTCGAGGATGGGCTTGCCGAACGCGAGGAACAGCAGGCTGCCGATCGCCTGCATCGAGGCGGCATGGCCGATCGCCTGTGGGGAGACGCCGGCGGCGGCGGTAAGCAGGGGTGCGACCACAGGCAACGTCGCCAGTGTGAAGGGCCCGGCGACCTGAATGCCGCAGATCGCGGCGTAGGGCGTGCCCCATCCGGGTTCTCCCGGCTGCGGTGCCGCCTGGGAAATGCCGGTTGCCTGCGCCTGCCGCCGTGTCACGAGACCCCACGCCCTCTGTCCGCGCCGGGCACCGTCGCACCGGTGGAACCTGCATAGGGTGTGTCGCGCCTCGGCGCCAACGACGTTTATGCGCTGGCACGCGAACTTGGCCTTTATGCGCTAACGCGCACGGGCGGCAGGTCCGAGAACGCCGGCATCACGTCGCGGGCGAAGCGGCGCAGATGCTCGCGCGAGCCGGTCGGACCGTTGAGCAGCACGAGCTCGACTCCATGCCTGCGCAGGTTCGAGAGCTTTTCGGCGATCTCGTCAGGCGAGCCGTACAGCGCGCTTTCAGCACTCGCCTCGCGCGTTTCCGCGAAGGTCATCATGCTCGACTTGTTCTCCTTGCCGCTCTTGGCGAGGTCGGCCATGCGCAAGGTGGCGTTGAGGCGGTTCTCGATCGCCTGCTCTTTCTCGGCGGCCGTGCGCGAGACGTAGAACGCGCGACAGACGCCCACCGACATGGGATCGAACGTGCGACCCTGCTTCTCGACCTCGGACTTGAACAGGTTGAAGCGCTCCAGGATGGTCTGAGTGGAGGCGAACTGGTCGAGCATCAGGTTGAAGCCGCGCTCGGCCACCTTCTTGATCGAGGCCGGGCTGCCGGCGGCCATCCACATGCGCGGGTAGGGCTTCTGCATGGGCGGCGGCTCGACGATAATATTGTTGAACTGCCAGTACTTACCTTTGTGCGAGAAGCGCTCGTTGGAGGTGAAGGAGCGCAGGATCAGGTCGAGCGCCTCCTCGAAGCGCTCCTCGGCCGTCGCGGGGTCGATGCCGAAGGCCTCGAACTCGTTGTTGCGGTAGCCGCGGCCGACGCCGAACTCGAGACGGCCGCCGGACAGCAGATCCAGGGTGGCTGCCTGCTCGGCCATGAGCACCGGATTGTGCCAGGGCAGCACGATGACGGCCGTGCCAACGCGGATCGTCCTGGTCTTGGCGGCGACCCAGGTCAGCAGGTTCATGCTGGCGGAGACCTGCCCGAAGCCGGTGAAATGGTGCTCCACCACGAACGTCGACTGATAGCCCAGCGCTTCGGCCTCGACATTGTACTCGACGTAGTCGTTGAAGCCCTGGCCACTATCGACGTCGGGCCCCCCGCGCTTGGCTTGTGCGCTGCCGAACAGGCCGAATTTCATGGCGATTCTCCCATCTTCCGTGCGTGATTGTCGATTGGCGGACAAGATAGGAGTTGAACGAGTGTTCTAATTGATCGAAATCAAGCTGGTCAGGATGCCGCATTTTCGGGGGCAGGATGGCCATTGGCTGAGGGGGCCGCCTCACAGGATGCCTTGCTGCCGGGGCCAGCGCCGCCGCGCGCGAGGGGATGCCATGCGCGCTCAGGGGGTGCCGCCGCCTTGCCACCCCACCGGGGGCAGACTTATGGTGCTCGGCAATCACAACAGGCCAGCAGGCACCTGCCGGTCAGGGAGGACGTCACGATATGAAACCGCGCGCCGAGCGGATCGGCATGACGGCGGATGGGCCATGCCTGCAGGGCATCCAGTGCCGGGCCTGCGGGGCCCGCAGCTTCCCGCCATCCAAATGGTGCCGCAACTGCCACTCCGACGACGTGGATGTGATTGGGCTCGCGCGGACGGGGCGGGTGGAGGCGGTGGCGGCCTACAGCGGCACGGCGTTCGGAGAGGTGCGGCTGGCCGACGGGCTGCTGGTCGCGGGACGGCTCGAGCCCGCCGACCGCGTCAAGGTCGGCACAGCCGTGCGGTTCGACCCCGACAACGACATCGTGAGGTTCAGGATCGATGACTGACGTACACATCATCGGCGTCGGGACGACGCGCTTCACGCGGCAATCCGAACGTGGGCAGCAGGACATGGCAGAAGAAGCCGTGACCGAGGCCTTGGCGGACGCGGGCCTAGCCATCGGCGACATCCAGGCGGTTTTCAGCTCGGCCGCGCGACAGCGCAGCGGCAACGGGCAGCGCTGCATGAAGGACATGGGCCTCAACGGCACGCCGATCATCAACGTGGAGAACGCGTGCGCGTCGGGACCTACGGCGGCGCGGGAGGCCTATGCATGGATCAAGGCGGGGCTGTGCGACATTGCGCTCGCGTTCGGCACGGAGACGCTATCCGACATGGGCAAGGGTCCGCTCGAACAGCCGGCGGGCCGCTGGATGATCGACGCCGGTCTGACGCTGCCGACGTGGTACGCCATGCAGGCATCGCGGCACATGGCGGAACATGGCCTGACGCGCGAGGAGTTGGCCGCGGTCGCAGTGAAGAGCCGGCGCATGTCGGAGCATAATCCGAAAGCGCATTTCCGCAAGCCTGTGACGGCCGAAGAGGTGCTGGCATCACCGACGATCGCGGACCCGCTAACGCTGTTTCAGTGCTGCCCCAAGACGGACGGATCGGCGGCGGCAATCCTTGTTTCCGACACGGTGGCGAAACGGCTCGGCGCAAAAAGCGTGAAGATCCGCGCGACGGCGCTGGAATCGGGAACGCCGGTATTCACTGACAAGCGCATGGAGCCGACGCCGTCGCGCGTTGCCAGGAAGGCGCTGGAGATGGCGGGCATCGCGCCCAAGGATCTCGACGTGGCCGAGGTGCACGATGCCTTCACGATCGGCGAGATCCTCTACACCGAGGCGCTGGGGCTGTGTGCGCCGGGCGAGGGCGGGCGGTATGCGGCTGAGGGCAAGTCGATGCCGGGCGGCGGTGCTACTGCGATCAATCCGTCGGGCGGGCTGTTGTCGCGCGGGCATCCCCTGGGTGCGAGCGGGCTGGCGCAGATCGCGGAGATCGTCTGGCAGCTCAGAGGCGAGGCCGGCCGGCGGCAGGTGGAGGGCGCGCGGCTCGGCGCGGTGCACACGATGGGCGCCAACGAGTTCGAGCTCGATGCGAACGCCTGCTCGGTGTTCGTGCTGGAGAAGGTATGAGGCGGCGGCTTGCACGTTGAGCCCCCCTCACCATTGATCGCACCGCCCTCTCCTCGCAGGTGAGAGTTGCGTTGGTCCGCGGCGCGAGGGCGGGAAGCATGGCGGTTGCCGCAAACTGACTTGTCGAGACGGGCTGTCGAAATGAGCTACCTCACTCTCAGCGACACGGGTACGACGGCTTCGCTGTTCCAGCACGTGTGCCTGCGCTATGCGGAGCGGCCGGTCCTGTCGTGGGGAGAGGGACAATTCCTCACTTACGCGGACTTTGCGCGGGAGGCGGGGGCGCTGGCGGAGGCGTTGCGGGCGGCGGGCGTGAAGCGCGGCGACGGCGTGACGCTGCTCGGCGGCAACCGGCCCGACATCCTGATCGCGACCTACGCGGCGCAGTCGCTCGGCGCGCGCACGAGTGCGCTGCATCCGATCGGCGGAGAGGCGGATCACCGGTTCGTGCTGGAGGATTCGGAAACGAACGTGCTGCTTTATTGCGAGCGCGATTTCGCGGAACGCGCGGCTGCGTTGGAGGCGAGCCAACCGTCGCTCAAGGCGCTGGCGTTCGGCACGCGGGCGGGCAACGGGCTCAATGCGCTCGCGGCACCGCATCTGGGCACGCCGTGGACGAGCGAAGCGCAACCGACCGACATCTCGCGGATCTCCTACACGGGCGGGACCACGGGCAAGCCAAAGGGCATCATTCACCGGCATCGCTCCAACGTGATGGCTGCGATCCTGACGCGGACGGCCTGGGACTGGCCGAGCGAGGTGCGGTTCCTGTCGGTGACGCCCCTGTCGCATGCGTCGGGCACGATGTTCCTACCGATCGCGTTGCAGGGCGGGATGATGCGCGTCGCGCCGCGCTTCACGCCGCAGACCTTCGCGCAGGAAGCGCGCACCCACGACATCACCTGCTCGTTCCTGGTGCCGACGCAGATGATCCGGCTGATCGACGAGCCCGATCTCGAAGTGGACGCGGTTGGCCGGATCGAAACCATTCTGTATGGCGCGGCGCCGACCGCGCCGGCGCGTCTGGTACAGTGGTTGGAACGCTTCGGGCAGAACCTCGTGCAGCTCTACGGACAGGCTGAGTTGCCGAACTGCCTCACGGTGCTGCCGCGGCACATGCACGATCTGACACGGCCGGCGCGGCTGGCGTCGTGCGGCATCGCCAACGTCGGGATGCAGCTTGCGATCCTCGGCGCGGACGGGCAGCCCGTGGCGGACGGCGAAACCGGCGAATTGTGCGCGCGCGGACCGGCCGTGATGGAAGGCTATCTGAAGCGGCCCGAGGAGACGGCGAAGACGCTGGTGGGCGACTGGCTGCACACCGGCGACCTTGCGACGCGCGATGCGGACGGGTTCTATTATCTCGTGGGGCGCGCCAAGGACATGATCATCACGGGCGGGTTTAACGTGTACCCGAAAGAGGTCGAGGACGTGATCGCGACCGATCCTGCCGTGGAAGCGGTCGCCGTCATCGGCGTGCCGGACGCGGAGTGGGGCGAGGCAGTTAAGGCGCTGATCGTGCCACGACCGGGTGCTGCGATCGACACGCAGCGCATCGTCGACCTCGTGAAGGCGGCCAAGGGCAGCGTGGCTGCGCCCAAGACCATCGAGATCATCGACGCGGTGCCGCTGACGCCGCTCGGCAAGCCGGACAAGGTCGTCCTGCGGGAGCGTTACTGGAAGGATCAGACGCGCGCCATCGCCTGACGCTGCGCGGCATCAGCATTCGACTTCAACCAATGCGACCCGCAACGACGCTGTTCACACCAACATCAACACCATTCACACCAACGCTATGCACACCAAAACAGGGAGCACCCGATGCCCAAAGCACAAGTCAACGGCTTCACGATGTATTACGAGGTGGCCGGCCCCTCGACCGGTCCGTGGCTGACGTTTTCCAACTCGCTGCGCCTCGACCACACGATGTGGTGGCCGCAGGTCGCGGAGTTCTGCAAGGACTTCCGCGTGCTCACCTACGACGTGCGCGGTCACGGCAATTCATCGGCGACGCCGGGGTTTTATTCGCTGGAGCAGCTGGCGCAGGACGTGGTCGGACTGTGGGATCATCTCGGCATCCAGAAGAGCCACTACTGCGGCCTTTCGCTCGGCGGCATCACCGGCCTGCAGATGGGCATCGCGCACGGCAATCGCGTCGACCGGCTGGCGATCTGCGACTGCCGCGGCGACAGCCCGCCCGACCAGACGAAGCAGTGGGCCGACCGGCGCATCCTGGTCGCGGAAAAGGGCATGCAGTCGATGGTGGCGGGGTCGATCGACCCGTGGTTCAATGCGGACCTGAAGAAGCAATACGCCGACTCGATCAAGGCGATCGCCCAGACGATCGTGGAGACCTCGATCGAAGGCTATAACGGCTGCACCGGCGCGCTGGCCGGCGGCAACCAGGCGGCGGACGTCGGCAAAATCAAGAACAAAACGATGTATCTCGTCGGCTCGGAGGACGGTCCATTCCCGCCGTTGATGGAGCAGATGCACAAGGCGACACCGGGCTCGAGCTACGTCGTCATCCAGGGCGCGACCCATGTGTCGAACCTGACGCATCCGGTCGAATTCAACGCTGCGCTGCGCAAGTTCCTGAGCTGAACCCGGCACGGGCGAGTTGCGTCACGTCGGTGGGGGGGCGCCGCCCCCCACACCTGCCCCTCCCCGCAAGGGGGAGGGGAAAACAAGAGCCGGCAGCATTGCTGCTCGAGAGGTCGAAAGCTATGAGAAACCCGCCCCGCATCGGCGTTATTTCGCCCATGTCGCTCGTCGTCGCCGACATCGAGGATGGGTTTCGCGACCTGTGGCCACAAGCGCAGGTCGGCCACACGGTCGATGACATGATCTACTTCGACTACATCGCGGGCGATCGCGTCTACACCGACGACATCCGCCTGCGCGTGACGGCGCTCATAGACCAGAACGCGCGTGGCAAGCCCGACGCCATGATCTTCACCGGCTCGGTGTTCGGCGAGCCGATCGAGGCCTTGCGCCCGCGCTACGACATTCCGCTGCTGACCGCATTCGACGGCATCGTCGAGGCTGCGTTCAAGGCCGGCACCAAATTCGGCATCATCACGACCTCGCCGTGGAGCCTGAATGACCTGACGCGCGATCTGACGCGGTACGGCGAAGCGCACGGCAAGACCTTCACGATCACAAGCGAAGTGCGCGAGGACGCGCGCAAGGTGATCCTGGTCGAGAAGGATCGCGAAAAGCACGACCTGATGCTGGCGCAAAGCGCCACGCACATGGAGGACGTCGACGCGCTGCTGCTCGGGCAGTTCTCGCTGAGCCTCGCCTATCACAAGATCGCGCACGTGCCGGGCCGGCAGGTCCTCACCACGACGCGGACGGCGGTCGAGAAGCTGAAAAGTGTCGTCGGCTGGCAGGGCTGAGCGCGGCTGAGCGTCAGCGCAGGTCGAACGACGCTGCCCCGCGCGCGATCTCCCGGCCGTCGCGAGTGACGCTCACCTCGCCGCGATACGTGCCGGTGGGCCAGGGTGCGCCGGTGTTGCGCTTGCCGACATAGCGCAGTGCCAGGGCTTGCGACTTCGGGTGTGGCTTTGCCCCGCCATCGACGACGAAGCCGCGCGGGCCGACGAGGCGCATGGCGATGACGTCGCCTTGCGCGACGTTGCTGATGCGCGTGTAGAAGAGAAAGACCGGCGCCCGGGCGTCGGGGCGGGGAAGCGCTGCCGGGTCCTGCTCCAGCGCGAGCGTCGTCGGCTGGGCGGCCGAGAAGCCGGCGTCGAGGACGTCCGTCACCGTGCCGCCGAAGGCCTGCGCAACGGCGGGCTCCCACATGCCGGCAGCTGCGCCATCCCGCCGGCACGCGGCGCCCGGTCCCTCGCCGGTGAAGGGATCGACGACCTTACCGCCCTTTCGCACGGACAGATGGACGTGGGCGAAGTCGGCCATGCCCGAATAGCCGACGAGGCCCAGCTTCTGGCCGCGCGCAACGCGATCGCCACGCTTCACGGTGACACTGCCGCGGCGCAGGTGGCAGAGTTGCGTCTCCCAGCCGTCGCCGTGATCGATGACGACGCCATTGCCGCATTCGCGACCGGCGACGGCGGCCCTGCCGGTGATCCGGATCAGGCGATCGGCCATGCCGTCACGACCGCCCTTGACGACGCCGGGAGCGGGCGCCAGCACCGCGACGCCGCCCGATGCCTGGGTCGCGGCCGTGTTGCGGACGCGGAAGTCCACGCCTTTATGGCCGTCATAGGTGGCCGCGCCGCAGCGGTGGTCGCGGACGCCCGGGCCGGGGTCGATGTCGACGTGGTTCTGGAGAAAACAGGTCTTCGCGGGCTCGCAGGCGATCGGCAGCGACAGCCGCGGGGCGGGATCGGCGGCGCTAGCGGCGGCCGGCACGAGGAGCGCGGTCAAGGCTGCAACGGCCCGCCGGGCCGATCGGGCGGCGAGAAACGGGCGAATGGGCCTGAGCTTGGACCTGAGCTTGGGCTTGAACCTGGGGATGGGCATGGCGGTACCTTCCTGAGCCTCGGCGCGCCCCACCATGCTCCCTTGCGCCCCTGTCCTTGCGAAAGCCTGCTTGCGGCCTGCGGATCAGCGGGCTAGCAGTACCCACTCACCATCCCGAGCACAACCCACGCAAGCGAAACGGACTTCGCCCCATGGCCACGCACTCCATGCTTCTTCTTCCCGGCGACGGCATCGGCCCCGAAGTGATGGGCGAGGTGAACCGGCTCGTCGCATTCTTCAACAAGCGCGGCAAGGACACCTTCCAGACGTCGAGCGACCTCGTGGGCGGCGCGGCGATCGACAAGCACGGCGTGCCGTTGACACAGGAAGCGCTCGACAAGGCGCAGAAGGCGGACCTCGTGATCTTCGGCTCGGTCGGCGGGCCGAAATGGGACAAAGTACCCTACGCGATCCGACCCGAAGCGGGGCTGCTGCGGCTGCGCAAGGACATGGACCTGTTCGCCAACCTTCGTCCCGCGATCTGCTATCCCGCGCTCGCGGAGGCCTCGACGCTAAGGCGGGAGATCGTGGAAGGCCTCGACATCCTGATCCTGCGCGAGTTGACGGGCGGCGTGTACTTCGGCGAGCCCAAGGAGATCGTGACGCTGGAGAACGGCGAGCAGCGCGGCATCGACACGCAGCTCTACACGACGAGCGAGATCGAGCGCGTGGTGAAGACCGCGTTCGACCTCGCGCGCAAGCGCGGCAACAAGGTACACATGGCGGCGAAGTGGAACGTCATGCAGACCGGCGTGTTGTGGCAGCGCGTCTCGGCCGAGGTGCACAAGTCGTATGCGCCCGACGTCGAGTATCACGCGATCCTCGCCGACAACTGTGCGATGCAGCTCATTCGCAATCCCAAGCAGTTCGACGTCGTCGTGACCGACAACCTGTTCGGCGACATCCTGTCGGACGAAGCCGCGATGATGACCGGCTCACTCGGCATGCTGCCGTCGGCCTCGCTCGGCGCGCCCGATCCCGCGACCGGCAAGAGGAAGGCGCTTTACGAGCCCGTGCACGGCTCGGCGCCCGACATCGCCGGGCAGGGCGTGGCCAACCCGATCGCGCAGATCGCGTCGTTTGGCATGGCGATGCGGTATTCGTGCGACATGGGCCGCGAAGCCGACATGGTCGACACCGCGATCGCCAACGTGCTAGCGCAGGGCTATCGCACGGGCGACATCATGCAGCCCAACATGCGCAAGGTCGGCACCGAGGAGATGGGCCGCGCCATCGAGACAGAGCTGACAAAGCTCGCGGGTGCGTGAGGTGGCGAAGTCGGCTTGCTCCGGTTCTTGTAGCGTTCTGAGCAAGGTGCGGGGGCGTTGCCCCCGTGCCCCCACCAGGGTCTGGGACCCTGGACCCCACATGTGCGAAGTCCTTTGATGGGCGCGGCTGCTCTCGCGAGTGGCTGAGTTGGGGACAGTCACCATTTTCCCGCCAGCGCCGTCGCTTCGATGATAGCGGTCGGCTTGGGAAAATGGTGACTGTCCCCACGCTCGCTTTTCTGCGCGTGCACAGGCCAGGCCCGACGTTCAATCGTAGAATGCGAAGGCGCGGGTTTCGATGGATTCACGGGGCGCGGGGGTGGCCGGCGTGTTCGGATCAGCGAACGCGGTGTGCATCGAATAGCGCGCGGTGCCGGTGGTCGAGGTGTCGTAGTTCTTGAACAGCAGCGCCTCGTTGCGCGCCATCAGCGGAAAATAAAACCACTTGTGATTGGCGTCGTAGACAGCGTGGCGGGTGGAGCTGGCGCGAGCGTACTCGAACGACGGCTCGGCGCGGACCGGCGCCTCGCGGACGGTCGAGTAGAGCAGCCGATCGTCGATGGTGCGCGCATCGCAGACGGCCAGAGGCCATTCCTCGATGACGGTGTTCATGGAGCGCCAGACGTTGATGATGGCGTACCTCTTGGCGAGCCGCGCCTCGGCCTTGTCGCCCAGCACGTCCCGTAGCCGCTGGCGCGCAGATGCGTCGTCATAGTCGACGTGGGCGGCGGCGACGGGATCGCGCGCGCTGTGCTTGTCGCGCACGGCGGCATCGCTGGAGCGGCGGGTGTGATCGAACACGACCACCTCGCAGGCGCCGGTATGGCGGGCGACGAGTGCCTCGACCTCAGGCGTGTAGATGTTCGCGAGCTGGCGATCGTCGAAGAAATCCGTGACGCGGGTCGGATGGGCCGCAAAGGCGAAGCCTTCCACGTCGAGGGAGAAGCGCGCGGCGTCGGGGCGGCCGTTGCGGATGGTCACCACTTTCGTCTCGCGCTTGCCGGCCATGGCCATGCGCTCGGCGGCCGACAGGCTCTGATGAAACACGGGCGCTTCGCCGGTGTAGACGAGATAGACGACGCCGGCCTGGATCGACGCGGGCGTGGACGTCTCCTTTGCGCTCTGGCTCATGGCTGAGGCTCTCCATCAACGACGATGATGCAGATTTCCACGAGGGATGGGCGGATGGCAATGGCTGGCATGCGTATGGCAGACAGAATTTCAATTAAACGCTTGTATGGCGCTGTCGCACTGAGCCGATGCCAGGATCCGGCGAACAGGGGATGGATTGAGCCCGCGGCTCGGGCCTGACCCGCCAGGGCGCAGGCCCGGTTGGTATCCCCGGGCGCGCATCCCGGCGCGTTTCAGGCCGCTGCGACGGTATTCTTTAACACGCCGATGCCTTCCATCTCGCACTCGATGACGTCGCCGGGCAGGCAATAGCGCTTCGCCGGGACGAGACCGGGGAGCGACTGCCACTTGCCGCCCAGCTCGGCATCCATCGACCAAGCTGTGCCCGCGGGCGTGCCAGTGATGATGACCATGCCGGGCTTCAGCGTGAAGTTGTTGGAGAAGAAGTGGATCAGCTGCGCGCACGACCAGATCATGTCGCCGGTCGAGGACTGCTGACGCAGGTCGCCGTTGATGCGCGTGCGCAGCATGAGGTTTTGCGGGTCGGGGATCTCGTCGGCCGTGACGATGCAGGGGCCGAGGGGGGCGGATGAGTTGAAGGCCTTGCCGGAGCCGAGCTCGTAGAAGGTGTCGCCGCTGGCGGTCTTGCGCACCTGGCGGTCGCGCGCGGTGACGTCGTTGCAGATGGTGTAGCCGAAGACGTGATCGAGCGCGTTTTCAACCGCGATGTGGCGGCCCGGCTTGCCGATGACGACGGCGAGTTCGGTCTCGCAGTCCATCTTCTTGGTGACGGCGGGATCGTGAATGATCGACTCTTCGGGGCCGACGACGCAGTCCGACGTCTTGATGAAGAACTCCGGCTCCTTGCCGGAGATGGCGGTGTTGAGCTTCTCGGCGTTGTGGGCGTGATAGTTCGAGCCCGAGCACAGGATGGTGGAGGGCATCATGGGCGCGGCGAGCTTGACGGAGCCCTTGGGCAGACGCGCGGCGGCGGGAGCGTCGGCGAGGATGCGGCGGGCGAGGGCGAGACCGTCGGCGCCGGCGCGGATGAAGGCGATCGTATCGGCGAGGTGGGTTTGTGCGGGATCGCCTGCGGGCAACGCAGCCCGCGCGTCGACAATCACGTCGCCTTGCTCGAAGCCGAGGCGCACGGCGCCATCCTTCCTGAAGCTCACGATCCTCATGGCGTTTTCCCTGTCATCTGCGCGGCGCGGCTGCCGGGGCCCGATGAGACGTCGATGCCTGGCGCTTGCCGGGGTTTGCTGGTTGGCTGCCTCCCGCCGAGCAAAGGCGCCGGGGCAGGAGGATCGGTCGCAGGATAGCGGGCCGCGGGTTGGCCGCAACGGCTAATCAGCGCATGATGGGTGCAATCGCCGTCGCGCGGTTCCTCGAACGCTTCAGCCCAGAGGTTGAAAGATGCCGGCCAGCATCGTCCTGGCGATACTTGGTGCGGCCTTCCTGCATGCGTCCTGGAATGCGATGGCCAAGGGCCGCACGGGCAGCGATCCGGTGATCGGCGCCTCGCTGATTGCGGTCGGTTGCGCCTTCGTCGCCGTGCCGATGCTGGCGGTCGCCGGACTGCCGGCGCCTGCCAGTACGTGGTACGTCGTCATCTCCGGCGTTCTCCATGTGGCCTATTTCCTGCTCGTAGGCCTGTCCTACCGTTTCGCCGACTACTCGGCGATCTATCCCTTGATGCGCGGCGGTGCGCCTTTGCTGGCGACGATCGGCGGCGGTCTCGTGCTAGCGGAGCCGACGACGCCGGTGCTGATGGCGGGCGTGACGCTTTTGTCGGCGGGCGTGCTCGGGATGGGCGCCAATGCGCTGCTGCGGGGCGGGCTCGGCCAACGCGGGCTGGCGGTCGCCGCGATCAACATCGGCGTGATCGTCAGCTACACGCTGATCGACGGCGTCGGCGCGCGGCTGTCGAACAACCCGTTTGGATATCTCGCCGTGATGATGCTCATCACCGGTGTCGTGCTGGCGCCCATCGTCGCCAGGCTGCGGCCCGGCGTGTTCTTGCCAGAGCTCTCGCGGCGCTGGCGCATTGCTGCCATCGGCGGCGGGCTGGCAATGGGGTCATACGGGATCACGCTTTGGGCGATGACCCACGCGCCGATCGGCGCGGTGGCGGCGCTGCGGGAAACGTCGGTGCTTTTCGGGACCGCGATAGCCGCAATCGTCCTCAACGAACGGTTCGGGCCAGCGCGCTGGGTGGCGACGGCCGCCATCGCCGCCGGGCTCGCGCTGATCAAGATGTCATAAGCGACGGTGCCCCTATCCGCGCGCCTCAGTGGCGGGCGAACGTACTCGGCTTGCCAGCCTTGTCGAACGCGACGACCTCGTAGGGCTCCTTCTCGCCGGACGGCACCTCCATACCGGGCGAGCCGAGCGGCATCCCGGGGACGGCAAGACCGGCGATGTCGGGCTTTTCCGTCAAGAGACGCGCGATGTCGGCTGCGGGGACGTGGCCCTCGACGAGATAGCCGCCGATCTCGGCGGTGTGGCAGGACTGAAGACGCTCCGGGATCGCACGCGCTGTCTTCACGGCGTTGAGATCGTCGACATTCTTGGCGACCACCTTGAAGCCCGCGGCGCGCAGGTGATCGACCCATTTGATGCAGCAGCCGCAGGTCGCGCTCTTCCAAACGGTCATCGGCGGGTGGACGTCGGCGGCGCGGGCCGGCAAAGGCAGGGCTGTCGCTGCGAGCAGAATGAGTGCGAGCAGGCTGCGGCGTGTCTGCGTCATGTGCGAATCTCCCAAGGCTTGCGCCATGCGCGCTGGACGATGTGGCGAAATTGAGAACGGGCCGCTCGCGACGCGGGCGGACGGTGTGCGGATGGTTGACCGGGCGCAATGGCAGCGCCGGCCCGGGCGCGTATATAGCGATCTCCAGCGTGACCGACCGACGTGCGGCGCAGCGCTTCGAAGCCTACCGGATCATATTGGCGAAGCCTGCGAGCCGGCCGGACGCGCCTCAACCATGGAGGTTTCGATGGCGCACAAACTCACGACATATGCATTGATCGCCGGCACCGCGCTCGCATTCGGCGGCACCGCGCTCGCACAAGGCGGCGGACCGGGCATGATGGGCCGCGACGGCGGTGGACCCGGCGCGCAGCAGGGTTGGCACATGTGGGGCGGCGGCCCCGGCGGCTGGTGGAGCGGCATGTGGAACCGGTTCGGGCGCGGGCCGGAAGGCATGCTCGACAGGATCGACGGGCGGCTGGCGTTCCTCAAGGCCGAGCTGAAAATCACCGACGCACAGGGCGCGCAGTGGACCAAATTCGCCGATGCGATCAAGGTCTCGGGCAAGCGCATGAACGAGCGGATGAAGTCGGTGTGGTCCGGCGAAGAAAAGGCCAAGACGCTCGCCGAGCGGCTCGATCTTCAGGAGCAGGCCGTCTCTGCGCACCTCGAGGAGGTGAAGCAGCTCAAGGCGGCATTCACGGATCTCTACGCGGTGCTCGACGCGGCGCAGAAGAAGGAGGCCGACACGCTGGCGCTGCCGATGATGGGCATGGGCGGCATGATGGGCGGCGGCGGCATGATGGGTACGGGCGGTGGATACGGTATGAGTTCCGGCATGGGGCCTGGCATGATGGGGCGGTGAGCCGGGCCGAGCAGCCGGAGCTTGAGCTGTGACGGCGTACGCCAAGTCGCGCCGCGCATGAGGCTACTCCTCACCCCGACCCCGGATCGCGTCCGGGGCAGACTCCTCTCCCCGCAAGCGGGGAGAGGAGGTTCAGCGGGGAAGCACGCTCACGTCTTGACGGCAAACAGCTCTTTCTGGTCGGACTTCTTGACGTCGATCAGGTGCCAGGGCAGGCCCTGCTTGCCGATCTCGTCCATGAAGGGCTTGGATGGCAGCTGCTCGACGTTCCAGACGCCGGGCTTGGGTCCCCAGTGGCCCTTGAACAGCATCATGGCGCCGACGACCGGCGGCACGCCTGTGGTGTAGGACACGGCCTGCGCGCCCGTCTCCTTGTAGCACTTGGCGTGGTCGCAGACGTTGTAGATCATCGCCCGCTTGTCCTTGCCGCCCTTCTTGCCGGTGAAGATGCAGCCGATCGACGTCTTGCCCTTGTAGTTCTCACCGAGCGAGGACGGCGGCGGCAGCAGCTCCTTCAGGAACTCCATCGGGATCACGGGGTGGCCCTTGTACATAACGGGGTCGATACGCGTCATGCCGACGTTCTGGAGCACCTCGAGATGCTTGATGTAGTTCTCCGAGAAGGTCATCCAGAAGCGGATCTGCTCCAGGCCCTTGATGTGCTTGACGAGGCTCTCCTCCTCCTCGTGATAGATGAGGTAGGACTTGCGCGGCCCGACCTGCGGATAGTCGATCATGGCGGAGATCGACAGCGGGTCGATGTCGATCCACTTGCCCTTCTTCCAGTACTTGCCGCGCTGCGTCACCTCGCGGAGGTTGATCTCCGGATTGAAGTTGGTGGCGAACGCCTTGCCGTGGCTGCCGTCGTTGCAGTCGACGATGTCGATCTGGTTGATCTCGTCGAACAGGAACTCCTGCGCGTAGGCGCAATAGATGTTCGACTGGCCGGGATCGAAGCCGCAGCCCAGGATCGCCATGATGCCCTTCTTGGCCTGTACTTGTCGTGATAGGGCCACTGCCACTCGTAGGTGAACTTGGCCTCGTCGCGCGGCTCGTAGTTGGCCGTGTCCATGTAGTGCACGCCGGTCTTCAGGCATGCGTCCATGATCGGCAAATCCTGGTAGGGCAGCGCCATGTTGATGACGAGGTCGGGCTTGACCTTGTCGATCAGCGCCACGGTCTCCTTGACGTTGTCGGCGTCGACCTGATGAACGTGGATCTTGCCTTCGCAGCGCGCGGCCACCTTCTTGCAGCTTTCGAGGCGCCGCGAAGCGAGGTGAATCTTCTTGAATACGTCGCGGTTCATGGCGCACTTCTGCGCGACGACGCTGCCGGCTGCACCCGCACCGATGATCAGTACCGTATCCAATCGTCCCTCCCCTTGGTGGAGACCGTGAGCCAACCCGGCGGAGGCCCGCCGCGCGAAGCGCGAGGCCGGCACCGCGCGGGCGGTGCAAACCTCGAGAGCGGCGGCATATAGGCCCCGCTCGTGACACATTCAAGTCTGCTGGCAAGTCTGCTGGCAAGTCTGCTGGCAAGTCTGCTGGCAAGTCTGCTGGCAAGTCTGCTGGCAAGTCTGCTCGCTGGCCAAGCCGAAGGTGGCACGCGCGGAGAAACACCGCATCGAGACGCCCCGACAACGGACGACGGCAACGCGACGTCGGCGGCGCTGCCGTCGGCCGCGCCTCAATCCTTGCCGTCGAGTTCGGCGAAGACCCGCCGCGCGATGCGGAAGCATTCGACGCCGGCGGGGGCGCCGCAATAGGCGGCGATCTGGTGGAGGACCGCCTGGATCTCGTCGCGGGTGATGCCGTTGCGCAAGGCGCCGCGCAGGTGAAGCTCCCACTCGTGCATGCGGTTGAGGCCCGCGATCATGCCGAGGTTGATGAGCGAGTGCTCGCGCTTGGTCAGGCGCTCGTCGCCCCACACGGTGCCCCAGCAATACTCGTTCAGGATGTCCTGGAACGGCTTATTGAAGTCGTCGACGTTCTTCATGTTGCGGTCGACGTACTCATCGCCCAGCACCTCGCGGCGCTTGGCGAGGCCGGTTTCCCACAGTTTCCTATCCATTTGGAAACATCCTCTCCCGATGCGGCCAGCCGCCCAGCGGGCCGGCCCTGACCTGCATGATTGACACGCGGCGGGGGCGGGCTCAAGCGGCGCGCCGGGGCCCCGGGGCATGCCGGCCGCGGGGCAGCCGGCTGGCCGGCAGACCATGAGGCGGGAGGCATGCGCCGCGTGCGGCGCTGTGGTCCGGTGCGCGCGGGTTGTGAGGGGGGCTGCAAAGTGCTTGTGTTCCCGCGTCGAATTCCGCCCAGCGCCCACCCGCGGCCGCCGGGCCCCTTGGAAGGATCGATCCGAAGAATGAGCCGGCCACCGCTCTTGCGCGATCCCGTGCGGCGCAACGTCCTGCTGCTCGCCACCTGCCAGGCGCTGTTCGTTTCGGTCCAGACCATGGGCGCGGCGACGGTGCCGCTGGCCGCCTATCAGATGCTGGGCGCAGACAAGTCGCTGGCCACGCTGCCTCAGTTCATCATGCAGGTCGGCATCATGGCGGCAACGGTGCCGGCGTCGCTGCTGATGGCGAAGATCGGCCGGCGGGGCGGTTTCACGGTGGGCGCGCTTGCGGGCATCATCGGCGGCGGCCTCGGCACGGTGGCGGTGTTCCAGCAGAACTTCGTCCTGTTGTCGATTGCCACGTTCTTCATCGGTGCGGCGGCTGCCTTCGCCTGGTATTTCCGCTTCGCCGCGGCCGACGCCGCGGACCCCAACTATCGCGCACGCGCCATCTCGCTGGTCATGGCCGGCGGCGTGTTCGCGGGATTCCTGGGTCCGCAGACGGCGAAGATGGCGGTCGACATGTTCGCGCCTGTCACGTTTGCGGGCGTGTTCACGATGATGAGCGTGTTCGCGCTCGTCACCATGTTCGTGGTCCAAGGCATCCGCATCCCCGTGCTGTCGGCGACGGAGAAAGCCGAAGGCGGCCGGCCGATGCTGGAGATCATGCGCCAGCCGGCCTACATCGCCGCGCTCAGCTCGTCGATGTTCGGCTACGGCGTGATGACGCTGGTGATGGTGGCCACGCCGCTTGCCATGATGGGCTGCGGCTACGCCTTCGGCGACAGCGCGACGGTGATCCAGTTCCACGCCATCGCGATGTTCCTGCCGTCGTTCTTCACCGGGCATCTGATCCAGCGGTTCGGCGTGCTGGCCGTGATCATGACCGGAGCGGTGATCTCGATCGGCTGCGCGGTGGTCAACCTGATGGGCGTGGACTATTGGAACTTCATGATCGCCAACATCCTGGTCGGGCTCGGCTGGAACTTCACCTACATCGGCGGCACGACGCTGCTGACGACGACCTACCGGCCTGCGGAGCGCGCCCGCGTGCAGGCGAGCCACGACTTCATCGTCTATTCGACGACGGCGACGGCAGCGGGTCTGTCCGGCATCCTGCAGGCGAACGCGGGCTGGTACGTGATCAACATCGCCGCGTTGCCGATGCTCGGCACAGTGCTTCTGACGTCGTTGTGGTATCTGGCGCGGCAGCGGCGCGAAGCGGCGCGGGCAGTGGCGGCGGAGTAGGCCGGCGCGCGCGGCTGCTGCGTCCACAACCGGTCCCCGACCACGAGTAAAATCCCCTCACCGCCGAACGTGCGGCTGCCGCTCATTCCTCGCGCGCGGGAGCTGGCTCTGACCGACGCCCCATATGCGGGGAGATGGAATTCACGCGGCGGGCGCCCAGTCGAAGCGCAGGCCGCGCTCGGCGGCGATGTGGATCATGGCGCGCTCGGCGAGTGCCGTGATGGTCAGCAGCGGATTGACGCCCAGCGAGCGCGGGATGATCGCGCCATCGACGACGTAGAGGCCTTTGTGCACGTCGGTCGCGCCCGCGCCGGGCGTTGCGTCGAACACCGCTCCGGTGTGGTTGACGACGCCGTCCGTTCGCTCATGGCCCATGCCGCAGCCGCCCAGCGGGTGCGCGGTGGCGGGCTGGTGGCCCATGACCGTGCCGGCGAGCGGGTTCTTGACGTAGGAGCCGCCGGCGTTGGCGACGATTTTCGAGAGCACGTCGTCGAGGCGCTTGTAGACGGGCTCGTCCTTCGCGCCGGGCCAGCGCAGAACAAGTCGATCATCCTCGAGCACGAAGCGGCCGGCGGCGCTGTCGTGGCTGACGGCGAAGAACGTCTGCAGGCGCGCGAACGGGCCCTTGTATACGCCCGAGATCAAGCTCTGCATGGCGCCGAGCAGGCGGCCGTTCGGCACGAACAGCACAGGAAGCATGGGCGCGAGGGCGGACGGCATGACGCCTTCCTGCACGGTCAGCTCGTTGGCGAGCGCGTCTGCGTCCTCAAACTCGACCTGGCCGGAGACAGCCGCGCCGACCTCCATGTCGACCTTCGCGGGATGGCCGACACCGACGGCGTTGACCGTATCGGTTGCGCCGTAGCCGAAGGCGATGATGTCGCCATTGGCCGAGAAGCGGCGGCCCAGGGTCTCGGAGACGGCGAGACCGGCATCGCGCGAGCGCAAGAGGATCTCGGTGGAACCGAGCGTGCCGGCGGCGAGGACGACGATGGCGGCCTCGACGACGCGGACGTCGCCTTTGCCGGCGTCGTGGCCAACGGGCGCGGCGTGGACGCGCCATGTGCCGTCAGCCAGCTTCTCGACGCGGCTGACCTTGATCTCGGTGAAGATCTCGGCGCCGTGGCGCACGGCATCGGGCAGATAGGTGAGCGCGACGGTGTTCTTGGCGCCGACGTTGCAGCCGCCGCAGCAGTCGCCGCAGCGCGTGCAGGCGGGCTGGGCGATGCCCGCGGCGTTCACGGTCTCCTCGAAACTGACGACGACGCGCGGGGCGACCGGCGCATAGCCCATCGGGGCGGCGGCCTTCACCAGCGCGCCGAACTTCGTTTGGCTGGCGGCCTTGGGGTCGGACGCGGGACGCAGCCACGCTTCCGCGCGGGCGTATCCTTCCGCGAGCGTGCCGTCCTGTCGGATCTGACCCGGCCAGACCTCGTCGGCGAACACCCGTGCGTCAGGCACGAGGGCGACGCCGGCGTTGACGAGCGAGCCGCCACCGAGACCGCAGCCGACAAGGACGTGCATGTCCTCGCCGACGCGGACGTCGAACAGTGCGGTCTCCGGGCCGGTGCGCAGACGCTTGCCCGAAACTTGCAGATCCTGCCGGAGGTCGGGAAAGCGGGCGGGGAAGCTGCCGGTCGGCACCTCGCGGCCGCGCTCGAGGACGGCGACCTTCAGGCCTGCGCGGGCGAGGCGGGAGGCAGTGACGCCGCCGCCATAGCCGGAGCCGACAATAATGGCATCATAACGCGCGCCCAGCTTTTCGAGCGGACGAGAGAGAAGTGGCGCGTTTGCCGTCATCGGTAACCGTCGCGAGATCGAAGCCGCAGGACGTGACGGACTCGCACCGTACGTCGGCGCGTGACCGCAGGTCCCTGCATGGACCGGATCGGCAAGGTCTGGCAAGCCGGCGCGACAGTACGCCGTGGGCCGTCCGCGCGGCCGGCAGGTGGGCGCGGGCCGCGCGAGGCGCGTTCAGCCCACGCCGAAGCTTGCCGCAAGCCGCTCCGCGACGTCCTGAAGTTTGGAAACGTGGGTGCGGGCGCCCGCAAGGTCCAGTCGCATCGCCGGCGCGGCGAGCGCCAAGCCGCCCAGCAAGCGGCCGCCCGGGAACCGAATCGGGACGGCGACGCCGACCACGCCGTCGGCATGCTCCTGATCCTCGGTGGCGTAGCCGGTGCGCGCGATCGCGGCCAGCGCCTGGTCGAGGCGAGAGGTCTGCGTGATAGTCCCGGCTGCGACCGACGTGAGGGCGTGAGCGCCGAGCAGGGCGCCCCTGTCACGCAGCGGCAGCTCCGCCATCATCAGCTTGCCGACGGCTGTGGCGTGGATGGGGAGTTGCATGCCGGTCGCAATATTCACGCCGAGGACATGCGAGGAGACGATGCTGTCGATGACGTGAATGCGGCCATCGATCAACGCGCCGATGTAGCACGTCTCACCGATCTCGTCGGCGAGGCCGGCCATGATGCTGCGGCGGATCGAGCGCGAGGTGGACGCGTTGAGCGCATTCCAGGACAGGGCGCGCAAGCGCGGCCCTTCAGTATGCCGGTTGGTGCCCGGCTCGGTTTGCAGCAGCTGGAGGGTGACGAGCTGGCGCGTCAACCGATAGGCTGTCGCCTTGGGCAGAAGACTGGCACGCTCGATGTCGGCAATGCTCATGGGCACGGCGGACGCGGATACGATCTCGATGATCCGTGAAGCGCGCTCCAAGGCGCGTGCACCTTCGCGAGTTCTGAGCCGCCGGCTTGGCTTTTCGCCCTCTACGCGGGGGCGGGCTGGTTGTTTGTTGTCGCCTGGCCATGCTTTATCAGTGTGCGCTCGTACTGTGTCAGATCATTCATACTACAGAAATCTGCCTTATCAACGAAGAGTTTCAGTGAACCCCCATATTCTCATAGAGTCGGAAATTTCTCCGCGCGTCTGGTGCTCTTCGACCACTCCCGGTTGCACCTTTGCGTTTCGCAGCTTGCGGATCGAAGCGTTTCAATTCATGCAGCCCAGCGGCGCACAACTGCCAGGGTGACGGCCACTGCATGACGGCGCTATCATCCTTCACCGCGCAGCCTCGCGCCTGCGTTGCCCGCATCCCATCCTCACAGACGAGACCGAGTGCCATGAGCGAAGCCAAACGCCCGCTGCTGTTCACACCCTATCGCCTTCGCGAGCTGGAACTGGCGAACCGCCTCGTCGTTGCGCCGATGTGCCAGTACTCCGCCGACGATGGCTCGGCCAACGACTGGCACATGATGCATTTGGGCACGCTCGCGAACTCGGGCGCAGGGCTGGTGATCATCGAAGCCACGGCGGTGCAGCGCGACGGGCGTATCGGGCACGGCTGCATCGGGCTCTACAAGGACGAGAACGAGACGGCGCTTGGAAAGGTGCTGGAGGCGTGCCGCCGGCGGGGAACCGCCAAGATCGGAATCCAGCTCGCGCATGCCGGGCGCAAGGCTTCGACCAAGCGGCCGTGGGAAGGCAAGACGATGCACGACCCGGTTGCGCCCGGCGACGCATGGTCGATGAAGTCGTCCTCAGCCACGCCGTTGACCCCGGACAATCCCACGCCGCGGGCGATGACGCTGGACGAGATCAAGGAACTGCGGGCGGACTTCGTGTCGGCGGTCAAGCGTTGCGATCGGCTTGACCTCGACATGATCGAGATCCACGCAGCGCACGGCTACCTGATCAATCAGTTCCTGTCGCCGTACGTGAACAAGCGCACCGACCAGTACGGCGGCAGCTTCGAGAACCGCACGCGACTGCTCCGGGAAGTGTTCCAGGACATGCGTGCGGCGTGGCCGGCTCACAAGCCCATGGGCGTCAGGCTGTCGTGCATCGAGTGGATCGACCCGCAGCACGAGCAATGGACGCTCGACGACACGGTGGCGCTGACGGAAGTGCTGAAGGGGCTCGGCTGCGATTACATCGACTGCTCGTCGGGGGGCAACGATCCCAAGGCACGCGTTGTCGTGGGGCCTGGCTATCAGGTGCCGTTCGCCGAAGCGGTGCGCAAGAAGGCAGGGATCCCGACGATGGCGGTGGGCATGATCACGGAGCCGCAGCAAGCCGAAGAGATCCTGCAATCCGGCAAGGCCGATCTGATCGCAATTGCCCGCGCATTCCTCGACGATCCGCATTGGGGATGGCATGCGGCATACGCTCTGGGCGGCGAGGTGCAGCTGCCGCCACAATACCAGCGCGTGGGCATCAAGCTGTGGCGTCCCGAGCGCAAGTCGTCGGCATGACGATCGGCATCACCAGGCGTCGGCCGTGACAGATCTCTTGCGCACCGGTCCGGAGCGCGCGCGCGCCACACTCGTGCTGGCGCACGGGGCCGGCGCGCCGATGACGAGCCCGTTCATGGAGCAAATGGCGGCGCTGCTGTGTGAGCGGGACATCTGTGTCGTGCGGTTCGAATTCACCTATATGGCGGCGCGCCGTATGGGCGGCAAGCGCCGGCCGCCGCCGAAAGCCGAAACATTGGCCGACGCCTACCGGGAGGTCGCCCACACGGTCCAAGCAGGCGTTCCCGAGGGGCAGCGCGTCTTCATCGGCGGCAAGTCGATGGGCGGGCGGGTGGCCAGTCTCGTCGCCGACGATCTGTGGCAGGCGGGCGGGATCGCGGGCCTCGTTTGCCTCGGCTATCCGTTCCATCCACCGGGCATGCCCGACAAGCTGCGCACTGTGCACCTTCAAGCGATGACGTGTCCGGGGCTGATCGTGCAGGGCGAGCGCGACCCGTTCGGCGGGCGCGACGAGGTCTCGGGATATGGCTTGTCCCGCGCCATCGCGCTCGCCTGGCTGCCCGATGGCGACCACGACTTCGGCCCGCGCGGGGGCTCGGGACACACGCGCAAAGGCAATCTGGCAGCGGCGGCGGATGCGGTGGCGGCGTTCGTCGATCAGGCCGGGCAGGCGGCGTGAGGATCGAAGACGCTGTCGGCATCAACCAGCGGCGTCGGGGTAATCGGGCACCTCGAGCTCGGGCACGACCTTCTCCATGAACAGACCGAGTTCCTCCAGGACGAGATCCTTGGGCTGCTGCGCGAAGTGCCAGATGAGTGTGATGTACTCGAACGGCTGCTTCTTGAAGATGCCGCTCCAATAGCGGCGCGCCTCGTCGACCGTGCCGCCGGCCAGGAAGCTCGTGTTGCGCATGGCCTTGAACGCCGCATCGTCGCTCTGGTCGGCGGGGTCGACGCCGTGGTTGGCGAACTGCGAGTAGAAGTTCTTGAAAATATCGATGTCGTAGGCCTTCACGCGCTTGGCCAGCTCGGCCTCGTTCTTCGCCAGCCGCGTCTGCCTGACGATGTTCTGGCGCTCACCGGGGCCAAAGTTGCGCCCGTGGCTGGCCGCCACCTCACGATACATGCGCGACAGATCGATGACCGTGTCGGTGGGGTTGAAGTAGCAGGGATGAAAACCGTGCCTTGCGCAAAACTCGATGGTCTCGCGGCTCTTGTGCACGCCGACGAACACCGGAGGATAGGGCTTCTGGTAAGGCTTTGGCACGACGCTGACGCGCCGCACGGCGCCCTGGTCGTCGATCTCGCCCTCGGCACCCGCCTGACGCGCAATCCCAGTGCCTGTGTAACCGACGACGCCGGTGTCGAAGGGATAGGGTGCCTGATAGTGCTTGCCGTTGAGGGAAACCGACTCCTGCGTCCAGCAGGCGAGAATCATTTCGACACGCTCCTCGAAAATCTCGCGGTTCAGGCGATCGACATCGCCGCCGTCGGAGGTCGTCGCCTGCGTGCCGGAAAACTGGCCGAGGATGTTGGTCCACCGCGATTGATACCCTCGCGCGAACCCGACGAAGTATTTGCCGTTCGTGAGGTGATCGATGATCGCCGTTTCTTCGGCGATGCGGATCGGGTCCTGGGTTGCAGCGACGTAGCCGAGCGCGCCGACACGCATGTTCTTGATGTGGCTTGCCCAGTACGCATTCAGGACGCCGGGATTGGGCCCGACCTCGTAGCCCTCGGAATGCAGATGATGCTCGATTGTGGAGCAGCCCCACACGCCCATGCGATCGGCTTCACGGATGATGTCGGTCCATTCGTGCACCACCCGATTGTAAAGGGCGCTGTCGCTGCCGAGCGGACGACGCGCCTTGCGCTCGTTCTCGTCCTTGGCGGGCATGACGGGATAAAGCTGCACGATGATTTTCGGCTTTGCCACGCGGCACCTCCCGATCTTCGTTGCGCTCAGCCGGCCCGTTCTGGCGACAGGCTCGGGCGGTCAACATAGGGCGGGCGAACTTCGGGGGACAATGCCGGTCAGCCCGGTTGCATGGCTGCCCGACGCTCGGCGCATCGCGCGGACCGGCCGGTGCCGACGGCGGCGCGTCGCAGGCCGTCCCACTGACCGGAACGCGCCGCGCCGCGCCGCCCGGCTGCGAAATCTCGGCGGCAAAGCGATCCGGGCGGCAGGCTGACCGCGTAACAGCTGCATGATAGGATCGGAACCGAACAACGGCGGCGGCCAAAACGGCGCCGTGTCAGTACCGGCGCACAAGCGGATCAGGGGCAGACGAGATATGCGGTTTGGACTTTTTGGCAGCGCGCAAGCCAAGCGGGGCGGCGGGCCCAACGTCGACAGCGGCGCGGGATTTCGCGACTTCGTCGACTACAACATGGAGGCCGAGCAGCTCGGCTATCACTCGACCTTCATCGTCGAGCACCATTTCACGGGCTATGGCCAGATCTCGGCGACGCTCAATCTGCTGACCTGGATCGGTGCGCGCACCTCCACGCTGCGGCTCGGCACGGCGGTGATGGTGCTGCCCTGGCACAACCCGATCCTGCTCGCCGAGCAGGCCGCCACCATCGATCTGCTATCGCAGGGCCGGCTCGATCTGGGCATCGGAAAGGGCTATCGGTTCAACGAGTTCAAGGGCTTCGGCATCCCGATGGAGGAGGCGGAGTCGCGCTTCGACGAGTGCGTCGAGGTAATGCTGAAGTCCTGGACCTCGGAAGAGCCCTTCTCGCACAAGGGCACGCACTGGACGTTCGAGGACGTGGTGGTCGAGCCGCCGCCGTTCCAGAAGCCGCATCCGATGCTGTGGATGGGAGCTGGGAGCCCTGCCTCCATCAAGCGCGTGGCGGAGCGGGGAATGGGGCTGTTGCTCGACCAGTTCGCGCCACACGCCACGATCATCGAGCGGGTCGCGCTGTTCAAGGCGGAGTGCGAGAAGGCCGGTCGCGGTTTCGATGCGATGCAGGTTGGCGCCGCGCGGGCAATCTTCATCTGCGACACGCCCGAGGAGAAGGAGAGGGTGCTCGCAGCACGTGTGGCCAGCAAGCAGAAGCAGAGCGTGCTGGCCCAGCGCCCCGACGGCCAGAACAAGTCCTCGATCATGTCCTACGACGACAGCCGGGAGACGGCGGAAGCTGGCGCGCTGTTCGGCACGGTCGACGAGATCGTGGCCAAGCTGAACTACCTACGTGACGGCGGCGTGGAGTACGTGCTCCTGAACATCGGCGCGGCAGGTGCGGCCGGCCGCGACATCACGCGCCGGTTCGCCAAGGAGATCATGCCGCAGCTGGCATGAGCGGGCCGCCGACGCGATCTTGAGCCGTCCAGACGGGGCGGGCCTTCGTGGTCCGCCCCTCGACGTTTGCGGCTAAAGACTGCGCCGGCCAGCCGCAAGGGTTCGGCCCGGTGGGGCAGGGCCGGGCCCGCGTTGGAGGCCGCCGTCTGCTGGATGCCGGGGGCACTGGACGGGAAGCCTGGGGCGTCCTACGAAGGGGCATCACCCTCAAGAACATCCGGGAGCGAAACCTCATGAAACTCGTGCGATTTGGTGCGAAGGGCGCCGAGAAGCCGGGCATCGTTGCCGCAGACGGCTCGATCCGCGATCTGTCTGCGCACGTCGCTGACATCACGGGCGAGACCCTGCAGCCGGACGTCCTCGACCGACTGAGGAAGGTCGATCCGATGTCGCTGCCGGAGGCCCCGAAAGGCGTGCGACTGGGCGCGCCCGTGGGCAAGGTGTGGAACCTACACGCCGTGGGCCTCAACTACGCCGACCATGCCAAAGAGGCCGGCATGGACATTCCCAAGGAGCCGATCCTCTTCAACAAGCTCGCCAACTGCATCATCGGCCCCAACGACGACGTGATGATCCCGCGGAACGCCATCAAGCTCGACTGGGAGCTGGAGATTGCTTTCGTGATCGGCAAGCGCGCGCGCTACGTCGACGAGAAGGACGCGGCGAGCCACATCGCCGGCTACTGCGTCGCCAACGATGTGTCGGAGCGTCACTTCCAGATCGAGCGCTCGGGCCAGTGGGTGAAGGGCAAGGCATTCGAGACGTCGTGCCCACTGGGGCCATGGCTCGTCACCTCCGACGAGATCAAGGACCCGCAGAACCTCGACATGTGGCTCGACGTCAACGGCAAGCGCATGCAGAAGGGCAATACGAAGACGATGATCTTCGGCTGCCACTACCTGCTGCACTACATGAGCCAATTCTTCGTGCTGGAGCCCGGCGACGTCGTCGTGACGGGCACGCCGCCCGGCGTCGGTCTCGGCGTCAAGCCGAACCCGGTGTTCCTGAAGGAAGGCGACACCATGCACCTTTGGATCGACGGGCTCGGCGAGCAGCACACGAAGGTCATTCCCTTCAAGCTGTGAGCGAAGGCCGACCCATCTTATGACGATCAGCGATGCCCCTGCCGGACCCGGCGGGGGCGTCGTCGTCTACAGGCTGCGCGAGTTCTTCGACATCACGCGCATGAGCACCTGACGGTAGGCGCCGAAATCAGTGAAGCCGCCATCGACGGGGACGTCGTGGCCCGTGATGTAGCCGGCATCGTCGCTGGCGAGGAAGACGACGACCTTGGCGATGTCGTCGGCGGTGGCGGGGCGCTGCATCGGAGTCATCCAGGTCATCGCCTCGACGAAGTCCGCGCTCTCGCCCACCATGTCCGTGAGCACGATGCCGGGATGCACGGCATTTACGCGGATCTTCCAGGGCGCAAACTCCATCGCGGCGCTCTTGGTTAGGCCGCGCAGACCCCACTTGGCGGCGGAATAGGCAGTGGCGAAGTGGCCGGTCATGCCGGCGATGGAGCCGGTGTTGACGATAGCGCCGCCGCCGGAATCGCGGATCAGGGGCGCGGCCGCGCGGATGCCGAGCATGGCGCCCGTCAGATTGATCGACAGGACGCGGTTCCAATCCGCCAGTGTCATTTCGATCATGGACGGGACGCGCAACGCGACGCCGGCATTGTTGACGAGCACGTGGAGGGCGCCGTGCTTGTCCCTGGCGTGAGCGACGGCGTCCTGCCAGGCCTTCTCGTCGGCGACGTCCAGCGCGACGAACTCGGCCTTGCCGCCGGATGCGACGATGTCGGCGGCGGTCGCCTTGCCCTGGTCGGCGAGCACGTCGGCGATGAGGACGAGCGCGCCCTCTGCCGCCATGCGCCGGGCGGCGGCTGCGCCCTGGCCGCGTGCCGCGCCGGTGATCAGCGCGACCTTGCCGGCGAGTTTTCCTGTCATGTCGGTGTTCCTTGTTGCATGCGGCTGGCGATGCGCGGACCTCGTTGCGCCGCCGGCTGCGTGCGCGGCGCTTCGGCGTCGGGCCTCGACTGCCGCGACCTCAATGCGGCAGGCGCAAGACCGGCTTGATGGTGGTGCCGTTCTCGGCGTCGGCGACGGCCTCGTTGATGGCGGCGAAATCGTAGGTCTTGATCAGGCGCTCGAAGGGCATCTTGCCGGCGGCCATCAGGTCTATCAGTCGGGGCAGGAACTCCTTGGGCCGCGCCTCGCCCTGGACGACGCCGCGCACGAGACGGCCGCGCTGCAGGTTGCGCATCTCGAAAGCAACGTCGACACCGGAACGCGCAGAGCCCAGCAGCACACACTGGCCACCGCCCTGCTGGAGGCTTTCGACGGCCTCGCGGAAGACGTTGGGCAGCGCGGAGGTCTCGATGGAGAAATCGACGCCGCCCTTCACGATGGCGTTGATGTCGGCGACGACGTTCTTGGAGCGCGCATGATTGATGGTGTGGGTGGCGCCCAGTTCGCGGGCGAGGTCGAGGCGCTCGTCGCGAATGTCGACGGCGATGATCGGATCGCAGCCCGACAGCCTGGCGGCCATCATCGCGGCGAGGCCGACGGCGCCGGCTCCGAACACGGCGAAGCTGGAGCCGACGGGCGGGCGGAGCACGTTGAGCGTCGCACCGGCGCCGGTCTGGCCGCCGCATGCGATGGCCGCCAGGCGCTCCAAAGGCACGTCAGCGCGCGCCTTCACGGCGTAGCGCTCGTTGGCGATGGTGTAGGTGGAGAACGACGACTGCTGGAAGAAGGAGCCGTAAACGGGCTTGCCCTCCTTCTTCAGCAGCGTGGATCCGTCGGCGCGCGTGCCGTCCTGCTTGAGCTTTCCGGCGTCCTGGCAATAGGCGATGCGACCGGCGTTGCAGGTCGGGCAGGTGCCGCACCAGGGAAACGACATGACGACGTGATCGCCGGGGGCGAGCGTGGTGACGCCCGCGCCGACCGCGTCGACGATGCCGGCGCCTTCGTGGCCGAACACGGCGGGAAAGGGGATCTGGAAATAGCCGTCGCGGCCGTGCACGTCGGTCTGGCAGATGCCGCTCGCGATGACCTTCACGCGCACTTCGCCGGGACGCGGGTCATCGAGCTCGAAGCGATCGATCTCGTAGCGACCGAATTTCTCGCGCACTACGGCACATGTGACTTGCATGGGCGGCTCCTTGGCGTGTCGGCCGCCCGCGAAGTCTCAGGCAGCGTGGTTCGCAATCCGGCCGTGCGCTTGCGCAGCAGGCATCGCGCGGGTGTGTCGGAACGGGTGGGTCAGACGATCAAAATCTATCGCACGACGCGCGATGTGTCAGCGCTTGGCGTGAAGATTTGGAGTCAGCGTTTGGTGTCAGGGACTTCAGGTCAGGACTTTGGGTCAGGACTTGGCGGACAACTCCGGCTTCTCGAACGTCGAGCCGGGCGTTGCCGCCCGGCTCGATCGTCACGGCCTCGTCGTCCTGATTACTTCTGCTTTGCGAGGATCGGCTTGGCTTCTTCGGAAGCAGCGATAAAGCCCTTCATGGCGTTATCGAACCAGGCCTGACTTGCGTCGACCGATGACAGTTTCGGTCCCCACATCTCTGCCTTAGCGAACAGAGCCTTCATGCGCGCGCCTTCGTGGGACTTCTGGATCGCCTCGAAGAGCGTCTTCATGACAGCTGGCGGCGTGCCCTTCGGCGCCCAGAGTGCGTGCCAGAGCGTGTTCCCGACGTCCTTGATGCCGAGTTCCTCCAGCGTAGGCACATTGGGATAGTTCTTGAGACGCTGCTTGAACGTGGTGGCAACCGGGAACACGTCGCCCGCCTTCACGAGCGGTGCGCCGACAGCCACGTTGAGCAGGGCCATGTTCGCGTCAGCGTTGGACAGCGCCTTCATGATGCCGCCGCCGCCCTTCTGCGGCAGGTGCACCCACTGGACGCCCAGACGGTTTTCGAGGATGACCATGTCGATGTGTGGACCCGTCAGCGCGCCGGGGCTTGCGTAACGGACCTTGCCGGGATTGGCCTTGGAGAAGTCGACGAGCGACTTCCAATCCTTGATGTTCAGCTCCTTGCGCACCATGATCATCGATGGCGGGCCCTCGCCGACCGGCGAGATGATGGAGAACTTGTCCTCGAACTTGAAGCTCATCTTCTGCTTCATGTTGAGCAGGCCGCTGGTCATCGAACTCGGACCACCGAGCAGCGTGTAGCCATCGGCCGTCTTGCGCGAGACTTCCTCCATCGCGATGATGCCGCCCGCGCCGGGCTTGTTCTCGACGATGACGTTGACGCCGAGGATGTCGCGCAGCTCTTCCGCCGCGGTACGCAGCGTGATGTCAGTTGCGCCGCCAGCGGCGAATGCGTTGATGATGCGGATGGGCTGCGACGGGAACTTGTCCTGGGCGGCTGCGGCGTGAGCGCCTAGTCCGGCGACCACCACTACGGCGGCAGCGCGCAACAATCCAAGTCTCGTTCGACAATTCATGGTGTGTCTCCCTACCTAACCGCGCACGTACTTCGCGGTGCCGATGGCCCGACGTTGGCGGGTCCGGTCGACGGTTTCTCATTGTTCTCGGTCGCCACGCACCTCGTACGCCGAGGGGGTTGTGCGTTGCCCGGGGATGATGATCCGGCCCGGAGAGGCTTGTCAACGCGCGTTCGCCGGCGACGGCATGGGTCGCGCCGGCGGGGGCAAGCCGAAACGGCGCAGGATGGCCGGTACGACGAAGGCCAGCACGATCAGGCAGGTGCCCGCGAGTGCGAACGGGATCGCGAAATCGGTGGCGAAGGCGACGTGACCCCACAGGATCGGACCGACGGTCTGGCCGGTGAAAAGGCCGAACAGCAGAATGGCGACAGCGGAGCCGCGGGCGCCCGGCGCGAGTTCCGTCATCATGGTCAACATGCAGTTCTGCAGCGAGAAAAAGCATAGCCCCGTGAGGAAGCCGAGGGCGATGACGACCGGCAGCGGCAAGGGCTGCGCCATCGCGATATATCCGATGCCGCCCAGACAATAGCCGGCGCGCATCAGGCCCGGCAGGCTGAGGCGACCGGCGAGCCAGCGCATGGAGATGCCGAAGACCAGGCCACCGGCTGCGAAAGCTGCAATCGACAGGCCGGCTTCGAAGGGACCGCTGCCGCCGCCGGCGCGAAAAAGCGGCGCCAGAAGCGGGAAAAGGCCGACCGTCAACAGGCCATGGAAAAACACCAGACTGCCAAGCAGACGCGTCGGCGCTTTTCGGAGAATCTCACGGTAGTCCGCAATGAAGCGTTTCACCGACAGCGGACGGCGTCCGGCCGTATCGGGCTCGAGCACGAGCAGTGAGAAGATGGCGATGGCGGCGACGATGCCGGCCAGCAGCACGTAAATTCCACGCCAGCCGACCACGCCGATCAGCAGGCCGGTGATCGCAGCGCCCAGTATCTGTCCGGAGGTCGCAGCGATCATGACACGCGCGATGGCCAGCGGGCGCTGGTCGAAGGCGAACAGATCGCTGACCAAGGCCATGGTAACGGGCACACTGCCGCCGGCTGCCGCACCCGTCAAAATGCGCGCTGCCAGGGCGATCTCGTAGCTCGGCGCCCATGCACTGACGGCGGTGCCAATGGCGACCACGAACAGGGCGACGCGGATCACGCGCACCTTGCCCAGCGCGTCGCCGGTCGGACCCAGCACGAGTTGCATGAGACCGAACGGCATTGCGAACGCGGACGCCAGCAGGAACGCATCCTGCAAGGAGACGCCGAGGTCGGCGGCGATCGCGGGAATCATGGGGTCGGTCGCCCGGGTCTGCATGGCGCCTGCGAAGGCCGCCATCAGCACGGCGAGAAAGCTCAGGGCCTGCATCTGGGTGCTGGGAATCCGGTCGGTGGTCTGGGTGGGGGCCGAGCGCGCGGCCGCGATGCACCTTAGGCGACCTCTCGCACCTGCACAATCGCGGGCGCCCTCTTGTGTGGACGGCCAAGCCTGCTTGACAACCTCTCCGTCTGCAACGGACAGTCTCGCGGGGACGAAACGCGCAAACGATCTGCCGGTCACAGGCAGTCCATATCCGAGGTGAGCAAGATGGCGACCGGCAACGACGGCGCGTCAGGAGACTCGTTTCTCAGTCGTGTCATCCGCAGCGAGTGGATTCCGCCCGGACTTTTCTTCATCGCGCTCGGCCTGCTGGCCTTGTGGATCTCACGCGACTACAACATGGGCGACATCAACCGCATGGGTCCGGGGTATTTCCCGCGCATGCTCAGCTTCGGCATGATCGGGCTCGGTGCACTGATCGCAGCGCGCGGCATTCCGGATCTCAGGGTGAGCGTCGGCGGCAGGCCTCAACTCGGCCGCGGCTTCTGGCTCGTCATTCTTTGCGTGATCGTGTTCGGGCTGACGGTCGAACGCATCGGCCTCGTGGCCAGCCTCGCCCTGACGCTGATGATCGGCGGCGCAGCCCACAAGGAGGCACGGTGGAAAGAGGTGGCTGCCTCGATCGTGCTCCTGGTGGCGCTGACGGTACTGATCTTCGTCGTGCTGCTGCAGTTGCCGCTGCGGTTGTGGCCGGAGTTCTGATCGATGATTCAAGACCTCATCAACCACCTCCATCTCGGGTTCAGCGTCGCGCTATCGCCGACCAACCTGCTGGTGTGCCTGATCGGCTGCCTCGGCGGCACGCTGATCGGCGTGCTGCCCGGCATCGGTCCTGTGACGACGATCGCGGTGATGCTGCCGGTGACGTTCTACCTGGAACCGGTGGCCGGCCTGATCATGCTCGCGGGCATCTTCTATGGCGCGCAGTACGGCGGATCGACGACGGCGATCCTGGTCAACATGCCGGGCGAGACGTCGGCCGTCGTGACTGCGCTCGACGGCTACGCCATGGCGCAGCAGGGCCGCGCCGGACCCGCGCTCACCACCGCGGCGCTCGTTTCGTTGTTCGCGGGCATGGTGTCCACGTTGGTGATCTGCATCGCGGCGCCGCCGCTGGCCGTGATCGGTAAATCATTCGGTGCGCCGGAATATTGCGCCCTGGTGACACTCGGGCTGATCGGATCAATCGTGATCGCAAACGGCTCGGTGCTGAAGGCGCTGGCGATGGTGCTGCTCGGGCTGTTGCTCGGGATCGTCGGCATCGACCTCAACACCGGTGACAGCCGGTTCACGTTCGACTGGCCGACGCTTATGGACGGTCTCGACTTCGTGCCAATCAGTGTCGGTATTTTCGCGCTCGGTGAGATCATCTCGAACCTGCGCGCCAAGGACATACGGCCGGTCTCCTCGGCCAAACTACAGATGTGGCCGACGCGCGAGGACGTCCGGCGTGCGACGCCGGCGGCCATGCGCGGCACGGCGGTGGGCTGCATCATCGGCATCCTGCCCGGCGGCGGCGCGGCGCTGTCGGCGTTCATGTCCTACATGGTGGAAAAGCGCGTCGCGCGCGATCCCTCGATGCTCGGCAAGGGGGCGATCGAGGGCGTGGCGGGGCCCGAGGCGGCCAACAACGCCGGTGCGCAGACGTCCTTCATCCCGATGCTGACGCTCGGCATCCCGGGCAACGCGGTGATGGCCGTGATGGTGGCGGCGCTGATGATCCACGGCATCAATCCGGGGCCGGGCGTGATCACGGACAAGCCGGATTTGTTCTGGGGCATCATCGCCAGCATGTTCATCGGCAACGTGATGCTGGTGATCATCAACCTGCCGCTGATCGGCATCTGGGTCAGCCTGTTGAAGATTCCCTATCGGATGCTGTACCTCGCAATTATCTCGTTCTGCGTGATCGGCGCGTATGCGTTCCGCGGCAATCCCAACGACGTGCTGCTGGCCGCGATGTTCGGCGTGTTCGGCTACTTCCTGATCACCTACCGCTGCGAGCCGGCGCCGCTGCTGCTCGGCTTCGTGCTTGGCCCGAGGCTGGAGGAGAACTTGATCAGCTCGATGCTGATGTCGGGTGGTGATCCCATGATCTTCGTCGACCGGCCGATCAGCCTGTGGCTGTTCCTCGCCGCGGGCGCGCTGCTTCTTCTGATCGTGCTGCCGTCATTCAGAAAGACCCGCGAGGAAGCCTTGTAGGCGCGGCCGCGGACGGTCTGCGAAGACGCGGACCGATCGCACGACGGATCGATCACGCAATGAAAAACGGCCGGGCGCGTGCCCGGCCGTTGCCATTCGCCAGCGATGGCGTCGTGGCGTCAGCGCACGGTGTACTTCTCGACCGCTGCCTCGTCGACCTCGACACCGAGGCCCGCGCCGACAGGCGGCGTGAACACTCCGTCGATCAGCTTCAGCGGCTGCTTGACGAGATCGTCGGCGAGGTAGACGTGCGTGAGGCTGACGCCCCAGTTGCACGACGGGATCATGCAGGCCATGTGGCCCGAGGCGACCGCGGCGATCGAGGACTCGGCGATCTTGGCGGCGAGGTTCATTTCCAGGCCCTTCTTCTCGCACAGGGCCGCCGCCGACAGCAGACCCGTGGGGCCGCCGAACTTGATCAGCTTCAACGACAGTCCGCTGGCGCCGTGGGCGGAGTTGGCCTCGATGTCGTCGTTGCCGTGGATCGCCTCGTCGCAGCCGATCGGCGTCGCGTGATTGCGTGCCAAGCGGGCGAGCGCGCCCAGCTCCTTCGGCTTCATCGGCTGCTCGAGGAAGGCGAGGCTCATCGACTTCACGCCGGTTAGATAGCGGTCGGCGGTGGCGTAGTCATAGCCGGTGTTGGCATCGGCGCAGAGCAGGACCTTTGGCCCCAGCGCGTCGCGGACGGCCAGAGCGTTCTCGATCTCGGCCTCGACGCCCTTGACGCCGACCTTCAGCTTGAAGAGGTCGATGCCTTCCTTGTGCTTCTGGCGTGCCTCAGCGATGTCCTCTTGGACGGTGGCGTTGCCGAGCAGGTACATCGGTTTGACGGACTGGCGCAGTGCGCCACCGTAGAGGTCGGTGAAGGGGACGCCGAGGGTCCGGCCGACGAGGTCGGCAAGCGCAATCTCAATGGCCGACTTGGCGCCCGTATTGACGTAGGCGGCGTTGCCGATCCGGCGGACGAGTGCGGCGCGGTCGCGGGCGTCCTTGCCGAGGAGCAGCGGCGCGAACACCTCCTTGACCGCGGCGACCATGGCCGACCGCGTCTCGCCGGTGAGGACAGGGGCGGAGGCCGCCTCGCCCCAGCCGACGGTTCCATCCTTCGATTCGATTCGCACCAGTAGGTTGTCGGCGGTGCGCACCTCGACAGAGGCCATCTTCATCGGCTTCTTGAGCGGGATCGCGACCGGAATCGCATCAATCCGCTTGATCTCGATCGGCCGGATCGACCGCCCGTTGGCGGCGGCATCCTTGCTGCGCATGGGGTCCTCCTCGGAATTCGCCGGCGGCGTCGCTCGCGCCATCCTGGGCGGCGGCAGTATGGGTCCGAGGCAGCGGTGCTGGCAAGTCTCCGCAGCCGGCATCCCCAATAGCTGAGAGGCGGGCCCAATAGGCGACAGATAGGCCCAATGGCGGCGTGCCGGGTGCCGGTCCGATCAACCCGACGCTAACCATGGCGCTCATTGTGAACAGCAGCCGTCGCCGCCGTTACCTGCGCGTTCAGGGGATGAGGTGTCAAATAACCCGCAATCGCCCGTGGTGTCCCCGGTCGCAATGCTCGTTCTCCCGAGGTGCCGCAGGGAACAGCGCGCGGTGAGACGATCGTTCAGTGTGCCTGAAGCAACGAAATCGGGACTGAGGCGTTAGTCCGAGGTCCCAGCGGAAAGTCCCTGCGGGACGGCGAGGACACCATGATCATCACGCGGTATGCCCATCAGGTTGAATTCGAGATCGAAGGCCAGCGGAAGGTTTCGATCGACGTCCGCCGCGTGCGCGGCGCTGCACTCGCCTCGGAGCGCATCGGGGCGCGGATGACCAACGCGCTCGTGCTGTCGATGGACGGCAGCCTCGGCGCGACCGTCGGCGAGCAGCGCATCGAGGGTGGCGCAGCCATGCTTGCTGCAGTGCATCAGACCGTGCTCGAAGCAATGGCGGAGCTGGCGGAGGATGCCGAGACCGATGCGGGTGCGCAAGCGGCGCCGGGTGAGACAGAGGTACCGCGTCGGCACTTGCATTGACGTGCCGACACTGACGCCCGGGCGCAAGCATCTGGCGATCGGCGAGCGTGAACCATGCGCGTTGATGGCGGCTCAGCGGAGCGATGGTTGACCCACGCGGGATCCCTGCACCACACTGCCTTCCCCAACGTCACCTGCCGGGAAGGAGCCGCCCCAATGACCGCGCCCGCGCCGCAAGGCAAGACCGCACGCATCGGACGCTACGATATCCATCATGTCGACGAGGGCAGCGGGTTTCCGATCCTGCTGATCCACGGGCTGGCGGGCGATCACTCCGCGTGGATGCCGCAGATCGCAGCCTGGCGCGACCAGTATCGCGTGATCGCCGCCGATACGCGGGGGCAGGCCGCTCGACTCAGGTCGACGAGCCGATCACGCTGCAGGACCTCGCTGACGACTATGTCGGGTTGCTGGATCACCTTGGCGTTGCGAAATGCCACCTGATCGGGCGCTCGCTCGGCGGGGCTATCAGCCAGCTGATCACGCTAAAGGCGCCGGAGCGCGTGCAGTCGCTGACCATGCTGGCGTCGGGCGCGAAGTTCGACGCCATGTGCTGCCGCATTCTCGATTCTATGCGCGAGGTGCTGGAATGGCGGCAATCCTGGGCCGACCACGCGCGACACTCCTCGCACTTCTTCGTGTCGTGCAAGTTTTTCAACGAGAATCCGGAGACGATGGCGGCGATCGAAAAGCTGATCGCGGGCACCGACCGCAAGATCGCGTGCTATTCGGCGCAGAGCCACGCGGTGAAGAAGCACGACGTGCTCGATCGGCTGGGCGAGATCAAGTGTCCCGTCATGATCATGTCGGGCTCGGAGGACCTGATCTGCTCGCCCACCGTGCAGAAGTGGATGGCCGATCGCATGCCGCACGCGGAGTGGATCGAGTACGAGGGTGCCGCGCACTTCTTCCTGATGGAGAAGGCCCAGCGGTTCATGGCCGATCTCGGCGGCTTTCTCAGAAAGAACACACCGGCCTGAGGGCCGGGCGCACGTCTCTCGACCGGGGCGCGCCACCCTCAGTCAAGCGCGGCGACGTCGATCAGCACCTTGCCGACCACGCGGCCAGTCTCCTGCAGTTCGTGCGCCTCGATGGTGCGCTCCAGTGGGAAGCGGGCAGCGACGTGGTGTTTCAGGCGGCGCGCTTCGAGCAGCGTGACGATGTCGTCTGCGGCGCGTTCACGCGCGGCCTGCGACATCGCCGAGAGTCCGACGAACCTGATCGTGGCGTCCTTCGGGTTAAGGCCACGGAAGGGAATGCGCGGCTGCTGGTCGGTATCGGATGCGAATGCAGCAATGATGCCGTTTTCGGCCAGCACCGCGGCATCGAGCGCGGCGTTGGCGGCCAGATTGACCTCGACGATGTGATGGACGGCATTTGCACCGCCAGCGGACTGCTCGATGGCCTCGCGCGCATCCGCGCTGCGATAATTGACGACGGCGTCAGCGCCGGCCTGGCGGGCAAGCGCGGCTTGCTCTTCGCGGCTGACGGTTGCGATGACCTTGCCGGCGCCAGCCCACTTGGCGAGTTGCACGGCGTAGAAGCCGACGGCGCCCGCACCACCCTGGACGAGGACGGTGCGGCCGGTGAGAGAGCCGTCGCGCATCAGTGCGGCGTGCGCAGTGACGGCGGGGATGGGCAGGCAGGCGCCTTCGGAGAAACTGGCCACTGCCGGCAGACGCCACGCCAGATCCGCCGCGGTGGTGGTGTACTCGGCTGCCGAACCAAAGGGGTGGCGTTTCAGAATTTGGTTAAACCAGACCCGTTCGCCCACCCGTGTTTGCGGGACGCCGGGACCTACGGCATCGACGATGCCTGCGCCGTCGCGATGTGGCGTGGCGAGCGGGAAAAGCATAGGCGCGCCGGCGTTCTGGCCGCTGCGCGCCTTGATGTCTGAGGGATTGAGCGCGGAGACGGCGACCTTGATGCGCACCTCGCCCGGGCCCGGCTCAGGCATCGTCCGGTCGACGAGACGTAGCACCTCGCGCGCCGGCCCGCGCCGGTCATAGACGACTGCCCGCATTGGTGAGGCTCCCCATCGTGCATGCTGTTTCAGATCTCTGTCTGCCGGCAGGCGGCTCGCGCCGTCGCGGTTGCAGCGATCTCCAGGACGCCAGCACAGTGCACGACCTGTCCCGGCGGGTGCAAGTGCGCGCACACGCGCATGGTGCCCACGGATAGGGCCGCGCCATCGCGAGAACTGAGCGATTGGCAGGCATGCGCACACCGTGGCATCCTTGGCGTGGGCTTTCCCAGCCCTGCCCGACGGAGCAGACACCATGTCAGCCAGCCATCGCATCATCCCCGTTTTCGACGCGACACCAGAAACCTTTGCGCCGTTCGGGCAGCTTATCGAACCGCGGCGGGTCATGGGCCAGTTCGTCAATCCGAACTACCGGCCGTGGGAGAACCCGGCCGAGGCACAACTCGACCTGACCAACGGCGGCACCCCGCGCCTGTGGATCATGGATCTGCCGCGGCGCGGGATGAGCTTCGACCAGATGGCGCGACACCGGCGTGTCACGCAGTGCCTGGGCTCGCTCGGCGGCAAGGACTGGTTTCTCGCGGTGGCGCCGGCCGGCGACCTGTCCGACGACGGCCGGCCGCGGCTCGACGACATCGTCGGCATCCGGGTGCCGGGGACCGTTGTGCTCAAGCTCGGCATCGGCACGTGGCATGCCGGGCCGCACTTCGATCACGAGGCGTGCCAGTTCTTCAACCTGGAAAACATGGACACGCGCGAGCGCGATTTCCACGAGACCGATCTCGGCGTGACCTGCACGATGCAAGTCTGACGTCGCGCGTTGCGTTCAGTTGACGCTGTTGGGGCCGTCGGGACTGTCAAGCGAGAACGCGGGGATCTCGATCTCGAATTCGGCGCCGTCCTCGCCCAGCATCTGATAGGTGCCGACCATGATGCCCGAGGGCGTGGCAAGCGGGCAGCCGGACGTGTAGGTGAAGGATTCGCCGGGGTGGAGAACCGGTGTCTTGCCGACGACGCCGGGGCCACGCACCATTTCGACGTGTCCGCTCGCGTCAGTGATGCGCCAGACACGCGAACGCAACTGCACGGTGCTGGTACCGTCGTTACGGATCTCGATGGTGTAGGCCCAGTAGTAGTATCGTGCGTCGGGATTCGAGCGCTCTTCGACATAGCGCGGCGTGACACGTACCCGGATCCCCGATGTTACGGCCTCGTACATGTCAGCCCTGTTCCAGCCTCGACCACCGCTGTTGCGGCATCGCGTTCAGACTGAACAGAACTGTAATGCTGTTCCCTGACGGGTCAATCGAATTGGCATCCGGCCCGGCTATCGCAGCAAAACAATTTATTCATCCGTCTGCGGCTTATTCGACCGGATCGCGTAACGGCGGGCCTTCTCTGCTTTGGCGGGACTCGCGTCGACATCACCCGTAGACGCATGATCGATCCGCGCTTGGGATCAGCCTCGGCGTGCTGCGGACAGCGCTCCATCGAGGTCAGCGATCAGATCGGCGGCATCCTCCAGGCCGACCGACAGGCGCACCATGCCGTCGGAAATGCCTAGCTCCGTGCGCGCCTCGGGCTTCAGCCGCTGGTGCGTGGTCGTTGCAGGATGCGTGACGAGGCTCTTCGTATCTCCGAGGTTGTTGGAGATACGGGCAATCGTCAGCGCGTTGAGGAAGCGAAATGCGGCCGGCTTGCCGCCATCGACGTCGAACGTGACGATCTGGCCGCCGCCGGACATCTGGCGACGGATCAGGTCGGCCTGCGGGTGATCAGGGCGGCCGCAGTAGAGCACATTGGAGATGCCATCGAGGCCAGCCAGATGGTCGGCGATGCGGGCTGCGGTCTCGCACTGCGCGCGCACGCGAATGGGTAGCGTCTCGAGGCCCTTTAGCAGCACCCAGGCGTTGAACGGGCTCATCGACGGGCCGGTCTGGCGTACGTAGTCGTGCACGTAGCGCTTGATGTGCGCCTTGCTCGCCAGTACGAGACCGCCGAGGCATCGCCCCTGACCGTCGATGTGCTTGGTTGCGGAGTAGACGACGACGTCGGCGCCCAGCGCAAGCGGTCGCTGCAGCATGGGCGTGGCGAACACGTTGTCGACGATGACGACGGCGCCGGCCGACTTGGCGATCTTCGAGACGGCCGCGATGTCGACAACCTCCAGCGTGGGGTTGGCCGGGGTCTCGAAGAAGAAGGCTTTCGTATTGGGGCGCACGGCGGCCTGCCAGGCGCCGTTGTCGCGACCATCGACCAGCGTGGCGTCGATGCCGAAGCGGGGGCACAGATCCTCGACGATGTAGCGGCAGGATCCGAACATAGCGCGCGCGGCGACGATGTGGTCGCCATTGCTGAGACACGAGAGAATGGCGGCAGTAACAGCGGCCATGCCGGTGGCGGTGGCGCGCGCATCCTCGGCGCCCTCCAGCAGGCGGATGCGCTCTTCCAGCATCGAGACAGTGGGATTGCCGAAGCGGCTGTACTGGTAACCGGGGTCCTCGCCCTTGAAGCGCGCCTCCGCTTGTTCGGCGCTGTCGTAAACATAGCCCTGCGTCAGGAACAGCGCCTCGGAAGTCTCGCCCCACTGCGAGCGCATCGTGCCACCGTGCACCAGGCGCGTTTGCGGTCCCCAATTCTGCGGCAGACTCGTATTGTCTTCGGACATCGCCTCTCGCTCCTTGCCGGCGTCGTGACGGGGCTCGCAAACCCTCGCCCTACCGCGCGCAGGGCGGCGGGGCCGGGGGCTGCCGATCCCCGGCAGCAGCAGTTGTGAACCTGATCGCGCGGGACGGCCAGCCCCGCTTCGTCGAACGGCCGACCGCAACAGCGCGGTGGCCGGTGCTAGGCCCGCCCCGCCATGCCGTCAAGCTGTCGCGCGAGACAGCGCGGCCCCCTCGACGCACGCCCCGCGATTGCATTTTACGGCCTACGCATACTTTTGATTGCAGCAATCTCCATATTGTGCATATTTGTTGGCATACATTGGATCGCTATCTTTGCTGCGGGGTTCAATCATGACGCGACTTGCCAGCGCCTCGAGCATCGCCGTGCTGAAACCGCTGTACAGCCAGGTGCGCGACATGCTCGCCACGCGCATTTCCGCTGGCGAATGGCCGCCGGGGGCCATGTTGCCCAACGAGACCAACCTCGCCGGCGAGTTCGGCGTCAGCATCGGCACGATCCGCCGCGCAGTAGAGGGACTAGAGGACATGGGCCTCGTGATACGCAAGCAGGGCCGCGGCACCTACGTCGGCGGACTGGGGGCGTCGGGCGCTGCTAATCGCCTGTGTCGGCTCAGAGCGCCGTCCGGCCAGCAGCTGAAAATCGCGCGACATCTCGACGGCTTCCATCGACGGGTCGCTACGGCCTCCGAGATTGCGCGACTGCAGCTGCCAGGCCATGTCGAAGTGTGCGAGTATCGCACGATCCTCGTTTCGCGCAGCGCACGCATCGGCGTGGAGGTCTCGGTGGTGCCGGGCCTGATCGCTTCAGGTTTGCGCGACGATCCACCCGGCGATACGGACCTCTACGCGCAACTGGCGACGAGCGGGTATCTGGTCACCACGGCAGAGGAGAGCGTGTCGGCAGGGCAAGCGGACGAACGCGTCGCGTTGCAGTTGCGCGTCGCGCCCGGCGCGCCGATGCTGGTCGTGCAGCGCGTCGCGCGCGGCATCGATCAAAGGCCCGTCGAACTCAGATGCGGGCAGTATCTGGGATCGCACATCACCTACATGAACCGCATCGTATAGCGTTGCGGTTCCGACACCTGCTCGCCATTTGTAGGCGCGCGGCGTGCACGCTTCGCAATCGTGGCAGTGGTGCCCTCAAGGTGCCGGCGCGGCATCAGGAAGCGGACCGACCCGAGTTTGCAGGATCGGTCGAACCGGGGCGTTGCTCGCCGAATTCCGGCAGCGCTCGGACGAAGGCCTCGATCTCCTTGGACAGCATGGCCTGGCGTTCCGGCGGCAGCGCTGCGTAATCCATCTCGCGCAGCAGGCGGGCAACCGTCGCCAGCGGATACTGGCGTAGTCTCAGGAATATGTCGGCTGTCAGGCGTAGCGGCGCGAGAGGCGCGGGTTGCGCCGACGCACCGTGGTCGCCAAAGCCTGTGCCGCCGAAGGCGCTGGCCAGGCGCCACGCTGCCATCTCGGCGGCGGGTGGCAGCGACGTTGGTGGCGCCCCGGCAGAATCGGGCGGGGGCTCGAGGGGCGACGGCTGTTCCTCGGCAAATCCGGGCGCGCGCGCGACCACGGGTCCGTCGCGCTCGGTGAACGCGCGCCGCGCCGGTGCCTCGGACCAACCGAACAGTTCGTTCGGGGTCGCGCCCAGCTTCTCGCAGATGGTGCGCAGCAGAGCGAAGTCCGGCTCGGCTTCGCCACGCTCGTAACGGGTATAGCGGTTTTCGCTGATGCCGAGCTCGCGCGCGAAGTGGCGCGCCTTGGCATAGCCGCTCGAGAGCCGAAGTGCCTTCAGCCGGTCTGCCAGAAATTTCGGATCTGATCCGGTCACGCAGGCGTCCCGCAATCTTTCAGTTGTGCACAATATTATCGGACCGGACATGCCGGCAAGGCAAGCTCATTGGCAAGTCTTGAGGATACTTTCCGTAGACGAAACAGCGTCTTTCCGACAGTATTGGCGCCGTCGAACCTCTGTAGACGCGCAAGCTCATCCAGCCAGCTCAACTTTTTCGGATATATTTTCTATAATACAATTTTAAGTTGCAGCGAATTTCCGAAATTCTGCGCTACAGGTCCCTAATTGCCGGCCGTAGGTCCTCGATCCACACAAGCCTCCGCCTCCAAGATTGGGCGCTGGCGTGCGGACCGATCCCCTATCATTCAAGTGTCAGACCTTCCTTGCACGTGGACAACGCCGACAGCCGTGATCGGTTGGGTCTTCAGTTGATCCTTGTGAAACTCGGCGTATTTCGAAGACTCTTGCGGCAGGCTCGCTCAGGAGGTCTTCATGATCGTGATTGTCCAGGATGGAAGAAGCGCCAGCCCGGTTGCGGCCCGGCTGGACCGGCTGGGCGTGGCAAGCTCGGTGCTGTCGTCGGCGCAGACCGCGGAGTGGCTGGGCACGGCCGGCCGCAGCGAGCGGGACGCGCTCGAAGCGGTGCTGGCGACGCGCACAGAGAACATGACCGAAGCGGTCACGGCGATCAGGGGCAGGTGCCGATGCCCACTGATCGTATTGAATGACGACGGGGCCGCGGAGTGGCGCCTGTCGATCCTGGCCGCCGGTGCCGACGACCTGATCCCGACCGACACGGATGCTCGCGAGATCATGGCGCGCGTTGCCGCCGTGGCGCGGCGTGGGCGGCTTGCCGCCGGGGTTCCCAGCGCGCCTCTTCCGGCCGACATCATGGTCTTTCCGGATGGCCGCGACCCGCTGGTCGCGGGGGCCGCACTCGACCTGCCGCGACGCGAGCGACGCATCCTCGAATGCCTGGTGCGCAACAGAGGTGCGTGGACGACGAAGGCGCAACTCTTCAACGAGGTTTACGGCATGTTCAACGACGGCCTCGAGGAGACCGTGGTGGAAAGCCACATCTGCCGGTTGCGCAAGCGGCTCGCGGCACGCCTGGGCTACATCCCGATCCGGTCTCAGCGCCACCTCGGCTATCGCCTGGAACTGGCACCCAACGACGGCGGGCTGGCCGCGACACAGGCCCTGGCGACAGCGACGGGGGCAGCGACGGCTGGTGCATCCCTTCCAACGATGGGCTGACGCCCTGGTGCTGGCGCTCACGGCCGGCCGGCGGCGTTCACGTGCGCCCGGCTGGCGGATCGGCGCGCGTGACAGTCAATATCGATGATGATCATCGGGGAAGATTGCACATGGGCTCGAGCCTCAGGCTGACGCTGCGCGCGGGCGAGCGGCTGTTCATCAATGGCGCAGTGCTGAAGGCGGATCGCAAGGTCGCCATCGAGTTGCTGAACGGTGCGGATTTCCTGCTTGAGCAGCATCTGCTCCCGGCCGAGGCCGTGCGCAGCACCGACCAGCATCTCTACTACTGCATCCAAGCCGTGCTACTGACGCCGTTCGCCCGCCATGTCGCGACCGACATGTGCCGCCGCGCCATCGCGGCGCTCGCTCGCACCTGCCGCGGACAGGACGAGCTCGCGCGCCTTCGCCGGCTGGAGCGGCTGATCGAACAGCATCGGGCGATCGATGCCTTAAAGGAGTTGCGCGCAACGTGCCTGTCGGCCCAAAGCGCGCGCGCGTTGCCTTCCCCGCGTGCTTGATCACGCGCCGACGGCGACGGCGAGGCCGAGGGGGCTGCTGCGTGCGCAGGACCGCACGTCAGATGCAGGCAGCTTGCGTGAGGCTTGTGCGATCGCTCGCGACGCCAGCCTCGGCCAACATCGCTCATGTCCGATCAATTCCCGCCGACAGTCGCAACACGTTATTCATGCCTCGTTGGGCATACTTCACCCCGACGGCGGCCATGCGCGATCCAAGGCGCAGGCCGATGGCATGATGCCGCTCCGTCGCGCCGCATTGCCGGCATGCCTGTTTCCAACATCCTGCGTTCTATGATGCCCGCGTCCAAGGATCGCGCGCTCGCGTCTGTCCGCGCCGCCACACGGCGCGACGTCGCGACAGCGATGGCCGAGGCTGGGCTGACAAAGGAGTTCACCCGTGACGACGCACGAATTCGCAGCCGAGGCACATTTGACCGACTCGGAGCTGGACGAAGACAGCGCCCCGCTCGCACTGGGCGCGGAACGCTTTCGCCCCGTCGAGGCCGACGACGCCCAATCGCGCCGCGTTAGGACGCTGCGCCAAGAGCACCGGATGCGTACGCAGATCCGCGCATTGCTCTATGCCGGACGCCGCTTCCAGACGACCACGATCTCGGACCTGTCGCGTTCGGGCGCAGGCATCGATGCCGCGTCCGGCGTGCTGCCGGGCGATCTCGTCGCGCTGCAACTGCTGGACGGCCGCGCCATTGCGGGCCAGGTGCGCTGGTGGCTTGCCGGGCGCTGCGGCATCGCGTTTCTCGAGCCGCTGAAGGACGTGATAGACATCGTCGCCGGTCCGCTCAACCGGCTGAAGGGCCCGCGGGCAGGCGTCTCGGCGTCCGGCAGCGCAGCGACGGCCTGGGGTGCGACAGCGGCCGGCTTTCAGCGCGTGCCATCGGGGACTGCCCATTCCGGTTCTGGTCTCGACCAAGATCCGCGCGGCTTGCCAGGTCACAATCCGATCGCCGACGCGTTGACGCGCGATCCCTACGTGGCCATGGAGAGAGAGGTGCCGGAGGGGCTGCGCGAGCGGTACGCGCGCAAGTACTCAGGCTACTGATGCAAAGAATGGCGAGGCGTCCCGGCCGGGCGGCACCTGCCCCATGCCGTCTCAACCGCACGCAGACGCTCGCACAAGGACTGCAATCCCTCCGGGAAATCGTTCGGTCCAGCAGAGTCTGGAAGCGGCACGAGTTGCAGCTTGGTGTGTCATCCAAGTCGCCAGCCGCCACCGATCGGCCTGCAAACCTCGATGGAAAACAATCGACTATTGCCGAATCAGCTATCCGTTAATAAAGACTGAACTGGTTTTTCCGCCGGATCCTGGCTTTGCGACGCCGTATCCGGCTCCCGGAGGTCCTGTTTGTGCGTCGATGACCTCGATGACGAAAGGAACCCCGACGGATGTTCGCTCCGCGCAAGCCCGAGACTGCAGCACAGCCCACAACGTCCCTGGCCACAACGTCGCTGGCCGACACGATCTCGATTCCGTCCAACGCTTCGGCGGCGGCTGTCGCCGGCAAGACCCGCTCCGGGAACCACTCGATCGTCGACGAGAACCTGACGATGAAGGGCGACCTGGAAAGCGAGGGCGACATCCTCGTGAAGGGCAAGGTGATCGGCAACATCAACTGCAAGCTGCTCATCATCGACAACGACGCGCTGGTCGAAGGCGGCATCCACGCGGAAGAGGTCGTCGTGCGCGGGCGGGCGAAGGGCACCATGAATGCCGAGCGCGTGCGGCTCGAGCGGTCGGCGGATGTCGACTGCGAGATCGCGCAGAAGCATTTCTCCGCCGAGGAAGGTGCGCGCATCAAAGGCAGCCTTCGTTTTCTCGACGACTCGAAGGCTTCGGCGGCGGGATCGGAAAAGAAGACCAAGCTGCCGGCGGAAACTGCCGCCTGAGACACTGTTCGTTCGGAGCCCATACCTCTGGGACCGCGAAGCAGAGAGGCTCCGGATGCCTATCCGGAGCCTCTTTTCATTTGTCAGGCCGTGTCGCGCGGCAAACGTGTCGCGCTCAGGGCGCGAGCTTGCCCAGGTCGGGCAGCGGCCGGCGCGTGACGGCATCGGCGGCGAACAGCTTCTCCAGCGCGAGCGCAACCTCGAGCACCATCCCGTCCGAGCCGTTCGGGCCAACCACCTGGATGCCAAACGGCATGCCGTTGTGGTCGACGCCGCACGGGATGCAGGCGACGGCAGGCAGCACAGTCGTCAAGCCATAGGCCAGGGCGAGCCAGCGCATGTAGGTTGGCATCTTCTCGCCGTTGATCTCCTCGATGAAGAGCTGGGAGTGCGGGAACGGCGAGACGGCGGCGGCCGGGCAGATGAGGACGTCGACATCCTCGAAGAAGTTCAAGAACCCATGATAAAGCTGCGTCTGCCGGGCGTGGGCGCGGGCGACATCGGCCAGGCTGTACTGCAGACCGCGCTCGGTGTTGTCGATGACGTTGCGGCCGAGCCGGTCACGATGGTTGAGCAGGCGCTCATGATGTGCGGCGACGAAATTGACGCCGCGCAGGATCTCGAACACCTCGTGGACGCCCTCCAGGTCAGGGTTCTCGTCGCGCGCCTCGGCAAAGACGTTGCGAAAGCTCTCGGTGCGCTCGCGGAAAACGCGCGCGATGCCGGCATCGACGGGGGCGACGCCGAGATCGGTCGACAGCGCGACGCGGACCGAGGACAGATCGATATCGGACAACTCGTCGGGAATGCGCAGGGCGTTGTCGCTGGAGAAGGGGTCGAAGGGTGAGACCTCGATCTGCGCGCGCAGAAGGAGATGCGCGTCGGCGACCGAGCGTCCCATCGGGCCGGAAACGGAGAAGGGACTGAGGGCGACGGCGCGCGTTGCGCTCGGCACCGTGCCGGGCGAGGGACGGAAACCGACGACGCCGCAGAAGGCCGACGGCGTGCGCAGGCTACCGCCGTAGTCGGAGCCGGTCGCCAGCATGACTTGGCCAGTGGCGAGCGCCACAGCGGAGCCGCCGGAGGAGCCGGCGCAGGTCTTTTCGGGATCGAAGGGATTGCCGGTCGTGCCGTAGACGCGGTTCGTCGTCTGGGCGCCGGCGCCGAACTCGGGGGTGTTGGTCTTGCCGACGATCACGCCGCCTTCGCCGCGCACGTTGGCGACGACGCTATCGTCCTCCTCGGGCACATGGTCCTCGTAGAGCAACGAGCCGTAGGTCGTCTTCAGGCCGCGTGTCGCTTCGAGATCCTTGATGCCGACCGGCAGTCCGTGGAGCAGGCCTAGGTCATCGCCGCGCATGACCGCACGCTCGGCCGCCTTGGCGGCGGCCTTGGCCGCCTTCACGTCCATGGCGACCATGGCATTGAGTGCGCCGTTGGTCGCATCGATGCGGCGCAGGCAACTGTCCAAAAGCTCGACAGGTGACAGCTTCTTCGCCCCGATCAGCCGCCGGGCCTCGATGGCCGAAAGATCACAGGGCTCAGTCATTGCAAAACCTCATATTGCCGTATGCGTCGTAATGGGCCCGCTGGCGGCAGGCTCCTTCTCATGCCGGCCACTAGTGAAGCATGGCGCGGCCTCAGACAAGCGCCCTGCGGCGGCTGCATGTCTGGCATGCCGGCGGCCTGCGATATCGGCCTTGTGGTGGCCGCGTTAACACCGACATGGTAAATCTGCGAGCCCTGCCCGGCTCGAGCTTAGAGGCCACCACCCTTGCCTTCCCTGGACCGTACGAAACTGGCGCGGTTTTCCGCCTCACTGAAGGCCAGCGGCGCCGCCGGGCGTCGCCAGGATCCGATTTCCGCGATCGTGTGGATCACGGTCGCGATGGCGCTGATGGCCGGCCTGGCGGGGTTTGCCAAGGCGCTGACGCGTGGGGGGATGGACCCCAGCCAGGTGCTGTTCTTCCGCAACGCCGGCGTGTTGCTGATGCTCCTGCCGATGCTGGCCTGGCGCGGCACCTCGCTGATGAAGACCAAGAAGCTGCGCCTTTATTGGGCACGCGCGGGCCTGAGCTTCGTCTCCATGCTGTGCTGGTTCCACGCCCTCAGCCTGATCCCGCTGGGCGAGGTGACGGCGATCACGTTTCTCGCGCCGCTGTTCGGCACGCTGTGCGCGATATTCTTCCTGGGCGAGACCGTGCGGCTGCGGCGCTGGACGGCCCTAATCGTCGGCTTCATCGGCGCGATGATTATCCTGCGGCCGACCGCGGGGGCGGTGCAGACGGGGCAACTGCTGGCGCTTGGATGCGCGATGATGATGGGCATCATTGGGCCGCTCGTTAAGCACCTCACCGTGGAAGACGACGCCGACCGGATCGTGTTCATCACGCATCTGCTGATCACGCCGCTGGCGCTGGTGCCGGCGCTGTTCAACTGGCAATGGCCGAGCGGGGAACAAGTGCCGCTGATCGTCGGGATGGCGGTGTGTGCGGCGCTCGGGCACACCGCGCTGGTGCGCGGGTTCGCGGCGACGGACGCCTCGCTCGTCTTCACGTTCGAATTCTCGCGGCTGCCGTTCGCCGTGCTCGTCGGCTGGTTCGCGTTCGGCGAGCCAACTGACGTTTGGACCTGGGTCGGTGCGCTCGTGATCTTCGCGTCTGCGGCCTACATCACGCGGCGCGAGGCAAGGCTCAAGCGGGAAGCGAACACAGTGCGGCCGCGCGACTGCGTGGACCCGTTGTGCCTGACGCCGGTGCGCATGTGGCTTGCGTGAGGGACGGCGAGCCCCGCAGCATCCGAGCGATTTGCGCGAGCGATTGCGTTCAAGCGAGGGGGCGGACGGCGGCATTTGCGCCAGCGTTCTGGCAAATTCGCGTCAAAGCGCAATCGGCATCTTCACGCAGGTTTTCAGGGTTGGCGTGTATCGGTGGCGGGCCATGTCACCGACACAAGACGACCATAGAAACCTGCCGTGCGTACCTGTCGAGGACGCAGCCGACCGCGACGCAGTCGCGGAGCTTGCAACCGTACGCGACTGGCTGCGCCATGCGGTCAGCCGCTTCAATGCCGCTGGGCTCGTCTACGGGCACGGCACCGACACGGCGCTCGACGACGCCGCGTTCCTGATCCTTGCCGCGCTGGACTTGCCGATCGACCAACTCGAGCCGTGGCTCGATGCGCGGCTCACGCTTGGCGAACGCCGGCGTCTCGATGCGCTGATCGAGGCGCGTGTGACGACGCGAAGGCCCACGGCTTATGTCCTGGGTGAGGCGTGGATGCAGGGCTATCGTTTCGCCGTCGACGAGCGAGTGAGTGTGCCTCGCGCTCACCTCGGGGAATTGCTGGCGCAGGATGCGGTCTTGCTTGCCCAGAATCCCGAGGCGATCGGGTGTGTGCTCGACCTATGCACGGGGTCGGGCTGCCTCGCCATCATCGCGGCCCACCAGTTCATGCACGCGCACGTCGATGCCGTCGACATCTCCACGGATGCGCTGGCGGCCGCTGAACGCAACATCGCGGATCATGGGCTGGCCTTGCGCGTCACGCCGATCCGCTCGGACCTGTTCGCCGCGCTGGACGGCCGGCGCTACGACATGATCGTGGCGCACCCGCCTGCTGCGACGAGAGCCGCGGTGGCGGCGTTCCCGCCGGAGTACCGGCACGAGCCGCGGCTGGCGTACGAGGCGGGGGCGGACGGGCTGGACGTCGTCCGGCGTATCCTGGAGGCGGCGCGCGGCCACCTGAGCGATCATGGGACGCTGGTGGTGGAGGTCGGCCAGGCCCGTCCGGCGCTCGAGGCTCTCTATCCCGAAATCGACTTCCACTGGCTCGATACGCCTGGCCATGCGGGCGCAGTGTTCATGCTGCCGGCCGAGGCGCTGCCGCGGGCGAACGGCCCCGATGGTTGCACGCCCAGCCCGCGCCGTCGGCTCCACCCGGCCTGACGGGCGAGGCGGCTTTCCCCGGCGCGCGGCCTTTGCTAGCGTTTGCCGACAGAACGCGCGGCGAGACCTCGAAGCGCGCCACAGGGAAGGATATGCCACCACGATGACCGCCCAAGCGACAGGCGCGGACGCCGACGCCGCCCAGCAACGTGCGGCAGGGCTGACACCCTCGAAGCATACCGACGGGCCGTACTCGCCGCAGGAGGTGGGCAACGCCAACCGCAATTCGGGCCTGCCGCTGGAGGCCTTGCGCTATGACGTGACGCCGATCGGGTTGCATTACCTGCTGATTCATTACGATGTGCCCGCGGCGAACGCCGACAACTGGCGGGTTGCGGTGCGCGGTGCGGTGCGGTCGCCGCTCGAGCTGTCGCTCGACGCCATCCGCAAACTGCCGGCGCGCACGCAACGCGTGACGCTGGAATGCGCGGGCAACGGCCGCAGCCTGTTTACTCCGCGCCGGCAGAGCATGCCCTGGGGCGAGGGCGGTGTGGGGACGGCAGAGTGGACCGGTACGCCGCTACGGCACGTCCTGGAGCAAGCGGGCCTTGCCGCGGATGCGGTGGAGTTTGTGTTCGGCGGCACCGATGCGGGCGTCGACCGCGGGCAGGTGATGCCCTACGAGCGCAGCCTGACGATTGCGCAGGCGATGGACGACGACGTGATGTTGGTGTGGGCCATGAACGGTGCGCCACTGCTGCCGCAACACGGCTATCCGTTGCGGCTGATCGTGCCGGGCTGGTACGGCATGGCGAGCGTAAAGTGGCTCGACCGCATCGAAGCCGTGACGACACCGTTCCAAGGGTATCAGCAGCGCGGCACGTATATCTTCCGCAAGAGCGCAGATGATCCGGGAATACCGTGCACACACATGCGCATTAAGTCGATGATGGCACCGCCGGGACTGCCCGTGTGGTACTGGCGCTCGCGGCTGGTCGAGCGCGGAGCCGTGGAGATCAGCGGCCGCGCCTGGGTCGGCGGTGGCGGCACGATCGCCAAGGTCGCGTTCGGCTGCAACGGCGTCTGGCAGGACGCGACGCTCGATCCGCCCGTCGCCGGCGCGCCCTATGCGTGGCGCCGGTGGCACACGATCTGGAACGCGGAGCCCGGCGAGCACGTCCTGTCCTGCCGCGCCACGGATGCCGACGGCAACAGTCAACCCGATACGCCTGCCTGGGACATCGGCGGCTTCGGCAACAACGCGATCCAGCGCGTCAACGTGACGGTGCGGTGAGACCAAGAATGACCGACACGATCGAAGTCGACATCTGGCGGGGCGGCGAGGCGGGGGCCTATCGCACCTATTGCGTGCCGCTGCGGGCCAACCAGACGGTGCTCGACGTGGTAACGCACGTCCAGCGCCACCTCGACGCCACGCTCGCCTACCGCTTTGCCTGCCGCGTTGGCATGTGCGGCTCGTGCGCGATGACCGTCAACGGGCGGCCGCGCTGGACGTGCCGCACGCACGTCTCCAAGGTCGTCGATGGCGGCCGGCTGGAGATCGGGCCGCTCGCCAACCTGCCGATGGTCAAGGACCTGACCGTCGACATGACGCCGTTCTTCGACGCGTGGCAGCGCGCGGACGCGCGTTTTGCGCCATCCAAGACGCGCGCCGATGCCATCGAGGTCGTGAAGCCCGACACGGCGGAGCGCATGGCGGCGGATGCCGCGATCGAATGCATCAACTGCGCAGTGTGCTGGTCGGCGTGCGACACGGTGCGCTGGGACGACGACTATCTCGGACCGGCCGCACTCAATCGCGCGTGGACCCTCGTCAACGACGTGCGCGACGGCGGCAACTCGGCGCGGCTCTCCGCGATCACGGCGGCCGGCGGGTGCCAGAGCTGCCATGCGCATCAGGCGTGCGCCGATCATTGCCCAAAGGGTCTCAATCCGACGGCATCCATCGCCGGACTGAAGCGGCGCGCCATGCAGGCCTATCTGAAGGGAGAGCTGAAATGAGCTTTCGCCTCTATCTAGTGCAGCGGCTGACGGCGGCGGCGATGGTGCCGTTCATCGCTATCCATCTGGTGCTGATCGTCTATGCGTCGCGGAACGGTCTGTCGGCATCGGAGATCCTGGAACGCACGCAAGGCAGCGTCGGCTGGGGCGCGTTCTATGTGTTCTTTGTCGCGCTGGCGGGTGTCCACGGCGCGATCGGCATGCGCAATGTGTTCGGCGAGACGACACGTCTGACCGGGCCAACTCTCGATCTCATCATGTGGACGTTCGGCATCCTGCTCGTCCTCCTCGGCCTCAGGGCCGTTGTCGCGGTGGTGGGCGCATGAAGCCGAACACGACAGCTCATCGCCGCGACGCGCTCTGGATTGCAGCGCTCGTGCATCGCATCTCGGGCGTGGCGCTCGCGTGCTTCCTGCCGCTGCACTTTCTCGTGCTTGGCTTGGCGATGGAGGGCGAAGCGCGACTCGACGGCTTCCTGAAATGGACCGATCAGCCGCTCGTCAAGCTGGCCGAGGGTGGGCTCGTGTTCCTCCTGGCGGTGCATCTGCTCGGTGGGATCCGGCTCTTGGCCATGGACTGGCTGCCGTGGCGCGACGATCAGAAGAACCGCGCAATCGGTGCGCTGTCCGTCGCCGCCGTGATGGCCGGCCTGTTCCTCCTCAACATCATCTGACGTGCAACCCGCGCGAAACCAAAGGCTCGGTCACCGATGCTCGAACGCCATAGCACCGACATCCTGATTTTGGGCTCCGGCGGCGCGGGGCTGTTTGCGGCGCTGCATGCGCACAAGGCTGCGCCGGATCTCGACATCACGATCGCCACCAAGGGGCTGATCGGCAAGTGCGGCTGCACGCGGATGGTGCAAGGCGGCTACAATGTCGCGCTCCTCAAGGGTGATTCCGTCGAGCGGCACTTCATGGACACCATCGTCGGCGGCGCCTGGCTGCCGCACCAGGATCTCGCGTGGCGGCTCGTCGCGACGGCGCCGGAGCGCGTGCGGGAGCTCGAGAACGAAGTCGGTTGCTTCTTCGACCGCAACCCCGACGGCACGATCCACGGCAAAGCGTTCGCCGGACAAACCTTCGACCGCACCGTGCACAAGGGCGACTTGACCGGCATCGAGATCATCAGTCGCTTGATGGAGCAGGTCTGGGCACGGCCGATCCACCGGCTGGAGGAGCACCGCGCGGTGGCGTTGATCCCGTCCAAGGACGGCGGCCGCATCGCGGGCGTGCTGATGATCGACGTGCGCAGCGGACACTTCCGCTTCGTTTCGGCGAAGGCCGTTCTGCTCGGCACCGGCGGTGGACCGACGATGTACCGCTACCACACGCCGTCCGGCGACAAGACCATGGACGGCTTGGCCATGGCGCTCAACGCGGGACTGCCGCTGCGCGACATGGAGATGGTGCAGTTCCATCCGACCGGACTGCTGGCGGGACCCGACACACGCATGACCGGCACGGTTCTCGAAGAAGGGCTGCGCGGCGCTGGTGGCCACCTACTGAACGGCAACGGCGAGCGCTTCATGACGACGCGCGACCCGCGGGCGGAGCGGGCGACGCGCGATTTCGTGTCGCGCTGCCTCTACGAAGAAATGCGCGCGGGACGCACGACGCCGAACGGCGGCGTTTGGCTGAAGATGAGCCATTTGGGTGCCGACAACGTGCGGCGCATGTTCAAGGGCATGGTGGAACGCTGCGACGACTGCGGATTCGATCTGGCCGGAGGTCAGGTCGAGGTCGTCCCGACGGCGCATTACTTCATGGGCGGCGTGGTATGCGACATCGACACGTCGACGGAGCTGCCCGGCCTGTTCGTTGCGGGAGAGGACGCCGGCGGCGTGCACGGCGCCAATCGCCTGGGCGGAAATGGCGTCGCGAACTCCACGGTGTACGGCGGCATCGCGGGCGATTCGATTCCCGCGTTCGTCGCCGCCAACGGATCCGCCGAGGTGCCGCCCGACGAGGAGCGGATCAAGGCGGAGATGGCGCGTGCTTGCATTCCATTCAACAAGCCGGCCGGAGACATCAACGTGCTGCGCGAGAACCTGCTCGACGCGATGTGGGACGACGTGGGCGTGCTGCGCGACCGCGCGGGGCTCGAGCGCGGTCTTGGCAAAATCGACGCCATCGACGGCGTGCTTGCGGCGACGGGCATTCCCGAGAGCGCCAGCGCCTTCAACATGACGTGGCACGACTGGCTGAACCTGCGCAGCCTGGTCGACATCAGCCGTGTCATCGCACAAGCCGCGCTCGCTCGCGAGAACAGCCGCGGCGCACATTTTCGCGAGGATTTTCCCGACCCCGGTGCGCTGGAGACTTCGACGTTCACAGTGGCACGGCGCCGCGAGGGTCAGCTGGTCATTGCGCACGAGGCGGTCGCGTTCACGCGCGTCAAGCCGGGCGAGACGCTGATCGAGGAGCCGCCCGCGGCGGCGGAATGAAGGGGCGTGGCGTTTGTGGCGATGTCGCACCGGAGGCCGAGAGAAGCCAGGTGAGGCGAGGGCGGAGGCGGTCACCTTAGAATTCTTATAAATCTAATGAAATCATATATTTGCCTGGTCCACCCGGACGATGTAGAAGTCGTTGCGGCGACCAGCACGGGTCGTGAAACTGCTGAGCCATCATGTCGACGACCTTCATCGAAGCCTTCGGACTTCTCGCTCGCGAGGGGTTGGAAGCCATCCTGGTTCTGGCTGCGCTCGCGGCCTACCTGTCGCGCATCGGCGCCGATGACCGGGTCCGCGCGCTATGGGCCGGCGCGGGCTTCGCCGTGCTGGTGAGTGTCGCCGGCGCCTGGGTTTTCGAGCGCTACTACGGCGGCGGACACAACGACATCGTCGAGGGCGTCATCGTCCTCGCGGCTGCCGGCGTGATGTTCTGGGTCAGCGGTTGGCTGTTCCTCAAGCAGGATCCGCGAGCCTGGCAGGCCTATCTGAAGACCCACACCGATCGGGCTGTGGGCTCGGGCACCGTCGCCGCCGTCGCGCTACTCGCGTTCCTGGCCGTGGCGCGGGAGGGCGCAGAAACGATCCTGTTCGTGCATGCCCTGGCGCAGACCGCCGGCGGCTGGACGCCCGCGCTTTTGGCCGGACTGGCAACGGCAAGCGTGGCGCTGGCGGTGGTGTTCGGCATCATTCGACAGTCGACACGCAGGCTGCCGCTGCGCGCAATGTTCATCGTGACGTCGGCGTTCCTGTTCCTGATGGGCTTGCGCTTTGTCGGCGAGGGGCTGCAAGAGTTCCAGGAGCAGGCGCTGATCCCGTTCGACCCGATGCCGGGCTCGGCCGTCCTGGAGACACTCGGCCTAAACCCGACCTGGGAGGCGGTGGCCGCCCAGGTCGGCGTGATGGCAGCGGCTGCCCTGTCGATGCTCTGGATCCGGGCGCGGTCGAGCGCGTCTAAGCCTTCTGGTGCTTGACGAGCGCAGCCTTGGCCGCATCGAGCAACTTGGTAGCGTCGAGCCCCTTGCCCTTGGTCTCCTTGAGCCACGCGTCGACCACTGGCTGGGTGGTCTTCATCCAGCGTGCCTTTTCGTCCTCGGAGATGGTGGTGATGACGTTGCCGCGCTTCTTGACCATCTCCATGACCTCGATGCCGGCGGAGTCCCACATCCGGCCGGCCTCGGTTGCAAACGCCTGATAGGCGCTGTCGTCGATCACCTTCTTGAGATTGGCGGGGAGGCCCTCGTACTTCGCCTTGTTCATCACCAGGAAGAAGCAGGCGGTGTAGAGCGTGGGCGAGCCTGGGATGTCCGTGTGATATTTTACGAGCTCGTGGACCTTGACGGCAGGGACGACTTCCCAGGGGATCACGGCGCCGTCGATCACCTTCTGCGCGAGGCTTTGGGGTACTTGCGGCACGGGCATGCCGATGGCGCTGGCGCCCAGCGCCTTCAACGCCTCGCCGGCCAGGCGCGTGGGGAAGCGCAGCTTGAGGCCCTTCAGGTCGTCCATGGTCTTGATCTGGCGCGAGGCGTGGATCAGGCCGTGGTCATGTGCCCAGTAGCTCAGCAGCTTGACGTCCTTGGTCTCGCTGGCCAGGTGCGCCTGGGCGAACTCCTGCGCGGCGCGCGCATTGACGATACCGCGACGGTCGGCCACGAACGGCAACTCGAACACCTCGGTGGTGGGAAAGCGGCCCGGCGTGTAGCCCGGCAGCGTCCAGGTGATGTCGACGACGCCATCCTTTGCCTGATCGTAGAGCTGAGGCGGCGCGCCACCGAGTTGCATCGACGGATAGATGTCGATCTTGATCTTGCCGCCCGAGGCGTCCTCGACACGCTTGGCCCACGGCACGATCAGCCGGCGGTGCACGTTGGAAACCGGTGGCAGAAAGTGGTGCAGCTTCAGGGTGACGTCGGCTGCGCGGGCAGGGCCGGAGCGCAGAATGGCGGGACCGGCGAGGCCGGCGCCAGTGGCGGTGAGCAGAAAGCGACGACGCGTGACGGACATGGGTTCGGGCTCCAGTTGACCGAGGGGCTCCAGTTGGATCTCGAAGTCGGCAGGCCGCAGCAAGCTCGGAAAGTATGGCAGATGGGCCTGCGAGCGGGAAGCTGTCCGAAGGACTGGGATACGCCGCCCGGTTTGCGGTCGGCGGGCGCGGACGCGGCGGCCAAGCACGCCTGACGGTAGCGGGGCGGCAGAAAGCTGCTTCGACGCGCTTGCGCTGGCGCACGGGAGCGATTAAGAGGGGGCTCCCGTCACAGCGGGACCGGGTGTCCGCTGGCCTTTGGCCTGCAGCGACCCCGAGGATGGCCTAGTCCATCGGCAGCGCCCGTAGCTCAGCTGGATAGAGCACCAGACTACGAATCTGGGGGTCAGAGGTTCGAATCCTTTCGGGCGCGCCACTCTATCGTCTCACGCGCTGAAGCGCGTCCTGCGGGGCGGGCTAGCGGGTGGTAGTGTCCAGAGTTTTTCGCACTTTTGATTTCGGCTGAGCGGCGTCCGGCCCGAGCTCAGGCGGTGGCGTTGGTGGATTGATGATCCTTCAGCAGGTCCATCGATAGATACCTCTTGGTCGACCATTCGGTGCCGGCGACGTGGCGTAGCCGGGCCGCGGCCAGGTTCAACGCGGATTGCCCGTCAGGGAACGCGCCAACGACGCGCGTGCGCCGGCGGTTCCGACTAAGTCGTTACGACTGTAGCGCCGCAACGTCTAAAATGCCTAACAACGCTCAACGACGCGCGTGCGCCGGCGGATCTCGCGCAGGATACGCTCCAGCGGATTGTTCGTCCTGATCCTGCGCCAGTGCTCCTCGGGGAAAGCGTAGTAGCCGAAGGTCTCCTCGATCGAGGCTTCGACGAGCTCCGCTGCCCGCGTGAGCCGCTGCTCGCGCAGCTTGGCGACCACTTGGCCCGCCTTGTCGCGCGCCGCCTGCACATCCTCCGCGGCATGGATCGCCTTCAGCATTGCCGCCACCTCACGCATCTTCGGGCGCGGCACGTGGGAGAAGACGTTGCGGTAGACAATGAACACGCATCTTCGTTGCTCAGCCGGCATCGGGGAAGCACTCCTGCCGCGCTTTCGAGCCCGATCGGAGCAGGCATCGTTCCCGCGCCGCAAGATCCAGCTCGACAGCGCATACGCCCTTCGGCCGCGCCTTCCGGTTGACGATGGCTTAGCGTGAGGAAGGAACCCGACCAGCCGGCCTTGTCCTCCTTGGCGCCCTCCACGATGCCGAGAATCTCGCGATAGCCCTCGGCGTTGACGGCAATCGCCACCAGCAGCGAGACATTGCGAACCTCGCCCGCCCACGTGCGCTTCAGCACGATGCCGTCGAGATAGACGTAGGGATGCTCGCCCTCGATCGGCCGGTTCCGCCAGGCGTCGATCGTCGCGTAGATCTTCTTGTTGAGATCGCTGACCGTCGATGGCGACACGCGCGTGCCCCACAAGGCTTCCGTGATGTCCTCCACGCGGCGCACCGACACGCCCGCCAGATACATCTCGATCAGCGCCTCCTCGACCGACGCTTCGCGCCGCCGGTAGCGCTCGATGATCGCCGTCTCGAACGTCTGGCGCCGCCGCTTCGGCACCTTCAGCGTCACCTCGCCGGCCTTGGTCTCGAGGCTCGCGCTCGTAGTGGCCCGCGCGGGTGTCGCGACGCGCCTCGGTCCGCTCGTAGCGCTGCGCGTTGCACAGCCGGTCGGCTTCGGCTCGAGCAGCGAGCGTTCCAGCGCTCTCCTCACCCGTGCCGCGCACGACCCGGTCCGATGTCCCTTGATCCGCTCGTCATCGATCCGGATCACATGCTGAAGCGGTCCGACGGGGCGGGCTGGCATTCTTGCTGCGCTTCAGATGCCTTCTCCGATCCGCGCTGGTGCAGCTTCCCTTGCGCACATCGCCAAACGTTCGAAGCTCACGCAGTCGGGGCCGCAGCCTTCAATCACTTGCCCGCGAAAGATTCTGTCCGTCATCTAGCGGGTTGGTCGCGCTTTCGTCTCCCACGATGCATCCACGCTGGTAACGGTGGCCAGGTCCAAGGTCGACGGTGCCGGGTCGTCGGGCCGGACGTGCTGGCGAGATTTTCCAGGTTGCGCAAGCCCGGCATCCCGGCATGATAATCGGGGCGGGCTATGCTCTCTCTTGCTTTTCCTGGTCCGGAGCGTTGCATGATCCTTTTGTCCAACGGCGGCCATAACACCCATCGCGCGGTCGCGCCGTCGCGCACCATCGTCGTCGGCACGGTCGACGGGATCGCCATCCTGCGGAAAGCCGACGACGGCTGGGGGCTCGCGCATCGTGCGCTGGCGGGCTGCTCGGTCAGCGCGGTCACGGTCGCCGACGACGGGACGCTGTTTGCCGCCACGCACGGCGTCGGCGTTGCGCGCAGCCGCGACGGCGGGCAGGTCTGGGAGTGGGTAAACACCGGCATCGACCGGCACGACCTGTGGGCGGCGCGGGCCGGCCGGCTGCAAGGCCGCGACGTGGTGCTGGTGGGCGCGCTGCCGGCTCACGTCTACATGAGCGAGAACGCGGGCGAGTCGTGGCGCGAGCTCGATGGCCTGCGCGCGCTGGCCAACGTCGAGGCGTGGTGTTTTCCGCCGCCGCCGCGCGTGGGGCACATCAAAGACATCGTGATCGACGGCGACCGACTGTTTGTCGGCGTGGAAATCGGCGCACTTGCGGTGTCGTACGATTTCGGTGCGACATTCCAGGATCTGAAGGTCGATCCGCTCGTCGCCGACAACGACATTCACCGGATCGCGGTCCACCCGGACCGGCCGGGCCGCCTCCTGGTGGCCAACGGCATCGTCGGCGTGATGACGAGCGACGACGACGGCCGGACCTGGCGCAAGAACCCGATGCCGCCGGAGGGCAACTATCCCGACCCGCTGGTCGTGCACCCGGAAGATCCCGACCTCGTCTATCTGGCTGCGAGCACGGGCTGGCCGCTGCACTGGTACAAGGCGGGACGCGCGCGCGGGAAGCTCTTCCGCAGCCGGGATGCGGGACAGTCGTGGGAGCGGCTGCTCGGCGGCTTACCGAACGGACAGCGCGCGACGTTCAGCGCGCTCACGATCGAAGCGACGCCGGCCGGCTTCGGCCTTTATGCCGCCGACAGCGACGGGCAGATCTTCGAGAGCCTCGATGGCGGCGACACCTGGACGATCATCGCCGACGTCGCGCCAGTGTCGAAGGGCGAGTTTCATCGCGGACTGGCGAAGGATCGCGCACCGCTGGCGACCGTCGACGACGTCAAGATCCATGCGGTGGCCGCGCAGCGCCACGCCCAGGCCACGCGCTGACGCGGCCCTTCGCGATCAAGCCTGCTCAACGTCGAGCGTGGGTCAACGGTGCGCGTGGCTCCACGGTGCGAGCCTGCGCTCGAACCGTTTCAGGAGACTTGTCAGCGCGACACCCAGGATCATCAGAACGATCACCGGCACGAACGTCTTGTCCATCTCGAAGACATTGGCATAGCGCGTGATCATGAAGCCCAGGCCGGAGATGGTCGTATAGAACTCGGCGATGACCATGCCGACAAGGCCACGGCCGATGGCGAGGCGGATGCCGGCGGCGATATAGGGAATGGCGAAACGGCAGCAGCACGTCCTGCCAGATGCGCCATTCGGTGGCGCGGAAGGACTTTGCCACCTCGAGCAGGCCTTTGTCGCACTCGCGCACGCCCTGGTAGGTGTTGATCAGGATCGGGAACACCGCGAACAGGAAGACGACGATGATCTTCGCTTTCAGGTGGATGCCGAACCAGAGCACGAGCAGGGGGACGAGGGCGACCATCGGCGTGGCATAGAGCGCGTTGATCGGCAGCTCGAGCGCCCAGTCGAGTTTGCGGATGCGCGCCATGGCGACCGCGAGCGGGATGCCGACGACGATGGCGGCGAGCAGGCCGTAGCCCATGACCTCCAGGCTCTGGCCGAGATAGTAGGGCAGCTCGCCCGACAAGGTGAGGTTCCAGAAGGCCACGGCGATCTTGGAGGGATAGGAAAAGAAGATCGGATTGATGAAGGGGCCGGTTAGTTCCCACAGGACGATGATGAATGCGAGAAAGCCGTAGCGATAGACGGCCGGGCGCTCCCAGAGCGACCCCGCCTGAGCCGCGCGGCGCGCTGCGCCCGATTGCGTCATCGCTGCGCCCGTAGCGGCCTTGTCAGCAACGCTCATGCGTCACGCTCCTCATTGGCTTTCGCGCCGTCGTTCCAGAGCTCAACAGGATGGGGACGCCGATGCAGCGGGCGCCGGCGATGCCTGCCGACGCCTGCCGTCTATCGTGTCAGAAGGGTGCGCTCGGGCAAACCGGGCCCTTCCACTCGCCGACTTCCTTCAATGCGTCCTTCGCGATTGCCGCATGAACGACCGCATCGTACTTGGGCGTCTTGCCCTTCTCGATGTTGCCGACCTTGGTCATCAGCTCGGCCGTGAAATCGACGCGCTCGGCGCCGATGCCGGTATTGGCGTCCCAGATGCAGCTCTTGACCATGAAGTCGAAGGCATCCTCGACGGTCTTGGCCGGATAGCCGGTATGCTTGACGAGCAGTCGGCAACACCTTCGCCTTGTCGGTGTACATGACGCGCGTGGCTTCGATGTTCGCCTTGATATAGGCCTTCAGCTTGTCCGCTTTCTCCTTGATCGTCTTGTCGGAGACTACGGTAGCGAGATAGAGCGTCTTGGGCTGCAGCTCCCACATGCGCGCGATGGCATGAATGCCGGGCGCTTTCGACTTGGCGAGCATCTCCTGCTCGACGTGCAGGATGCCGGTGTCGATCTGGTTGGCGACCAGCGCGGGCACGTCCTCGGTGGCGATCGAGACGAAGCTCACGTCCTTGGGATCGATCTTGGCGGCGCGCAGCACGGCGCGGCTGTTGATGTCGGCGAAGCCGCCGGGCTGCTGGATGCCGATGCGCTTGCCCTTGAGGTCCGCCATGTCCTTGACGTTGGCATTGGCGACCATGGAAGCTTCATTCTTGGGCGTATTGACGTAGACGATGCGTGCGGCGGCGCCCTTCGCGACGCCGGTGATCGTGAAGGCGCCAGGCGCCAGGGCGATGTCGAGGCTGCCGGCGATCATGGCGCGGTAGACCTTCACGCCACCATCGAGGGCGACGAACTTCACGTCGATGCCGTACTTCTTGTAGAAGCCCAGATCGTTGGCCAGGATCGTCGCCATGTGCACGATGTTGGGCGGGGTGGTCGGCATACCGACCGTAAAGTCCTGGGCCGTCGCCGCGCCGGGCGCTGCGCACGCGGCGCCAACAGCCAGCGCCGCAGCCACTTTCAGATATCGCATTGCAATCCTCCCTGTGCATGTCGCGACGGCGAATGTTTTCGGCTTCGCGACGGAAACGACCTCAAGTCACGCGGCCTCTTGGCGGGCCCTGGCAGCTTTCGACCGGCATGATAGCGAGGGCTTGAACCGGCACAATCCCCCCGCCCGAAAATACGGTGCTGCACTGCACCCAGCACGGCGTGCACCGCAGTGCGCTCGGCTCACGCGTCGAGATGGAACTCGGCCTCGCGGGCTTCCTGCATCAGGTTCGACCAGACGCGTTCGCGCAGCTCGGCGAAACGGGGCAACCGCAGTGTGTCGCGGGTGCGCGGCTCGGGAAGATCGATCGTGATGATCTCGTGAATGCTCGACGGCCGTCCCTTGAGCACGATCACGCGATGACCCAGCAACACGGCCTCCTCGATGGAGTGGGTCACGAAGATCATCGCGGTCGGGCGCTCCTGCCAGATGCGCAGAAGCTCGAACTGCAGGATTTCGCGGGTCTGCGCATCGACCGCGGCGAACGGCTCGTCCATCAACAGCACGTTCGGTTCCACGGCCAAGGCGCGGGCAAGGCCGCAGCGCTGCTGCATGCCGCCGGACATCTGATAGGGGAACGCGTTCTCGAAGCCGGCGAGGCCGACCATCTTGACGTACTCGGGCACCTTGGCGTCGATCTCGGCCTTGGAGGCACCGGCCATGCGCAGGCCATAGGCGACGTTTTCCGACACCGTCTTCCACGGAAACAGCCCGAAATGCTGGAACACCATGGCGACGCCGGGGATGGGGTCGAGCACCTCCTGCTGGCCGACGTGGATCTCGCCGACGTCATGAGGCAGGAGACCATCGATGCAGCGCAGCAACGTGGTTTTTCCGCAGCCTGACGGCCCGACGATGGCGACGACCTCGCGGGCGCCGACCTCGAAGTTGATGTTGCGGAAGACCTCCAGCGGGCCGAAATGCTTGCCGAGACCGCGGACGCGAATGTGCGTGGCGCCAGTCGAAGGTGCGCCGGGACGGGCGGCGCCAACACTCGAGGTCTGCTCAGTGGTCACGTTCCCTCCTTCAAATTTTTTGTTCGTTCCGCCGGGCCGGCCGCAAGGGTACAGGCTTGGCCTGCGGCAGATCGTACAGGGATCGGGGAAGGCCGACCAGCCATCTTGCGGGGCGCCCCGCTGGGCACCTTGCTGGGCGCGGGGCTGAAATCGCGCCCGACGGGACTTGGCCGGGGACTGGCTTCCATGCTTCTTTGCGGTCTGAATGGCCCGCCCACGGCGGGCCGCGCAACGGACGCCAGGAGGCAGCGACGATGGACGGGGCGATGAGCAAATGGGAGGGCCGGCTCGAGGACGACGCGCTGCTGCGTGGCCAGGGCCGCTTCGGCGACGACATCCGGCCCGACGGCGCCCTCGTGGCGGTGTTCGTGCGCTCACCCCACGCGCACGCGCGCATCGTCGGCATCGACGCGACAGCCGCAAAGGCCATGCCGGGTGTGGCCGGCGTGCTGACGGCGCGGGACCTGGAAGACAGCGACCTCAACTCCGTCACCAGCGCCATGCCGATCCACGGCTGGGAGGGGCCGCGGCCCGTCGTGCCGTTCCGGCCGGTGTTTGCAACGGACCGCGCGATGTACATCGGCCAGCCTGTCGCGCTCGTCCTGGCGGCGAGCGACGCGCAGGCCCAGGATGCAGCCGAGGCCATCTCTATCGACTACGAACCGTTGACGCCTGCGATCGACACGGAAGCAGCCGCAGCCGGCACGCCGCAATTGTGGCCCAACGCGCCGGGCAACCTGGCGCTGGAATGGACGGCGCCGAATGATCCCGATGGTGAGAAACGGCGTGCCGTCGATGCCGGCTTTGCGGCCGCGCACCACGTCACACGGATCAAGCTCACCAACCAGCGCATCGCCGCGGTGTCGATGGAGCCGCGCGTTGCAACGGCCAGCTACGATGCGACGTCCGATCGGTTCACGTTGCGCGCGGGCACGCAGGGCGTCGCCGGCATCCAGATGCAGACCAGCATGGCACTCAAGCTCGGCGCCGGAAAGTTGCGCGTCTTGACCGACGATGTCGGCGGCGGCTTCGGCATGAAGGCGTCCGGCTACCCGGAGTATGTCGCGCTGCTGCTGGCGACCAAGGCCGTCGGCCGGCCGGTGCACTGGATCTCGACGCGATCGGAAGCGTTCGTCAGCGACAACCAGGCGCGCGACATGATCTTCGAGGCAGAGCTGGCGCTCGACAAGGACGGCAAGATCCTGGCGATGACGGTGGACGTGCTCGCCAATCTCGGCGCCTACCTGACCGGCGTCGCGCTCTACTGCAACACGGTCCACCTGTCGGGCTGCCTGCCGATCGTCTACGACATGCCGCACATCTTCATGCGGTCGAAAGGCATCTTCACGAACGAGGTGCCGGTCGGGCCCTATCGCGGCGCGGGACGGCCGGAGATCAACTATCTGGTCGAGCGGCTGATCGACAAGGCCGCGCGCGAGATCAAGATGGATCCGGCGGAGTTGCGCCGGCGCAATCTGATCCAGCCGTCGCAGATGCCCTACACGACATTCGTGGGCGGCGTGTTCGATACGGGCGACTTTCCCGGCGCGTTCGAGACCGCGCTCAAGGCCGCCGACTATGCCGGCTTCGCCGCGCGGCGCGTGCAGTCGGAAGCGCGCGGCAAGCGGCGCGGTATCGGCATCGGGTGTTTCCTGGAAATCTCGGGCGCGATCCTGCAGGAAGCGGCACGGATCACGTTCCCCGGCGACAATAGGATCGATGCCAGCATCGGCTGCTCGCCGCAGGGACAGGGCCACCTGACGGTGTTCGGCAAGCTGGTGGCGGATCGCCTCGGCGTGCCAGCGTCCGCAGTGCGCATCACGTGCGGGGATTCGGATCGCGACGTGCCGGGCATGGGCGCGGTCGCGTCGCGCTCGGCCATGCTCGTAGGCAGTGCGCTCGCCGTCACGGCGGACCAGGTGATCGCCAAGGGCAAAGCGGCGGCCGCAGTGCTACTGCAGGCGGGCGCCGACGACGTGACCTATGCCAACGGCACCTACTCGGTGACGGGCAGCGAGCGCACGGTGTCGCTTTTCGAGGTCGCCGCACGGTCGGCGGAGCTCGTGACGCAGGGCGCCATCAAGGAGACGCTCGACACCAAGGGCGACACCAAAACGGGGCCGTCCTATCCCAATGGCTGCCACGTCGCGGAAGTCGAGATCGATCCGGAGACAGGCGAGACGCAGATCGTGCGCTATACTGCGGTCGGTGACTGCGGCAACATCCTCGATACCGTGATCCTGGAAGGACAGGTGCACGGCGGCGTCGCGCAGGGGCTCGGGCAGGCGATGCTCGAGCAGATGGTCTACGATCGCGACAGCGGCCAGGTGCTGACCGGCTCGCTGATGGACTATGCAGTTCCACGTGCCGACGACATGCCAGCGATGACGGTCCTGCACCACGGCGTGGCATGCACGACAAACACGATCGGCGCTAAGGGCGTGGGCGAATCCGGCACGACGGCGGCGCCGTGTGCGCTCGTCAATGCCGTGATCGATGCGCTACCGCCGGGCGCTGGCGGCGACATCGAGATGCCTGTAACGCCAGAGAAAGTCTGGCGTGCGCTGAAGGCGTGACGGCTACACATCGATCATCGTCGACGCCGGCCCGTCGGCGGCCAATTCTCCACTGCCAACGAGAGGCCCAATTGTGCAAGCGGCAGCCGGCGCAACGTAGATCTATCTATGGTGTCTGTTCTCCTTACTTCTTGAGCGATCTGGTCACCTCACCCCATGCTCGGTCCGGCGCCACCTTCGAGGCGCATCGATGAACGTTTGAGATGACGATGCCCCCTCAGGGCGATCATGACAGGTCCGACGAAGCCGAATTTGGGTTCGTTTCGCAAAAGTGAGGGAAAGCCTTGGGTTGCACCAACCTCCCCTCAGCGTGGATTAAGTGCAACAAACCAGCCGCCCCATCCAACTCGATTTAACTCTATGATTTTACACTCTAATTTATGATTACCCATGTCCCGCGCTCGTTGCGTTTGATAAGAGCTTTACATCATCTGCATAACCACGTTTAACCAGCTATCGACCGCCTCCATCGGCCTCCGGATGGGCCGTGTGGTCGGCTCGGGGGCCACAAATAGAAGACGGACTTCGTAGTATGCGGACCGACTATCGTACGCCGTCCGGCGCACACCGACCCTGGGTCGTGGTTAACGTTCATCCCCATCGAGAGCGCTTTGCGATCGAGAACCTAGAGCGGCAGGATTTCGACACGTACTGCCCTATGATGCGCAGGCGCGTGCGGCATGCGCGCAAGACGCAAGAGGTCTTGCGCCCCATGTTTCCCGGATACGTCTTTGCGCGCCTGGTCAACAACTTGCAGCGCTGGCAGCCGATCCTATCGACCTATGGGGTGCGTACCCTCGTTAGGTTCGGCGATCAATTGAGCTACATCGATGATGGTTTCATCGCCGCCCTGCGCAGGCGCGAGGTCGAAGGCGCGATCGTAAAACCAGAAAGCCCCTATGTGATCGGGCAGTCGGTAAGACTGTCGACCGTAGGATTCGATGGGATCGTGGCACAAATTATTGCTATTGATGAAAAGAACCGGCTGACAGTCCTGCTTGATCTTTTGGGGCGGGCCGTCAAGGTCCAAGTGCCTGCCGATGGCGTGCGCGAGAACTGTTGAGGTATCCGAGCGCCACGCTCCTTTATCGCCACCCTTGGTTGGCGTGCTATATGCCAACGATTTCTCCTTTTTTGGTGTGCCATGCCGGGTAGCGTCCGGTACGTCCAAACCAGGGCTCTAGGGCAGCAACGTCCTTGGGCGTGAGGGGTACAGGACCCGTCGGAAGCAAATTGGCCAACTGTTTTTTAATCGCCAATTCGGGAAGCCATTCGATGGCGCTGAAATTGGCTTCGGTCCAGGGCTTAGGATCAAACGAAAAGTGGCGGAAGAAGGCATGGCGTTCAGTTTTCGAGATGAGGCACGTATAAAGGCCCAAAGGGTTCTCGACGAAGGACGTCCAGATAAAGGCCGTTGCCGCCCGCCATGCCATGAGCATGCCTAGCTGACGGAAAAACTCAGCAGCTTCCTGTTCGGTTGAGGGGTAGCGGGCAGCAATTCGTAAATCGCCCTGGTCACCAGCAATTCGGATTTGTGTTTTGATCGTGACCTGATTGGTGAGCACCAGCTTCATGGCCTGCGCCTCGTGGAAGAGGGCCGCCTCCTTGTAATGCGATGATTGCTGGCCTGATGCCTTCATCGTTGCCGCTCCATTTTCCGCCCCTTCACCCACACCGTAGCTGCCTCCCAGGGTATCAAAATATTAGCATCTTCGGGTGGCGGCGTGCTGTCTATGTGGATTCGACACAGCAAGGGCCGCGTCGGATGGAGAGCAGATCACAGCAGGTGGCTCTTGAGCTGGTGTCGCCAGCCTGCGACGTCTGGCTGTCAGTCGAAACGAGCAACCTCGGGTCGAGGTCGCCACCCTGCAAAAACCATTGCGCTACCATTTCCTGCAGAGGCATTTGTCGCGCATGCTTGTCCGCAGATGCCGTGCTCAACGTTGTCCCTGATCAGTCTGCTCTCACGCTTTGTGGCCGAGGCTCACGAGACGCCGGCGTGCGAAAGCAAGACGTCCGATGCGGCCACACGTTCAGAACGTAGATGTCTTGATCGCGCGAATGTAAGTCTCAATCGCCGCGCGGAAATTTAGGCAGGACACGTCAGCTGCGAGCGGCTCTTTGGGCTTAGCCCGAGAGACGAGACGGAGGCGGGATCGTCTCGTTCGTTCTGCTCGGCCACCGGCCGGCGCCGGAGTGCCAAATCGACCTTCTGCGGCGGCCAACGCGTCGAGCGCTACCTTGAGACTGGCGACGGCCGCATCCAAGCCCGAGACGCGCTCGAGATCGCTGCAAATATACTCGATCGTCTGTCTGGCAGTTGCAACGTCGATTGACGCCAGATCGACATCTATTGCCTTCGCCACCTGCATACGCTTACTCCGACAGGCTAAAAGATATTGCGTTCCGGCAATCAGGACGCTCTGGTTGTGCAGCCTCAGTAGAACGCTGATTGCGGCCTTAACGATGCACCAACCTTGGTTAAGAATAGCTTAATCAGCAGCAAGCATCGTCGCCGCTGAGCGGCGGACTAGCCGTCTTTCCGCTGCCCACGTGCATCCTGCTTGCCCCGCTGACTGCGCGGTATAGCGATGAAGATCGAGAGAACGAAGAGGGCAGCTGCCCCGATTGCCCAGCCAACGTATGTTCCCATAGCGGTTTGCCTCTACGCTTGAAGGTCCGCGACCGTGTCGCATCTTGATCGCTAGCCATCTGATTCGGCTGCTTCAGTCCAGCTTTTGATCGGCGCGATTGCGATTGCCGATAGCATCGAGGCGTGCACACAGTTCGGCGAGGCTTGGTCAAAATTTCGGCAGCGGCCAAGCGGCACATGCCCTTACATGCGTTGGTCGGGCACCCACCCGCTTCCAGCGCTCGGGCAGCGGGTTGGTGCATCGAATTTGTGCACGTCAGCGAATCCGCGCGGCCTATCGTTTTCGTCGAGAATTTGTGAAGCTATTGATCTTGAAATTGGGACGCCTTGACGTGCAAGCTGGCAGTGAGCTGGAGGTGCGTCGTGTGGCAATACGCGTTCGTGGTCCTCTCCCCCATTTGCAGAACCACGCTCGCGTGTCGCACAGCAGCGGGGTTGCAGACGCACCTCCAGCTCGATCGTTAAGCTGTCAGCTCCACTTTTTAATGTCAATCAATGGCTTAGATCCCTGGACCCATCATTTTTTGTGGGTCCCCATCGCGTCTGTCGATCGTTGCACGTTTGATCTGATCCAAGATTGCTTGGGTCTGCGAACGCTCTACAGCTCAACGCCGTGTGAGGCCCAATTTGCGGCGCCCGCACCTGCCACGGGGAAAGAGTTGAGCCTGGCCGAAGGCGATGCGTGACGATCTCCCAGGCGAAGACCAACCTCGTTTTCGCTTCGCCTTCGAAGTGACGCCGGACTTGCTGCGAGCTGCTTGGCAGTGAGGCCTGCTCTGGCGCGCCCTTGAGCGCGGTTGGGACGCATTGGCCGACGCGGCTTGATCACCACAAGGGCTGAGACCTCAAGCCTGCGCCGGCCGCTCGGACCGCCGCGTCGTCATGATGAGGGTCAGCCCGACAACGAGACCCAGCATCGTGCCGACGAACGCGCCGTAGTAGAGGCCGCCCCGCAGGAGGCCGCCGCGCGTGCCCGGGACAATGTAGTGCAGGATCAGTGCGATCATCTCATTGGCGTAGGCGGTCAGGATGACTGCCGTTATTGCAGAGACCAGCGCAACTGCGACCATGGCAAGGAGCAGCGTCCTCAGGGTCTGCCGCCCGATGCGCTCGTTGCCGTAGGCCACAATCGAGAACGTCATCAAGCCGGCGCCCGGCAGAGCGCCCATCAGCATGATCTTCGGCTCAAGGACGGGCAGCGGCTGAAGGCCGAAGTAGAGGGTGCCGAGCGGTCCACAAATCAAGCCGGCGAGCAGCCCGCCGATGATGGCGCCGGTGAGACGATTGACGAGGGGCGTCAGCAAGCGGTTTGCGCGGCGAAAGTGTTCAAACAACGCTGCGAAGCCTAAGGTCAGACACCCCACCACGGTACCGATCGCAAGTGACGCGAGTGCAATTTCGATGAAGAGCCGAGGCTCGTTGGGCGGTGGGAAGCCAAGTCGGGCCATCTCCTCTCGCGTGGTCACAATGACACTGTGGTAGGCAAGCGCGATGAGCGGGGCGGCAATGACACCCCCGAAGAAGCCCCCGAAGACGCCGGTCGCCCACGGAAACGTGAACCGCGGCCCTCCATCGCCCCCGGTTGGTGCGTGCGCGGCCGTCGTGCGCGCCCGGTGCAGGAGCTCAATGATGGTTACGACGATGCTCGCGATGCCAAGGGTCAGCTCGATGTTCCCCGCGCCGGCTAGGAACACCGACGTTGTCAGCAGCGACAGCACCGTCAAGGCCAGCGAGGAAATGGCGAGAGCATTCGTCACCGGTCCCCTCCCAGTTTGCATGCGACTTTCGATGCGTGTGGCGCGCTTGGCAAGACAGTCGTTAGCGAGCTGTGGACGAATGAAGGGCGGCAGACGATCGGCCGATCCAGACGCCAGCTTCGGCTTCCCTATGTCGCCTCAACTTTGCGTGTGCGAACCCAGTAGCAGACCAGACTGACGTCACACGTCGAGGGCCGGGCACACATGGCGCTATCCGGAACAATGAGATATGTGAAAAGTTATTGTGAGCCGAGAGTGGACACCCGCCACGGATAGTGAGCCATCCAGGCGGCATCGCGAGCCAGCCCGCTCTCGGCTCCCCTACTTGTACCCTGCGTGCTCTGATCTTGCCACCGCGCATCATTCCGCGGCGGAGATTTTTTGTTGATACTTGAGGCTAGAGGCTAGAGGCGCGTCGGCGCGGACCACCTCGCGTTTCCTCGTCGTTTTATGCCGTCCAACGCGACGACTTGAGTTGCTGTTCGATCGTTGTCGTTGTAGGCGTCGTCGCATGCGCAATTCGATCGATGCGCAGGGCGCTGGTCGCCTGAGCCCCGCGGGCGGGGCGCATCTTTTCTGGGGGAAGCGATCATGAACATTCTATCGGCGATCCGGCGCGTGCTGATCATTGTCACTGCTTGCTGCGGCCTTGCAACTGCCAGTTCTGCCGGCAGTGGGACTGTCTCGCTGACGATTTACAAGGCCGGATGGGTCATCGGAGGATCCGGCGGTCACGGGACGCTGTACTTCGGTGGCCGGGCTTATCGGCTTTCGACCGGCGGGATTGACTATGGCTTGGTCTTTGGCGGATCGAAAACGGAGCTCAGCGGGCGCGTGCGCAACATTCGACGGCCCTCTGATGTTGCCGGGGTCTATGCTGCTGCCGGCGCCGGACTGGCCGTCGGACGGGGCGCGCGGGCCATCGTGCTGACCAACCAGAAGGGCGCTGTGCTCGAGCTTACCGGACGACAGGTTGGTCTTCTCGCCAATCTCGATCTGAGTGGGCTTGCCATTACACTCGACTAAGCTCGAACGGTCGTCGACACCATCCCCCGGTGTCCGTTTCGGGGGCATGCGTCAGGCTGTGGGCACTTGCGAGCACCCAGAGCATGGCAAGCTTTGCCTGCTTCGGAATTGGCAGATCTTCATTCCTATCGTACGTGTGGGCTATAGGGTTCGCCCGCGTGTCGCAGGCGAGGCGCGCGCATGAAAAAGCCCCGTATGTCCGACCAGCGTCATACGGGGCTTGGGTGGCAAGCATTTACGGGCAACCACGGACCTAAATGTACCCTCTCAAGGTCAATGAGTTGTAAACTGCTGCACTGCCGTTGCTGACCCGGTATCTCTCGCTCATGAAGGCGCGACCCTTCTTATTTGGCGGCGCGCACGTGCACCCCAATGGATCGACGGGCGCGGCCGGCATCGCACTTCAGAAGATGGGCCCTCCCTGCAGCCACTCGCGCGACTTAGCATAGAGCGATTGGACAACCTCGCCCTTCAACTGGGGCATGTCCCGCTTCACCTTGAAGCCTGCTTCCTCCTGCAGATAGGCCAGATGCCGGTAGCCTTCAGGCAAAGCGGCCAGCTTGTCGGCATTCAATGTGAGCGTCGCCGACGGATCGACCGGATCGATCCGGTCCTTTTCGTAGATACCCTGGCGCCGCAGCACACCCCAGCGCCCCTTGCGGCGCTCGATCAGGTCGTGAAGGCGCCCAGTGCAGACGACGTCGCACAAGACGCCATGCACAGGTGCGCGCTGCGAGATCGTCATCTTGGTCTGAGCCACCGCGCGATCGCCGTTGAGGTCGATCGTGGTGCCACCCAGGAAGTGGAGAATGCTGACACCCTTTTCCCAGCCTTCAGCACTCACGCGAATGAATTCGCTGGCTGGCCCCTGAAACCACGTCGCCAGCATGCGCGCGTCATCATGCCAAACGGTCCGAAAGCGCTCCCAGTCGCCGGCGTCGCGCCACAGTGCCCAATTCTCAATCAGCCACCTGATCTCAAGATGATCGCGCTGCTGGTCATCTGTCATGAGGTCCTCCTGAAATACGCCTCGACCAAAGCCGCCTCATCAAGACCGCTTTTCGGACCCTGCCAAGAGGGACGGCACGTACGACAACGCGCCGGCGCCGGTCGCCCTTTGCGCAGAAGAAACCCGTACTGGTGTCGCTCGTGTTCTGGCGGCTCGTGTCGAAACGCTTAGATTCCCTCTTTCGCATCCTCCTGAAGCCGCACGCGCAATCGACTCGGCAGCCTGTACATGACGCTGCACTCGTAGAGAGGGTGGCCATCGCACTTCTGCGACGACGACGGTGGCCTTCGACGACTCTGTCACGCCGCGCAGGTTTGCATTGCTCGTCAGTGCGCCTTGACAGCGGGCGGGGCGCGGTCTCTAGTTTGAATTGAGAAAGATTTCCCATCGCGTTCCGATCCCGATTTGAGGTGCGCGGTTGGCGGCGCCGTGCTGCTCAGCTTTCCGCCATTACGCGGAGGAGCATTTAGGATCGTGTTCAATTCACTCAGCATTCTTGACAGTCGGTCGCTCGCAGTTGGAGGCAATCATGAACTTGCGCGGGAAGATTTTTCGGATCGGCCTGGTTCTGGCGTGTGTGTTGTCCGGCGGTGCCGGCTCCCACGCTCAAGAGCTGAAGACTGTCAAAATGAGCCAGGCGGTCGACAGCCTTGCCTATGTTTCTGTCGATTACGCGAGCGTCGCCGGTTTCTACAAAAAGGCAGGCTTGAAGGTTGAGCAAATCATTACCCAGGGCGGAGGTCCTGATCTTGCGGCCCTCATTTCTGGAGACGTGGAATTCAATACAGCCGCACCGACCTATCAGCTGAGTGCCATCAAGCAAGACCGCGACGTCATTCTCATCATGAATTACGTCAACGCGATGAACCAGTCCTTTGTGCTGAGCAAGTCCGCCGTCGAGAAGACGGGCGTTGCATCAGATGCCCCCATCGACGCGCGACTGAAGGCGCTCAAGGGTTTGACGCTCGGCATCACGCGCCCTGGGGCCATGACCGATCGACACATTCGGTTCTTGCTTTCCAAGGCTGGCTTGACGGCGAACGACGCCAAGCTTGTTGCCATCGGTGGCGCCCAGGCGTTGATCACGGCGCTTGAAACCAAGCAGATTGATGGGTTTGCCATTTCTCTTGGTCCCGACCGTACGGCTGTCCATCGCGGCGCAGTCATGTGGGTCGACAACTTGCGGGGTGATGTCCCAGGACTGGCGCCCTTCCCGATGGTGAACCTCTACACGACGCGGAGCTACGCGGAGAAAAACCCTGAGGTCGTCAAGAAGCTCGTTCAAGCCACCCAAGATGCGACGGCAGAACTTGCTTCAAAGAGCGTCGATGAGATCTTCAAGATCCTTCAACCGCGCTATCCGAAGATGGATCCCGCCGTTCTGCGCTTGTGCATCGAGGCTTTCAAGCCCGCCATGAACGCGAGTGGCAAGGTCAGCGAGGCTATGGCGCAGAACCTGTTGACCCTTGTCGGCGAGGATAAGATCAGCAAAGAGCGCTACCTGAGCTTCTATGAGCCCCGCTTCTTGAAATGACGATGCCAAACGTGGTGGCCTCGCCGACGCAAACGCCTGCCGGTGCGCCTGGATTTGACGAGCGCGACGATGCGATCATCTCGTTGAACGGGGTGTCGCGGGTGTTTCGTGCCGAACGGGGTGACGTCACAGCCTTGTCGGATGTCACTCTTGCCGTTCGGCGGGGCGAGCTACTGACGGTTGTCGGCCCTTCTGGCTGCGGTAAATCAACCGTCTTAAACATCGTCGTTGGGCTGCTCGAGCCCACGTCGGGCACCACGTACTTTCGCGGCAAGCCATCGATCGGCATCAATCACGAGATTGGATACGTCACACAGGCGGATAACCTCTTCCCGTGGCGTACTGTGCTCGAAAATGTCACCTTCGGCTTGGAAATGCGCGGGATCGGATCACCGGCCGAACGGCGCGAACGCGCGATGGCGCTCATTGAACGGGTCGGCCTCAAGGGATTTGAGAACCACTACCGGCACGAACTCTCTGGTGGCATGCGCCAGCGCGTCAACATCATCCGTACACTCGTCTACGATCCAGACGTGATCCTATTGGATGAGCCGTTCGGTCCGCTTGATGCCCAGACACGTCTGCAGCTCCAAGACCTCCTTCTGCGCCTGCGTCAAGAGCGGCCTGGTTTGACGCTCGTCTTTATCACGCACGACCTCACAGAGGCGATCGCGCTCGGGGACCGCGTCATCGTCATGTCGGCGCGGCCTGGACGGGTCCGCGAGATCGAGCCGGTCGACCTGCCGCGTCCGCGCGACATCTACACCATTCACACCGATCCAGCGTTTCGCGCGATCTACGATAAGATCTGGGCTCATCTCGCAGACGAAATGCGTGGGGCAGACTGATGGCAGTTGCTTCAGACGGCGTTCAAAACAAGCCGGCGCGTAACCGCGTGAACTTTTCCCCGACGGCGAACGCGTTTTCACTTTCCATGTGGCGGTTGGCGCTGGCTATCGTACTTCTCGCCTCCTGGGAGATCCTGTCGGGAACGGTGATTGATCGGTTCTGGCTGTCAGAACCAAGCGCGATTGCGGCTTGGCTGTGGGATGCAACACTGAGCGGGCAACTCCCTCATGACCTTTTCATCACGTTCCGGGCGACGGCGATCGGGTACGTCTATGGTGCGGTCGCTGGATTGGCCTTAGGCATCCTTCTCGTCCAAAGCGAGAGCCTCGCCATCGTGACAAAACCCTTCATTCTGGCCATTTACGGCATCCCGCGGATTGCGCTGGCGCCGGTCTTCATCCTGTGGTTCGGCATCGGTATGCAGTCCAAGGTCATGATGGCCGCCATGGCGACGTTCTTGCTGGTTTTCTTCAATACGTATGAGGGAGTCCGCTCCGCTGACATCGATTTGCGCAATGTTGCGCGTGTTCTTGGTTCATCGCGCTGGCAGCTTTTTCGCTATGTCACGCTTCCGAATGCCAGCCCATGGATTATTGCGGGCCTACGGATCGCCATCCCGCAGGCGTTGGTGGCCGCGACGGTTGCCGAGTTCATCGCGTCTACATCGGGTTTGGGATACCGCATCATGTGGACGACCAATACTCTGGACACGGCCGGAACGATGGCCGGGATCATCGTCTTGATGTTGGTGGTAGTCCTGTTGAATGTTTTCCTCGACCATGCGGAGGCGAGGATCCTCAAATGGCGGCCAAGAGACATCTCCGGCACTTGAAGCCTTGCCGCTACGGGATGGGACCTCAGTGGCCGAGATTGCCATCGTCCGGCTATCCAAGGTCGCCTTCGCGCAGTGAGGCCTCTTGCAGTCAGCGACTGCGTGGGTAAACGGCGCGAATGGGCGAATGTCCGGCCTGTTTGCGCGGTGTCATGACCGCTGGCCCTGATGTCGAACGCTGATCGGATCCCAATCAAAATCGCGGGGTCGGCACCCGTGACCGGGTTACGGGTTCTCCCTATCGGTGGATCGATCGCCTAGCACTACGCCATTGAGCTTCCAAGCTGCAAGACGACCGTCAACCAGGTGGGCCGGATACTCTCTTAGCTCAACCCCTTACCTGATTACCTGTCCTCCTCCTCTTGCCGCCACAAACCATTGACATGACGTTTTTCGTCGTTCGTGCCCCCTCGCTTGTTTCGATCCGACGCCTCACTTGATCTCGTAACGCACCGGCCACTTGTATCCGAGCTTTTCAGCTTCGACGATCACGAGATTCAGCACCTCGCCCGCCGGCATGCCCTTGCCTTTGAGTTCATTGGCGACCTCTTGCGGCCACTTCGCCAGCGACTGCGCCCACGCGAGGCGCACGCTCTCAGGCACCGCTTTCACCGCCACGCCATTTGATTTCAGAATGTCGAGCTGCTTGGGATAGTCCGCGTCGGCGCGCACTGCGGTCATGGCTTCGTATTCGCGGCCCACCTCCAGCACGATCGCCTGCACGTCCTTCGGCAACCGATCCATCCGTGCCTTGTTCATCGTCAGCCCCTGCCACGTAATCGAGCCGAAACCGACCAGCGTGTAGAACTTCGCAACCTCATACCACTTGAGATTCACGGGAATGGACGGGAAGATCAGCGTGCCTTGATACACGCCCGTCTTGAGCGACGTGTAGACCTCGGGTGCCGAAGCCTGGACAGGAATGACACCGGCAAATTTCAGCCAGTTCAGGTTGATGCCCGCCCCTGAGATCTTCTTGCCCTTCAGGTCGTCGAGTGTGGTCCAGTCGAAGTTCGTGATGATATTGTAGCCATTGTCACCGGACAGCGCGATCAGCGTCTGGTTGAAGCGCCCTTCCAGCGTCTTCTGCAGGAACGGAACCTTGTCGAACACGGCGCGCGCGATTTTCACGCTGTCGACAGCCACCATGGTGCCGAACGGGACCAACGCCTGGAACGAGTGCAGCGGCACGTTCGATGGCTCGAATGGGAAGAACCAGTGCCCGATGTCGACGATGCCGGTTTGCACGCCCTCGAGCACGTCAGCGGGCTTGACCATCGAGCCGCCGTAGCCCTCGATCAACTGGACCTTGTGCGGCGTTCTCGCTTCCACCCGCATCTTGATCTCGGGTCCGAGGAAGGTCGACATCAGGTTGACCGCGGTCTGCACCTGAGCGTGACCGGAGGCCATCCTGATCTTGATCTCCTCCGCACCCGCGGGGACGACCGTGACCGCGCTGGCTGCGACGAGACTTGAGGCGAGAAGCGTGCGTGACAGCATGACTCACTCCCTATCCGACATTCCCCAAGTAGCCCTTAGATGAGCCAATACTATTCTGCCTGCCGGCGGAGACAAGGGGAACTGAGCACCGAACGCGCCTCTCGGCACGATCGCCATGCGTTCTTGGGTGCTCGGAAGCGGCGCGGGGCCTGCTGGCGTGATCCGAGCATCGTTCCCGGCGCATCCGGGGAACGCGGCGCCACCAGGAGCGTGCTGGTCGGGTCGGTTGCGTGCGAGGAGGGTGGCATCGTTCGTCATGTGGGCGCTGGCGATGCTCGCAGCCGAAGGATGGCGGAGAGGATGCGGTGGAAGAGGTTGCGGGGGATCGTGACTTCGGCGAGTTGCAGGGTGATCGAGCGAGCATGCCACACCACGCGAGCGCCGATCTTAATCAGACGCGCCTGCAGGCGCGTCAGCGACCAAGTGGCGACCTCGTCGGGCAGCTCGGCGCTCTGCAGGAACATGCCGAGATTGTAGGCCAGCGCATGGAGCTGCAGGCGGACCTCGCTTTGCGCCATCGTCCGGCACGACAGCCGCGTGCACTTGAGAGCGATCTTTCCTTACCTTGATGCAGCTCGGCGGTGCCGCGCAGATTGTAGAAGGCGAAAACTTGCTCGGGCTCGAAGAGCAGGTTGGTGACAAGGAAGCCAACGCGCGGGAATAGCTCTCCGGGGTGCCACTCGACCTTGGCCAGGACGCGGCGCGGCTTCTCCCAAGAGCCGGCCTGATAGTCGAAGTCGCCTTAGACCCGACGCACGTGGTTCGGTGGCCGGCCGACCGGGCGTTTCAGCAGATGTGCGATCTTGTCCCGCAAGACCGCGTCGGTAGAGAGACGGATGGCGTAGAAGTAGCTTTCTGCCTCCAGTGTCTCGTAGAGCGCCGGAAGTGCGAAAACAGCATCGGCGCGGAAGAAGCGCAAAATACCCTTGTCAGCGTCGCGGGCAATGACAGGCTTGAGGACGTCCTCCCAGCCCTCTACGCTGTGCACGTTGCCGGGGCGCAACTTGCAGCGCTCCAGGCGGCCGAACTGGTTGAACACGAACAGCGGATGGTAGCAGGAGCAGTCGAAGTGGCCATTCCAGGCCGTCCCTTCCTGCGCGCCATGGGTCGGACTCACCGAGCTGTCCATGTCAAGCGTGATCAGCTTCGGCGCTCTCGCCTCGGTCGATCCAACGTCCCGCACGTCCGCCGCAATGGTCGGGCTCGACCCCAATTTTGTGGCCTGCAAAGCCAATGCAGCGAAGGCCAATCGGAACGGTCGATCGGAGGCCAGACGATGCCGCAGCAAGATATTGACCCCGTGACAGAGACCTTGAACAAGGTCCTCGGCGCAGAAGACCTCGCACTCGTGGCGCGCGGCGCGGCGGCGATGAGAACTCGAATTGGCACCTTGAGCGATGACGACGTCGATCGCATTGCGGCGGCGGTCGCGGACAAGATTTTGGCCTCTGCCACTCTCGGCTGAGAGCAGGGCCACGTTCGCCGCGCTGACGCGTCTCAACCTGAAAACCGCGCGCTTTGATCAGATCCTCCCCGCCTTCCAGGAGGTGTATCAGCAGCCGACGTTGGAATGAGGCGCTTGTCCGGATGACTCGGCCAAACCATCAGGTGAGTTGAATGCAACGGGCCCAATGACGGTCGGCCCGCTCGACAATGGGCGGTGGACCCTCGTGGCACGGCTGGGAAGCAAGGGCGCATCTGGGTGCAAAGGCGCAGCCTCTCGGAAGCGCAGAGAGATCGGGTGGCATGCCGGGTATAGCAGTAAGCCGTTCGCCCTGGCGGGAATCGTAGTCGATCCGCGTCGCGAGCAGTCCCCGGGTGTAGGGATGGAGCGGACTCCGGATGACATCCGCGCAGGTCCCATTCTCGACGATGCGTCCGGCGTACATCACGCTGATCCGGTCTGCGACCTCGACAGCCACGCCAATATCGTGCGTCACGAAAATGACGCCGAGCCCGAACTCCTGTTGAAGCTCACGCAAGAGCAGCAGGATCTGGATCTGTACTGTCGCATCGAGCGCTGTTGTCGGTTCGTCGGCGAGCAACAGCTTCGGGCGGCACGACAGTGCGAGCGCAATCATCGCTCTTTGCCTCATGCCGCCGGACAATTCATGCGGATAGGCACGCATCCTTTCGCGCGCTGCGGGGATCCTGACTCTCTCCAGCAGCTCGAGTGCTCGCGCGTCCGCGGCGCGCCAAGAGATCTTCTCGTGGGCTGCGATTGCCTCCGCAATTTGATATCCGATTCGGAACACGGGATCGAAGGCAAGCCCCGGCTCCTGGAATATCATCGAAACCACCTTGCCGCGAAACGCCGTAAGCTCCGACGGCCTCAGCGCAAGCACGTCGGTTCCATCGATGCAGATCTTGCCGCTGATCGTTGCAGTGGCCGGAAGGAGGCGCAGCAGAGAACGCAGCGTGACACTTTTTCCTGAGCCTGATTCACCAAGGACGGCGACCACTTCGCCGGCGGCGAGTTTGAGGTCTAGGCCATCCACGGCACGCACCACTTGACGGGCTGATATATCGAAGTCGACGCTCAAACCCTCGATCTCCACGAGGCTGTTAGTGGGGTTGTGTGGGACTTCGAGCATCAAATTTCCTTTCCGGCACCTGGATGTCCGGAGCGAGGGTCGGCGAGGTGGCAGGTGACGCGGTGAGTGTGATCGATCATCGTGAAGCCGGGCTCGCGCTGGCGGCAGACTTCAGCGGCCAGGGCACACCGCGGGTGAAAACGGCAACCCGGCGGCGGATCGATCGGATTCGGCGGATCGCCCTGGATTGGCGCCTTGCGGCGTCGCTTGTCCGGATCGACAGCCGGCATCGAGGCGAGAAGCGCTTCCGTGTACGGGTGTCGCGGGTCGCGCAGGATCGTGCGTGCCGGACCGATCTCTGCGACCTTGCCCAGGTACATCACCATCACGCGGTCGGAGACGTAGCGCACGACGTTGAGGTCATGCGAAATAAAGATGTAGCTGAGGCCGAGTTCTGACTTTAGATCGAGGAGGAGGTTGAGCACTTGGGCTTCGATCGACTTATCGAGCGCGGAGACCGCCTCGTCCAGGATGAGCAGGCGAGGCCTCAACGCTAGCGCGCGGGCGATGTTGACGCGCTGGCGCTGACCACCCGATAGCTCGTGCGGATAGCGATCGGCGAACCGCGCCGGATCGAGACCGACCTTCGCCAGAAGGTCGTGAGCCAGTCGGATCGCCTCCTGCCGGGAGAGGCCGATGCCCTTTGCGCCGAAAGCGACCGTATCCTCGACTGTCAGACGCGGATTTAGTGAGGCGTGGCTGTCCTGGAAGACCATCTGAACTTGGCGGCGGAAGCTTTGCAGTCCGCCGGGGCCGTCCCCTACTTTTGTGCCGTCGAACACCATGTGCCCGCCGTCAGGCTCAAGCAGGTGCATAATCAATCGGGCCAATGTGGACTTGCCGCAGCCGGATTCGCCGACGATGCCGAGCGTCTCGCCGGCGGCCAATTGAAAGCTGACGCCGTCCACCGCGCGGACGACACCACTGCGCCCGCCCATCAGGGCACGGCCGCCGCCGAAGCTCTTTGCCAGCGCGTCGACCTGCAGCAGCGGCTCAGCGTCGAGCCTCGCCGTGGCGGTCGGTGCGGTCGCCGTCACGACTTCACCTCCATCGCCGAGCGCAGGACATCACTAAGCAGGCTGAAACAGATCGATGTCACGAAGATCATGAAGCCCGGCAGCGCCGCTACGAGCGGGTTGACAAAGATCGCTGGCCTCAGCGTGTTGAGCATGAGGCCCCATTCCGCATTGGGCGGCTCGACGCCGATTCCGAGAAATGAGAGGCCCGAAGCAATGATCATGGAAACGCTGACGAGGCTCGTCGCGTAGACAAAAATGGGGCCGAGCACGTTGCGTAGGACGTGGACCCTGACTACCACCGGCGTGCCGACGCCGCTCGCGCGAGCCGCATCGAGGAAGTCCGCGGATCGGATCTGCGTCGTGACGCTTTCGGCCACCCGAGTAATCGGCGGGATGAAAACGATGGTCAGCGAGAGGATGGCATTCTCGATCCCGGCGCCGAGGGCGCCCGAGATCGCGACGGCGAGAAGCACCGATGGAAAAGCGAAGAAGACATCGGTGATGCGCATGACGATCGTGTTCACCCAGCCGCCGGCATAGCCGGCCACGACGCCGAGAAACGTGCCAAAAAGCAGCGCAAGGAAGACAGGCGTCAGACCCATGAAGAGCGAAAGCCGAGTGCCGTAAATGAGCCGGCTCAGCATATCCCGACCGAGTTCGTCGGTCCCGAGCGGGTGTCCCGCAAAGCCGATCGGCCTTAGCCGCCGCACCATGCTCGTCTGGTTGGGATCGAATGGCGCCAGGAGCGGAGCAAGGATAGCGATCGCCACCAGGAGGAGGAGGATCGCAGCGCAGATCACCGCGACGGGATCGCGCATCGCGCGCCCGACAACCTCGCGCCAGTAGCCGCGCCGCCGGGCACGTGGTCCTGCCACCTCGGTGCTCGGCTCAGCCCTCATGCGCGACCCGACTTGGCTCATGAGCGACGCACTCTCGGGTCGATCGCCGACTGCAACAGGTCGACGACCAGATTAATGGCAACGAAGAACAGCGCCAGCACAAGGATCGTGCCCTGCAGTAGCGGGATGTCGCGCTGAAAGATCGCCGTGTTGAGCAGGAAGCCCGTGCCTGGCCATGCGAAGACGGTTTCGACCAGGATCGATCCGCCGAGCAGATAGCCGAGCTGGATGCCCATGACGGCAAGCGATGTCGGAGCTGCGTTCTTCACGACGTGGAGGAAAATGCGCCGCTCGCTCAATCCTTTTGCGCGCAGTCCTTGCACGAACTCCTGAGCAAGGATTTCGGCGACGACCGCCCTTACCGTTCGCGTGATGATGCCGAGCGGAATGACTGACATGGTGACGACCGGCAGCACCATGTACTCCATGTGCCGCAGATCCCATGCCCAGGAGGACGAGCCGCCCGGCCCCGCGCCCATTGCCGGCAGCCAGCCAAGCTCCACGGCGAACACGATGGCCAGCACCATGCCGAGCCAGTAATGCGGCATGCTCACGCCCGTGATCGCGATCGTCGTGGCGATCCGGTCCAGCGCGGAGCCCTGATTGTAGCCCGCAAGCGTGCCGAGCAGTGCCGCCAGAGTGAAGCTCAAGAGTGTCGCGAACACGGCCAGGATGAGCGTATTCACGACGGCCTTACCGACCTGCGCGGCGACGGGCTGCCCGTTCGAAAGCGCGATGCCTAAGTCGCCCTTCAACGCTTTTGCGAGCCAGATCGTATATTGAACCGGCAATGGGCGATCGAGACCATAGGACCGCTTGATCTGTTCGACGGTCTCCTGGGATGCTCCTCCAGCGGACATTGCCGAGACGGCATCACCCGGTGCGATGTGGACGAGCGAGAAACAGATGAGCGAGACGCCCAAAGCAACCGGGATCACATATGCGATGCGCTTCAGCAGGTACGCGAGCATCTGATCCACAATTCTGAATTTCTAGGCTCAGCATCCTATGGCGTGGCGGAAGGTCACGCAAGCTCATGAGCCTGTCGACGATGCTACTTTTGCGCATCCTGCCGGCATCTGGGCGATCAATGATCATATTGCCTTAAAGCACGCCTGTTATTGCATACCTGATGCGCAATCGACGGATCGATTCCGCTTGATGGCTAGGCTGGCTCATGCGAACGTTTGAAAGTATTTTCGATCCTGTTGAGCCAACAGCGCGGTGAGGGGCCGATATTCGCCCGCTGAGATGATCGATCGGACGCCTATTGGTTGCAAGCTTGCGTGAAGCATCGCTGGAGGCGGCGACGTGGCGAAGGCACCTCAGTCTGAGTTGACGTATCTCACGGCTAGCCAAGCCGGCCAATCGATCGCGAGAAAGAAGTTATCGCCGGTCGAGTTGACGAAGGCGCACCTGGATCGCATCGCCGCTGTCAACGATCGGATCCACGGTTACATCACCGTCGTGGGGGACCGCGCGCTCGATCGGGCCCGCATTGCTGAGCAGGAGATCATGGCCGGCCGGTATCGCGGTCCGCTGCATGGCATTCCCTACGGACTGAAGGACAACTACTACACGCAGGGCATCCGCACGACTACCAACTCCCGTTTGTTGTGGGACTGGGTTCCGCATGAGGATGCGACAGTCCACCAGCGGCTTGAAGCTGCCGGCGGGATCCTGCTGGGCAAGCACAACACCTGGGAGTTTGGCACCGGGAACGGGCGCGGCCAGAACGATCTGCCGGTGCCGTCGGCACGCAATCCCTGGCGCACCTCGCACTTCGCGGGAGGGTCGAGTTCGGGGACAGGCGCTTCAGTGGCTGCCGGGCTCTGCCTATTCGGAATGGGCAGCGATACCGGTGGCTCGGTCCGCATTCCCTCGGCGGTTCACGGCCTTTTCGGGCTGAAGGCGACCTACGGACGGATCAGTCGCGCTGGCATCCAGCCAAACTCGTTCTCGTTCGATGTCGCTGGTCCGCTGACGCGGTCCGTTCGTGACAGCGCGCTGGTGATGCAGGCTATTGCCGGCTTTGACACCTTGGATCCGACGACGGCCGATCGGCCGGTCCCGAGCTACACAGATAACCTCGACCGCGGCGTCAGAGGCCTTCGACTGGGCTTCATCCGCCGATTTCACGAGAAAGACGTGAAGCCCGACCCGGCCGTGGTCACTGCACTGGAAAAAGCCGTCCAAACGTACCGCGACCTCGGCGCCGAGATCGTCGAGATCGATTTTCCATACAGTGTCCAGCAGGCGCGTGCGGTCGTCACGATCATCGGTCAGACAGAGTCGCTGGCGATCCATGAGGCGGATTTCCGCGACCGCCATGAAGCAATGGGCGAAGCCTTGCGCGACAAGTTCATGTCGTCATTGACGCTATCGGGGCTCGATTTCGTCAAGGCGACGCGCTGGCGCCGCGAAATCACGGCCGCGGCGCAGTCGGCGTTGGGCGGCCTCGACGCCGTGCTATGCGCTGCTGCCTTCTGGCAAGTCCCAGCGCACGACGACGATGACGGCATGATCGCCTACACGGCCGGTTCAGCACTTTGCGTCGCCAACGTCACCGGGCATCCCTCGGCTTCGATCTGCACGGGCTTCGGACCGGAGGGGCTGCCGTTGAGTATGCAGATTATCGCCAAGCATTTCGACGAGCCCATGTTGCTGCGCGTAGCTCAGGCCTATCAGTCAGCGACGGACTGGCACGAGCACCATCCCGCGTTATGAGGATTATCCCAAGATGAGCGCATCTGCCGCCCCGACCCGAGACGAGATCGAGCTTATCCTGAAGCGGATGGGGATCACCAACGTTACCGCCAGCTTCGTCGAAAGATGCATAGAGGTGAACACGCGAACGCGCGCGACAGCGGCCATGCTGCCGTCGGCACCCGACAAGAGCGTCGAGCCGGCCCACGTCTTCGCGCCGCCGTTACCTGCCCAGTGAAGCCCCATTTAACCGTACTTGCGTCGATGGAGTCCCTGCCATGCGAATTCTCATTCGTCCTGCCGCTCTCGCCGCGATCACAAGCCTGGGTCTTGCCGCCGCCCCGCCGCTACGCGCAGAAACCGTTCTGCGGGTGGGGATGACGCTTGCGGATATCCCGCGCACGGTTAGTCAGCCGGACCAGGGTGCCGCCGGCTGGCGGTGGATCGGCGTCACGCTCTACGACTGCCTCATCAACTGGGACCTTTCGTCCTTCGACAAGGCATCGAAGCTCGTGCCCGGATTGGCGACCGCGTGGGAGGCTGATCCGGCCGACCGCCGTCGCTGGACTTTCAAGCTGCGTCAGGGCGTGACGTTTCACGACAGCACGCCGTTCAATGCTGACGCGGTGATCTGGAACTTTGACAAGCTGATGAAGAAGGACGCGCCGCAGTACGATGCCGCGCAGGTTATCCAGACGCTGGGGCGGCTCAATGCCGTCGAAGGGTACCGCAAGGTCGACGATTATACCGTCGAGCTGACCACAAAGGCGCCGGATTCGATGATCCCGTACTATTTCGCGCGGATTTTCTTCTCGAGCCCCTCTCGCTGGAAGCAAGCGGGGAGCTGGACCGAATATGCAAAAGCGCCCGCCGGAACAGGCCCCTGGAAGTTGGACAAGCTCGTCGCGCGCGAGAGAGCGGAGCTTGTCAAGAACGCAGACTATTGGGACAAGGCACGCGTGCCCAAGACCGACCGCCTTGTGCTCCTGCCGATACCGGACGCCGTGACGCGCACGTCAGCGCTGCTCTCCGGTCAGGTCGACTGGGTCGAAGCGCCGGCCCCCGATCTGGTGCCGCGGTTGAAGCAGGCAGGTATGAACATCGTCACGAACGTCTATCCTCACATCTGGCCGTGGTGGTTGTCGCAGCTCGACGACTCGCCGTTCAAGGATATCCGTGTCCGCAAGGCCGTGAACCTCGGCATCGATCGCGAAGGACTGGCCAAGAACCTGCTTGCGGGATTGGCCAAGCCTGCCGTGGGGCACGCCTGGCCTGGACACCCGTGGTTCGGCAATCCGTCGTTCAAGATCAAGTATGATCTCGTCGAGGCGAAACGGCTCATGGCAGAGGCCGGATACAGCAAGGAAAAGCCGGCGAAGGCCAAGGTGCTGATCACCGCTGCCGGCTCTGGCCAGATGCAGCCCTTGCCCATGAACCAGTACCTGCAAGAGAATCTGCGTGAAATCGGCCTCGATGTGCAGCTCGAGGTGATCGAGTGGAACACGATGATTCCGCGTCGGGCCGCTGGCGCGCACGCCCCCGAGAACAAAGGCATCCACGCCATCAACAACAGTTGGGCGTTCTGGGATCCCGATTTCGGCTTCCTCATCACGCTCGACAGCCGGCGCATCGCCCCGCGCGGCAGCAACTGGATGAACGCCAAGATCCCCGAGATGGACAAACTGGTCGATGAAATCCGTAACGAGTTCGATCCTGCCAAGCAGGACGCGGTTGTTGCCAAGCTACACCAGACCTCGGTCGACAATGCCCTCTGGCTGTTCGGCGTGCACGACCTCAATCCGCGCGCCATGTCGCCCAAGGTGAAGGGGTTCGTGCAGGCACAGCATTGGATCCAGGATCTTACGACGGTGACGGTCGGTCCGTGAGCCAAGCCGCTGGGCGCAGGGATACGTCTAAGCTTTGATTTCCCTGCGCCCTTTCGTGCATCGCCGTCGGTCGCACTCGCAAGCGGAACCTGAATGGGCTTGACCCAGAGGCAGAGTGCCAGCTGCCTCTGCCCAAGTTTAGGGGGCGTGGCTACTTGTTGACTGGGAACTCGCCAAGAACTTCCCTGCAACGCTGGCGCTGAAGGCCGACGTGCGCGAAACCATCCGGGCGCTGCTGCCTGTGCTTGCGAAGAAGGGGGGCGCGAAACTCGCCGAGAAAGCCAAGGCTAGGGTCGCGGCGATCAGCGAAACCAATTGGATCTCGAGGCGGCGCAAACTCGCCATGGAGATTGAAGGTAGGGACGGGGCGATACCGATGGACCCCGACCTCATGACGTTGCGTGTTGTGGACTCGTTGGATCGCGACAGCACAATGGTGTATGAAGGTCTGACGACCGGTCGCTACGTGACCAACCTGCTCGCCTACCGAAGCCGCTATGACTTTATTTCGTACGCGAGTGGTGGCATCGGCTGGAGTGTGCCCGCCGCCGTCGGCGTTGCGATGGCTCAGCCTGACAAGCGAATCGTCTGTATGGTCGGCGACGGGTCTGCGCTCTACTCAATCCAGGCCTTGTGGACTGCCGCGCACCACAAACTCCCAATCACCTTCGTGATCTGCAACAACGGCGGCTACCGCATTATCG